>NZ_BOOW01000013.1 GCF_016863435.1 Sinosporangium siamense
CCAGGCACCGGCAACCGCCGCAGAAGAACAGCAGCCTCGGCCGCGCACCAGACGACGGCACCGGAACAGAGGTTCCGGCCAGGCTAAGATGCGCGCCGTGCGCGGGATCAGAGGACTTTCAAGGTCCCGCAGTCCCGGCAGCGGGCGGAGACGACCTCATCAGAGTTCATCCGGGCTACACGGGCAGTCCTCCCGATGCCGTACATACAGCGACGATGTCCGGTCACCGGCCGCAAGCTGCTTGACCTCCCAGGCGTGATCGGCCCAAAGCCCCCGACCGTTCCGGACACGCGACCTGTAGTTCTTGAAGCGGGCAGGCATGCCCTCCACCAGCAGGTGCCACACCCCGGGGGCGGCCTTGGCCCGGTCGACCAGCCCTTGCATCTGCGTCTCCAGTTCGGTGTACCGGCTGACACGTTCGGGAGGCGTCTCCCAGACGAGGCAGACCAGCATCCCCGGACACCCAGCGACCTCGACCCCGCCGACGACCTCAGGCGCTATCGTCGCGCCCGAGCGCAGCCACGCCGACCCGGGGGACAGGCATCCCCGGCAGTCCGGCCTGTGACGTATCCACATGCGGTCCCGGCCCTGCTCGCCTACACCGCGACGGACAGCCACAGACCACCAATGGCCCTGCCACACGCCTTGGCCCTGACTCGCCCGCGAGCGCAAAGCGTTGATCCGCGCGGGGATGCCCTCAGCGACCCGAGCCCACTGGTCCGACCGGGCGACGAGGCTCGCCACCGCTCCCATCCGCACATACGGCACATCCATCGCCGCCCGTGCAGGTCCCAGGGCTGCTCCGTTCACCGGCGGAGACTCCGCACGTCCGATCAATCTCACGCGTTCACCTCCAAAGACGATCCGCACAGAAAGTCGTGCTTTCACTACAAGGAGTAATGCCGGCAAGCCTGACGGCCGGGTAGACCCTGCCCGGCCGTCAGGAGACACAGCGGAGCAGCGGCTACAGCGGGACCGGCACGCTGCCCGACATCCGCCACAGAAACACCGTTACGACTTCCGCCGCCCGCTCCTGGGCAGCCTCAGCGGAGCCGAGTTCCTGATCAGGCCACCGGCCTTCCGGACCCGGCAGGTGCACGGACAACGTCACCTCACCCGCCAAGCGCCGCCGGAACTCGTTGACCGTCATCGCCCAGACAGACCCGAGCATGCCGTTGCGGTGCCCCGGCAACCGGCCCTGCTCCCAGCGGAGGGTGAACCGCTCCCTCAGCATCGCGACCTCCCGGCTCTCCTCAGCCGCCCGCACACAGGCGGTGGCAGCAGAGCCCAAGCGCCGCAGCAGCTCGTCAAGTTCCCCGTCATCGGCGAGCGAGACGAAGCCACTTTCCTTGGTGGCCATCCAGAAGACATTGAGGAGGCCCACGCTTTGCGGGTCTTCCACGAAAGTCTTCAGGGTGGCGAGGCGGAGCCCTCCCCGGTCCCACACGGTGAGCTGTGGTATCCGGCAGACGTGCGAGGCCCGACCGAACATGGCAGGTAGTGGTTCACCCTGGTCAAGCTCGCACACCGCGCCCCGCTCAGCCAGGAGGCGTCCAAGACCGGCGAGCGCCGCCACCTCCGGCTCGTAATGTCCGGGCAGCGGCCTAGCATCGCAGTTGCACCGCTGCCCCGCCTGTCGGTGGCACGAGTAGGCGTCCGGCGTCTCAGCCACGGTCACCCGCCCCAGTTCGAGGGGCGCAGCGCATCGGCGATCTGCTCCACTGTGAGAGGGAGCAAGATCCCCCGCGCGGGGATCTCGGCGGTGTACCGGTCGAACTCATCAGCCGGACCCTCAACGATGATGCGTTCCCAGCCGTGCTCGTCGACACCGACCAGTCGCGGCGGCCCCTCCCTCAGTACCGGGTAAAGCCCCGCATTGGCCAGGACGGGCCGGACCTCGGTGAACAAGTCCGTGACAGCGTTCACAGCGACCCCCGACCGTAGGGGAGGACACCGGGCACGCTGATCGGATCGAACGCCGTGAGCACCGGCAGTAGCCACACAGGCACCATCCGGTCGAACCGGTCACCGAACGGGCTGAAGAGAAAGGCCGGACCCTTGGGGGTGGCCACCAGGGTCACCACGCCTTCCGGGGATCCCGAGAGCAGCGAATACACCCACAGGCAGTCCCCCGAACCGTCCAGACGGACGGGAACCTGCCACCGGCGCAGCGCCTCGGCATAGACCGCTAAAGCGGCCCACGTATCACTCAGGGGCGATTGCGGCACAGGGGTCTCTGAACCAGCCCTAAGCTTGGGCATGGGTCGCACCTCCATTAAGTCCTACGTGCGATCAAGGGTCCGTCGTTTCGAGTGCCATCGTTCGGCGGGCCCGCTAACGTCTTAGGCTTGCTGCTTGGTGTCTGTTTCCGGCAGCACCATTTCTGCGTAGGGTTTTTGTGTGTCCTCTAGGGTTTGACGCACAGCACGTCTATTGGCTTGGGAGATGTGATCTCTTAACGAGTCCGCATCGGAAGCGCTGAGGGTCTCTCCTAGGCCGTCGAGTCGGCGAGCGAACCAATCACCATGTCGCCCCGCCGGATCCACTTCGCGCCAGATCTCCCAGGTATCGCCAAACTCCGCCCCTAGCTCTTCGATTGGGGTTGGCCATGGACCGTGCAGGCTCTCCGCTCGCAATCGCTCTGGCCTCATCATCACCTCGTCAGACACGACTACGGCGACGATAGATGGGGCCAGCCGAGCACAACAGAAACGCAGCACGGCCCTTTGACCGTGCTGCGCATGATGAGGGGCTACGTTTCGTAGCCCTTAGTCTGTGATCTTCATGTGGTCGGCGAGTATCCGCTGTTGTTCGGTGAGCCGTCGATTTCGAGTGGCGAGGATTTCTCGCAAGGTGTCACGTGCAGGTTGTTGATATCGCAACCATTGGGGGCTACGTCGCCGAAGTTCCACGAGTAGCTCTGTCGCCGCCTCAGAGTCCCCGGTCTGCACACTAGCCCGCGCCCTATCCAAGAGATGACGGTCCCACTCCTCATTGGTGAGATCGTCAGTGCGACTCAACGTGGACGAGAGAGCAAGCGCCTTGTCAGGAGCGCCCGAAACCAGTGCATTCTCGATGGTCTTCAGCGCGACCGTCGTCGGTCCGAACGTCTTCTGATCCACGGTGGCATGCTCGTGTCGCAGCGGTGCGGCAGCGGCGGCGGCAATGCCCTGATACTCCATCGCTTCCTTTGGACGGTTGTTCCTTGCCGCCGCAGCACTTGCCCTTAGGAGCATCCATCCCCAGGCCGACAACTGACCAGGCGTGGCCTTGGACAACTGCGGTTCGAGTTGCGCCGCAGTCTCGGAACACAACCGTTCGACCTCATGGAATCGCCCTTGCCGTAGCATCGCATGGGCTTGCCCGCTCACTGCTGCTGCCGCTCGTGTGGCGTCCTCGATGTCCAGTGCATCGCGTAGTGACGCGTGAAGGGCAACCAGTGCTAGGTCGTGGGCTCTGATCTGAATCAGGTAGCGGCCTGCCAGTCCCACTACGTCCGCGCGTAACCTCAGGGCGTCCCGGTGAGACTGATTGCTTGCATAGCCGTCCACGTGATGATGTGCAGAGCGGATAAGCGCTGGAAGAAAGCTCGCTAGGTCGTCATAGCGGTTGGTTCGGTATGCGCCCTCGGCCAGCTTCACCGCCCTCAGCAAGCGCTCCAGGTCGAGATCGTCGCCGTCACTCGACCCGTAGATCGGCCGCCCGGTAAGTCCCACGGGAGGAGTTATCGCGGACCGTAGATCGGCTAGAACAGCGACGTCGTTGTCTTCCTTTGGCTCAGGTGAGGTCGACCCAACGAAGGTGAGGGTCACCACGTCAAGAGTGCGGGCAAGTTGGTGAAGCGTTTCCAGTCTTGCGCTTCCGCCGCGCTCGATCTTCTTCACCACTTGAAGGCTCAGGTTCGACGCATGCGCAAGTTCTTCCTGAGTCAGCCCACGCCGTTTGCGCAACTCACGTAGACGATCACCGATTCCGTGGTTGTCTGCGATGGTGCATCACCCTCTCGCGGTTGGCGATGATCCCAGGCTAACCGAGCAGTAGACAGACATCGGCTCACGATGGATCAACGCTCGGCCCATGCCGCAGCCACATTGGTGTCAAGAGTGTCACAATCCGATTGTCGGCTTGCCCGCGCCGTTGGGACCGAGCACCCCGAGCAGCCGGCCCTGCGGCACCGCGAGGTCGACTCCGTCGAGCGCCTTGGTCTCCCCATAGTGTTTCGCCAGGCCCTCCGCCTGGATCGCATATCGCGTGGTGGTCATGTCCGCCCTCCGTTCGCCTCCAGCGTCGCGGGGGGCGCTGACAGGGCGCTGAGGGAGCGCTGAGAGGCGGTGGAGGGCACTGACAGAACGCTGGCAGATCTGTTATAAACGATCAGCACATATGCTTTGACCTGCACATATATCCCGAAGGTAGGTGCCGTCATTGTGTATACAAGTTGTCTGAGGGAGCACACCTCCGCGCTAGATATATACGGTCGAAACCGGGCTAGGCTGGGCAGGTGACCGCACCGCTCCGCGATCCCATCAACCGGGTCTCCAAGAACGCCATCAAGCTGTGGCTGCTCGAATCGCTCATTGGATTCGTGCTCATGGTCGGAGGCTCGTTTCTCCTGGCCCAATGGCTGGGGAGCACGGATTGGCCCTGGGTGCCCGGGTGGATCGGCTGGCTGCCGGTCGTCACCGCCGTCGTCTTCGGGCCGCTCGGCGTGCTGGAGCCCGTCAGACGCTATGCCGTGCACCGGTGGGAGCTCGCCGACGACGTGGTCTACGCGCGGTCGGGATGGATCGACAGGAAGTGGGTCTTCGTGCCGGTCAGCCGTATCCAGACGGTCGACAAGGAGCAGGGCGTCATGGAGCGCATGTTCGGGCTCGCCACCGTGGAGATACGCACGGCGTCACACGCCGGGTCGTCCTCGATCAAGGGGCTCGACTACGACGTGGCCGCCGCTCTGGCGGGCACCCTCGCCCAGCGCGCCGAGGCCCTCAGGGACGATGCCACGTGACCGAGGAGCAGCCGGGATCGGGCACCCGCCCGCATCCCCACCATCCCGCGTCCCCTGAGTCCCCCGCGGCGTCCGGCCAGGGAGCGCGCCCGGCGGCACCCGAGGGGTTCGGCCATGGCGCCGGACCCGCGCCTTCGGGACCGGTGTCCGGGCCTGAGGTGCCCGGTCCCGAGGTGCCGCCACACCAGTGGGACGAACTTCCCGGACCCGACGGCACACCCCAGGGTTGGCCGGAGTATGCCGAGCCGCCGCCGGAGCCCTCGCGCGTCAGCCCGCTGATGATGCTGATCGACCCCGTGCGCAACCTGCGCGCGCTCATCCTGCCGCTGGCCGGTGTGCTGTTCGTGGGCGGTTTCTCCCCGACGTCCATCGTGTGGGCGGCGGTCGGCGTGGGCGGCGCGGTGGTGTTCGCGGTGGTGCAGTGGTTCACCTTCCGCTACCAGATCATCGGCGACCGGCTTGAGCTGACGAAATCGCTCATCGGGAGATCCGTACGGACCATCCCGCTTGACCGGATCCGCGGCGTGGACATCTCCACCCCGCCCCTGCACCGCCTCCTCGGGCTCGTCGTCCTGCGCATCGACACCGGAGCCACCGGCGGCGACGAGGAGGAGGGCGAACTCAGCGGCATCACCAAGGAGGAGGCCGCCCGCCTCAAGACCCTCCTCATGCGGCGTTCCCGCTCGGCCCCCGCTCCGGAGGCCGATGCGACGGCGGTCACCGTACCCCCGCGGGAACAGCCGGCGGACGGCGGCGAGACGAAAACCCCCGACAGGCCGCAGGAGCGGGTGTTCAGCCGGGTGCCGCGGCGGTGGCTCCGCTACGGTCCGTTGTCCGGCGCCTATGTGCTCACGCCGTTCGCCGTGATCGGCGCCGCTGTCGGCCTGTTCTTCAACTGGGGCCGTGAGATCGGCCTCGGCAAGGAGGAGGGCGACGCCGGGCTTGTGCGGATCGCCCGCGACGCCGGACTGTGGCTGCTCGACCGGCCCGTCCTGCTCGCTGCGGTCATCCTGCTTCTCGTGCTCGCGATGCCGGTGGTGGGCGGCGTGATGTACGCCCTGTTCAACTGGCAGTTCACCCTGCTCGCCCGGGGAGACCACCTCGTCGCCGAACGCGGCCTCACCACTCGCCGCAGTGTCTCGCTGGAGCGCCGCCGCGTGCGCGGCTACGAGATCGTCGACTCCCCGACCGAGCGGATCGGCAAGGTCGCCCGCGTGTGGGCCATCGTGACGGGGCTCGGCAACTCGCAGACACGCGGCCAGCTCTTGCCCGTCGTGCCGAAATCCCACGCCTGGGAGATCACCGCCGAGGCGGTCACCCCCTTCTCCTCGCCCCTGCGCCCCCATCCGCCCGCCGCCCGGCGGCGTGCCCTGGTGCGCGCGATCGTGCCGTGGCTGGTCGCCGCGCTTGTGCCCGGCTGGATCGCCCTCACCGTCGGCGGCTGGCCGTGGTGGACCGCGGCGGGCGTCGCCCTGGGCTTCGCCGTACTCGGCGTTCCTTTGGGGCTTGACCACTATCGTTCTCTGGGCCACACCTACGACGGTGTGCGCATCTCGGTGCGCTCCGGTTCGCTGCGGCGCTCCCAGGCCGTCATCGAGAAGCGTGCCATCGTCGGCTGGACCCTCAGCCAGTCGTGGACCCAGCGCCGCTCGGGCCTGCTCACCGTCACCGCGGGCGTCGGCGCGGGCACCGGCGGCTACGCCGCCCGCGACGTGGCCACCGACGACGGCGTCGCCTTCGCGGCGGACGTCACACCCGACTGGATCAGGCCGTTCCTCCTCACCCAGCCGGGGGAGGAGAAGGGGGCCTAGCCCCTGTTCGGTTCGGGCGCCGGGGCTCAGGCGATTACCGGGCCCTCGGCTTTGAAGACGATATAGGTGGTGCTTGAGGCCGTGTCGATCTGGAAGGCGTAGCAGCCCGGCGTTTTCAGCAGGACGAATCCGGGGTGGTCGCGCCAGTCCTTGGCCGTCGGGTCGGGGGCGATGACGAGCTTGTCGAGCGGCGCCTTCGCCCCCCCGCTCCTGAAAGCGACCCCGCCTTCACCGTCAAGGCGTATGCCTCTGATGGTGATGGGAGTGGTGATGTCCGGCTGGGTGAACCACGGCACCTTCGCACCGCCCCAGCCGTCGCCGCCGAATTCGCTGCCGAGCTCGTCGTAACGCAGCGTCGGCGGCATGAAGGGGCGTGCGGGGCCGTCGCCCAGCAGGTCTCCTGTCAGTGTGGTCGGCCGGGTCACGGTGCGGGTCACCGGGCATTGGCCGCCGGTGACGACAGGGGGGCCGCTCGGCGGGTGTTTCACCGGCGCCGCCTTGGCGGCCTCACCCTGCGGGGGCGGGGAGGACTGGCACGAGGTGATGGCCGTTGCCGCGAGCGCAACGGCCATTGTCCTTGTCATGCGTTTCACTGAAGCATCCAGACGAGTGTGGCTGCGAGTGACAGGAAGGACGTAAAGCGTGCAGCACGGAACAGTATACTTCGGCCTTTGACCGCATAGTCTGCGATCTCTGATGCATTGCTGCCGATCGGCTTGATCAGGTACGGCAGAGCACGCGCGGAGGCGAATGCACCGACCGCCGCAAGACTTCCTCCGACACTGCCGGCTATCACCGGAATCGCCAGAGCCACGTGAAACACCCCGTAGGGGGCGTCGGTCAGAAAACCAAATCCCAGTGAGCGTCCCCACCGTGTCGCCGCCACCGAATCGTTGCTGTTCACGAGTTCGGTCGGGACGAGCCAGCGCAACGACATTTTACGGTGCCATATGCCTCCCAGGAGTTCGCTGATCGCGAAGGCCGCCACCACCGCCGTGATAACCACCTGGCGCACCCCGGATTCCACCGGGAGCAACCACGAGGAAACACTGAGCGCGAGGACGACGACAGCCAGCATGCCCGCGCCGGCGGCCAGTCCGCGAACGAAATTTGAAATCCAGCCCCTGGGCGACGCATACAGCGTGCCGGCCGCGTTGAGGCCTCAAGAGGTGCCGAATGAGAGCACTCCTGCGACACCGGCGAGGATGACCGAGATATATATCATTTGGTTTTCAGTAGTGAATGGTGGATTTGCAGCCGCAGTGGTAGGCCCCCGTGCACGGGATAGGGCCGAAGATACTGGAAATGCAGTCGCGGCAGCGGTGCCGGTTGGGAGCGGTGCCCGTATACCACCACCCGCTGCTGTAGGGGCACTGCCCGCAGCCGCGGTCGTAGGTTGGCGTGCAGGTCGCGAAACCGCTGGGGCAACTGGAGTCGGCGGCGCATCCCGAGCAATAGGTGCTTTGAGGCGGGTAGCAGGTGCCGTGGGCCAGCGCCGGGCGGACGTCCACTCCGACGACGACGCCCGCCACCGCGGCGGCGAACGCTCCCGTCTTCCCGAGGAACCCGCGGCGCCCGAATCGCCGCGCGGCCTTCGCCGTCCCCAACTGGAACTTCTCGTCACGCGATAACGTGGATTTCATCCTTGTGCTCCTCTGCGAATTCGACGCTCCGGACAGGGGCGAGCATCTTGATCAGTTGGGTGCGGGTGTTCATCAGTCCCTTGGCGGCCACGAGGCCGCGGTGGTCGACGACGAAGGCGAAGGGGCTGACCTCGACGTCATACGCCTGGCCGATCTCCTCATTGGCGAACACGACGGGCCCCTTGACGCCGAAGCGCTGGGCGTAGGCGGTGACGTCGGCGATGTCCTTGCCGAACAGCAGATTGACCACCTGAATGTCGTAGTGGTCCTCGACATATTTGATGTCCGGGTAGATGAGCGAGCATTCGCTGCACGCGGTGGAACCGAAGAACAGCAGCTTGGGCTCGCGGGTGTGCACGTCGACGCTCGCGTTCGAGCGCGCGTCGACCAGGTCGAGCCGGGGAAGGCGCCGGCCCACCGAGATGCCGCTGTCGTTGGCGCCCCGTGAGGTTCCCAGCACGAACACGCCGAGCTGCCGGAACAGCACCGCCGTCAAGATCAAGTTGAGAAGCGTGACGGCCAGGCACACGGCGACAATCACCACTATGGCAACCGACATCCTCAAGCCTTTCTTTTGCGGGTCGGCGGCTTAGGAGGGGGCACGGAGATCCGGGAAGTCCTCCAGCCAGGGCCGGTAGCGGGCGGCCAGCTCCCGATAGCGCTTCAAAAGCGGCAGGTAGGCGGGGAGGATCACCATGGCGAAGAGTGCGAGGATCAGCGCCGTGGCGAAGCCGAACAACCGCACGGTGAGCGGTGGAAGGGCGGGCTCTGCGAACATCGCGGCGACGGCGGCGGCGAGGACGGCGAGGCCGAGATCCGCCGCGGCGAGCCCGTAGCCGAGCCGCCCCGACCGGGATCTGCCCCAGCACCCGCAGTCCGCCCGGCCCCGCTGCACGCGCAGCCACAGCACCCCGGCCCCCATGACCGCATACACCGCCGCGACCGCATAAAGAACGACGGGGGCGGGAGAGAGCACGAACGCCGTACAGAGGATCGCATGTATCACGGTGAGACCGTGGTCGAGAGAGGCCGGGATGACGGAGCGGCGTTTCTCCGCCCAGACCAGATCCCAGCCCTTGCCCACGGCCGAGGCGATCAGCGGTGCGCAGACCAGCATGCCAAGCAGGAAATACATCCCGGGCCGGTCCCCCTAGACGACGACGGTCGTCGTGAAGAGCCGCGTGAGCAGTTCATTGCTCACCGGCTGCTGCGCGACCGCGTCGGCGAGCCTGCGCAGTGCGGCCAGGTCCTCCACACGGCCGATGACGGGGTTGGCGGGCTGAATGCCGTCGACGTCGGCGAGGAACGCGGCGATCTGGGGCTTGGCCGGGACACTGCCGTCGGGGTGGGAGCACACGACGATGTCGCCGGCCTTGTAGGAGCCGCCCGGAGCGGCGGGCATCATGGCCCGGTCGGGCGGTCGCTGCGCGTCCGGCGGAAGACCGGCGCCCGCGGCGGCGGCGGGAGCGGCCTTGGCTTTCGCGGCGCCGTATCTGGCGACGAGGTCGGCGAGGGACGGCGAATCGATCTGAATTTGCAGGACAAATCCGGGAGCGTATCTTGTGACGGTGGACACGGAGGCCGCTGCGCTCTTCTCGCCTCCGGATCGGCCGGAGAACTCCGCGAAATCGCCCGCACGGCGTATTCGCAGCTCTCCGACCGGCTGAATCGTACTCATGACTCACCCCTTGGCTGGTACGTCGCGAATGTGCAGGGCGAGGTCTGTGAACTCGCCGGCCGCAGGCCAAGGCGTTTGATGAGGAAACGGCTGCCCGGCCCTGGCCGCATATGTGCCCCATCGATATCGGCGGTCGTACGGGTTTGTTTGTTCTCCGCGCGATCGGTGGAAGCACGTTGAGAAAGCTCGCCCCGTGTTACATTCCGACTATTTGGACGGATGCTCCTCATAGATAGCAACACAGCAAGAGGGCGAACACAATCGTTGACATTATTCGAGAGTTAAAGTAGGTAACCGCTCGGTCACCTAGGGTGAACGAACTTTTGTTCTTGTCCGTCCTGTGGCCGGGCGGCGTCAAGCCATAATGACCTGCCTGGCCGCTGTTCCGTCCTCTGTGCCGCCCAGTGATAAACAGCGGCCGAACTCGCGTTGAGACCGGAATTAGTTGTTAGACAAAAATGGTTTGCCCTGTCCGGCCGTAATTCTTTTCGGCCGGTCCCCGGACGATAAAAAGGCCGGTGCCTGCGAGGCGCGGCGCACACCGAGGGGCCGACCAGAGTGGGTCTGGCCGGCCGGAGAGCGGTGTGGGAGCCCGCGAGCGCGGGCCGTCAGTCCTGGCGGCGGGCGCCGAACATGATCTCGTCCCAGCTCGGCACGGACGCGCGGCGGCCACGCGACCTCCGGGCGGGGCGGGTCGGCTGAGCGGGCGCCGGGGGAGCCTGCGGGGGCTCCGAGGTCTTGTCGGCCGCCGCCTTGCCCTTGCCGCCCTTCTCGGCCGCCTGCTTGCCCGGCGCCGGCTTGGCGGGAGCGGCAGGTGCCGGGTCCGGCTTGGGTTCGGCCTTGGCCGCCGCCGCGGCCGGCTCCTGCGGGCTCTCCACAGCGTCACCCGCCTTCTGCGCGGGCTCGGCGGCAGGCGTTTCCTCGGCTGCGGGTACGGCGGAAGCCTTGTCGCCGGCCTGGTCACCGGCCGGAGTGGCGGGTGTGGTGGCAGCGGGCGCGGGGGTGGCGGGCATGGTGGCGGCGGGAGGCGCGGCGGCCTGGGCGGCTTCCGCCTGGGCGGCGTCTGCCGGGACGGCGGCCGCGTCAGAGGCGTCCTTGGCGGACTGCGAGTCCACCTCGCCGGCGCCTGAAGCGGTGGCGACCTCGCCGGAAGAGGCCGGAACCTCCTTGGTTGCAGCCGGGATGACGTCTGTGGGGGAGGCGGCGACATCCTGGGCCGCAGCGGGCGTGGCGTCGGCGGACGGCGCCATGCCGGGCGAGGCCGCCAGAGGCGGAACGTCTGCGGCGGACTCCGCGGCTGGCGAGGCCGTACTGGCAGAACTCGCGGCGGGCTCCGCGGTGGGCGAGACCCCGCTGGGCGGACCCGCGGCGGGCGAGGCCGTGTCGGCAGAACTCGCGGCGGGCGAGGCCGTACCGGGAGAACTCGCGGTGGGCTCCGCGGTGGGCGAGACCTCGCTGGGCGGACCCGCGGCGGGCGAGGCCATGACGGGAGAATCCGCAGGGGGCGCGACGGCTGCGGAAGGCCCTGCGGAAGGCGAGGTCGCGGCGGGTGGAACGATGGCGGGCGAGTCCGCGGTGGACGCGGCAGGCGCGGGCGAGGCGGTTCCTGGTGAGGCTGTGGTCGGCGCCGAGGCACTCTGCTGCACATGCGGCTCGGCGGAGGCTGCCACATCGTCCTTCGGCGAACTCACCGAAGGTGTGACGGGAGCCGAAGCCTCGCCGAGTGGCGCGCGGCCGGCCTCGGGCTGGCTCTGCCGTACATCCTCGGGGCCGCCGGCAGGGGGGTCGGTGTCGTGGGCGGGCGTCTCGGGGGCAGGACCGCCCGCTGGGACGTTGTCCGGCCGGGCAGGGTGGGCGGCGGGGCCGGTCGGGCTGTCGTACAGCGGTGTGGGCCGGTTCGCGTCCGCGGCGGGGCCGTGTGCCGGGGTGCCGTACAGGGGCGTGGGGGCGGAGCCGTGTCCACCCGCCGCCTCGTCGGATCGTGCGCCGAACCTGTCGGAGGCCGAGGGCGCAGCCGGGCGGGCGGCCGGACTGTCGTATGGCGACCTGCCCGCGGTGAAACCGTGCGCCGGATTGTCGTGCAGCGGCGCGGCGGGCCGGGCGCCACCGATGGCCGGGCTCGCCGTGTCGCTCACCGGTGCGGCGGAGCGCGTGTGGAAGTCGCTCGCCGGTGGGGGCGACGGGCGGGTGACGGGCGGTGTCGGGGCTGTGCCGTACGGAGGCTGGGCCGTCGGGGTGCCGATCGCAGGCGTGTCGCCGTGTGGGAATGCGGTGCGGGCTGTGCTGTCGCCCATGTCGTGGTCCCCCTCCGCCGTGGCGGGTGTGGTGTGCGCTGTCGCGGGGGGGAGGTTCTGCATGATGCCACGGGACGGACCGGCGGGCCCCTCGTCGCTGAGGCGTGCCGCGGGCACGGTGCCCGGCTCGTCGTCCGGCGGTATGATCTTGGGCGCGGCGGGATCGGCCCAAGTGGGCCCGGGGGTCTCGCGGCGTAGCGGGGGCTGCTCAAGCTGGCGCGGATGGCCGATGTGCTCGGCCTCCAGGCGCATGGCGGGCGGGTCGTGCCGGATCACCGAGGGGAAGGGGACCGGCGGCGCGAGCGGCGGCACGGGCTGGAGCTTGGCGACACGCGGCACGAAAGGCGTGACCGTGGTGTCGGGGGCGGGCTCGACGTATTCGGACGCCGACAGGCGCATCGCTTCGTCGTCGTTGGGGCTGATGTGGCGGCGGCGCGGGTCGAAAAGCCATTCGGCGTTTCGAGTGTGGCCGTTCCACACGAAGCCGAGCTTGACGCGCCACAGGCCGTCGTCGCGCTTGGCGGAGTCCCAGTCGATCTCGTCGGCGGGCACGCCGCGGCGGCTGAGCCGTTCGGCCACGAGGTCGCCGAGGATCGGGCCGGGAGAGGTGTCGCCCGGGAGCCTGACGGCGCAGCGCTGTGCCTGCTGGGCCATGTATTCCCGCTCCTGCAGCACCGGCCCCTCGAACCAGCGGACGCGCTCGACCGGGATTCCCGCCGTCATGGCGATCTCCTCCGCGGTCTCCCCCGCGCGGATCCGCGCCTGGATCTCCTTGGGACGCAACGGACTCTCCACTTCGATCTCGTACTGGCCGAGACGGGAGAAGTTGCCGCGGACAGCAGCTCGGAGCCGGTCGTCCACGGGGAGCGTGAACCGCGTGCCCCGGCCGGCTGTGGCCAGCACGAGGTATGTGCCGTCTTCGCTCACCGCGACGAGTCGGAGCTCCTGCATGCGAGTCCCTTCGTCGTCCTGCTTGTTCTTCCCCCGGACCCTTGAGTCTCTCGCGTGTGCCGGTTGCCTTCCAGCACCGTACCCGGCATGTCCGAACATCGCCTTCCCGGAGGGGGCCGAGGACGATGTGACGCCGGTCACAGTATGCGGCATTGAGGTTGACTATAGATCAGTGGCGGGACGCCGGGGGTGAGGCTCCTCGACGGATTCTCCCCCAGCGGCACCCGCACCGCCCAGCACTTCGCGTATGTCAGGGTCCGGTCCGGTCGGCGTGCTCAGCCGAGTACGCCTTCCAGATAGTCGTTCATAAACAGTCTGTCAGGGTCAAGTCTTTCGCGGAGCGCAATAAAATCCGCCAAACGTGGATATACCTGGCCGAGGTAGGTCGAGTGCTGGTTGTGAAGCTTGCCCCAGTGAGGCCGCCCGCCCAGCCCGGTCATGATCTCCTCCACCCCCGCGAAATAGCCCGGATCGGGTGAGCGCCAGTAGACGTGGCAGGCGATGTAGGCGGTGGCTCTGCCGTACGCCGTCGACAACCACGCGTCGCTCGGCGGCGCCACACGCACCTCGACAGGGAAGCTCACCCGAAGGCCGGCGCGGTCGATGAAGTCGCGCAGCTCGCGCAGGGCGCGGCCGAGGTGCTCGCGCGGCACGGCGTACTCGGTTTCGAGGAACCGCACCTCCCTGAGCGTCGCGAACACCTTGTGCGAGGCGTCCACGTGCGACGACTCCGAGAGCAGCCGCGCCGCGATCGCGTTGATCGACGGGATGGCCGGGGGATGGCGGGCGCCCACGGCGCAGGCGAAGCCGAACAGCGTGTTCTCCAGGAACCGCTCGTCCAGCCAGCGCCGGAAGGCGCTCGGCGGCGACGCGGGCCTCGCCGTACGGTTGCCCAGTTTGACCAGGCACACATCGGTGTGAGGCATCCAGTGGAAATCGAGGTGGTCGTTCTCGTCCGTCAGGTTGTCGAGCGAGTCCAGGATCTCGGTGAGCGCCATCGGCCGCCGGACGCAGTGGAGCAGGAAGGCGGGTTCCACCCGGAACGTCACGGCGGTGAGCACCCCGAGCGCGCCCAGGCCGACGCGGGCGGCGTCGAACAGGTCGCGCTTCTCGCCGGTGTCGTCCGCGCCCACGGTGACGATCTCGCCGGAAGCGAGCACCATCTCCAGGGAAAGCACCTGGTCGGCGAGGCCGCCGCTACTTCGCCCGGAGCCGTGGGTGCCGGTCTGGATGGCGCCCGAGACGGTCTGGGCGGTGATGTCGCCCATGTTGGCCAGGGCCAGCCCGCGCCGGTCGAGTTCGAGGTTGAGGTCGTGCACCGTCGTGCCCGCCCCGGCCGTCACCCATGTGTCGCCCGCGGCGCGCACACCGGTAAGGCCGTCGGGCCGCAGCAGCAGGCCGTCGGTGAGGGCCGCCCCCGTGAAGGAGTGGCCGCTGCCGGCCATGCGCACGCGCCTGCCGGCGGCGGCGCCGTCGAGTACGGCGCGAGCCACGTCGGCGGCCGATCGGGGCGTCCGGACCTCGGCGGCGGTTGTGCGCTGATTGCCGGCCCAGTTGCGGAAGGTCCTGCCGGGAATGCCGCTGTGAACCTTGCCGGAAGAAACCTTGCCCATGCAGGACCTCGCCCACGTCGCGTTCCGCGCGTCGCTCCGCCCGCGGGTTTCCCCGCGAGTGACGGAGCAGTGAACATGAACACTACTCATGCAAGGCCCGGAGCGGTATGGCTCCTAGCCCACGACCTTGTCGGCGGGGAAGGTCCCGCCCGCGGCGGGCATCGCGTCGCCGAGCACGTCCGAGACTGTCACCATGTGGTAACCCCGCTTGGAGAGCTCGGTGAGGATCGCGGGCATCGCCTTCACCGACTCCTGCACCCAGTCGTGCATGAGCACCACCGAGTTGCGCTCGGCCACCTTGAGCACCTGCTTGGTGATCTCCTTGGTGTCGCGCAGCGCCCAGTCGCGTGAGCCGGCATTCCACAACACGATCGGCAGGTTCACCTCGGCCGCGACCTGCTCGACCGAGGGCGTGCTCAAGCCGTAAGGCGGGCGCAGCAACACCGGCCACTCACCGGTGACCTCGTGCACGATCTCCTGCGTCGAGACCACCTCGGTGCGGATGTCCTCGATCGAGATGCCGGTGAAGTTGGAGTGGCGGTAGCTGTGGTTGCCGAGCTCGTGGCCCTCCTTCGCCATGCGGCGGGCGAAGGCGGGGCGCGACTTCACATATTGCCCCTGCAGGAAGAACGTGGCCTTGGCCTTGTGCTTCTTCAGAGTGTCGAGCAGCTCACCGGCGTATTTGCCCGGACCGTCGTCGAACGTGAGGGCGACGCATTTGACTACGGCGCAGTCGACACGGGCGGCTGTGGACGCTGGGCCGGTGGCGGACGCGGCGCCGGTGGCGGGTCCCGCGGCGAGCGCGGTGACGCCACAGGCGAGTGCGAGCAGTGACCGGAGGAGGCGAGACATGACCGAACCTTCTGAGGGGGAGGAGCCGGGGCGCCCCGCATCGTACCGCTCAGGGTGATCGATACGGGACACCCAGTGATCTCTCGCAATAAGGTTGAGATCTTAACTACTCCTGCGCGCAATGCTCTGCGCGGGGGCTGCCGTTTACTGGGGACTGCCGGGCCTCCGCCTACGCCTGTGCGGGCCGCCGGGCGTAGGCCCCCCTTCGTTCGCCGGGCCTACGCCTGTGCGGGCGAGGTCTCCTTCGGCGTGCGCAGCAGCGCCGAGCCGGCGAGGCCCACCGTCGCCGCGAGCAACGCGCAGATCAGCGCGAACCCGTAGGCGTTGGTCGCCCCGAACATGTCGGTCAGCCGCCCGCCCGCCCACGCGCCGATGGCGACGCCGAAGCCGACCGCGGTGGAGATCCACGCCATGCCCTCGGTGAGCAGCCCGTTCGGCACCAGCCGCTCCACCAGGGCGTAGCCGGTGATGATGGTCGGCGAGATGGCGAGGCCGGCGAGGAAGAGCGCGACCGCCATGAGCGCGACGTGGCCGACGAACACGATCGGGACGACCCCGACGGCGAAGAACCCCAGTGCGCGCACGAACCTGCTGCGCAGCGAGATCCGCCATTGGCGCGCGCCGAACCAGATGCCCGAGACCAGGCTGCCCCCGGCGAACGCGCCGAGCATGAGCCCGGCGGCGGCCTTCGAACCCTCCTCCTCGGCGAAGGCCACGGTGATCAGGTCGACGGAACCGAACACCGACCCCATCGCCAGGAACACGCACGACACGACCGCGACACCCGGGATCAGAATGGGGGACGTGCCGCCGCCGGACCTGCGCGGACGCACGGGCGGCTCGGTGCCGCGCTGCAGGGCGAACGTGGTGACGCCGATCGTCGTCGACAGGAGCACGACGACCAGCCCGGCGTACTCGCTCACCGTGGTGGCGAGCGCGGTCGCCAGCGCCGGTCCGCCGACGAAGATCATCTCGTCCATCACCGACTCGAACGAGAACGCCGTGTGCAGCTTCTTGCTGTCGCCCGCCGTCAGATACGACCAGCGCGCTCGCACCATCGAGCCGAGCGAGACCGCCGTCGCGCCGACCAGCACACCGGTGGCGAACAACGTCCAGATGGGTGCGCCGGAGCTCGCGAGCAGCATCAGCCCGATCAGTGCGGCACCGTGCGCGATGGTGATCGGGATGAGTACCCTGGCCTGGCCGAACCGGTCGACCAGCCGCCCGGAGAGGGGCGCCGAGACGGCGAAGGCCACCGAGACGGTCGCGGCGATCGCCCCGGCTGTGCCGTACGAGTTGGTGAGGGCGGAGATGAGCAGGACAATGCTGATACCGAGCATGGACATCGGCAGGCGTCCGACAAATCCGCTGATGACGAAGCCTTTGGCCCCCGGCGTGTTGAAGAGCCCTCGATACGGCCCGACCACGACAACTCCACTTCCGCACGCCTCTGGCGTGATCGTTCCCTTCCCGACCGTCGGCTGGTCCGGTGACGGTACGGCATTGCACAGGTGGCGCTGGGCCCCTTCCGACCTTGGAGCACCCATACACGGGCGAGCAAGCGGTTTTCTGGGTCAAGCAACCACCAACAGGGTCTAACGTGTGTCAAATGTCGCGTCTTCCCGGTTGGAAGGTCGTTTTTGCGATTCTCGGGGTGGTGACCGCACTCTCGGTCGCGGGTGTGAGCCTGTACGTCATCCTCCGCGCGGAGGTACGGCGAAGCGGGGAGTCACCGGTCGTGAACACCTTGGAGCTGAGCGAAGGCGGCCTAGCGGGCGGGGGACAGTCGGGACCGGTGGGTGATGGCGCTCCGTTCCCGAGCGGTGCGGGACAGTCCGGACCGGCCGGTGGTGGCGCGCCGGTCGGTGTGGGACAGGCCGGACCGGCGGGTGATGGCGCGCCGGTCGGTGTGGGACAGGCCGGACCGGTGGGTGATGGCGCGCCGGTCGGTATGGGAGGTGCCGGGGCCCCGGCCCCGACATCCGCCGCGCTTGACGCCCTCCGCCCGAACACGACAAAGCCTTCCCCCACCCCTTCGGCGGGGACGGCCTCCCCTGGGGCGCCCCCGCGCGGCGGAGGTCCCGGCGTGACACCCACACCACCCAAACTGCTGGCCATCGCGAAGAGCGCGGTCTCCCGGGAGACCGTCAACCGGATCTCCCGCCTCAAGCACGTGCAGAAGGTCACCCTCGCCGACGCGGGCGCCGTGCGCGTTTCCGGCCAGGGGATCAGCCTGCTGGCCGTCGACCCCGTCGAGTTCCGATCCTGGACCCCGAAGGCCATCGCCGACGAGCCCGCCGTGTGGAGCGCCCTCGCCGGGGGCGAGTTCATCGCCGAGATGGCAGCCGCCAAACGCCTCGGCCTGCGCCTGGGCGCCCGCTACCAGCTCGGCACCGGCCCCTCCACCCGCCTGGCCGCCTCCGCCACCTTCGGCCTCCCCGGCGTGGACGGCATCGTCAGCCTGGACGTGGGGCGCCGGCTCGGCCTGTTCCCCGAAGTGGCCGTCCTCGTCCACACCGCCGACACCCCGCCCGCCACCGTCGGCCGCGGCGTCGGCCGCCTCCTCGGCAAGGGCGCCCAGATCGTCACCCTCGGCGAACGCCGCGCCCCCACCTCCAAGTCCCCCGCCGCCGCGGCGGCGGCCCCCGCCCGCGGCGCGCAGAAGGTCATCGTGGGGCGCCCGGCCAGCTACCTGGACCTTTATCGGGCGTCTGCGGCGGTCTGCCCTGGCATGTCGTGGACTGTGCTTGCGGCCATCGGTCAGGTGGAGAGCTCACATGGCCGCAACAACGGTCCGTCCAGTGCCGGGGCACTTGGCCCCATGCAGTTCATGCCCGCCACCTGGAAGGCATACGGGGTGGACGGCGATGGTGACGGCAAGGCCGACATCTGGAGCCCGTACGACGCGGTTCCTTCGGCGGCCAACTACCTGTGTGCGAACGGCGCCAACCAGGGTGCCCAGAAGCTGCGCAAGGCGCTGTGGTTCTACAACCACTCATGGGCTTACGTAGACAAGGTCCTCGGCGTCGCCCGGGGCTACGAGGCGGCCTACTGAGCGGGGAGGCACACTTCGGCCTGGTTAAAGAGGGGTTCGGGGCAGGTGGTCGCGTTTGCTGTGCTCGTGGCACCGGTGGGGCCTTGGCGGACACAGCAGGCGTGGTGAGATCCCTTACATGAAGTGATGAGTGCCTGCTGGACTACTCCGGCCTCAGCGTGGAGCTGCTGCGGCCCCTCATAGGGGAATGAGGGCGGGTATGGGTGCCTCGGTGGCGTTGGAGCTCGAAACGTCGAGACCCCTCGTAAGGGGGAGGACACGGTGAAACGCTGACGTACGAGCAGTGCGACGAGTTTCGACCCCTCGTAGGGCAACTCGTAGGGCGCATGAGGACGCCTTCTTGCGCCGAGGTCCTCCAAGCTGCATATCCGTTTCGACCCCTCGTAGGGCGCATGAGGACTTGCCGGTATATACGCACTCACAACTCCAGGCGCGTCGTTTCGACCCCTCGTAGGGCGCATGAGGACCCCAAGGTAAAGGCGCTGGTCCGGAGGTGGTTGCCAAGGCTGCGGTGGCCAGGTTCCGCAGCAAAACCTCCGGTAGTGAACCAAGCCCTGGGGGGCTGCTGCAAAGCATGGCGGAAGCGTGCGGGCGGCACAACCGGTGCCGCGTTCCTGGATGCCGCGCGGGTGGTTGTGTTCGATGTCGGGGGCGGAGCTCTCGGAGGGGGGAGAGTCTGCCCTGCGCCCGGGAAGTGTGGGTCAGGTCGGGCGGCGGCGGGGGGTGGGGCAGCAGGTCAAGGGGCAGGGGGTGGGTTCGGGTTCGGTGAGGAGGTTGGCGATCATCTGGGTGAAGGCCGGGTGGGTGCCGGCGGTGGCGGCGCGTTCCATGGGGAGGCCGAGGCGGTCGGCCACGTCGCGGGCCTCGACGTCGAGGTCGTAGACGACCTCCATGTGGTCGGAGATGAAGCCGATGGGCACCACCACGGCGGCGGCGGTGCCTCTCTTGTGGAGGTCTTCCAGGTGGTCGCAGATGTCGGGTTCGAGCCAGGGGATCTCAGGCGGGCCGCTGCGGCTCTGCCAGACGAGGTCGTACGGCCTTGAGATGCCCAGGGACTTGCTGACCAGGTGCGCGACGTGGTGGAGCTGGGCCTGGTAGGCGCCGCCGGTGGGCCCCGCCGTACTGGCCATGGAAAGAGGGATGCTGTGGGCGACGAAGACGAGCCGGGCGTCGCCGCGGACGGCCTCGGGGAGGCGGGCGATGGCCTGGGCGGTGTGGTCGGCCATGGCGGCGATGAAGCCGGGGTGGTCGAAGTAGTTGCGGAACTTGACGATCTCCGGCGCGCCTTCGACGGCGGCGCGGGCCTGGTCGATGTCGTCGCGGTATTGCCGGCAGGCGGAGTATGACGCGTAGGCGGCTGTCACGAAGGCTGCGGCCTTCTGGACGCCGTCGGCCGCCATCTGGCGCACCGTGTCGGTGAGGAAGGGGTGCCAGTTGCGGTTGCCCCAGTAGATCGGGAGGTCCACCAGGGGGCGGACGGCTTCGATCAGGTCCCGGCACTGCTGATTGATCGGGCTGACACCGCCGAACTGCTGGTAGTGAGCCTCGACTTCCTTGAGGCGAGCCGCGGGCACGCCTCTTCCCCGGACGACGTTTTCCAGGAAGGGCAGCACGTCGGAGGGCTTCTCCGGCCCACCGAACGACACGATGAGCAGTGCGTCATAGGTCCCCATGGTCCTCATCCAACCGTATCGGGGTGTCGCTCTACGAACCGCTGCCGCCTTCGCGAGCGACGGGACTGTTGAGGGGAACGGGGTTTGTCGGGCATTGCGGTGATTCGTGGATTTGGTGGCTGCGGGTTTGGGTTCGTGGTCATGGGGCTGGGGACAAGGGTGCTTTGTCGTGTCTGGATGGGGTTTGTTGCGGGGGGCTCGGGGGCTGGGAGCTGCATATTTGCTTGTTGTACATCGTTGCTGAGTAGTGCCATGAGGGGGATGCGGGGATCTGCTCTCCATCGCACTGGGAAAGCGCTTCGCTTTCCGTGCTGGATGAGTAAGAGGGCGTAAATTGACTCTATTTCGGAAATCTGGGCTGGTGAGCCTGGGTGTCGATAGGGCGGGCGGCGGTGTTGCCGGCCTCGCCGCTGCCGCATTGGTGTTGTTCGTGGGGTTCACCGGCTTCGCAGGGTTCGCCGGGGGAGTGGCGGTGGCTCACTCCGCGGAAGTGCCCGGCGGGGCGCAGGGGAGCCCCTGTGCGGAGGCGCCCCTGCGGGTGGACCCCGCACGGGGCGGCCCCGTCCCCGACTGGGATCCCGAGCTTCTGAGCGAAGTGTGCTGTAGCAAAAAGTGGAATAGGCGCACGTGCGCCCGAGGCCCCGCCGGCCCCAGAGGCCCCGAGGGGCCGGCCGGCCCTGCCGGGCCGAGAGGCGAGCAGGGAGAGAGCGGTGCCGCCGGTCCTGCCGGTCCTGCCGGTCCCGCCGGGCCTGACGGTCCTCCTGGCCCCGCGGGTTCCGCGGGGCAGACCGGTCCCGCCGGTCCCGCCGGTCCCGCCGGTCCTGCGGGTGCGGTGGGCCCTGCCGGTCCTGCGGGTGCGGTGGGCCCTGCCGGTCCTGTGGGTGCGGCCGGGCCCGCCGGAAGCACCGGTCCTGTGGGTCCTGCGGGCGCGGTGGGTCCGGCCGGTCCCGCTGGTGAGACCGGCTCTGTGGGGCCTGCCGGGCCTACCGGTGACACCGGTCCCGTCGGCCCGACGGGTCCCGCCGGCCCTGCGGGGGCGGTGGGCCCTGTGGGTCCTGCCGGTCCTACCGGTGAGACTGGCCCTGCCGGTTCCGTGGGTCCCGCCGGTCCTACGGGTGAGACTGGTCCGGTAGGCCCCGTGGGTCCCGCCGGCCCTGCAGGCCCTGCCGGTGAGACCGGTCCTGCGGGTGCTACCGGCCCCGCAGGTCCTACCGGCGCCGCCGGTCCCGCGGGGCCGATTGTGACCGGGACGCTTTTCGGGGTCCACAACTTCGAAGCGATCGCGAGAAACGGTCTGGTGCAGATACGGGATGAAAGAACCACTCCCGCATGGCACTCCTTCGGCACCCTCTTGGGCATCCCGCCAAACGTCGTCAGCGTCGCCCTCGCGGGCACCCAGGGCAGCGGTCTCCGGATCACTGTGGCCGAGGTAGGCGGCGGGGTCTACTTCAGCGATTGCACGGTCGAGCCCACACCGGGTACGGGGGCCAACCCCGCCTGGCCGAACAACTGCACCACCTTCACCAACATCTCACCCCCCTGACCGCAGAGGGAGGGGAGACAGAGCACGCTGATGCCACATCGGCCCTCGCGAACCGCGAGCATGCATGGGCATGCCACCTCCGCGAGGGCCGACCGGCACACACCAAGCAGGAGTACGGCGAAAGCCCCCGGCACCCCACCCAGGAGAGCGGTTGATCAAGAGCGCGCGCGGGGTAGGTTCGGATAGGTGACCCCATTTAATGATATTCGGGCCTATGTGGGCACACAGCGTGTGCTCTCGCTACGACTGTCCCCGGACGGTCAGCGGCTCGTCGCCGCCGTGCAGGCCCTGAACTCCGACGGCAAATCCTACGGAACGTCGCTGTGGTCGGTCCCAACCAGTGCCACCGGTGGTCATCCGCGACGTCTGACCAGGTCAGCCAAGGGCGAGAGCGGCGCCGCGTTCACCCCCGACGGCGATCTGCTGTTCACCTCACGCAGGCCCGACCCGGGCGGTGAGGGCGATGAGGACGTGCCCGCGTTGTGGCTGCTGCCCGCCGACGGGGGAGAGGCACGTAAGATCGCCGACCGGCCGGGAGGCATCGCCGAGGTCCGTGCGGGGGGATCCGCCACGGTGTTCCTCGCCGACGTGCTGCCGGGTGATGCGAGCCTGGAAGCCGAACGCCGCAAGGCCAGGAAGGACGCCGGCATCAGCGCCGTGCTCCACGAGGGCTACCCCGTCCGCTATTGGGACGCCGACCTCGGACCGGGCCAGAGGCGCATGTTCGCCGCCACGGGCGGCGCCGGCGAGAGCCTCGACGGCGTCGAGGACGTCACCCCCGATCCCGGGCGCGCCCTCGACAACGCGTCGTTCGACGTCACGCCGGACGGCGCCGCCGCCGTCACCACCTGGTGGAACCCCCAGCCGAACGCCGAGATGCGCACCGACCTGGTCCGCGTCGATCTCGCCGGCCGGACTCGCCGCACGCTTGCCGCGCAGGACGGCTACGACTTCACCGGCCCGGTCCGGATCTCCCCCGACGGCCGCTACGTCACCTGCCTGCGCGAGAGCCACTCCTCCCCGGACCGCGTGCCGGAGATCACGCTCTGCGTGATCGACCTCGGCACCGGCGACCTCACCGTCCTCGGCGGCGACCTGTGGCCGGGCGACGTGGCGTGGGCGCCGGACTCGGCCTCGCTGTACGCCGTCGCCGACCACAGGGGCCGCCGCCCGGTGTTCCGCTACACCCTCGACGGCGCGGAGCCGGTACGGCTCACGCCGGACGACGCCGCCTACTACTCGTTGTGCCCGGCCCCCGACGGCACCGGCCTGTACGCCCTGCGCAGCGGCGTCGGGATCACCCCCGGCCCGGTGCGGATCGCCCTCGACGGCACGGTCGAGGAGTTGCCGTCGCCCGCGCTCAGGCTCGACCTCCCCGGCACGCTTACCGAGATCTCCGCTCCCGCTCCCGACGGGACCGAGATCCGGTCCTGGCTCGTCCTCCCCGAGGGGGCGAGCTCCGACGAGCCCGCCCCGCTGCTGCTGTGGGTGCACGGCGGCCCTGTCGCCAGCTGGAACGACTGGTCGTGGCGCTGGAATCCGTGGATCATGGCCGCGGCCGGCTACGCCGTACTCCTGCCGGACCCCTGCCTGTCCTCCGGGTACGGCTCGCGCATGCTTGAGCGTGGCTGGGCCGACTGGGGGCCCGCCACCGAGGCCGACCTCATGGCGGTCACCGCCGCCTGCCAGGCGCGGCCCGACATCGACGAGAGCCGCACGGGGCTGATGGGCGGCTCCTTCGGCGGCTATATGGCCAACTGGCTCGCAGGACACACGACCGGCTGGAAGGCGGTCGTCACGCACGCCTCGTTGTGGCACCTCGACCAGTTCGCCGGCACGACCGACGTCGCGAGCTACTGGGAGCGGGAGTTCGGCCCCGTCGGCTCCGACCTCTACCGGACGCTTTCACCGCACACCGCCCTGGAGAATATCTCGGCACCCATGCTGGTGATCCACGGCGACAAGGACTACCGCGTGCCGATCGGGGAGGCGCTGCGCCTTTGGCGCGATCTCCAGCGCACCGGGGTAGAAGGGAAGTTCCTCTACTTTCCCGATGAGAACCACTGGATTCTCAAGCCGGGGAACATCGTCGCCTGGTACGAAACATGCCTGGCCTTCCTGGCCCAGCACGTCCTCGGCCAAGAGTGGAAACGTCCGGAGAGCCTCGCATGACCGAACTTCTGGCCCTAGCGGAGAACATCGCCCGTGAAGCCGGTGCGATGTTGCTGGCCAAACGCCCGGACCGGCCCGAGGTGCTCACCACCAAGTCCACCGACACCGACATCGTCACCGCCCTCGACCGCGCCGCCGAGGAGCTGATCCGCGCGCGCATCGCCGAGGCCAGGCCCGACGACGGAGTCCTGGGCGAGGAGGAGGGCGACACCCCCGGCGCCAGCGGCGTGCGGTGGATCGTGGACCCCATCGACGGCACGGTCAACTTCCTGTACGGCGTGCCCGCCTGGGCCGTCAGCATCGCCGTCGAGGTCGACGGGCAGGTGGTCGCCGGAGTCGTCAACGTGGTGCCCCTGGGCGAGGTCTACACCGCGAGCCTCGGCGGCGGCGCCCACCTCAACGGCGATCGCATCACCTGCAACACCGGCGTGCCGCTGCCCGCGGCCCTGGTGGCCACCGGCTTCGGCTACGCCCCCGGCCGCCGCGTCGTCCAGGCCGAGGTGCTCACCCAGGTCCTGCCCCACGTGCGCGACATCCGCAGGATGGGCTCGGCCGCGGCCGACCTGTGCGCGGTCGCCGCCGGGCGGGTCGACGCCTACTACGAGCGCGGCGCCAACGCGTGGGACTTCGCCGCCGGCGGCCTGATCGCCACCGAGGCCGGCGCCGCCTTCGGCGGCCTGCGCGGCACACCCCCCAACCCCGAGATGATCCTCTGCGCCGCCCCGGACCTCTTCACCGCCCTGCACGACCTCCTCCTCCCCCTCAACCCCGAACGCGACGCCTGACCCACGACGGGCTCCGAATACGGCAGAAGCTCGCCAGGCCCCACCGCCCCCGCGAGCATCGCGAGGCGATCACACCGGGCCGGGCGGGCTTCGCCGTACGACCACGCGCGTGATCTGTGACGTATATCGCAGGTCGGCGGACCGCAACGCTGTTCGCCGACCGCTGTGGCGGCGGATCGCCACGGCTCACCACCCTTGTGGCACATGTGTGAGCCGAGGCGCGCCGGCGCCAGTTCGGTGAGAGGTGCTCGCAACCGGCCACTCCTTGAGAGCTCGCCCAAATCGTGGCTCTGCCGTACATGAAGCCGCCCCGCTCGCCACAACCCGGGAAGGCATGGTGAGCAGGGCGTTTGTGCTGTTTTCCGGCGATCGCAGTCGAGGGGAACTATTCCCGATGACCGAGGTCGATGCCGTGTTCTCCCGCAACGCGTTGAAGATCTTCGATCTCCACGGCGAGCGTGTCGGCGAGGTAGTCGTCGCCGGCCGACTGAGCCTCTTTGAGGCCCTTGTAGGCCTGGTCGAGCCGGGTTTCGATCGTGGTCGTGAACTCGCCCATCTCACCTGCTTTCTGAGGGGTTACGTGAGCGGGAAACGTGCTGAATCCGCGGAGCGGCCTGAGGCGGGCACTAGCACCTGCCTCGGTGCCCGTAGGAGTGTCTCTCGCTTTACCCAAACCGACTCCTGGTTGAAACCTGGCTCTTCAGAAATCGACGATGTGTCCTCCATCACGTTCCTTGGTGGGAGCGCTACCAACCTTGGCTTACCGTGTGCTTACGGCACTGGCGGGGACAATGGGTCACACGGCGAGGCGTCCTCGCTGTCGGTGGGACTCGCGAACAGCATGCCGCACTGGATCCGAGGGTGCCGCCACGCATCGACCTGGAGGTAGAAGAAGCCGTGCGCGTGCTTGTTGTCGAGGATGAGCGTGTGCTCGCCGACGCCATCGCCACCGGTCTGCGCCGGGAGGCCATGGCGGTCGACGTGGCCTACGACGGCGCGGGTGCGCTGGAGCGCACCGGTTACATCGACTACGACGTGATTGTCCTCGACCGCGACCTGCCCAAGGTCCACGGTGACGAGGTGTGCCGCAGGCTGGTCGCGCAGCGGACGAGCTCGCGCATTCTCATGCTCACGGCGGCCGGCGACGTCGACGACAAGGTCGAGGGCCTGGGGCTGGGGGCCGACGACTATCTGGCCAAGCCGTTCGTGTTCATCGAGCTCGTGGCGCGCGTGCGGGCGCTCGGCAGGCGGTCGGCTCCGGCGCTGCCGCCCGTGCTGGAGCGCGGCGGGGTGCGGCTCGACCCGGGTAAGCGCCTGGTGACCAGGGACGGCAAGGAGATCTCCCTCACGAAGAAGGAGTTCGCGGTGCTTGAGGAGCTGATGCGCGCCGAGGGGGCGGTCGTCAGCCAGGAGGACCTGCTGGACAAGGCGTGGGACGAGAACATCGATCCGTTCACCAATGTCGTCAGGGTGACGATGATGACGTTGCGCAAGAAGCTCGGTGACCCGCAGGTGATCGAGACCGTGCCCGGGGTGGGTTACAAACTGTGAGTGATCCACGGCTGGAGCCCACGCGCCCGATGATCAAGCCGCACCTCGGTGCCGAGGCCGGCGGCGTCGAGACCTCCGGGGGCGGGCGGCAGCCGTACGGCGCGCAGCCTCCACCGCCGGTCGGCCCGCCGGTGTGGGACGGCCCGCCGCCGCCGTCGCCGATGCCGCTCGGGGAACGCCGCAATGTGCTGGACAGACTTCAACGGCTCGCGGAGCGGATGAGCATCCGGTGGCGGCTCACCCTCACCTACGGCGTGATGGTGTTCGCGGCGGGCGCGCTGCTGGTCTTCGTGCTCTACTCGATGCTCGGTGTGATCATCTCGGGTGTGCTGCTGCATACGATGCCCGACCCGGACGAGCTCGGTCTGTCGCTCGCCGATCAGGCCCTGTGGCGGGAGCAGTTCGCGATCCTCAAGCGCAACATGGTGGGTCTCGCCCAGGACCGCTTCCTGGAGCGCGGCGTGCTCGCGCTCGCGGGGGTGGGGCTGTTGTCGCTGGTCATCGGCTATTTCATCGCGGACAGGGCGCTGCGCCCGATCCAGCAGATGACCGCCACCGCGCGGAGGTTGTCCGACAGCACCCTGGCCCACGAGCGCATCGCGCTCAAGGGGCCGAGCGACGAGCTGAAGGAGCTGGCCGACACCTTCGACGCCATGCTGACCAGGCTCAACACCGCCTTCGACACCCAGCGGAGGTTTGTGGCCAACGCCTCTCACGAGTTGCGCACGCCGCTCACGATCAACCGGACGGTGCTGGAGATCTCCCTGTCCGACCCCGAGGCGTCGGAGGACCTGAAGACGCTCGGGCGCACCCTCCTTGAGGTCAACGCGCGCAACGAGCGGCTGATCGAGGGGCTGCTGCTGCTCGCCCGCAGTGAGCGGGAGCTGGGCGTCCGCAAGCCGGTGGATCTCAAGGATGTGGCGGAGACCGCGGTCGGCCAGCTTTCGCCCTGGGCTGAAGAGGCGAACGTGACGATCACCACAGATCTGCACAGCGCCGAGACGGTTGGGGACCCTGTGCTCCTTGAGCGTTGTGTGGCGAACCTCGTGGAGAACGCGATCAAATACAACATTCCCGAATCTGGAAGAGTTTGGGTGCGTACGGGAATGGTTGAAGGGGCACTGGTCGTTCAGGTGGCCAACACCGGGCCGCATGTGCCCGCCTACGAGGTGAACAGCCTCTTCGAGCCGTTCAGGCGGCTCGCGGCCGACCGGGTCGATTCGGCCAAGGGGTCGGGGCTGGGGCTGTCCATCGTCCGGGCGGTAGTACAGGTGCACGGTGGGAATGTCGCGGCGCTTCCTCGCGAGGGCGGGGGGCTCGTGGTGACGGTCAGACTTGCCGGGGGCTGATCCGGCGGGGGGCGTCTCGCGGACCCCGTACATGTGGTTGGATGTGCCGTCGACACAGGTGGTGCATGCCGCCAATGCTGTGGTTTTCGCCATAATTGACTAACCACGCCCATTGGCGGTAGGTCCCTCACGTGTGGATGAGGTTCGTCGCATGCCTCGCCTGGGTACCGTTGCAAAATCTCCCTGGCAGATCGGGCACAAGATGGACCTCCCGGACGTTACACACGCGCGACGACGCGCAACAGATAGATGAGGGGGATGGAGTAAGCACGATGGCTACCGACTACGACAGCCCGCGCAAGACCGATGACGACATGGCTGAAGACAGCCTGCAGGAGCTTCAGGCGCGGCGCACCGACAAGTCCTCGGGCAGCATCGACATCGACGAGACCGATCTCGCCGAGTCGCTCGAGCTGCCCGGCGCGGACCTGTCGAACGAGGAGCTTTCGCTGCGGGTGATACCTCGTCAGGCCGACGAGTTCACCTGTTCGCGGTGTTTCTTGGTGCACCACCGGAGCCAGCTGGCCTCGGACAAGGGCGGTCAGCAAGTGTGCCGGGAATGCGCTGCCTGACCGCCAGGTCGTAATGCCCGTCTCCGCCCGGCGGGCGCGATGACGGCAGCGAGGAGGTTCCGCAACGTGTCGTCCACAGCGGATCAACCAGAGCACGATCAACCAGAGCACGAGGAGTCCGGCGTCCACGGAGCGACGGGCACGCCGAAGGAGCAGGACGGTCCGGCCGATCCCGGCTCCCAAGGAGCGCCCGTGGCCGTGTCTGGCAGGGACACGGCCGGTGACGAGGTCGCCGAACTCGTCGGGAGGCTTGTCGAGCAGCCCGGCAAACTCGGCGGTGACGAGCGGCGAAGGCTGCTCGCCCGCCTCACAGGCGCGCTCGCGAACGGCGCGCGCCGCGCCGGCGAGAGCGGCGTGGGCCGGGGGCGCTGGCTCACCGAGATGTTCATGCGCGTCGCTCCGCGCATCCCCATCCGCGATCTCGCCACTCTGTCCGAGCACCACCACGGCCTCACCGGCGAGGCCCTCGCCGACGAGCTGACCAGGACAGCGGCCAAGGGCACGATGACGGTCGGCGCCGTCGGGGGAGCCGTCGCCGCCGTCGAATTCGCCGCGCCGCCGCTTCTGCTCACGGCCCCGGCCCAGCTCATCGCCGAGACACTCGTCGTGGCGGCGATCGAGGTCAAGCTCATCGCCGAGCTCCACGCGGTCTACGGTGTCTCCGTCGAGGGGGGCGGCACCCAGCGTGCGATCGCGTTCAGCATGGCCTGGAGCAGGCAGCGCGGCATCGACCCGCTGTCCCCGGGCAGCGTGACGCTCGCGCTCGGCACGGCGGCCAAGACCGCGCTGCGCAACCGCCTGATGCGCACTCTTGGGCGGCATCTCACCACGCTTGGGCCGTATTTCACCGGGGCGGTCGCCGGAGGCATGCTCAACCGTGCCGCGACACGCCGTCTGGCTCTCGCCGTACG
This sequence comes from Sinosporangium siamense, assembly GCF_016863435.1. Classification (GTDB taxonomy): domain Bacteria; phylum Actinomycetota; class Actinomycetes; order Streptosporangiales; family Streptosporangiaceae; genus Sinosporangium; species Sinosporangium siamense. The sequence goes on from NZ_BOOW01000013.1 coordinate 29,459, forward strand.
CGCTGATCTGCGGCGACAGCGGGGACTTCCGCCCGCCTGAGGTTCGTTTAAGAGTCCTTGGGGACGTGATGACGGCACATGGGGAGCGTTTTCCCCTGGTCTAGGGGTTCATATGCGCGTTTTGTGCCGGGGAGCCCGGTAAATGCTCACTGCGGCGCGTTTCCGTATGGTGGACATTGAGTGTTCCATTCCTTGTCGTGTGTCGCCGGTCGGCCGCTTCGGCGGGCACCCGATCTCGTCCGAGAAGCCGCATCCGGCATCTCCGGCCCGCGACAAGGGAAAAAGGAGATGCTCAGAGGTCAACCCAAATGGGAGGCAATGCGTGAAGGCTCGGAGCTCGTTTCTGATCGTCGCCAACCGTCTACCCGTCGACAGAGTGGTCGGAGCGGACGGCGCCGCCGCATGGCGGCGCAGCCCCGGCGGGCTGGTCACCGCCATCGCTCCGGTCATGCAGCGCCGCGAAGGCGCCTGGCTCGGGTGGCACGGCGCGCCGGGTGAGGAGGTCAAGCCGTTCGACCACGACGGCATGCACCTCGTCCCCGTGCCGCTCTCCGCCGCGGAGGTCGAGCTCTACTACGAAGGATTCTCCAACGCCACGATCTGGCCCCTTTACCACGACGTCGTGGCCACGCCGATCTACTCACGCGTGCTCTGGGACGCCTACCGCGCCGTCAACGACCGCTTCGCCCGCGCCGCCGCCGAGGTGGCCGACGAGAACGCCGTCGTGTGGATCCAGGACTACCAGCTGCAACTCGTCCCCGCCATGCTCCGCAAGCTCAGGCCCGATCTGCGGATCGGGTTCTTCCTGCACATCCCCTTCCCGCCCGTTGAACTCTTCTGGCAACTCCCGTGGCGCAGGGAGATCGTCGAGGGCCTTCTTGGGGCCGACCTCGTCGGATTTCAGCGGCCCGGCGGCGCGGCCAACTTCGTCCGGCTCTGCCGCAGGTTGCTCGGACTTCAGCACCATCGCAACGAGGTCGAACTCGACGGCAGGCGGATCAGGGCCGAAGCCTTCCCGATCTCGGTGGATTTCAGTGAACTCGACACCCTCGTCCGGGAGCCGTCCATCGTGGCCAGGGCCAAGGAGATCAGGTCCGAGCTCGGCGAACCCGAGCACATGCTGCTGGGAGTCGACCGGCTCGACTACACCAAGGGCATCGGCCAGCGACTCAAGGCGTTCTCCGAGCTCCTGGCCGACGGGGCAGTCAAACCCGGCGAGGCGGTCTTCGTGCAGATCGCCACACCCAGCCGGGAGCGGGTCGAAGAATATCGCCGCCTCCGCAACTCGATCGAGCTTCAGGTGGGCCGCATCAACGGTGAGCACTCCCAGCTGGGGCACCAGCCCGTGCAATATCTCCACCAGTCGTACAACCGCCGGGAGCTCGCCGCCCTCTACTTCGCCGCCGACGTCATGGTCGTCACTCCGCTGCGCGACGGCATGAACCTCGTCGCCAAGGAATACATCGCCTGCCGCCACGACCTGCGCGGCAGCCTCGTCCTCAGCGAGTTCGCCGGCGCCGCCGACGAGCTCAAACAGGCGTTCTCCGTCAACCCCTACGACGTCGAGGGCATGAAACGCGCCATGCTCACCGCCATGCGGGCCACACCGCACGAGTTGTCCCGCCGCATGCGCTCCATGCGCAGGCGGGTCGCGACCTACAACGTGGACCGCTGGGCCGGGGAGTTCCTCGCCGCACTCGAAGGCGGGTGAGGGTCTGTACGGCATGAGCCGCCCGGGGAACCTTGGGGGATGGGTGGGTTAAGGGGGCCCCGGGGGCGGAAGTGAGCAAAGCGGGCCGAGTCAATCGTCAAGGCTCGGCCCGTGTTCTTCTTCGTGAAAATGCGGTCGCCGCCGGAAACGTGATCCGTCAGTCGACGGCGTCCTTGACGGCCTGCTTGACCGCGGCCGGGGTGATCCAGGACTGGTAGCGCTTGGCCGCGATGCGGGCGGCGACGATGCGGGTGACCTCCATGCCGACGCCCATGACGACGGCGAAGCCCACGGCCTCGGCCAGGCTGACCTCGAGGGACTCGGGGTTGGCCGGCGGCTTTTTGCCGGTCGCCTTGCGCCAGCCGAATTCGATGAGTTTGCGGGTCGCGAAGCCCACTCCCAGAGCGACCGCGCCGCCGACCAACCGCCAACCCAGGTCGGGCTTGGCCGCCGATTTGGCGAGTTCCTCTGGCAAGTTCTTTTTGTCGGACATGGGATCCCCCTTCTCCGCCGCCTCTACAGCGGACTTTAGTCTCTGGCGGCGGTTGTGAACGTCAAGCCATACCATAGGGAGGCATGACCGAGCCGCGACAGCGCCATGCAGCAGTCCCCGATAAGCCCTCTCTCGATGGACTTGAGAGTGTATGGGCGGCTCGTTGGGAGACCGAAGGCGTCTACCGGTTCGACCGCTCGAGACCGCGCGCCGAGGTGTTTTCCATCGACACCCCGCCGCCCACGGTCTCCGGCTCGCTGCATGTCGGCCATGTCTTCTCCTATACCCATACCGACATTACGGCCAGATTCCAACGCATGCGGGGCAAGAGCGTCTTCTACCCATTGGGATGGGATGACAATGGGTTGCCCACTGAGCGCCGTGTGCAAAACGTCTACGGCGTCCGGTGCGACCCGTCCCTGCCCTACGACCCCGATTTCACCCCTCCCGCCCAGCCGGGCAAGCACGAGGTGCCGATTTCCCGGCGCAACTTCGTGGAGCTGTGCCACCACCTCACCGCCGTCGACGAGCAGGCGTTCGAGGAGGTGTGGCGGCGGGTCGGCCTGTCGGTCGACTGGTCGCTGCTCTACACGACGATCGGCGACCGGGCCAGGGCGGTCTCCCAGCGGGCCTTCCTCGGCAATCTCGCCCGCGGGGAGGCATATCTCGCCGAGGCCCCCACGCTGTGGGACGTCACGTTCCGCACGGCGGTGGCCCAGGCCGAGCTGGAGGACCGCGACCAGCGGGGCGAGTTCCACCGGGTCGGCTTCCTGCTGAGCGAGGAGCAGCGGGCGTTCGGCTTCACCGGCCGGGTCTGGATCGAGACGACCAGGCCCGAGCTGCTCCCCGCGTGTGTCGCGCTGGTCGCGCACCCCGACGACGAGCGCTACCAGCCGCTGTTCGGCACGACCGTGCGCACCCCCGTCTTCGGGGTGGAGGTGCCCGTCCTTGCACACCGCCTCGCCGATCGGGACAAAGGGTCGGGCATCGCGATGGTGTGCACGTTCGGCGACGTCACCGACGTCGTCTGGTGGCGCGAGCTCGACCTGCAGACGCGGGCCGTCATCGGATGGGACGGCAGGCTGCTGCCCGATCCCCCCGCCGGAGTGCCCGCCAAGGCATATGCCGAGGTGGCCGGCAAGACGGTGCACAGCGCGCGGGCACGCATGGTCGAGATGCTCCGCGAGTCGGGCGACCTGGAGGGCGAGCCGAGGCCGGTGACACGGCCCGTCAAGTTCTACGAGCGGGGCGAGCGCCCCCTGGAGATCGTGACCACCCGCCAGTGGTATATCAGGAACGGCGGGCGCGACCACAGCCTCCGCAGGGCCCTGCTTGAGCGCGGCGGCGAGTTGTCCTGGCATCCAGGTCACATGTGGGTGAGATACGACAACTGGGTGGAGGGGCTCGCGGGTGACTGGCTGGTCTCCCGGCAGCGCTTCTTCGGCGTGCCCGTCCCGGTGTGGTATCCCCTCGACGACTCCGGCCAGATCGTCTACGACAGGCCGATCCTGCCGGCGCACTCCGCGCTGCCGGTCGACCCCGCCGGGGACGTCCCGCCCGGCTACACCGAGGACCAGCGGGGCAGGCCCAAGGGCTTCGTCGCCGACCCCGACGTGCTCGACACCTGGGCCACCTCGTCGCTGACCCCGCAGATCGCCGGGCGGTGGGGTGACGACGACGACCTGTTCTCCCGGGTGTTCCCGATGGATCTCCGGCCGCAGTCACACGAGATCATCCGCACGTGGCTGTTCTCGACCGTGGTCCGTGCCCACCTGGAGCACGGCCGTCTCCCGTGGCGATCGGCCGCGATCTCCGGCTGGGTGGTCGACCCCGACCGCAAGAAGATGTCCAAGTCCAAGGGCAACGTCGTCACGCCGATCGACCTCCTGGAGAAGCACGGCTCCGACGCGGTGCGCTACTGGGCGGCGAGCGGCCGGCTGGGGGTGGACACGGCGTTCGACGCCGGCCAGTTCAAGATCGGCCGGCGGCTCGCGATCAAGATTCTCAACGCCTCCAAGTTCATCCTGGGGTTGTCTCCCGCGGGGGGCGGCGGGCGCGGAGCCGTGACCGAGCCGATCGACCTGTCGATGCTCGCCCGGCTGTCCGGGGTGGTGGAGGAGGGCACGGCGGCCCTCAACGCCTATGACCACACTCGGGCGCTTGAGGTGACCGAGCGGTTCTTCTGGGAGTTCTGCGACGACTACCTGGAGCTGGTCAAGGCGCGGGCCTACGGCACGGACGCCTCGCCCGCCGCCGCCGAGTCGGCGCGGGTGGCGCTCCGTGAGGCGCTCGACGTGATGCTGCGGCTCTTTGCGCCCTTCCTCCCGTTCGTGGTGGAGGAGGCGTGGTCGTGGTGGCACGACGGCTCGATCCACCGCGCCACCTGGCCCACCCCGTCCAGGGGCGGCGGCGACCCCGCCCTTCTGCCCGCGGTGTCCGACGTGCTCAGGCAGGTGCGCAAGGCCAAGACCGAGGCCAAGCTCTCCGTCCGCGCGGAGGTCTCCCGGCTGACGGTGACCGGGCCCTACATCCACCTCGTCCACCAGGCGCAGGACGACCTCTGCTCGGCGGGCAACGTGGAGGAGTTCGTCCTCACACCGGACGACCGCGCCTCGGTGGAGGTCGCCCTGGCATGAGACCGCGTGGCCCGGCGGGCCTCGCTCGCCGGGCCATAGCGTGGCTTTTGCCGTCCGCCACGGGCCTCCAAGCGGTTGGACCGGTCCGCCTGCCGGGCAGCCACGTCACGTGATGGGGACAATGGTGGGGTTCGTCCCACTCTGATGGCCGCCACGCCAAAGAGTTCCCACCGTCAGTCTTACCCCGGAGTGACCTGCGGCGATGCTCCGTATTACGGTGCGCGCGGGCGTGACCGGGCAAAAACGCATGCGCGTTTCGCCTGGTGGCGTGTCAGTCTGGAAGGCGTGATTCCGGACCGAGAACCTCGTTCAGATCTCGTGCCACCCGTCCTCGCCACGATGGCCGCATGGAGCTGGCGGCTGATATTCATAGGCATCGTCGTCTACTTCAGCGTGCTCGCCATAGCCAGGCTGAGCTTCGTGGCGCTGCCGGTCGCGATCGCGATGCTGCTGGCGGCCCTGCTGTTCCCCTTGACGCGCCGGTTGCGCGTGCTTGGCCTGCCGCCCATATGGGCGACGTGGATCACCATGTTCACGGCGCTCGCGGTGCTCGGCGGCACGGGCTGGATCGTGGGCGTACGCGCCACCGAGGAGTGGCCGACGCTGATCCGGCAGTTCGAGGCGAGCGTCGCGGAAGTCCAGAAATGGCTGACGACTGGTCCGCTCCAGCTTGAGCAGGCCCAGATCAGCGAGTGGATCAGAAACGTCACCGGGCCCTTCGTCCAGCAGGCGACCCAGATATCCGGTCCGCTGGTGAGCGGCGCGGCGGTGGCGGTCGAGGTGCTCGCGGCCCTCGTGTTGATCCTTTTCGTCACATTCTTCCTACTCAAGGACGGCGACCGCATCTGGGCATGGTCCCTGCGGGCCTTCGGCCGTATGAGCCCGAGGGTCGACCGGGCGGGGCGGGCGGCCTGGCGCACCCTGTCGCTCTATGTGCAGGGCACCGTAGGCGTCGCGGCGGTGCACGCCGTGATCATCGGTGTCGTGCTCGCCATCATGGGGGTGCCGTTGTGGGCGCCGCTCGCCGTGCTGATCTTCCTGGCGAGCTTCATCCCGATCGTCGGTATCTTCTTCGCCGGGGGAGTGGCGGCCCTAGTGACCCTCGGCTCCAAGGGCTGGGTCTACGCGCTCGTCTTCGTCGGCATCCTGCTCGTCGAACAGCAGTTGGAGAACCACGTCCTCCTGCCGCTCATCGTGGGCCGCGCCATCAACTTCCACCCGCTGGCGGTCATCCTCGTGCTCGCCGTCGGAGGCATCCTCGGCGGCATCGCCGGCGCCGCCATCGCGGTCCCGGTGGCCGCCGTGGTCTACCGCGCCCTGCCCGAACTGTTCAGCAGGGAACCTCCGCAGTCCTCGACCTCGCCAACGCAGCCCCCGCCCTCCACCCGCGACGAGCCCCCCGAGGGGCAGGCGGCCGAGGGCGAAGCGGACGACCCCGGGGACACCCGGCCCCGCCCGGCGATCGTCCAGGTCGGCGGCCTGGCCCAACCGGTGGTCTCCCCCCACCGCTCCGACGACTAGACCGTACGGCTGCCGCCTGGCTTTCGCGGCGGGCAGACCCCGTGTGGCCGAGGGGAGAGCCGGTTCGGCCGGAGCGGGAGAGGGAGGCCGTACGGCTGTCGCCTGGTTGGCGGCGGTCCGGCGGCCCGGCCTGGCTTCGCACGGCCGCCCGGGGTGACCGTACGGCAGGCTTGGCTTGGCTTGGGGCGACCGTACAGCTGTGGTGATGAATCATTCGAAATCCCGGCAGAACCGGCGCTGGGGCTGGATATCTCCAAGGTCATCGGTCGTGTGGGACGCTCAATTCCCGGCGCAGACGATAGGGTTCCCCCTCGTGACGACTAGCGCTGCCGGGCCTGTCGAGGTTCTGATCCATCGGCTCGACCCGGATCTCCCCCTGCCGGCCTACGCCCATCCCGGTGACGCCGGAGCCGATCTCTTCGCGGTCGCCGACGTCGAGTTGCTGCCCGGTGAGCGTGCCATGGTGGGCACGGGGGTCGCCATCGCGCTGCCCGACGGCTTCGCGGCGTTCGTTCACCCGCGGTCGGGTTTGGCGGCAAAGCATGGTGTCACCCTCGTCAACGCCCCAGGCACCGTCGATGCCGGATACCGTGGCGAGATACGGGTGACTCTGCTCAACACCGACACCAAGGAGGCGGTCCGGCTCCAGCGCGGTGACCGCATCGCCCAACTGGTGATCCAGCGGGTCGAGCGTGCCGCCTTCTACGAGGCGGACAGGCTGCCGGGGTCGGCGCGAGGCGACGGCGGGTTCGGGTCCACCGGCCGCTGAGGCCGGTCGGCTCACCGCCCGCACCCGGCCGTCACGGGTGCCCTGTCCGCATACACACATCGGGAGGCGAGGAAAGTGTTTGGACGTCGACGCCGTCGTCACGAGGAGGGCGAGGCGGCCACGGCGGTCGCCGAGGAAGCCCCTGCCCCCGCCCGGGAGTCGGGCCCCTGGGACTCCGAGGAGACCCACCCCGAGGTGGAGCGCGTCGACCTTGGCGGGCTGCTGCTTCCGGTGAGCCCCGGGTTCGAGGTCCAGCTCAACGTCGCGGGTGAGCAGATCGTCGGCGCGGTCGTGCTCTTCGAGGAGAGCGCCCTGCAGGTCCACGCGTTCGCCGCGCCCAAGAGCTCCGGCATCTGGGACGAGGTGCGGTCCGAGCTGGCCGAGGGCGTCAAGACCGCCGGAGGCACCTGCGAGGAGCGCGAGGGCCCCTTCGGCCTGGAGCTCGCCGCCATGGTCCCCGCCGAGGCGGCGGGTGTCGGCGAAGGGCCGCCGCAGCCGGTGCGCTACATCGGGGTGGACGGCCCTCGCTGGTTCCTGCGGGCCGTGATCAGCGGCCGTGCCGCGTCGGAGGACGAGGCGGCCAAGACCCTGGAGGGTGTCGTCCGCGACCTCGTGGTCGTGCGGGGCGACGAGCCCATGGCCCCCAAGGAGCCGATCCAGCTCGCCCTGCCGCAGGAGACCCGCGCCGCCGTCGAGCAGCACGCGGCCCGTGATCGCCGCGACCTCAACCCGTTCAAGCGGGGGCCGGAGATCACCGAGGTGCGCTGACCCTGGCGGTGGCGCGTTTCGTGGGTCAGTGTGGAAGGTACGGGGAGCTATGGCTTCGTACCTAGGTGTGGCCTGCCTCGGCGTCTATGCGTAGGGTGTGCGTCCACACAGGTGCCGGGAACCGTCGCGGCAGGTGCTCCCGTTTCAGGGGCATGTGCGTGGGGAGCCCGTTCACTCATGTGCGTAGGCTGTGCACCCTCACCCGTCGGCCCCCACAAGGGCCGCGGCGCCCACAAGGCGCGACACATGACCAGGGAGCGACGTGAGCAGGGCCGAACCCCACAAACGAGGGGGCTTCCGCGAGTTCATCAAAAGGCTGACGTCAAGCCAGTCCGAACTCGAGGCGGAAGAACTGCAGGAAGACCTAGACCGCCACGGCGCCACGCCGATCGCGGCGTGTGGCGACCGTAGAAGGTCCTGCGTCGCCGGTACACTGCGCACGGTAACCCTCCGACCGCGAGGAGGGGCACCCGCCCTGGAAGCAGAGCTTTACGATGGCTCAGACGTGATCGACCTGGTCTGGCTGGGCCGGAGGAAAATCGCGGGCATCGAGCCGGGCCGCATCCTGCGCGCGGAGGGCCTGGTGAGCATGCAGGATGGGCGCAAGGTGATGTTCAACCCGAGATATGAGCTGCGCCCGTCCGGCGGAGCCTGACGCAGAGGCACGGTGAGCACGACGATGAGCGACACAGCCGAGGCCGGCCCCAACGCCGCCCACCAGACGGTGGAGGCTGCCGTTCGCGGCCAGCTCGCCAAGGCGCTCGGCGGCAAACGCGGCATCGTCGAGGCGGCCGTGCCCACGGCCACGTTCACTCTCTCGTGGGTGATCACCGAGCACCTCCAGACGTCCCTGATCATCAGCGTGAGCCTGGCGGTGCTCCTGGTCGTGGCGCGGCTGGTCCAGCGCTCCACCGTCCAGTTCGTGATCAACGGACTGATCGGCATCGCCATCGGCGCCTTCTTCGCCTCGCGCACCGGCGAGGCACGCGACGTGCTGCTGCCCGGCATCCTCTACAACGCGGGCTATTCCGCCGTCATGCTCATCTCGATCGTCACCCGGTGGCCGCTCGTCGGCTTCCTCATCGGCTCCCTCACCGGCGACCCCACCGCCTGGCGCCGCGACCCCGGCATCGTCAAACTCTGCTCGCGCCTCACGTGGCTGCTGATGCTGCCGTGCCTGCTGCGAGTCGTGGTCCAGCTGCCGCTCTACCTCGCCAATGAGGTCGCCGCCCTCGGCATCGCCAAGGTGGTCATGGGCTGGCCCCTCCAGGTGGCCGCCCTGGGCGCCATGGTGTGGGTTCTGGCCCTCGGCCGCACGCCCATCCGGGACGACGGGGCCACCTCTTCCCAGGACGGCATGCCTTTGGAGACCGGCGGGGGAGACCGCGGCACCACCTAGCCGCCCCTAAGGGGCTCGGCCGCCGGGAGCCGTGATGGCCGGGCGTGTCGGGCACGTTTTCGAGGTCTGTGGTCATGCCGGCTGTGCCGTACGGCGTGGGCCTCGGTGGACGAGTGCGCCGCGGGCGTGTCGGGTTCTGAGGTCTGTGGTCATGCCGGCTCTGCCGTACGGCATGGGCCTTGGTGGACGAGGGCGCTGCGGGCGTGTCGGGTTCTGAGGTCTGTGGTCATGCCGGCTCTGCCGTACGGCATGGGCCTTAATGGCCGAAGGCGCCCCGGGCCGGGGCGCCTTCTTCAAGGAGGTCAGTGGCGGGATAGGAGCTGGGCCAGCTCGTCCTCGACTTCCTGGCGGGCTACGAAGAGGAGCTCGTCTCCCGCCTCCAGCGGGTCGTCCGCCGTCGGCACGAGCACCCGGCCCTCCCGCAGGATCGCCACCAGGGCCGAGTCCGGGGGCCACGGGACCGAGCCGGCGCGCTGGCCGACCACGGGGGCGTCGTCGGGGAGGGTGAGTTCGACCAGGTTGGCCTGGCCCTGCCGGAAGGTCAGCAGGCGGACCAGATCGCCGACGCTGACCGCCTCCTCCACCAGGGCGCTGAGCAGGCGCGGGGTGGAGACGGCGACGTCGACGCCCCACGACTCGTTGAACAGCCACTCGTTGTTGGGGTGGTTGATGCGGGCCACGACGCGGGGCACGCCGTATTCGGTCTTGGCGAGCAGGGACACCACCAGGTTGACCTTGTCGTCGCCGCTGGAGGCGACCACGACGTGGCAGTTGTTGAGGCCCGCCTCGTCGAGGGACGAGATCTCGCAGGCGTCGGCGAGCAGCCACTCGGCCCGGGGCACACTGTCGATCTTGATGGCTTTGGGGTCGATGTCGATGAGGAGGACCTCGTGGCCGTTCTCCAGGAGTTCGGCGGCGATCGAACGTCCCACGGCTCCGGCGCCCGCGATCGCGACGCGCATCAGTGCCCCTCCTCCGGCGCCGCGGAGAGCACCTTGTTGATACGGTCCATGTCGTTCTCGGCGACCATGAGGTGCAGGACGTCGTCCTCTTGCACCACGGTGTCCGAGGTAGGCAGAAGCGCCTCGCCCATGCGGTTGATGAAGGCCACCCTGGCGTTCGCGGCCTCCTCCAGATCGGCGACACGGGTGCCGATCCAGCCCGTGTTGAACACGACCTCGGCCAGCATGACCGTGCCCGTCGGGTCGCGCCAGAGGGGCTCGGCCCCCTCGGGCAGGACACGCCGCAAGATCGAGTCGGCGGTCCAGCGCACCGTGGCGACGGTGGGGATGCCGAGCCGCTGGTAGACCTCGGCACGGCGCGGGTCGTAGATGCGTGCCACGACGTTGTCGACGCCGAAGGTCTCGCGGGCGACGCGGGCAGAGATGATGTTGGAGTTGTCGCCGCTGCTCACCGCGACGTAGGCGGAGGCGGACTCAATCCCCGCCTCGGTGAGGACGTCCCGGTCGAAACCCACGCCGGTGACCCGGCGCCCCCGGAATCCGGCGCGCAGCCGGCGGAACGCCTGCGGGTCGCGGTCGATGATGGCGACCGAATGGCCGTTGTCCTCAAGGATGTGCGCGAGGGTCGAGCCGACCCGGCCACACCCCATGATTACGATATGCATACTCCCCCGCCGCTCGGGTTGAGGCGGACCGTTTACGTGATACCTAGTCAGTATGACCCGCTTCACCGAGTGCCGTGTCGGTGCGGCGCAAGGTGAGGGCTAGCATCGTCACTCGTGGTAAAGGTGACCGATCTCATGAAGCGCCTTTTGGTCGGGCGGGCGCTTCGGAGCACGCAACTCCATGAGCAACTCCTACCCAAACGCATCGCGCTCCCAGTCTTTGCCAGCGATGCTCTTTCCTCGGTTGCTTATGCACCTCAGGAAATCCTTGTCATCCTCTCGATCGCCGGACTTTCCTTCTACCACTACAGCCCATGGGTGGCCGTCGCCGTCGTTGTGGTCATGCTCACCGTCGTGGCGTCCTACCGGCAGAACGTGCACGCCTACCCCAGCGGGGGCGGCGACTACGAGGTGGCCACCGTCAACCTGGGGAGAAACGCCGGGCTGACCGTGGCCAGCGCGCTGCAGGTCGACTATGTGCTGACCGTGGCGGTGTCCGTGGCGAACGGCGTCGACTACGTGGGCGCCGCGATCCCCTGGGTCGCCGAGCACAAGCCGCTCGTCGCGATCCTCATCGTGGTCTTCCTGACCGTGATCAACCTTCGGGGCATCAGAGAGTCGGGGGCGGCTTTCGCCGTACCGACCTATCTGTTCATGATCTCGGTGCTGGGACTGGTCGTCTACGGCGCGTTCCGGGTGTTCGTCCTGGGGGACGAGCTGCGGGCGCCGACTGCGGACTACGACATCATCCCGGAGCAGACCAACCTCACCGCGTTCGCGGCGGCGCTGCTTATCCTGCGGGCTTTCTCGTCCGGCTGTGCCGCGCTGACGGGTGTCGAGGCCATCAGCAACGGGGTTCCGGCCTTCCGTAAACCCAAGAGCAAGAACGCGGCCACCACGCTGCTTCTGATGGGCATGATCTCCGTCACGATGTTCGTCGGGATCATCTCGCTCGGCCTCGCGTCCGGCGTCAAACTCGCCGAACCCGCTCATGTCGCCACCGGGGTGCTCATCAACGGCCAACCGGCCGGGCCTGACTACTACCAGCAGCCGATCATCGCCCAGGTCGCCGATGCCGTCTTCGGCGGCGGGTCCTTGCTGTTCTTCGTGATCGCCGCCGTCACCGCGCTCATCCTCTTCCTGGCCGCCAACACCGCCTTCAACGGTTTCCCCGTGCTCGGGTCGATCCTCGCCCAAGACCGCTACCTGCCGCGTCAGCTCCACACGCGCGGCGACCGGCTCGCCTTCAGCAACGGCATCGTCATCCTCGCCGCCGCGGCCTGCCTGCTGCTGTGGGGCTTCGACGCCGACGTCAGCCGGCTGCTCAACCTCTACATCGTCGGCGTGTTCGTGTCCTTCACCCTCAGCCAGATCGGCATGGTGCGCCACTGGACCCGGCACCTCGGCGAGGAGACCGACCCCAAGACCCGCGCCCGCATGAAGCGCTCACGCCTCATCAACGGCTTCGGCGCCATCCTCACCGGCACCGTGCTGATCGTGGTGCTGGTCACGAAGTTCATCCCCGGGGCCTGGATCGTCTGCGTGGCCATGCCGGTGCTTTTCCTGATGATGAAGGGCATCCGCCGCCACTACGACAACGTGGCCGCCGAACTCGCCGTGCCCGACGGCGCCGAGATCGAGGAATCCACCCTCCCCGCACGCAACCACGCGATCGTGCTCGTGTCCAAGGTGCACAAACCCACCCTGCGCGCACTCGCCTACGCCAGAGCCACCCGCCCCTCCACCCTGGAGGCCATCACCGTCGGCGTCGAGGGGGAGGCGTCCAGGGCCCTCCAGCGCGAGTGGGAGCGGCTCGGCATCCCCGTGCCCCTCAAGACGCTCGACTCGCCCTACCGGGAGATCACTCGGCCGATCCTGGAATACGTCAAGACGCTGCGGCGGCGGTCGCCTCGTGACGTGGTGACGGTCTTCATCCCCGAGTATGTGGTGGGGCGCTGGTGGGAACATGTGCTGCACAACCAGAGCGCGCTGCGGTTGAAGGGCCGGTTGTTGTTCCAGCCGGGGGTCATGGTCACCAGCGTGCCTTGGCAGCTTGAGTCCTCCGACCGCCTCAAGGGCCGCCCCGAACCCCACGCCCCTGGCGCGGTCCGCCGCCCACCCCGTAAGGAGGACCAGCAGGCGGAGAAGTGACGGTGGGCACGGTGACCGCGGACGGCCTATGCCGCCTGGGTACGGTGCCCCCGGGCGGCCTTTGATCCCTGTGTCTCCTGGGTACGGTGCCCCCGGGCGCGGCGTGACGTGCGGAGGCCGGTCCAGGCTGACCTGGGTGCTTCGCCGGTTCCCCAGGAGCCGGCAGAGTGCCGTGCTGCGCTGGGCGCCTTGGCGGTGTCTCCTGGTGTCGTCAGTTCAATGTGGGCGTCGCCGCGAAGCAGCGAGGATTGACCCTTGCCCCGTTGCGTCGTTGCCCCGGAAGGCAGCGAGGTGAAATGACCTTCGTGGCTGTGCCGTACCCCGATCGAGGGGGACATACGGTGAGACGGAAGGGTTGGCGGCGTGATCCCGGTACGCTGACACGGCGTCGCCGACCGGGCACGCCCTTGGTCATGAAGGATCGTAATAAAGTGCGAGTTGAGCTTTCTGTCGGTGCCGTCGCCCATGGTGGCTGGTGTGTGGCGCGGCACGAGGGGCGTGTGGTGTTCGTGCGCCACGCGCTTCCCGGGGAGCGGGTCGTCGCCGAGGTGACCGAGGAGACCAGCCGTTTCATGCGGGCGGACGCCGTGGAGATCCTGGAGCCCTCACCCGACCGGGTGCCGGCGCCCTGCCCGTTCGCCGGGCCGGGCCGTTGTGGGGGGTGCGACTGGCAACACGCCGACCTGGCCGCACAGCGCAGACTCAAGGCCGACGTGGTGGCGGAGCAGTTCCGGCGCCTCGCCAAGATCGAGCGGGACGTCGTGGTGGAGGAGTTGCCCGGTTCGCCCGACGGGCTCGGCTGGCGCACCCGCGTGCAGTTCGCTGCGAGCCCCGATGGGACGCTTGGGTTGCGCCGCCACCGATCCCACGACATCGAGCCTGTGGACGCCTGCCTGATCGCCCACCCGGAGCTGGAGAAGGTCGGCGCCGAACACAAGAACTGGCGCGGAGCCACAGGCGTCGAGGTGATCGTTTCAACCCGCGGCGAACGAGCCGTAGTGATCACCCCCCGCCACCGCAAGACGGTCGCCGTGCCCGACCTCGACACTCCGGTTTCCGTGCTGGTCGACGAGGGCCGCGGACGCACCCGCGCGGTCAAGGGCGCCGGCATCCTCCACGAGCGCGTCGGCGGGCGCGACTTCCAGGTCACAGGCAGCGGATTCTGGCAGATCCACCCCGAGGCCGCCGCCACCCTGCTCGACGCCGTGCTTTCCTTTGCCGACCCTCGACCCGGCGAGTGGGCCCTTGACCTCTACTGTGGCGTAGGCCTGTTCGCCGCCGCCCTAGCCGAGGCCGTCGGCCCCGATGGCGCGGTCTTCGGCGTCGAGTCCGAGACCACCGCCGTCCGCGACGCCCGCCGCAACCTCCGCGACCTCCCCCAGGCCCAGGTGGAACGGGGACGCGTGGAGGACGCCCTGGACCGCTTCGAGATCGAACGCGCCGACCTCGTGGTAGTCGACCCACCCCGCTCCGGCCTCGGCCGCGACGTGGTCACTCGCGTGGCGGACCTCCGGGCTTCCCGCGTCGTGTACGTCTCGTGCGACCCTGCCACGTTGGCCCGCGACGTAGCCTGGTTCGCCGACCACGGCTACACCCTTGAGGGTCTACGGGCTTTTGACGCCTTCCCGATGACCCACCACGTGGAGATGGTTTGCCTGCTGGTCAGGGCTTGATCGAAAACCCTGGATGGGCCCTGACCAGGCAAATCGTTTCGTAGTGTTTCCTGGTGTCGCACGGTGTTTCAAGATCATGACGCACGAGTGACGCACGATCATGGTCCGAAAGTCGAGCGGATGCCCTGAAGGGGCTGCTCGTCCGGCTGCGGCCCGGAGCGATGATCGGTACGGTGATCGGCCATGACCTCGCGTTCGTCACTCGCGAGGCAGGGGGACGGGAGCCGCTGATAGTCGAGTTGGTGCACGCTTCGGCCACTCGACGGCTGATGAGTTTGAAGGCGGTGGGCCGGACCCGGGGCGCTGCCTCCGACCCGGGACGGGAACTCTTTGAGCGCGCCGGCTTCGCCGCTCGTCCCGTGTTCCGCACGGATCCGCCCGCCATGCGCTCGTGGGAGGAACTGGGCGCGTGGACGCTGCTCCGCGGGCGGGAATGGAGCCTGGAGACCGTGCGCGAACTCAGCCCGGGCGCTGCGGAGCTCGCACGTGAGCCGGAAGGAATGCTCGCGCGAACCTGGCTCGCCTATCTGGACTGCAATCGCGATGCGCCGCGCACCCGCGCCCGGCTCCACATCCACCGGGCCACCCTCTACCACCGGCTGGGGCGCATCCGGGAACGCGCCGGCGACGAGGTGATCGGCGATGGGTGGGCGACGAGCTCCGCACATCTCGCCTTACGGCTTTGGGCCGCACACGCTAACGGCGCCACACGGTGAGGTTGAAGGTGATGTACTCCGGCTCCTCCACCTTGTCGGTCACCATGAGCAACGCGATGGCGTAGGGGGAGGTAACACACAATCGCGGTGTCGGCCACCCGGGTCGTCGGCTTCTTGGGTAGCCCGGCGGGCAGACCTCGGCGGTGAAGGTGCGGGTCGAGGTTGTGTGCGGCCGACGCTGCCGCAGAGGTTGTCAGGGGCACTCTCACCAGTGGAAACTCCCGTGGACGCGATCTGTCAGATGACGCGTACGCCTGTACGGAAAGCCTGTTGGACAGGCTGACAACACCGAACTTCTTGCGGACATGTACGCAATCCGGAACGTTGACTTCCGCCGCGCAGGAATCGCCCCCCAACGCCTGAAGCCAGGAGTAACGATGAAGCTGCCCTCGTGCGCCGCTGCCCTAACGGCAGCCGCCCTGTTCGCTCCGCTGATCGGAGCGTCCGGGATGTCGGCGGCACATGCGGCCGACGTCCGAGCACTTCCGAGTGTGAACATGGAAGCTCTGATCAAGGCAGCCCAGATCGATCCGCGACGGCCTGACACCACGGTCACCCCGGGCGCCAAGGCCAGTGTGCTGCTCGTTGAGCAGGCGCTGCGCGACCGGCGCTTGCTCGACGCGAAGTGGGTGGACGGTTACTTCGGCAGCACAACGGTTACCGCCTACGCGAAGTACCAGAAGTCCCTCGGCCACACCGGTCTCAACGCCAACGGCCTGCCGGGCAAGATGTCGCTCACCGGGCTCGGAAGCGGCCGCTTCAAGGTCACCAACGTCGTCGAGCCAGGCACCCGGGTGTCCACCGGCGGGTTCGTCATCAACACCCGCACGCGGAGCATGCTTGCCGAGGCGAAGCGGCTGCTCCGCCGCGACCTCAAGCTGGATCAGGGTTCGTACAACCCTGGCGGCGACCACACCTCCGCCGGCACCCACGACGGCGGCGGCGTGGTTGACATCTCGGTAGAAGGGATGAATTCCGCCACCCGCACCGCAGTCGTTCGCGCGTTGCGCCTTGTCGGCTTCGCCGCATGGGTGCGTAGCCCCCGGCAAGGCAACTGGCCGTGGCACATCCACGCCACCGCGATCAGCGACACCAGCCTCTCCAGCCAGGCCCAGCACCAGATCGGTGACTACTACCTCGGTCTGAACGGGCTCGCCAACCGCGGCCCGGACGACGGCCCGAAGGTGACCATCCGCACCTGGGAGGAGTATCAGCGCCGCTGACTCCGCCCCACCCCAGGCTCCCCATATAACAGGAGAAC
Organism: Sinosporangium siamense; assembly: GCF_016863435.1. Lineage (GTDB taxonomy): Bacteria > Actinomycetota > Actinomycetes > Streptosporangiales > Streptosporangiaceae > Sinosporangium > Sinosporangium siamense. The sequence goes on from NZ_BOOW01000013.1 coordinate 46,184, forward strand.
AGCATGACAACGCTCACCAAGATCCTCACCGCGGCGTCCGCCGCGATAGTGCTCGGCGGGACGGCACTCGCCGCCGCCGGCCCCGTTTCGGCCGCGGGCCGCGACGGCATCTGCCAGGCCGGCGAGTTCTGCTACTACTTCAACAGCGGCAACCAAGGGTCGGTCTCGGACTTCACCGGATCGGTCGGCGACTACGCCACCGCGCAGCCCACCTGTTACGACTTCAAGGGCCCCGGCCAAGGCAAGGGCAAGTGCATCAAGAACTCCGCCGCCTCCGTCTGGAACCGCAGCGGCAAGACCGTCCGTGTTTACTTCAACAGCGGCCACACCGGCGCCTACCAGGATTTCGCCGCGGGTGCCAAGGGCAACCTGAACCCCACCCTTAAGAACCAGAACGCCTCGCACCAGTTCAGCCCGTCGTCGTCATCGCCCTCGCGCGGTGCCATGTCGTTCTCGCTGTACACGGCCGCAGGCACGATCACCTGCGGCTTCGACGGTTACAGGTCCACCCCCGGCCGGCACGAAGGCATCGACATCACCCGAGGCGTGGGTGCGAATGTTCACGCCTTGGTGGCAGGTAAGGTCATCAACCTTGTGCGCGGGAGGACCGGCAGGGCGGGACTTTCCACGATCGCCGTTTACAACGCCGGATTGAACAAGACGGTGATCTATCTGCACGCCGCTCCGCTGTCCTCCTTGCGTGTGGGCCAGCAGGTCAGCCGAGGCCAGGTCATCGGCAAAGAGTCGTGGCATGGGGTGTCGAGCAGGTCATCCGCGCACACCCACGTCGAGATGCGTCCCGGACGGTACACGCGTGCGGCCAAGAGCGTCGGCGACCCACACTTGGAGAACCCGAACCCGACCTCGTTCTGGAACTCCCAGGGCTACAGCGTCCGATAACGCACGACGGCCTCTAGCAAATGAGAAAGACAACTGTGCTTCCACGAAAAACCGCATGGCTGGTCTCGCGCCTCACCGCGGCGACCGCCGCGATAGCGATCGGCGGGACGGCACTCGCCGCCACCACGCCCGCTTTAGCCGCGGGCCGCGACGGCATCTGCCAGGCCGGTGAATTCTGCTACTACTTCAACAGCGGCAACCGGGGATCGGTCTCGGACTTCACCGCATCGGTCGGCGACTATGCCACCGCGCAGCCCACCTGCTATGACTTCAAGGGACCCGGCGAGGGTAAGGGCAAGTGCATTAAGAACGCCGCCGCCTCCGTCTGGAACCGCAGCGGCAAGACCGTCCGCGTTTACTTCAACAGCGGCCACACCGGCGCCCACCAGGATTTCGCCGCGGGCGCCAAGGGCAATCTCAAGCCCACCCTCAAGAACCAGAACGCCTCGCACCAATTCCTGACCTCCGGATCGCCGACCGGGTGCAAGACCGACGGCACGGACACCAAGCTGCCCACGACGATCCTCGTGTACCGGAAGTCCCTCAATCGCGTGGAGCGGGTGGAGTTCAAGACCTACGTCAAGAACGTCCTGCCCAACGAGTGGGTGTCGAGCTGGCCTGCGGAGTCCCTCAAGGCCGGCGCGGTGGCCGTCAAGAACTTCGGCTGGTACTGGGCGCTGCACTCGAACCGCAAGACGGCGAGCGGCCAGTGCTTCGACGTCTACGACCACACGTCGAGCCAGGTGTATAAGCCCGGCTCCGCGAAGGCTGTGACGAGCGCCGCGGTGGACGCGACATGGGGAACCCGGCTGACTCGCAACGGGAAGATCTTCCGGGCGCAGTACTGCGCTACGACGACGGCGTGCGGCAATTGGCGGGACGGGGACTGGATGTCGCAGTACGGCTCTCGCGACAAAGCCCGAGCGGGCTGGAGCTACTCCAGGATCCTGCAGAACTATTACACGGGGATCGCTCTTAGCCGCTGAGCTCCCTGAGATCGTCTGACCCTGGTTCCCCGTCGTGCCGTGCACGGCGGGGAGCCGGCGTTTGAGCTATCGTCCGTCGACGATGATCTGGAAGTTGACCGGCCGGCTTCCGGGGAACACAACGGTTCCCGAGGCGTCCACCATCTTGAATCGCACGTAGCACAAGCCCGGCACATTCGGTGTGGTGATATCGGTCCGGATGTCGACCATCTCGCCGGGCTGCGTCTCCTTGATCGGCACGTTGGACTTGGTCTGGCATTGATCAGCGTGCTGCGTGGGGTCGAGGCGCCGAAGCGAGTATCCCTTCCACGGCACGGTCCCGGCGTTCTCAAGCCGCCATACCTTGGTCATGGTCGTGCCGGTGCCGACGCGCGTGCAGTCGGGGAGCGTGACGTCCGTGATGAACACGGCCCTATCGCCCTTGTATAACGGCGGGGCCGGAGACGGGTTGGACAAGCGCACCGGGCAACCAACCGGGGACAGCACGTGCGATGGGCTGCCGGCCGAGGGGTTCAGGCTGGATCCGTCGGCCGTGGAACCGCGATTGACGACGGCCACGACGAGAACCACTGCCCCGATGGTGACAGCCGCTGTCGCGATCGCAGCCGTGCGGCTCAGCCGGAATCGCCCTCCGCTCCCCTGAGGAGGGAGCAGAGGCTGGATGTCGCCCACGATCTCGTCGCGCGGACGGTCCAGCAAAGTGTCCGTGCCCACCGAGCTGTCCGCGCGGATTGAAGGACCCACGGCGCTCGCCGACCTGACCGTCCGGTTCGCTCTCTCCCAGCGTTCTTGATAGGCGGACGGGTCCGCGCCGCACGCTTTGACGAACTCGACGGTTGTTTCCCAGCTCGGGAGCCGATTGCCCTTCGTGGCTTCATGCAGAGTTGTGTGGGAAATTGCCCCCGATCGGCCGGACATCTCCCGAAAAGGTGGGTTTCCGACCGAATTACGCAGTTCCCGCAGGGCCACCGCGAAGTCCTCGATCGCCTCCGCACATGCACGCCTGTCGTCCACCGTGCGAAGCTAACAGCACCCAAGGTCCGCACTCAACCCAAACCTGGATCGGATTCACGGGCAAGGATCGGCGGGTGGTCAGGTTCGTCGGAGCGACGCGAGATGCGGGCGTGGCGGGCGCCCTGTGTGTCAACCGGCCAAGCGCGGGATTGCGTTCCCGACACGCCGGGCAGGTGATGGGATCGGTCGCTGCCCCTCCCCGCCGGTGTCCTGTTTCTGCCGGCACGGCTGCTGGTTCCGTGGCTTGTTCAGCAGGTAGATCTCGTGGCATTGCGCACCCTGCCAGCTGTGAACCATGCCTATGCTGGCCGCATGCCGTACATCGAGGACCGAGTGTCCAGCGTCGAGGCCGACATCGCCGAGATCAAGGATGACATTGGCGTTTTGAAACGTTCAGTCGCCGGGCTGGAGAAGAACTCCGCCTTGATGCGCGACGATATCGCCCACCTCAAGGCCGGCCAGATCGAGATCCGTGATCTGTTGGCGCGGTTGGTGGTGGGCGCGGAAAGGGTCGAGCCCGTGAAATAGCGCCTGTGACGACGAAGCCCCGGCCGCCCTGGCCGGGGTTTTTGTGTGCTGGCTTTGCTCGTTGGTGAGGTCGCGCTGCGGCATCGGTGTGAGTCGGGTAACCCCGTGCGAACTTGAGCGTGGGCATCAAGTCCCGATCCCAGGATGCATGGGCATCGCTCTTCACATGCGGATGGCTGCTCATGAGAGTGCGCAAGCTCGGGTACGGCGTGAGCTTCGCTGGCGACGTGAAGTGGGGGAAATGAGGTCGGGCAATCTAGTCCGGCTGGTCGCTGAGGGTTTGGAGGACCGTGGGAGGTGGGGTGGGGCCGCGGAGGGAGAGCCAGGGCTGGTGGTGGCGGTGGGTGTAGGACGCCAGGGTTTGGGCTTGGCTCTTGGTGAGGTCGCGGGAGTGGGTGAGGACCGGGGTTAGGGCCAAGTGGTGGCGGGTGGTGGTTTCGTCTAGGGCCAGGGCGGTGCTGATGTGGGTGACGGCGCGTTGGATGGTGTGGCCGGTGCCTTGGAGGCCGGTTGATTTGAGGGGGATCAGCAGGTTGACGGCGTCTATGCGGGCGCCGGCTTCTCGGGTGGCCTTCAGGGTGGCTCGGTGGGAGGGGGTGAGGCCGGAGGAGGTCAGGGGGAGGGTGAAGCTCACCCATAGGGGGCGTTGTTGGGCTCTGAACTCTTTTTGGAGGGTTGCTACGGCGCGAGCCCGTTTTCTGGTTGTGGTGGGGGAGGGGATGGCGGTGGGTTCGAAGTCCAGGTGGGTGAGGTTCCAGCGGGACAGGGTGTTTCGGTAGGCGGCGGTCAGGCGGGATTGGGTTTCGCAGGTTGTGGCGGGGTCGGTGCCGTGGGGGCCGCCTATGGAGGCGCCGGCGCGGGCGCCTGTGGTGCGGAGGCGGTTGAGCCTAATGGTTGGGGTTTCTCCGCCGGTGGTGTTTTTGCCCCCTGGCGGGCGGGAGGTGCTGCGCCAGGTGAGCCCGCATCCGTCGGTGGTTGAGGTGAGGTGGCCGAAGAGGAACCAGGTGGCTCTGGTGAGGCGCATCGTGTCGACCGGGCGGAAGCGGGCGGTGTCGGTCATGTTGACGAAGGCCATGAAGCCTGAGGGGTGTTCGTCGTCCATCGAGGCGGCTCCGACCGGACCGCTTTGCCTCGGGAGGGTGGGGGTGGGGGCGGGGGAGGCGGCTATTGGGCGGCGAGTCGTGGTTGGGCGGGGCGACCAGCTTTGGTCGGCCTTGCCGGGGAGAAGCCATAGTGCGCCGCTGGTGGCCAGGACCAGGAGGAGGGCGGCGGCGTAGACCAGTGGCCGGGGCGGGATGCCGTCGCTCAGGGCTTCGGGGGGAGGGCCCGATGTGGGAGCCGGTGGAGGGGGAGGTGCGGGCGACCTCGGTGGCGCCGCCGCCGGTGGTCGTCGTCTTTTGCGGGCTCTTCTTGCCGGGCGTGGTGGTGTCGACGTCGGCACGTCGTTCACCGGAACGGTGGGGATTTCCGGTGGAACCGGGTTGTGGACCGGAGGTGAGGCGACCGGGTTCGCCGTTGTGTGCTCCGAAGGGGGCGCGGCCTGTCCCGGTGGTGTCGTCAGCTGGCCCATGAAGGCCGCGACCTGCCCCGGCGAGCTGGAGTCGCCTGCCACGTCGGCATATGGCGACTTGAGGTGCCCGCCGGGGAGGGCCGCGGGCGGCTCCGGGTGTCCGCCCGAGCCTGGGGCCGGTGGGCTGGGGTTGTGCTGTGGCGGGGCGGCGGACTGTCCGCCCGGGCCTCGCTCCGGGGGTTGCCCGGACGTGTGGCCGGTGGCCAACGGAGTGTCGTCTGTCACCGGCATCCTGTCCGCCTCTCGCCACGAGAGCCGATCGCTTAGGGTGCAGGGTCGGCTACGGTGCGCACCGGGAGCTTGAACGTTAGCAAGCAAGTCCCCCGCACTGGAAGTGATCGGCAGATGTCGTCCGAAGCGCCCCGATACTGCGTGTTTTGTGCCTGGGGCCTCGGCACGGGTGCCGCATCCTGTCAAGGGGGATGTGTCCGTAACCCGCGGTCAAAAGGCCCTCACGCCGGGAAAACGACCCTCAGTAAGCCCGGTGATACGGGTCCGGGCGCCGCACCTCCGCGCCGAGGGCGCGGGCGGCCTCGTGGGGCCAGTAGGGGTTGCGGAGGAGTTCGCGGCCGAGCAGCACGGCGTCGGCGTGGCCGGAGGCGATGACGTCCTCGGCCTGGTGCGGGTCGGTGATCTCGCCGACGGCGCTGGTGGGGAGGTCGGTCTCGGCGCGCACGCGGGCGGCGAAGGGCACCTGGTAGCCGGGGCCGTTGGGGATCTTCACATCGGCCACGTTGCCGCCGGTGGAGACGTCGAGGAGGTCGACGCCGTGGGCGAGGAGCTCCTTGGCGAGGCGCACGGTTTCCTCAAGTGTCCAGCCTTCGCCTTCGGGCAGCCAGTCGGTGGCGGAGACGCGGAAGAAGACCGGCAGGTGGTCGGGCCAGACGGCGCGCACCGCCTCGACGACCTCCAGTGCGAAACGGATGCGGTTCGCGAACGTCCCGCCATAGGCGTCGGTGCGCCGGTTGCTGTGCGGGGAGAGGAACTGGTGGATGAGATAACCGTGGGCGCCGTGCACCTCCGCGACCTGGAAGCCGGCCCGGACGGCCCGTACGGCGGCCTGGGCGAAGTCGGCGACGACGCCGTCGATGTCGTCACGGGAGAGTTCGGCCGGCGTCGGGTGAGCGGAGTCGAAGGCGATGGGGCTGGGGGCGACCGTCGTCCAGCCGCCTTCGGCGGCTGGGAGGGGGGCGCCTCCGCGCCACGTCTTGTCGGTGGCGGCCTTGCGGCCGGCGTGGGCGAGTTGTACTCCGGGCACAGTGCCTTGCTGGGACAGGAACTCGTTGATCCTGGCAAATGCCGCCTCTTGTCGGTCGTTCCACAATCCAAGGTCGAAGGGGGAAATGCGGCCTTCGGGGGAGACTGCGGTCGCCTCGGTCAGGATCAAACCGGCACCGCCGACGGCCCGGGTGGCGAGGTGGTTGTAGTGCCATTCGAGAGGTACCCCGGCCTCCGGGCCATCGGAGATGGCCGCATATTGGCACATGGGTGCCATCCAGACCCGGTTGGCGATCGTCAGTGATCGCAGGGTGAGGGGGGAAAAGAGCATGACGTCCTCCTAGGCTTGTTCGATGGATATCGTAGTACGACAATCATCGAAATACGAAACTCGTCGTATTATGGGTGGACAGGAGGTGCGGTGAGAGTTCTGGATCATCCAGAGGTCGGCGAGATCCGGCTCGAGTCCGTGCTGCATGCCCTGGCCGATCCCATACGCCTGCAGATCGTGCGCTTCCTCGCGCAGGCCGCCCGTGGTGTGTCCTGCTCGGAGATCGAGCTTGAGGTCAGCAAGTCCACCGGGACCCACCACTATCGCGTCCTCCGCGAGGCCGGTGTCATCAGCCAGGTCTATCGCGGCACCGCGAAGTTCAACGCCCTCCGGCGCGACGACCTGGACACGCTCTTCCCCGGCCTGCTCGACAGCGTCGTGTCCGCGATCGCCGCCAGGCGGTAGAGGAGCCGGCAGACAACGAACCGGCTCCCTTCGGTGTCCGGTGGTTACCCGGCATGTCGGCCAAGCATCACAGACATGGCGACGTGTCCGAAAAATCTTGATGCGACCGTAGAACGGCTTGCTGCACACTTGGCTGGGTGTTGCTGACGATCTCCACAACCCACACACCGGCCACGGACCTGGGTTTCCTTCTGCATAAGCACCCCGACAGGGTGCAGGAGTTCGCCCAGTCGTACGGCACCGCCAGGCTCTTCTACCCCGAGGCGTCGCCCGACCGGTGCACAGTCGCGCTGATGCTCGACGTCGACCCGGTAAGACTGGTCCGCTCCCGAGGGAAGTCCTCCCCCGACTTCGCCCTCTCCCAATTCGTCAACGACCGCCCTTATGCCGCGTCCTCCCTCCTTGCGGTGGCGATGGCGGATGTGTTCCGCACCGCGCGGGCGGGTCGTTGTACGGCGAGGCCAGAGCTGGCCGCGAACGGCATCCCGCTGGAGATCGTGCTGCCTGCCCTGCCATGCCGCGGTGGGCCTGAGCTCGCGCACCGGTTCTTCGAGCCGTTGGGCTGGGACACCGAGGCGACAGCCGTACCCCTCGACGAGGGTTTTCCCGAGTGGGGCGAGTCCCGTTATGTGCGGCTGCGGCTGCGTGGGGAAATGCGGCTGGCCGATGCGATCAACCACCTTTATGTGCTGCTGCCCGTCCTGGATGACGCCAAGCATTATTGGGTCGCGCCCGACGAGGTGGACAAACTCATCAAGGCGGGCGGCTCATGGCTGGCCGCGCATCCCGAGCGGGCCTTGATCACGCGGCGCTACCTGGACAGGCGCTGGACGCTGACCCGCGCCGCGCTGTCCAGGCTGGCCGAGCTCGGGGACGACGTCGAGGAGGAGCTGGAAGCCGTTCCCGAGGCGGAGGTCGAGGAACTGGCCGCCGCGGCGGAGAACACGGAGCCGCAAAACTCCGAGGAGGAGCCGGTCCGGGTTCCGCTGGCGAAGTTGAGGCGGAACGCCGTACTCGCCACCCTGGAAAATTTGGGGGCCCGCACCGTGATCGACCTCGGCTGCGGATCGGGCCGGCTGCTGGGCGAACTGCTCGCCAAGCCGGTGTTCACGAAGGTCGCCGGCTCCGACGTGTCCGCGCACGCGCTGACGCTCGCCGCGCGCCGGCTGAGGCTTGATCGGATGCCGGACGCGAAACGTGCGAGGCTGGAGATATTCCAAAGCTCTCTGACCTACACCGATCCGCGTTTCGCGGGATATGACGCGGCGGTGCTGGTGGAGGTGATCGAGCACGTCGATCCGCCCCGCCTGGCCGCCGTGGAGCGCGTGGTGTTCGGTACGGCGAAGCCCCGCCACGTGATCGTGACCACGCCGAACGTGGAGCACAACGTCCGCTACGAGAACCTGACCGGGCTCCGCCACCCCGACCACAGGTTCGAGTGGACCAGGGCGGAGTTCGCCGCCTGGTGTGCGGGTGTGTGTGAGCGGTACGGCTACCGCGTGGCTTTCGAACCGGTGGGCGAGGACGACCCCGAGGTCGGCCCGCCGACGCAGATGGGGGTGTTCACCGTTGATGGAGACGACTGAAGGACCGGACGAGACGGAGAGTAAGGCCAAGACCGAGGCAGAGGTCGAGGTCGAGGCCACGACCGAGGCCGAGGTGGAAACCAAGACCAAGACCGAAGCCAAGGTCAAGACCGTCAGTGTGCCCGCCATGTCGCTGGTCCTGCTGGTCGGGGTGTCGGGCAGCGGCAAGTCCACCCTGGCGCGCAAGCTGTTCGCCCCCACCCAGGTGATCTCGTCGGACTTCTGCCGCGGCCTGGTGTCCGACGACGAGAACGACCAGAGCGCTACCCCCGACGCCTTCGACGTGCTCCGCTACATCGTGAGCACACGCCTGCGCCGCGGCCTGCTGACCGTGGTCGACGCGACGAACGTGCAATATGAGGCCCGCAAGGAGCTCGTGAGCCTGGCCAAGAGCCACGACGTGCTGGTGGACGCGATCGTGCTCGACGTGCCGGAGCAGGTCGCGATCGAGCGCAACGAGCTCCGCCCGGACCGCGACTTCGGCAAGCAGGTGATCTTCCGCCAGGCCAAGGACCTGCGCCGGTCGATGCGGAGGATCGACCGGGAGGGTTTCCGCCGCGTGCACGTGCTGCGCGGCGCGGACGAGGTCGAGGCCGCCGAGCTGGTGCTCGAGCGGGCGTGGAACGACCGGCGCGAGCTGACCGGGCCGTTCGACATCGTGGGTGACGTGCACGGGTGCCGCGCCGAGCTGGAGGAGCTGCTGTGTTCCCTCGGCTGGGAGCTTGAGCGGGACTCGCGCGGCCGGGCGGTCGGGGCCAGGCATCCGCTGGGCCGTACGGCGCTGTTCGTGGGCGATCTCGTCGACCGGGGGCCGGACACGCCGGGTGTGTTGCGGCTGGTCATGGGCATGGTCGCGGCCGGGACGGCGCTCTGTGTGGCGGGCAACCACGAGCAGAAGCTGGTGCGTGCCCTCAAGGGGCGCAAGGTGCGTGTCGCGCACGGGTTGGCGGAGTCGCTGGAGCAGCTCGCCGCCGAGGAGCCGGAGTTCGGCGCGGCGGCCGAGGCGTTCATGGACGGCCTGGTCAGCCACTACAGGCTCGACGGCGGGAAGCTCGTCATCGCGCACGCCGGGTTGAAGGAGGCCTACCATGGCCGGGCCTCGGGCCGGGTGCGCGCGTTCGCGTTGTACGGCGACACCACGGGCGAGACCGACGAATACGGTTTGCCGGTGCGTTACCCGTGGGCCGACGAATACCGGGGCCGGGCGATGGTCGTCTACGGACACACGCCGACCCCGGAGCCCGAGTGGGTCAACAACACGATCTGCCTCGACACCGGCTGTGTCTTCGGCGGCAAGCTGACGGCGCTGCGTTACCCGGAGCGTGAGCTCGTCTCGGTGCCGGCCGCGCAGGTCTGGTACGAACCGGCCAAGCCGCTGGCCGCCGCCAAGCCGCGCCGGCGCGACCCCGCGGTGCTCGACATCGGCGACGTCGCGGGCACCCGCTGGCTGGAGACCAGGCACGGCGGCCGGGTGAAGATCATGGAGGAGAACGCCGCCGCCGCGCTGGAGGTGATGAGCAGGTTCGCGGTCGATCCGCGCTGGCTCGTCTACCTGCCGCCGACGATGGCCCCGCCGCAGACCTCGAACCGGGAGGGCTACCTGGAGCACCCCGACGAGGCGTTCGGGGAGTTCCTCGCGGCGGGCGTCACCGAGGTCGTGTGCGAGGAGAAGCACATGGGTTCGCGGGCGGTAGCCGTACTCGCCCGCACTCCCGAGGTGGCGGCGGCGCGCTTCGGGGTGGACGACGGGTCGGCCGGGGTCGTCTACACGCGGACGGGCCGCCCGTTCTTCGCCGACAACGGCGAACTCGTCGATCGGCTGCGGATCGACCTGGCGCCGCTGTTCGAAGAGCTCGGCTCGGACTGGATGGTCCTCGACTGCGAGTTGCTGCCGTGGTCGGCGAAGGCCGAGGGGCTGATCCGCTCGCAATACGCCTCGGTGGGGGCGGCGGCGCGGGCGGCCCTGCCGGAGGTGCTGAACGTGCTGGAGGCGGCGGCGGGCCGCGGGCTGCCCGTGCAGGAGTTCGCCGGCGCCGCACGCCGGCGGCTGGACAACGCGGTGCGGTTCCGCGACGCCTACGCGCGCTACTGCTGGCCGGTCGAGGGGCTGTCCGGGGTGAGGCTCGCGCCGTTCCAGATCCTCGCGTGTGAGGGGCGGGCCCCGGCGATCACCGAGCCGCACTCGTGGCACCTGGACCTGCTGTCCCGGGTGCGGTCGGAGCTGATCGCGCCGACGCGGCACCTGGTGGTGTCGCCGGCGTCGGAGGAGTCGCGGGCGGCGGCGGTCGAGTGGTGGACGGAGCTCACCGAGTCGGGCGGGGAGGGCATGGTCGTCAAACCGATGTCCTACACGCCGGGCCGGGTGCAGCCCGGGGTGAAGGTGCGCGGGCGCGAATACCTGCGCATCATCTACGGCCCGGATTACACCGAGTCCCTCGACACGCTGCGTGTGCGGTTCCTCGGCCGGAAGCGGTCGCTGGCGCTGCGCGAATACGCGCTCGGGCTGGAGGCGCTGTCCAGGCTCGCCGAGGGCGAGCCGCTGTGGCGGGTGCACGAGCCGGTCTTCGGCGTGCTCGCCCTGGAGTCGGAGCCGGTGGACCCGCGCCTCTAGCACCCGCATCTCAAAAACAGCGAGTGTACGGCGGGAGCTGCGCCCTTGGACCCGGTCCGGGGGCGCCGGTTCGCTTGGTGGGTGACCTGCGGGAAGGTCGAGGGAAGGATTGTCGGAGCTCACCCGGGTAGATAGAGCCCACCTGTCTCGCGAGGGAGAGAACCACCCATGGAGGGATCCCCAGCCGCAAAAGGGCATCAAGAGCACCTCAGCCATGTCGTCTTCATCACCGCCGCGGCCGCGATCGGCGGCTTCCTCTTCGGCTACGACTCCGCGGTGATCAACGGTGCCGTCACGGGCATCGAAAGGCACTTCCAGGTCGGCCCCGTGCAGATCGGCGCGGTCGTCGCCGCGGCCCTGCTGGGCTCGGCGGCTGGCGCGTGGTTTGCGGGCTCACTGGCCGACCGGTGGGGCCGGATCCGCACCATGCAGACGGCTGCCGTGCTGTTCGCGGTCAGCTCCATCGGGCAGGCTCTGCCGTTCGCCCTGTGGGATCTGACCGTCTGGCGTGTGCTCGCGGGCGTCGCGATCGGCATGGCCTCGGTCATCGGCCCTGCCTACATCGCCGAGGTCGCCCCGCCGGCCTACCGGGGGCGGCTCGGGTCGTTTCAGCAGCTCGCGATCGTGCTCGGCATCGCGGTGTCGCAATTGGTGAACTACGTGTTCGCGCGGCTCGCCGGGGGCGACGTCAACCACGAGATCCTGGGGTTGCAGGCGTGGCAGTGGATGCTCGGCGCCTGCCTGGTCCCTGCGGTGCTATACCTGATCTTCGCGTCGGTCATCCCCGAGTCGCCGCGCTTCCTGGTCGCCGTGGGCCGGCGGGAGAAGGCCAAGAAGGTGCTCGCCGAGGTCGAGGGCGACTCGGCTGACCTAGACGCCCGGATCGGCGAGATCGAGGTCGTGCTCAAGAGCGAACACCGCCCGCGCCTGCGCGACCTGCGCGGCCCCTCCTTCGGGTTGCTGAGCATCGTCTGGATCGGCATTGCGTTGTCGGTGTTCCAGCAGTTCGTCGGCATCAACGTGATTTTCTACTACTCGGCCTCGTTGTGGCAGTCGGTCGGCATCAACCAGAGCGACTCCCTGCTGATCAGCTTCTCCACCTCCATCATCAACATCGTCGGCACCTTCATCGCCATCGCGCTGGTCGACCGGGTGGGACGCAAACCGCTGCTGCTCGTCGGCTCGGCGGGCATGGCCGTGTCTCTCGCGACCGCCGCCTGGGCCTTCAGCGCGGGTGTCTCCGACGGCGACGCGGTCACCCTGCCCGCCCTCGAAGGCGTGGTCGCGCTGGTCGCGGCCCACGTCTTCGTGTTCTTCTTCGCCCTGTCGTGGGGTGTCGTGGTGTGGGTGCTGCTGGGGGAGATGTTCCCGAACCGCATCCGCGCCGCCGCCCTGTCGGTCGCGGCGGCGGCCCAGTGGATCGCCAACTGGCTGATCACCGTGTCGTTCCCGAGCCTGTCGGCCTGGAACCTGTCCGGGGCCTACGTGGGGTATTCGGGGATGGCGGTGTTGTCCTTCCTGTTCGTGTGGTTCTTCCTCCGTGAGACGAAGGGCAAGAAGCTGGAGGAGATGGGCTGAACGGGCAGGTCCGCTCAGCCCGCAGACAGCGTCGCGTTCGAGGAAGCCGCAGGAAGCCTCAGGGCAGGGGAGGATCGGCGGCTCGCGCGCGGCGGGGTTTCCAGCGTTCGCGGTGATCACGCGCGAGGCCGGCCGCCGTGCGGGCGGCCTCGGGCGGCACCGGGTCGTCCAGCCACGACTCCAGCACTTCCCGCATGCCCGCCGCGAGGCGTTCGCCCGGGGGCAGCAGCCGCCCCGCGAGCAGCCGGGAGACCGCCAGCGCGCCGTCACGCCACCTCACGTACTCGACGTGGGCGTGCACCCGGGCCGCCGCATTCCGTTCCACATGCCGCTGCACCCGCCAGAACCGTGCGATCCCCAAATGCGCGTATGCCCCGTGCAGCAGCCCGTCGACCGGCCGCGGATCCGACCGCCACGGCGCGTAGAACCGCTCGCCGGTGTCGGGCGGCGCCAGCTCGAACAGGTCCATCAGCGCGTTCAGCTTCGAATGCTGCACCTCGTGGACCAGCGTCACCGCCGTGCCGGGCGCGTCGACCGGCACCGACAGGGCTATCGAGCCGAAGGCGTGCCGTGACGAGGCGCTGACCTGGATGCCCGCAGGCCCGGCGACCGGGGTGAGCACCCCCGTGACCGCCAGGCACTCCTCGGCCGAGCCGGGGTGGTGCCGCCGCAGCAGCTCCACGGCCTCGGCGATCGTCTTCCACCAGTGGCCGGTCTCCCGCGCCGCCAGCCGGGGCCGCAGCCGCACTCCGGGCGGGAAGCGGTCGGGGTCGACGTCGTCGAGCACCAGGGTGGCCGCGCCGGCTCGGCGCCGGCTCAGCCCGAGCCAGCCCTCGCCGTTCACGCGCACGGTGCGGTGCCCGCCCACCAGGCGTGTGCCGTACGGACCGACCCGCACGGCCGCGTGCCGCCCGCCGACATGGGCCGCGCCGAGGCTGGGCAGGGCCGCGAGACCGCTCCGCACGGGCACCTCCCCGGTGAAGCGCTCCCCGAGGCGTGCGGCGCAGGCCGCCACAAGGCCGGCGAGCCGGGCGAGTGCGGCCGATTCCCCGCGTGTGGTGAGTGCGCTCAGCGTCCGCCACGCCCACACGCCGACGGCGGGGTAGGCGAGCACGTCGTCCACCACGCCGGGTGACCGCCGGTGGGCTCGCGCCAGCTCCGCGTAGAGGTCGCGTGTGGTGCCGTCGCCGGCTTCCTCCACGATCGCCCGCAGCAGCAGCATCCGCTTGCTCCGCTGCGCCCGCGCCAGCACCCCGAGCGCCTCCACGCCGCCTCCACCCCGCGCCAACGCGTCGAACGCGGCCACGGTGAGGCGGTGCGCGGGCAGCACCCCTGCCCCGCCCTGCGCCCTCCCCGGCGGGGGCGCCGGCCGGAGGGCCTCGCTCAGGGCCGGCACTGTGGACCCGCCCGTGCCCGCTCCGAGGAGCGGCACGGGTGAGCCCGGCCGCGCTGCGTTCACGGGGCGGCTCGCAGGCCGGCCAGGTCGGCGGTCAGACGGCAGCGAATGTGGCTGATCAGCCGGAAAAGGTCGGGGCAGTAGACCGACGGGTTGTCGAAACCCTCGCCCGCGCGATAGCGGTGGGGGTGGAGGCCTCCGCCGCAGACCCGCACGATGCGGCACGCGCGGCAGGCGGGGGAGAGTAGCCGGGCCGCCGGAAGAGCGGCGTCGAAGGGGTGGGCCCCGACGTTGAGGCCGGTGTCCGCGGCCCCCTGATAAGCGGATTTGAGAATGTCGCTCCGCCCGATCGCCCCGTCGGTGTCCACGGTGACATAGCGGGTGGGGCCGAGCCCCACGTCTTCACGCCGCGAGACGCCGCCGAGCAGTACGTTGACGATCTCCTCGAACAGCCGCACCCCGGTCTCCCGGCGCGGCGCGCAATACCAGCGGTCGAAGACCGCCGTCAGCCAGTCGCCGTACGGCGTCGCCGCCGACCCTGCCTCCCTCCCCGGCGGCGGACGCGTCCAGTTGCCGTGCGGAAGGAGAAAGTCCACCCGCGGCGGCGAGTACGGCAGAAGCGCCTCATAGGTGGACACCGGATCGTTGGCCAGGTCCACCGTGCAGAGCAGCCCGCCGAACAGCGCGGGCCGGGCCGACAGTAGCCGCAGCCCCTTGGCCACCGCCGCATGGCTGCCCCTGCCCCGGGCGTCGACCCGGTGCCGGTCGTGGGCCTCGGCGTCGCCGTCCAGGCTGACCCCGACACGCACGCCGAGCTCGTCGAACAGGTCGAGGTGGGCGCCGGTGAGCCGGACCGCGTTGGTCTGCAGGCGGACGTCGACCCGGGTGGCGACCGCGTCCGCCGCCTCGCGGACGCGCCGGACAAAGTGGCGGATGCGCCCGGGGCCGGCGAGCAGGGGTTCGCCGCCGTGGAGGACGACGCCGACCTGGGGCAGCGCGTGGGCGGCGGCGTGTTCGGCGATGCGCTCGGCGGTGTGGTCCATGGTCGCCGCGGACATGACGGCGGGCTGGGACCGCCACCCCTGGTCGGCGGATCGGTAGATGTAGCAGTGGTCGCAGGCGAGGTCACATCTGCTCGCGATCTTCACGACGAACTGCTGAAAGGGGAAGGGCTCTACCGAGATACCACCTTCAGGGATTGGCACCGCTACGCGCTCACTCCGAGTGTTTGTGCGGGGTAGTGCTCTAACGATACCTATATCCCCAAAACATAGTTTGTCGCGTCAAGTTGCGTCAATATAGAACTTGTCGGGCGTTCGTGATAGGACGTTCAGTGGGCATTTCCGCGTGCGGACCGAAGCGCGGCAGGTTGCCGCCGGCCGGGCGCTCTGTCGTCTTGGGTGGGGGCCACGGGAAAAATGCTCGTTGTCCGAGTTGCGTCTCAACGGATTCAACGGCCTTACCGCCTTTGTTCGAGCTCCTCAGACGGACGGCAGGGCTCGTGGACGGGAGGGTGAGCGGTGGAGTCCGGAGTGACCTCTCCCGAGGTCGAGGGGGAAGGCAGGGATCTCCGCTCGGATCTGGTCGATCTGAGCGGCATCGACCTGAGTGCTCTCTCCGAGTTGCCTGACACGGCATTGTGCGAGGCGCTGCGGAGAATCCGGCGGGAAGCGAGTGCCGGTTCGCTCCTGTGCTCGCTTGAGGGATTCGTCAGTTCGATCTAAGGGAACTTGTGAAACACCCTCACCCACGATGAGGGTACTTATACTGGTTTCGTATGCTTCGCTCCGCCGTACTTCGTGGTACTTCTCAGCACTCGTGAGTGCTCGTGAGTATGGATGTCTAGTTGGATGTCTAGGCGTTTCTTCGGTTTCACCGAGCCGGTTACCGAGGCGCCGGAGGTCGATATGGATCGTTTGGTATCGCTGATGATTCTCGGCGTGGAACGGATACCCCGGTGGTGACCAGGACAGGCGGTGCAGGTAGCGGCATTATCATCTCTTTCCTCTCCTACGGCGGGGGAGCCGGCCAGACGGCGGCGGTCGCGAACATCGCCTGGATCCTCGCCGCCGCCGGGCAGAAGGTGCTCGTGGTCGACAGCAGGGCCGAGGCCCCCGCGCTCCACCGCTACTTCGCCCCCTTCGGCCGCCCGCTCGTGATCAGGGACCGCCCCGCCGACCGGGGCGACCCGCTGTCGGCGACCGTCCGCCTGGACTGCGACCCGCCCTCGCCGGAGGGCCGCGTCGACTACCTCGGCCCCGCCCTGCCCGAGCCCGCGCCGGGGATCAGGGGGGAGAGCCCGCGCTTCGACTGGGCGGTGTGGTCGCGCCGCCTCCCCGAGCTCCGGCGCAGACTGATGGCGGCCGGCTACGACTATGTGCTCGTGGACGGGCCCGCCGGCGGGGGTGACGCCGCCGTGGCGACCGCCGCCCAGCTCTCCGACTCCGTCGTGCTCTGCCTGTCGATGACGCCCGGCGTGATCCTCGGCAGCGGCGCCCTGGCGCGGCGCATGCTGAGCAGGCGGTTCGAGGTGCGCATCCTGCCGGTGCCGATGGGGGTGGACGACCGCGACCCGCAGGGACTGCGCCGCGCCAGGCTGCTGGCCCGCGAGCGGTTCGCCGCGATCACCACCGGCGGACCGGCGGTGCTGGGCCAGATCGAGGTGCCCTACCTGCCGGAGTTCTCCCACGACGAGAAGCTCGCCGTGCTGGTCGGCGGATCGCAGGCCGCACCGCTCGTGCGCGCCTACGAGCTGATGACCAGGGCGATCACCGACGACCGGGTGCGAACGGCGAACTCGCCGAGCGACGTGCTCCGGGAACGTTACATCCGCGCCCTCGACCACGCCTTCCCCACGCTCCCGCGCGCGGTCTCCATCGTCTACGCGCCGCGCGACCGCGTGTGGGCCGACTGGTGCCGGGGGCTGCTCGGCGAGCACGGCGTGCCGACCGAGATGGTCTCGGTGATGCCGGCCAGGACGCTGCCCGCCGTCGAGGGCGGCCGCCACCTCCTGCTGATCTCACCCGGCCGGCTGATCGGCCTCAACCGGACGCACGTGGACGAGCCGCCGGGGGCCCAGCCGGGCGGCGGAGCCCAGGTCAGCCGCACCTTCGCCGTGTTGATCGACGACACCGAGCCGCCGGAGTGGGCCGCCTCGATCGACCGCATCGATCTGCGGGAGGTCAAGGAGGAGCAGGCCGAGGAGTTGCTGCGCAAACGGCTCGGGCTCACGCCGTTCCAGGAGTTCGGGCCGTCGCAGGGCACCCGTTTCCCCGGCGGGGTGAGGCGTGGCGGCACGGCGGAGGTCGGGGCGGCCCGGCTGCCCTTCCCTCCCCGATATGCCGGATTTGTCGGGCGAGATGGCTTTTTGGAGGAGATGCGGGACAACCTGGCGCCCACCACACTCGCCCAGGGGCCCTACTACCTGCGCGGCGCGGAGGGCGTCGGCAAGAGCCAGCTCGTGCTCGAATATGTCTACCGCTTCGCCTCCGACTACGACATCATCTGGTGGATCCCCGGCGGCTCACGCAACGACATCCGCAAGGGGCTCGCCGACCTCGCCGTCACCCTGCAGATCCCCTCCAGAGGCGACGGGGCCAAGGCGATGCTCAAGGCCCTCGACGTCGAGCCCGCCCGCTGGCTGCTCGTCTACGACAACGTCGGCGACATCGCCCACCTCGACGGCCTCCTGCCGAGCTCGCGCGCCGGCCACGTCATCGTCACCCTGACCTCCACCGACCCCGAGAGCCCCGGCGAGCAGGTGCCTCCCTTCGAGCGGGAGGAGAGCGTCGCCCTGCTGCGCCGCGTGGTCCCCGCGCTGGACCCGGCGGGCGCCGCGACGGTGGCGCGAGCCGTACACGACGTCCCGCTCGCCGTCGAGCTGGCCGGGGCGTGGATCGGCGAGGACGCGCGGTGGCGGCGCTATCGCAACATCGGCGAGGGCGAGGCGGCGGCACTGGCGGTGACGAGGTTCCGCGAGGAACTGGCCCGGGAGGACGGCGCATCCTCGCGGGACGACTCCTCCGACATCAGGGCGATCGTGCGGATGGCCCTCAACGTGCTGAAGTTCCGCCGGCTCAGCGCCGGGGTGATCTGGATGCTCCAGCTCATCACCTTTCTCAACCCCGCGCATATCTCGCTGCGGCTGCTGCGCTCCTGGCCGGTGCTCGACGAGCTCGCCCGCTTCGGCGAGGGCCTCGACGACCCGCTGATGATCGACGCCGTGCTGGCCAAGGCCGAGTGCTACGGGCTGATCGAGGTGCGCTGGGGCAAGGACCCCGCCGTGCACACCAACGCGCTCATCCAGCGGCTGATCCGCGAGGAGATGACCGAGGAGGAGACGAGAGTACGGCAGGCGCAGGCGTTGCGTGTGCTCGCGGCGCACGCCTATCCCCGGTTCGACCCGACCGACGACGCGCACAAGGCGGTGTTCGAGGAGCTGTGGAACCACCTGCGCCCCTCCGGCGCGCTCACCAGCACCGACACCCGCGTGTGCGACTGGATCCTGAACCAGCTCCGCTACCTCTACAACACCAGCAGAGGCAGCCGGCTGGAGGCGGGCCGCGAGATCGGCGCCGAGGCGATGGCGGTCTGGACCCGGCACGCCGAGACCAGGGAACTCGTGCCCGACCTGCAGGTGCTGATGGCCAACCTCCAGCGGGCGCTCAACCGGTGGGACGAGGCCCACGCGCTCGACCTCGGCGCGCTTGAGACCCTGCGGTCCCGCCACGGCCTGCGCAGCGCGCGCACCCTGGCCGCCAACCGCGGCTACGCCGCCGACCTGCGCGCCCTCGGCCGCTTCGACATGGCGGCGGCCGAGGAGCTCTCGATACTGCTGGTCTCCCGCTATCTGTTCGGCGACGACCACGAGCAGACCCTCGCCGCCGCCAACAACTGCGCCCTGTCCGCCTATCTCGCGGGAAACGTGCACGAGGCGCTCGACCTCGAACAGCAGACCTACGCCAGGCGGGTCCGGCTGTGGGGCGCCGACTCCTACTGGGCCCGCTGGAGCGGCTGCAACGTCGGCGTCTACCTGCGCGAACTCGGGCGCTACGAGGACGCGGAGGAGTGGCTGCGCAGCGTGCGCGAGAACGTCGGCGGGATCGGCGGCGCCACCCTCGACGTGGCCCGGCTGCGGCTGGACCGCAGCCTCGCCGCGACCTACCGCCGCCTCGGCCGCAAACTGGGCGACCCCGCCAAACTCGACCAGGCCCGCACCCTGCACAGCGCCACCCTGGAGGGGCACCGGGCGCTGTTCGGCGCGGACTACTCCTCGACGCTCGCCTGCACCGCGGGCTACGCGTGGACGCTGCACGCCGTCGGGGCGCACACGGCGGCCGTCGAGTACGGAACACTCGCCTACGAGGGCCTCAGCCGTACCGCCAACCCGTTCGCCATGGTCGCGGCGGCCAACCTCGCGGTCTTCCGGCGGGCCGTGGGCGACAAGGCCGCCGCCCGCGACCTCGGCGGGGAGGCGCTTGAACACCTGGCGGAACGCCTCGGCGACCTGCACCCCTACACCCTGGCGGCCACCGTCAACCACGCCGGCACGCTGGCGGTCCTGGGCGATCACACCGGGGCGCTGCGCCTCGACCGCGGTGCCTGGGAAGGCTATGTCGCCCGGTTCGGCAGGGACAGTCCGTACGCCGCGATCGCCATGGCCAACTACGCCGACTCGCGCAGGCTTAGCCTGGGGGAGCCGGGCGCCGGCCGGCATGTGCGATCGGACATCGACATCGAGGTGCTGTGGTTCTGAGCACGCGGAGGGGAACATGACCACTCGGCATCTGGACGTGCGCGAGGATCTGGCTCCGCACGCGGTGGGCGAGCAGGCCCGGCTCAAGAGCTCCTATGAGTGGCTCGTCGAGCCCTGCAGGGAGTTCCTCGCCGCCGACAGGGGTGTGCACTACCTCGCGCACTACACAGGGGGCATCTTCGACTTCGCCCTGCACGTGCTCGGCGACCCCGCCGTCGCCGCCCGTCCCGGCTGCGCGGGGGCGGTGTCGCGGATCGGCGGGTTCCAGCAGGCCGGGCGGATGATGATCTTCCAGGTGGACCGGGCGGACGACTACCTCGCCGACCTGAAGACCGGCGGGCTGATCAGGACGGTCGTGGAGAGCGGCTCTGGGGCCGCCGTCTGCGGTCACGTGCGCCCCTACGAGTCCCTGGTGGCGGTGACCCTCGACCCGTCCCGGGTGTGGGACGCGGACAAGGGCATGGCGGAGCTGATCGGCGACATCCGGGGCCTCGTGAGCCTGCCCGACGAGGACCTCGGCGGGTTCCGGCGCGACGCGGTGCCTGCGAGCCACCCGCTGAGCGGCGACCTGCGCACCGAATACGGCGCCCCGGACTCCGACCCGCTCATCGAACGCGCCGCCCGGCTCACCGCCGCCGAGGTGGGGCCCGCCGATCTCCACTACCTCGCGTACTACGACCACTGGAGCCTGCGGTTCGCCGTGGACTGCTTCGCCCACCCCGACCTCGTGCGCTTCTTCACCGACACCACCCCCGAGGCGCGGCGGGCGAAATATGCCGAGCTGGGCAGCCGGGCCGCGGTGATCGCCGGGGACTTCGGCCACGCCATACGTCTTGTCAGCCGCGACAAACCCGTGCGCATCGTGCTTGACGTACGGCAGGGCGCGATCTACGTGCGCTGGCTCGACACCGGCCGCTACCTCGTGGGCGTCACCCTCGACCAGTCCATGGTGGCCGCCGCCGAACGCCGCCTCGACACGCTCCGGCCCCACATCGCCGCCCTGTTCCCGGTGCCCGCGGACGGCGCGGCCCCGCTCACGGGCTGACCCGCCGCCGTCCTGGTACGGCACAGCACGGTTCGCCGGGCATGCTTGAGGACCGGGTTGCTCAGGTGCGGGCCTCCACGGTGGCGAGGACCGAGCGGTAGACCCGGGGGCCGAGGCCGTCGAACGCCTGGCGCAGGTCCCGTTTGCGGGCCAGGCCGGTGTCGCTGACCTCGGAGAACGGCGAGGTCCACTCCACCAGGTGGTCGAGGCTGCGCATTGGCAGCAGGTCGGCCGTGGCCTCGTAGACGTCGCAGATCTCCCGCAGCCGGTCGAGTTCCTGCGGCGCGATGTCACGCAACCCCGACTCCGAACCGATGCTCTCCAGCCACTCCTGCACACTGATCTGGAACTGATCCACCAGCTTGTAGAGCAGCAGAGTCGCCCCCACCGCCGGCAGCGCCCCCGGCGTGGCCAGCTCGTGCCGCAGTGCGCCGCCGCGCGCCGCGGCACGCGGGCCCCGGGGCCGACGCCGTCGTTCGACGGCGAAGAGCTGCCTGAGCACCCGGTCGAGATCGTCGAGCGCGCCGAGCGCCGCCAGGGCACGTTCGAAGTGCTGCCCGATGCTGATCGGCAGCCGGCTCGACCGGGTCGAGGGCATGGATCGGGAAGGGGCGGTGAAGCTGATCCACTCCATCAGGCCCTCGGTGATGCGCCGCATGTCGCGGATCTCGCCGCTGAGCCGCTCGGTGCGTTTGTCGAGCAGGTCGAGCACGCCGGAGCCGTCGCTCGCGACGATGCGGTCGGTGCTGGCGCGCAGCCACGAGCGGAACTCGTTGTCGAAGTTGATCGAGTCGTACTGGATGGGTGCCCGGTCGAACAGCGTGTTCACCTTGGCGGTCAGCGCGGCGGGCACCCGCCCGTTGATCACCAGCACGCGGCGCACCGGGTCGGCCTCGGCGAGCACCGAGGACGCGGCGACCTCCAGCCGGTCGACCTCGGCTTTGTTGAGCACGGTGTCGGTGATCCACACCGCGCAGGCGCCCGTGCGGCCGACTGGGATCCAGAAGTCGACCACGATCCTGCCCTGGATGCGCCACTGCTCCTGGTTGACCCACCCCTCCGAGCTGACGATGCGGCGCACGGCCGCCTTGATGTCGACCGGTTCCGCCTGGCGGAAGACACGCCGGGCGACCTCCCCGACCAGCAGGCCGGTGACCCGCTCCTCGGGATCGCCGTCTACGGTGACGTCCTCGGCGCCTTCGGGATCGAGGTCGCCGGGTTCGCCGGCCGGGGCACGTGTTATCTCGTTCCGGTGCCGTCCGGCGACGACTTCTCCGTAGGAGTAGTGCAGGAGCCGGATCGCCTGCCGGGGGATGCCGTCGCTGATCCGGACGATCTCCTCGGGGGCGTCCTCGTCGAAACGCGGGTGCGGCCACGCGCCCAACTGGATCCGGATATATGCCTTTATGTGGTCGGGGTTGAACGGGGAGGGGGAGAGGATCCGCACGCGCTCCTTGGCGCTCGCCGTCAACATCTGCCGCGTGTCCGGCAGCCCGAAGATGATCAGCAGGCAGCCGGCGTTCACAAAGGCGTTGAGCAGCCGCTCGAACGCCGGAGTGACCTCCGGCGTGCCCTCGAAGAGCGGCAGCAGCCGCTCGAACTCGTCGATCAGCACGATGAGCTTACGGCCGGTGCGCCCGTGCAGATAGGCGAGTACGCCGATGGCCTCGATGGCGGCGACCTCGCTGTCGATGGCGCACGTGATGCCGTGCTCCCGCAGCAGCGGATCGGGCTCGGCGCCGCTCAGCCAGGCGTGGACCGACGGCTGGTATTCGTCCTCCAGGACGAGCTGGAGCGCGACGGCGAAATCCTGCCAGATGGCGAACTCCGCGAGGGCCGCCCTGAGCCGGTCGAGGGAGACGTTGCGCGCCATGCCGAACCGGCTGATGATTTCCTCGGCCGACCTTTTGCGGAACTCCGGCTGCTGGGTGAGCTGCCGGAAGACCGCGCTCTTCTGCAGGTTGTCCATCAGGGTGAAATGATGGTAGTCCTCGGCGAGCTGCTTGATCTGCTCGGCGGATATTTTCTTGATAAACCGGTCTAAGTAGAGCCTTAATAAGCTCCGGCCGGGTTCGTCGAACTCGATGAGGACGGTGTCCTCGCTGCGGCGCCGGGTGACGGCGTGCAGGACCTCAAGGGCGATGTGCGTCTTCCCCGTGCCGAACTCGCCGATGACCGCCAGCGCGCCGCCGAGCCCGGTCGTGCCGGTGCGGCCGGGCTCCATCGCGGCCAGATAGTCGTTGACGAAGGCCTTGACCTCGATCAGCGTCGGTGTCTGCACCGTCTGCGGCGGGCTCGCGGGACCGATCGTCAGGTGGGCGATGGCCGAGGGCGGGAAGGGATTTCGATCCGGCGGATCGGTCTGGACCTCGCGTGGCCTCACTCGCCCTCCTGTGGTTCGCCGAAGAAGTCAATCCAATTGTTTCCGAGGAAGCTGTTGAGATTCTCGTAGCTTATGGGCGCGCCCCCGTGCTGGGGGACGTAAGTCGAATAGAACTTGCAGAAATATTTCTGCAGAAAGCGGAGGGTGAAGAACTCCTCCGACTCCCTGATGTCGGTGAGAAATTCGATGAGCGCGTCGTCCGGGATCGACGGCAGCTCCTCCTGCTCCTCCGGCGGGAATCGCCGCTCGCGGTCCCTGAACCACGCCAGCCCGTCGGACGCCTGCAGCTTGCCGATCCGCACCGGGACGAGCGCCGAGCTGAACTCCTTCCGGATCGTGTTCGCCGGGGTGATCCCGAAACTCGGGATCTCGGCGAAGAAGACGATGTGGTTGAGTGCCAGCCTGGCCAGTTCGAGTATCTCCTCCTCAGACTTCGCCCTCGGCATCAGGGCCAGCACAATGAGCTTGTTCTTCTTCAGCAGCCCGCTCAATAGCCTGTAGGAGAGGATGAGGTCCTCCTCGGGGTCCACCGTGGCGAGGGAGTTCCATTCCTCGGTGGTGAAGAATCCGCCGCGATCGGCGCGCAACTGGTGCACCAGGGCCTTGAAGAGGGTGCGGGCCCGCCTCCTGTGGTCGCCCTCCGGGAAAATGCTGAAGAGGTCGACGATCACCGGCTGGTTCCTTTTCGGGAGGAGCCTGCGGTGGAGCCAGCTCACGCATTTGTTGACCAGCGCGGTCTTCCCGCAGCCGTCGCTGCCGGTGACCAGCACCACGTGCCCGTGCACCTCGATGTTGCCGAGTTCGCCGAACGCGCGGGTGAAGGCGTCGAACGAGTTGAACACATCGTCCACGTCCACATAGAGCGCCTCGTGGGTCTCGTCGACCCACGGGCAGAGCGCTTTGCTGGAATGCACGATGGGCGGCGCGCAAAAGGGGGTCACGTCGAACGCTCCGAATCATGAGGGTTGCCCGGATTTGCGTCTTGTTGCGTCGTGCTGCGTGTCGTGCTCGTGCTGCGTCCGGCAGTGCGCGCCGCCCTCCTCGCCGCCCGTCGCGCTCGCCGGGTCCGCCGTGTCTCCCTCGACCTGCCCAAGGCCGCCCCGGCGAAGAGCATCAGACCGTTGCCCGCGACGAGGTCCGCGAGCAGCCGGTTGTCCCGCTCGAACGTCGCCAGCGCCGCCCGGATGCGCTCGGGTTCGGGATTGTGGCCCGACGACTGGATGGCCAGCCAGTCGTCGTAGCCGATGACGCGGAGCTCCCCCTCCAATGTGACGCGCAGACGCGCGGCCGGCTCCCCGCACCGCTTGTGCATGCCGCCCACGAGGAGGATCTGGCTGAGAAGATCGGCGTGCCTGGCCCGGGTCATCACCGGGTCCGGCTGCCTGCTGTCGTTGTCCGTCCAGTCATGCAACTGCTGGGCATATGCCTCCCGGAACGCGGTGAATCTGGCCATCAGCAGGTCGGCTTCCCGGCGCCTGCGGTCCGAGGCCACCCGCCACTCCGTGCTGGCCAGGGTCAGCACCGCCCCGAAGGCGACCGGCACAAGCACCCCCAGCCAGCCCGACGGCGCACCCCCGCCGCCCTCCGGCGGGGCGGCCCCCGGCGACGACGCGCGTAGCGCCGCGCAGGCCCGGTCGAAGGGCTCCTTGTGCTCCTTGCGCCACTGGTCGACCGTGAGCCACTTGCCGTGCACTTTGAGGTTGCCGCCGGACTTCTCGCTCGCGATGCCGAGATTGACCGCCGCGATCAGCAGGGGGTCCCGTTGAGCGGGGGACAGGCAGAAGACGAGTTGCGCGTCCTGCGCGGGATCCGGCGCGGCGGCGAAGGCGGCGGGCCCCGCGAGGAAGGCCAGACCGAGCACCCAACCCGAGCAGACGAGTGACAGGCGACCGGGCGTCCGCCAACCTCCCATGACCATATCCTCCGTCTTTGCACAGCGAAAATATAGACCGGAGGTGTACCGGGTGATATGTACTCTATGCAATTGGGATCCGTCAACGGGCTCCGTGGCCCAATCGAAACTTCGCGCTAATTAGCACTTTTCCCGGTTGCTGGGAGTTGGCTGCCAAGTCTGGGCCGCACCAGGTCAGAGGCCCTCCGTTTTGTCCGGATCAGGGGGTAGAGGGCCGGTGCCATGGCCCCAAAGGCTTCTTTCCCTCACTGCCTTGGGCGGGATTCTCCGTACATCGCATGCGGAGTGCGGCGGGAGTGGCCTTTTCCCTTGAGCGCATGACTCACCCATGCGGTCGGTTACCCCACGTGACAGGTGCGACCACGATTCAACGGGCAGTCATCGGGTTTTACCCGAAGAGCGCCATTTTCTACAGCGGCGAAGGATGAAAGACTCGGGGCACCGAGCTCAATTCCGCCGATCCGGCGCGAGCCGTACCGGTCGGTTCCCTCCAGTCTCGGCCGTCGACCCCTGTCGGGAGGCACGCTCATGTCCGATGAGCGGAGCACAGGCACACGCGCCGCGGCACGTCAGTTGTTCGCCGCGCTTCTCGTCGCCGCCGCCGGGCTCATCAGCGCCCGGCTCATCCATGTGGACGTGGAGGACCTCGCCGCCTCCGGCGCCTACACCGTCCTCGCCACCGCGCTCCTCGCCGTCGGGCTGTTCGGCAGCACCTTCGGCATCTCGCGCGAGGTCGCCCGTTTCGACGTGCGCACCATCGTGCTCGCCGTCACCGCCGGCGTGCTGCTGAAGGCGGTCCTGATCGCGGGGGTCATGTACCTCGTTTTCCGGGACCCCGCGCACCTCGTGCTGGCGATCGCCGTCACCCAGATCGACCCGCTCTCGGTCGCCGCCCGCATCGGCGGCTCCCGCATGTCCCCGAGGGCCAGGACGATCCTGCTCGCCTGGGCGTCGTTCGACGATCCGATCACCGTCGTGCTGACCGTCTATCTGTCGGCCTTCGCCCTGTGGTTGTCCACCGGAGGTACGGCCGACCTCGGCCTCGGCCCCTACCTCGCCACCTTGGGCTGGAACCTGGCCCTGGCCGCTGCGGCTCTGGTGACATGGGCCGTTCTGACGGCGCTTCGCCGGGGTCCGGCCTTCCAGGTGGCGGTGCTTCTCGCCGTCCTCTCGGTGGGCGTGGCCTTCAACCTCATGCTGGCCGTCGCCCTCACGGGCCTGTTCTTCCGCCCCGCGATCGCCCCCCACGTCGAACGCGCCACCAAGGTCGCCCTCCACGCGGCCACCTTCATGCTGGGCATGCTGCTGGTGAGCCTGACCGGCGCCGGAGCCCTGGCCGGGGTGGTGCTGGGCGCCGCGGCGTTCGGCGCCCAGGCCGTGGCAGGACTCCTGGTGGCCGGCCGGGGCCTGCGCGGCGACCGCGTGTCCTTCGCCTTGGCCCAGCAGAACGGGATAACGGCAGTCATCCTCGCGTTATCCCTGCAGCCGGCATTTCCTCAGGCGGTGGCGGTGATCGCACCCGCGATCCTCACCGTCAACGTCCTGCACATCGCGACGAACTCTCTTTACGAGCGCCGCCTGTCCCGGTCCGCCGCGCTTTCCGCACGGGAGCGGGAGGACGTGTCGCCCGCGCCACCACGACGAGTGGAAAGCGGTCCGCAGCCGTCACGGCAGTAGGGACGCGGCGGACGGTGGGCTCAGGGTTGCCCGCACTCGGCCCCGGGCGTTCGGGCAACCCGAATGCGCGTGTGACGTCCAGCGGCGTTTCAGCGCCGTTGGTGCCTCATCTGCAGGCGTCGATGGTGAAACATCCCTGCCACGAATAGCACCACCCAGAAGAGGATGAAGTACTTAATAACCCCAAATCCACCAAAGGCCACAGCGAGCACTAGAAGTGGTATCCAAGGCCACGGGCCCGGGCCGCCACGCCGCCTGTGCACCGGGAGCCCCCCTCTGTGAGGGTGCCAGTGGTTGTTGTGGTGCCGGGGGCCGTGCGTCCGCTTCTGCTGGGCTCGTGGGGCGGGGGAGGGGGCGGCCGGCAGGTCGGCGGTCACCCGGGCGAGGTCGCCGGCCGTGCGGGCGGAGAGCGCCAGGTCCAGGCGCTCGTCCAGCTCCTCCAAGGTGATGTGCCCGACCGCGAAGGCCTCCCGGAGTGCCGTCGCCGTGGCGTCCCGCTCCGTATGACCGATGCGAAGATCCTCTGGCTTGTTCGTCACGGTGCCTTCTCTCCCGGCCACGAGGTCACTCGTCTCCAGGATCGCCGTCGGCCAGGATGTGGTAAAGCTTTCTGCGGCTTTCAATCAGCACTTCTCGGGCCTGCCGCACCTGCGCCGGGGTGCCCGTCTGCATGATCTGGAACATCGCGAACCCCGACTGCCGCGCCAGGTCGATCAGCTCCCACGTCGGATCGTCGAGGTCGGGCGCCATCTCCTCCCACGGGGCCCGCATCTCCTGCTGATTGGCGTCCACATAAGCCCGCCCCTCCTCGGTGAGGTGGAACGTCTTACGTCCCTCGGACTCCTCCGACCGCACCAGCCCCTCGTCGGCGAGTTGCTGAAGCGCCGGATAGACGGCCCCCGGACTGGGCTTCCAGCCCCCGTGGCTGCGTGCCGCGATCTCCTGAATGATCTGGTAGCCGTTGCGCGGCTCCTCCGACAGCAGCGCCAGGATCGCCGCCCGCACGTCCCCCCGCTTGGCCTTGCGTCCCCTGCTGCCATGCCGGTGCCCGCCCCCGAAGGGGAACCGCGGCGGCATCCCCGGCCATCCCTGCCCTTCTCCAAACCCGAACGGGAACCGCGGCCCCCGCCGCCGCGACTCCCGCGGCCCATGGCCCTCCCGGTGGGCCTCCTCCCCGTGCCAGCCGCCCGCCATGACAGTCCATGCCTCACGCATGGCCCGCTTCACGTGATCACGCACCTCACCGGCACCGGGACAGGCGTCACCCGCGCCCATCGAATGAGCCGAAGCCATGACATCCCCCTTCTTAAGACGATCGTCTCCAGATCGTTCTCGATGGCTCAACGATATATCGTCAACGTATCGCCATCAACCCCTAAGGTCGGTAATGGAAAACCCCGCACCGGATGCCGGTACGGGGCGCAATCTGGTGGTTGCGACGCTGTACGGGCTCTCGCCGTTCCTCGTGGTGGGTGTCGGGCCAGGGCCGACAGGTCGCCGTCGGGCAGCAGGCGCTCGACCAGGGCGCGGCCGAGGCCGAAGGTCGTGGGGTCGCCGTTACGGCAGGCGGGGGAGGAGGGAGCGGGCGACGTCGAAGGCGCGGCTGATGGGGGACCAGGGGACGCCGGGGGACCAGTCTTCTGCCGTCCATACGTCGGACATCATCGCCTTGACAAAGCCCCAGGCCACGACGCGGTCCACCGGCATCGCGAGTTCGTCGGCCAGTTGTTCCACGCGGGAGGGGACCAGGGCGGTCAGGGCCGGGTCGCGGTCGGCGGGGTCGGGGTTGAACAGCCAGGAGCCGACCTCGTAGCCGGGGTCGCCCACGAGGCCGTGCGGGTCGATGGCCAGCCATGGTTCGCGAGTGGCGCGGAGGATGTTGTCGTGGTGGAGGTCGCCGTGGAGGAGGACGCGGGCGGGGGCGGAGGCGCAGAGTTCGCGCATCAGGCCACCGGCGCGCACGACCAGGTCCAGCGGCAAGGGGCCGGTGTCACCGTAAACGGTCACATAGCTGTCGAACGCCTCCGCCTGGGTCACGGCCTCGGGGAGGGGGCAGCCGGGTGAAGGCGGCACGTGGAGGCGGCGCATCACACTGACCGCGGCCGACGTGGCTTCGCCGTCCCGGCCCGGCACCAGGTCGCGGCTGCGCCCGCCGGGGGCGACGTGTTCCAGGAGGAGCGCGCCGCGGCCGAGATCGGCCCGGAGGAGGCGGACGGCTCCGCGGCCGTCGAAGGCCGCGAGGGCGGGGGCCTCCTCGGCCAGAGACGTGCCGGTCGGCACTCCCAGTTTCAAGACGGCGGGCGTGCCGTCCTCGCAGGTGACCGAGGTGACGTAGTGGTAGGACAGCTCATAGGGCTCCCCGACGGTGAGCTCCCAGTCGCGGGCGAGCTCCTGCAGGGTCGCTGGGAGATCCGCCAGCCAGTGCGCACCCTCGACACCCCATGTGCTCACCACATTGTGGGTCAACTCATCAGTGATCACTTCTTGGAGCGTAGCCGACCGGCACGAATGCCCCTCGCCGCCGCCGACCTGTACGGCGGAAGCGCCGGTGAGCCGGTCACCTGTCTTTCGCGGGCCACCTCACTCGGGCCGGTCGCGCCGGGCCTGGGCGAAGTTGCGGGCCTTGGCCCGGTTGCCGCAGACGCGCATGCTGCACCAGCGGCGGGTGCGGCTGCGTGTGGCGTCCCAGAAGACCCAGCCGCAGTCGTGGTCCGGGCACTGCTTGAGCCGCCGCCAGTCGCCGGTGGCGACGGTGAGGGCCCACGCGGCGGCGATCCGGCCGAGTGGGTCGGCGGAGGGAAGGGGGGAGCCCGGCTCCGGCCTCTCCCCGAGGCGGACGTGGAGGGGGAGGCGGTCGAGCACGGCCTGCCCGGTCGTGAGGTCGCCCGCCGGCGGTTCGCCGCCGTTGGTGATGAGCACGCGGGCGCGGATGCCGGTGCGCAGGTCGACGCCCTCCCCGTGGCGTGAGGCGGGCACGGGCAGGCCGTGGTCCGCCATCCACGTCGTGAAGCCCTCCGCGGTGGCGAACTCGTCCGTGCCCTCCTCGATGTCGACCGTGTTGGCGAAGTCGAGGATCAGGGCCACATGGGCGGGCGTCTCGCTCACGTATTCCATCTAAGCACTTTGCCGGTTATGCTCCAACCATCTAACGGGATAGACGGTAACAAGTGTGGTGGAGCGATGACGGTGAGTGAGGTGGACGTGGAGGTCGCGACACGCTCCACGGAGCGGGAAGCCGGCGGGAGGACGGCGGTCAGGAACGAAGCCGCCCTGGTGGGCTTCATGGGCGTCAGCAACCTGGCCGACGGCATCTTCAAGATCGCTCTGCCGTACATGGCCCTCGCCCTGACCGACTCCCCGGCGCTCGTGGCCGGTGTGGCGCTCACGCTGACGCTGCCCTGGCTTCTCATCTCGCTGCACGTGGGCGTGCTCGTCGACCGCCTCGACCGCAGGCGCCTGGTGGTCGTGGGCAACCTCACCCGGCTGACCGCCGCGCTCGGCCTCCTCCTGGCATATGCGCTCGAGGCCCTGTCCCTCCCAATGCTCTACGGCGTGGGCCTGGTGGTCGGCGTGACCGACGTGCTGGTCAGCACCGCGGTGGGGGCGATCATCCCGGCCGCCGTGCCCCGGAGGCGGCTGGGGCGGGCCAACGCGTGGATCGCGGGGGCCGAGACGGTGGCCAACGAGTTCGCTGGGCCGGCGCTCGGGGGGCTGCTCCTCGGCATCGGCGTCTCGGTCGCGCTGGGGTGGACGGCGGCGGCGTTCGTGCTGAGCGCCGCGCTGATCATGCTCGTCGCGGGGCGGTTCCGCCCCGTCCCCGGGGAGGGCGAGTCCGCCGGCGGGAAGCGTTCGGTGCTGGGGGACATCAAGGAAGGCCTCCTCTTTCTCTGGCGAAACCCGCTGCTCCGGGTGCTCAACCTGACGACCGCCGTGCTTGTGGGGGCGTGGTCGGCCTGGTTGGCGCTCCTGCCGACGTACGCCACGGGCGTGTTGTCCGTCGGCGCGGAGGGTTACGGTTTGCTCGTCGGCGCCATCGGCGTCGGCGGGCTGCTGGGCGCGGTGCTCGTGGCGCCGGCCAACCGGCTGCTCGGGATGCGCTGGGTGCTCTTCGCCGACCTGGTGGGGACGTTCCTGATGGTGTTCGTGCCGGTTGTCGTGCCGGAGGCGTGGGCGGTGGGGGCCGCGGCCTTCCTCGGCGGCATGGGCGGCACGTTGTGGAGCGTGAACGCCCGTGTCATCTCACAGACGGTCGTGCCCGATCACCTGCTCGGGAGGTACGGCGCGGCCGCGCGGACGGTGACCTACGGCGCGTTGCCGGTGGGCACGGTCGTGGCGGGAGCGGTGGCGGAGTTCGCCAGTCCTTCCGCCGCGTTTGCCCTGTTCGCAGTGGGTTCGGCGGCGGTGATCGTGCCTTTTTTGAAGGGGGTGACGGCGGCCAGGCTGAGGGCCGCGACGGCAGAGTGAGCTAGATCACGCGATTATCTCGAAATCCGGGAACAATACCTCGAAACCTAGGCGTTATCTGGGCATAGACGGGATCGTTCCGTATCGGGAGGGCTGGGGGGTGCTCTCGGTGCCGGGATGGTCCCGTCTGTCGTTTCCAAGGCGCGCCGGAGTCCTCTGACCGGATCTGATCGGGTATCGCGCTGGTGAGGTCCTTGACTCTCACCCTGGCATCGTCAAGACGCCGGCGGCCCCCATTGAGTAGAGTCCCGTGCCGTGATCTTCGCATGATGGGGCATACGCACGCGCTGACCGGGGCTGTGGCGTGGCTCGGGCTGGCGCCGGTGTTCGCGGCGATGCCGTGGCTGAACGAATCGACCCGGTGGATCGACACCGGCATCATGGCGGGCGCTCTGTCGCCCGCCGAACTTATCGCGGGGGCGCTGATCTGTGCGGGGGCGGCGATGCTGCCCGACCTCGATCATCCGAGCGCCACGATCGCCCAGACCTTCGGGCCGGTCACATGGGGGCTCAGCAAGGCGGTCAGCTGGGTTTCGGGTGGCCACCGGGGGGCGACGCACTCGCTGGCGTTCGCGGTGTTGACCGGAGTAGGTGCGCATTTCCTGGCGAATCGATATCCGATCGGCAGGGACATCATGGTCGTGCTCATGATCGGGCTGGCGCTGCGCGCGATCGGCATCGGCGTGCCCGGGAAGAAGCTCGCGTCGGCGCTGGTCAACGTGGCTCTCACCGCGGGATTGTTCGTGGTCTTCCGCTCGTATGGGGTGGGTTACGCCTGGTTGGGCATGGCCGTGGGGGTGGGGTCCTTCATCCATGTGGTGGGGGACTGTCTCACCGAGCGCGGATGCCCGGTGTTGTGGCCGCTCCGCCACAAGTGGCTCTTGCCGTACAAGATCGGCATCAAGACCGGGAAGACCTTTGAGCAGAAGATTCTCGCTCCGATACTTTCCGTGGCTGTTGTCGGACTGCTGTATTGGCGACTTGCGCCTCTCTGAGGATACTGATGAGTAACTTGATGTCGAGACATCTAGGAAGATATCTTGACATCGAGACATCCGCTGTAACTCGCTGTCGAGCTGCAACTTAGGCGAACCTAACTGTCAGGTGCGCTCACCGGGTACGGCAGGATTTTCCTGCGAACGACCATTGGCCCGAGGAGGCGAATCACCGTGTCCGCGAACAGCTTTGACAGCCGTGACACGCTCCGCGTCGGTGACGCGGCATTCGAGATCTACCGGCTGGACGCTGTCGAGGGATCCAAGCGCCTCCCGTACAGCCTCAAGGTTCTCCTGGAGAACCTCTTGCGCACCGAGGACGGCGCCAACATCACCGCCGACCACATCCGCGCGCTGGGCCAGTGGGACCCGAACGCCGCGCCGAGCGTCGAGATCCAGTTCACCCCCGCCCGAGTGATCATGCAGGACTTCACCGGTGTGCCCTGTGTCGTCGACCTCGCCACCATGCGTGAGGCCGTGCGCGACCTGGGCGGCGACCCGGCGAAGATCAACCCGCTCGCGCCGGCCGAGATGGTCATCGACCACTCCGTCATCGTCGACTTCTTCGGCGCCTCCGACTCCTTCCGCCGCAACGTCGAGCGCGAATACGAGCGGAACCGGGAGCGTTACCAGTTCCTGCGCTGGGGCCAGACCGCGTTCGACGAGTTCAAGGTCGTGCCGCCGGGCACCGGCATCGTGCACCAGGTCAACATCGAGCACCTCGCCCGCGTGGTCATGGTGCGCGACGGCAAGGCCTATCCCGACACCTGCGTCGGCACCGACTCGCACACCACGATGGAAAACGGCATCGGCGTGCTCGGCTGGGGCGTGGGCGGCATCGAGGCCGAGGCCGCGATGCTGGGCCAGCCGATCTCGATGCTGATCCCGCGGGTCGTCGGCTTCAAGCTGACCGGCAAGCTGCCCGCCGGCGCCACCGCCACCGACCTCGTGCTCACCATCACCGAGATGCTGCGCAAGCACGGCGTGGTCGGCAAGTTCGTCGAGTTCTTCGGCGAGGGCGTCTCCTCGGTGCCGCTGGCCAACCGCGCCACGATCGGCAACATGAGCCCCGAGTTCGGCTCGACCTGCGCGATCTTCCCGATCGACGACGAGACCACCGCCTACCTGCGCCTAACCGGCCGCTCGGAGGAGCAGGTCGCCCTCGTCGAGGCCTACGCCAAGGCCCAGGGCCTCTGGCACGACCCGGCCGAGGAGCCCGTCTACTCCGAGTACATCGAGCTCGACCTCGCCACGGTCGTGCCCTCGATCGCCGGCCCCAAGCGCCCGCAGGACCGCATCGCCCTGTCGGCGGCCAAGGACACCTGGCGCCGCGACGTGCGCAACTACGTCGTCGACGGTGTCGACGAGGCCAGCGAGGAGTCCTTCCCGGCCTCCGACGCGCCCGCCTCCAACTCCACCGCCAATAGCCGCCCGCACCGCCCGACGCCGGTCACCCTGGCCGACGGGCCGAGCTTCGAGATCGACCACGGCGCCGTCGTGATCGCCGCGATCACCTCCTGCACCAACACCTCCAACCCCTACGTCATGATCGGCGCGGCCCTGCTGGCCAAGAACGCCGTGGACAAGGGGCTCACCCGCAAGCCGTGGGTCAAGACCTCGCTCGCTCCCGGGTCGCAGGTCGTCACGGGCTACTTCGAGCGCTCCGGGCTCCAGCCCTACCTCGACAAGCTCGGCTTCAACCTCGTCGGCTACGGCTGCACCACCTGCATCGGCAACTCCGGGCCGCTGCCGGCGGAGATCTCCGAGGCCGTGCAGTCGGGCGACCTCGCGGTGACCGCCGTGCTCTCGGGCAACCGCAACTTCGAGGGCCGCATCAACCCCGACGTGAAGATGAACTACCTGGCCTCGCCGCCGCTGGTGGTCGCCTACGCGCTCGCCGGCACGATGGACTTCGACCTCGACCACGAGGCGCTCGGCACGGACGCGGACGGGAAGCCGGTGTTCCTGCGCGACATCTGGCCCTCGCCCGAGGAGGTCTCGCACGTCGTCAACTCCTCCATCGGCCAGGAGATGTTCAAGCGCGACTACGCCGATGTGTTCAAGGGCGACGACACTTGGCGCTCGCTGCCGATCCCGACCGGCAACACCTTCGAGTGGGATCCCGACTCGACCTATGTGCGCAAGGCGCCCTACTTCGAGGGCATGCCGCACAAGCCGGCCCCGGTGACCGACATCTCCGGCGCCCGCGTGCTCGCCAAGCTGGGCGACTCGGTCACCACCGACCACATCTCCCCGGCCGGTGCGATCAAGGCCGACTCTCCCGCGGGCCGCTACCTGCGTGAGCACGGCGTCGAGGTCAAGGACTTCAACTCCTACGGCTCGCGCCGCGGCAACCACGAGGTGATGATCCGCGGCACGTTCGCCAACATCCGCCTGCGCAACCAGATCGCCCCCGGCACCGAGGGCGGCTTCACCCGCGACTTCACCGCCGACGGCGCGCCGGTCACCACGATCTACGACGCCTCGGCCAACTACCAGGAGCGGGGCATCCCGCTGGTGGTGCTCGCCGGCAAGGAATACGGCTCGGGCTCCTCGCGCGACTGGGCGGCCAAGGGCACGGCGCTCCTCGGCGTGCGCGCCGTCATCGCCGAGTCCTACGAGCGCATCCACCGCTCCAACCTGATCGGCATGGGCGTGCTGCCGCTCCAGTTCCCCGAGGGCGAGACGGCCCTGTCGCTCGGCCTGACCGGTGAGGAGACCTTCGACATCACCGGTGTCGAGGAGCTCAACATCGGCTCCATCCCGGGCACGGTGACGGTGCGGGCGGGCGACAAGACCTTCGAGGCGGTCGTGCGCATCGACACCCCGGGTGAGGCCGACTACTACCGCCACGGCGGCATCATGCAATACGTCCTGCGCTCCCTGCTCGCCAAGAGCTGAGCGGGGTCATCGGGGGTAGGTGCTTGCTCGGCACAAAGGCGGGCCGTAAGGCCCGCCCGATCGGGTGAATTCTCCCCAAACCGAAACCGCCCGGTGGGATAACCCTCCCACCGGGCGGTTTCGCGTCGATTGGTCTAGGAGACCAGGCCCTTCGGGGCCTTGAAGGTGTTGCAGACCTGGGGGCCTTCGGCGTCCCAGCCCTTCTTCAGCCAGTGGGCGATGTTCTTGCCCTTGCCGTGCGACAACGAGTCGCCGTACTGCGCCATCTTCACGATGTACTTGAAGTCGAACTCCTTGCGGCCCAGGGAGTGCCACACGCTGCCGATGAACGCGCCCGACATGCACTCCGCCTGGAGCTCCACACGCCGCACATGGCCGAGCCGGACCTTCTCCGAGGCCTTCCTGCCCATCCGGCTGAGGGCGGGCAGGATGCCGGTGAGGTTCTGCACGTGGTGGCCGTACTCGTGGGCGATCACATGCATCAGGTCGAGTTCGTACGGCTCAGCCAGCAGGGCCTTGTCGAGCAGCACGACCATGGTGCGCTTGTCCCAGCAGTAGACCGCCTGGGCGCCCTTGGGGAACCGCCCGCAGGCCGACGGCCCGATCCTGGGGATGACCTGGAACTTCGGCTTTACAAAGGGGATGCCCGCCTTGGCGAGCTGCTTGCTCCACGACTCGTTGAGGCAGTCGAGCAGGAACTCCAGGTAGACACGCACACCCTCCAGGTCGTCGGCCTGGACGGGGACCTCCTCACAGGTCTTCAGCTCGAGCGGACCGGTCTTGTAGATCGCATTGCTGGTCATCACCCGCGGGTAGGAGGCGGCCTGCTTGGCCTCGGCCTCCACTCCGGCGTGTGCCGTACCGGCGAACATGAGGCTCGCCAGGGCGCCGGATGCGAGCGATTTGAGGGGGATTCGCATGTGCACAGAACCTTATTTGCGACAATGTTAGAGGTAAAGCCCAATTATCGTCATAAGTTGCGCGCGAAGGTGGCGCAATGGCGAGAACGGCTCTGCACTCGGCGAATTTCTAGGACACGCGGCTACTCGGAGCGGTCCACGTATTGCACGCCGAAGGTGACCCTGCGTTAAAGCCGCGCTGCATCCAATATGCCTGGCTTGTGCCTTTACCGTGGTCGTTCGTCGGCCAGCCCTTGTGGCCGTTCTTCTGCGTCCAGCGGATCATGCCGTCCCACTCGTCCTGGTCCACGGGAAGACGGTTCTGCGCACTGCGCAGGAAGGCCCCGGCCAGGCAGTCCGCCTGCAGTTCCGAGCGGCGGGAGAGCAGGAGCTTAACGGACGCGCGACTGCGCGCGGCCTGCTCCCAGTAATAGGGAAGGATGCCTGCGACATATTGCACATGATGGGCGTATTCATGGGCTACGAGCTGGGCAAGGCCCAGATCGAATGGATCGCGAAGATTACTCTTAGTGATGGCGATATATACGGTGCGATTGGTTCCGCAATAGACGCCGGTCGCGCCTTTGGTCCACTTGCCGCATGGGGTGGTGATGCGCGAGGTGACAAAACGCAGGTTAGGCCTGCTGAAGGGGATGCGGGCTTTCTTGAACTGCGCCGTCCACGAGGTGTTCAGGCATGCGTGCACCTTTTGCGCGTACAACCGGAAGGAGGCGGCGCTGCCCTTGCGGGTGGCCGTCGGGGCGCAGGACGAGACGGGCAGCGTGCCCGAGCGGTAGAGCGGGTTCGCCACGGCGGCGGCGCGGCCACGCGGCGGGGCCAGCACCGTGTTCCCGGCCGCCGAGCCGGCCGTTCCGGCGGCGGCCGAGGAGCGGACGGTGGTGTCGGCTGCCGGGGTGGCCGCCAGTGCCGTACCGGCCCCCATCAGGGTGAAGACCGTGGTCACCGCCAGGAGTGACGGGAGTTTCCTCATGGGGAGATAGTTCATAGTGTGCCAACCATAGGCCAAAGAGAGATTTATCGGGGTTTGACTAAACGTATGTGGGTAACCCGGTACGGCGTGGTTCGCCAGGCTGTACCCGATCTGGAGAAGCTGAGGTGGGATCCGGGCGGGATTCGGAGTGTTCGCGAACTAGACTCGGTTCGATGGCGAGCTGGAGCAGAGGGGATGATTCCGTGAGCGAGCCGAGCGCAGGCGATGGCCTGCTGGCTTCGATCAAGGGACCGCGGGACGTCAAACGACTCAAACCGGAGGAGCTGCCGGCACTGGCCGCAGAGATCCGCGATCTATGCGTCGCCGCCGTGGCCAAGTCGGCGGGGCACCTCGGGCCGAACCTTGGCGTGGTCGAGCTGACCATCGCACTGCACCGGGTCTTCGACTCGCCACGTGACCGCATCCTGTGGGACACCGGGCACCAGGCCTACGTCCACAAGATGCTGACCGGCCGTGCCGGGCAGTTCGGCACCCTGCGCCAGGAGGGCGGCCTGTCCGGCTACCCGAGCCAGGCCGAGTCCGAGCACGACATCATCGAGAACTCCCACGCCTCGACCGCGCTGTCCTACGCCGACGGCCTGGCGAAGGCCTACACGCTGCGCGGGGAGCGCGACCGCGCGGTCGTCGCCGTGATCGGCGACGGCGCGCTGACCGGCGGCATGGCCTGGGAGGCGCTCAACAACATCGCCGGCAGCAGGGATCAGGACCTCCCGCTGGTGATCGTGGTCAACGACAACGGCAGGTCCTACTCGCCGACGATCGGCGGCCTGGCCTCCCACCTGTCCGCGCTGCGCACGACCCAGCGCTACGAGGACATGCTGGAGTTCGTCCGGGACAACCTGACCAAGGTCCCGCTCGTCGGCAACCCGGTCTACGACACCCTGCACGGCATCAAGAAGGGCGTGAAGGACATCTTCGCGCCGCAGGCGATGTTCGAGGACCTCGGCCTGAAGTACATCGGGCCCATCGACGGACACAACACCGAGTTCGTCGAGGCGGCCCTGACCAAGGCCAAGGGGTTCCGCCGCCCGGTGATCGTCCACGTGATCACCCGCAAGGGCCACGGCTACTCGCCGGCCGAGAACCACGACGAGGACTGCTTCCACTCGCCCAACGTCTTCGACCCGGCGACCGGCCGCGAGGTGCCCAAGCCGTACGGATGGACCAACGTCTTCAGCGACGAGATCGTCCGGCTCGCCAAGGACCGTGAGGACATCGTCGCGATCACCGCGGCCATGCTGCACCCGGTCGGCCTGGCCGACTTCGCCGAGGCGTATCCGGACCGCATCTACGACGTCGGCATCGCCGAGCAGCACGCGCTCACCAGCGCGGCCGGCCTCGCTCTCGGCGGGCTGCACCCGGTCGTGGCGCTCTACGCCACGTTCCTCAACCGGGCCTTCGACCAGCTCCTCATGGACGTCGCGCTGCACCGCCTGCCCGTCACGGTCACCTTGGACCGCTCCGGCGTCACCGGCGACGACGGTCCGAGCCACAACGGCATGTGGGACCTGTCCATCCTCCAGGTGATCCCCCACCTGCGCGTCGCCGTACCCCGCGACGCCGACCGCCTGCGCGAGCTGCTCGCCGAGGCCGTCGAGGTCAAGGACGGGCCGACCGTCGTGCGCTACCCGAAGGGCCCGGCGGGCGAGGCCATTGAGGCGGTCGGGAAGCTCGGCGAGATGGACGTGCTGCTGGCCGGCGACCCCGACGTGCTGATCGTCGCCGTCGGCCCCATGGCGGCCATCTGCCTGGAGGCCGCGACGCTGCTCGACGCCCACGGAATCTCCGCCACGGTCGTCGACCCCCGCTGGGTCAAGCCGCTGGACGAGGCCCTCGTGCTCGCCGCGACCGCGCACAAGCTCGTCGTGGTCGTGGAGGACAACGGCCGCGTCGGCGCGGTCGGCGACGCAGTGGCCCGCCTGCTGCGCGACGCCGACGTCGACGTGCCGGTGCGGACCTACGGCATCCCGCAGCGGTTCCTCGACCACGCCAAGCGGCCCAAGATCCTGAACGAGATCGGGCTCACCCCGCAGGCCCTGGCCCGTCAGATCACCGAGGCCGTCGCCAAGCGCAGCACTCCGCTGGAGAACCACCCGACCAGGTGATCCATTCGAGAGATCTCCGAGCTGAGGGGCCAAGTCAGATCATGATTTGGCCCCTTGCTTAGCGACAAAATGCGATTCTTACCTAATTGATCGGGTACGCACTTCCCACTGGGAGGTGTGGTGATGGGCAATGGTTCGAAGAGTATTTTCCGCACGAAGTCGATTGAGCAGTCGATCCGTGACACGGAGGAGCCCGGGCATCGGCTGCGCCGCAACCTGAGCGCGCTTGACCTCACCGTCTTCGGCATCGGCGTCATCGTCGGCACCGGCATCTTCGTCCTCACCGGCCGTGTCGCCCGCGAGCTCGCCGGACCCGCCGTCGCCCTGTCGTTCGTCGTCGCCGCGATCGTCTGCGCCCTGGCCGCGCTCTGCTACGCCGAGTTCGCCTCGACCATCCCGGTCGCGGGCTCGGCCTACACGTTCTCCTTCGCCACCATCGGCGAGTTTCCGGCCTGGATCATCGGCTGGGACCTCATGCTGGAGATGGCGCTGGGCGCGGCGGTGGTGGCGGTCGGCTGGTCGGGATATTTCACGTCTCTGCTCTCCACCGCGGGCATCCACCTGCCCGCCTCCATCGCGGGCGACACAGCGGTCGTCAACGTGCCGGCCGCCGTGATCGTCCTCATCCTCACCGTCGTTCTCGTTCTCGGCATCAAACTCTCGTCCCGCGTCAACCTGGTCGTCGTCGCCGTCAAGGTGGCGGTGGTGCTCCTGGTCATCTTCGCCGGCCTGTTCTTCGTGAAGGCGGCGAACTACACCCCGTTCATCCCCCCGGCGGTGACCACCCCCGAGGTGGAGGGGCTGGCGGCGCCGCTCATCCAGGTGATGTTCGGCGTCACCCCCGTGGCCTTCGGCGTCATCGGCATCTTCTCCGCCGCCGCCATCGTCTTCTTCGCCTACATCGGCTTCGACGTCGTCGCCACCGCCGCCGAGGAGACCCGCAACCCCCAGCGCGACCTTCCGCGCGGCATCATCGGCTCCCTGGTCGTCTGCACCGTGCTCTACGTCGGCGTCTCCCTCGTCGTCGTCGGGATGGAGTCCTACACCCGCCTCAGCGAGTCCGCCCCGCTCGCCGACGCCTTCCGTGCCGTCGGGCAGCCGTGGATCGCCGGCCTGATCAGCGTCGGCGCCATCGCCGGGCTCACCACCGTGGTCATGATCCTCATGCTGGGGCAGAGCCGCATCCTGTTCGCCATGAGCCGTGACGGCCTCCTGCCGCCCAGCCTTGCTCAAGTGCACCCGAAGTACGGCACGCCCGCCCGCACCACCGTCGTCATCGGCCTGCTGACCGCGGTCCTCGCCGGCCTCATCCCGCTGTCGGCCCTCGCCGAGCTGGTCAACATCGGCACACTGTTCGCCTTCGTCGTGGTGTCGATCGGCATCGTGGTGCTCCGCCGTACGCGCCCCGATCTGCCGCGGGCCTTCCGCACGCCGTTCGTGCCGGTGCTGCCCGCACTGTCGGTGCTCGCCTGCGTCTACCTGATGCTCAACCTGCCCGTTGAGACGTGGCTGCGATTCCTGGTGTGGATGCTGCTCGGCGTGGTGATCTTCTTCGTCTACGGCCGCCGCCACAGCCGCGCCACCGTTCAGGTGCCCGTCGGAAAGTGAGAACTCCCGGCCCCCGCAGGGCCGCTCGTGCCGGAACGAGGGCGGCGCGGGGCCGGGAGGACTTTATGGACTCTATGCGGGGAGGGAGGCGACGCCGGGCGCGAGGAAGCGGGGGCTGGAGACGCCCTCCCGGTCGAGGTAGGGCGTGATGCCGCCGAGGTGGAAGGGCCAGCCGGCGCCGAGGATCATGCACAGGTCGATGTCCTGGGCCGCCGCGACCACACCCTCGTCGAGCATGAGGCGCACCTCCTCGGCGAGGGCCTCAAGGGCACGCCGGCGCACCTCCTCCGCCGTGGAGGGGGAGTCCCCACCGCCGAAGATCGCCACGGCCTCGGGATCGAGGCTGAAGCCGGCCCCGTAGACGCCGGGTTTGCCCGACGCGACCAGGGCGGCCATGTTGGCCGAGACCGGGAAGCGGTCCGGGAACGCCTCGTGCAGGGTCTCGGCGACGTGGAGCGCCACGGCCGGGCCGACGAGCTGCAGCAGGGTGAACGGCGTGAGGGGCAGCCCGAGGTCGTCGAGCGCGTGCTCGGCTACCTCGAGGGGCGTGCCCTCGTCGACGGCGCCGATGACCTCGCCCATGAAACGGGTGAGCAGGCGGTTGACCACGAAGGCGGGGGCGTCCTTGACGAGGACGCACGACTTGCGGAGGGTCTTGCCCACCGCGAAGGCGGTGGCGACGGTGGCGTCGTCGGTCTTGTCGCCCCGCACGATCTCCAGCAGCGGCATGACGGCGACCGGGTTGAAGAAGTGGAAGCCGACGACCCGCTCGGGGTGTTTGAGGTCGGACGCCATCTTCGTGACCGACAACGAGGAGGTGTTGGTGGCCAGCACGCATTCGGGCGTGACGACCTCCTCGACCTCGGCGAAGACCTTCTGCTTGACGGCGAGGTCCTCGAACACGGCCTCGATGACGAAGTCGGCGTCGGCGAAGGCGTCCTTGGTGAGCGAGCCGGAGACGAGGCCGCGCAGGCGGCTCGCCTCGTCGGCGGAGACCCGCCCCTTGGACTGGAGTTTGCCCACCTCGGCGTGAATGTAGGCGAGGCCCTTGTCGATGCGCTCCTGGTCGAGGTCGGTGAGGACCACGGGCACCTGGAGGCGGCGCGCGAACAGCAG
Organism: Sinosporangium siamense; assembly: GCF_016863435.1. Classification (GTDB taxonomy): domain Bacteria; phylum Actinomycetota; class Actinomycetes; order Streptosporangiales; family Streptosporangiaceae; genus Sinosporangium; species Sinosporangium siamense. The sequence goes on from NZ_BOOW01000013.1 coordinate 88,179, forward strand.
CGCGAACTGCGACGCCATCAACCCCGCCCCCACCACGCCCACCTTGGTGATCTTGCGGGCGAGGGACTTGTCGGGTGCGCCCGCGGGCCGCTTGGCGCGCCGCTGGACCAGGTCGAAGGAGTAGAGCCCGGCGCGCAGCTCGTCGCTCATGATGAGGTCGGCCAGGGCCTCGTCCTCCGCGGCGAAGCCCTCGTCGCGGGTGGCGGTGCGCGCCTGGGCGATGAGGTCGAGCGCGCGGTAGGGCGCGGGGGAGGAGCCGCGGAGTTTGAGGTCGACCAGGCCGCGGGCGGCCTCGACGGTCTGGGTCCAGTCGCCCTCGGGCTCACGCCGCACGACCGTGGTCTCGCCGCGCAGGACGCCTGCGGCCCACCGCAGCGACTCCTCCAGGAAGTCGGCCGGCTCGAAGATCGCGTCGGCGACGCCGAGCGAGAAGACGTCCCGCCCCTTGATCATGCGGTTCTGCGACAGCGGGTTCTCGATGATCAGCTTGATCGCGGCCTCGGGACCGATGAGCCGCGGCAGCAGATAGGTGCCACCCCAGCCCGGGACAAGCCCGAGGAAACACTCGGGCAGCGCGAAGGCCGGCACCCCCGACGACACCGTGCGATAGGTGCAGTGCAGGGCGATCTCCACACCGCCCCCCATGGCGGCGCCGTTCACGAACGCGAACGACGGCACCGGCAACTCGCCGAGCCGGCGGAACACCGAGTGCCCGAGCCGTCCGATCTGCAGCGCCGTCTCGCGGTCCGCGATGTGCCCGACGCCCTTGAGATCGGCGCCGACGCCGAAGATGAACGGCTTGCCGGTCACGCCGACGGCGGCGAGTTCGGTGCGCCCGGCGACCGTGTCGAGCGCGTCCGACAGCGACATGAGCCCGCCGGGGCCGAACGTGTTGGGCTTGGTGTGGTCGAACCCGTTGTCCAGCGTGATCAGCGCGAGCGTGCCCGCGCCGCCGGGGAGTTCGACGTCGCGCACGAGGGCCTTGGTGACGACCTCGTCGGTGAAGAGATCCCTGATGTCGCTCACTTCGCACCTTCCCACGCGGGGTTCTCCCAGATGACCGTTCCGCCCATGCCCATGCCCACGCACATCGTGGTCAGCCCGTAACGCACGTCGGGCCGCTCCCCGAACTGCCGCGCGAGCTGCGTCATCAGCCGCACTCCCGACGAGGCCAGCGGGTGGCCGAAGGCGATGGCCCCGCCGTACGGATTGACCCGCGGGTCGTCCTCGGCGATCCCGAAGTGGTCGAGGAACGCCAGCACCTGTACGGCGAAAGCCTCGTTGATCTCCACCAGCCCCATGTCGCCGATGCCCAGCCCGGCCAGGCGCAGCGCCTTCTCGGTGGACGGGATCGGGCCGACGCCCATCACCTCGGGCTCCACCCCGGCGAAGGCGTAGGACATCAGGCGCATCTTGGCGGTGAGACCGAGCTCCTCGGCCACCTCGGCGGCGGCCAGCACACACCCGGTGGCGCCGTCGTTGAGGCCGGCGGCGTTGCCCGCGCTGACCCGGCCGTGGGGCCGGAACGGGGTCTTGAGCGCCGCGAGTGCCTCCATGGTGGTGCCGGGCCGCGGCGGCTCGTCGGCGGTGGCGAGGCCCCAGCCCTTCTCGGCGGAGCGGGTGGCCATCGGCACGAGGTCGGGCTGGATGCTGCCGTCGGCATATGCCTTGGCGACCTTCTCCTGGGAGGCCACCGCATATGCGTCGGCGCGCTGCCGGGTGATCGCCGGATAGCGGTCGTGGAGGTTCTCCGCGGTCATGCCCATGATGAGCGCCGAGCCGTCGACCAGCTTCTCGGCGAGGAACCGGGGGTTGGGGTCGGCGGCCTCGCCCATCGGGTGGCGGCCCATGTGCTCGACGCCGCCCGCGATGGCGACGTCGTAGGCGCCGAAGGCGATGCCCCCGGCGACGGAGGTGACCGCCGTCATCGCGCCCGCGCACATGCGGTCGATCGCGAAGCCCGGCACGGACTTGGGCAGGCCGGCGAGCACGGCGGCGGCGCGGCCGATGGTCAGGCCCTGGTCCCCGATCTGGGTGGTGGCGGCGATGGCGACCTCGTCCACCCGCTCGGGGGGAAGGGTGGGATTTCGCCGGATCAGCTCGCGGATCACGCGGATGACCAGATCGTCGGCACGTGTCTCGGCGTAGAGGCCCTTGGGGCCTGAACGGCCGAACGGCGTGCGTACTCCGTCGACGAAGACGACGTCACGAGACGAAGGCACTCGGTTCACTCCTCAGTGCGCGGGTTGCGATGCTCCATGACCCACTTCGTCCCGCCGGGTGGGCGGCGAAGAAGGCCGTCGCAGGGCGACCGTGACCGACGGAACCGCAGGGCGGGCTGAAAGGCTCACCCACCATGCTACTCGCCGGTAACTATATTCCAAGCTATCAGGGCCGCCAATGCCCCGAAGAGAAGAGCGTAGATCAACACGGTGCTCGGAACCCACAGATGCGCGCGCCCCGCCACCAGCGCCGTCACGGCCGACACCGCGCCGAAGGAGAGCACCGCGCCGCTCGAATCGGCCTCCTCGTACCCCGGATCCCACGGATCACCCGGGGGCGGCGCACCCCGCATCGCCCGCAGCGCCACGACCCAGGCGTCCCTCATCCACCAGAGCACGAACCCCGCCCCCGCCGTCACCCCCGCCGCGCCCACCGTCGCCGCGGCGTGCCGCGCTGGCTCGGCCACACCCGGCAGGCCCGCCTCCGCGAGCAACCTCGGCAAGGCCAGAGCGAGCAGCAACGCCACCCCCCACCCGGCCGCCGTCAGCAGCCGGCTCGCCACCCGCCGCGCCCCTAGCCGGGCCGGCTCACGGGCGAACAACTCCCGCTCCAGCCGCGCCGCACCGCGCGCGGCCCTGCCCCAGCGGATCTGCGTCACCGCCAGCGCCGGCACCGCGGCCACCGCCAGCGCGAGCGCCACCACCGCGAACGGCGCCGCCCCACCGCCCGGCACCCGCGCCGCGATCATCTGCACCGCGGCCATCACCCCGACGGACCCGGCTAAAACCGAAACCGCCACCCTCCCCGAAGCCCGCGCCCCGGCCCGCACCCGCGCAAGCCGCACCGCCCCCGGCAACCCCGAAGGCGGCGAGTGATAGAGACGTGAGAGGGGGGCGTCACGCGGCATTCTGCAATCATGCCGTCACCCCCCGCCACCGGGGGCCCACTTTCACCGACTCACCCCCTCCAGCCCCTTGAACACGCCAGGAGCCGAACCCGCACATGACCTGTACACGAGGGTGACTAGGCCCACGTCCGGCACCTTCCAGGCAGGCGGCGTGCAGCTGGGACGCCGGCCTGCACCCGTGTACGGCGTGAGCCAAGTCCATGTCCGGCGCCCCGCCCGGCGGCTCGCGCGCGGGGTGTGCACCACGTGAGCCCACATCAGGGCCCCGCCCACCTGGCAGTGGAACGCCTAGGGTCGCGGCCCAGGCACGGAAGAGGGGCCGACCAGCTCACCGCCCGGCCGGCGGCATGTGCCCGAGCCCGGTAGCCCGTCGTACCAGGTCGTCTCCCTCCAGCCGGGTGTCGCCGCGGTGTCCGCCGGACGGCACGGAACGGCCGCTGCGTGCGCGCGTGCCGTTAGGGGAGGGACGCCCGCCTGGCCGCGGAATGCCCGAGGTCGTGTCCCGCGCGGAGAGGCCCCGCTCGGGGCCGGCCTGGGGTCGTGGCCTGTGTGCCGGGGTGCGTGCGGCGTGAGCCGGATCCCCTTGCGGTGCCCGCCCCGGCCGGCGGCGGTGCCTGAAGCCGGATCCCGGTTGCGGTGCGCGCCCGGTTTGGTAGCGGGTGTCCGAGGCTCCGAGGCTGCAGCCGTACGTGGGTGCGGGAGCGCGTATACGGTGCCCGCCCGTCGGTCGACGGCGGGTGCCGGGGGCGGGTTAGATTTCTCCCTTGTTTTCCAGTCTGGTTAGGGCCTTGGCCAGGGGGTGGGCGGTTAGGTCTACCTGCCAGTCTCGGGCGCCGAGGTCGCGTAGGCGGGCGGCGATGGACTCGTCGGAGATTTCCTCGGGGGGTTCCCAGGTGAGGCGGCGGACGGCGTCGGGCTGCAAGAGGTTCTCGGTCGGCATGCGGTGTTCGTCGGCCAGGGCGGCGACGACCGCGCGGGCGGCGGCGAGGCGTTTGGCGGCGACGGGGTCGCGGTCGGCCCACCGATTGGCGGGGGGAGGGCCGTCGCCGGGGGTGGTGGGCTGGGGGAGTTGCACCTCGCGCAGCATGCGGGCCTTGTTGATCGCGGCGAGCCAGTCGCGCAGATGCCGCCGGGCGCTGCGCCCGGTGAAGCCGCTTATCTCGGTCAATGTCCTGGTCGTACGGGGCGACTCAAGCGCCGCGGTCACGATGGCGGAGTCGGCGAGCACACGGCCGGGGGCCAGGTCGTTGTCCCTGGCGATGCGATCGCGTAGCTGCCATAGCTCGCGGACCACCGCCAGGCCGCGTAGCGACCGCACCTTGTGTATGCCCGACGTGCGCCGCCACGGGTCGGCGCGCGGCGGTGGGGCGGGGGCGTTGAGCACCGAGTGGAACTCCTGCTCGGCCCATTCCCGTTTGCCGCTTTCCTCCAGCTGCGTGGACAACACGTCCCGAAGCTCGATCAGCACCTCGACGTCGAGCGCCGCGTAACGCAGCCAGTCCTCAGGCAGCGGCCGCGTCGACCAGTCGGCCGCCGAGTGGCCCTTCTCCAGCCGGAGTCCGAGGATGGTCTCCACCATCGTGCCGAGCCCGACCCGCTCGTAGCCGAGCAGCCGCCCGGCGAGTTCGGTGTCGAAGAGCTTGCGCGGTTTGAACCCCAGCTCCACGAGGCACGGCAGGTCCTGGGACGCGGCGTGCAGCACGATCTCCGCCTCCGCCAGCGCCGCGTCCAGCGCCGTGAGGTCGGGGCACGCCACGGGGTCGATCAGCGCGGTTCCGGCGCCGGTACGGCGGAGCTGGACCAGATAGGCCCGCCCGCTATAGCGGTAGCCCGAGGCGCGTTCGGCGTCGACGGCCACGGGCCCGTCCGCCGAGGCGAACGCCCGTATCGTCGCGGCCAGGTCCTCGGGGGCCTGGATGACATGCGGAATCCCCTCGCGGGGCTCGAGCAGCGGAACGACGTCGTGCTCAGGGATGGTTCTATCGTCGGTCACGACCTGAAGGACTCCGGATCTTCACGCCTGCGCGGTGACAGGGACGCCACGTCTGGTGGTAGGGGAGGAATACCTGCGGCCAGGCACATCAGATCGCACCAGGCGGCCGCGTGGCCGGAGAGGTCCTCGTCGGCCGGCGACCACGACGCGCGCAGCTCCAGCTCCGTGGAGACAGGGTCTTCGGCCTTGTTTCCGAACCCCTCCGAGACAGCTCTGGTCACCGTGCCGCCCGCGGCCCGGTAGCCGGCGCCGTGGGCGTCCAAGGACTCCGTCAGCCAGCTCCAGGCGACGGGCCCGAGCAGCGGATCGGTGGTGATCTCCGGCTCCATGTCCGCTCTGACGTAGGCGACCAGGCGGAACGGGCCGTCCCAGCCGCGCTGCCCGTCGGGGTCGAAGAGCAGGATGAGCCGCCCGACCGCGAGTTCGTCGTCGTCGCGGTAGACCGAGGCGCCCATCGCAGCTGAGTACGGCGCGAGCCGTTGAGGGGCCGGAATGTCCTCAAGCTCGATCTCAGGGCGGATCTCGCTGAGGCGCATGCTCTCGACCGCGCGTGTGAACACGGCGGGAGGCGGCGGCACGTCACCGAGGGTCATGTCGGAAGCGTAGGTCGTAGTTGGACGCATGGGGACCACGGAGGCGTGAGCAGGTGTCAGCGGCACTGGGCATTTTTCATCCGATTGAGCGAGCTTGGGTAGGTTGTCAGCACCAGGCGGGTCATGCTCATCTCGGGCATGTCCCAGCGGTGGCTCGCAGCAGGGGATGAAAAGGGCTCACTCCACATCGCGGTCATCACACGGGCCTTTCGTCGTGTTGTGCTCCGACGTTGGCACGCCGCCGCGACATTTCCCCGCATCGCGCTCGGCGTGTCCCGAAAGTGGTGACAGAATCGATGCCGCGCGGTCCCTTGACGAACATTTGCGCCAATCGAGTAGAGATCACTACACCCCCGTGAGGCGCACTGTACTCTCCTTCGCCGGTGTCGGAAGCCAAGCGGGCACCTGAATGTGGTTGATTCTCCCGAAAACTGGTGGGCGAACTGGGTGAACGCCCCTAAACCTCCGGTGCCCCATGTGATCCACCCTTGGTTCCTCCCATGCCCACCTTTCGGACATCCGACGCCCCACGGACACCCCTCCCCCCTACCTCCCGCGCACCTGCACATCACCTCATATGGCGACCCAAGCCTCTGCCGTACCCCGCGTCCCACGGGGGCACGGCATCAGTGCGCGGACCGCCTCCTGGTCATGGGAACCTGAAGGGGTGAATCCCGCTGACTCCGTCTTCATGCGGGCCTGCCGCCGCGAGCCCGTGCCGCACACTCCGGTCTGGTTCATGCGCCAGGCCGGCCGCTCGTTGCCCGAGTATCGGCAGGTTCGTGCGGACGTGCCCATGCTGGCCGCCTGCGCTACCCCCGACCTCATCGTTGAGATCACGATGCAGCCGATCCGGCGCTACGGCGTCGACGCGGCCATCTTCTTCAGCGACATCGTCGTGCCCCTCAAGGCCATCGGCATTGACCTCGACATCAAGCCCGGCGTCGGCCCCGTCGTCGCCGACCCCATCCGCGACCGGCGCGGCGTCGCCGCCCTGCGGCGCCTTGAGCCGGACGACGTGCCCTACGTCACCGAGGCGATCCAGTCGCTCGTCAAGGAGCTCGGCGGCACGCCGCTCATCGGCTTCGCGGGCGCGCCGTTCACCCTCGCGTCCTACCTGATCGAGGGCGGCCCCTCCAAGAACCACGATCACACCAAGGCCATGATGTACGGCGACGCCCCGCTGTGGCACGCCCTCATGGACCGGCTCACCACCATCGTGACCGACCACCTGCGCCTCCAGGTCGAGGCGGGGGCCAGCGCCATCCAGCTCTTCGACTCGTGGGTGGGCGCCGTCGCCCCGGCCGACTACCGCGAGTTCGTCATGCCCTACACGAGCCGCATCTTCGCCGCCCTCGCCGACCTGTCCGTGCCGCGCATCCACTTCGGCGTCGGCACCGGCGAGCTGCTCGCCCTCCTCGGCGAGGCCGGCGCCGACGTCGTCGGCGTCGACTGGCGGGTGCCCCTCGACGAGGCCGCCCGCAGGGTCGGCCCCGGCAAGGCCCTCCAGGGCAACCTCGACCCGGCCACGCTCCTCGCCCCCTTCGACGTGGTCGCCGAGCGCGCCCGCGACATCCTCGCCCGCGGCGGCAAGGCCGAGGGCCACATCTTCAACCTCGGCCACGGCGTCCTCCCCGGCACCGACCCCGACCAGCTCGCCCGCCTCACGGCCCTCGTCCACGAGAGCTGAGCCCGGGCCGCCCCGGCCGCGGGGTGCCCGGGTGCGGGCCGGCGTACTCCCCGGGTCCGGGCGGGCACGGGCCGGTGGCCTGCGCGAGGCCGCCGGGGATGTGGGGGAGCGTGTGATCATCCATCGGCCACGGCGTGCTCCCGGGCACCGACCCTGACCAGCTCGCCCGTCTCACGGCCCTTGTCCTAGAGGGCTGAGCCCCGGCCGCCGGGGTGCCCGGGGCCGGAATGGGCGGGGCCGCGTGATCATCGATCGGCTATGGCGTGCCCCTGGCACCAACTCCGACTAGCTCGCCCGCCTGACGGCCCTCGTCCGCGAGGGCTGAGCCCCGGCCGCCGGGGTGCCCGGGGCCGGGCGGGTGCGGGCCGGTGGCCTGCGCGAGGCTGCCGGGGATTGCCGCCGGGGATGTGCGGGAGCATGTGATCATCGATCGGCCACGGCGTGCTCCCGGGCACCGACCCTGACCAGCTTGTCCGCCTCACGGACTTCGTCCGCGAGGAGCCCCGGTCGCCGGGGTGCCCGGGGGCGGGCGGGCACGGGCCGGTGGCCTGCGCGTTCCGGCGGGCAGCGCCGCCGGGAGGTGTGGGACCGTGTGATCAGCGGGGGGTCGGGTCTTCGGATCGCTCGGTCTTGTCGGTGTCCTCGTCGGTGCCCTTGTCGGGGTCCTTGGCGGTTTCCTTGGTCGTGGTCTCGGCGGGGAACGGCGGTGCGACGGGGATGGCCGGGAGGCGTGAGGCGCGGCGGCGCCGTACTCGGCGGCGCAGGGCGACGAGCAGCGCGCCCGCCGGGACGATCACGATGAGCCAGGGGATGAGCCAGCCGAGCACGGCGAGTGCTTCGCGGCCGCTCGCCATGAGGGAGTCCCAGCCGGAGGCGATGCTGGCGACGAAGCCGCGGGGTTCGTCGAGGGGGACGGGGGCGGTGGTCTCGGTGCCGGAGAGCTTGAGGGTGATCGAGGCCATCGTAGTCTGGGAGACCAGGGCTTTCTGGCGGGCCTGGAGGGACTCCAGTTCACGTTCGCGGTCGGAGAGTTCGCGCTCGACCTTGAGGACGTCGCCGACCGTCTCGGCCTTGCCGAGCAGGGTGCGCAGGGAGTCGATGGCGGAGCGGGCCGACTTGAGGCGGCTGTCCACGTCGGCCATCACCTCGGTGACGTCCTCGGAGTTCTGGGTGAGGGAGCGGCGCTCGCCTACGGCGGTGCCGAGGGTGTTCAGGGTCGCCTGATAGGCGGCGGGCGGCACCTTGAAGGCCAGTTCGGCGGTCTGCCTGCTGTAGGAGTTGGACTCCTCGCGCACGAGGTGCCCTCCGGCGGCCGAGACGATCTGCTTGGCCTTGTCGGCGGCGGCCGGGACGTCGCGGACCCGCACGGAGAGTGAGGCGGTGTAGATGATGCTTCTGGGTTCCGCAGACAGTTTCGCGGGGGCGCCGCCCTGGGCTGTGGGGGTTGTCACGTTCCGGGCGTTCCCCGAATAGGCTTCGCCGGGCGCTGCCTCCTGCTTAGGCGCCGTGCCGCTGTCCTGGGCGCTCACCGCCGCGTGCTCCGCCTCTCCGGAGCCGCCGGAGTTGAGGGTGTTCTCGTAGCCGCCTCCACACGAGGACAGCGCCACAACGGCCAATAGCGCGGTCAGCCCGAACCGCAGTCTCTTCATGCCCCCTTTGACGGACAAGAACGGCAAAGCGGTTCGATGGTGGAGTCACGATGCGATCACGGCCCGCCAGGTACCGGTGGGGTGTGTGCGGAGTGCAGCGATACGGCGGGTAGCGTCGGATGCCATGGAAGCCAATCGACGTCATGTCGTGGTGGTCGGCGGGGGCATCGCCGGACTCGCGGCGGCCTGGTTCCTCCGGCAGGGCGGGGACCGGGTCCGGGTGACCGTGCTTGAGGGCTCGGACAGGGTGGGCGGCAAACTGCGCGCCTCCGAGATCGCCGGAGTCACGGTGGACGAGGGCGCCGAGGCGATGATCGCCCGGCGGCCCGAGGGCAAGGACCTGGCCGCTCAGGTCGGCCTCGGCGACGACCTCGTGCTGCCGGGCACCACCTCGGCCTCGGTCCTTAGCAGGGGTGCGCTGCGGCCCATGCCGCAGGGCCAGGTGATGGGCGTGCCCTCGGACCTGATGGCGCTGGTGAAGTCGGGCATCCTGTCGCCCGCCGGGCTGGCCAGGGTGCCGCTCGATCGCATTCTGCCGGCGACCCTGGTCAACACCGACGTGTCCGTGGCCGCCTACATCAGGGCCCGCCTCGGCGGCGAGGTGCTCGACCGGCTGATCGAGCCTCTCCTCGGCGGTGTCTACGCGGGGCGCGCCGACCGTCTGTCGCTCGATGCGACGATGCCGAGGGTCGCCGCCGCCGCACGCTCCGAGCGTTCGCTGCTGGCCATCGCGGGTGAGATCGCCGCTGAGGCGCCCGCGGACGCCGGTCCGGTGTTCACCTCGCTCCGCCGCGGCATGGGCAGTCTCCCGGACGCGGTCGCCGCCGCCTCGGGGGCGGAGATCCGCACCGGGACGATGGTGAGGGAGCTTCGCCGCACGCAGGAGGGGTGGCGCCTGGTCGTGGGGCCGGCCCGGGAGCCGGAGGTGATCGAGGCCGACGCGGTGATCGTGGCGGTGCCCGCGACCCCGGCACGCCGGCTGCTGGCCCCGGATGTGCCGAAGGCGGCGGCCGAGCTGGGCCGCTTCGACTACGCGAGCATGGCGGTCGTGACCTTGGCCTATCCGCGCTCGGCCTTCTCCGAGGCGCCGCAGGCCAGTGGCTACCTGGTGCCGCCGGTCGAGGGGCGGCCGGTCAAGGGGGCCACGTTCAGCTCGATCAAGTGGCCGCACATCACGGCCGACCACCCCGATCTGGTGGTGCTGCGCTGCTCCATCGGCCGCCTGGGGGAGGAGGGCCTGCTGCAGCGGGACGACTCCGAGCTGATCAATCTCGCCATGGACGAGATGGGCGAGATCATGGGCGTGCGCGGGCTGCCCAGGGACAGGCGGGTGACACGGTGGGGTGGCGGCCTCCCGCAATATGACGTCGGCCACCTGGACCGCGTGGCCAGGATCCGCGCCGCCGTCGCCCAGGAGCCGGGGCTCGCCGTGTGCGGCGCGGCCTACGATGGAGTCGGCGTTCCGGCGTGTATCAGCACGGGTCGCACGGCCGCGACCCGGATTCTCGACCATGTCCTGCGGGGGAGAGAATGGCGGGGCAACAACGTGAGCAATGTTCACTCTGTGGGCGGGGTCGGTCTGTGACCAGTGTGTCCGCGTTCCTTTTCCGGGCAGATGAGGGCAGTGACTCACGGTCTGCTCGACTCGGAAGGGTGAGGTAGATGGAAGAGAAGCCGCGGCTCAAGGCGCGCGACCTGAACAACGTGATCCGCTACACGATGTGGTCGGTCTTCAAGGTGCGTGAGCATTGCCCGGACGCCCGCGAGGACCTCGCCCGTGAGCTGGACGAACTCCTGGCGCAGGCCGCCGGGAAGGACGTCGTGACGCGCGGGATCTACGACGTGGCCGGGTTCCGCGGGGACGCCGACATCATGTTCTGGTGGCACGCGCCGGCGCCCGAGGATCTTCAGGACGTCTACACGCGCTTCCGCCGTACGCAGGTGGGCCGCAAGTGTGAGCCGGTCTGGTCGGCGATGGCCCTGCACCGGCCCGCGGAGTTTAACAAGTCGCACATTCCCGCGTTCCTGGCCGATGAAGAGCCTCGGGGATATGTCTGCGTCTATCCGTTTGTGCGGTCCTTGGAGTGGTATCTCCTGGAGGATGCGGACCGGCGGCGAATGCTGGCCGAGCACGGGAAGAAAGCCCGCGACTATCCCGATGTGCGCGCAAACACGGTCGCCAGTTTCGCGCTGAACGACTACGAGTGGATGCTGGCCTTCGAGGCCGATGAGCTCCACCGCATCGTGGACCTCATGCGCACCTTGCGCGACACCGAGGCACGGCGGCACACACGCGAGGAGACGCCGTTCTTCACCGGCGTGCGCAAGCCCGCCGCGGAGATCGTCGCCTCGCTGCCCTGAGCCCTGAACGCCGGGTTCCCGGCCGCACGCCATCGGCCCGGTGGGAGTCTCCACCGGGCCGGCTTGGGTCAAAGCACTCGGACTCTCGTCTTTCCGCAGACACAGCATCGCTGCACCACGACCTTGCCGATGCTCTCGACGGCCTCCCACTTGTGCCGCAGATGTAGACGGAATTTCATCAACGATTTCACCGAGTCCCCGTCCGGTCTCGTTGGCCCCCGACCGCGTACTCAACGGTGCATGCGGCGCCCGACCCACCGGGTTGCCGGATGTTTACCGCCCGGCTACGCGAAGTGGAATTCTAGGTCGTCGACGCGAGGCGGAGCGAGATCGAGTTAATGCAGTAACGGTCGTCGGTCGGTGTCGGGTAGCCCTCTCCGTGGAAGACGTGCCCCAGGTGGGAGTCGCAGCGGGCGCAGCGCACCTCGGTGCGCGTCATACCGTGTGATCTGTCCTCGATCAGCGTCACGGCCTCGGAGCGGCTCGGCTCGAAGAACGACGGCCACCCGCAGTGGGAGTCGAATTTGGCCTCCGAGGCGAACAACTCGGCGCCGCACGCTCGGCAGGAATAGACACCGATCGTCTTGCTGTCGGTGTATTCCCCGGTGAACGGGCGCTCAGTGCCGGCCTCCCTGAGCACGTGATATTCCTCGGGAGACAGCTCGGCTCGCCACTCGGCGTCACTCTTGAACACCTTGTCCATGAGCTTTAGCCTACGGCTCCGGCGGATGTCGTACGGCCTCGGGGTATCCGGCCTCCGGGTTTCGGTTGGCCGGAGCCTGGTTAGGGTAGCGTCCGAAATGTGGCATCGCCGTACATCGAACTTGACGCCGGGGGACGGACCATCAAGGTCAGCAACCCGGACAAGATCTATTTCCCAGACATCGGAGCGACCAAGCGGGAACTGGTCGAGTACTACATCAGCGTGGGTGAGGGGGCTGTGCGTGCCCTGCGCGACCGGCCGACCTATCTCAAGCGCCACCCCGACGGGGTGCAGACCGATGCCATCTATCAGAAACGCCTGCCGGCCCGGCACCCCGAATGGATGCAAACGGTCACCGTACGGTTCCCCAGCGGGCGCAGCGCCGACGCCCTCCGGGTGACCGATCCCGCCGACCTCGCCTACTGCGCGAACCTCGGCACCATCGACTTCCACCCCTGGCCCTGCCGAGCCGACGACCTCGACCATCCCGACGAGCTGCGCATCGACGTCGACCCTCAGCCGGGAACGGGGTTCGAGGAGGCCAGGACGGTGGCCTTCGCCGTACACGACCTGCTGGGCGAGCTCGGCGTCACCGGGTTTCCCAAGACGTCGGGCAGCCGGGGCATCCACATCAACGTGCGCATCGAGCGCCGGTGGACCTTCACGGAGGTACGGCATGCGGCCATCGCCCTCGCCCGGGAGGTCGAGCGGCGTCTGCCGGATCTCGTCACCTCGGCCTGGTGGAAGGAGGAACGTGGGGAAAAGGTGTTCATCGATTACAACCAGAACGCCCGGGACCGTACGGTCGCCAGTGCCTACTCGGTCAGGGCCAGGCCGCACGCGCCCGTCTCCACGCCTGTGACGTGGGAGGAGCTGCGGACTGTGGATCCCGCGTCCTTTGATCTGCGCACTGTGCCGGTGCGGTTCGCGGAGCTTGGGGATGTGCACGCGGCCATCGACGATCGGGCGTTCTCCTTGGATGCGCTGCTGGAGTGGTATGAGGTGGATGAGCGGGGGGATATGCCTTATCCGCCTAACTATCCGAAGATGCCTGGCGAACCGCGGCGCGTACAGCCGAGCAAGAGGAAGCGCGAAGGCGGCGCTTAGGCGGGTGAGCTTGCTGCTCTGCTGGAGTTGATCCGACGGCGGGAGTATTCACCGCGCGGACTCGCCAGGTGGGTTCGCCATGTGGGCTCACTTGGCGGACTTGTCGTGTGGGCTCGCCGTGCGGGCTCACTGCGCGGAGTCATCGTGCGGGGCTCAGTTGGCGGACTCATCGTGTGGACTCACCATGGGGTCCTCTGCCTGGGGCGAGGGCCCCGTTTTGGGGCCCGGGCCGATCTTTCTCATCTGTTGATATCGGTTTTCGGGACAAATGGCATTATTTGATGAGTGGCTATAATTCACGCTCCCGAGAAAGGGTGAACTTAATCCCTTTACCGTGCCCGGCTTTTGATATACGTTTGTCGGCGACGGGGAGTTGTTCGGGGCGGGGGTTCCGAGGACGGCCGAACGGGATCGGCCGCGGGGCAAATCCATTGGTAAGGCTTCTTTGTGATTTTCGCGGTCTCGTGACCGATCTTATAGGCGCGTCTGAGCCGGCGTGGTTCCGCCTGTTCTGTCGTGCATTTCAATGGGAACAGGTGGTTCGCGAGTCTTAGAAAGGATTCGACGGTGAAGAAGACATTGCCGTGGCTATCCGGGTTGTCGGCCCTGTTGGCCGCCTTCCTGGTCACCCCTCACGCCGCCACGGGCACCGACGGGTCGCACGCGCCGTGGACGGCGGACCGCCGCCACTGTGTGGTCGACATGACCAACAACCAGCAGATTTCCTGCTACAAAACCGCCGCCCAGGTCGGCGCCGCCATTGACGCGGGCATCATCGGCATCGGCTACAGCGGGTTCGACTACCAGGGCCCGTCCCTCACCTTCGTGGGAAACCGCAGGTGCACTCCGACCCTCGCCGATGTGGACCACGAGGCCAGGTTCCCCTTCCTGCTCGCCATCAACTCCTTCCGCACATTCGCTAGTTGCCGCTCTAATCTCTCCGACCGTGCGGGGAGGGAAACCGGCTATCGCATCGACCACCCAAACCTGGGTCAACTCGGCGGAATGATAGTGCGCATCCGCTGGAGTTGATTTCCGGTAAACCGTGAAATAACCGCGTGGAGTGGTTGATCTGTCATGCCCTCACGCGACCTGCCTTTCCCGTGAACCGATTCTTCACGAGAACACTGACTTTCCTTCCCCCGCGGCACGAGTGTGTGCCGCATGCAGTGAAGTCCCGAGCGAGGAGACTCGCACCCCAGGAAAGGAACACCATGAGTTCAAGGAAGCGATCGCTGGCGTGGCTGGCGAGTGCGGCAGCCCTCACGACCGCCGCTCTGACGGCCCCCGTTCCGGCGAGTGCCGCCGAGCCCGGCACGCCGGCCGAGGGCGACCACTGTGTGGTCAACCTGTCCAAGAACAACAAGACGACCTGTTTCGGCAGCTTCACCGCGGCCATCGCCGCCGCGACCGGCGGCGCCATCACCAACGCCCCGGCCGACCCGGCGGAGGCCGTCAACGACGCGGCGTTCAACGCGCAGCTCAAGCCGTCGGGCAAGGGGGAGAGCGCCGCCGATGCCGGGGCGTCCTCGGCCCGCCGCCAGCAGGTCATCGGCATCGAATATCAGCACTCGAACCACCAGGGCGCGTCCTACACGTTCACCGGCAACCGCAACTGCACCGGTCCGACCACCGACGTGGACTTCTGGTTCGCCTTCCCCGGCGGATCCCCGTGGCACGACATCATCTCGTCGTTCCGCAACTACTCCAACTGCTTCACCGCCCACTACGAACACTCCAACTTCACCGGCCGTTCGACCCCCTACCAGGACGACCGTGACTACATCGGCGACTACTTGAACGACCGGACCTCCTCCCTCCGCTGGAGCTGACCCGGACAGCGCTCCTGAAAACAGCGCCCCTCAAACAGCGCTCCCTAAATAGCGCCCATTAAACAACGCCCCTCAAACAGCGCCCCGCTGGACAGGTGCCGACCGGTAGGCGCCCAACCGGAAGAGCGCTAGAGGAAAAGCACGCCTGACGCAAAACGCCCGGGGTGTGAAGGCCGACGGCCTTCGCACCCCGGTGCGCGTCGATATGCATCCGACGCCATGTCGGCGCAATGTCGTCAAGTCTCCCGCGCTCCTTGAGACCCTGCGGTTCCGCTTCTACCCGCAGGCCCCTAACGGGCCAGGATGGCGTCCAGGTCGTAGCCCAGAGGGCGTTCGAGCTGCTCATACGTGCACGACTCCGGGGTACGGTCGGTGCGCCAGCGGCGGAAGCGGGCCGTGTGGCGGAACCGGTCACCCTCCATGTGGTCATAGGCCACCTCGACCACCAGTTCCGGCCGGAGCGGGACGAAGGACAGGTCCTTCTTCCCCGTCCACCGCGACACCGCCCCCGGTAGGCGCTGCCCCACCGGCTGCTCCGCCCACGCCCCCCACGGGTGCTCGGCCAGATCGGTCGTGACGTACGGCGCGAGCTCGGTGACGAGTTCCGCGCGGCGGGCCATGGAGAAGGCGGCGGCCACCCCGATGTGGTGCAGCAAGCCGGCCTCGTCGTACAACCCGAGGAGCAGGGAGCCGACGACCGGGCCGCTCTTGTGCTGACGGTAGCCGGCGACGACGACGTCCGCCGTACGCTCGTGTTTGACCTTGAACATGACCCGTTTGTCCGGCATATAGCCTATGTGGCCGGGTTTGACGACAAGGCCGTCGATGCCGGCGCCTTCGAAGATCTCAAACCACTCGGCCGCCTGCTCGTCGTTGGTGGTGGCGGGCGTCAGCCGTACGCTCCGGTCGGCGACATCGCCCACGCCGGGCTCGAAGAGGGACCGCAGCCGGGCGCGGCGCTCGGAGAAAGGAGCGTCCATGAGGTCTTCGTCCCCGACAGCGAGCAGGTCGAAGGCGATAAACCACGCCGGGGTCTCCTGGGCGAGCAGCCGTACGCGGGACTCGGCGGGGTGGATGCGGTTCTGCAGGGAGTCGAAGTCGAGCTCCCGGCCGCGCTTGATCACGATCTCGCCGTCGATGACCACCCGCTCCGGCAGCTCACGCCGGATGGCGTTGAGCAACTCGGGAAAATAGCGGGTGAAGGGCCGCTCGTTGCGGCTGCCGAGGTGCACTTCGTCCCCGTCGCGGAACAGCACACAGCGAAAGCCATCCCATTTCGGCTCGTAATAGAGTGTGCCGTCCTGTGGCGGCACGGTCTTGATGGACTTGGCCAGCATCGGTGAGATTGGTGGGAGGACCGGCAGGTCCATGGTTCACCCCCGGACATACTTACAGAAGAGGAAACCCTCCTCTTCCAACACATGTGCCAGATCCATGGTGACCTGGCAGTTCTCTCCGTTCAGGATGCGTGACGCGCCGCCGCCGAGGACCATCGGGCTGAGGGTCAGGCAGAGTTCGTCAAGCACTCCCGCGGTCGTGAGCTGGGCGTTCACCCGGGGGCCACCCTCGCAGAGCACTCGGGTGAGCTCGCGTGCGTGCAGTTCGGCGACCGCGCGGGCGAGATCGACTCGCTCCTCGCCCACGATGATCACATCGGCCGTCTTGGCCGCCTCACGCCTGCGGTCGGCCGGGGCCGCCTCGCAGGTGAGCACGATGGTGCGCGCGTACGGCTCGGCATCGGCGAACAAGGGGCTGCCGAGGTCGAGGTCCAGACGGCGGGTGATCACCGCGATGGGGGGAGCGGGCGGGCGCCCGGCGCGGAGCTCCTCCCAGGAGCCGCGTGGCCGGGTCGGGCGGTAGCCCTCGGTGCGCACGGTCGAGGCGCCGACCAAGATCACATCGGCGAGGCCCCGCAGTACCCCGAAGATTCTCCTGTCGCCCTTGCTCGACAACCCCCCGGACAGCCCCTTCACCCACGCCGCCCCGTCGGCGCTCGCCACCATGTTGACCCGTAGCCATGGCCGCTCCTCCGGATAGGCGTAGGCCAGCGGGATGTCCACATCGTCGTCGGGTTCTGGAAGGAGTCTGCGCACCTGTCCACCTTGGCATATGTGTGGTGTGGTCCATGTATCCAGGTCCGGGTGCGTGGTGCTGGATACCGGTTTGGTGTAGGCGCTGACGAGGGGTGAGGCTAGCGCGTAGCGTTACGGCTCCGATGCGGGGTGTACACGGTTTACGGCCGGACGGGGGCGACGCGGTGTTGAGAATGGTCACGTTGGTGATGTGGCTGGTGACCGCGACGGTCGGGGTGCATCTGCTCTATCTGTGGCTTACGGGTGGCGGGTTGCGGCAGCAGGCCGCGAAGGTCACCCGGTTTCCGACCACCTTGGTCTTCTCGCATCCGACGCTGGCGGTGACGGCCCTTGGGGCGTGGATCGCCTATCTCATCACCTTCGATCGGCTTCTGGCCTGGGTGGCGTTCGGGGTGCTGACCGTTTCGGCTCTGCTGGGGTTCACGATGTTCACCCGGTGGCTGGGCGGGGGGCGGCACGCGAAGGGGGCGGAGAAGCGGTTCCCTGTGGTGTCGGTGGTGTTGCATGGGTGTGCTGGAGTGACCACATTTATTTTGGTGTTGTTAAGTGCTGTTGGGCCCTGACTGGGGGGACCTAAAGGCCACTGGGTGAATTGTCGAGAGATGCGCTTGGCGTGCTGCTTGCGTGGTGTGGCGGGTTATGAAAAGTGAATAACTCTCCGATCCGGCCTTACGCTGCGAACTTGAGTGGCGAACTTTCACTAATACCTTGTTGTGGCGATATTTCCTGATAGAGGATGAGGCTTGCGCTATCGGGGTGTCAGTCAACCCCCACGGAAGGAAGAGTTCACCATGTCATCCCCCGCTCCTCCGGTCATCCTCACCGTGAAGAACTTCATCGACCTCGTCACCGAGTGGGCCGAGAACAACCAGAGCGACATCGCCGACTCGTGGTCGGCGGTGGAGGGCTGGGAGCTCTGGGCACAGATCGAACTACAGAAGTTCATCACCCGGAAACGCCGAGGTGCCGATATCGGAAAGCCGACCAAGGTCTACATCGACTCCGGAGAGAAGTGTGACTTCGTTCTCAATCAGAACACCACGGATGACAGAGCGCAGATGGCCATCATCGAGATCAAGGCCCAGTCCATGGGTAGCTATCGGAGTTTCGGCGCAAATTTCCTCAGCGACCTAGAAAAGTTAGACAACGTCACGTGGAGCTGGCGCAAGGCACGTCGCGTCGCGTTGGGGTTCTTCTTCACGAAGGACGTGGGCACCGCCTACGCGGCCGCCACTCCTCTGGCCGCCGTCAACTTCGCCACTCTCCTGAGCAACTATCACCGGGTCTTCTTCTCGCGCAGGCTTCAGCCCGTGGTGCTCGCACCTGGTGACCTGAACACCCGCCGCCGGGAGATCACCCGTGACCCCGGCGAGGCTCACGACAGCGACGACAACCCCTTCATGGTCTACGAGCTCGGCATGGTGTGGCGCGACCTCGGGCCGACACCGGACTCGGACTATGAGTCCGACTCCGACAGCGGAAGCTCCAGCTCTTCCAGCTCCAGCTCCTCCAGTTCCAGCTCTTCGAGCTCAAGCTCCAGCTCAAGCTCGAAATCGTGGAGCAGCTCGTCGAGCTCCAGCATGGACATCGACGACTAGCTCAAGACGATTCACGGCCGGCATGACCGGTTGCGGGGCACCACGACCCTCCTCGACATGACCCGCCATCGGCTCCCGCGTCCCGCAGGCCGCCGGAGCAGGTTCCTCCTGCCCGGGTGCGGCGGTGCCACCTGGTGGCGCCGCTGCGGCTGCCGGGGTGTGCGGCTGTTGTGTTCGCCGGCTCCGCCCGCAGTGGCTGTACGGAGAACCTTCAGATCGGAGACACAGTGGGAAGTGTGAGCTGAATCCCAGATTCCGAGGAGGTATGCGATGAGATTCGCTCGGCGGGCCATCGCAACCGGACTTTCCGCGGCTGCGCTGCCGGCCGCGGCGCCCACCGGGGCGTCCGCGGACGCGGCCGGTTCGACGTCGTGCGTCGGCCAGGAGGGCGGGTTGTGCGCCAGGGCCCTGTCACGAGGGGGCTACCAGGCGGCCTACCGGAGGGAAACCCGTCCCGCCCCTTCCCGTGTGAAGGGCTGAGCCCGCCGTCAGGAAGGGCGGGGCTGGCGGAAAAGCTGGATCGAGCGGCCGACGACCGGCACCGCGCTCTCCGGGGGAAGGGGCGGGCCGGGGGACTCCCGCAGGGGCTCCGTCTCGTCCGCCGTGTCCATCACCGGGTGCCACGTGCCGCCGAACGCCCCGCCCGGCAGCGTGAAGGTCATGTCCTCGTGGTGCGCGTTGATCAGCATGAGGAAGGAGTCGTCGACGATGCGCTCACCTCGGGGGCCGAGCTCGGTGATGGCTTCGCCGTTCAGATAGACCGTGAGCGACTTGGCGTAGCCGGTCTGCCAGTCGGCGGCCGACATCTCCTCCCCGTGCGGGGTGAGCCACACGAGGTCGCCCTTGCCGTCGCCGGGCATGCGGCCCCGGAAGAAGCGCCGCCGCTGGAAGACGGGGTGCCGGCTGCGCAGCCTCACCAGGGAGCGCACGAAGGTCAGCAGCTCGGACTCGGACTCGGCGAGCGTCCAGTCGAGCCACGAGACCTCGTTGTCCTGGCAGTAGGCGTTGTTGTTGCCGCCCTGGGTGCGGCCGAACTCGTCGCCCGAGAGCATCATCGGCACCCCCTGGGACAGGAACAGCGTGGTCAGCAGGTTGCGCCGCTGCCTCCCGCGCAGGCGGACGATCTCGGGGTCGTCGGTGGGGCCCTCCACCCCGCAGTTCCACGAGCGGTTGTCGTCGGTGCCGTCGCGGTTGTCCTCGCCGTTGGCCTCGTTGTGCTTGCTGTCGTAGGACACGAGGTCGGTGAGCGTGAAGCCGTCGTGGCAGGTGACGAAGTTGATGGAGGCCACCGGGCGGCGGCCGGACAACGCGTAGAGGTCCTGGGAGCCGGTGAGCCGTGAGGCGAACTCGGGCAGCGCGGAGTGACTGCCTCGCCAGAAGTCGCGCACGGTGTCGCGATATTTGCCGTTCCACTCGGTCCACAGCGGCGGGAAGTTGCCCACCTGGTAGCCGCCCGGGCCGACGTCCCACGGCTCGGCGATCAGCTTGACCTGGGAGATCACCGGGTCCTGCTGGATCAGGTCGAAGAACGCCGACAGCCGGTCCACGTCGTGCAACTCCCTGGCCAGCGCGGCGGCGAGGTCGAAGCGGAAGCCGTCGACGTGCATCTCCAGCACCCAGTAACGCAGGGAGTCCATGATGAGCTGGAGCGCATGCGGCGAACGCGCGTTGAGCGAGTTGCCGCACCCGGTGTAGTCGAGGTGGTAGCGGCGGTCGCCGTCGTGCAGGCGGTAGTAGGACGCGTTGTCGATGCCGCGGAAGGCCAGTGTCGGCCCCATGTGGTCACCCTCGGCGGTGTGGTTGTAGACCACGTCGAGGATCACCTCGATGCCCGCCTCGTGCAGGGCGCGCACCATCGCCTTGAACTCCTGCACCTGCTCGCCGCGCTGCCCAGTCGCGGCATAGGCGTTGTGCGGCGCGAGGTAGGCGATCGTGTTGTAACCCCAGTAGTTGGTCAACCCGCGCGCCACGAGCGCGTGCTCGGGCACGAACTGGTGCACCGGCATCAGCTCGATCGCGGTCACCCCGAGGCTCGACAGGTGCTCGATCACGGCGGGGTGGGCGAGCCCGGCGTAGGTGCCGCGCTGGGCCTCCGGCACCGCCGGGTGGCGCATGGTGAGGCCGCGCACGTGGGCCTCATAGATCACCGTCTGGTGGTAGGGCGTGCGGGGCGGACGGTCGGTGCCCCAGTCGAAGAACGGATTGACCACGACGTTCTTCGGCATGAACGGCGCGCTGTCGTCGGAGTTGAGCTTGTCGGGATCGGTGAAGCGGTAGGAGAACAGCGCCTCGTTCCACTCGGCCTCGCCCTCGACCGCCTTGGCGTAAGGGTCGAGCAGGAGTTTGGCGGGGTTGCACCGCAGCCCCCGCCTCGGCTCGAAGGGGCCGTGCACGCGATAGCCGTATCTCTGCCCCGGCAGGACACCCGGCAGATAACCATGCCAGACGAAACCATCCACCTCGGGCAGGACGATGCGCTCTTCCGCCCCGGAGCCGGAGAACAGGCACAACTCAACCCGATCCGCGACCTCGGAGAACACCGAGAAACCGGTGCCGACGCCATCCCACGTCGCCCCGAGCGGATAAGACTCTCCCGGCCAGACTTCTCGCATGTGCATCCATTGTCCTCGCCCGGACCCGCCCGCGCGGCCAATCCTC
Source organism: Sinosporangium siamense (assembly GCF_016863435.1). Taxonomy (GTDB): domain Bacteria; phylum Actinomycetota; class Actinomycetes; order Streptosporangiales; family Streptosporangiaceae; genus Sinosporangium; species Sinosporangium siamense. The sequence continues at coordinate 109,586 of NZ_BOOW01000013.1, forward strand.
GCGAGACACGCCCGTGCTTCTCAGGCAGACATGCCCGCGAGGGCGCGAGGATCAACCGCGTCGGCGCGTGTCCTCGGCGGGCAGTCCGCGCGTGGCGCGCCCGTGCCCGGGCCGGTCCGCCTGTGGCGGTCGCGACGCCCGGGCACGGCGCGGCGGATCAGCTGAGCAGCTCGGCCTGCAGCGTGATGGTGGTGCCGGCCAGCGCCTTGGAGACGGGGCAGTTGGCCTTGGCGCCCTCGGCGGCGGCCTGGAAGTCCTCGGCGGAGATGCCGGGGACGTGCGCCTTGACCGAGATCACGATGCCGGTGATGCCCTCACCCGGCTGGAAGGTCACGTCGGCGCGGGTCTCGACGGCCTGCGGCGGCGTGCCCGCCTGGGCCAGGCCGTGGGACAGGGCCATCGAGAAGCAGGACGAGTGGGCGGCGGCGATGAGCTCCTCGGGGCTCGTCTTGCCGCCCGCCTGCTCGGCGCGGGAGGGCCACGAGACGTCGAAGGTGCCGACGCCCGAGGAGTCCAAGGACACCGTCCCGGAGCCGTCCAGCAGCGCGCCCTTCCACTGGGTCGTCGCGGTGCGGGTGGTCGCCATATGAGTTCTCCCTAGTCGATCGCATGCATGCACGGGCTTCCCCGCGCGTCTGTCCGAGCCTATTGCCCCGGCACCGCCCGCCCGATCACCACGTCGAGATTCAGTCCGCGCGGCAGCATGCCGTAGGCTCCGCCGCGCTGTTCGCCCAGGCGGGAGGCACAGAACGCGTCGGCGACGGCTGCCGGGGCGAAGCGGACAAGCAGGGCGCCTTGCAGGGTCAGGGTGGCGAGTTCGGCTATGCCGCGTGCCCGGAATTCAGCCTCTTCGGGGTCGCTGAGCGTTTTGCGGAGGCGTTCTGCGGCTTCGTCGAGCCGGCGGTCGGCGCCGGCGGCGAGGGCGATCTCATCGTGAAGCGCCTCGACACTGTCGGCCTCGCGGGTCACGGCCCGCAGGAGGTCGAGAGCGGAGACGTTGCCCGACCCCTCCCAGATGCCGTTAAGCGGAGATTCCCGGAAAAGCCGCGGCATCTGCGACTCCTCCACGTAGCCATTGCCGCCGAGGCACTCGAGTGCCTCGGCGGCGTGCCCCGGCGCACGCTTGCACACGTAGTACTTTCCGGCGGCCAATGCCGTACGGCGGAGGGCCGCCTCGGCCGTGTCCCCGCGGCCGGCCCGGTCCGTCGCCCCGGCCAGCCGCATCGCCAGGGCCGTGGCGGCCTCCGACTCCAGGGCCAGGTCGGCCAGGACGTTGCGCATGAGCGGCTGGTCGATGAGCTTGGCGCCGAAGGCGGCGCGGTGGCGCGCGTGATGGACGGCCCGGGTGACCCCGGCGCGCATGCCGGCGGCCGAGCCGATCAGGCAGTCGAGGCGGGTGAGGTTGACCATCTCCAGGATGGTGCGCACTCCTCGGCCCTCCTCGCCGACGAGGAAGGCGACGGCACGGTCGTACTCGACCTCGGCCGAGGCGTTGGAACGGTTGCCCAGCTTGTCCTTCAAGCGCATCAGCCGCATCGTGTTGCGCGAGCCGTCGGGCAACACCCGGGGCAGCAGGAAGCAGGACAGACCCCCTGGAGCCTGGGCGAGCACCAGGAAGACATCGCACATGGGGGCGGAGTTAAACCACTTGTGGCCGGTGAGGAGGTAGGAGCCGTCGCCGAGAGGTTCGGCGGCGGTCGTGTTGGCGCGGACGTCCGATCCGCCCTGCTTCTCGGTCATGGCCATGCCGGCCAGCACACCCCGCTTGGCGTCGCGGGGCCGCAGCCCGGGGTCGTAGGCGGCGGCGGTGAGCGCGGGTTCCCACACGGCGGCGAGCTCGGGGGAGTGGCGGAGCGCGGCGATCGAGGCGTAGGTCATGGAAACGGGGCAGCCGTGGCCCGCCTCCACCTGCGACCACACGAAGAACTTCGCGGCCCGCGCCACATGCGCCCCTGGCTCCTCGCTCACCCAGGGGAGGGCGGCGAGGCCGCGCTCCACCGCCGTTCTCATCAGGTGGTGCCACGCCGGATGGAACTCGACCTCGTCGAGGCGGTTGCCGTACCGGTCGTGGGTGCGCAGAACGGGCGGATGCTCGTTGGCCAGCCGCCCCCATTCGGCGGCCTCCTCGGTGCCTGCCAGCACCCCAAGGGCGTGCAGGTCGCCGAGGGCGGAGGCGGCTCCCTCCCGCCCGACGGCCTCCAGCAGCGCCGGGTCCGCGGCCAGATCGTGTCCGGTCGCCGGAGGGACCTGGTTGAGGACTTCATGGGTCACGGAGGCCTCCAAAATCGCGTTCGGTTTCGCTCTACCACCTTCTCATTAGCCGCGATTCCTCCCTACGGAGGAGCATGTCCGGCCAATAGCGGGATAAGTTCTAGGAGTGAATGATTCTGGGCGAATCCGTGCCTCGGACGCTGAGCGCGAGGCCGTCGTTGAACGTCTCCGCGAGGCATCGGTGGAAGGCCGCCTGACCCTCGCGGAGCTGACCGAACGCACCGAGGCCGCCTACACCGCCCACACTTACGCCGAACTCGCAGTGATCACCTCGGACCTGCCCGCCGCGGGCACCGGCCCGGCCCCGCTCGCCACGCGGCCGGAGAACGGTGAGCGTAAGCGCAGGTGGTTCGTCGCGATCATGGGGGACACCAAGCGGCGCGGCAAGTGGCGTGTCGACCAGGAGATCGGCGCGGTCGCCGTCATGGGCGACGTCACCCTCGACCTGCGCCAGGCCGAGGTGCGCGGCAGCCAGATCGACATCCGCGCCACCGCGGTCATGGGCGACGTGAAGATCATCGTCCCGGACGGCGTCGAGATCGACCTTGAGGGCGTCGCCATCATGGGCGACAAGAAGGTCAAGGTCGAGGAGGCCGCCCCCGGCGTCAACGCACCGGTGATCAGGGTCCAGGCTTACGCGGTGATGGGCGACGTCAAGATCATTGGCGACTCGCACGCGGATCCGGTGAAGATCGAGTGGTCGGCGTGGCGGGAGAAGTGGCGGGAAGTCCGCCGCGAACTCCTCGGCGAAGACCTCCCGCCGAGGCAGGTCCACGGACACAAGCCTCGCCACTGGAGCTAGTACAGCAAACGCGACATTGGCCACATCAGTCGCAATCTCCGAGGGAGAATTCCCTTTCCACCTGAGCGAGCCGGGAATTTAGGCCAAACTGACCAGGTCAGGCACTTGCCTGCAAGGGCGACGAAGGTCGCCGGACCGGATGAACGCGGATAGCCCCTCCTATCTACGGCTACTATCGTTCGTCGGAGTCAGGAGTCAGGTGTGTTCGGCCTGGAGCCCCGCTGTGCCCAGGGGGAGGAGAACTGCGTGGTGGCTGCGTCCCAGGTCGCCCGTTGGCATGGAATGACACGGGTCCTGGCGGTGTCCCTCGTCGCCACCACCGTGATGGTAGGCGCACCAGGAGCGGTGCACGCCAAGCCCAAGCCCAGCGTCAAACAGCTCCGGCAAGAGCTCAAGCAGCTCCAGAAGGAGTCCGACGGCTACATCGGGAAGTATTACGAAGGCCGCAGGAAACTGCAGAAGGCCGAGAAGGACGAGCGGGCCGCCCGCGAAGATCTCAAGACCTCCCAGGCGCGATTCGACAACGCGGCCAAGCAGCTGCGCCTCATCGCCGCCGAACGCTACCGCTCAGGCGGCTTCGAACCGACCGCCGCCATCATCGGAGGCACCGACCCGGCTGCCATGCTGGGCCAGCTCGCGCTCACCGAACAGCTCATGCTGGAGCAGAACGCCCGGCTCAGCGGCTTCACCGAAGTGCGCGACAACCACAAACGCGCCCAGCTCGCCGCCACCGACCGCGCCAGGGAACTGCGAACCTCCCTTGACGAGCTCGAAACGCAGCGCAAGGACGCCGTGAAGGTCATCGAGCAGATCAAGGACAAGATCGACCTCCTGCACACCGCCCCCGGCGCCCGCGGCGACGGCACCTTCGTGCCCCAGCTCCCCGGCGGATCCGACAACATCACCCCGCGCATGCGCCTGGTCAGAAACCTCATCGTGGAACGCTTCGGCGTGCCGTACGGCGTGGGCTGCTATCGCTCGATCAGAGACGGCGGCGAACACCCTCTCGGCCGCGCCTGCGACTTCATGCTCAGCCGAGGCGGCGCCATGCCGGGCGCCACCGAAACCCAGCGCGGTCACGACATCTCCAACTGGGTGGTCAAGAACGCCAAGCGGCTCGGCATCATGTACGTCATCTTCCGGCAGCGCATCTGGCACGTACGCACCGGCAGCTGGCGCACCATGTCCGACCGCGGCGGCGCCACAGCCAACCACTACGACCACCCGCACATCTCGGTGTATTAGCTCGATGCCTGGCGTAGCGCTCGCAGGACAGCGTTGTGGGCGTGATGTGTGCCGGCGGGGGCCGGGGTAGTGCGGGGGCGGATCTCGTTGATCAGAATGTTCCAGGTGGGCCTAGGAGGGCGTCAAAAAGCCGGCGGCGCGGGTCAAGCCCGCGCCGCCGTACAACGAACGAAGATCAGAGCCCAGGCGTCGGGAAGCCCGCCGTCAGCTCGCTGACCTCGCTGTGCACGCGGGTGATCACGTCCTCGGCGTCGCCCTTGGCGAGGGCCGTGACGACCTCGTCCATCCAGGCGCCGATCTGGCGCATCTCCGCCTCGCCCATGCCCCGGCTGGTGACCGACGGGGTGCCGATGCGGATGCCCGACGGGTCGAAGGGCTTGCGCGGGTCGTAAGGCACCGAGTTGTAGTTGGTCTCCAGCCCGGCCCGGTCGAGGGCCTGGGCGGCCGGCTTGCCGGCGACGCCCTTGGAGGTGAGGTCGATGAGGATCAGGTGGTTGTCGGTGCCGCCGGAGACCAGGTCGAAGCCGCGGGCGAGCAGCTCGTCGGCGAGGGCCTTGGCGTTGGCGACCACCTGGTGGGCGTAGGCCTTGAACTCGTCGGTCGAGGCTTCCTTGAGGGCCACGGCGATGGCGGCGGTGGTGTGGTTGTGCGGGCCGCCCTGGAGGCCGGGGAAGACGGCCTTGTTGAGGGCCGTGGCGTGCTCGTCGGCGGTGGCCATGAGCATGGCGCCGCGCGGGCCGCGCAGGGTCTTGTGGGTGGTGGTGGAGATCACGTCGGCGTGGCCGACGGGTGAGGGGTGGGCGCCGCCGGCGACGAGGCCCGCGATGTGGGCGATGTCGGCCGCGAGCACGGCGCCGACCTCACGGGCGATCTCGGCGAACGCCGGGAAGTCGATCGTGCGCGGGATGGCGGTGCCGCCGCAGAAGATCAGCTTGGGGCGGTGCTCCAGCGCGAGGGCCCGCACCTCGTCGAAGTCGATGCGGCCGGTGTCCTGGCGCACGCTGTAGCGCACCGGGTTGAACCACTTGCCGGTGGCGGACACGGACCAGCCGTGCGTGAGGTGGCCGCCGAAGGGCAGCCCCATGCCGAGCACGGTGTCACCGGGGTTGAGGAACGCGAGGTAGATCGCCAGGTTGGCGGGCGAGCCGGAGTAGGGCTGCACGTTGGCGTGGTTGACGCCGAACAGCGCCTTGGCCCGCTCGACCGCGATGGTCTCGACCTGGTCGATGACCTGCTGCCCCTCGTAGTAACGCTTGCCGGCGTAACCCTCGGAGTATTTGTTGGTGAGCACCGTGCCGGTGGCCTCGAGGACCGCCTTGGAGACATAGTTCTCCGAAGGGATCAACTTGACAGTGTCGGCCTGCCGGCGCTCTTCGGCGGCGATGAGACCGGCGATCTCGGGATCTACATGAGCGAGGCTCATAACCCCTCCTTGAGTGGACATCGTCGAATTGCCATGCGGAGGCCCAGGCGCCCGAACTCCGCACATCGCTCCCCGGTGGTGTGCCCCACCCCAACGCGCCGGTCGCGTCCTAGACGATAGCGGACCCGCGACCTGCGCGGGTCGTGCCCTCCGCCGGCCAGAGCCGGTCCACCTCGGCGTTGAGGGTCGCCCCGATGAGTACGGCGAGAGCCGTGATGTAGAGCCAGAGCAACACGGCCACCGGCGCGGCGAGCGAGCCGTACACCGACAGGGGGCTGAACCACGCGGCCAGCACCGCCCGCAGCACGGCCGCGCACACGATCCATATGAACAGGGCCAGCAGCGCCCCCGGCATCTCCCGCCACCACCGCGTCCGCACGGGCACGCTCACGTGGTAGAGCAGCGTCAGGAAGAGCACCGACCCCACGATCACCACGGGCCAGTAGAGCATGCTCACCAGCCCCGCCTGCTGCGGCAGCGCCGCCTGGAGCAGCGTCGGCCCCACCACCAGCACCGGCATCACGATGATCCCGATGAGCAGCGACACGAGGTAGAGCCCGAAGGACATGAGCCGGGTGCGGATGATCCCGCGCTCCTCGCCGAGTCCGTAGGCCACCGAGATCAGGTCGACGTAGACGAACAGCGCCCGCGACCCCGACCACAGCGACAACACGAATCCCAGTGAGATCAGCGACACCGTGCCCTGGTCCACGCCTCTTAAGACGTCGTCGATGAGCGGCGTGACGACACGGTCGACCGCGTTCTCGGTGAAGAGCAGGTGGGCCTGCTGCTCGACCCAGGAGCGGATGTCCACCACCGTGGACGGGCCGAGCACGGTGCTGAGGTGGGCCAGGACGCCGACGAGGCCGAGCACGAAAGGGGGCAGGGACAGCAGAGCGAAGAAGGCCGCCTCGCCGGCGAGCCCGGTGACGCGATAGGTGATGCCCGCCATGGTGGTCGAGCGCACAAGCGCCCAGGCGTCGGTGCCCTTGATCCAGGTCAGCCCCGCTCTGGTGCGCGTGACGGCCCAGCGACGGCCGCGTCTGGCGCGGCCGGTCCGCTGTGGCGGGGCTTCGGTGGACGTCATAACACCTAACGGTATTGCCACACCTCCCATCCCCGCGCCTATCAGCAATTTTTTCCTGTTTTGCGGAGAAGATGGCGTTGCTGAGGGGACGGATGAGGCGGCTGATGCGTCACTGATCTCAGCGGACGCGTCCGAAGTGTGGACCCGACATTGGACATTCAGGATGGGGCAGGTATGGTTTTGGACATGCCTGCGGACCCGATGCTCGTCGTGCGACGTCACGTCGACTTTCTACGTGTCCGCAGTGCCATCTGTCGCGACGCCCGTTGAACCCCGCACCTGACTGTTGCCAGCAGGGCGCGCGACAGGCGTCTTGATCCTCACCTCCAAGACCCCCGGACTCAACGATGAGACGGGCGGTCGCCTGTGCCGCGCGTCCGTGACGCCGAATCCCTGTGAAGACGTAAGGACGCGCACATGACGACCCCGGCCAGGCCAGCCAGCCGGCACCACAAGCGCCCCAAGGGCGAAGGCCAGTGGGCCCTCGGCTATCGCGAGCCGCTTAACAAAAACGAAGAGAACAAGAAGAACGACGACGGGCTCAACGTCCGTCAGCGGATCATCGACATCTATTCCAAGGGCGGGTTCGACTCGATCGATCCCTCCGACCTACGCGGCCGTTTCCGATGGTTCGGTCTCTACACCCAGCGCCGCCCCGGCATCGACGGCGGCAAGACCGCCATCCTGGAGCCGGAGGAGCTGGACGACCGTTATTTCATGCTCCGCGTGCGCATCGACGGCGGCCAGCTCAGCCTTGAGCAGCTCCGGGTGATCGCCGACATCTCCAACAAGTACGGCAGGGGCACCGCCGACGTCACCGACCGGCAGAACATCCAGCTCCACTGGATCGAGGTCGAGTCCGTGCCCGCGATCTGGGAGGCCCTGGAGGCGGTAGGCCTGTCGACCACCGAGGCCTGCGGCGACACGCCGCGTGTGATCCTCGGGTGTCCGCTGGCCGGCATCGACGCCGAGGAGACGATCGACGGCACCAAGCCGATCGAGCAGATCTTCGAGCGCTACATCGGCGACGCCGCCTTCTCCAACCTGCCGCGCAAGTTCAAGGCCGCGGTCAGCGGCTGCACCGCCCACTGCACCGTCCACGAGATCAACGACGTGGCGTTCGTGGGCGTGGTGAACGAGGCAGGGGAGCGCGGCTACGACATCTGGGTGGGCGGCGGCCTGTCGACCAACCCGATGTTCGCCAAGCGACTTGGCGCGTTCGTCTCCGAGGAGCGTGTGCCCGAGGTCTACGCGGGCGTCTGCGGCGTCTTCCGCGACTACGGCTACCGCCGGCTCCGCCACCGGGCCAGGATCAAGTTCCTGGTCAACGACTGGGGCGCGGAGAGGTTCCGCGAGGTCCTGGAGAAGGAATACCTCGGCTACGCCCTGCCCGACGGCCCGGCCCCCGAGGCCCCGCGCGGCGGCAGGCGCGACCACGTCGGCGTGCACCCGCAGCGCGACGGCAACTTCTACGTCGGGTTCGCGCCGAAGGTGGGCCGGCTCGACGGCGACAAGCTCCACCTGATCGCCGACATCGCCGAGCGGCACGGGTCCGGGCGGGTGCGCACCACCGTCGAGCAGAAGATGGTCATCCTGGACGTCGCCCCCGACCAGGTGGACAGCATCGTCGCCGACCTGGAGGCCGCGGACCTCCAGGTCAACCCCTCGACGTTCCGCCGCCAGACGATGGCCTGCACCGGCATCGAATACTGCAAGCTGGCCATCGTCGAGACCAAGGGCCTGGCGGGCAAGCTCATCGACGAGCTCGAGCAGCGCCTGCCCGACTTCAAGGACCCGCTGACCATCAACGTCAACGGCTGCCCCAACTCCTGCGCGCGCATCCAGGTCGCCGACATCGGCCTCAAGGGCCAGCTGGTCGTCAACGACAAGGGCGAGCAGGTGGAGGGCTTCCAGATCCACCTCGGCGGCTCGGTCGGCCTCAATCCCGTCTTCGGCCGCAAGGTCCGCGGGCTCAAGGCCACCGCCGATGAACTGCCCGACTATGTGGAGAGGGTGCTGAAGAACTTCGAGGCCCAGAAGAACGAGGGTGAGACCTTCGCCGCCTGGGTCGCCCGCGCCGACGACGCGGATCTGAAATGACCGAGAGAGCCGTTCCCTTCCATTGCCCGTATTGCGGTGACGAAGACCTCGAACCCTATGAGACCGACGGCGGGTGGTACTGCAGGTCGTGCGCCCGCGCCTTCAAGCTGAAGTTCCTCGGGATCGGAGTACGAAGTTGAGCATGGTGGACATCGAACTCGGCCTCAGGCAGCAGCGCGGCACCCTGGACCTCCAGGACATCGTCACCTCCGCCGCCGTCTTCCTGGAAGAGGCCTCGGCCCGAGAGATCATCCGCTGGGCCGCGGCCACCTTCGGCGACCGGATGTGCATCACCGCCTCGATGAGCGACGCACTGCTCATCGACCTGGTGAGCCGGGTTAAGCCGGGCATTGACACTCTTTTCATCGACACGGGCTATCACTTTCCCGAGACCATCGGCACCCGCGACGCGGTGCGCCAGGTCTACGACGTCAACGTGATCGACGTGAAGCCGTCCCGGACCGTGGCCGAGCAGGAGCGGGATCTCGGCCCCCGGCTGTTCGGTCGCAACCCCGATTTGTGCTGCTATTTGCGTAAAGTGGAGCCTTTGAACCGGGCGTTGGAGCCGTACCTCGCGTGGATCTCCGGCATCCGCCGCGACGAGGCGGTCACCCGGGCGGGCATCAAGGTCGTCGAGTGGGACGCCAAACGGCAGATGGTGAAGGTCAACCCCATCGCCCGCTGGACCCAGGAGGACGTCGACAACTACATCGCCGACAACGGTGTGCTGATCAACCCGCTGCACTACGACAACTATCCGTCGATCGGCTGCGCCCCCTGCACCCGGCAGGTCGCACCCGGCGAGGACCCGCGCAGCGGGCGCTGGGCGGGCCTGGGCAAGACCGAGTGCGGTTTGCACGTCTGACACCCCTTCCCGGCCGGCGCCCCGTGCGCCGGCCGGGCCCGGGGTACGGCAAAGGCCCGGCAGGCCGGTCGCCTCGCACGCCGCCGGTGCCCGGAGACGCGACACCCGCCGGTCATCGAAACGCAACACCGCCGACATCGGCCCGGCCGATAGTGGCACAGCCGACAGTGGCCCAGCGCCGATCCGGGTCATCCGTACGGCTCATGCCGTACGCCCCGACGCACACCGCCGCGCCCGCTCCCGAGAACGGCCCAAGACACGACATGACACGACACAACACACCGCTGATCGCCGTCGCGCACGGCTCGCGTGACCCGCGTGCCGCCACGACGGTCGAAGCCCTGCTCAGACGTGTGCGCCGGGCCCGCCCCGGCCTCGCCGTACGCGCCGCCTATCTCGACCACAGCGTGCCCACCCTCGGGCAGGCCCTCAAAGGGCTGGACGAGGCGGTGGTCCTGCCCCTCCTCCTGACCGCCGCCTTCCACAGCAAGGTCGACATTCCCACCGCGCTCCACGAGGCGGAGCTCGGCACCCCGCTGCGCCGCGTGCACTACGGACCCACCCTCGGCCCCCACCCGCTGCTTGTGCGGGCCTTGGAGCGCCGTCTGGAGGAGGCCGGGGTGCTCGTCGGCGACCCGAGCACGGCGGTCGTGCTCGTCTCGGCAGGTTCCAGCGACCCCGCCGCCAACGCGACCATCGCCGCCATGGCCCGCGACTGGTCCGCCGAGCGCGGCTGGTGGTCGGTCACCCCGGCCTACGCCTCCGCCGCCTCCCCCTCCCCCGAACAGGAGGTGACCCGCCTGCTGCGCTCCGGCGCGCCCCGGGTGGTCGTCGCGCCCTATCTGCTCGCACCCGGATATTTCTCCGACAAGGTACGGCGGGCCACCCTGGCCGCCGGGGCCACCTCGGTGGCCGACGTGCTCGGCGACGCTCCCGAGGTCGCCGCCGTCCTCCTGGAGAGGCATCACCAGGCACTCCCGGTTCTCGCTCCTCGCTGAAAGCGGCACGTCGCGATTGACGCGAGGTCCGCCGGGGACGACCTTTGACGTGACCGCCCGGTCGACGCCGAGGGAGGTGCCGGTTGGCCACGCCGACCTCGGACGTCCCCGGCGGAAATCTGCGCCGGGAGTTCACTTTCGCCTCGACGTTCTCCTTGGCGTTCGCGTTCATCTCGCCGATCATCGCCCTCTACGCGATCTACGCCCTCGGCCTGAGAACCGCCGGGCCGCCGTTTTGGTGGGCCTTCCTCGCGGTTTTCGCGGGACAACTGCTGGTCGCGACGGTCCTGGCGGAGCTGGCCAGCCGATGGCCGGTCGAGGGCGGCCTGCTCCAGTGGTCGCACCGCCTCGTCGGCCCGCGCTACGGCTGGGCCACCGGATGGGTCTACATCTGGACGCTGACCACCCTGGCGGTCGCCACGGCCTACGCGTGCAGCGCCTTCGCCGCCCGCCTGCTCGGCCTCGGCGAGCCGCCGGTCGCCGTCCGCCTCGCCCTGGCGCTCGCCGTCGTCGCGTTGTCCACGCTGCCCAACCTGGTGGGCCCGCGGGCCCTCAAGGTGTTCGTGCTGGTCGCCCTCGCCTGCGAGGCGATCGGCTCGCTGGTGCTCGGCACGGTCCTGCTGGTGTTCCACCGCGCCAACGACCTGTCCGTCCTGTTCGGCGGCTCGGCGGGCGACTTCTCGGCCGGGGCCTTCGTCGGCGCCGTCGCGATCGTGGGCTGGGCGTTCATCGGTTTCGAGAGCGCCGCCGACGTGGCCGAGGAGGTCAGAGAGCCCGAGCGCGCCGTCCCGAAGGCGCTCGTGCGCTCCCTGGTGCTCGTCGCGCTGACCGTCATGTACGCCGGGCTGGCCCTCATCCTCGCCACCCCCGACCTCGGCGCCGTCACGGCGGGCGGCGTCCCCGACCCCATCTCCCACACCGTCGCCGCCACCCTCGGCCCCGCCGCCGTGCCCGTGGTCATGCTGGTCGTGTGCACCGGCTTCATCGCCGGCATGGCCGCCATCGGCGCCGCCGTCTCACGCGTCGTCTACGCCCTCGCCCGCGACCGCGAGCTCCCCTTCTCCCGCGGCCTCGGCGTCCTGTCCGCTGCCCAGGCCATCCCCCGCAACGCCGTACTCGCCTGCTCGGCCCTGGCCGCCGCCCTGCTCGTCCTGACGGTGTCCGCCGGCCTCTACGACACCCTCATCGCGATGTCCACGGGCGGCTTCTACCTGGCCTTCGCCCTGCCGGTCCTGGCCCTCCTCGCCCACCGCCGTCGCGGCGGGTGGCACGGCGGGCCGTGGCGCCTGCCGTCCGTGCTCTCCGCCACGGTGAACGTGCTCGCGGGCCTCTGGCTGGTGGCCGAACTCGTGAACATCGTGTGGCCACGCGACACGGGGGCACCCTGGTATGTCCAGTGGGGTAGCCCGCTCATGTTCGGGGCCGTCGCCGTACTCGGCGTGGTGACCCACCGCGCGCGGCGATGGGAGCGCCTCAACGGACGGGCGCCACTTTGACCGGCGTGAGTCACAGGTTCTCAAGTATCGACACCGCTTAGGGGCTGTCACAGCCATCAGCCGAACACGAACTCGAACTCGGATTCAGGGGATGTGCCCTGGAGTGCGGGCATCTCCTCCGGCCGGTCATGCAGACGTTCCACGACGAAGATCGTCGGTGGTCCGGGGGAGGGGACGGGGGCGTGGTTGGGAGGGTGTCCTTCGACGAAGAAGTGCACAGCACCCTGATCGGCTGGCTACGGTTAAGGCGTGCGTGGCGACCTTCTGGACATCATCCTGATCGTATTGATGGTCATTTTCGGCGTGTCCGGCTACCGTCGAGGCTTCATCATCGGCGTCCTGAGCTTCATCGGGTTCGTGGGCGCGGGTTTCCTCGGCATCGCCATCGCCCCGTCGATCGCCGAGTCCCTGGTCGCCGGTGAGACCGAGCAGGCTCTGCTGGCGCTCGTCATCGTCTTCCTGAGCGCCATGATCGGCCAGTTCGCCTTCTCCACGATCGGTGCCGTCGTGCGCAGCCACGTCACCTGGGAGCCGGCCAAAGTGGCCGACGCCGTCGGGGGCACCTTGACGAGCGCGGCGTCGGTGCTGGTGATCGCGTGGATGATGGGGTCGCTACTCAGATATTTCCCCTACCCGGTGCTCAGCCAGCAGGTCAACGGCTCCCTGCTGTTGTCGACGGTGGACCAGGCGCTGCCGCCGTCGGCGAGGAGGTGGCAGGAGCCCTTCCGGGACCTGATGGATCGCTCCGGCTTCCCGACCGTCTTCAGCGCGATAGGGCCCAGCCCGATCGTCGAGGTCCCCCCGCCCGACCAGAGTGTGCTTAAGTCCGGTCTGCTTCAGCGGGCGCGCAAGGGCGTCGTCAAGGTCCAGGGGCGCGCCCCCTCGTGCAACAAGCAGATCGAGGGCACCGGCTTCGTCTACGCGCCGGACCGGGTCATGACCAACGCCCACGTCCTCGCGGGCGTGACGCAGGGCCTCACCGTGAGCGACCACGAGGGACGCGTCCACCAGGCCCGCGTCGTGCTCTTCAACCCCAACCGCGACATCGCGGTGCTCCATGTCCCCAACCTCAACCTGCCGAGCCTCCGCTTCCACGGGACCGCCTCCAAGGGCGACGACGCGCTCATCGTCGGCTACCCCCGCGGCGAGGGCTTCAAGGCGCGCCCGGCCCGCATCCGCAACAAACTCAAGGCCGAGGGCGGCGACATCTACGGCAGGGACGCCGTCCGCGAGACCTACGCCATCCGAGGTGTGGTGCAACCGGGCAACTCCGGCGGCCCGCTCCTCACTCCCGACGGCCGTGTCTACGGCGTGATCTTCGCCGCGGCCACCGACGACGACGAGACCGGCTTCGTCCTCACCGCCTCGGAGGTCCGCGCCGACGCTCAGGTCGGATCCACAGCCACCAAGCCCGTCAGCACCCAGGTGTGCGACTGAACCGGTAGCACCTCGCTCTTCCGCCGCAATGGCGAGGATCGATGTCCACGAGGCAACTCATTGTACGGCCGCGATGTCTGCGGCATGCAGGGCACATCTGTCCTCGGCAGGCTGACGCAGAGCCGATCCCTACAGCCGAACGATAGCCGTCCGGACGGGGTCGAGGTGTAGTTCGTAAGGCCCGAAGCAGTCGGCCGCGAGGGTCGCGACCGGAGCTCCGCAGGGACACGCCCGGTTGAGTCCCTGGTCACCGGCCGGCCCGCAGCACCCACCGCTGTTCTCCCAGTCGGGCAGGGGCTGAAGGCCGGGGGCGTCCCCGGGGTGTATCAGCACTGTGTCCTGGACGCCCGCCGAGATGACGAAGCCCTCTTCGCGGGAGACCAGAGGCCCGCGGGACTGGGCCGGCTTCGGGTTCTCCTGATCGTCCTGCACGACGTAGGGAGGTCCCCAGGGCTCCGGGTCGATCGCGTAGCAGCCCTGCGGGACAGTGGAAGGCGCTCGGCGGCTTTCCTTGTCCCGGTCCTGATCGTCGCCTGAGACGGCAGGGATCGCGGCAAGCTCGGCCAGGTCCGGAGTGATCGCGGTGCCGCACTTGGAGCAAAGGAAGACGGTCATCTTTTCGTTGTAGTGCTCAGGGCTGCCGGTTCGCTGGTCGGGGCACGGGTGTTCAAGCGGTTTCGTGTCCGCGTAGATAGTGCAGGACTGCCAGGACGCGGCGGTTGTGGTGGGTGGAGGGTGGGAGGTCGAGGCGGTCGAAGAGGGTGGAGATGCGTTTTTCCACGGCGGCGGGGGTGAGGTGGAGGCACTCGGCGATGGAGGTGTTGGAGCGGCCCTCGGCCATGAGGACAAGGATCTCACGCTGGGCGGCGGTCAGTCGGCGCATGTCCATACTGCTCCCTAGGTAGGGAAAACCCGAGAGTTCTCCCTGTTCTCTTGCCACATTCTGACCGGTCAGAATAAATACTGTCCATGCGGACAAGCGAGAAGGCCTCCCTCATCGAGGAGATCCGCCGCCGGCAGATCGTGACGAGCGCGATCGAGACCATCGCCGGCAGCGGCTTCAATCAGGCGTCGCTCACGGAGATCGCCAGGAACGCCGGCGTCAGCAAGGGCGTGATCGGCTACCACTTCGAGGGCAAGGACGAACTGATCCAGCAAGTGGTCACCACCCTGCTGCGGGAGTCGAACGATTACATCAAGGAGCGGGTTCGGGCCCAGGAGAAGGCGGCCGATCAGCTCAGGGTCTACATCGAGGCCAGCTTCGCCTTCATGGGCGAGAACCGTGCGAACTTCGTCGCGTTGGTCGACATCTGGGGCAGCTTCGGGAGTGTGGCGGCCAAGCGGGCGTTCAACGCGACGGCGTATGAGCCATGCCGGCGCCACCTGTCGGGCATTCTCCGGGCAGGGCAGGAGAAGGGGGAGTTCCGGGACTTTCCCGTGGAGACGGTGGCGACCATGCTCCAGGGGGCCGTCGACGGGGTGATGCTCCAATGGGTGTTCGACGAGCGGGCCGTCGACCTGGCGGCGTGCGCGGCCGAGTTGACGGCGATGTTCGACCGCGCCACGGCGGTCGAGCCGTGAGCCTTGGCCACCTGCTCCGCGAGCGGGCGGAGGCGGCGGGTCACCGTACTCTGCTGCGTTTTCCCGGAGTGGCGGAGTTGACCGTGGCCGACGCCGATCTCCGGTCGAACCGGCTGGCCAACGGCCTGGCCAGGCTCGGCGTCGGGAAGGGCGACCGGGTCGTGGTCATGCTGGCGAACGGGCTCGGCTTTCCCCTGCTGTGGTTCGCGCTCGCCAAGCTGGGTGCCGTGATCGTGCCGGTCAACGCGGGCTACCGGCGCGACGACCTGCGCCACGTGCTCACGGACTCGGGCGCGGGGGTGGCCGTGGCGGGCACGCCGGAGGCGGCCCGCCTGCTGCGCGACGCGGGCGGCGTGCGTGCGGTGGTCATGCTCGACGCCGCCACCGGCGACCCCCGCGACGGGGAGTACGGCACAGCCATCGACATCTCGGACCCGCACTTCGAACTCGGCGACGTCGGGCCGGGTGACCTGCTCAACCTGCAATACACCTCCGGCACCACCGGGTTCCCCAAGGGGTGCATGCTGACCCACGGCTACTGGCTGCGGCTGGCCGGGGCGGCGGCGGACCTCATGGAGGTGCGTGAGGACGACGTCGACATGACGGCTCAGCCGTATTCCTATATGGACCCGCAGTGGAACACCGTGCTGTGCCTGATGGCGGGGATTCCGCTGGTGGTGCTGCCGCGCTTTTCCGCCTCGGGGTTCTGGGGCTCGGTGCGTGAACATGGGGTGACGTTCTTCTACGTGCTCGGCACGATGCCGGTCTACCTGCTCAAGCAGCCGGCCGATCCGGTGCTGGACCGGGCGCACCGGGTGCGGGCCGTGTTGTGCTCCGGCATCGCCCCGGGCATCCACCGCGCCTTGGAGGAGCGCTGGGGTGCGCCGTGGCGTGAGGCATATGGCAGCACGGAGACCGGGGTGGACCTCTTCGTCCCGCTGGAGGACGCCGGCAGCGTCGGGTCGGGGCTGATGGGGCGGCCGGTGCCGGGGAAACGGGTGGAGATCCGGGACGGCGAGATGGTGGTCAAGGGCGAGCCGATGATGCTCGGCTACTGGAACCGGCCACCGGTGTTCGACGACGGCTGGTTCCACACCGGCGACCTGGTGGAACGTGCCGCGAACGGCTACTTCCGCCTGGTCGGCCGGACCAAGGACATGATCCGCCGCGGTGGCGAGAACATCGCCGCCGCCGAGGTCGAGGCGGTGCTCACCGGCCACCCGTCGGTGCTGGCGGCGGCGGTGGTGCCCGTGCCGGACGAGTTACGCGGCGAGGAGGTGCTGGCCTACCTGCGGACGCGGGAGCCGGTCGAACCCGGCGAGGTGGTGAAGTACGTCGCGGACCGGTTGGCGAAGTTCAAGGTGCCGAGGTTTGTCGTCTTCGTCGACGACTTCCCGATGACTCCCTCGGAGCGCATCGCCAAGCATGCGCTGACCACCGCCGGTGCTCATGTGTATGACGCGGTGAAGGGCGAGTGGGTTCGTGGGTGATCTCGTTGTGGAACGTTCCGGGCGGGTCGGCGTGGTGCGGTTCGACCGGCCGGCCAAGCTCAACGCCTTCACCTCGGCCATGCTGGCCGACCTCGCCGCGGCGCTCGCCGAGCTCGCGAACGACCCTCGCACGTCGGCACTCGTGCTGACGGGCACGGGCAGGGCCTTCTCGGCCGGCATCGACCTCGCCGAGGTCGCGGCCGACCTGGCGGGCGGCGACCCGGCGGCGCAGCGGGCCAGGGTCGCCGCGTTGCAAGACCTCACCCGCACCCTGTCGGTCTATCCGAAGCCGGTGATTTCCGCCGTCAACGGGCTGGCGGTGGGGGTCGGCGCGGAGCTCGCCATCGCCAGTGATCTGCGCATCGCCGCGGAGAGTGCGTCGTTCGCCTTTATGGAGGCGCGGCGCGGCCTGTTCCCCACCAATGGTGTTCTCTACTATCTTCCCCGGCTTGTCGGGCACGGCAGGGCGATGGACCTGCTGCTGTCCGGCGACCCTCTCACCGCGGCGGACGCCCTGACGGCGGGCCTGGTCAGCCGCGTGTTGCCGGAGGGCGATCTGCTGGCTCACGCCGTACACCTCGGCGAGACGATCGCCGGGGCCGCGCCGATCTCCGTCGACCTCATCCGGCGGGCGGCGCGCCGGGTCTGGGAGATGGATCTGGCGCAGGTCCTGGAGACGGAGACCGAGGGCATGCTCGCCTGCCTCGGCAGCACCGACCTGGTCGAGGGCGTCACCGCCTTCGCCGCCCGCCGCACCCCCGATTTCGACTGAGACCTCCCACGCTGACACACCCCCCAAGGAGCCACCATGCGTGTTCAGCCTGCCCGAAAACTCAGGCACGACCTTTCCCGCCGGCATATGCGCATGATCGGCATCGGCGGCATCATCGGCGCCGGGCTGTTCGTCAGCAGCGGCTCGGTCATCGCCTCGGCCGGTCCCGCGTCGATCGTCGCCTACGCGGCCGGTGGCCTGCTCGTCATCCTCGTCATGCGGATGCTCGGGGAGATGGCCGCCGCTCATCCCGCTTCCGGATCGTTCTCGGAATATGCCCGGATGGCCTTCGGGCGGGCGGCCGGGTTCATGACCGGCTGGACCTACTGGTATTTCGCGGTGTTCGTCATCGCCTTCGAGGCGGTGGCGGGAGCGCAGCTGGCGCGGGTGTTCGTGCCGGAGTTGCCGGTATGGCTCGGGGCGCTCATCCTGCTGGCCGTACTGACGGGGGCCAACCTCGTCTCGGTGCGGCTGTTCGGGGAGACCGAGTTCTGGCTGGCCTCGATCAAGGTCGGCTTGATCGTGGGGTTCCTGGTGGCCGGGGCGGTGTTCGCGGCCGGGCTGTGGCCGGGCGGGGGCGGCGTCGAGGCCCTGTGGGTGCACGGCGGATTCGCGCCGCACGGGTGGGGTGCGGTGCTCCAAGCCCTTGTGATGGTGATATTTGCCTACTTCGGGGCGGGGATCGTGACGATCGCTGCGGCGGAGTCGGCGGAGCCGGCCAGGGAAGTGGCCCGCGCGACCGTCTCCGTCGTGTGGCGGGTGCTGGTGTTCTACGTCGGCTCCATCTTCGTGATCGTCGCCGTCGTGCCGTGGAACCAGGTGCCGGCCGACGGCCAGGGCAGCCCCTTCGCGACCGCCTTCGACCGGCTCGGCATCCCCGGAGCGGCGACGCTGATGAACCTCGTGGTGCTGGTGGCCGTCGTGTCGATCCTCAACGCCGGTGTGTACGGCTCGTCGCGCATGCTGATGGCCCTCGCCGCCCGGGGCGAGGCACCCGCCGTGCTCGGCCGCGTCGCCCCCTCAGGCGTGCCCGTGCCGGCGGTGCTCGCCGGTGCCTCCGTCGGAGTGGTCGCCGTGGTGCTCGCGGTGCTGTTCCCCGGCGAGGTCTTCGGCTTCCTGCTCAACGCCTCCGGGCTGCTCACCCTCCTGCTCTATCTCGTCATCGCGGCCAGCCAGCTCAAACTGCGGCGCACACTCCCCCAGGACGGCGAGGTGCGCATGTGGGGGCATCCCTGGCTGAGCGCCGCCGTCATCGTGGTGCTGCTCGCGGCCCTGGCCGCCGTGGTCACCTCCCCCGGCACCCTGCCCATCATCGCCGGAGTCGCCACCGTGCTCGCCCTCACGTATGCGGCCTACCTGGTCGCCTTCCGAAAGGACATCTGATGTTCACACGCATCGCGGCGCTCCTCGCCGCCTGCGTCACCGCGCTTCACATCCTCACGGCGCCCGCGTCGGCTTCGCCGTACGGCTTGCGCTGCCTGATCGACACCTGGGCGGCACGGCCGGAGATCCCCGGTGTGTCCCTGGAGGTGCGCGGCCTCGGAGTGCGGTTCCGGGAGGCCGCCGGGCTGTTCGCGGAGAATGGCAGGCGGCTGCGGCCGACTGACGCCTTCCGGACGGCGAGCGTAACCAAATCGATCACCGCTGCGACGCTTTTGCGCCTGGCCGAGCAGCGCAAAGTACGACTGGACGCCCCAGTGTCCACCTATCTCGACATGGCGAAAGTGCCGAACGGCGCGGACATGACGGTGCGGCAGCTACTCGACCACACGGCGGGGCTCTACGACTATGTGACCGACCCGGCCTGGCGCGAGGCCGTCATCGCCGACCCGCAACGCACATGGACCCCGGACGAGCTGCTGGAGTGGGGCCTCACCAGGGGCCGGCCGTATTTCAAACCCGGCGAGGGCTACCACTACTCCGACACCGGCTATATCCTCGCGGGTCGCGTCATCGAGAAGGTGTACGGCAAAGCCCTCCATCACGCCTACCGCGACCTGGTGTTCCGCCCGCTTGGCATGCGTGACACCTACCTGGAGCACTGGGAGCGGCCCCGGGCGCCGAGGCCGCTCTCGCACGCCTACTTCGGCGAGATCGACACGCGAGACTGGAACCCCACGTTCGACACGTTCGGCGGGGGTGGGCTGGTCTCCACGTCGGCCGACCTCACCCGCTTCGCCCGCGGCCTGTTCGAGGGCCGGCTGTTCGGCCACGCCGACACGCTGCCCACCATGCTCAAGGCCACTCCGCAGAGCGGCGGCAGGTATTCCCTGGGGCTGGTCAAGACGCGGCTTGGCGGTGAGGAGGCTTGGGGGCATAGCGGGTTCTTCGGGGCGTTCTTCCTTTACGTCCCCGCCCAGGGACTGTCCATCGCCGGCACCGTCAACCAGAGCGACGCCGATCAGGGCGAGCTCGTGACCCAGGCTTATGGGCACGTGGCGGGGACTCTCTCCTGCCCTCGGTAGAGCGGGAAACCCACCTTTTTGATGATTTCGCGTTGTTCTTGGGTGCGTATCGTCGCTAGCAGTGATCCCGATCATGCGAGGAAGGGTCTGAATGACCGATGATGCGGCGCGGCGCGTCTTCCAGGTAGTCGACACGTTCGACCCCGACCGGTTCGTGCTGCTCCTGGCCGAAAACGCCACGCTGACGTTCGGCAACGCCAAACCGGTGACAGGGCGTCAGGCGATCGCCGACAGTTTGCGGGCGTTCTTCTCCACGATCGCCGGGCTACGGCACCGCATCGTCCGCAGCTGGGAGGTGGACGCCGACGTCATCGCGGAGACCGAGGTGACCTATCGGCGGCTCGACGGGTCACATGTCAACGTGGTGGCGGTGTCGATCTGGCAGACCGGTGAGGATGGGTTGATCACTGACTATCGGATCTTTGTGGATCTGGCACCCATCTACACGGTCTAGGGGTGTTGTTCGAGGGCAGGCTCCTTCCGACCCACCCGGAGGGGCTTGTCCGCAGTCTCGAACTCCGTCGCCGTTCACTCGGTCGCGGTGCTGGTGTGACTCACCGCCACCACCTGATGTCGGTCCCTGCGTGCGCCGCTGCGGGCCACCATTCCTCATCAGTCAGATCTTGACGATTCAGGCGTTCATCCACGCCAGTGGTCTACCGGAATCCGTGATCAAGATCTACGGGACAGGCCCTAGGCGATGGCAGGATGCCGCTTGCGGCGAACCGGCCAACAAGCGTGTGACCTTTGGCCCGGACCATGCGGGCGTCTCTGCAAGCGGCGCCCGCGCCTTCTACGAACGGGTCGGGTCCACCCTCGCTGAAGCTGCGGACCCCCGGACCGGGAGGCGGTCCCCGCCAGGTTTGCCGGCGAGCCCTTCTCTGAGGGGACGCCGCCTTACGCCGTGCTCAGAATGCCGGCCAGAGCCTCGCGTGAGTGATCGTCGCCCGGGGCCTGGGACAGGATATAGATTCCCTGCTCCGCCACAGGGCGCAGCAGGGAAAAGCTCAGCCTGAGCCGGGAGGACGCCCGCGAAGGGATGGTCACCTCGACCGTGACCGGGGTGAAGTCCTGGACGGCGCGGCAGCGCCACCAGTGGGACACGTCAGGGCGTTGCGTGGTCAGCAGGTGGACGATCTCGGCGGTGCGGGGGTCGTCCGGCACGTGGGCGGTGTTGGCGCGGAACTGTTCGTAGAGGCCGCGGAGCAGGGGTTCCGGCTCGGCCACGGCGGGACGGTCGTCCGCCGGGGTCGCCAGCCACAGCAGGACGTTGCGGTGTTCCTCGGGGATGAGGGCGGGATCGCCCCAGAGCCGGCTGTGGGCGGCGTTGCCGCCCGCGATGTCGAAACGTTCGTTTACGATCGCGGCCGGGGTCGTCGTCCAGCTGTCGACCAGCAGGCGGGTCTCCTGGCCGATGCGTTCGGCGCGGGTGCCGTTCAGCGGCGCCAGGGGGAGGAAGCCCGCCAGCGCCAAGGTGTGGCGGTGAGCCGCGGAGTCCATGCGCAGGACGCGGCACAGTGCGTCGATGACCTGGCGGGTCGTGGTGGCCCGGCCCTGCTCAAGCCACGTGTACCACGCGACGCTGACGCCGGCCAGGGCGGCGACCTCTTCGCGGCGCAGGCCGGGGGTGCGCCGTCGTTCCCCGCCGACGAGGCCGACCTCGGCCGGGGCGACCTGCTCGCGGGCCGCGCGCAGGTGTGCGCCGAGTTCGCGGCGGAGCGAAGAATTCATAGCGTAATCCTATGACTTCGCCCTGTTCGTGCCGGAAGGTGAGAGTCGAACCTCTCACCAAGCTGTGATGAAGGTGTGAGTGGAAGTAACCCCATAAACGGTTATCTGTCGGGATCGTAAACCTGTCTCCAGGCTGGACCTATGACAACTCGGCAACCACGTGTGTGGCGGAAGAACACCGATTCCTCCACACTCACCCGGCCTCGTGTTCTCATCCGGGTGTTCCTTCCCCCAGGCACGATCGAGGACTCCGCCGACTTCTACGAGCGACTCCAGGGGATCGAGGCCGACGCCCGGTTCGATTTCCCGGAAGCCCGCCTCAATCTCGCCACCGTCGGGGCGTTTCTCCTGATAGAGGGGGATGAGGAGGCGCTGGCCCCGTTCCGCGATACGGCGGGCACCCTGCTCGTGGACGACGTCCAGCCTTACTACGACAAACTCATCTCCGAGGGAGCGGAGATCATCTTCCCCTTGCAGCAGGTGCCGACGGGAGCGGGCTTCAACGTCCGGCACCCCGACGGCACGACGGTGGAATATGTCCACCATCGCCCGACTGTGGAAGGGCATTGACGTTCACAACCGGACGGGGCCCAAAGTGCGGCGATGGGACCTCGTGGACCACATGAGTATGACTACATTACCCTCGTGAGTATGACCAAGAAGATTACGATCAGCCTGCCCGACGATCTCGCGGAGGAGGCGCAGAGATCGGGCAACGCGTCCGGCTACATCGCACATGCCCTGCGGGAACAGCGCAGGATCAGGAACGGCATGGCCGCCCTTGACCGCCTTTTCGGAGACGGCTGGCAGGAGCACATCAGCGACTCCGACCGCCGCCGTGCGGAGACCCTGTTCGACGGGGCTCATCGGCAGGGCAAGGGGTGAGCACCGGTGATGAGGAGCTGACCGGCCACAGACTGGACGTGAGCACCGGCGGTGAGGACGAGGGGCTGACCGGCCACATCTTGGACCTCGCGGCCATCTGGCACCTCCTCGACGGGAAGAGCCAATATGGCCGCGAGATCCTCCAGCAGTCCGTCCTGCGCAACACCACGCTTCTGCTGCCCGCCCTCGCCGCCGAATATCTGGCCGCCATGCGGCCCGAGCAGGCCGAACACCTGCTGGCGGTGCCGGTGGTGACCATCGGCGCCCTGACCGAGGCCGACGCCGTCGGTGCGGGCCGAGTGGGAGCGCAGATGCTCGCCAACCTCCGTAGAGGCCCCAGTGCCGTCGACGCCGAGTTGCCCGCCGTGCTCGCGGGGGCTCATGCCGTACTCCTGTCGGAGGCCCGCGGGGGCTGGCGTGTGATCACTGCGGCGCCGTCGCTCTACGACGGTGTCAAGGTGCGCCTGGAGATCCTGCCCTGAGCTGCGGTCAGGCGCGGCCGAAGTCCGCGGCGACCTGCTGGTGGAGCTGGAAGGCCCGCGGAGAGTAGGCCGCGTAGAAGTCCTTACCGCAGGTCAGGTCGTCGAGAGCGGCGGCGATCTCCTTGTCGAGGTACGGCTTGGCCTCCTCGGGCTTCATGGCCGGGACGAGGTGCACCTTCCTTCCCTTGGCCCTGGCGGGCGGCTTGAGGCCGCGCTCCTTGGCGACGTCCGTGCGGTCCTGCATGAACGCCTCCCGGCCGCGCTCGGCGAGGGCGCCGGGCTTGGCCGACGCGACCTCGTAGTCCCTGCCCTTGAGACAGGTGCCGAAGTCCGCGGCGAGCTTGACCAGGTTGCGGTCGGAGTCCAGCTCACGGGCGGTGAGCCTCTTCAGCGCCGCGTTGAACTGCCGGTAGTAGTCCTCCTGCGAGGCGACGCGCTTGCCCACCACGGACTTGACCGCCTGCGAGAAGCACTTGTCGTTCGCGGCCTTGTAAGCCTTGTGCTCCTTCTCCGGCAGGGCCAGCACGATGGCGTTGTTGGGGCTTTCGACGTCGGGACCGTTCACCGCCGGGTCCTTGGGGTAGACCTGGGTGGCCCACACGCCGAAGCCATACTTCGCGCGATATGCCTGGAGGGCGGCGTGGTCGCCGTTCAGCCGCTTGAGCCGGGCCTCGTCGGGACGCGGGAGGGGCGACTCGGGGATGTATTTGTAGCCGGCCTGCTTCATGCACTCGGCACGCGCGGCCTCCAGCCGTTCCTGCGCCGCCCGGGCAGGGGCGGCCGCGGTCGCGGTGGCGGATGCGGCGGCGGTGAGGCCGGTTCCCGCGGCGAACGCGGTGGCGAGCAGGATGGCGGTGACGCCTCTGGAGACGGTCATTGTCTTCCTTTGTTGTGATGAATGGATATCAGCAGGGGATGGTCATGCGGGAGGCGTCGGCCGACAGCTTGGGGAGCCGGTCGACGACCTCGACGCCCATGACGGCACTGCCGCTCGGGCTCTGGGTTCTGGGGACCTCGCGCGCGGGCCCCCGGGGGGCGCGGTCGCCGGTCGGGACCTCGCGCTCGCCGAGGTAGCGGTAGGTCTCCCGATCGAAGATCAGCTCATAGCGAGTGCCCTCACCGTCGTCGAACGCGGCGGCGACGCCGACCCTGCCGGCGACGTCGACGGCGTCCCGGACGAGCGTCACTCCGTCGACCCCGGCTGCCACCTGGTAGAGCGCGCCGGTGAGGCTGGGGCGGGCGGCCGAGAGCCGGATGAGCTCGCTGAGCGTGGCCCACAGACGTGTGTGCGCGGGACTGGGGCGCCTCGCCGCCACGGCGCGCACCCGCTGGCTCAGCGCCTCGACCTCGGTCGGCCAGGTGTGCAGCCGCAGGAAGGAGAGGGTCGCGTCCGGTGCGTCCTTGCACGAGGTGCTGTACAGAATGTCCTCCACCACGCCCTCCCGCTTCGACAGCGCCTTCGTGATGTGGGCGGGCAGGGGGCGATCCTTGTCGGCCGGCGATGTCGAGAGGGTCTCCTCGCGCTGCAGCATCGGCAGGCCGGCCTCGGCGGGCACCCACCGCTCCTCGCGGCGCACCTGGAGTGCCTCCGCCCACTGCCCGTCGCTCCGCCGCATCATGAGCCCGGCGGCGACCAGACTGCTCGTGCGCACATATTGATCGGGGCGGGGTCGCAGGTCGGGCTGACCCTCCGTGGCGGCTGCGGCGAGCGCGAACAGTTCCTTGGCGTTCGCCGGCGTCGCCGGGCCCATGAGGTTGCCCTGGTGCACCAGCACGGCGGCGGCGACCGCGCCGGCCAGCCCGGCCGCTGTGGCGAGCCGGGGGAGGCCGCGGCGCCACATCCGGCCGAACAGCCGCCTGCGGGGGGAAGGCCGGGGCTGCTCCTGCCGTTCCGGTGTGGACTGGCAGGTTCGCAGCAGCGACGCCCGAGCGGTGGCCAGGTCTTTCGCGGAGCCTTCGGGCGTGCCGGCCCAGAGGCTCCGCACGGCGTCCATCTCATCCATCGCAGTCCTCGTCCATTACGGACAACATCGGCGTTCCTTCAAGGGCGTGCCGGGCTTTCTTTCTGGCCCGGTTGAGGCGGGAGCGAACGGTTCCCAGGGGGATGTCCAGCGCCTGGGCGACCTCCTCGTAGGTCAGCTCGCCCCAGGCGATCAGCAGCAGCACGTCGCGGTCTCCGCTGCGCAGCTTGGCCAGCATCGTGACCAGCGGGCGGTTCAGGGCCAGCAGTCCCGGACTGTCGCCGTCGGGCTCGTAGGAGATCTCCGTCGGGTCCGGGGCGCGCGCATGTGCGCGATATCTGGCGATCTCCTCGCGAAGGCGCTTGCCGATCACATTGGAGGCGATGCCGTACAACCATGGCCGCGCGTCGGTATAGCCGAGATCGAAACGTTCCCGGTGCTGGAACGCGACGAGGAACGTCTCGGAGACGACGTCCTCGGCCGCGTCGCGCCCCAGCCGCCGCGTGGCATATCTGTGCAGGCGAGGGGCGTGCCGGTCGAATAGCACGGCAAAGGCCTCGGGCTCTCGCCACGAGCGGTGCACCAGCTCCGCGTCGGACAGTTCCAGCGCCGTGGCCAGATCAGCCATGGGCAGCCTGTTCGATCATTCGTGGCCTCTCTGCGTGGTGGTTCGGACGCCAGTACTTACCTTGAGGCGATGAAATGGTTCACGCTGCGGCCGGAAGATTTGGACGGCGGGGCACGCCGATAAATGGCTTGCGCCGTACGGCAGAGCCTGCGTTACAGTGGGCGCGAGCGCCAGCCGGATCAGCCGGCGGGCCATGGGGAGGAGAGGAGGTGCGGACATATGCGGGTCTACAAGGCGCAGGTTTGCCATGCGCGGGTCTTTCACGTGACTTCGTCGTCCATTCACCTCCAGATGTCCTCCTGATCTGAGACCACCTCGGATCCGTCGGTTTCACCGACGACCGCCGCCCCTGTGCGGGGTGGGGAGGGCATCGGGCCTTCCGAAGGGGTTTCCCAATGTCCTCACCAGGCGACGCTGGTGTTTTCGATCTTTCTCTTCTCGGCTGGACCGACTCTCTGGCCGCCGATCTGCCCGCCGGGAGCGTGCCCGGCCGCATCGCCCAGGTGCACCGGGGCGCCGCCGAGGTCATCACTGCCGAGGGGCGGCGGCAGGCGCGTTACTCCGCGAAGGTGCGCCGCGCCGCCGCGGCCGATCCGGTGATGCTGCCGTGCGTCGGCGACTGGGCCGCCGTGCGCCTCGTCGTGCCCGAGGGGCGCTACGAGCTCGACGGTGTGCTGCCGCGCCGCACGGCGTTCGTGCGGGGCGGGGTCAGCCGTGACGTTCGCGGCGGGCTGTCGGGCGACGGGCAGGGGCAGGTGCTCGCCGCCAACGTGGACGTCGTGTTCGTGGCCGAGCCCTCGATGCACGGCACCGACCTCGCCGACCTCGGCCGTGTGGAGCGGCTGGTCACCCTGGCCTGGGAGAGCGGGGCGCGGCCCGTCGTGCTCGTCACCAAGGCCGACATGCTGACACTGGGCCTGCACGACCTGATCAAGGACGTGGAGGGTGTGGTGCCCGGGGTCCCCGTGCACGCGGTCAGCTCACTGCGGGGGCAGGGAGTGGAGATCGTGCGCGACTACCTCGGGACCTCCGCCACGGCGGTCGTGCTCGGCACGTCGGGCGCGGGCAAGTCCACCCTCGTCAACGCCCTGGCGGGCAGGGAGGCGATGGAGACCCAGCAGGTGCGCGCGGGCGACGGCAGGGGGCGCCACACCACGGTGCACCGCGAGCTGATCCCGCTTCCCGGCGGCGGCCTGATCATCGACACGCCGGGCATCCGCCGCGTCGGGCTCTACGAGATCGGCGACGGGGTCGAGCGGGTCTTCGCGGACGTCGAGGACCTGGCGCGGCTCTGCCGCTTCGACGACTGCGCCCACAACGGCGAGCCGGGGTGTGCGGTGCTGGAGGCGCTCCAGAGCGGCGCACTGCCGGAGCGGCGCTATGAGAGCTGGCGCAAGCTCCAGCGGGAGGCGGCCTGGATGGCCCGCCGCACCGACGCCCGCCTCCGCAGCGAGGAACAACGCAAGTGGAAGACGATCCACAAGGAGATGCGCAAGTCCGGCCGCAACCGTCCGTGACCAATCTTGTACGGCGAAAGCCAGGCTGGCCTCGACAACAGGGGCCTAGGCCGGCCGGGCTTTGCCAAGCCGGGGGTTGGGGCCGGCCGGTAGGCACCGTCCGTGACGAACTCTGTACGGCGAAAGCCGGGCCGGCCTTGCCGACAGGGGCCTTGGCCGGCCGGGCCTCGCCAAGCCGGGTCTTGACGGGTGGGAAGTTTGCGTCTTATGTCCTGATTAGGTATTTCGGGGTAGGAGTCGAGGTATGGCGGAGATGCCATACGACCTACCCTTCCTTGATCGCGCTGAGGCGGGTGTCCTGCTCGGCGAACGCCTCACGCGGCTGGGCCTGCGTGCTCCCGTCGTGCTGGGGCTGCCGCGCGGGGGTGTGGCGGTGGCCGCGCCCGTCGCCGAACGGCTGCACGGGACGCTGGACGTGCTGATCGTGAGGAAGATCGGTTATCCGTTCCAGCCCGAACTCGGGGTCGGCGCCATCGCGGAGGGAGGCGCCCCCGTCCTCGACACCACGCTGATGCGCAGGCTGGGCCTCACCGAGGAGACCCTGGCCAAAGTGGTGTCCTCGGAGCGCAAGGAACTGGCCCGGCAGGCCGCGGTCTACCGTGGCGGACGTCCGCTGCCCGACCTGTCGGGACGGGACGTCGTGGTCGTGGACGACGGGCTGGCGACCGGCGGCACCGCCCGTGCCGCCCTGCGCGCGCTGCGGCCGATGGACACGGCTGTGCTGGTCCTCGCCGTACCTGTCGGGGCCCGTGAGACACGGGAGGCGCTGCGCGACGAGGCCGACGATGTCGTGATTCTGGTGACACCACCGCAGTTCCGGGCGGTGGGGGAGTGGTACGAGCACTTCGGCCAGCTGACCGACGACGACGTGCTCGACCTCCTCAGCCGCTGACCGCCACCCCTTCCGCGCTCACCGCTCTGCCCAGACCCACCGCTCTGCCCAGACCCACCGCTCTGCCCAGAGTCGACGCCATGAGCTAACTCAACGCTCTGACCAGGGGATACGTGGGGAGATCGGCCGCGCGCCTCCATCTCGGGGGAGTTTCCCTCACCTAAGGTGATCATGTCGTGGATGTCGTACGGGGGAGGCGGCGTGGAAGCGCTCGATCTTGCGCGCTGGCAGTTCGCGGCCACCACCGTTTACCACTTCCTCTTCGTGCCGTTGACGATAGGCATGTCGCTGGTAGTGGCCATTCTCCAGACGGCGTGGGTGCGGACAGGGAAAAGTGTTTATCTGCGAGCCACGAAGTTCTGGGGAAAGCTTTTCCTGATCAATTTTGCCATGGGCGTGGTCACGGGCATTGTGCAGGAGTTCCAGTTCGGCATGAACTGGAGTGAATATTCGAGATTCGTGGGAGATATCTTCGGTGCCCCGCTGGCCATCGAAGCCCTGCTCGCTTTCTTCCTGGAATCCGTGTTCATCGGCCTGTGGATCTTCGGCTGGGGCACTCTTCCGAAAAAACTGCACCTCGCCACGATCTGGGTGGCCGCGATCGGCAGCGTGGTCTCCGCCTACTTCATCCTGGCGGCCAACGCGTTCATGCAGTGGCCCGTCGGCGCCGTCATCAACCGGGAGCGGGGGCGGGCGGAGCTCGCCGACTTCGGGGCGGTCCTGTCCAACAAGGTGCTTGTCAACTCCTTCCCGCATACTTTGTTCGGCTGTTTTCTCGCCGCCGGGGCACTGTTGATCGCCGTCTCCTCCTGGCATTTGGCGAGAAGGCGTGACCTGGAGGTCTTCCGCCCGTCGATGAAACTCGGGGCCTGGGCCGTCTTGATCGGCTTCGCGGGCACTCTGATCAGCGGAGACACGCTCGGCAAGGTCATGACCGAGACCCAGCCGATGAAGATGGCGGCGGCCGAGGCGCTCTACGAGACGGCCCGGCCCGCGCCCTTCTCGCTCTTCACGATCGGCACGCTCAGCGGCGAGGCACCTACCTTCAGCCTGGACGTGCCGGGGCTGCTGTCCTTCCTGGCGACGGGGAGCTTCAACGGCGAGGTGCAGGGGATCAACGACCTCCAGGCGGAATATCAGCAGACCTATGGTCCCGGCAACTATCGCCCGTATATTCCGCTGGCCTACTGGTCGTTCCGCCTGATGATCGGATTCGGCGCGCTCACGGCGCTGCTCGCCCTGCTGCTGCTCTGGCTGACGCGCCGGGGCCGCCTGCCGGACGATCCGATGTTGTGGCGGCTCGGCACATGGTCGGTGGCGTTTCCGCTGCTCGCCAACAGCTTCGGCTGGATCTTCACCGAGACCGCCAGGCAGCCGTGGATCGTGTTCAGCCGCATGAAGACGGCGGACGGCGTCTCACCGGTCGGTGCGGGAACGGTCCTGACCTCCTTCATCGTGTTCACCGTCCTGTATGGCGTGCTGGCCGCCATCGAGGTCGGGCTGATGATCAAATATGCCAAGGCCGGGCCGCCGAGTGCGGAGGACGCGGAGCCCCGGCCGGACAAGGAGGGGCCGCTGTCGTTCGCATATTAGCGAACGAGCGTCGATTCCGCTGTCAACTCCCTGGTCGCAGATGTGGCCAACCTGTCATCGCGAGACCGCCGTTTGCGGAGAGATGGGTGCCGATGATCCTGAACGATGTCTGGTTCGTAGCCATAGCTATCCTGTGGATCGGCTACTTC
Organism: Sinosporangium siamense; assembly: GCF_016863435.1. Taxonomy (GTDB): domain Bacteria; phylum Actinomycetota; class Actinomycetes; order Streptosporangiales; family Streptosporangiaceae; genus Sinosporangium; species Sinosporangium siamense. The sequence goes on from NZ_BOOW01000013.1 coordinate 139,456, forward strand.
TTGCTGGAAGGCTTTGACTTCGGCGTAGGGATTCTGCTACCTGTCCTGGCCCGTGACGACACCGAGCGCCGTGTCATGATCAACACCATCGGCCCGCTCTGGGACGGCAACGAGGTATGGCTGATCACCGCGGCCGGCGCGACCTTCGCCGCCTTCCCCGAGTGGTATGCCTCGCTTTTCAGTGGTTTCTACATCCCGATGCTGGTCATCCTGGTCGCCCTGATCCTCCGAGGACTCGGGTTCGAATACCGCGCCAAGCACGACTCGGTTCTCTGGCGGCGCCGGTGGGACGCGGCCCTCATCGCGGGCTCCGCCGTACCGGCGTTCCTGTGGGGCCTCGTGGTGGCGAACGTCGTGCGCGGGGTGCCGCTCGGCCCGGGACACCACTACGTGGGAACGGTCTGGGAGCTGCTGCATCCCTATGCGCTGCTGGGTGGGTTCATGACCTTTGCCATCTTCGTCACGCACGGAGCGGTCTTCATCGCGCTGAAGACGAAGGGCAGCCTCAGGGTGAGGGCCAACAGGCTGGCCGCGGGGGCGGGGGTGGGGGCCGCCGTGCTCGCCGTGGGATTCCTGGCCTGGACGCATTTCCAGAAGGCATCGCCGGTCGGGGGAGTGCTGGCCGCGCTGGCGGTGCTGGCGTGGCTCCTGGGGCTGGCGGCGAACGCGAGGCGAGCGGAGGGCTGGGCTTTCACCGGATCGGCCACGACCATCGTGCTGGCTGTGGCCTCGCTCTTTGTGGCGCTCTATCCCGACGTGCTGCCGTCGACGGTGAATCCCGCCTACAGCCTGACGGTGGAGAACGCCTCCGCGACCCAGAAGACACTAGGTGTCATGACGTGGGTCGCGGTGATCTTCCTTCCGCTGGTGCTGCTCTATCAGTCCTGGACGTACTGGGTGTTCCGCCGCAGGATCGGGGTGAGCGACATCCCAGCGGGATAAAACGGTCTTGCGGATCTCAGCGGCGTGATCTCGCGACCGCGAGATCACGCGCCTTCGAAGGGGGAATGCAGCTGCTGCGATGCCGGGTGGGAAGTCAGGCCGCGGAGATGCCGGCGCTGGCCGCGCGGCGCATGCGACGGCGGCGCTCAGACGCGCGCTCGTCCTCGTTCAGGCCACCCCACGTGCCGTATTTCTCAGGACGCGAGAGCGCGTAGTCAAGGCATTCGGCGCGAACGGGGCACTGGGCGCAGATGGCCTTGGCCTTCCGCTCGCGGATGTCACGCTCGGGCTGACGCTCGCCGTCGGGTCCAAAAAACAGCACGAGGTCCTCACCCCGGCACGCGGCATCATCCTGCCACCCCCAGGAGGGACGAGGGCGGGCGATCTGCCGACGTACCTGAGACATGAGAGAACCACCTTTGGTGAGAGGTATTTCGTGTTTGTGCCGCAATGAACGCTTGTGACGTCCCTGGGTCAACGCGCGGATCAGCCGTGGTTGTTCCCGTCGATCAGGTCACAGGGCGTGGTATACCGCACAAGCTAGAGCTCGTGCAGCTCAACCAGGCGGTAAGTCTTGATCGTGTTGTCGGCGCGGTCGTCTCCGCCCGCCGCCCAACACGGTGCCTCGAACACCGCCGGCTCAACCACAACCCGAAACCGGACAACGCCCCCGCGCACGATGGCCTCGGTGGCGTCGCCTTCTGACCTGGTGGATTCCACGGCCACTCCGCTGACCGAGAGCTCACCCGTGTGTGCACGGACGAAATGCTCAGCAGCTTGCGATGGCTCAGGGATGCCTGCGCGTCCCCGGAAGCGGTCGAGGATGACCTCGCCGTGCCGGTACGCAACTGCTGCCGCGAGCGCGGCAGCTTGAGACATGCTGCCGTAGTAAAGCCCGTGTGGCAAGCACACAACGTTGGCGGCGTATCGATCGCCGCCAACATGTGACGTTTCCCATACTACGTCTGGCATGATCTCCGCCAGGCCGCGAGCTATGGGCAATCCAATGCGGGCACAGCACGCATTGCGCTTGGCGTGCGTGCAGACCAGAAATACCGGCTCGCTCACAAGTATGCAGGACTCGGGGACCACTCCGCGCAAGACGGCGTCCAGGTCAAGATCGTCTGGAGCTGCGACGATGCCCTCGGCCAGCCAGGGGTGCTCGCCGGCGGAGTGCGCGACTAGCACATGGACGCCGTCGGCCCGCGGGCGGGGGCGGCGTCCGGGACGGCGGATGAGCTGCGCTCGAATGCCGAGCCGGGTCGCCCGCTTGATCAGCAGATGCACGACTTCGGGAAGGTCGCAGTCGGGCAGATGCGACGCCCAGGGGCCGTGGTGCTCGATCAACAGCCAGGAGCGTGTGGCGGACGTCGCGCTGGCGAAGATCGGTGCGTCGCCCGTGTGCAGCGCGGGGATGTGCGTGCAGCCCTTGGGCCGTGCCAGGGGTGCACACGCCCCCGCACGACCGCCGCTCTCGCCCATCACGTCCCTCACACCTCCTTGTAGATTTAGGGAAGCCTAACCTAATCAGATCTGGGGGTGTTCTTGGGGTGGCAACACGCGCACGAAAGGAGTGACAACTTTCTCGCGATCATCGCCGTGCAACATCAGAACCCCCTAATTTTCCAGGCATTACTCAACGCGAGTGCGGCGGCGGATTCCGCAATCTTGCGATCCTCGGCTACCAGACCGATGCGGGTTCTTCTGTCAAGCAGATCTTCCACATTCAAGGCCCCCTCATGACGCACCGCCCACACCATTTCCGCCCGGGTCACGGCGATTCCCGTCGCGACCGGTTCGGCGAGCGAAGGATCGTCCTTCCCCAGCGCTATTACGGCGTGAGCCTCGGTCCCATAACGCTCGGCCAGCCGGCGCGGCACACTGCCGTTCCCCGGCCCCGCGCCTCCTTTACCTGGGGCGCCCACCAAGGGCAGGCGTGCCGTACGGCAGGGCCCCGCGGAGAGGGAACGCTCCCGCACCACGACATCCACCGCGTCCTCGGCCATACGCCGATATGTCGTCAGCTTCCCCCCGACGACGGTGACGATGCCGTCCGCCGATCGCAGCACCGCGTGCCGCCGCGACAGGTCGGCCGTGCGGCCGCCCGCCGCCAGCAGGGGCCGCAGGCCCGCGAAGGCCCCCGCGACCCGCTCCCGCGGCACCGGCACGGACACCACGGAGTTCAGCACGTCGAGCAGGAACGTGACGTCCTGCGGCGGGACGTCGGGCACATCGGGCACCGGCCCGTCCACGGGCTCGTCCGTCAGGCCCACGTAAACCCGCCCGTCGTGCTGGGGCAGCACGAGCACGAACCGGTTGCTCTCCCCGGGGATCGGCACGTGCAGACCGGCCCGCAGCCCCGGCAGCGTTCCGGCGCGCAGCACCAGGTGCGTGCCTCGCGACGGCCGCAGCCGGGCCGAGGGCACCAGCCCCCCGGCCCACACGCCCGCCGCGTTGACCACCGCCCGCGCCTTGATCGCGAACTCGTCCCCGGTCTCCTCGTCCCGCACCCACGCCCCGTGCCCCGACAGCCGCAGCGCCCGGCACCGCGTGATCACCCGGGCTCCGTGGGCCGCCGCCGTACGCGCCACGGCCACCACCAGCCGGGCGTCGTCCACGAGCCGCCCGTCCCACGAGAGCAGCGCCCCGCGCAGCCCGCCCGCGGCGAGGGGGCCGGCCAGCTCCAGCGCCCGCGCCGCCGTGACGCGCGACGGGCCGGGCAGAGTTCCGCGAGGTGTGCGCGCGGCGGCCCGCAGCGCGTCACCCAGGCGATATCCCGCCATGACCGTCGCACCCTGAGCCCGTGACACATCGGGTGTCAGCGGCAGCACGTAGGGCGCGGCGCGCACCAAGTGCGGGGCGGTGCGTGTGAGCAGGATGTTGCGTTCCACGGCGCTCTCGTAGGCGACCCCCACCTGGCCCTTGGCGAGATAGCGCAGCCCGCCGTGGATCATCTTCGAGCTCCACCGGGACGTTCCGTACGCGAGGTCGTGGGCGTCGATCGCCGCCACCGACAACCCGCGCGAGGCCGCGTCCAGTGCCACTCCCGCACCGGTCGCGCCGAGCCCGACCACCAGCAGGTCCACTTCCCCGCCGTCCGCCAGCGCGGCCAGCTCGCGGGCGCGGCGCGCCGCGTTGAGGGATGATCCCGCGGGGGGAGGGGGAACCACCTGTGACATACCTCCTGGCTGTACAGCCGAACGGCGTCCGGGCAACATGCCACAGTGTAAGGGGAAGTGTCCGAAAAGCCCGATCTATGCATCAGGGTATTACGGATGGCCGAAACCCGGGAAGCGATGACAACGTGGAGAGAGCAGTGAACGGACCGGAGAACCCGCCAACCGCGATGAACTGGCGCGGATGGGGTGACCCCGGCAAAGAGGCCGAACTCCCGGAAAGTGTGCGCACCCTCCTGCGCGACCTGCTCGGCGTCCGCGAGCCCACCACCCCCGCCGCCACCCTCGATGAGGTGCGGCTGCCGCCCGCCGATCTCCCTGAAGGCTTCGCCGAGGCGGCCCGGCTGATCGTCGGGGCCGGCGCCGTGCACCTCGACCACGAGGCCAGGGTCCGCCACACCCGCGGCAAATCCACCCCCGACCTGCTCCGGATGCGCGCCGGCGACGCGAGCGACGCGCCGGACGCCGTCGTCGCGCCGGGATCGCACGACGACGTGCTCGCCCTGCTGCGCCTGTGCGGCGAGCACCGGGTCGCCGTGGTGCCCTTCGGCGGCGGCACCTCCGTCGTGGGCGGCCTGGCGGCCGACCGCGGCGGCTACGCCGGGGTGATCGCCCTCGACCTCGCCCGCCTCAACCGGCTGATCTCCGTCGACACCGAGTCGATGACCGCCACCCTGGAGCCCGGCCTGCGCGCCCCGGAGGCGGAGCGGCTGCTCGCCGGGCACGGCCTCACCATCGGCCACTTCCCCCAGTCATATGAATACGCCACGCTCGGCGGGTTCGCCGCCGCCCGCTCCAGCGGGCAGGCGTCGGCCGGCTACGGCCGCTTCGACGACCTGGTGGTGGGCCTGACCGTCGCCACCCCGCGCGGCACCCTCGACCTCGGCCGCGCCCCCAAGTCGGCGGCCGGCCCCGATCTGCGGCAACTCGTGCTCGGCTCGGAGGGCGCCTTCGGCGTGATCACCTCCCTCCGCGTCCGGGTACGGCGGCAGCCCGCCGAACGTGTCTACGAAGGCTGGCGCTTCACCTCCTTCGCCGCCGGGCGCAGGGCGATGCGCGCCCTTGTCCAGGAGGGGCCGCTGCCCACGGTGCTGCGGCTCTCCGACGAGACCGAGACCATGGTCGGACTGGCCAAGCCCGGCGAGATCGGCGCCCCCTCGGCCGGCGGGTGCCTGCTCATCGCCGGCTACGAGGGCGACAAGGTCGCCCCCGCGTGCGAGGGGGTGGCCAAGGCGCTCGCCGCGTTCGGCGGCACGCACCTCGGGGCGGGGCCCGGCGACTCGTGGGTGCACGGCCGCTTCTCCGCGCCCTATCTCCGCGACTCGCTCCTCGCCGCAGGGGCCACGGTGGAGACCCTGGAGACCGCGGGCTTCTGGGCGGACCTGCCCAGGATCTACGATGCGGTGCGGCTGGCACTGCACGGCGCGCTGGGGTCGCCGCTGGTGATGTGCCACGTGTCCCACGTATATCCCACGGGGGCGTCGCTCTACTTCACCGTGGTGACCGCGCAGACCGGCGACCCGCTGGAGCAGTGGGCCTCGGCCAAGCGGGCGGCGAACGAGGCCATCCTGGCCGCCGGCGGCACCATCAGCCACCACCACGGGGTGGGGCGCGACCACCGCGACGGCTACGCGGCCGAGATCGGGGAGCTCGGCCTTGAGATCGTCCAGGCGGTGAAGGAGCGGCTGGACCCCGAGGGCGTGCTCAACCCGGGAGTGCTCTTCCACAAAGCGTGAACCAGACCTATTCCCCTTACACCACCGGCCGTTCGCGGTGCGCGCACTGCCCGGCGGCCACTGGTGGAGTAGCGGGCGGCGTTCCGGGAGAACTCCCCCCCGCGACAACACCCCGGCGAGGGTGAACGATTCGGGATCCGACAGAGCGGCGTCCAGGTAGACCCAGCCGAATTCGGTGCCGGCGACTACTATGCGCAACGGATTCTGGTCGGTCACAAAGCCCGGCGTTTGCAGGGCGACCTGTGGGGGGCACTCGACCACCGGGAGGTCTCGGCGGTTTGGGTGACGCGGGAGATGGCGAAACGCACCAGTGAGGCCGAGGGCGTGGAGGTCACCCACCGGGCCGCCGCCAACACCGTGGAGGACATCAACGACAGATGCGCCGCCGGCCCTGGCGACCGTGTGCTCGCGGTCTCCGCGCTCGACTTCGACTTGTCCGTCTACGACATCTTCGGCCTGCTTTCCGCCGGCGGCGCCGTCGTCACCGTCGACGAGGCGAACGCCCGGCGCCGGGCGACCCTCGCCGCCCGGCACGGGGTGAGGATCTGGAACACCGTCCCCAAGCTGCTCGACATGCTCCTGGTCGTGCTCGAATCCGGCGGACCCGGCGGTCCGGTACGGCTGCGCCGCGCCCTGGCCTCGGGAGACTGGGGCGGGGGTTTCGGGAGACTGGGGCGGGCTGAATCTGCCGGACAGACTGGCCCGTGCCATACCCGGATGCCGGCTGGCGGCGCTCGGCGGGGCGACCGAGGCGTCGATCTGGTCCAACGCGTTCGAGGTTGAGCGGGTCGATCCGGTATGGCGGTCGATTCCGTACGGTTACCCGCTGCAAGGGGAGAGCTTGCGGGGGAGCGCGGCCGGGCCGGCGATGTGCGAGATCCGGCCGCGGCTCTCCGCCGGCTCGTGCCGTACCTCCCCGCCGGGTCAGGAGGTCTTCGGCAGCGAGATGACCACTTCGTCCTCCAGGGGCGGGTTCACCTCCTGGGCGAGGCAGCCGGTGGCGGCGAAGCAGCGGATCCGCAGGGTGTCGGGGGAGACGCTGATGTGGAGGAAACTCTTGAAGAACGGAGGCTGGTCCCAGTCCGACATCTCCGATAGATAGCGGTGGAAGACCCGGCCCACCGGCAGGCGCACCGGCGAGCCGCCCGCCCCCAGCAGACCCGCCGCCCAGCGCATGCGGCGCGTGATCCTGACCCGCTCGGCCTGCGGGCGCACCGGAGGGTTGCCGACGCGCTCCCGCATGATGGCCGCCGCCTCCTTGGGCGCGAGGTAGAGCCAGCGCATGCGGAGCCGCCTGCTGTAGAGCCGGCTGTAGAACGACAACGAGTCGCCGCGCAGCGGATAGCAGCGGAAGTCGTCCTCGTCCACGCCGCCCACGCTGATCCGGTCGATCGTATGCGTCGCGTGGGTGAACGCCCCCGAACCGCCCGCCACGAGGTATTCGATCGTACGGTCACCCACCTTCACCGGGTAACGCTGGTAGTTGTGGATGTCACCGCCGATCGCCACCACATAGTTGTGGGCGGGGTCCCGCACGATGTCGTCGATCGTGCCGCCGCCCTCGATCTTCGACGGCTTGTAGGCGTTGCGCGTGTAGATCGGTTTGCCGGTGACGAGCATCTTCGGGCGTGGGTCACGTGACACCTCCCGTAACCATTGCCCCTGTTCGGCGTCGATTTCGCCGTTGATCCCGGTGTCCACTCCGACGATCAGCAGGTTCGGCGTCTCCATCGCCCAGTAGGGGCCCGGCTGCGTCGCCCGCTGGCCCTGGGCGCCCCGGCGCTTGCGGGCCATGGCCAGCCGCGGCTCGTCGATCGCCTCCGGCTTGCGCCAGAAGAGGCCGCGCAGCAGGCCCCCCACCCGGTGGTGCCGCGGGTGGAGCGGGGGAGCGTCGCAGAAGACCCGCATGAATCCACCGAGGCCGTCGTACCAGTCGTGGTTTCCGGGAAGGGCGTAGATGGGCGAGGGATAGTCCTGATATGGGCGGAAAAACTTATCGTCATAATCGCTTGCTGCCCCCGCCGGATAAACCACGTCACTCGCCACCACTGCGAACGACGTGCCCTCACCCAGCTTTAACAGTCCAGGCACCACGGCATATTGCGAGAAATCCCCCTCACCGGGGTCGCCCAGCAGCAGGAATGAGAAGTCATCCCCCTCCACAGGCCTGATGCGAAAGCCCGGCTCCGCCCCGCGTCTCCGCTGCTCCGCCACCCACGCCCGGCGGATCTTCGGTGAGGGGTCCCCGAACAACTTGGCGACCACCTCGTTGCGGGACCGCCATAACGTCAGCGGATGCAGCCACGAGAAGCTCTTGCGATTTGGCTTAAGTTGGACAAACGTGCCAATCTCCCCGCAGTCCCAGCCTGCTCCCTCCTCCGAAACCCGCGAAGAACCCTCGCGTCCACGCTCGACGGCTGCCGTCAAATCGACCATGGTTACATCCTCGCGGCGCACACCCTCTCGCGCACGAACTTGCTTCACATTCCACAGAAACCAGGCAGGTCGGCTAGTCCGCCACGATCCACCTTTCCACCCGCTCCCGCACCCGCCCCGGACCGAGGATTTTTGGCGCACCTGGTCCGGGGATTGTCGGTGGGGGGTGGCAGGCTGGGTGGGTGCGGGTGGGAAGGGTCGAGGTGGCGGCTGAGGGGGCCGGGGGGTCGATCACGGCTGTGGGTGGGGAGACGCGGTGGGTGGACGATCTCGTGGGGGTGATGCGTGAGCTGGAGGGGGAGCGGCCGCGGTGGGTGTGGGGGGATGGGCGGGAGTTTTATCCGGGGGTGTTGAAAGCGGATCTGCGGGTCTCGCGCTGCCACGACCTGTTCTTGACGGAGGGGCTGCTCCTGGCCGCCGAAGGCCGGTTCGGTGAGCCTCGATCGGTTGGGGCGGCTTACGCGAGGCTTCACGGGTTGCCGGTTCCCGGCGAACGCGCCGGTCCGGTCGCGGGGGATCAGGGCACGCTTTTCGAGACGGCGAGCGAGGCGCCGCCCGTGCCCGCGGCCGAGATGGTCGCGGAGGTCCACGCCGACCAGCTCCGGCGGATCGCCGCCCGGGAGGATCCGGCCCGGTTCGGGCTGCTGGTGGCGGCGGAGTCGGCCGGAGGGCTGATCGCCGCCGAGATGAGCCACGACGGCATGCCGTGGCGGCGCGACGCGCACGACGCCCTGCTCACCGAGCTGCTCGGGCCGCGCCCCGCGCACGGCATGCGCCCGGCCAGACTCCAGCACCTCGCCGACGAGGTGTCGGCCGCCTTCGGCAGGCAGGTCAACCCCGACTCCCCGCAGCAGATCGTCAAGGCGTTCAAGACGGCCGGGGTGACGGTGCCGTCCACCAGGTCCCACGTGCTCAAGCAGGTCGAGCACCCGGCTGTCGCGCCGCTCCTCGCCTACAAGGAGCTGGCCCGGCTGTTTAGCTTCCACGGCTGGGTGTGGGCCGACCAGTGGGTGCACGGCGACCGCTTCCGGCCGGAATATGTGGTGGGCGGCGTCGTCTCGGGGCGCTGGGCCACGAGCGGCGGTGGCGCGCTCCAGATTCCCAAGATCATGCGTCGTGTGGTGGTGGCCGACGAGGGCTGGTCGCTGGTCGTGGCCGACGCCGCCCAGCTGGAGCCCCGTGTGCTCGCCGCTATGGCGGGCGACCGCGGCCTCGCCCACGCGGCGGGCGAGATCGACCTCTACTCCGCCCTGGCCCAGTCCTTCGGCGGGGCCCGCGACGACGCCAAGCTCGCCATGCTGTCGGCGATGTACGGCGGCACCAGCGGCGACGCGTCCAAACTCCTGGCCTTGATGCGTGAGCGCTTCCCCCGCGCCTACGGCTTTGTCGAGGCCGCCGCCAAGGCGGGTGAGGACGGCAAACTTGTGCGCTCCTGGCTCGGCCGTACAAGCCCCCCGCCCTCCGACAGTTGGCGTGAGCTCGTCTCCACTCCGGAGGGCACCCGCGCCGCCCGCGACCGCGGCCGGTTCACCCGTAACTTCGTAGTCCAGGCCACCGCCGCCGAGTGGGCCCTGGCCATGATGGCGGTCCTCCGCACCCGGCTGCCTGCCCCCGCCCACCTGGTCTTCTTCCAGCACGACGAGATCATCGTGCACTGCCCGGCCCCTCTGGGCCCCGAGGTGGCGGCGGTCGTCCACGACGCGGCGGTCGAGGCGACCCACCTCCTGTTCGGCTCCACCCCGGTGCGCATCCCCATGGAAACCGCAATCGTTTCGTGCTACGCAGACGCCAAATAACCCATTTAGCACGAAATTTCATGACATTACGCGAGGTGGGCTCGTGTAATTTACCCCTTCTGGGAAGCTCGCTATTGGTGGTGGCAACGGCAAACGCCTGAAGGACGTTCACGCCGGGCTGCGGGGTTAGTGGTTCAGGTGCGGCGGCCGGCGAGGAGGAACCACGCGGTGCACAGCACCACAAGTGTGCTTGTGACGATGCCGAGGGTGGCGTAGCTCCACCAGCCGACGATCGCGCCCGCGACGAGGGTGCCGCCGGCGCCGCAGACGTTCATGAGGAGGTCGGACAGGCCCTGTACGGCGGGGCGGCGTTCGAGCGGGACCGACTCGGTGAGCAGGGCGGAGCCGGCGACGAGGGCGCAGGACCAGCCGACGCCGAGGAGGGTGAGGCCGGCGGTGATCTGGGGGACGTTGTGCGGGTCGGCGGCGGGGGCGATGACGGCGGCCGACAGGAGAAAGACGAGGCCGAGGACGAGGACCGGGGCTCTGCCGTACCGGTCGGAGAGCCAGCCGACGATGGGGGAGAAGACGTACATGCCGGCGATGTGCAGGCTGATGATCATGCCGATGACGGTGACGCTCGCCCCGTGGTGATCCATGTGCACGGGGGTCATGGTCATGATGGAGGCCATCGCGGTGTGCGCGACCGCGATCGTGACGAGGGCCCGCCGGGCGTTGACCGACTCCTTGAGAGCGGTCCAGGCGTCGCGGGTGGCGCGGGGCCTGCTCTTGGGGGCGATGTCGCCGCCGGCGGCGCGGCGTGCGGTGACGAGCGGGTCGGGGCGCAGGCCGATCGCCACGATCAGCAGGGCGGTGAGCGCGGTGATCGCGGCGACGGCGAACGGGCCCGCCGGCGGGCTGAGGCCCGCCCAGGCGCTGAGGCTCAGGGACGGGCCGACGAGATTGGGGCCGATGACCGAGCCCACGGTGAGGGCCCACACGGCGAGCGACAGGTGCCGGCCGGCGTGCCCGGGGGGTGACAGGTCGGTGGCGGCGTAGCGTGCGGCCAGGCCGCCGGCGCTGCCGCCGCCCATGAGCACGAGCCCGGCGAGCAGCAGGGGCCAGGAGGAGATCTCGACGGCGGCGACGCCGATGAGACACCCGGCGAGCGCGGCGGCGAACGCGGTCGCCAGACCCGGCCTGCGCCCGCCCCGCGCCGCGAGGTTCGCGATCGGCAGCGCGAGCATCGCCGCGCCGAGCACGCTCGCCGTCCCGGCGAACCCGCCGATCGCCGCCGAACCCGACAGCTTCGCCACGATCAGCGAGGAGTATGCCAACCCCACAGCGACCCCGACCCCACCCGTCACCTGCGCCGCCGCCAGCACGGCAAGCGTGCGCCGCTGCACGACGCGCAGCCGCTCAGGTCCAAGATCGGTGGGAGATATAGCGGACTTCGTGGGGATTTCCGTCACGGGTGAAGTGTGCCATCACCCCTGGCACGCTCCACCGCCCACCCGCTCGCAAACCTCCCCATCGCCGCCTCCCGCGCTATCGGCATCCCCTCCAGCTCTCGTTGCCTACCGCACAGCCGGGCCCCCGCGACATCCCCTCACAGCCCTCGTTACCTATCCCGCCGCGCTGGGACACCGTGGCATCCCCTCACAATTCCCGCTGTCTCCTGGGCCGCCCCTGCTACCGTCTCGCGCGGTTGGAATCGTTCGAGAGGCACGTGTGATGGCTGGATACCACACCCGATGGGTTCGGTCCGAGGTTCATGACGACGACCCCGAGCGCTTGGAGATTCGTGAGGCCCTCGCCTTCGGCAAGGCGCACTACGACCGCCGGACCGCTATGGGGCTGAGTGTGGCCCAGGTGGCCGAGCGGGCGGACATGAGTGAGGACGAGGTCGAGTGCATTGAGGAAGGCGGCACCGCTCCGATGGTCCCGCTGCTGCGCCGCCTGGCGGCGGCACTCGACGCCGATGTGCGACTCACCGCCGCCGACGTGCACTTCGAGGCCCACGCCGCCTGAGGGCAAGGCCAGGAAAGGGCCTTTCGTAAGCACCGTTTCGTCCGCGGCTGAGGGCGGGTGGAGAAGTCAGATGCCGAAGCAGCGTGTCGGGCCGTTCAGGACGGGGTGAAGGTGTCGAGGAAGGTGGCGCGGAGTTTCGCGTTGTCGTCCCAGCGGGCTTCGGGGAGGGCGAACTCGATCGTGTACGCCTTGTCATCGCTGATGTTGACGAAGCGGGTGAGGGCGTGCATGGGCACCCCGTTGGACTCCGTGTAGGTGTACTCCCAGTCGGTGGCCTTCCACTCCCCGTAGCTCACCGTCTGCAACTGGATCTGGATATACTCCGCCACCGTCGCTCCGGCACGTTCCCTGGTGAGGGTTTCGTAGCCGCCGTCGGCCACGGGGGTGGCGGGCAGGACCGTGATGCTCATGCGTGAGTCCTGCGGGCCGTTGAAGCGGAAGCCGCCCTCACGCTCGGTGGTGCGCCACGAGGTGGGGATGGCGGCGGAGAAGCCGCCCTGGACGCGGCGTTTGTAGCCGTCGGGCACCCGGCCGCTGCCGGTGACGGGGCGGGGGGTGGTCGAGCGGGCGGGAGGTTTCGCGGTGGGGACGTTGCCCTGCGGGGTGGCGGGTTCCTCCTCGCCGCCGGGCAGGACGATGAGCATGATCGCCGCCACGAGGGCGACGACCCCGGCGGCGGCGACGGCGATGAGCCGGGGGGTGGGTTGCCCCTGCTGCATCCACTTGCCGTTCTCCTCGACGGCTCTGCGGCGGCCGCCCCGGCCGCTGCGAGGCGCGGGGGCGGGGGTGCCGCGGCGGCCGCGGCCGACGGGTCTCGGGGTGGTGGGCGCTTCGGGGACGACCTCGCCTGCGGGGGTGTCGGGGACTCTGTTCCCGCCGGACGAGCTGCGCAGGGCGTCGAATCCGAGGCTCTGCAGGTCGGCGGGTGAGCCGAAGGGGTCGTCCGCGGGAGGTGCCGCGGGGGAGGCGGGCACGTCGGGGTGGGTCCCGTTGGGGATCGCGGGCATGAGCGGCGAGCCGTCGGCGGGCACGCGGATGGGGCCCGAGGGGGTCTCGATGATGCGCAGCGGCGTGGGCCCGAGCGGCGGGTCGAGCGGCGGCAGCAGATGCGGCGCGGCGGCGGCGTCGGGCGCGGCGGCGGCCGGGGTCTGGGCGAGGTCGGGCGGGCTGGAGCCGTGGCTGCGCAGGACGCGTTCCAGCATTTCGGCCACCTGGCCGGCGTTGATGCGCTCGGCCGGGTTCTTGCGGAGCAGGCCGTCGATGACGGGCAGCAGGGCGCCTGCCCGCTGCGGCCGGGTGGGCTCCTGGGTGAGCACCGCGCCGAGCACGGCGACGGCGTCGGGCCCTTCGTACGGCGGACGCCCCTCGACCGCGGCGTAAAGCGTGGCCCCGAACGACCAGAGGTCGGCGGAGTGGGTGACGGGCTGCCCTTGCAGCCGCTCCGGCGGGATGTAGGCCGGCGACCCCATGAGCAGCCCGGTCTGGGTGATGTTGACATCGCCTTCGACGGCGGCGATGCCGAAGTCGGTGAGGATGACCCGGTCGGAGGTCAGCATGACGTTGCCGGGTTTGACGTCGCGGTGGAGGATGCCCGCCGCGTGGGCGTGGCGCAGCGCGTCGAGGATCCGCACGCCTATCTCGGCGGCCTGCACGACGGGTAGGGGTCCGCTCTGGCGCACGGCCTGTTCGAGCGACCAGGCCCGCACGAGCTCCATGACGATCCAGGGCCGCTCGTCCTCTTCCACGACATCGTGCACGGTCACGATGCCGGGGTGGCTGAGTCTGGCCGCGGATCTGGCCTCGCGGAGCATGCGCCGGTGCGCGGAGCGTTTGCCGGCCTCGTCGAGGCCGTAGGGGAGAATGAGTTCCTTGACCGCGACGTCGCGGTCGAGTAGGACGTCGTGCGCGTGCCAGACCATGCCCATGCCGCCTCGGCCGACCGGCGACAGCAGTCGGTAGCGGCTGCCGACGAGGCGGCCCTGGTTCTCCTTGGCGCCATGCCCTTCCGGCATCGGAGGCACCTTCCCGAGCAGGCGGTCGGTCGTCAAATCCGTACCCCCTCATCCAGGTCATCCAGCGCCGGGCGCGTCTCAGGCAGGGCACACGACATGAGCTGTGATTGTTCCAGATTGCGGGGCTGTACACGATATCGGCTGTGGAACCACCACTTATCCACACATAAAGCTAGCGTGGAAAGGGCATAGTGTCGCGCGACTTGACCTGCGGAGTCATGGAGAGTCGGGGATCGTTCAAGCGGTGTTTTCCGGAGCCTCCTCCGCCAGCGCGGCGAGCGCTGTGGTAAATGCCTCAACGGGGGGATTGACCAGCCCTGCTCCCACCTGACCGGTTCCCGCCACCCGCCCGGCGATACCGGTGTTGACCACAGGCAGCAGCCCGGTCCGCGCGACCAGCGTGACGTCAATGCCCACGGGTGTGCCCCGGAATCCAAGCCCGGGAATCTGGTACGCCGGGTGCTCGGCCAGCGTGATCTCGTACATCGATCGGGTCGCCGCCGTCGCCTCCGCCACGTCGCCGCCGACGAACCGCACGATGGCCGGTGAGGCGGCCATCGCGAACCCGCCCACACCCCCCGTCTCGGTGATCGTCGAATCCCCGATGTCAGGGTTGGCGTCGGCCGGGCCGTACGCCCCGAGATAGAGCCCGTCGGGCACCCCCGCGGGCCCGGTGAACCACCGGTCGCCGAGGCCCGACACCTGGATGCCGAAGTCGGTGCCGTTGCGCGCCATCGCCACCACCATGGAGGATCCGGGCACGTTCCGCGCCGCGTCCGCCGAAACCTTGCAGGCGGCCATGCCGGCGTTCAGGAAGAAGTGATCGTTGCCGTGGATGAAGCGAAGCACCTCGGCCGCCCGCTCCGGCGCGGCGTCGACGATCGCCGGGGCGAGCTCGCGCAGCAGCAGTGACGTGGCCGCCCGGTTGCGATTGTGGAGCTCGTCACCCATCTGCAGCGCCTGCGCCATCAGTGCGCGCAAATCCAGCGGCCCGCTCACCGCGAGCGCCGCCCGCAGCACCGGGCCGAGCACGTCGCCCATCCACTGCAGCCGTTTGAGCACCTCGGGGCCGTAGGCGCCGTAGCGCAGCACCTTGCCCAGCCCCTCGTTCAGCGAGCAATAGGCGGTGCCGCCGTGCTCGGCGTCGTGCACCTCCAGCATCCACATCGACCGGCTCACCACTCCGGCCATCGGCCCGACGGTCCGGTGGTGGTGGCAGGGCGACAGGCGCACGTCGCCCGCGGCGAGCATCCGCTCGGCCTCCCGCGCGTCGCCCGCGGCCCCTTCGTACAACATCGCGCCGATCAGCGCCCCCCGCAGCGGCCCCGACGCCCGCTTCCACCCGATGGGCGGCCCCGCGTGCAGGAACGCGCCGGGCGCCAGGTCGAGCACCTCGTGCGCGGGCCGTACGGTGACCAGGTGCGGCCGGGCCGACAGGAGCCGGTCGACGGCGGTCTCGTTGGCCGCCGCACGCCGCGGGTCGGCGAGCACACGGGCGATAGCCGCCTCGGTGCCGGGCAGCGGTGGCCGCCAGTCGACCCCCACGCGGGGTACGGCTTGCGCGTCGACGGCCTCCCCCAGCAGGCCGGCGCCCACCGTGATCACCTGGAGGTCTCCGGAGAGCATCGGCAGCGTCATTTGGCACTCCCGGTCAGTGAGACGGCGTGCCGTACGGCATGCGCGTTGGAGATGAACACCGACGCCCCCGCGCCGGCCAGCGCGTGGATCTGCCGGGTGAGGCCCTGTGGATCGCCCTCGGTGCCGACGACCACGGCGACGACGGCGATGCCGCGCCGCACAGCCTGGGCGACGGCGGGGGCTAGGGAGGCCGACGGGTCGGGGTCGGCGCCGTGGCCGAGTACGACGTCCAGCAGGACGACGTCGCCCGCCGGCACGGCGGCCAGAGCGTCGAGGCGGAGTGTTCCGTCGATCATGGGGTGCGGGCGGCCCCGCGTGTAGGCGTCGGCGCCGAAGTCGGTGAACGTGCCCTCGCCGGCCAGGGCCTCCGCCTCGGCGCACAGCGTGCCGCCCGCGTACAGCCCGTGGAGAGCGCCGCCGGCCCACCCCGGCCCGTGCGCGGTCATCTCACCGGACTCCCGCGCGATCCAGGAGGGCCAGTCGGGGATCGGCATCTCCAAGGCGTTGAGTACGGCTTCCGCCGCCGAGGTCAGGTCGTGCCCGTCCGGCCCGAGCAGCGCCGGCACGACCGGCGTGGCGAGGCCGCGGACGGTGTCGAGCACCAGGTCGGCCGCCTCGGGGGCGGGCGGTTTGGAGATGAGCACGATGAGGGAGGTGGCCGGGTCGGCGTCCAGCGCCCGCAGCGCCCGCACGGTGGAACGCCCGCGAACCTCGGCCGACAGGTCGCGCCCGCCGACGCCCAGGATGTGGCTGACGCCCGCACCCGCGTGGTCGAGCAGCGTCGCGACCTGCTGAGCTCCGGTGCCCGAGGCCGCCACCAGCCCGACCTCACCCGGTCTCAGCACGTTGGCGAAACCGAGGCCCACGCCGCCCACGGCAGCCGTGCCGCAGTCAGGGCCCATCACGAGCGCGCCGACGGCGGCCGCCCGGTCCTTCAGCCGGATCTCCTGCTCGATGGACACGTTGTCGCTGAACACCATGACCGAGACCCCG
Source organism: Sinosporangium siamense (assembly GCF_016863435.1). Taxonomy (GTDB): domain Bacteria; phylum Actinomycetota; class Actinomycetes; order Streptosporangiales; family Streptosporangiaceae; genus Sinosporangium; species Sinosporangium siamense. The sequence continues at coordinate 156,156 of NZ_BOOW01000013.1, forward strand.
GCCTCGACCGCGTCGAGCGCCTCGGCGAAGGCGTGCTCACCGGGGACCGAGACCAGCGCCACCGCCGCCCCTTCCACCCCGGCGAGCGCGGCCCGGGTGGTGCGCGGCGGGCTCACCGCCGCCTCCCCGCCGGTCCTCCGGTTCGCGAGCGCGGCGAACTGCCGCTCCAGCTCGGCCTCCGCGGCGTCGAGCGTGCCGGCGTCGCCGGCCCGCACGGCGATCAGCAGCCCCGAGGGGTCGGCGGGCGGAAGATCGAACCCGAGGTCGCGGGCGAGCCCCAGGTTCAACTCCGTCGCCATCGCCACCACGGCCGCCTCGACCCCGGGCAGCGCGGCCAGCGCCCGGCTGACCCCCATCAGGCTCACCGAGTCGTGGTAGACCCCGCTACGCACCCGGACGAGATCAGCGCTCATCGTTCCCCCCAACCTTCCGTACGGACAATCCCGGATAGGTCTGTCGTGTGCCCGTCGTGCGGGCTTTGATCTGGTCAGGCCAGGCTCACCACGGTGTCGAGGCCGATGCGGAGCCCGCAGGCCAGGTCGGCGCCGGAGGTGTGGCCGAGGGGGAGCAGGCGTTGCACGGCGGGTTCGAGGGGGTGGCGCCCGGCCATGCCGCGCAGCACCGACATCACCTCGGGGCTGGCCTCGCCGCGGGCCGCGCAGTGCAAGAGCGTCGCGGAGATGGGGGTGGTCCGGGTGCGGGCGTCGAACGTGACCGCGGCGGCCAGCCAGTCGGCCAGGTGGACGGCTCTCGGCACCCCGGCGGCGGTGCCGAGGTGGCGCAGGGCGACGAGCAGCCCGGCCAGGACGTCGTCGCCGCTCGGGGTGAGCCCGGGGCCGAGGCCGATGAGCCGGTAGGCCGCGCTGATGGTGTCGAGTAGCGATCCGCGGGCGCAGCCGTCGGCGAGCAGGGCGACCGCGCCGTTGCCGTCGAGGCCGGGCCGTCTGGCCGCCCGGTCGAGGGCGGCGGCCATGGCGGGGGCGGCGAGGGCGAGCAGGCCGGGCTCCGCGGGGCCGAGCGGGGGAGCGGGATTCCACCAGCGTCCGGCGCTGAGGCTGAGGCCGCCGAGCCGGATCGTGCCGTCGCCGACGGCGGCGTCGTCGCCCATGGCCGCCTCGGGGACGGCGCCGGAGAGCACGATGGAGTTGGGGAGCCGTACGGCGTCGCCTCTGATCACGGCGACGACCTGTGGCTCGTTCTCGGTCCGGACCTCCAGGTAGATCCCCGCCGGAAACGCCGCCAGCACCCGGGCCGGCCTCCGGGGCGACTCGAGGACCGGGCGCAGTGCCGTACTCGCCGCCCCTGTCACATGCGTGGTCGGGCGCACCTGCGCACGCCGCGCTGCAGGGCGTGTTCCGACGGTCACGAAAAGACCTCCTGACGTGGGCGGATACCTGGAATGTGCCTGCCCTTCGGCATGGCTCTCGAACCCGACGGTAGAGCGTGATTCGGAGCGGCCCGTACGGAGAAAGATGCCAACAGTCCGCCTAAAGGTTGGCTCTTCCTGACAGATGGGTGCATGGGTAAGAATCTCCCTATGGAGCCCCCTGTACGGCTGGCAAGTACCGGCACGATCATCCACGGTGTAGCGGTGGGTGAGGTTCTCGGCGTTTCCACGCTCGCCGGAGCGCGACTGATCGCCGGAGAGAACGGCCTGAACCGGATCGTGCAGCGACTCAACGTGATGGAGGTCCCCGACATCCTCGCGTGGGTCAAACCCCATGAACTCCTGCTGACCACCGGCTATCCGCTGCGCAACACCCCCCAGTCCCTCAGCAGGCTCATCACCGACCTCGACGAACGGGGACTGGCCGCGCTCGCCGTCAAACTCGGCCGCTATCTCGACGAGCTCCCCGAGGAGATGGTCGAGCAGGCCGACCGGCTGGGCTTCCCGCTGATCCAGCTCCCAAACGACGTCGGCTTCGACGACATCCTCAACCAGGTCCTCACCGACATCCTGAACCGGCAGGCCGCCGCGCTCGCCCGCACCGAGGAGGTGCACCGGGCTCTCGTACAGGTCGTGCTGGCCGGGGGCGGGCTGCGCGAGGTGACCGCCGAGGTGTCGGGGCTGCTCGACGTCGCGGTCGCGGCGGTCGACGGCGTGGGCCGGGTGCAGGCCGCCACCGGTCCGAACGACCAGGTCCTCGCCCTGCGCGACATCATCGCCCGCGAGGTGGCCGCCGTCGACGCGGTGGGCCGCGGCCACGCCGGACGTTCACCCGCGGGGCGCGGCGACAAGAGCGACGCCCCCGCCGGGCCCGGCGCCTACGCCACCGTGCCGGTCGTCGCCGGCGGCCACCACCACGGGCGGATCGTCGCCTACAGCCCGGCGGGCGCGCTCAGGGAGAGCGACATCGGCATCCTGGAACGCGCTGCCACGGTCGCCGCGCTCGTCGTGACCCGCCAGGAGGCGGTCAACGCCGTCGAGAGCAAATATCGCGCCGACTTCCTGCGCGACGTGCTCACCGGCCGCGCCGGCGGCGCCGAGCGGGTCGCCGCCCGCGCCCGCGCCTTCGGCTGGGACCTGGAGCGGCCCGTGACCGTGCTCGTCGCCGAACTCGACCCCGAGGGCGACGTGCGCGTGGCGCAGGACCGCCTGATCACCTCGTGGGCGGGGGCGATGCGCCGCCACGACCCGAGCGGCGCGGTCGCCGGCTTCTCGCACGAGGTCGTGGCGATCGTCGGCTCGGCCGTGGACGGCACCCGTATGGCCAAGGACGCCGCCGCCGCGCTCGCCGACGCCTGCGTCACGACCTTCTCCACCGGCACGAGTCGTACGGCTGCCGCCCCCGAGGAGCTACCCGAGGCCTATGCCCAGGCCCTCAAGGCGGCCAGGGTCGGCCGTCAGCTCCACGGGCCCGGCGCGGTGGCCCACTTCGACCAGCTCGGCGTCTATCGGTTGCTTTCGCTCGTGAACGACACCGAGGAACTCCATGCCTTCGTCAAGGAGACCTTGGGCCCCCTGGCCGGGGACGCCGACGCGGAGAACGCCGACCTGCGCCGCACGCTCCACGTGCTCCTGGAGACCAACCTCAACGTCGCCGAGACCGCCCGCCGCCTGCACTTCCACTACAACACGCTGAGGTATCGCATCGGCAAGCTGGAACGATTGCTGGGAAACTTCACCGAGGACGCTCACCTCCGGCTCAACCTCACGCTGGCCCTTCACATCATGCGCATGCGCGGAATCTGATGGAATTCGCGATGGTACCCCTGGTCAGAAGCACAGATTTGGCACATCATGCCCGTGTAACGTGAAGATCGCGGGCCTACTGTGCCCGCAACGCTCAGATCCGCCGCGGAGGATGCCTGCGGGGTGGCCTACCGACCGACGGCCCAGGCACGAAAAGGGGCTCAATTGGTTTCCGGTTGGATAAAACATGGCGATGGCAAGCACTTGGCCCCCGGCGAGGTGGTGCGGCCCGACGAGCGGCTGACCTGGCCGCGAACCGTCGGCATCGGCGCCCAGCACGTGATCGCGATGTTCGGCGCCACCTTCGTCTTCCCCGTCGTCATGGGACTCGACCCCAACGTCGCGGTCATGATGTCGGGTGTCGCCACCATCCTCTTCCTGCTGATCGTGCAGGGGAAGATCCCGAGCTATCTCGGCACCAGCGCCTCCTTCGTCGGCGGCGTGCTCGCGATCCGCGCCGCCCAGGGCGACAGCGCCACGGTGACCGGCGCGATCTTGGTCGCGGGCCTCGTGCTCGCCGGCGTCGGCGTGCTGATCCACGTGCTCGGCGTCAAGGTCATCAACAAGGTGTTCCCGCCGGTCGTGACCGGCGCCGTCGTCATGCTGATCGGCTTTGGCCTGGCCTTCGTGGTCGCCGACGTCTACTGGCCGAAGGACCAGTGGATGGCGCTCATTACGATGACCCTCACGTTCATATTCATCGTCGCCTTCAAGGGCTTCCTCGGCCGCATCGGCATCCTGCTCGGCCTGGTGGCCGGCTTCGTGCTCTCGTGGGTCGCAGACAAGGTCTTCGGCAACCTCACCGTCGTGGACGCCGCCACCCAGCAGGTCACGAGTGTTCCCCGGGTCAGCTTCGACGCGGTCGCGAAGGCGGACTGGTTCGGCTGGCCCAACTTCCACGGCCCGGCGTTCGAGCTCGGCGCCATCGTGCTCGTGCTCCCCGCCGTCATCGCGCTGATCGCCGAGAACGTCGGCCATGTCAAGGCGGTCGGCGAGATGACCGGCACCGACGTCGACCCGTCCATGGGCCGCGCCGTCGCCGCCGACGGCGTCGCCACCGCCGTCGCGAGCGCCGTCGGCGGCTCGCCCACCACGACCTACGCCGAGAACATCGGCGTCATGGCCGCCACCCGCGTCTACTCCACCGCCGCCTACTACGTCGCCGCCGTCATCGCCATCCTCTTCGGCCTGATCCCGAAATTCGGCGCACTCGTCGCGGCGACTCCCGAAGGCGTGCTCGGTGGTGTAACAGTGATCCTCTACGGCATGATCGGTCTGCTGGGGGCGAAGATCTGGATCGAGAATCGGGTGGACTTCGCGGACCCGGTCAACATGGTTCCGGTCGGCGCGGGCATCATCCTCGCCATCGGACCGGTCAAACAGATGATCACAGACGACTTCACGCTGGAGGGCATCGCGCTGGGCACCATCGTCGTGCTGGTGGGATACCACCTGTTGCGGGTCATCTCCGGTCGGAGAGGAGCCACCGCTCTCGCCGGTGGCACAAGGGGAGACGCCGGGTGAAACCACCCCCGTTCGACTACCACGCTCCCCGGGACCTCGGCGAGGCCCTCGCGGTCCTCGCCGAGACCGGGGAGCACGGCAAGGTGCTCGCGGGCGGGCAGAGCCTCATCCCGCTGCTCAACATGCGGCTCGCCGCCCCCGGGCATCTTGTGGACATCAACCGCATCGATCCCCTCGACACCCTCACGGCCACCGCCGAGGGTGTCACCGTCGGCGCCCTGGCCAGGCACAGCCGAGTGGAGCGCTCCAGCGAGGCCGCCGCCGCGCAGCCGCTGCTGCGCCAGGCGCTGCGCCTGGTCGCCCACCCGGTGATCCGCAACCGGGGCACCGTCGTCGGCAGCCTCGTGCACGCCGACCCCGCCGCCGAAATGCCCGCCGTCCTGGCCCTGCTCGGCGGCAGTGTACGGCTGGCGCGGGCGGACGGCCCGGCCCGCGAGGTGGCCGCCGCCGACTTCTTCACCGGCCCGCTCGAATCGGCCCTGCGGCCGGGCGAACTCGCCGTCTCGGCGTTCTTCCCCGCGCTGCCGCCCCGTTCAGGCACCGCCTTCCGCGAGTTCGCGCGCCGCCACGGCGACTACGCCCTCGCCGGCATCGCCGCCCTCGTCACCCTCGACGAGGCCGGGGCCGTCGGCGCGGTCAAGGTCGCCTGCATCGGCGTGGGCGCCACGCCGATCGTGCTAGACCTCACCGGGGTGGAGCCGGACGCGGTGGCTCACGCCGTACGCGGGCGGATAGAGCCGGAGGCAGACATTCACGCGAGTGCGGACTATCGCCGCCATCTGGCGGGGGTGCTCGCGGCCCGCGCCGTCGACGAGGCGAACGGAGAGGCGAGACGTGCATTCGATCACGCTGGTCGTTAACGGGGTCGTCCGCGAGGCGACGGTGCCGGCGCGCACGCTGCTGTCCGACTGCCTGCGCCACCACCTCGGGCTGACCGGCACCCACGTCGGCTGCGAGCACGGGGTCTGCGGGTGCTGCACGGTGCTGATGGACGGTGAGCCGGTGCGATCGTGCCTGACGCTCGCCGTCACCGCCGACGGGCACGAGATCACCACCGTGGAGGGGCTCGCCGGGCCCGGCGGCGCCCTGTCCCCGGTGCAGCGGGCCTTCGCCGAGTGCCACGGCCTGCAATGCGGCTTCTGCACCCCCGGGTTCCTGTGTACGGCGACGGCCCTGCTGGCCGAGAACCCCGATCCGAGCGACGATGAGATTGTGGAGGGCATCTCCGGCAACCTCTGCCGTTGCACCGGATATCAGAACATCGTGAAGTCCGTGCGCCGCGCGGCAGAACTGATCCGGGAGGAGGCGTGACCACCAAGCTCTTCGGCGAGCCCGTGCAGAGGCGGGAGGATCCGCGCCTGCTCACCGGGCAGGGCCGCTACCTCGACGACCTCGGCCCCGGCGCGCTCGCCGCCGCGTTTGTACGCTCACCCCACGCGCACGCCCGCATCAGGGACATCGACGTGTCGGGAGCCCTCGACGTCGAAGGGCTCGTCGCGATCTACACGTGGGAGGACCTGCCCGGTCGGGCCGGGCAGCCCCTGCCGCTGCTCATCCCGCACCCCGCGCTCACCCACGGCCGCACCGCCTACCCGCTGGCCAAGGACGTCGTGCGGCACGTCGGCGAACCCGTGGTCATGGTCGTCGCCCGCGACCGCTACCTCGCCGAGGATGCCTGCGCGCTCATCGAGGTCGACTACGAGTTCCTCAAACCCGTCGTCGGGGTGGAGGAGGCGCTGCGGTCGGGCAACCTCGTGCACGAGGACGTGCCCGACAACGTGGGCGCGCACATGGTGCAGGAGGTGCCGTCGGCCGACGGGCGCGGGGCGGCCGAGGCCATCGAGGCGGCGCCGTACTCCCTGGAGTTCCGGCTCGACATCGAGCGCAGCGCGTCGATGCCGCTGGAGGGGCGCGGGGTCTACGCGCGGTGGGACGCCGACGATCATTCGCTGCGGGTCTACTCCAGCACCCAGACCTCCACCAGCGTGCGCATGGCGATCGCGGCCACCCTCGGGCTGCCGCTGCCCAAGGTCGAGGTGATCGCGCCCGACGTCGGCGGCGGTTTCGGGGTGAAGATCATGCATCCGTGGCCGGAGGAGATCCTCGTGCCGTGGGCCGCGATCACCCTCGGGCGCGAGGTCAAATGGACCGAGGACCGGCGCGAGCACTTCATCTCCTCGGCCCACGAACGGGCCCAGGTGCAGCAGGTGAAGGTGGGGTTCGACGGGGAGGGGCACGTCCTCGGGCTCGACGTCACGATCCTGCACGACCACGGCGCCTACACGCCCTACGGCATCATCGTGCCGATCATCACCTCCACGCAGCTGCTCGGGCCCTACCGCATCGGGGCCTACCGGGTCGAGTTCTCCTCGGTCTACACCAACACCGTGCAGGTCACGCCGTACCGCGGGGCCGGGCGGCCGCAGGGTGTGTTCTGCATGGAGCGCACCATGGACCACATCAGTCGCCACCTCGGCCTCGACCGGGCGGCGGTGCGCGCGGCCAACTTCATCCAGCCCGACGAGTTCCCCTACGACCAGGGCATGATCTTCCAGGACGGGCGGCCGCTGATCTACGACAGCGGCGACTACCCCGAGTCCCTGCGCATGCTCAAGGAACTGATCGACTGGGACGGTTTCCCCGCCCGCAAGGCCGAGGCCGCCGCGCGGGGGCGCCGGCTCGGCATCGGCATCGGCTGCTATGTCGAGGGCACCGGCGTCGGTCCTTATGAGGGCGGCCACGTGCAGGTCACCTCCGACGGGCGTGTGCACGTCTCCACCGGGCTCACCTCCCAAGGCCAGGGCCACGAGACCGTCTTCGCCCAGATCGCGGCAAGCGAACTGGGGGTCCCGCTGGAGCGCGTGTCGGTCGTGACCGGAGACACCCGGCGATTCGGCTATGCCGTGGGCACATTCGCCTCGCGCGCCGCCGTGATGAGCGGCAACGCCATCGCGCTGGCCTGCCGCAAGGTGCGGGAGAAGGCGCTGCGCATCGCTGCCGACGCCCTGGAGGCCGACCCGCGCGACCTGTCGATCACCGACGGCGTCGTGCACGTCGCCGGCGACCCGCGCGCCTCTATCCCCCTCGCCACGGTCGCGGTGCTCTCCAACCCGCTGCGCTACGCCTTCGACGAGGAGGCCAAACGCGCCACCCAGTTCGCGGGCGGCGGCTCAGCCGACCGGCCCCCCATCGAGGAAGGGGACGAACCCGGGCTGGAGGGGCGCGAGTACTATTCGCCGATCCGCTCGACCTTCGCCTCCGGCATGCACGCGGCCATCGTGGAGACCGACCCCGACACCGCCGAGATCACCATCCTGCGCTACGCCGTGGTGCACGACTGCGGCAACCTCATCAACCCGATGATCGTCGAGGGGCAGATCCACGGGGGAGTCGCCCAGGGGGTGGGCGGCGCGTTGTACGAGCGCATGGTGTACGACCAGCACGGGCAGTTGCTCAACGCGTCGTTCATGGACTTCCTGATGCCTTATGTCACGGAGGTGCCGGCGGTCGAGACCGCCCACCTGGAGACCCCGTCACCGCTCAACCCGCTCGGCATCAAGGGCGCAGGCGAGGCGGGCGTGATCCCGGTGTCGGCCGTCATCGCCTCCGCCGTCGAGGACGCCGAGGACTTCCCGATCGATCGCATGCCGCTGTCCCCGTCGGAGTTGTTCGACCTCAGATCCCGGCACGGGACGGGGTGACCGGGTCCTGATCGGCAGCCGGCCGGTGTGGTTGCGACCGGAGGGCGGACATGCCTCGGGGCCGGTTCCCGGGCGAAAGGAACCGGCCCCGATGTTTTCCGGCCGCCTCAGGCCTTGGCCGGCACCACCTCAAGCCTTGGCCGGCACCACCTCGGCCGTCGGTTCGGTGACCGGCTGGCGGGTGAGGCGCTTGCGGAACACCCAGTACGTCCATCCCTGGTAGAGCAGGATGAACGGCAGAGCCGCGATGGCGATCCAGGTCATGATCGTGAGCGCGTAGGGCGCCGACGCCGCCTCCAGCAGGTTGATCCCCGGCATCGGCGTCGGCCACAAAGCCAGGAACACCGCCGCCGACACCCCGGCGATCGCGCCCGCCGTCGCCGTGAACGCCCACCCCTCGCGTCCCCGCCACACGGCCACGCCGGCCCCCGCCAGCGCCGTGACCGAGGCCCACACGAGCAGTGCCGTCAGCGCGTCGCCCCGGGGGACCGCGCTCAGCGCGAACGCCGCCAGGGGTACGGCGACGGCGACCGTGGCCAGTGCCGTACGGCGGGCCCGGACCCGCACCTCGCCCTCGGTCTTCAGGGCCACGAACACCGCGCCGTGCAGGACGAACACCACGAGCGAGAACACCCCGCCCAGCAGCGCCGCGGCGGCGCTGTCGAACAGCACGTCGGCGAAGACGCCGCCCCACAGGAACGCCGGCAGCAGGCTTCCCACGAGAATGCCGGTGTCACACCACATCCGGCCGCCCGGCCGGGTCACCTTGCCGCGCCACTCCAGGCCGACACCCCGCACGATCAGGCCGACCAGCACCAGCATCATGGCCAGGTAGAAGTGGCTGAGCATGCCCGCATACCAGGCGGGGAACGCGGCGAACATGCCGCCGATCGCGGTGATCAGCCAGACCTCGTTGCCGTCCCAGACCGGGCCGATGGTGAGCAGCACCTGGCGGCGCTCGCTCTCGTCGCGGGACAACACCGGGGCGAGGATGCCGACGCCGAAGTCGAAGCCCTCAAGGACGAAGTAACCGGTCCAGAGCACGGCGACGAGGATGAACCAGACAGTGATGAGGTCCATGGCGAATCACAGGTCCTGTCAGTACATGAAGGTGAGTTGGCGGGCGTTGTCGTCGGTCTTGTCCGCCGCGGGGGTCTCGACCGGGATCGGCTCGGGACCCTTGCGGATGTAGCGGGCGAGCAGGATGCCCTCGGCCACCGCGAGCGCGCCGTACAGGAGGGTGAAGACGGTGAGCGAGATCGCGACCTCGGCGAACGTCACCCCCGGCGACACGCTGGCCGCCGTCAGCAGTTCACCTTGCACCACCCACGGCTGGCGTCCCATCTCGGCGAGCAGCCATCCGGCGATCACGGCGAGGAGGGGCAGCGGGAGCGACCAGAAGAGCACGCGGGCGAACCAGAAGGGGACCTGCTCCTTCGACCGCGCACGCTTGCGGGTCAGCCAGAGGCCGATCAGCGACAATCCCACGGTCGCCAGGCCGAACACGATCATCACGCGGAACGACCAGTAGATGACCGGCATGTTGGGGCGGTAGTCCCCGGGGCCGAACTCCTGCTCGAAACGTTCCTGCAGGTCCTCCACACCGGAAATGGTGGAGTTCGTGTCGTAGGTCGCGAGGAAGCTGAGCATCCCGGGGATCTCCACCCCCGGCACCGGCGAGAAACCCGCCCCCTGGGTGTCGCGTTCCAGCCCCTCGGCCGCCGCCAGCTTCATCGGCTGCTGCTCGTGGAGGAGTTTGGCGGAGAAGTCCCCGCTGACCGCCACGATGACACCCGCGATCGCGGTCATCACGAGCGCGCCGCGCAGGCTCGACCGCCACATCGCCGCGTCCGGCCCGGTGGGGTCCTTGCGGCGCTCACGCATGATGCGGTAGCCGATCACGGCCAGAATGAACCCGCCGGCCACCACGAACGACCCGCTCACCACGTGCGGGACCTGGACCAGCGCGGTCGAGTTGGTCAGCACGGCCCAGATGTCGGTCATGCGGGCTTTGCCGTTCTCGACGACGTAGCCGACGGGGTGCTTCATCCAGGCGTTGGCGGCCAGGATGAAGTAGGCGGAGAGGTTCGACCCGATGGCGGCGGCCCAGATGGTGGCTAGGTGCACGCGTTTGGGAAGCTTGTCCCAGCCGAAGATCCAGAGCCCGAGGAACGTCGACTCCAGGAAGAACGCGAGCAGCGCCTCCATGGCCAGCGGCGCACCGAAGACGTCACCCACGAAGATCGAGTACTCGCTCCAGTTCATCCCGAACTGGAACTCCTGCACGAGCCCCGTGACCACACCCATGGCAAAATTGATCAAGAACAGCTTGCCGAAGAACTTGGTCAGACGGAGGTAGTGGTCTTTGCCTGTCCTGTGCCAGGCAGTCTGCAGACAGGCCACGAAGATGCCGAGGCCGATCGTCAGAGGTACGAACAGGAAGTGATACACGGTGGTGATGCCGAACTGCCACCGTGCGAGATCAAGTACGTCCATCTTCCCCTCGCCGGGACTGAGCTCTACAGCTTGTAGTGCTACCTCAAGTAGTACTACAGCCTGTAGAGCAACGGCACCGGATGCCGCCCTTTGGACCGTGCGATCTTCGTCACACCGCATCCGAGGGGCATGTACTAGGCTTAGTACATGTCGCTGAAACGCACGAACGTATATGCCGACCCGGAAGATCTGGCCATCATCAAAGAGGCCGCCATACGCAGAGGGGTGCCCGAGGCGGAGATCATCCGTGAGGCCATTCATCTTGCCGCGCTGGCGAGCCGGGTTTGGGACGAGCCGCTTGACTGGCCGACCTTTGACGGTAGTGAAGAACCGATCACCGGCGAGGCGATCGCCGACGCCGTCGTGTCGGGAAGTGAGAAGGGCCTCCTGGAGGACCGCGACCGGTGATCGTCATCGCGGACTCGTCCGGCGTCATCGCGGCGTCGGATCGCAGAGTGTCCGAGCACGCAGAGTGCCTGCGTGTGCTGAACCAGGCCGGTCTCGTAGTCGTCTCGCCACTGGTGCTGGCGGAGGTCGGCCACATAGCCGGCAAACGCCTCGGCAAGGGGCCACGAGCAGCCATCTTGGACTTCATTGTGACCCAGGTCCGACGTATGCGATTTGTGGTGCCGGAGACCGACATTTCGGTTTTGGAACGTGCCATCCGAGTGCAACGACGCTATGCGGGCCTCAACCTCGACCTTGCCGACGCCGTGAATGTGGCGCTGGCCTCCGTCTACCGCACCGACGTGCTCCTGACCCTTGACCGCCGTGACTTCCGGGCGGTGCGGCCGCTCACGGGTCACAAGGCGTTTCGCCTGCTCCCCGATGACCTCTGATTATTCCTATATTTTTCTCTTGTCGGATGGAATTTCGCCGATGTTGCCTGGGTTGGGGAGAAGTGACGCCACATCCTGGGGAAATGAGTTAAACGGGGAGTTTGTCATGGCCAAGGACAAGGTAATCATCTATGAAGAGACTGGGGCCGATCCTTCCGTCGATCTGGTTGTGACGGTCAGCGGGGCGGGGCGGACGCGGGTTCGGGCGGTTTCCGAGGCGCACCAGGTGGTTGACCTGGTGCGCGGGCTCGTGGACGAAGGGGTCGACCTGGTGGAGTTGTGCGGCGGGTTCGGAGCCGTCTGGCATGACGAGGTGGCTCGGGTTGTGCGGGGGCGGGTGCCGCTGGGAGCGGTTTACTTCGGGTTCGAGTCTCTGACCAGCGTGGCTGCTTTTAAGGCCAGATTCGAGGCGGGGGAACACCTTTCCGAGCTGTTTATTTATGTGCACGAGGGGGCCGACCCCGCCTTCGACCGTCTCGTCCGGGAAAAGCCCGGAGGCGGCACCACTACTTTGGTCGGCGTGCCCGATGAGGCCGCCGCGGCCAAGGTGGCGGCTGAGCTGGCCGCCGATGTTCAGCTCATCGAGTTGTACGGCGGGCACGGGCCGGCGTGGGCCCGGGGTGTGATCGACGCGGTGGAGGCCAAGGTGCCGGTGGGTGTGACCGGTTACGCCCGCTGATCACTCACCCCGCCGACACGTCGGCGATGGCGCAGCTCACGTTGTCCGGGCCGCCGCGGTGGTTGGCCCGGGCGACCAGTTCGCGGATCGCCCGCTCGGGGCCGGGGACGGTGGTGATCACCTCGCGCACCTCGTCGTCGGTGACGACGGCCGACAGGCCGTCGGAGCACAACAGGAAACGGTCTCCCTCCCGCACGTCGTGCAGGCCGACATCGGGGGCCGCCGCGCTCACCGACCTGCTCGGGGGCGTAAAGCCGGTAACCGGTGTCCGGGGCGACCCGGGCGGGCGGCAGCAGGCCGAGTTCGTCGTAAAGGCGCAATGCCTTGGGCGACAGCCGGGACGCTTTCGCGAACGCCCCGATGGTCAGCAGGCCCATATCGCAACCCTCCTCATACCGGGCACGCCGCCCGGTGATGTGAGCCTGCGGCCTTCCCCAAGGTGAAGGTCAAGGTGCCCCCCGGATGCTGGTTCCTATTCCATTTGGCGAGAGCCACAGAGAGCTTTATCTGGAAAAATCCACCCGGAAGGACTCGGTGCCACACGGCCTAATCCCCGAGGTGCCGGGAAAGATCACCTGCCCGTCAGGGAGATTCCCCAACATCCCCACCGACTGCCACATTGTTCGTGAATCCCGCAAACCAGTGCCGTACGGCGAAGCACCCTTAGCCGGGGTTTCAGATAAGCCGCCGAGACAACGCCACCGCCACCGCCGCGGCCCGGTTGTCGACGCCCAGTTTGGCATATACGTGCTTAAGGTGGGTTTTCACCGTTGTCTCGCTGATCAGCAGCGTTCGCGCCACCTCCTTGTTGCCCGCCCCACCCGCGATCAGCCGCAGCACCTCCAGTTCCCGCGCGCTCGGCTCCCGCCGGTTGGCGGACGGTGTGACCAGCCTATCGGCCAGGCGGGACGTGACCGCTCCGGCGAACACCCGGCCGCCCGCGGCCACCGTACGGACCGCCCGGTGCAGGTCCTCCCGGGGCGCGTCCTTCAGGAGGTAGCCCGCGACGCCCGCGGCGAGGGCGCGGGACACATCGCCGTCGGTGTCGTAGGTGGTCAGGACGATGACCTTGATCTCCGGATAGTCGGTGTGCAGCCGTTCGACGGCGCCGACGCCGTCGAGGCCCGGCATGCGCAGGTCCATGAGGACGACGTCCGGGCGGTGGGACCTGGCCTGGGCGAGGGCCTCGTGGCCGTCGGCGGCCTCCGCCACGACGGTGATGTCGGCCAGGCCGTCGAACATGCCCCGCAGGCCGTCGCGCACCACGGGGTGGTCGTCCACGATCATCAGGCGCACGGGATGCTCAGGCACAGCGCCGTCCCCTCTCCCGGTGCCGATTCCACTGTGACGGTCCCGCCGGTCCTGGCCGCGCGCTCGCGCATCGCGCACAGGCCGTAGCCGGAGGCGGGTTCGCCGGGATCGAACCCCTTGCCGTCATCGAAAACGTCAAGGGTGATCTCGTCGTCCATATACGTCAGGGTGAGCGTCACATGCTTGGCCTGGGAGTGTTTGGCGGCGTTGGCCAGCCCCTCCTGGGCCGCGCGCAGGACGGTGGTCTCCACCTCCGCGCCGAGCGCGCGGGGCTCGCCGTCGACGGTGAGCCCGACCGGGATGCCCATCTCCGACGTCCAGCGTTCGGCCACGCCCCGCAGGGCCTCGTGGAGCGGCGCGTGTTCCAGCGGCCCGGGGCGCAGCGCGCCGACCGAGCGCCTGGCCTCTCTGAGGTTCTCCCGTGCGAGGAGTTTGGCCTGGGCGATCCGGGTGCGCAAGGCCGCCGGGTCGTCGAAGTTCTGCTCTGCGGCCTCAAGCTGGGCGATCACCCCGCTGAACCCCTGGGCGAGGGTGTCGTGGATCTCCCCGGCGAGCCGCGCCCGCTCCTCCAGGACGCCGATGGTCTTGCTCTGCTCGACATGGGTGAGCAGCCGATTGGCGAAAAGTCCCACCATGACGACCAGCACGACGTTGCCGAGCGGCGTGATGAGCATCCCGGGATCGCGGGAGATGTCGCTCGGATCGACGTCGGCGGCGCTGGCGGTGACAACGAGCAGGGCCGCTCCGGCATAGCCCCACCTGCCGGGCAGGAGCATGTACGGCAGAGCGAACATGCCCCAGAGCAGCGTCTGATAGACCGGCTCCCGTTTGATCAGAACGTAGAGCAGCGTGAGAAGCACGAGGAGATGCCACACGTTGGGATTGAGACGTTCGAGCCGCGGAGGGTGGCGGGCGACGAAGAAGGCATACCACCCGCCCATCACCGCCGTCAGCGCGAGGGTGACCGGGGTCTCCGCCGGCTTGCCCTCGCCCAGCAGCATGGACCCCGTGACCACGGTAAGGCAGGCGAAGAAGAGCAGATGGAAGGCGCGCAGCCATCTGGTCTCCTCATCGTTCACGTCATCGATCCCATCTGAAGAGGAAGGCGGCTCCCGCCGTACATATCACGATTATGCCGATAAGCAGGAGGAACGGCATGAGCGTGGGAGTCTCGAACCACCCCTGGCGCAGCGCCGTGACGCCGTAGGTGAGCGGCAGGAAGTCGCCGACGCGCTGCACCGACTCGGGCAGCCCGCCGCGCGGCACCGCCGCGCCGGCCAGGAAGATGCTCGGGAACATCACCATCAGGCCCATCACACCCGCGCTGATCGCCGTCCGGGCTACAGAGGCGATCAGGAAGCCCAGCGTGTTGGCCATCGTCGAGCACAGTAGGAAGGCGAGCGCGAGCGACAGCGGATGCCGCGGCGGGTCCACGCCGAAGACGAGGATGCCCGCGCCGACGATGATCAGCGTGGCCAGCAGGCCCAGCACCATCTGCGCCACGAACTGGGCACCCAGCAGCGCGAGCGGCGAGATCGGCGTCGTCGCCAGGCGGCGCAGCACCTTGCCTTCGCGATAGGAGCCGATGACACCGGGGAGTGTGTTGATGCCGCCGATCGCCAACGCCATGGCGATATAGCCGGGCAGGAAGTTCGTGAGCGTCTTGTTCTCGCTGTTCAGGATCAGCAGTAGCAGGGGGAGCGCCACCATGAAGAACACGTTGCCGCTGTCCCTCGCCAGCAGCTTCAACTCCATCGCGGCGAGGTGGGTGAAAGGCCTCATCGCGCTGCCCTCGCTAGAGCGATGTATGCCTGGTCGAGGGAGTTCGTCCCGGTCTGCTGAATGAGTTCCTGAGGTGTGCCCATCGCGATGATCCTGCCCCGGTCAAACACCGCCACCCGGTCGCACAACACCTCGGCCTCGTCCATGAAGTGGCTGACCAGCACCGCCGTGGTGCCCGACGCCTTGAGGTCCCCGATCAGCGTCCAGGTGTCACGGCGCGCGACCGGGTCCAGCCCGGTGGTCAGCTCGTCGAGCACCACGACCTCCGGGTCGCCGACCAGGGCCAGCGCGAGCTGGAGCCGCTGTTTCTGCCCTCCCGACAGATCGCCGAACGCCTTGTCGCGCATCGGCTCCAGGTCCCACTGCTCCATTACGCGCCGCCAGTCCGCGGGCCGCCGATAGAACGCCGCGAACAACCTCAGCGCCTCGCCCACCCTCAACCTGGCCGGCAGTGCGCTCTCCTGGAGTTGCGCCCCGGTGCGCTGCGCGAGAGTACGGCGCTGCCGGGCCGGATCGAGCCCGAGCACCCGCACGGTTCCCGAGTCGGGGCGGCGGAGCCCGAGCAGGCACTCCACCGTGGTCGTCTTCCCGGCTCCGTTGCGGCCCACCAGCCCGAACGTCTCACCCGCCGCCACCGTGAAGGACACGCCGTCCACGGCCAGGGTCTCGCCATATCGCTTGTGGAGGTCCTTGACCTCGATGGCTGTCATAAGGCAAGCCTCGAACGGCGAAGCCCGGCGCGGCATCCTTCACGCCGTTGGCCGCCATCCTCCCTTTGGAGGAGTGAGGCGGGTTTTCCGATCGCCTGCGGCTGGGGCGTGGCCAACCGCAGGCGATCGGCCGAGCGGGCCGTCACCCCGCAGGGGAGGCGGCCCGCTCGAGCATGGCGAAGACGATCTTGCCACCGGGCGCCGGGCGGTGGCCCCACTTGGCGGCGAGTTCGTCGACGAGCAGCAGACCCCTGCCGCACTCGTCGTCGGCCTCGGGACACTGCTTGACGGGGATCCCGGGAGCCCGGTCGCGGACCTCGATATGGAGGAACTGAAAGTCCTCTGAGGGAAAGAGGCCGACCCCGATGACTTTCCCGGAGCGGATGGCGTTGGCCACCAATTCGGTTAGCACAATTGCGGCCGTGGAGTATAGCTCTGGCATATCCCAATCGGAGAGTGCCGAGGCGAGTAAGGCGCGGCAGTCCGGGGCAGCGTCCGGAATAGGGAGAAATGCCCGAGAAACCCCATATGGATCGCTCTGTGCGCTGGCATTCACCATATGAATGAGGTCCTCCTAGGCGATCAAGGGCTTACATGCATTGGACCAATGGGCCACCTTGGGATGTCCTGACGCTTGAGCATGGATCTGTCCTGGGGGAGCAACCATGACGGGGAAGGTATACGCGACATGTATGGAATGTATGTGGATCATGACCTACTGTGACGGTAAGAGTTAGGTAAGTGAATACTCGCTCCGGTGCCCCGAGGTAGGTCTCACCGATGAGTCGACCAAGCGCTTCGCGTTACTGCGGATGCGGGACGCGCCTCGGCCTCGACAATTCTCGAGATCGTTGCAGCCCATGTGAGAGGAAGCGAATCTCTCTCCGTGCCGAAGTCCCCGTGGTGCCGCCTGCCTTCTGGGACACCCCGCAGTTCCGCGACGCGTTCGCCGGGCAGCATATGGGCCGCGTCTCGCGTGCCTACCGCAAACATGAGCGGCACGCGGCCTACTACGGCCGCGACGGCATCCCGCAGGAGCTCATGGGCGCCTGGCTCGGCCTCACCCAGGCCCAGGTGAGCCGGATCGAGAACGGGCCGCCGATGCGCAGCCTGGACAACCTCGCCCACTGGGCGAGGACCCTCCGTGTCCCGAGTCACCTGCTGTGGTTCAAACTCCTCGACGAACCCTTGGCGGATCCGCCGGCACCCCACGCGGCTGAGGAATATGCCCTGGCGCAACCAGACGTCACTCTCAGTCGACAGGAAGACGATGTGAATCGCCGCGAACTGCTACGCATCATGAGCATGTCCAGCACGCTCATCGCTGTGGCACCCGTCGATCCGGCCGGCTGGGAGTGGCCTGAGAGCGTCCCGCGCGAGGCCGGCGCCGATCCGCTCTGGCGGCACGCCACGCGGGGCAGCGAACTCTGGCAGGTCTACAGCCGCTCCCGATCGAAACGCTCCACCTTCCCCCTCGTGCGCGACCAGCTCGACGTCCTCACCGCGAACCTGCAACGGACCCGCGACCAGGCCACCCACCGGAGCCTCTGCGAACTCGTCAGCGAGCTTTACCAGCTCGCCGGGGAGATCCTCTTCGACTGCGACAACTATTCCGACGCGGCCCAGTGCTACACCTTGGCGACCCTCGCGGGACGGGAGGCCGAATCATATGACCTCTGGGCCGCGGCCCTCATCCGTCATTCCTTCGTGAGTTTGTACAGCAAACAGTTCGACAAGGCTGCCGCCATGCTCGATCTGGCGTCCCGCATCGCGCAGCGGGGCGACAACTCCCTGTCCACTCGGTATTGGGCTCATGCCGTACAGGCGCACGCCTTGGCGGGGCTCGCCGACGCGGACGGGTGCAATCGGGCACTGGACACGGCGGAAGAGGTGCGGAACCTCACGGGGAGGGTTCACAACGGAGGGTGGCTGCGATTCCACGGAGGGCGATTGGCGGAGGAGCGGGGCGCCTGCTATGTCCGACTAAACAGGCCGGACCTCGCGGAATCCGTCTTAGCCGAGGTGGTGAAGGACGGCGTTTCCCCGCGACGTCTGGCCAGCATTCACGTCGATCTCGCCATCCTCGGCGTGCAGTCCCGGGATCCCGCGCGCGTCACCGTCCACGCGACGGCGGCGATTGAGGCGATGCGGGACACAGGATCCGGCTACGTGGGTCGTAAACTTCAGGGACTCCAGGTTCAACTTATCCCGCTATTGGGGGATGGTTGGGCACGCCGGCTCCATGAGCAGATCAGGGCCGTCACCAGCCTGGCTGCTCGGTGACGAGAGGGAAGGCAATGGCACAGGTCGAACGGGCGAGAATCTTTCGCGAGGCGTGGATCGCGGGGGTGCGGAAGTACTATCCGGGCGAACCCAAAGGCGGATATGTCGCACCGTGGGAGGAGATGCCGGATTGGGAACGCGAGTGTGCCGCTGCTGTCTACGATCAGGTAATCGCCTTTATCGACGCCACCGGGGGAGGGGCCGCCAAGCTGACCCGTGGACAGAAGGGGAAGTTTGTGGCGGTTTGCTGGGTGGGGCAGATCTACAAGCATGTGCCGGATCCCAAACCTTCGTATGTCGCGGACTGGGACGACCTACCGAAGTGGCAGCAGGAGACGGACGCGGACATCTTTGAGCGCATCGAAGCGGAACGATGATGCTCTGACCCGGTTCGGTCGGGCCGCTTACCAGCCGGGCCTTTCGGGGGTAGAAGGTGAATGGGGCTTCCTCCCGGCCCCGGGCTTCCGGTGCCCTGCCGTACCGGCGCCAGTACTGGGCGATTAAGCGCCAGAAAAGAGGATAAAAGGGTGCACGGGCTCTGGTGGGAGAGCCCATGCACCCTTTCGTGCTATGTGAGACCCGCCGTCGGACCGTCAGGCGGTTTGTTCGATGGCGGGGTCTTCCGGTTCGTGGTAGCCGCTGGGGACGACCACGACCGGGCAGTGGGCGTGGTGGATGACGCCGCGGCTTATGGAGCCGAGGATGGCGGCGCGGAAGCCGCCGAGGCCGCGGGAGCCGACGACGACGAGGTCGGCCTGCTCGGAGGCGTCGGTGAGGGCGGACACGGGGTGGTCGGAGACGGTGGTCTTGGTGGCGGAGACCTCGGGGTGCCGGGCGAGCCAGGGGGCGAGGGCCTCCTTCACCGCCTCGTCGCTCTTGATGAACAGATCGTCGGTGGGCGGCGCGTAGCCCGCTGTGAAGGAGGTGACCAGCGGATGCTGCCAGGCGTAGACCACTTCCAGGGTCGCGTTGCGGCGGGACGCCTCCTCGAAGGCGTAGTCCAGGGCCGCCTGGGCCTGGCGTGAGCCGTCGAAGCCGACGACGATCTTGCCGTGGAGGACGTCCGGGGTCTCCCGTACGACCACCACCGGGCAGGCGGCATGGCCGGCCAGCCCGACGCTGACCGATCCCGCGAGCAGGCCGGTGAAGCCGCCGTGCCCGCGGTTGCCCACGACGACCTGGATCGCGTTGTCCGACTCCTTGAGCAGATTCTCGGTGATCTTCCCGGCGGGCATCCGGGTGTTGATCTCGATCCCGGGCGCCTGGACACGGGCGTATTCGACCGCCGCGGCAACCACACCTTCGCAATAGCCGGCCATGCCTTCGGTCGAAAGAGGCACCGGCTGGGAGGGCACGTCATAGATCCAGGACTCGCACACGTGCACGATGGTGAGCGGGCAGCCGCGCCGGGCGGCATCCTCCGCAGCCCATTTCACCGCAGTGGTCGCAGGTGCCGACCCATCCGTGCCAACTGCGATATATCCGGACATGAGTGGCTCCTCTCTTCTGTTGTGGACCAGCCACATCCCCACTGTCGCCCAGGTAGGGCACCGCCTCCAGAGCCCCCGGTCCCACTCCGTTAGGGACCTTCGACCCGAATTCTCGGCACCGGTGTGGGGAGACTCAGCAACGTGAGCGACCACGTCCTCGTCCTGAACATCGGCTCGTCGTCGATCAAATACGAGCTGCTCGACCCCGGCACCGGCGCCCGCACGGCAGTCGGCCTGGTGGAGCGCGTCGGCGACGGCGAAGGGCGGCTGATCCACCGCCCGAAAGACGGCGAAGCCTATGAAAGGCGCGAACCGTACCCCGACCACCAGGCCGCGATGGACGCGGTCGTGGCGGCGTTCGCGGCTGCCGGGCCGGACCTGGCGAGCCTGCGGCTGCGCGCGATCGGCCACCGTGTGGTGCACGGCGGCACCCGCTTCCGCGAACCCACCGTGATCGACGAGAAGGTGATCGAGGAGATCGAGGCCCTCAGCCCGCTCGCCCCCCTGCACAACCCGGCCAACGTCACCGGCATCCGTACGGCGATGCGCCTGTTTCCGGACATCCCGCAGGTGGCGGTGTTCGACACGGCGTTCCATCACACACTGCCGCCCGAGGCGTACACCTACGCGGTGCCCAGGGAATGGGCCAAGGAGCATGGTGTGCGGAGATACGGCTTCCACGGCACCTCCTACGCCTATGTGTGCCGCCACGCCGCGAAACTCCTGGGCCGCCCGCTCGGCGAACTCGACCTGATCGTGCTCCACCTCGGCAACGGCGCCAGCGCGGCGGCCGTGCACCACGGGCGCAGCGTCGACACCTCGATGGGCATGACCCCGATGGAGGGGCTGGTCATGGGCACCCGCAGCGGCGACGTCGACCCCATCCTGCCGCTCTTCCTGCTCAGGGAACTCGGCCTCACCCCCGACGCGGCGGAACAGGTGTTGTCCAGCGGAAGCGGCATGCGCGCCCTGACCGGCGAAACCGATATGCGCGACATCTGGCGACTGGCCGATGCGGGGGACGGGCACGCGCGCCTTGGGCTGGAGATCTACGCGCGCCGCATCCGCAAGTACATCGGCGCTTACTACGCCCTGCTCGGCCGCCTGGACGCCATCGTCTTCACCGCCGGCGTGGGCGAACACGACGCGCGCACCCGCGCCGCAGCCCTCAGGGGGCTGGAACGGCTCGGCCTCGTCGTCGATCAAAGTCGCAACGAGGCCGCCTCGACCGGTGCCCGCGCCGTCTCACCACCCGGCGCGGAGGTCGCCGTCCTGGTCGTCCCCACCGACGAGGAGGCGGAGATCGCCGCCGAGGCCCTCGCCGTACTGGGGTCGAATCAGCGCCGGGATCAGTAAGGCCAGACCCAGTCTCTGATGAACGCCGGGTCGTCTCCGTGCTCGCGGGTGTAGATGCGGGCGCGCAGCCGTTCGTCGGCCATCTCCTGACGCAGATGGGCGGCCCTGGACATCAGATGCGGCACCCGGTCGATCACATCCATCACCAGGTGGAACCTGTCGATGTCGTTGAGCATCGCCATATCGAAGGGGGTGGTCGTCGTGCCCTCCTCCTTGTAGCCGCGCACGTGGATGTTGCCGTGCCCGTTGCGGCGATAGGTGAGCCGGTGGATCAGCCACGGATAGCCGTGGAAGTTGAAGATGATCGGCTTGTCACTCGTGAAAAGCGTGTCGAACTCGGCGTCCGACATGCCGTGCGGGTGCTCGGAAGCCGGTTGCAATCGCATCAGATCCACCACGTTCACCACGCGCACCCGCAAGTCCGGCAGGTGCTCACGCAGGATCGCCGCCGCCGCGAGCGTCTCCAGGGTGGGCACATCGCCCGCACAGGCCAGCACGACGTCCGGATCCTCCCCGCCGTCGGTCGAGGCCCAGGTCAGGATGCCCGCCCCGCGTGCGCAGTGGGCGATCGCCTCCCGCATGGAGAACAGGTCGAGCACCGGCTGCTTGCCCGCCACGACGACGTTCACATAGTCGCGTGAGCGCAGGCAGTGGTCGGCGGTGGAGAGGAGCGTATTGGCGTCCGGGGGCAGGTAGACACGCACGATCGACGACTTCTTGTTCATGACGACGTCCAGGAAGCCGGGATCCTGATGGCTGAACCCGTTGTGGTCCTGACGCCAGACATGTGATGACAGCAGGTAGTTCAACGACGCGATCGGCCGCCGCCAGGGGATGTTCTTCGCCGACTCCAGCCACTTGGCGTGCTGGTTGAACATCGCATCCACGATGTGGATGAAAGCCTCATAGCAATTGAACAGCCCGTGCCGCCCGGTGAGCAGATATCCCTCCAGCCACCCCTGGCACAGGTGCTCGCTCAAAACCTCCATCACCCGCCCATCCGGCGCGAGATGCTCATCGGTCTTCAGAATCTCCGCATCCCACGCACGATCGGTCACCTCGAACACCGCCGACAACCGGTTCGACGCGGTCTCATCCGGCCCCATCAGCCGGAAGTTCTCCGGATTGGCGGCGATCACATCCCGCAGGAACCCGCCTAGCACCCGCGTCGGCTCACTCGACTCCGTCGCAGGCGACTTCACCTGTACGGCATAGGCCCGGAAGTCCGGCAGCGTGAGCGGGCGCAGCAACTCGCCCCCGTTGGCGTGCGGATTGGCGCTCATCCGCCTCGTCCCGCGCGGCGCGGCCTCGGTCACCGTCACCGTGGGCCGCCCCTCGGCGTCGAACAGCTCGTCCGGCCGGTAGGACCGCATCCAGTCCTCCAGCATGGCCAGATGCACGGCGTCGTCCCTGACCTGCGACAGCGGCACCTGATGGGACCGCCACGTGCCCTCCACCGGTTTCCCGTCGACCTCGCGCGGGCCCGTCCACCCCTTGGGGGTGCGTAGCACGATCATGGGCGGCCGGGCCCCGGCCAGGCCGCTTTTGATCTCGGCGATCTGCTCGAACACGAGATCCAGCGTGCGGATCATCGTCTCGTGCATCACCGCCGGATCGTCCCCCGACACGATGTGCGGGCGGTAGCCGTACCCCTCGAAGAGTTTGATCAGCTCCACCTCGGGGATGCGGGCGAGCACGGTGGGGCCCGCGATCTTGTAGCCGTTGAGGTGGAGGATGGGGAGCACGATCCCGTCCCGCCGGGGATCGATGAACTTGTTCGAGTGCCAGCTCGCCGCCAGCGGGCCGGTCTCCGCCTCGCCGTCTCCGACCACACACGCGACCACCAGGTCCGGGTTGTCGAACGCCGCGCCGTAGGCGTGTGCCAGGGCGTAGCCGAGTTCACCCCCTTCGTGGATCGAACCGGGTGTCTCGGGCGCCACGTGGCTGGGGATCCCGCCGGGGAAGGAGAACTGCCGGAACAGCCGCCGCATCCCCTCAGCGTTCATCGCCACATCCGGATAAATCTCGCTATAGGTGCCTTCCAGCCAGGCGTGCGCCACCGCCGCCGGCCCCCCGTGCCCCGGGCCCGCGATGTAGATCATGTCCTGGCCGCGCTCGACGATCACCCGGTTGAGATGGGCGAAACAGAAGTTCAGCCCCGGTGTCGTCCCCCAGTGACCGAGCAGGCGGGGTTTCACGTGCTCCGGCCGCAGTGGCTCCTTCAGCAGCGGATTGTCCAGCAGGTAGATCTGCCCCACGGACAGATAGTTCGCGGCTCGCCAGAAGGCGTCGATCTCCTTGACATGCATACCTTCGACGCTTCCCCCGCTGCCTCCGGTAAACCAGGGACCTTAGTCACCGGGATCCGCCCAAGATGCCCTGGCCTTCAGGCCGGGGAGGAAGGGGCGTCCCAGGTATGGCCCGGCGGAGCCGGGACGGCCCGCTGCACGATGTGCGGCACCTGCGCGTGCAAGGACCGGTGCCGATGTTTGGCCGTCTCCTTGAGCCACGCGTGAAAATCGCCGGGAGGACACAACGCGATCTGCCTCACGCCGGCCGCCCATGCCGTCTGCCTGATGGCAGAATGATCGCTGTGGCGACACCGACAGAGCCGGAGACCGGGTACGCCCGGTACACCTACCGGCTCCGCGTGTCGTCCGCCGCGCGCGACGCCCTGCTTCGGGAGTGGGACCGGTGCCGGTGGGTGTGGAACGAGTGCGTCGCCTCCTCCCGCGCCGCGCATAAGGCCCGGCAGGAGTGTCGGCCCGCCCGGCTGGACGGGATGCTGACCGGCTGGCACGGCGAGCACGAGTGGCTGCGGGCGGGCGGCTCGGTGCCGCAGCAGCAGACCGTCCGCGACTTCGCCAGGTCCCGCGCCAAGGCCCTCAAGGACATCAAGGCCCGCCTGCCGATGCGACAGCGCGCGGGCATGCCCCGCTTCAAGAGGAAGGACCTGGCCGATCCGACGCTGAACTACACCCGGCGCGGTTTCCGGCTGAGGGACGGCCGCCTGCACCTCGCGGGCGGCATCGCGCTGGCGGTGGTGTGGTCCCGGGACCTGCCCGCCGACCCCTCCAGCGTCCGCGTCCACCGCGACGGCATCGGCCACTGGTACGCCTCCTTCGTCGTTCCCGCCGAGCTGCGGCCGCTGCCCGCCACGGGCAGGGTGATCGGCATCGACTGGGGCGTGAGGCAGACCGCGACCACCACCAGCGACGAGCACGACCTGCCCCACGCCGGGCACGGCGGGAAGGCCGCCGCCAGGCTGGCCCGGTATCAGCGGATGACGGCCCGGCGGAGGCCCCCGGCGGGCAAGGCCGCCTCCCGGGGCTACCGCCGCGCGAGGAGGCAGGCCGCGAAGGTGCACAAGAAGGCCGCCCGGCAGCGGCAGGACACCGCCCGCAAGTGGGCCAAGCGCGTCGTGACCGACTTCGACGCCCTGGCGGTGGAGGACTTCCGGCCGAAGTTCCTGGCCAGGTCCACCATGGCCCGCAAGGCCCTCTGATGGATACAGTCGAGACATGATTCGGGTGTTCCTGGTAGACGATCATGAGGTTGTCCGGCGCGGCGTCGCCGCCCTGCTCTCCTCCGAAGGCGACATCGAGATCGTCGGCGAGGCCGGCACGGCCGAACAGGCCATCGCGCGCATCCCCGCCGTCAAACCCGACGTCGCCGTGCTCGACGTCCGCCTCCCCGACGGCAACGGCGTCACCGTCTGCCGGGAGGTCCGCTCGCGCGTGCCCGACATCGCCTGCCTCATGCTCACCTCCTTCACCGACGACGACGCCCTCTTCGACGCCGTCATGGCCGGCGCCTCCGGCTATGTGCTCAAGCAGATCCACGGCTCCGACCTCGTCGGAGCGGTGCGCACCGTCGCCCGCGGCCAGTCGCTCCTCGACCCGCAGACCACCGCCGCGATGCTCCAGCGCATCCGCGACCACGACCGCAGGAAGGACCCCCTCTCCGCTCTCACCGACCAGGAACGCCAGATCTTCGAGCACATCGGAGAGGGCATGACCAACCGCCAGATCGGCGAGCGGCTCTTCCTCGCGGAGAAGACGGTCAAGAACTACGTGTCCAACCTCCTCGCCAAACTCGACATGCAGCGCCGCACCCAGGTCGCGGCCCTCGCCGCCAAACTGAAGGCCGAACGACCCCACGAAGGGGACTTTCGCCCCTGACGTTTATGGCGGAAGCGGCGCGATGCTGATGCCATGAATGTCGATTCGGCCGGCCTGCAGGTCCTCACCAGGACCGAATGCGTGGAGCTGCTGTCCAGCGTCCCCGTCGGGCGCATCGTCTTCACCGACCGCGCCCTCCCTGCGGTGCAGCCGGTCAACTTCCTGGTCGTGGACGGCCACATCGTCATCCGCACCGGCCAGGGCTCCAAACTCGCCGCCGCCGCGCGGGACGCGGTGGTGGCGTTCGAGGTGGACGAGTTCGACGCCGCGATGTGGACGGGGTGGTCGGTCACCGTCATCGGCCACGCCCGGGCCGTGGTGGACCCGCAGGAGGTCGCCCGCCTCTCCCTCCTGCCGCTCATCCCGTGGGCACCGGGAGAACGCAACCAATACGTCGTGGTGCGCATCGAGGACATCTCCGGGCGCCGCATACGCGACGGCGGCCTGTAGATCCGCACTGCTTCTCCCGCTCCGTCTTCCCCCGGCACCGCATTGCCGCAGGTGAAGGAGTCTGTGTTACTGTCCGGGACATTGTCCCATGTGTTAACACGGATGGAGAACGGCAGATGCGTTCGCCGGCACCCCGGAATCTGATCGACGGCGGCTTCGAGGAACCCCATGGAGACGAGGTCGTGGAACGGGTCTCCCCGCACGACCCCGACCTGGCCTTCGAGTGCGGATCGTCGAGTGAGGAGCAGCTCTCCCGGGCGATCGAGACCGCCGGATCCCGCGGCCGGCAGTGGGCTGCGGCGGGCCCTGCCGTACGCTCCGACGCTCTGGCCGCCCTGGCCTCCGCGCTGCGCGGCGGAGCCGCCGGCCTGGCCGGCGCGCTGGTGGAGGAGCTGGGCAAGACCCGCAGAGAGGCGCTCGGCGAGATCATGAACGCCGCCAGGATCCTCGACTTCTACGCGGGCGGTGTGTGGCGGGACACCGGACGGTCGTTCTCCTCCGTGAAGGAGCGCACCACGATCGTCACCACCCGGGAACCGCTCGGCGTCGTCGCGGCACTCGCTCCCTGGAACTTCCCGGTCAACCTGTCCGTGCTGAAGATCGCCCCCGCCCTCGCCGCGGGCAACTCGGTGGTGCTCAAGCCCGCGCCTCAGGCGGCTCGATCGTCCACCGAGCTCGCGCACATCATGAGCACGGTGCTGCCGGAGGGGGTGCTCAACGTCGTGCAGGGTGGCGCCGGGACGGGGGCGGCCCTGGCTGCAGACCCGAGGGTCGGCGGAGTGTCGTTCACCGGGTCGACCGCGGTGGGAAGGCATGTGGCCGCGTCCGCGGCGGCGCGGGGTGTGCCTTTCGTGTGCGAGATGGGCGGCAAGAACACCGTCGTCGTGGCCGAGGACGCCGATCTGCCGGCGGCGGTGGGGGCCGTCCTCGCCGGCGCTTTCGGCATGGCCGGGCAGAAGTGCACGGCGACGAGCCGGGTGTCCGTGCACGCCGACCGATATGAGGAGTTTCTCGACCTGCTTCTCGCACGGGTCGCGGAGTGGGTCGTCGGCGATCCGCGTGAGGAGTCCACCGTGGTGGGGCCCCTGATCGATGAGCCGAGCCGCGACCGGGTGCTCGGGTTGGTGGAGGACGCGGTGGCGGAGGGCGCGCGCATGCTGACCCCGGCGGCGTCGCCCGTTCCCGGGCACCTGCGTGGTTCCTATCTGAGCCCGGTGGTGCTCGACGGAGTGCACGCCTCGAGCACGATCTGCCTGCAGGAGGTCTTCGGCCCGGTGCTGGCCGTTCACCGCGGCAAGGACATGGAGGAAGCGCTGGAGTTCGCCAACGCGGGCGACTACGGGCTGGTGGGGTCGATCTTCACGCGGGACCTCGGCCGGGCCGCGGAGTTCGGCGCCCGGCTGGAGTGCGGCACGGTGCTGGTGAACCAGCCGACGGCGGGGCTTGAGTTCCATGTGCCCTTCGCCGGATGGAAGGGCTCGGGGCAGGGCGGGAGCGAGCAGAGCGACGCCTCGCTGCGCTCGTATTCCCGGGAGAAGGTGAGCTACCTGACGTGGTGACACCCCTCGTTGACCTGTTGAAACCATTCTGGGTACGCTGTCCCAGAATTATTGGGACAGTGGGCCAACATGCCCTCGCGGAGGAGTGATCAATGCTTATCGACGCCCTGCAGTTCAGCAAGCCCGGCAGGGAGCGATTCCAGGAGTGGCGTGACGCCGGGCTCGCGGCGGTTCACGTGACGACTGCCATCTGGGAGGACTCCACCGAGACCATGCGCGAGCTCGGCCGCTGGCAGCGCCTGCTCACCGAGCACGCCGACCTGCTGACGGAGGGGCGCGGCGCGGACGACATCCGCGCCGCCAAGGCCGAGGGCCGCACCGCCGTCGTGTTCGGCTTTCAGAACAGCACCCCCTTCGAGGACGACCTCGACCTGGTCGGCGCCTTCCACCAGGCCGGCGTGCGGATCGCCCAGCTCACGTACAACACGCAGAACTCCGCGGGCGCCGGCTGCTGGGAGCACGAGGACACGGGCCTCTCCCGCACCTACGGCGTCAATCTCATCCGTGAGATGAACCAGGTCGGCATGCTGGTCGACGTCTCCCACTGCAACGAGCGCACCTGTCTGGAGGCGTTCGAGGCCTCCGAGAAGCCTGTCGCGATCACCCACGCGAACCCGCGCGACTACGTCGGCGGCGACGTCGAGCTCGCCGTGCGCAACAAGTCGGCTGACGTGCTCAAGACCATGGCCCAGCAGGACGGCGTCATCGGACTCAGCATGTATCCCCGGCTCGCGCCCAACGGCACCGATTGCAGCCTCGACGACTTCTGCGACATGGTCGCCTGGACGGTCGACCTCATCGGCGTCGACCACGTCGGTCTCGGCTCGGACTTCTACACCGGCCACGGCGACGAGGAGCTGGTGTGGTGGCGGCAGGGCCGCTGGAGCCGCTCGCCCATGGTGCCGATCTCCGGCGTGGTCGAGTTCCCGGGCTGGTTCGACGCGGCCAAGGGCTACCGCGACGTCCTCGACGGCCTCCGCAAGCGCGGCATGACGGACGAGGAGGTCGCCAAGGTCGCCGGGGAGAACTGGCTGCGCCTTTTCGACGCCACTTTTGGCACGTTCCACAAGCAGGCCGGCTGATGGCGGGCCGGGCATGAGAGGACGTACGGCGGAAGCCGAGTTCGACGTCGTCGTCCTGGGCGGCGGGCACAACGGGCTCGTGGCCGCCGCCTACCTCGGCAAGGCGGGACTGCGGACCGCACTCGTCGAGGCCCGCGAAACCCTCGGCGGCCCCTGCGGGGCCTACGAGTTCCTGCCGGGCCGCCGGCTGTCCTTCACCAACTCCCCGGGGTCCCTCGATCCCGCCGTGGTGGCCGAGCTGGACCTTGCCGGCTTCGGCCTGCGGTTCGTCCCGGCCGATCCCACGGTGGTGCAGCGTTACGACGACGGCTACTTCCTCGGCTGGCGCGACCAGGCGCGGGTCGAGCGGCAGCTCGACGCCTTCGCCCCCGGCGAGGGCGCACGCTACCGGCGGCTGGTGGACGATCTGGAACGGCTCGGCCGCACGCTCGGGGTCTCCCTCGCCGAGCCGTCGCCCTCCCTCGCCGAGCTCGCCCGCCGGCTGCGGACCCCCGAGGACGAGAGGCTGTTCACCTCCGTCTTCCTGCGCGGCCTCACTGAACTCCTCGACGACTACCTGGTCGCCGACGAGACCAAGGCGCTGCTCACCATGCTGGCGCTCAACGCCCACCTGGTGCCGCCGTCCGCGCCCGGCACGGCGGTGGGGCTCATGATGCGGCCGTTCGCCCTCGCCTCACGTGCGCGGCTCTCCGCCGACGACCCCGGCCGGGTCGCCCTCCGGGGGTCGACCGGCCTCCCCGTCGGGTCGATGAGCGCCATCGTGGACGCCCTTGAGCGGTGTTGCCGCAGCCACGGCGTGCACATCCGGACCGGGTCCCCGGTCACCGACGTCGTCCACGCCGCGGGGCGGGTGCGAGGAGTGGCGGTCGCGGGTGGCGACGTGCTCTCCGCCGACCGTGTCGTGGCCGCCGTCAGCCCGGTGCATCTCTTCCGCGACCTGCTGGACGACGAGGCGCTGGGACCGGAGGTCCGGCGCGCGGTGGCGTCGAGGCGCATCCGGGGCTCTGCCTTCAAGGTCCTCCTTGAGGTGGACGGGCTTCCGCCCTACGCCGACCTGCCGGAGGGGGTCTCCCAGACGCAGGCGGCGACGTGTCAGTTCCGCCTCGGCGGCTCACCGGCCGGCATCGAGCGGTCCATCCACGACGCACTGGCCGGGATACCTTCCCAGAAGCCCCTCATGTGGGGGCTTATCCCTACGATCACCTCACCTCATCTGACTCCCGGCGACACGCATCTCATCAGTGTGAACGCCTGGCATGCGCCGTACGACCTGCGTGAGGGCGATTGGGAGAGCGAGACCGACAAATTCGGACGGCGGTGTGTGGACGAGCTCTCGCGGCTCATGCCGGGACTCGCCGACCGCATCGTCGACCACCGTTTCATGGGCCCGGTCGAGATCGAACGCGAACTCGGCCTGGTGGAGAGCAACATCACGCACGGCGACATGCTGCCGGGGGACCTCTTCGCCACACGGCCCCACCCCGAGATCGCCGGTTACCGCACGCCGCTTCGCGGCTTCTACCTCAGCGGCTCGGGCACATGGCCCGGCGGTTACGTCACCGGCATCCCCGGACGTAATGCGAGCCGGGCCGTACTGAGCGACGCCCTCAACGAGAGAAAGCACTAGAGCATGGAATTCCTCGTCAACATCCGCATCCAATGGCCCGCGGACGGCGACCCCGAGAAGTACGCCAGGATCGCCGAGGAGGAGAGGGCCCTGGCCGGCAAGCTCGCGGAAGCCGGTCACCTCATCCGCATGTGGCGTGTCCCCGGCAGGCGGGAGAACTGGGGCCTCTGGCGGGCGGAGAGCCCGAGCGAACTGCACGAGATCCTGTCCCGGCTGCCCGTCTGGCCGTGGATGGACATCACCGTGCACCCCCTCGGCTGGCACCCGGTGGACCCCGCGCCGGAGCACTCGAGACCGCAGGTCACGCTGCCGCACTGAGAAGACCGAGAGAGGGGCCCGGCTGCCACTGGGGCGCCGCCGGGCCCCTTGGCACGTTTCCCGCCGCTTTGCCGAGCATCGCGGCAAGACGAGCACCGCGGCAAGACGAGCACTGCGGCAAGCCGAGCACCGCGGCAAGACGGACGAGCACCGCGAAAAGGGGCCGGGAACAGTCCCGGCCCCTCCCCTTGCGTGTGGGGTGCTCAGACCGTGGCGGGTGCCAGGGCCGCGATCACGGCGGGGTCGTCGTGACGGTGGCAGGCCACCGTGTGACCGTCGGACACGGCCACCGTCGCGGGCTCCGCCGTACGGCACTGGTCCGTCGCGAACGGGCACGTCCGCTGGAAGCGGCAGCCGGGCGGCGGGGCGACGGGGTCGGGCGGCTCCGCGCGGGGCCGGGTGTCGGTGATGTTCTCCTTCCTGCGGGGGTCGGGAAGGGGGACGGCCCGCAGGAGGGCGTGGGTGTACGGATGACGGGGAGAGGCGAACAGGTCGTCGCGGGAGGCGGCCTCCATGATGCGCCCGCCGTACATCACGACGACCCGGTCGGAGATGTGGCGCACGACGCTGAGGTCGTGTGCGATGAACAGGTAGCTCAGGTCGAGCCGGTCGCGCAGGTCCTGGAGCAGGTTGACGATCTGCCCCTGGATGCTGACGTCGAGCGCGGAGACGATCTCGTCGCAGACGATGAACCGGGGCTCCACGGCCAGGGCGCGGGCGATCGCCACCCGCTGGCGCTGACCGCCGGAGAGCTCGTGCGGATAGCGCCGTGCGAGCTCGGGGCGCAGACCGACCTGGTCGAGCAGTTCCGCGACACGCTTGCCGACCGCTTCCCTGGGGACGATCCTGTGCACGGTCAGCACCTCGCGCAGCACCGCGCCGACCGTCATCCGCGGGTTGAGGCTGGCGAAGGGGTCCTGGTAGACGATCTGCGCGAGGCGGGGCAGCGAGCCGTCGGCCCGCCGCGTGGCGAGGTCCTCGCCGTGGAGGCGCACCCTGCCCCCGGTGACGGGCGCCAGGCCGATGAGCGCACGGCCCGTGGTGCTCTTGCCGCTGCCGCTCTCGCCGACCAGGCTGACGATGCCGCGGGCCGGCACGGTGAACGACACCCCGTCGACGGCGCGGGCGGCGGCGACGACCCGGCGCAGCACCCCGGAACGCACGGGGAAGTGCACACGCAGGTCCTCGACCACGATGTCGGATGTCATGGGGTTTCCTCCAGCACGACGGGACAGCGGACACGGTGATCGGGCGCCCCGCCGGCGCCGATCCGCACGAGCTGCGGCATCGACTGTTCGCAGCCGGCCCGGGCGAGCAGGCAGCGGGGGTGGTAGGCGCAGCCCGGCGGCGGTTGTTCGAGGTCGGGCGGGAGGCCGGGGATGGGCCGCAGCCGCTCCCGCAACTCCTCGTCCATCCTCGGCATCGAGGCGAGGAGCGCCCGCGTGTAGGGATGCCGCGGGCGGTCGAAGAGGTCGGTGGTGGACGCCGTCTCCACGATGCGTCCGGCGTACATCACGGCGATGCGGTCGGTGATGCCCGCCACCACGCCGAGGTCGTGACTGATCAGGATCAGCGCCATGCCGAGCTCGCGCCTGAGGCGGTCGATGAGACCCAGCACCTGGGCCTGAATCGTCACGTCGAGAGCCGTCGTCGGCTCGTCCGCGATCAGCACCTTGGGGTTCCTGCTGATCGCCATCGCGATCAGCACGCGCTGGCGCATGCCGCCCGACAACTCGTGCGGGTAGCTGCCGAGCCGCTGCCGCGCGCCGGGCAGGCCCACCAGATCGAGCAGTTCGGCGCACCGCTCCAGCGCGGCCCGCCGCCGCATCCCGTCGTAGCGCACGAGGGGTTCGGCCATCTGCGCGCCGATGGTCATGGCCGGGTTGAGCGCCGACAACGCGTCCTGCGAGACCAGCCCGATGCCGGAGCCCCGTACGGCACGCATCCGCTTGGCCGGGATCCCGGCGAGGTCGTCCCCGCCGAACCGGATGGCGCCCGAGATGTCCGCCACCGGGCTCGGGAGCAGCCGCAGCACGGCCAGCATGGTCTGGCTCTTGCCGCAGCCGGACTCGCCGACGATGCCGAGCGCCTCGCCCGGGGCCACCCGGAAAGAGACGTCGTCGACCGTGCGGAACGGCCGGTCCCGGCCCGGATAGGCGACGCTGAGCCGCTCCACGTCAAGGAGTGCCTGTGAACTCATGTTCGTCCTCTCGGCGAGCCCTGTCAGGCCAGTTTGATCTTGGGGTTGAAATAGGCCTGAAGCGTGTCGACCAGGAAGTTGATCAACACGAATCCGATCGCGATGAGCAGGATGCCGCCCTGGATCAGGGGGATGTCCCGGGTGGAGATCGCCTGGTAGAGCGCGAGCCCGATGCCGGGCCACGAGAACACCGTCTCGGTCAGCACGGCCCCGCTCAGCAGGAATCCGGCTTGCAGCCCGATCACCGTGACGACCGAGGGCAGCGCGTTCGGCAGCACATGCCGGACGACGACCCGCATCTCGCCGACACCCCGCGACCTGGCCGTACGGACGTAGTCGTTGCCGATCACCTCAAGCACGGCGGACCTCGTCATACGCGCGATGACCGCGAGCGACCACGCCGCGAGCGTGATCACCGGCAGCACCATGTGCGCCACCACGTCGACGACTCCGCCGCCGCCGATGGAGGTCATGCCGGTCGCCGGCAGGAGCCGCAACCCCAGGGAGAACGTCATGATCAGCACGAGGCCGAACCAGAAGGAGGGAATCGAGTTGAAGAACAACACGCCGACGGTCAGGCCCCGGTCGCGGACCGACCCGGGCTTCATCGCCGCCCACGTGCCGATCGCCACGCCGAGCAGGGCGGCGACGACGATGGCGGTCCCGGACAGCAGCACGGTGTTGGCGATCCGCTCGGCCAGGACCGACATGACCGGGCGTCCGAAGGAGAGGGACCGGCCGAGATCCCCGGTGAACAGGTTGCCGAGATAGGTGACGTACTGGGTGAGCACGGGCTCGTTGAGCCCCATCTCCTCCCGCAGCGCCTGCCTCTCCTGCTCCGAGGAACTCGGCCCGAGCAGTGCGGCGGCCT
The DNA here is from genome assembly GCF_016863435.1 of Sinosporangium siamense. Lineage (GTDB taxonomy): Bacteria > Actinomycetota > Actinomycetes > Streptosporangiales > Streptosporangiaceae > Sinosporangium > Sinosporangium siamense. The sequence continues at coordinate 189,808 of NZ_BOOW01000013.1, forward strand.
GATCACCGGGGATGATCTGGCCGAGGAGGAACGTCGCGAGTGTGACCCCGAAGGCGACCGGGATCATCTGCAGGGCTCGCCGCACGGTGAAGGTCAGCATGGGGGCTCCGTAAACGAGGTCATGGGCGGGTCCGGCGGGCCCGGGGATCGAGCCGGTCGCGCACGCCGTCGCCGAGGAGGTTGAAACCGACGGCGAGCACGACGATGGCGAGCCCGGGGATCGTCGCCACATGCGGTGCGGTCAGCAGGAGGGAACGGCCGCCGCTGAGCATCTGGCCCCAGTCGGGTGTGGGAGGCTGCGCGCCGAGGCCGAGGAAGGCCAGGCTTGAGCTGAGGATGACGTTCCGCCCGGTCTGGAGGGTGGCGAAGACGATCGTGCTGCCCAGCAGGTTGGGAGTGACGTGCCGGAAGGCCACACGCGAGTGACTGAATCCCAGGGCACGCGCGGCCTCGACGTATTGCTCCTGCTTGAGCCCGAGAACGGCGCCCCGGACGATTCTTCCGAACTCCGGCACCGTCACGACCACCATCGCGATGATCATCGAGGTGAGGCCGGGGCCCAGCGCCACACCGATGCCGAGCGCGAACAGGATGCCGGGGAAGGAGAACATCACATCGAAGACCCGCATGAGCACGCTGTCCACCCAGCCGCCCACATAGCCCGCGAGCAGTCCGAGACAGCCGCCGACCAGCAGCGCGAACAGCGTCGGCACGACGGCGACCAGCAAGGCCAGGCGGGTGCCGTGCAGCAGCCTGCTCAGGATGTCGCGCCCCACCTCGTCGGTGCCGAGGATGTGGCCGGGGCTGAAGATCCCGAGCCCAAGCGCGGAGGTGTCCGTGCGAAGGGGATCGTACGGCGCGAGCCACGGAGCCAGCAGCGCCAGCAGGACGCTGCCCAGCACGATGGCCGCACCGATGTTTAACGTGGCGTTGCCGTTCGTCAGCCGGGGCAGGCGGAGTCTCCGCGCCGGGGAGACGCTCTGCGGTCCGAGAGCGGTCGGTGAATCCATGGTCGTCCTCTCCCTCACCGGCGGCCGAGGGTGGTGTAGTCGATGTAGACCGATGTGGCGGGGACCACGCCGGTCACCTCACGGTTGAGCAGGCGGGGCAGCCTGTCCTGGTAGAGGAAGACCCAGGGGGCGTCGCCGGCGATCAGGTCACCGGCCCGCCGATAGAGCGAGAAGCGCTCGGCGTCGTCGCGCTCGCCTCTGGCCTGGTCGAACAGGGCGTCGACCCGCCCGTTCCGATACCAGCCCCGGTTCACGCCCCCGGGGGGCACGAGTTTGCCGCTGAACATGCGCTCCAGGAAGTCCGCCGAGGCGGCACCCGTCGTCCAGCCGTTGAACGACCCGTGCACACCGTCGGGGTAACCCGGCCCCTCCTGAGCCAGCAGGGAGGCGAACTCCATGTATTGCACGTCGAGTTCGACGCCGATCGCCTTGAGGTCCTGCTGGATCAGCGACATGATCTCCGTGGCCTGGGTGAAGCCGGGGCCGCTGTTCGGCGACAGCACCCGCAGGCGGACAGGAGTCGCCACGCCGCTCTCGGCGAGAAGCCTTCGTGCTTTGCCGGGATCGTGGCTGTAGCCGGCGCCCTGTCGCGTGCTCGCGTCGTAGGCCTCGTTGCCCTTGGGGATCGGGTGCGTCGACGGCGCGGCCTGCCCGCCGGTCAGCCGGGCGATGGCCGCACGGTCGATCGCGTAGTTGAGGGCCTGCCGGAACTCGGGGCGACTCGTCGGGGCGATCCGCGTGTTGAGCCGGATGAAATACTGATTCGCCGGATCGGGGTACTGCACAGCCATGATGTCGTTGTGCTGGAACTGCTTGACCTGTTGAGCACCCGCGCTGAGGATCGCGTCGACCTCGCCGGTCTGCGCGGCGATGGCGAGGGTCGTCGGGTCGGTCACCGCCTCGATGATGATTTTCGCGGCACGCGGCTTGCCACCCCAGAACTTGGGGTTGGGCCGCAGGTCGAGGCGTTTGCCCTGCTCGAAGCTTTGTACGGAGAAAGAGCCGGTGCCGACGGGCTTGAGGCCGATCTCGTCGCCGCCGATCTGCTTGAGCGCGGCCGGGCTGATGATCGACATCCGCCGGTCGGTGAGCAGGCGCGGCATGGCCGCGTAGGGTTCCTTCAGCTTGAGGACCACGGTCGAGGCGTCGGGGGTGCTCACCGTGTCGATCCAGCGGGTCAGGAAGGACATGTTGCCGGCCGCCGTCTTGTCGTAGACGGGGGAGGACTTGTCCATGATGCGGGCGAAGTTGACCTTGACCGCATCCGCGTCGAACGCGGTCCCGTCGGCGAAGAGGACTCCCGGGCGCAAGGTGAACGTGTGCGTCCGGGCGTCCGCCGACGTCGTCCACGACTGCGCCAGCCCGGGCACGAGCGCGGGGGCGCGGTCGGAGGTCTTGCTCAGGTCCTCGCGCACCAGCGGGTCGTAGAGCGCGTCGATCAGGCGCAGACCGACGGTGCCGTTGAGCCGGTGCGGATCGAGTGGCGGAATCTCGCCCTCCGACCCGATCACGACCGTGCCGGCGTCGCGCCCGAGCGCCGTCCCGCCCGCGCACCCCGTCAACGCGAGGCCCGCCGCGAGGAGAATGATCGCTGCCGTAAACGAATGTCGGGGCCGTCCGCGTGAGCGCACCGATGGGGGGAGCAACTCCATGTTCACTGCCTTTGCTTACTCGTGCCACCGCTGTGCCGTGAGCGGCTGGACTGCGGGGGCACGTCGGGGGTGGGGGCGGGGCGCTGTCGTCGGCGCCGATCGGCTTTCCCCCGGGGACGCGCGGTCTGTGTCCGGGGGGGGCTCGTCGTGAGGGAGGAGGGGGTCGCGGCGTCCGCTGGGCCCGGGCCGGGGGGTGAGGGCACCGGGCGGAGGACTAGATGCTGCCGAGTTTCCCGAGCGTGGGAATCTTGTCGCGCAGGCCGAGGTAGCGCAGGGCCCGCCACAGGCTCGCCTGGTTGCTCGTGACCACGGGGACACCGGTGTCCATCTCGAGGTACGGCAGGATTTCGAAGGTCCGGTAGGTGCCGCAGGAGATCAGGATGGCGTCGGCGTCCGGGGCCGCCTTGAGCACGCGCTTGCCCAGGCGGTAGGCGCTGTCGGCGTCGTGCACGCTCGCCTCGTAGGGGTCGGTGATCTGCAGTCCCTCGATCGCGGCCACCGGGATGCCGACCGCCTCAAGGTAGGCGCGCAGCGCCTCGTTGACCTCGTCGCTGTAGATCGTGCCGATGGCCACCGAGGTCGCACCAAGCGCGCGGAGCGCGTCCACCGTGGCCTGCTGCATCGTGATCGCGGGGATGCCGGTGACGGCGGTGATCTCGTCGGTCACCTTCTCGTCGGTGCCGGGTCCCGGGATGAACGTGCCGGGCGCGCCGCACTGGACGATGAGATCCACCTTGGCCGTGGCGAGCTGTCTCGCCGCCTCGGTGACCTGGCTCATCATGACTTTGAGGCCCTCGGCGTCCACCCGGGGGACGATCGTCCGCGCGTCTGCGAAGGCGACGCCGGGAGGGGCTGCCTCTCGCCACTCCTCGGCACCTTCGATCGCCGTCGCGGGCCTGATCTGTCCGATCCGCGCTCGCCAGCCCATCAACATGACTTTGCCTCCTGAGGAAGTGGGGATATGGAACGTTCCACGGCGTTCGACTCAGCCCGTGGACGCTTCCAGCCGTCTCCGCCGTGCCTGCGGCCGGCCACCGCCCGATGTCGTGGCTTTCGGCGGGCAGCGGCGCTTGCCGCCCCGGGGCGGGACAGCAGACCAGATTGTTTGGGACAATGTACCGAAGTGGAATTTGGGGGTCAATGGCCAGGTTAGAACGCCGGCGTCGGTGCTCCGGCGTACTGGCTCACGCCGCTTCGCCGTATTGCGCTCACACCGCGGGCTCACCGCGCTTACGCACGCCGACGGCCCGGCACCATTCCGCGGTGCCGGGCCGCCGGGGCGATCGTGGGTCAGCCTTGCCGCCAGCGGATCGCGATCTGATGGGCGCCCTCGCGCAGCGAGGGAAGCAGCTCGGCGACCCGCTCGTCCGTCAGCCGCACCGCGGGCCCGTAGATGCTGAGGGCCGCGACCGTCCCGCCCCGCACGCCGACGGGAACCGCGACGCCGCAGGCCCCCTCGATCCACTCGCCCCTGCTCACCGCATATCCGGCCGTCCGCGCCTCGGCCACCCGCCGCGTGAGCGTGTCGCCCTCCTCCGATTCAGCGGTGACGCGCTCCAGACCCCCTTCGTCCAGGAGAGCCAGCAGGGCCCGCCCCGTCGCGCCCTGCAACGGGGAGTAGGGCCGGCCCACGCCGGTGATGAGCCGCAGCGGCTGGGTGCTCTCCGCCTCGTAGACGGTGACCCGCCGATCGCCCACCAGGGTCGACACGCACGCCGTCTCCCCCGTCGTGGCCGCGATCGACTGGGCGATCTCCCGTGAGGCGCTCACCAGATCGCTGTTGGCCGCGTATTTCCACGCCAGTGTCAGAGCCGCCGGGCCGATCTCGTAGCGGCGGCTCTCCTCGTCGAAGACCGCGAGACCGACACGCTCCAAGGACGTGAGGATGCGCTGGGTGGAGCTCTTACTGATCATGAGGTCGCGGCTCAGCTCCCGCACACCCCTGGGGCGGTCCGCCTCGGCGATCGCGTGGAGCACCATGAGAGCGTGGTCGACGATCTGCACGGTCGTCCCGGGCGCGGCGGCCACCCGCTCACCGTCGGCTCCCACCTCAGGGGCACCGGCGACCTGCCGCAGCGGGGACACGGACTCACTCACCATCGCGGAACTCGGCTTTCTCGCACAGGATTGCTCGGAACCATCACCTCGCGCGACACCATCGCAGGCATGCGGGCGGTGGATAGTTGTGCACTCTAGTCAGTGCAAGCGTCCAAGGCGCCACGGCACGTTGATCGACATGCGCGGCGAACGCTCATATGGTCCACCGTACCGGCACGCCGCTCTGTTGATTTTCGCGAGTTCCGCCGGAACGTAACGGGTGTTACGTGCCTGGCGAGTGCCGCTCCCCGGGAGACAGTGGGATGCGCCACACGAGCCGGGTGCCGCCGGGGTCGCGTCTGGCCGCGGTGAAGGTGCCGCCCAGATCCTCGGCTCGTTCCCGCATGTTGCGCAGGCCGCTTCTGTGGCCTCCGGCGGGGAGCCCCACGCCGTCGTCCTCCACCTGGAGCAGCAGCTCCTCTCCGGCCTCCGCCAGGATGTCCACCCGCTTTGCGCGGGCGTGCCGTACGACATTGGACAGGGCCTCGCGGAGCACGGCCAGCAGCTGGTCGCCGATGTCGGCGGGGACGGTGGTGTCGATGGCGCCTTCCATGCGGACGCCGGGCATGAACCCGAGATGGCCGCGGGCGGACTCGACGAGCTCCATGATCTGGGCGCGCAACCCGGGGGCGGTGTCGTGGGCGGGGGTCTGCAGGGCGAAGATGGTCGACCTGATCTGCCGGATGGTCTCGTCCAGCTCGTCCACGGCGTGCTGGAGGCGGGCGGATCCCGTGGGGTCGTCCACCAGGCGCACGGTGCTCATCAGCGTCATGGCCACCGCGAACAACCGCTGGATCACCAGGTCGTGCAGATCCTTCGCGATCCGGTCGCGGTCCTCCAGCAGATGCAGGCGCTCGGCGTCCTTGCGGACCTCGGCCAGCTCCAGGGCGACGCCCGCCTGGCCGGCGAGGGTCTGCACCATGCGGCGGTCGGATTCGCCGAACGGCTGCCGCCCGGCGAGTTTGAAGAGGCCCAGCACACCCTGCACCTGCCGCCCGGCGGTGAGGGGCACGCCGAGGGCCGGTCCCAGCGAGAGGCCGCCCAGCAGGGCCGAGTCGGGTTCGCGGACGTTGATGTCGTCGGTCGTCTGGGTATGCCCGGTGCGCAGCGCGTCGCCGGCCAGGGTGCCCTCGATCGGGCCCTCACGGCCGCGCAGTGAGTCGTCGCCGAAGCCGTCGGCGATCTCCACCCGGAGGTTCTCGCCCCGGGGGAAACCGATGGTGACGGTGTCGGCGTCGGTCATCTCACGGGTGCGCCTGGCCATGACGGCCAGCACGTGCCGGACGTCGGTCCCCGACAGGAGGCCGGTGGTCAGCTCGGCGGAGATCTGGAGCCACGTTTCGCGGCGGCGGGTCTCCTCGTAGAGGCGGGCGTTCTCGATGGCGACGCCGGCGGCGGTGGCGAGGGCGGAGACGATGGCCTCGTCCTCCTCCTCGAAGATCCCGCCCCCGATCTTCTCGGTGAGATAGAGGTTGCCGAAAACCTCGTCGCGCACCCGGATCGGCACGCCCAGGAAGGTGCGCATCGGCGGATGACCGGGCGGGAAGCCGTAGGACTCGGGGTGGTCGGCGATGTCCGGCAGCCGCAGCGGCTGAGGGTTCTTGATCAGCAACCCCAGCAGTCCCTTGCCGTGGGGCCAGTGCTCGATCTCGGCGATCTCCTCCTCGGTGATGCCCACCGGGATGAACTGCATGAGCGTGTTCCCGTCGCCGATCACCCCCAGCGCGCCGTATCGCGCGTCCACCAGCTTCACGGCGGCCTCCACCATGCGCCGCAACACGGTCTCCAGATCGAGGTCGCTGCCGACGGAGACCACGGCTTCCAAGAGGGAGTGCACCCGGTCGCGGGTCGCGAGCACGTCCTCCAGACGGGTCTGCAACTCCGCGAGAAGCTCGTCCAACCGCATATGCGGGAGAAGCGAGCGGAGATCCCCTTCCGCCATGATCACATGCCCTTCTCACCCTGACTGTGGCAACAATCCTCCCATTCCTCATCCTTGCCCAGGAAACACGCCTGGGCGGGCATGATCGCCCTCCCGAACCCCCTGCAGCCGCCCGTCTCAGGCGAGCTCACGGCCACCGGCCTCGTCGTCTCGGAGCCGGAGGACGGAGGGGAGACGGCAAAGGTTGCTGAAAACCTGGTTGACAACGCCGAAGCCCGCCCCCTGGGTGTGGGGCGGGCTTCGGGGTAGGGGACACGGACCTTACTTCAGGTACGGCATGCGCCGTACGAGCCGGGTGTTTCCCCACCAGCGGCCGATGCCGAGCGTGTCACCGGCGTTGGCGAAGGCGAGACCGGCGAGCAGGACGGCGTAGATCAGGTGGTCGTCCATGAAGGGGTTGGTGGTCAGCGGGAGCGCGGCCGCCCACATGAGGAGCAACATCAGACCTCCCGCCACGGCGGCGATCCGCAGTCCTGCGCCGAGGATCAGCGCTCCGCCGACCCCGAGCAACCCGAGCATGAACAGCCAGTCCACCCACGCCTGCCCGGCCAGGCCGTTGAAGGCGGTCCCGAATGTGCCGTCTGCTCCAGTGAGGAACCCCATGGTGGGGCTGCCTCCCGCAAGCCACGCCTTGGCCGGCGCTGTGGCGAACCCGAGGCCGAAGGTCTTGTCCAGGAAGGCCCAGAGGAAGATCCAGCCAAGGGCGAGCCGGGCGACCGCCCAGGTGTAGTCGGCGGCGCTGTGACGCGCCCGCGTGGGCGCCTCGTTGTGGCGGTTGGGCGTGCGGGGTGCCGGCACGTGGGTCGTCACGGGCTTGGCGAGCCGCCGCCGGTAGTCGTCCCTGCTGGCCATGATGTGGCTCCTTGCGGGAGGTGGTGCGTTGTGTGCACCTACAGAACATCGTGTTCGGCGCTCCGCAAGCAGTGCCGTACGGCATGCCCAGGCACGGCTGAAGTCCCGATTCCATGGGACCTTTGGCCGTTAAAGATCTTCTTCCAGCATGTCGTCCAGCGGGCGCCGCGGCGTGCCGAGGGTCTCTTCGGGCACACCCAGCCGCATGATCATTTGCGGGTGCTCTCCGGAGAGCAGCTCCTCGCGGAGGAACTCCCGCAGATGGTGCATCTCCAGCGCCTGGGTGTGGAAGGCCGCGCTGACGCCGTGGGCACAGGCCCGCAGCAGGACACGCTGCAGGGCCTGGCCGGTCGTGAGCCAGTCCTTGCGCCGGTCCTCGGCCGTGGTGATCACCGCGACGACGCCGGCGTGGCCGGGGGCCTGGCCGCCGACCTGCCGCTCGAAGCCCCATCCGCGGCCGTGGGCGTAGTCCCGCTGGTCGAACTGAGGTTCGGTCCGGCTGGGGGCCGCCGGATATGCATGCGCCGGCACCCCTTCGCGCCGAGTGTCGCCGGGAGGCCGTGACCAGCGCAGGAGTTCGAGGGAGAAGGCCAGATCCTGCTCCTGGACCTCCTGCGCTGCGGTCGTCAGCGCGGCGATCACGCGGACGGCGGACGGCGACGCCACCGGGGTGAAAAGCGCTCCCTCGGCCTCCGCCTCCAAGGTGAGGACACGGAGGAGTTCCGCGGGGACGGGATCGTCGGTGAAACCGCCTCGGTGTGTGTGGCGCAATTCGATCTGGTCGTACAACATCCGGCTGTGCTCGTCTGCGCCGTCGGATTCACCCAGGCGCACGGTGGCCAGAAGATTGGGCCGGTCCGGATCCGGCAGAACCCGCAGCTGTGGCCGCTGTCCCTTCGCCAGGAGCGCCACATGCACATTGAACAGCGCGGCACCGCAACTGATCAGCATCTGGCGTCCGGAAGTGTCGCCCACGCGCAGCAGCCGGTCGGCGTCGGCGCGCAGGCCGAGTTCGCCGCCGGAAAGGACGAACGACCACGGCTGAGTATTGTGCACAGAAGGCGCCCACGCGGCAGCGCCGGCCGCCGCTCGCAACATCTCCGTGGTCTCGTCGTCGGTGGGGCCGCTCATACGCCCTCCCAAGTTCACTGTCCCCACAGTCCGCGGATGGGAGCGTGTGCGGTAGGGCCGCCCGCCCCTTGCGGCATGGACTTTGTTCACCCTTCTCGTAGGACTTCCGTCCCTGCGGAGGCTCCCGCCTGGCGGGCGGGAAAACCGCGAAGCGCGCACGGACAAGGCTTTTCAGGTTATCCCGAGGGCCGCAGAAGGCCCCATGCCACCGCCTCTGACCTGGGTGGAGGCGTGCCGAGGGCGGCAGGACGGAAAATTGCGCTGTGTCCGGGAAACAGAAGTCGAGGTCATGGGACTATCATTTTATTGACGGCCGTATAACGAGCTGTCATAGACACAGGAGTCCGACTCTCTAAGGAGCCGCATTATGGCTAAGCAGATCCGGGAGATTCTTATAGATGACCTGGACGGCGGGACCGGGAATGAGACGGTCTCTTTCGCAATTGATGGCACCTCCTTTGAGATCGACCTGTCGACATCGAATGCGAAGAAGCTCCGTAAGGCGCTCCAGCCGTATGTCTCCGGAGCCCGCAAGGTCCGAGCCGGCAGGGGACGCGGCAGAAGAGGGCGCGCCGCCGCCGGGGGATTGACGCGGGAGCAGTCCGGCGAGATCCGCGAATGGGCCAAGAAGAAGGGGTTGGACGTCAGCGCCCGCGGCCGCATCGCCCGCGCCGTGATCGATCAGTACAACGCCGCTCACTGAGCCCGCTCATTGAGGGCACGGTCCGGCGTCACGGCCTCCGAAGGACTGTGACGCCGGACGGCCGAGCCGGCCCGTTCGGTATTACTGGTCCACGAAATGCAGAGGTTTTTCCTCCGTCCTTTCCTGGAGGATGTGAGAGATCGTCGGCGCGAAACACGCATGCGCTGCCGGACCGCTGCAGGGGCCTTGCCGTACCGGTGGCCTTCACCGCCCGGCCGGGCGGCATGATCGATGAGCAACGCGGTCTCCTGAAGGATTTCTGGGGGCCCGGCATGCGGGCGGACCCCGCCGACCGGGAAGCGGCGGGACCGCTCACCCCCGCCCCCGGCGACCGGCTGCTGACCAGTCCGGCGGCAAACTCGTGGTCGGCGTGGGTGGCGCCAGGCCGGGTTCCGCCATGGCTCATCGCCATGACGGGACTCCTCCGTACCAGGCGGTCTTTCTAGGGGACCGGCTTGTCGGGCCGTTGCGAGACTCGGATGCTGTTGAAAATGGGATTTCCCCTACGCGCCATGAACCGCACGTTGAGCTGCCCGTCCGTCACCAGCACCGTGTAGCTCCTGGTGACGGCGGTGTGTGTGCCCACCTCCTGGGCCAGATCGAGGGCCGGCACCGCGAGAGGTCGTGGCGGAGCCGCCCAGGTTGGTCAGCAGGAAGGTGCCGTCCTTGCGGGAGTCGGGGGACATCACCAGATCCACCTCCCTCACCGAGGCGCTCACCCGGCTGGTGATCAAGGAGAGGTCGGCGAACGTGCGCTCGCCCGCCGCGACCGTCGCGGCCTGGGTGAGCGTGCCGTAGTTCTCTTTGTGTACGGTGACGCGGTGGTCGCCGGGGGGCACCTGGGCGGCGTAGATTCCGTCCTCGTTGGTTTTGGCGGTCGTGCCGTCGCCGACCTTCACGGTGGCTCCCGCCAGGGGTTTGCCGTCGTTGGCGTCGGTGACGACGCCGGCGAGCACTCCGTGGCGGGTGGCGGGTGGCGGGTGGCGGGTGGCGGTGAAGGTGAGGCTCTGGCTCTGTGCGAGGGCCGTCTCGTTGAAGGAATACTCGAAGGCGTTCCAGTCGTCCTGCTCCAGCCCGATCGTCGCCCTGCTCCCCGAGGAACGATCGCTGCCGTCGCCCTTGTAGTGGAAGCCGATCGAGCCGTCCTCGCCGAGCACGACGGAGAAGGAGATCCGCTTGCCGGTGTCCCACTCGAAGGTGGCGTTGCGCCACTCAAGGACGAAGCTCCGGTTCGGCGCCGTTCCCAGGGTGGCTGTGCAGACGCCGGCATTGTTGTCGATCACCAGGCCATCTCAGAAGGGGAGGATTCCGCCGGGCGGGGTGCCATACGAGGGCAACGGTTGATTGGTGGGCGCACCCCCTCCCTGAGGAAGCTGAGCCAGCCGTCGACGCCGAGCCATGCGCTGTCGTAGGTGGCGCCATAGTGCATGACCGGGAAAGGCAGCGTGATTTGGTGCCGTATTGCGGCGCCCCTTATCGGCAGCCGGTCGCTGCCGGCGATGTAGGGGGCGTTGCCCTCGGCGCAGGTGTAGCCGAAGTGGTCGGTGCGGCTTGGCAGGACCACGTCCCTGGTCATGTCCGCGCCGACGGCGACCGGCACCTTCACCGGTCCCGCGCAGTGGGCGTGAGGCGGGATGACGTCCAACTCGTAAGTGCCGGCGGGCACCGCGAGCCTGTAGCGCCCCGTGGAGTCGGTGACCGTGCCTGTGGAGGTGCCGGCCACCCTGATCTCGACGTCGGACTGGGGCCCGCCGCCGAAGGTCACCGTGCCCGCCACGGTGTGCGCCGGCAGCGCCGTCATCGCGACATCTTGTACGACGGTCGTGTCGGCTGCCACGATGACGGTCGCCGACGCCTCGTCACATCCGAGCTTACGAGCACTGATCCGGCAGGTGCCGGTCTTGAGGCTGGGAAGGGCGTAGGTGCCGTTCTGGCCGGTGGCGAGCTTGCGATTCATCGGGCCGGTGAGGGGGAGGTCGGCCTGGGGGACGGGAGCTCCGCCCGAGGTAACGGTCCCGCTCAGGCCACCGACGCGGCCGGTCGGCGTTTCGAGCGCCGCCCGATGGGCGTCCAGGCGGCCCTCGCCCCAGGTGTTGTTCTTGGCGGCGGTGCCACCGCAACGGGTGTCGTCGACGTCGACTGCGGAGAGATCGAGGATTTCCCGGGTCGCTGCGATGTCTCCCCTTAGCGCGGGCGCCGCGGACCACAGGAGTGCCACAGTGCCCGCGACATGCGGAGACGCCATCGATGTGCCGGACTTGACGGCGTAGCCGCCCCCCGGCACCGATGAGCGCACATCGGCACCCCGGTGCGGCGATGTTGGGTTTGATCTCATGGAGGTCCCCGATGCCGCGGCTGGAGAAACTCGCGATCGTGTTGTCGGCGCCGAAGGCGCCTGCCGAGTAGGAGTTGGTGTCGGCCGCGGGGGATCCCGTGCCGTTGCACGTCGGGCCGCGATTGCCGTTGCCGAACACCGTGAAGATGCCTGCCGCGGTCCAGGCGTCCACGACCGGGGCGAACCACGGCTCCATGTCCTCGCCGCCCCAGGAGTTGTTGATGACGTGCGGTGCCAGGTCGGGACGGGGGTTCCGGCCGTTGAGGTCGGTGGGGGAGACGCGTTGGGCTGGGGCCCACTTAAAGGCGACATCGCGCCACTCGACGACAGTGGTGCGCGCGGGTGCCGTGCCGGCGTTAGCGGTGTAGATGCCGGACCGGTCGTCGACCACGAGGTCATCCCAGAAGGGATAGATCGCCGCGTGGAACTGAGAGTGGCTCGGCAGGCGCTCATTCCATCCGGGCATCTGATCGCGCAATCCGGAGGAGAAGCTGAGATAGCCGTGGGTGGAGATCGTCACCTTGCGGTGGTTGTGCTGGTAGAAGGGAAACGAGAACGGCAGGGTGATCACGGGTGGATTGCGGGGGGGGGAGACGACGGTCTGCCGCTCCGTGCCCCCACATAGGGTTCGAAACCGACGACGCACCCGTAGCCGAAGGCGTCCAGACGGTGGTCCAGAGCGATGTCCTGGGCCGGGCCGCCGGTCGCCCCGATCGTCACGCGTGTTGTTCCCACGCACGCCGGAGTCGCGGGCACGACCTTCAGCCGCTGCTCCCCGGAGCCGTCCTCTCCAGGACCGCGCGCGGTCCATCCCCAGATCTTGTCGTCGGCGCCGAAGGCGGTCGCGGTGTAGCCGTTGGCGTATTGACCGGGGGAGTAGCCGAAGTTGCAGATCTCATTGCTGCGCGGTCCGAGATCGAGGGCCGGGAAGATGCCCGCCGCCACCCAGGCGTCGACGATCTCCTTGTACCACCGCGAGAACTCGTTTCCCATCGACCCCGTGCTCTGGGGAAATCCCCAGCTGTTGACGACGATGTCGGGAGCCAGATCGGGACGTGGATTGCGCCCTGCGACGTCGGTGGGAGCGAGCATCCACTGCCCCGCCTCAAGCAGGGTGCTCATATGGCACCTGTTCTCCTGGCAGGCGCCCGCGTTGATCCATTTCGCGCCGGGGCGACGCCGATCCGATCGGTTTCGGTTCCGCCCACCGCGACCCCCATTTGCATGGTGCCCGCGATGGATATGCCGTTGTAGTCACACGGCCCGGTGTTTCCAGGAAGGTAGCACCAATTGAGGTCCCGCCGGTTGTGATTGTGGTCGAGGCTGCCGTCTGCTTTCCTGCCGCGATATTGCGCGGCGAGCGCCGGGTGGTGGAAATCCACGGGGGAGCCGATATTGCCCGCCACGACGCCTTCACCGCGGGCGTCGAAGTCGCTCCAGACCCGGTTGGCGCCGATCCGGTCGATGTTCCACTCGACCCCGTTGACCTTGGCCTGTGTCTTTGCCTTCTGCACTGTGGTCGCCGGCGCCTGCCGTTCGAGGACCGCGTCGGGTATGACACGCTCGAACTCGGGGAGTTTCGCGATGTCGGCGGCCAGTGCGGCGTCACCGGTGACCCGGGCGGCGTTCACCGCCCAGAGCGGGGTGAAGTTCACTTTCCGCGTGGTGAGGAGGGAACGCAGGCCGGCCTGGGCGGAGGCGGCGACGGCGGTTCCCGTGAGGATCGTCCGCCACCGCCGGGGGGTGAGCGGCAACACGACCTCCTTCAGACCGGGCGCCGGCGACGGGCCGCCGGGCCCCGGCCGATTTGAGCGTGCGCCCGGAAATGATCTGTGTAAGTCACGCGGAGAATCGTGTAGCGATCTCGGCGGATTTTCAAGTTGTGGACTGTTGTATTGAATTGACTTAAATAGATTTAAGATTGCAGGAGCGCTCCCGGCTTTGCCTTTTTCGCGGCTAGCGGTGTTTTCGAGTCGCCGGAAAATCCGCATTTCGCCTCTGGGGCGACCTGTGATTCCGCTCGGAATTCCCTTGGGCGATTTCCCGGCCCGGCGGCGGGCCTATCGCGGCAGCGTGACCGATACCTGAGGCCGGAAGAACGCCTTCGGCACCCCCGCCTCCGGTGACCGCATGAGCTGGGTGGCCGCGCCGCCGGCCAGGAAATCCAGGAGGGCCGTGGCCGCGGGTGACCGTACGGCGGGTTCAAGGGTCGTGGCATACCAGCAGGTCTCCATCGGCGTGGCCGCCGTGGGCACGGTGGCGAGTTCGCCGCGCCGCATCTGCGGGGTGACCAGGTGGGCGATGGCGGGCGCGACGCCGGCGCCGTCGGCGGCGGCGTTCCAGGCGGCGGTCTGGTTGGGGAAGACCCGGATGCGGGTTTCCGGCACGCGCAGGCGGCGCAGCAGGAGGCCGGTGTCGCCGCCGGGGTCGATGCCGGAGGGGTCGACGAGCCAGGTGTCGCGCAGGCCGCGGGGCGCGCCGACGACGATGAGGCGGCAGCGCAGGACGGGCTCGCTCACCAGGCCGGGCCTGGCCATGCGGGGGCCGAGGGCGACGTCGGCCAGGCCGTTGGCGAGCAGGCCCTCCATCTCGTCGGCGGAGGCCGTGCCGAACGAGGTGTCGATGAGGTGCCGCGCGCTGAACAGGTTGGCGAGCGGCGGTGAGACGAACTCCGCGAGCACGCTCGTGGCCACGAGATGGAGCCGCTCGGCTACGGGTGACCGTACGGCGCGTTCGGCGGCGGCGCCGAGGGCGATCATCTGGGTGGCGATGCCGAGGAGACGCCGCCCGGCCTCGGTGAGGGCCATGCGATCGGCGGTGCGGGTGAGCAGGGGGTCGCCGAGTTGCTGGCGGAGGGCGCCGAGGGCCTGGGAGACGGCGGGGTCGCTGACGCCGAGTTCGCGTGCGGCGGCTTTGACCGATCCACGGCGGGCGACGAAGACAAAAGCGCTGAGCTGCGTCAAGGTCATCCGGGCCGGACCGGCGGCGGAGGTGTGCCCGGTCACTGGCTGGGAGGCGGCTGTCCGATGTGACGCCAGTGGTATCTCCGGGTGCATGTGTCTTTCATACCGCCTCGTGCACATTAATGAATGGCTTATTTCCGGATTGTTCGGTACATCTGGACAAGGCGAGGGTTGCAAGCATGCAGGTTCCCGCGCGATTCGAATACGAGAAGGCGACGAGCGTTCCTCACGCTCTGGCCCTCCTGGAGCGTTACGGTCCCGATGCCCGGGTCGTCGCCGGAGGCCACAGCCTTATTCCGATGATGAAGTTGCGTCTGGCCCAGCCCGAGGCACTCATCGACATCAATGACCTGCGCGAACTCGCGCACCTTCGAGTCGAGGGCGGAGAGTTGGCCGTGGGCGCACTGGTGCGCCACGCCGAACTACTGGCGAGCCCCTTGGTCGCCGAGCACTTCGCGATCCTCATCGACGCGGAACGCGTCATCGCCGACCCGGTCGTCCGCAACCGGGGCACGGTGGGCGGATCGCTCTGCCAGGCGGACCCGTCGGAGGACCTGGCCGCCGCTTTCGCCGCGCTCAAGGCGGACGCCGTGGTCACAGGTCCCGGCGGCAGCCGTACGGTGCCCCTCAGAGGGTTTCACCAGGGCCCCTACGAGACGGTCGTCGAGCCGGGCGAACTGCTCGCCGAGTTGAGAGTGCCGGTACGGCACGGCGCGGGCAGCGCCTACGAGAAGGTCGAGCGCCGGGTCGGCGACTGGCCGGTGGCGGCGGCCGGGGCGCTGATCCTCATTGAGGACGGCCTGATCACGGAAGCGGGGATCGGGCTGACCGCGGTGAGTGCGCCCGGTTTCACCGCCCCGGAGGCGGAGGACTACCTGATCGGCCGTGAACCGGTCGACGCGGTCTTCGCGGAGGCGGGCCGCCGCGCCGCCGCCGTGTGCAATCCGCACGCCGATCAGCGCGGCCCCGCGGACTACAAGCGTCACCTCGCCGGTGAACTCACCCGGCGCGCCCTACGGAAGGCGGCCCGCCGGGCCGCGGAGGACTGAACGTGCAGATCACCGTCACTGTGAACGACCAGCCCTACACGCGGGAGGTGGAGCCCCGGCTGCTCCTGGTGCACTTCCTCCGGGACGAATTAGGACTGACCGGCACGCACTGGGGGTGCGACACCTCCAACTGCGGCGCCTGCGTTGTCCAGATCGACGCCGTGCCCGTCAAATCCTGCACGATGCTCGCCGTCATGGCCGACGGCCACCACGTGACCACTGTGGAGGGGCTGGAGAAAAACGGCGAACTCGACCCGGTGCAGAAGGGGTTCACCGAGTGCCACGGGCTGCAGTGCGGTTTCTGCACGCCGGGCATGATGCTCACCGCCCGCTGGCTGCTGGACAACAACCCCGATCCCGACGAGAGCGAGATCCGCGAGGCGATCTCCGGGCAGCTCTGCCGGTGCACCGGTTATGAGAACATCGTCCGCTCCGTGCGCTGGGCGGCCGAGCACACGTGCACCCCGGAGGTGTCGGCGTGACCACCAGCACCCCCATGGGGTTCGGCCGCATGCACCGCAAGGAGGACGCGCGCTTCATCCGGGGACGCGGCCAATATGTCGACGACGTACAGCTGCCCGGCATGTTGCACGGTGCCATACTGCGCAGCCCGCACGCCCACGCGCGCATCCTGTCCGTCGACACCTCGGCCGCCGAGGCGCTGCCCGGCGTCAAGGCCGTCATCACCGGTGAGACCCTCGCCGGGCTCGGGCTGGCCTGGATGCCGACGCTCTCCAAGGACGTGCAGGCGGTGCTCGCCACCGACAAGGTCAGGTTCCAGGGGCAGGAGGTGGCGTTCGTCGTCGCCGAAGACCGCTACATCGCGCGGGACGCCCTGGAGTTGATCGAGGTCGACTACGAGCCGCTGCCCTCGGTGATCGACGCACGAACGGCGCTGGCGGAGGCAGCGCCGGTCATCCGCGACGACCTCGACGGCAAGAAGGACAACCACATCTTCGACTGGGAGGCCGGCGACCGGGCACACACCGAGGCGATCTTCGAGCGGGCCGAGGTGCGGGTGTCGCAGGACATGCTTTACCCGCGGGTGCACCCGGCGCCGCTGGAGACGTGCGGCGCGCTCGCCGACTTCGACAAGGTGACGGGGAAGCTCACCGTGTGGTGCCCCACGCAGGCCCCGCATGCGCACCGCACGCTTTATGCCATGGTGGCGGGGCTGCCGGAGCACAAGATCCGGGTGATCTCGCCGGACATCGGCGGCGGCTTCGGCGGCAAGGTCGGGATTTATCCAGGATATGTCTGTGCGATCGTCGGCTCGATCGTCACCGGCAAACCCGTCAAGTGGATGGAAGACCGCTCAGAAAACCTGATGAGTACGGCTTTCGCCCGCGACTACCACATGACCGGTGAGATAGCCGCCACCCAGGACGGCCGCGTCCAGGCCATCCGCGTCAAGGTCCTCGCCGACCACGGCGCCTTCAACGGCACCGCCCAGCCCACGAAGTTCCCCGCCGGGTTCTTCCACGTCTTCAGCGGCTCCTACGACATCGAGACCGCCCACTGCGAGGTCACCGGCGTCTACAGCAACAAGGCCCCCGGCGGTGTCGCCTACGCCTGCTCGTTCCGCATCACCGAGGCCGTCTACCTCGTCGAACGCCTCATGGACGTCCTCGCCTACGAACTCGGCATGGACCCCGCCGAACTCCGCATGAAGAACCTCCTGCGGGCCGACCAATTCCCCTACACCTCGCCCACCGGCTGGGAATACGACTCCGGCGACTATCCGCGCACCCTCGCCCTCGCCATGGAGATGGCGGGCTACGACAAACTCCGCGCCGAACAGGCCGAACGCCGCGCCAACGGCGACCGCAGGCTCATGGGCATCGGCCTCAGCTTCTTCACCGAGGCCGTCGGCGCCGGCCCGCGCAAGCACATGGACATCCTCGGCCTCGGCATGGCCGACGGCGCCGAACTCCGGGTCCACCCCACCGGCAAGGCCGTACTCCGCGTCTCCTGCCAAAGCCAGGGCCAAGGCCACGAAACCACCTTCGCCCAGATCGTCGCCGAGGAACTCGGCATCTCACCCGACGACGTCGACGTCGTCCACGGCGATACCGACCAGACCCCCTTCGGCCTCGGCACCTACGGCTCCCGGTCCACTCCCGTTTCCGGAGCCGCCGCCGCCATGGTCACCCGCAAAGTGCGCGACCGTGCCAAACTCGTCGCCTCCGCCATGCTGGAAGTCGCCCCCGACGACCTCGAATGGACCAAAGGCCGCTGGTCCGTCAAAGGCGACCCGAAACACGGCGCCACCATCCAGGAGATCGCCCTCGCCTCCCACGGCGCCGTCGAACTCCCCGAAGGCGTCGAAGGCCACCTCGACGCCACATGCGTCTACAACCCGCCCAACCTCACCTACCCCTTCGGCGCCTACATCTGCGTCGTCGACGTCGACCCCGACACCGGGCAGGTCGACGTGCGGCGCTTCATCGCGGTCGACGACTGCGGCGTGCGCATCAACCCGATGATCGTCGAAGGCCAGATCCACGGCGGCCTCGCCGACGGCATCGGCATGGCCCTCATGCAGCTCATGGCCTTCGACGAGGACGGCAACCACCTCGGCGCCTCCTTCATGGACTATCTGCTGCCGACCGCCGTCGAATGCCCCTCCTGGGAACTCGGCGAAACCGTCACCCCCTCCCCGCACCACCCCATCGGCGCGAAAGGCGTCGGCGAATCGGCCACCGTCGGCTCACCCGCCGCCGTCGTCAACGCCGTCCTCGACGCCCTCAAGCCCTACGGCATCCGCCACGCCGACATGCCCCTCACCCCGTCCAACGTGTGGCGCGCCATCCAAGGCCGCCCCATACGCACCGACCTGGCCATCACGTGACCGACATCCACATCACCCCCCGCCCCCGCCCCCGCCGCGACACGGCGGGGGCGGGCGGG
>NZ_BOOW01000014.1 GCF_016863435.1 Sinosporangium siamense
CGGCGGGGGCGGGCGGGCCCGCCTCCGGCCTTCCCTCTTTTGACCACCCCTCTTTTGACCACGAATCCGGTATCGACCTCGTGGGCGATCCGTCCCTCATCGGCCGCGCCGACCTCCACGCCACCGCCCGCCACCTGGACGTACGGCGGGAGCCGTACGTCATGGCCACCGTCGTCCGAGCCCAGCGCCCCACCAGCGCCAAAGCCGGCGACCGCGCCCTGGTGCGCGCCGACGGCACCATCGAGGGCTTCGTCGGCGGCCACTGCGCCACCCACACCGTGCGCACCCAAAGCCTGCGCCTCCTGGAAACCGGCTCAGCCGCCCTCCTCCGCATATCCCCTGAAACCACCGAACAAGTGGAAGAAGAGGGCTTCGTCAATGTCGGCCAGCCCTGCCTGTCCGGCGGCACCCTGGAAATCTTCCTGGAACCCGTCATCCCACCCGTCCTGGTCCGCGTCCACGGCCAAGGCCCCATAGCCCGAGCTTTGGCCGACGTCGGCGCCGCCCTCGGTTACCAGGTAGAAGGCGCGGGCGACCCCCTGGCCCCCGACACCTCCGCCGTCGTCGTCGCCTCCCACGGCGTCGACGAACTCCCGGCCCTGCGCGCCGCCCTCGACGCGGCGGTGCCGTACGTTGGCCTCATCGCCAGCCGCAAACGCGCCGCGAGCGTCCTCACCAACCTCCCCGGCGGCGACCGAGTCCACAGCCCCGCCGGCCTCAACCTCGGCGCCCGAACCCCTGGCGAAGTCGCCTTATCGGTCTACGCCCAGTTCGTCACACTGACACGAGGCTGACGAACGAAACCCGGTCTCCGG
Organism: Sinosporangium siamense; assembly: GCF_016863435.1. GTDB lineage: Bacteria > Actinomycetota > Actinomycetes > Streptosporangiales > Streptosporangiaceae > Sinosporangium > Sinosporangium siamense. The sequence continues at coordinate 816 of NZ_BOOW01000014.1, forward strand.
CGGACCTCAGCCCTCTGGAGACCGATCACGCTCGTTAGTGTTCGCGTTCACCCATCAGGCGCACTTCCACGTTAAGGCGTCGTGGAACATCCCCGCCGGTCACACCATATATAAGGGATTATTCCCTACCACGTCAGACCATATTCCCGCCATAGTCGCTGCAGTTTGCGTCGCTTTTCCTGGAGGTCCTGAGATACCTCCAATCCGGCATAGGCGAACGCTTCAGCGAGGAGTTTCCATGTAACTTTACCCGGGTCGCATTCCCATATCACCTTTGCCAATGCCAGCGCAGCCTGGGTGCCCACTTCGCCTCCCTGCCAGCGCAACGCTTCCACCGTGCTCTCGACGTGCAGATCCAGGTTGTCTTCACAGTGCGCCCAACTGTTCCACGCCTTCGCGCCCCTAATATCACCGATATACCGCAGCCCCTCCAGCACCAGGAAACATTCCTGATGATTGTCGAAGCCCAATAAATCGACCGCCTCCTGGCGGCTCTCGCGTGCTGGTCTTCCCAGATTTGGCGTAGGGCCCGCGGGAGTCGTAGTCCGCTCCATTGCCCGTGCAGGAGATCGGCGTTAAGCCAGCAGGTGTAGTGCTCGGTAGTCACCGCGGCTGTGATCACCGTCATATGGAAAAGGTAGCGCTGGGTGAGGTCACCGAGATCGAAGGCGGTACGGCCCGACCAAGCCAGGTCAGGAGGGAGCATGACAAGGCCATCCCTCGGCCCACGTAGTGAGGCCAGGGAGTCGGGCAGGGTGTGAGGCACCTCAGACCATCGGGATGGCATTGTGGTTCCGACCTGACAACCGGTCACCGTCGCATTCTCCCGCAGATGAAGGGCTCCGGGGCGCGGGGCGCTTCCGGAGCCTTGGATGGTCCTCGCTCAAGCCGGGTTCTTCATGTAAATGCGGTTGAGTTCAGTGGGTCGTCAGTTTGTGTGTTTGAGGATGGCTTCGGAGATGGTGGGGATGAAGGCGGACGGCATTACGTGGCCCATTCCCTCGAGGGGGAGGAAGACGGCGCCGGGAATCTTGTCGGCTATTTCCTTGCCGTGTTCGAAGGGGGCCATGGGGTCTTCCGTGCCGTGGATCACCAGGGTGGGGGTGGTGATCGAGGCGATCAGGCCGGAGCGGTCGCGGGAGGCGAAGGCGGCGGCGGTGTGGTTCTGCATGGCGTGGGCCGCCGAGGCGCCGGCGCGGGCGGCGTCGCGGGCGATGATCTGGCGTGTCGCCGCCTCGTCGAACTCGGTCGCCGAGCCGGTCAGGATGCGGGCGAGCTCGAGCTGATGAGCGATGCGTGCTTCCTCCGTGAGCGGGGGATCGGTCTGCCCCCTTTGCATCCAGGCGGCCACGCGCGGGTCCACCGTGGCGCCCCGGAAGGTGCCGGTGGTGGGATCGAGCGGATTGGCGCTGGACATGATCACAGTCAGGGTCTGCAGGCGCCCGGGGTGCTCCAGGGCGATCTCCTGCGCGATCATGCCGCCCATCGACGCCCCGACCACATGCGCCGTGGACACCCCAAGGCCGTCGAGCAGCCCCACCGCGTCCGCCGCCAGGTCGAGCGAGGTGTACGGCTGAGCCGCGAAGTCGACCTTGCCCGACAGGCCGGTGTCCCGGTTGTCGTAGCGGATCACGTAGCGCCCGCCGTCGCTGAGCGCTGTGCAGAGGGCGTCCGGCCAGGCGGTGCCCGTCGCGCCCAGGCCCATGATCAGGAGCACTGCCGGGTCTTTCGGGTCGCCGAACGTCTCGCACCACAGCTGTACGCCGTTGCTTTCCACCAAATGCTCCATCGAACGTGACACTCCTTTGCGCATAGCGAAACAGACCCCCGTGCATCACTCTTTGAGAGTCGTGAAAAGTTTACGATGGTTAACGTTTTGCCTCAACTGGGTGATCGGCGGCGGGCGGCCACATCAGTGCGAGCATCTGCGAGCGCAGGTTCCTCCGGATCAGTTCGGTGTCACGGCTCAGCCCCGCGGCGATCACCGAGGTCGCCATCCCCATCACGCATACGACCGCCATCTGAGCCGGCAGACCGGCCATCTCGGGCCGCGCGCCGGTGACCACGTTCACCCACGTGTCGCGCAGCGTCTGCATCTCGTCGTTGAAACGCCGCCGATCCTCGTCCGGGAGCCGCGGCAACTCTCCCTGGAGCACCAATGTCAACGCCTGGTTCTCCAGAGACGCCTCCACGAACCAGTCCACGACCGCGACCACCGTCTCCTCCGGTCCGCCGGTCTGCGCTTCAAGGACGGCGTTCATTCCATCCCGCATGCGATCGATCGACAGTTCGATCAGCGCGATGAGAATGGCCTGCTTGCTGCGGAAGTGCCGATACACCGCCGGCCCGGTGACCCCCGCCGCCGCACCGATGTCGTCGATTCCCGTGGCGGCATAACCGCGCTCGACGAAGAGGCGCGCCGCCTGGAGCAGGATGACGCGCTTGCGCACACCGTGCTTGCGTCCGTTGGCGATGAGCGTCTCCAATTGGGCCATGTCGGCGCGCTCGGATTCGGCCACTGAGTTCCCTCCGTTGTCAGGTCGGCAGAATGCATGATGCACGATGCGCAAACGATCCACTCGAAGGGAATGTGCGAGGTGCCCGACCGTGAAGTGCTGGTAGGCGGAGTAAACGAGGTCGTGCGCATCGGGGCCACCGTACGGCGTCCCACCGGAACATGGTCGCCGATGGTGCACGAGTTGCTGCGGCACCTGCGGCGGCGGGGTTTCACGGCGGCGCCGTCCCTGCACGGAGTGACCGAGGACGGATTCGAGATCCTCGACTTTTTGCCGGGGAAGGTGCCGGGCTATCCCCTGCCACCGGCCGCCACCACCCGGAAGGCGCTGGAGAGCGCGGCGGCGCTGTTGCGGGCCTACCACGACTGCACGGTGGACTTCGTGGCCGAAGCGCCGTCGGAAGGATGGATGCTTCTGGCGCTCAGCCCCGCCGAGGTCATATGCCACGGGGATTACGCGCCATACAACTGCGTGCTGGACGGCGACACCGTGGTGGGCGTCATCGACTTCGACACCGCGCACCCGGGAACCCGGCTGTGGGACATCGCCTATGCGGTTTACCGGTGGGCGCCGACGACCTCCCCGGCCAACCCCGACGGTTTCGGCACGCCGGAGGAACAGGCCGAACGGGCCCGTCTCTTCTGCGACCACTACGGACTGGACGAGGACGACAGAGCCGGCCTGGTCGACACCGTGATCGCCCGCCTGCACGCACTGGTGGCCTTCATGAAGGCCCAGGCGGCAGTCGGCCACCCCGCTTTCACCGGCCACTTGGCGGCCGGCCACCACCTCCACTATCTAGCGGATGCCGAGCACATGGACCGGCAACGCCGGCTCTTCGAGCGTTTCCTTTAGCCCGCCTCCGGTCAGGGGCAGGCCCGGACTTCTTCCACATTCCCTTCCGGCACATGCCTGTCCCACTCCTCCGGGGCAAGGATGTGGGGTGGGATCAGTGGCGTCATCAGCTGCCGAGCATCGTTAGATAGCGCGGGAGCTGCTCCTTCTCCTCGGCGAACGCCGTTCCGCCGAAGACCGCTCCGAGATACTCCTGGGACCGGTGGAATCGTTTGAGCGCCTCTTTCATGGGGGTGGCCGAGGTCGTGCCGTAGCGTTCCACGAAGCGGTGGTCGGCGGCCTCGGGGGAGAGGCGTCCGCCGTAGGCGTCCTCCAGAGCCGCTGCGAGTTCCGGGCGCACGATGACGGCCTCGTAGAGTTCGGGGCTCTGGATCCGCAGCACGAGCAGCCGGAGCACGACGTCCGGCCGCAGCCTGTGCAGCTCGGGGTCGGCCTGGGCGATGGTGCGCATGACCGAGTAGGCGTTCAGCACCCGTTTGATGCGGCGCGGGTTGGGGGCGACCATCTCCTCCAGGAGGTGGGCGTGTGCCTCCAGCTCCTGCGGCAGGGTCAGGTGGCCGAGAAAGGCGCCGGTGTCTATCGGCATGAGGGTCAGCGGAAGCTGAATCATCTTGTCGAGATATTCGTCGCCGATCTCGACGACCTTTGCGGCCTCGAAGCCGAAGTCGCGATACTTTACGGCGACGCCGCGGTCGACGACATTCTTCGCGATGGCCATGACCACGATGACGTTGCGCAGGTCCAAAAACAGCTTTACCGACTCCAGCAGGTCGATGATCTCGTGGGGTTCGCATCGATCCAGGTCGTCAATGAAGATCACCAGACGCGAGCCGTTTTCCGCCACCACATCCGCTTGAGCCTGCAGGGTTTTGCGTAGATTGCGAATCTCGCTCTCGACCATACCCCGCTGTTCGGCATATTGCTTGGAGACCTCCTTGATCTTTTCGATGCTGACATTGCCGCCAGAGGCCTTCCTGAGCAGCACGTCGGAGGTCAGGGTGGCGATGACATGTCCGAGCCTGCCGACCACCTCGCGAAACCGCTGTTTCCCGTCCTCCTTCAACGTGTCCTGCAGGGTGTGCAGGAGCGGCAGGAGCATCGTCGGCTCCTTGCGGTGCACCCACGGGTTGAAATGCACTCTGACGGTGCGGTCGGCATAATCGCCGGCCAGGCTCTCGTCGATCATTCGCAGCAGGCTGGACTTTCCGCTTCCCCAGGGCCCGAAGACGCCGATCGTGAACGGCGTCTCGGTGGTCTCGCCGGTGATTATCGACACCAGCGGTCTGACATATCGCTGGAAGCCGAGCCCGTCCGATTTCAGACCGACAGGCGCATCCGACAACACCAGGCAGGGGTTCTCCACAAGACTCCAATCCACGGGCGGGGAATTCACGCGCCGACGCGTTATGCATTGTGCATTCTCGATATGCAGGGGGAGGCCGATTGTCGCAGATCGTTACGGGGATCCGGATTTCGGGCCGACCTTAACCCCTCACTCCGGTCCGTACGTGAGCCGGGAAGACCGAACCACGATCAGTCCTCACAACCTGTTTGGATGCTGTTCCGTCCTGACTTGGCTGCGGGCATGTCGTCCTCATGCTCTTTGGAAGGGGTGGACCTCCAGAACTTCTCCCGCCCTCGCCTAGCTTGCATCGCTACATGCATGGGGGAGGTGTGGAGAGCTACTGCGCCGTCGGGTCGGCGGGCACCGGACACTTTCGAGATCACGATCAGATTGAGGCCGGTGCGGGCCGGCGTTGGTGCTGGGACGCACCACAGGTGCTGGGGGTCGATGAGTTCGCCTGGCGCAGGCCATGCCTACGTTACGGTGCTGGTCGATGTGGGGGGCGGTCATGTGGTCGATCGACCTGTTCCTTGACGCAGCGGGCCATGGCGCGCCAACTGGCGAGAGGAAGTATGTCCGACGTTGTCGCCCTCCTGTCAGGGCCGACACAGGGAAGATGGACTGAGCTTGGTGATGGCCTTTGAGGCTCCTTTGGGACTACTGTTGGCCCAACGGCATCCCCAAAGGAGCTCTCAAAGGTGACAGCGTCGCTGGAAGCACTCGAGAAGATCTTGTCTGGCACAACCGCTGCTAAGTGCGAGACCGAGAATCTTGACTTCAAGCAGGCGAAGCCTGTCCTGAAGGAGGCGTTCCAAGATCTTGCCGAGGCATGCGTGTGCTTCGCCAATGCCAGTGGTGGGACCGTGATTGTCGGAGTTATTGACAACAAAGCGGGCGAAGAAGCCTTTGTTGGCTGCGAAATAGAGGCGGGAATCCTCAGGGGCAAGATTCACCAACTTACAACTCCTTCACTGCTTGTTGAAGTAAAAACGCTAGAATTTTCTGGGAGGCGGCTTCTGGAGATTATCGTTCCAGAAGGGCTGGAGGTTTACTCCACGACAAAAGGTTACGCCTACCAGCGAATCAATGCAGACTGCTTGCCGATGCGCCCGCTAGACATAACTCGACTATCTGAGGAGCGTCGCGGTTTTGACTGGTCGGCTACTGCAAGCGGAAGACCCCTGGACGACGTTGATCCGCTTGCTCTGCGGTATTGTAGAAGACTTCTTTCCGGTTCGGCGGACCCGGTGCGACAGCGATATGCGCGATTTGGGGATGCTGATCTGCTTAACACGCTTCAAGCGATTGCGAATGATGGGAGTCTCTCGCGCTCTGGCGAGCTAATGTTCTGCCAGGATCCATCTACAATCGGGCCCAGTGCTGCCGTCTACCAGCACAGACGGACTCAATCGGGTGAGGCTGACGCAGTGCTGCGACTGAGTGCCCCACTCGTACTCGCCTTCGATGAGGTACTTCAAGCTATCCGGGCCCGGCAGGGAATCACACCTGTGACACTAGCTGATGGTCGCCAGCTGCAGATTGAGGATTATCCGTCTGCTGCTATACGCGAGGCGCTGGTAAACGCGTTTATCCATGGAGATTGGCGGCTGCGGGCTTCGGTACAGATTGAGCACTCTCCGCAATACCTACGTATTGAGTCTCCAGGGCCGCTTGTTTCCGGAGTAAATACGAGCAACATTCTGACCCGAGGATCTCGGGCGCGCTATCCAGCACTAGCTGCTGGATTTCGGCTCCTCGGCCTGGCCGAGGAGGTCGGTCAAGGTGTCGATCGAATGTATCGTGAGATGATCAAATCTGGGCGGGATGTGCCCGTGATCGAGGAAGACGCCGATCGCGTGTCTGTGCTCTTTCGTGGCGAGCCGCCTAATACTCGTATAGCAAAATTCGTAGCTTCCCTTCCAGAGGAGGAACAAGACGATACCGATGCGATGATTATCATCCGAATGCTATGCACGAAACGTACGGCTCGTTCCTCTGATGTTGCGCCGGCTATACAAAGGTCGCAAGACGAGGCTCAAGCCGCTCTGCGGCGGCTGGCGGTCGATCCCGTGAATGTACTGGAGCCAACGCGAGCCACTATGCAGCACCGGTACCCGATCTATCGTCTCAGGGCCGAAGTGGTGGCCCGTTTGGGAAGTGCCGTTGACTATCACAGTCGAGCTGTAGACGATATCGACAAGAAGATCATTGAGCACGTGCAGGACTATGGTGAAGTAAATAATCGAACCATCCAGCGCTTGTTTGATATAGATGTCTATCAGGCCCGAGATATCCTGAGGGACCTTGTTGGTAGAGAGCTTCTCATGCGGACGTCTGAACAGAAGCGTGGCACGGCTGTTCGATATGGCCCCGGGCCTAAGTTTCCTAAGTCGAAAGGTAATCGCCGAAAAAGGGCGTCGAGGACATCTTCTGGCAGAAATCCGGAAAAAGAGACATCCTTTTAGGATTTCACACCGACACGCCGTTCAGGGGCGCGATCAGCACGGTCCGGCCTTGCTGAAGGCGGATGGCCGCCCAAATGTCTCGTGCGGACTCCCCCGGCAATGGCGCATCGTCAGGGTTCAGTTCACCGTAGAGCGCCGGCAGCGTCGGCAGGTCCGTCTCAGCGGCCGGTCGGATGGTGATCGTCACCTGCCCGAGCTTATGAAGGATCCGAGCATCGCGGCCGATGGCGTCTTGAGAAAGCCGGTCCCGTCCGCCCGGGTCCCAAGCCGCGACAGTGTGCTAAAGGCCATCCGAGTCGTGCGGGTCGCCCGCTGCAGCGCGGTCAAGGCCCGCACCCAGGCGGTCGACCAGATCCTGGGCATACTTTTCTCCGCTCCCGGGAGGACCGCCTGTGCGAGGGGCGGCCAGAGGAGCGTGGGGTGAGTGGGACTACGTTCTGGGGCATGGGACGGGCGTCTTGCGCACCGGGTATGCCGGATGATTGGAGAGCCGATTATCGGCACTCCCGCCGGCATGCAAACGGCCTGCCCGGTGGTCATCTGGCAAGTGCCCAGCTCAAGGTACGGGGATCGGGGCTGAAAAGCTTGTGAGGGAGCGGGCATAAGTTGCCATTATCGGTTCGGGGGAGGTCGTCTAGGCTCGGCCGATCTGGAGGTGTTCGGGTGAAGGTCATGGGAAACGCGCTTATCGCTGTTGACAGGGAGAAGGTCTGGGCCGCGCTTCAGGATCCGGCTGTGCTGGTGCGAACCATCCCCGGCTGCCAGCGTCTGGAGGCGCAGGGAGCCGATTCCTACACCATGACGGTCAGTGCCGGTGTGGCCTCCGTCAAGGGTGTCTACCAGGGGGAGGTCTCCCTCTCCAGTCCCGAGCCTCCCGAGCGTTTCGTGCTGAAGGCGCGTGGGCAGGGGGCTCCGGGCACGGTCGACGCGACGGTGGAGGTGCGGCTCACCGAGGCCGACGGGGGCACCCGTGTCGACTACGACGCCGAGGCCGTGGTGGGTGGCATGATCGGCGGGGTGGGTCAGCGCATGTTGTCGTCGGTGGCGAAGAAGACGGCGGGGGAGTTCTTCTCCGCCGTCGAGTCCCACTTGCTCGAAGTCCCCGCCGCCGAGGTGGTGGCCGCGGCGGAGGCGGGTGACCGCCCGGCGCAAGCCCAGCCGGCCCCGGCCGGCCAGGTCTACGAGCGCCCGCTGGTGGCGGCGGAGCGCACCACCGTGCCGCCGTGGACTCTGCTGGCCGCCTTCGGCATGGGGGCGGGCGTCGCGCTCGGCAGCGCCGCGATCGGCTGGCTTCTGGGACACGGCTACCGCCGCAAGTAGGCACGGCTACCGCCGCAAGTAGGCACGGCCACCGCAGCGAGTAGGTGCGGCGTCGCGGCCCACCTGAGCTTCGCGTGTCCGGAAATGTCGGAGCAGCCTGATAGACCGTATGTAAGCGAAAAATCGCGACGTACGGCGTCATTGCCCCCGCGCTCCGGCCCTTGAAGTCAAGCTAAGTTGAGGTTTTACAGTCCATCTGTACCCGCCGGTGAGGGAACCGGCGCCGCCGTACCCCGGACGCGGCCCGGGAGCGGCCTGCCACGACTAAGAAAGACCGGTGGTGTGAGATGGACATGGAAGTGACCGCATGGCACCAGCTGTACACAGCCATGCACGCGAAGGACGAGAAACGCCCCTTCTCCCGGGCGGTCCTGCGCAGGATCGGGGCCTTCGTGCGCCCCCACCGGGCCCAGCTCTGGTGGTTCATGCTGCTCAGCGTGGTTCTCGCCGTACTCGCCGTCTTAACCCCTGTGCTGGCCGGCCAGGTGGTCGACGCGATCGTGAAGACCGAGCCGCTGTCGCTCGTGGTGCAGCTGGCCGTGCTCGTCGCGGTGCTCGCGATCGCCGAGGCGGGGCTGGGCCTGGTGTCGCGGTGGATGTCGTCGCGGATCGGTGAGGGGCTCATCCTCAACATGCGCACCGCGGTGTTCGACCACGTGCAGCGCATGCCGGTGGCGTTCTTCACCCGCACACGCACGGGCGCCCTGGTCAGCCGCCTGAACAACGACGTCATCGGCGCCCAGCGGGCCTTCACCCAGGTGTTGTCGGGTGTGGTCGGCAACCTCGTGACCCTGGTCCTGACCCTCGTCGTGATGATCGGCATCTCCTGGCAGATCACCCTGCTGGCCCTGCTGCTGCTCCCGGTCTTCGTGCTCCCGGCCCGCCGCATGGGCAACCGGCTGGCGCGGCTCCAGCGCGAGGCGGCGAACCACAACGCGGTGATGAGCACCCAGATGACCGAACGTTTCTCCGCGCCCGGCGCGACCCTGGTGAAGCTGTTCGGGCGGCCGGTGCGCGAGTCGGCGGAGTTCGCGGCGCGGGCGCGGCGGGTGCGCGACATCGGGGTGCGCACGGCGATGGTGCAGGCGGTGTTCGTCACCGCGCTGACCCTGGTGTCGGCGCTGGCGCTCGCCGTCGTCTACGGCGTGGGCGGCTTCTACTCGCTGAGCGGCCAGCTCGACGCCGGCGCCGTCGTGTCGCTGGCGCTGCTGCTGACGCGGCTCTACGCGCCGCTCACGGCCCTCGCAAGTGCCCGAGTCGAGGTGATGAGCGCCCTGGTGAGCTTTGAGCGGGTGTTCGAGGTGCTCGACCTGAAGCCGCTGATCGCCGAGCGTCCCGACCCGAAGACGGTGCCGGACGGGCCGGTGTCGCTGGAGTTCGACGGGGTCGACTTCGCCTACCCGTCGGCGGACAAGGTGTCCCTCGCCTCCTTGGAGGAGGTCGCGACGCTCGACACGCGCGGGGGAGAGCAGGTGTTGCACAAGGTGTCGTTCGAGGCCCGGCCGGGGCAGATGGTGGCGCTGGTCGGCTCCTCGGGGGCCGGCAAGTCGACCATCGCCCAGCTCGCGGCCCGGCTCTACGACGTCGACGGCGGTGCCGTACGCCTGGCCGGGATCGACCTGCGGGATCTGTCGATGGAGTCGATCCGCCACAGCCTCGGCGTCGTCACCCAGGACGGCCACCTGTTCCACGACACGATCCGGGAGAATCTCCTGCTGGCCCGGCCGGAGGCGGACGAGGACGAGCTGTGGGACGCGCTCTACCGCGCCAGGCTCGACACCCTGGTCAGGTCCCTTCCCGACAAGCTGGACACGGTGGTCGGTGAGCGCGGCTACCGCCTCTCAGGCGGTGAACGGCAACGCCTGACGATCGCCCGCCTGCTGCTGGCCCGCCCCCGCGTCGTGATCCTCGACGAGGCCACCGCTCACCTCGACTCCACCTCCGAGGCCGCGGTGCAGGAGGCCCTCGGCGAGGCCCTCGCCGGGCGCACCTCGCTGGTGATCGCCCACCGGCTGTCCACCGTGCGGGCCGCCGACCTCATCCTCGTCCTGGAGGCCGGCCACGTCGTGGAACGCGGCACCCACGCCGAGCTGCTCGCGGCCGGCGGGCGTTACGAGGAGCTCTACCGCACGCAGTTCGACCAGCCGGGCGAGCCCGGCTCCGAGCGCGACCTGATGACCGTACGGTGACCCGCGCGCGGCCGGTCCGGGAAAGCAAGGCCGGTCCGGGAAAGCAAGGCCGGTCCGGGAAAGCGTGGCCGGTCCGGGAAACCGGACCGGCGCACCCGCCCGCCCGCGGACACGGGGTAGGCGCCACCGCGGCCGGTCCGGCCCTCGAACCGGCCACGGCGGCGCGCTCTTCGCGGGCATGAAAGAGCCACGCCCACAAAGTCGGGTGACGATACCGCCTAACTCACTGTCACGCTGATCGCACGATTAGTCCAGCTTTTTGAGCCACATTCTGGTTCAGGATGCGAGGCGAAGCCGGGATCAGCGCCGGGTCAAGGTCCAGCGGCCGTCGGCCTTGACCGCGACCAGGCGGGTGCCCGCGGGCAGCACGGCCTTGCCCTTGTAGCGGCCGATCTCGTTGAACAGCAGGTCACCGTACGACGTGGTGCTCGTGTAGCCCTGGACGATGAAGTTGCCCTCCCCGCTGTGCGCGGCTCTCACGGTGCGCAGGCCGCGCGTGGGGCTGAGCTTCAGCACCTGGGCGCCTTCACCGGCGATGGTGCCGGCGCACCAGCAGCGGGCGGCCGACAGCGGCTTGAAGGTGGCCGTCCAGGCGCCGTCGGCCTTGATCTCCAGGGCTGCGAAGCCCCGGCTCCCGTAGGACGCGTTGTAGAGCGCGGTCCCCTTGTACGGGCCGATCTCGTTGGCCAGGAGGTCCACCTGCTTGCCGCGTGAATTGACCGCGGTGACGATGAAGTTGGACTCGCCGTCGTGGGTGAAGCTGATGATGCCCATCGCCTTTCCGGCGCGGACCCGGAGGACCTGGTCACCGGTGCCCCGGTAGGTCTTGCCCGCCGCCACCGTCACGGTCTCGGCGGCTTGGGCGGGCGCGGTGACGCCGCCGGTGGCGAGCACGGTGGCGGCGACGGTCAAGGTGGCGAGCAGGCGGCGGAACATAGATCTCCTACGGGGGGATGAAACTGCGGTTCCTCTTCACGAACGGGCGCGACGCGCAATCCGCACAGCGTTCTCTCGGCGCCTCGTGAATCGCCAACGAGTAAAGCAGAATGTGAATCGAGTGCACAACAACTCTCTGTCGTTGACTCGAAATGTTATGACTCGTAGCGAGCGGGGAAGTCAGGGGTCGTCGTCGCCTTAAGCAGGCGATGCCGCCGGGCGGTGCGGGGTGTAGAACTAGTGGCACTGGCCGACGGCGGACCTGACTCGACCCAGCCGGGGCATCTGCACGCAAATGGAGGCCGGAGTGCGCATCGGAGGCGGTGTGGCGGTGCCACGACACGGGCGGGGCATTCGTGCGCGATTATGGGCCGATGGCCATGTTTGGAGGAGTTAGCGAGCACACTGCCAGGGAGGCACGGGCGTGAAGCCGGGGGAGAGCGCGACGGTGGCCGCGGGCGACATCGCCAGGTTGGCGGGGGTCGGCCGCGCGGCGGTGAGCAACTGGCGGCGGAGGTTCGGCGACTTTCCCCAGCCGGTCGGCGGCACCACCGCGAGCCCGCTGTTCTCGCTCGACGAGGTCCACGCGTGGCTGCGCGGCCAGGGAAAGCTGCGTGAGCTGCCCGAGGACGAGCTGCTCTGGCAGCAGATCCGCAACTCGGTCGACGACCTGCAACTCCTCTCCCTCGTCAGCAGGCTCGCCGCCGCTATGGCGCACGGAAAACCACGGTCGCTGCTGCGTATGGACGACGAAGGCATCGCCGAGGCCCTGCCGGGCCTGATCGTGGACGAAGGCGACACGGCGCTGATCCGGGCCACCTCGGCCCTCGCCAAGGCCAAGGGCACAGCGGAGACGGTGGAGTTCCTCTACACCCGCTACACCGAGGCGCACTCGCGCCGCGTGCAGGTGCTGCCGCCCGAGGTCGCCAAGCTCATGGCGGCCTTCGTGGAACCCGGCGCCACCGAGGTGTTCGACCCCTCGTGCGGCTTCGGCGGGCTGCTCCTCGCGCTCGCGGCCCGCGAAGACACCGGCGTCACCGCCGTGAGCGGGCAGGAGCGCGGCGACGACGCGGGACGCCTGGCCGGCGCCCGGCTCGCCGTCCGCGGCATCACCGCCGACATCAGGTCCGGCGACGCCCTCCGCCACGACGCCTTCCCCGGCCTGCGGGCCGACGCCGCCGTGTGTGCTCCGCCGTTCAACGAACGCGGCTGGGGATACGAGGAGCTCGCCAACGACACCCGCTGGGAGTTCGGCCTGCCGCCGCGCGGTGAGTCCGAGCTCGCGTGGGTGCAGCACTGCCTCGCGCGGGTCCGGTCCGGGGGACAGGCGATCGTCCTCATGCCCCCTGCGGTCGCCGACCGGCGATCGGGCCGCCGTATCCGCTCCCACCTCCTGCGGGCAGGAGCGTTGCAGGCCGTTGTGTCGCTGCCCGCGGGGTCCGCGCCCCAGTCGGCGATGCCGCCCCACCTCTGGCTTCTGCGCCGCCCCCACACGGGCGACACCCTGCCGTCCCACGTGCTCATGGTCGACTCGTCCGAAGGCCTGTCACCCGGCACGACGCTGAGCGCCTGGTGGTCCTTCCGGCGCGGGGAGGAGGTCGACTCCGACGCCTGCCGTACGGTGCCCATCATCGACCTCCTCGACGACGAGGTCGACCTCACCCCCGCCCGCCACCTCCCCAAGGCGGCCTCCGTGCGGGCGGTCAACCTGCACCGCATCCGCGACGGGCTCCTCACTCTGGCCGGCGAGCTCGCCACGTCGATCCCCGGCGCCGTGCCCGACGGCACGCCGCTCGCCATGGTGACCGTCGCCGACCTCGCCAAGGCCGGTGTGCTCCAGGTCGAGCAGACGCCGATGCGCATGGAGACTAAGGCGGGAGACCTCCCGCTCCTCACGGCCGAGGACATCGCCGCCGGCTGTCCCGCCAGCGGCAGCGGAGCCGCGGGCGCCGCCGCCGTGCTCGGCCGCCCCGGGGATGTCGTCGTGCCGTCGGCCTCCCGCCAGGTCACCGCCCGCGTGCTCGACGACGAGGTGGCCCTCGGCCCCAACGTCTCCCTGATCCGGGTCGACCCCGAGGTCTTCGACCCGTACTTCGTGGCCGGCTTCCTGCGCGCCGCCACCCTGCGCGCCTCCGGCACCGCGACCGGCTCGCACCGCGTCGACGTCCGCCGCGCGCAGATCCCCCGCCTCCCCTTGTCCGAACAGGTCAGATACGGCACAGCATTCCGTCAACTGGAACACTTCGAAGACGTGCTGCGCCGGACTGGGGAGACGGGCGACCTTCTCCGCCGCCTGATCCTCGCGGGCCTCACGGACGGGGACCTCCGCCCCGATCCGTGAACCTCCGTCGGCCGTCCTCCGTTGATCGCTCCGGTCCAATCTCCAGGCATCCCGCGGAAGCAAGGCCGTGCGGTGCTGCAGGCCTATGGCCGAGCGTGTGGAGGTAGGGGGCGACACCTGCGGCGGAGACCGGGCCGCCCCGGGGCTAGCGGGTGCGGTGGGAGCCCGGGGTCATGCGGGTGGTCACGCCGATGCGGTTGAGGCCGTTGATGGTGGCGATCGCGATGACCAAGGCGGACAGGGTGGCCCTGTCGTAGTGCTTGGCGGCCTCCTGCCACACCTCGTCGGGGGTGGTCTCGCCCCGGTCGGCAAGGCGGGTGCCCTCCTCGGCCAGGGCGAGGGCGGCACGTTCGGCGTCGGTGAACCACGGCGCCTCGCGCCAGGCGCCCACGGAGAACAGGCGCTGGTGGGTCTCGCCGGCGTTGCGCATCTCGTGGGAGTGCAGGTCCACGCAATAGCCGCAGCCGTTGATCTGGCTGACGCGCAGTTTCACGAGTTCGTAGGTGCTGTCCGGCAGGCCGCTTTGCCGGACGAAACGGTCAAGGGAGACGAAGGCCGCGTAGGCGTCCTTGGCGTGGGCGGCGGCGTTCAGGCGTGTCTTCATGGGAACTCCAGGCTCGGTGTCAGGCGTCGCGGGAGGCGGCGCTCGGGGGGACCCGGGTCATCGTGAGGATCCGGTTCCAGACGTTGATCTGGGCGATCGCCATCACCAGGGCGGACAGGTCGGCGTCGTCGTAGTGTTCGCCGGCCTTCCGCCACACCTGGTCGGGCACCGCGCCGGGCCGGTCGGCGAGGCGGGTGGCCTCCTCGGCCAGGCCGAGGGCGGCGCGTTCCGCGTCGGTGAACCATGGCGCCTCGCGCCAGGTGGCCACGGAGAACAGCCGTTCGTCGCTCTCGCCTGCCGTGTGGAGCTTGTGGGCATATCGGTCCAGGCACGGGGAGCAGCCGTTGATCTGGCTCACCCGCATCTTGACGAGGTTGAGCGTGGACGCCGGCACTCCACAGCCGGCCAGGAAGGCATCCAGGGATGCCAGGGCCTGGAAGGGTGTGTTGTCGGCGGCGAAGACATTCAAGCGTGCCGTCACGTGAGATTCCCCAACTTTTCGGGATTGGTCACCATGTAGATCTCGGTGATGCGCCCGTCGGCGACCGCCAGGCCGATCACGAACTTGAGCCGCCCGTCGCGTGTCCCGCACAGCCCGGCCCAGCCGTTGACCGACGTGGGCGCCAGCACAAGCTGACGCGAGGTATACCGCCGGACAACGCCGACGAGGAACCGCGACACGCGGTCCGGGCCGTGCAGCGGGCGGCGGGCGGCCTTGGCCAGGCCGCCGCCGTCGCTCCGCAGCACCACGTCGGGGTCGAGCAGCGACAGCAGGGCGCGGAGGTCCTCTCCCGCGCACGCCCCCGCGAACGCGTCGACCACTTTGCGGTGCTCGTCCTGATCGACGGCGAACCTCGGCGCCCGCCCCCGCACATGGCCCCGTGCCCGCGCGGCGAGCTGGCGGCAGGCGGCGGGGGTGCGCCCCACCACCTGCCCCACCTCGGCGAACGTCAGCCCGAAGACGTCGTGCAGGACGAACGCGGTGCGCTCGGCCGGGCTCAGCGACTCAAGCACCACCAGCATGGCCATGCTCATCGACTCGTCGAGCGTGACCCGGTCCGCCGGGTCGCCGTCCTCAAGCACCGGTTCCGGCAACCACGGCCCGACGTACTCCTCGCGCCGCACCCGCGCCGAGCGCAGCACGTCGAGCGCCAGCCGCGAGACCGTCACGACCAGCCAGCCGGTGACATCCTCGATGTCGGCATATGCCGTACGGCAGAGCCGCAGCCACGCCTCCTGCACCACGTCCTCGGCTTCCCCGAGGCTGCCGAGCAGCCCATAGGCCACGCCGACAAGGCGGGGCCGTATGGCCTCGAACTCGGCAGCGAGAGCCTCGGCCGCCGCCACATCACCGTTCACACCTGGAGGACGAGACACCCCTCCAGAATGTGACATCGGTCCGGACGGCACCCGGGCCGGGGTGGGATGGCGAGCGGAGCCGATCGATTCAGCGGCGGGCTGCACCCCCTACCCGGAAAAGGAAATTTCATGACAGACCCGCCGGAGGGCCTGCATCCGGTGGACATGGACGAATCCACCGAGGCCCTTCGGGAGAAGACCATCGTGCGCTAGGGGGTGCCTGTCGCAACAGGCACCCCCTGCTCACAATTCTTACGGCACGGCCTCGTCGGCCGCTCGATGACTCAGATGGAGTCGACGAGGAGCCTCCCGATGTGTGGGGCGAAGCCGAGGTCGTCAACCGCCTTGACCGCCTATTGGCGGGTGACGGATACCTTCAGGACGGGCCTTCGGGTGCCTTCACCTGCCGGTGGTCAGGGCGAGGTCGACTGTCGTGCGCTTACCGGCCTCGACGTCGACCTCTCGGGTGACGGTGCCGTAGTTCTCCTTGGAGACCGTGATGCGATGGTCGTCGGAGAGTATCTGCTTGACGAAGGTGCCGTCCGCGGCCGTGATGGTCACCTCATCACCGATCTTCACGGTGGCGTTGGCCAGCGGCCGGCCGTCGCCGGCGTCGACGATGGTGCCGCTCACCAGCCCATGCCGCTGCGGCGTGAAGGTCAGGCTCATGCCGTCGGTCAGCACGGGCCGGTCATAAGAGAAGAGGAGAGCTTCGGCTTTGTCCCGCTTCCCCTCGATGCCGACAGTGGCGCTGCTTCCGGCGGTGAGGTCATTGGAGATGCCTCGGTAACGGAACCCGATGGTGCCGTCTTCCCCAAGGAGCACTGAATAGGAGAGGCGGCTTTCCGGATCCCTCATTGGCGCGACATTACGCCATTCAAGGACGAAAGTGCGGTTGGGCGCGGTTCCCAGCGTGGCTGTGTAGAGCCAGGGGTTGGAGAAGTCCGGTGAAGTGCCCGCTTCCCAGAAGGGGTAGATCGCGCCTACCTGCGAGAGGTAGCTGGGAAGTGGATAGTTCGTGTTGCTGCGAGACGTTCGATCCAGGGTCAAATAACCATCCTTGGTGATAAAGATCTCCCTATGCGATTCCCCGTAGAAAGGGAAGGCGAACGGAAGCTGGATAAATTGCCGGCCCACCGGCCTGACCTCGGTGCCCGCGACATAAGGTTCGGTGCCGACGGCGCAGCTGTAGCCGAACGAGTCCGTACGGCGGGGCAACGCGATGTCCTTCGCGAGGTCCGCGTCCACCTCGATCGACACGGTCCTTCCACCCGCACAGCTCTCCGGGACCGAGGTGACCGCGAGTTCGTGCTCACCTCGGGGCAGAGTGATGCGGTAGCGGCCGGCCGCGTCGGTTTCCACGCTCTCCAATGTGCCCGCCACGGCCACATGGGCGCCCTTCTGCGGAGCACCGTCGATGGTGACGGTTCCCGACACGGTGTGCGCCGGCAGCGGCCGGAGCAGCACGTCGCGCGTGACGGTGGAGCTCGCCGGGACGTTGGCGGTGGCGGTGGCGGTGCGATAGCCGAGCTTTTTCACCCTGACCCGGTGGTCGCCGGCCGCCAAGCGCACAAGCTCATAGTTTCCGCCCGCATCGGTGACGACGGTACGCGTCTGGGCGCCCGAGACGGTGACGACCGCCTTGGCGAGCGGCGTGCCGTCCTGCGAGGTGATCTTGCCGGTCAATCCGCCGACGGCCTCGCGGGGTGCGTCGCGGACCGCCGCGTAGGCGTCGAGCCGGCCCTCGCCCCAGACGTTGTTCTTTTCCGCAGTGCCACCGCAACTGGTGTCGTTGACGTCGATCGCCGTGCGGTCGAGAAGGGCGCGTGTGGCCGCGATGTCCCGTCGCAGGCTGGGTGCGGCGGACCAGAGCAGCGCCACCGTACCCGCCACGTGAGCGGCGCCGTAGTCGCCGCCGAACACCGTGCTGTAACCGCCGTCGGCGGCGGCTGTGCGGATAGTGGCGCCGGGTGCGGTGATGTTGGGCTTCACCTCGCCGTTCGCGCCGGGGCCGCGTCCGGAGTACGGGCTGATCGCGTTGTTGGGCCCGAACATGCCCACGGTGTAGCTGTTGTCGTCCCGGTTCAGGCCGGAGGTGGTGGCGCAGAAGTCATAGCCGAGCCACGAGGTGCTGCCGAGAACGGGAAGGATGCCCGCAGTCACCCACGCGTCGAGAAGCTGTTTCTGCAGCGCGCGAAAACCTTCTCCCCCCGCGGACGGAGAGTAGATCAGGTTGGTGGTGAGGATGTCGGGAGCGAGGTCGGGACGGGGATTCCGGCCGCCCAGATCGGTGGGCGCGAGCATCCACTCTCCGGCTGCGAGCACGGAAGCGAAATCGCACGGGTTGAACCTGCACCCCGAAGCAGCGATCCATTTGGCTCCAGGAGCGACCCCGATGGTATCCGCGCCCTCTTCGCCCACCATGACGCTTGTGTACCTGGTGTCGTTGCCGCCGCGGACATCGCAGGGGTCGGCGGAGGGGCAGATTCGCGCGACGTCACCCCAGCTGTAGTTGTGGTCGACGCTCCCGTCGGCCTTCCGCCCGCGATATTGGGTGGCCAGCGCAGGGTGGTCGAACTTCACACCCAAGCCGATGTTCCCCACCACGATGCCTTCGCCCCGTGTGCCGAACTCGTTCCAGACCCTGGGGGCACCGATCCGGTCAAGGTTCCACTCGACCCCGTTGACCTTCGGGTGCGCCGTGGCGGGGAAGGTCGGGGGCGGATTGACGGCGACGTTGGGTTCGATGCTCTCCACCTCGGGCAGCTTCGCGATCTGCCTGGCCAGATCGGCGTCGCCGACCACCTTCAGCGCGTTGACCGCCCAGAACGGCGTGAACTCCACCTTTTGCTCGGTGAGCATCCGCTGGAGACCCGCCTGCGACGAGGCCGCGAACTCAACCTTGGCCTGGTAGACCTCCCTGGTCTTCTCCGGCTTGCTCGTCGCCTTGAGCGCCGTCGTGAGATCGGCCTGGTCCTTGAGCCGCACCAGGAATGAGCTTGTCTTGCCGTCCGCAAGAACGGCCTTATTGATTTTGGCCGACTCGGGCGCCGCATGTGCCACACCCGCGGGAAGTAAGAGCGCGAACGCGGCGGTGGCCGTCAGGGCCGCCCGCCATCGCCCGGAGGAGTTGAACACACGATCTCCTTCATGCCAGGCGGAGTGATTTCTGAGATGGAGCTGACAATCTCCGCAAAACCGTGTGGGAGAATCGTGAACTGCTCTTGAACGCATTTCAACTCGTGGACCGATGTAAATTCATGCGACCTGAAATCAGGAGACCACGCAACGTCCAGGACCGGTCGGCACACATAACCTTCCAGGTCATAGTCTCCTTCCGGCGCGCGGCTATCGGCCGGATTGAAGGCACGGTATACGGGGTCGCTCTGTGCTGCGTTCTAATACCGGGCACTCGAAAGAGAGTATTCGGGAAACCTCCTGCTCAAACACCGGCAGAAGACCTCATACACCACCTCTTCCCACAGGAAGAAACAGTCGCCGTCCTGCCTCGTTTTCCCCTCAAGAAGCCCGGCGACCGGCACGGACGGCCGCATGATGAGCGGTGCCCGTGAAGAACCGGAAGCAAGGGGGATCGAAGATCGGCCTCCCGACGGGAAGGGAGGCGCCGCCGGCGGCCCAGGCGGACCGTGGCCCCCCCCGGGGGGCGCAGGCGGGGTTCCGGTCTGCGCAAGGGAGAGATTGGCTGCTTTACCCTGTTTTGGTGTGACCAAATTAGTCGTTGAACACGACATCCCACAGGTCGTGGCCGACGATCGGCCACCGGAGGACGCGCGCGGTGGCGTCATCCCGCTGCTCGAACAGATCGGCGCGGTGGTGGTGCCGCTCGGAGTGGGGCTGTACGCGCTGCTCTACATGGGCATCGAGGAGATGTACGCCGTCTTCAACGTCAGCCCGCAGCAGGTGGGCATCGACCAGTCCGTCCTGTTCAGCCGGCTCATCACCACCCTCGTGCTGCTCGTGCTCGTCCTCATCCCCCTGGTGGGCATGATCGTCGCCGCGGCCTGGGCCGTCAACAAGATCACGTTTGGCCGTGCCGCCCGCGCCCTGGACACCGTACGGCGAAGGCCGTGGACGGCCGCCTTCCTCGCGGCGTTGTGGTGCGGTGCGACCTACGCCGGCGCGGCGGCCGTTTTCAGCCCGTTCGATGCTCTCGGCATGGCGGCCGTCGCCGGGGCTCTGGCCCTGGTGGCCTTCCTTGTACCGTTCCGGCTACTGCGCCGAAGACAGATGGGACGGGCCGGCGTCAAGGTCGTCACGGGCACCCTCACCGGGATCGGCCTGGGGTTCGTGCTCATCCTGGAAATGATCAAAGGGGCGGCCGGAATCCAGGCGACCGGGCAGGGCAACACCTTCCTCGACTTCCTCGGATTCCAGGACCAGTGGGTCGTCCTGAAGGATGCCGACACCGACCGGCCGCTCTACAACGGCAGGTGGATGATGCTGCTCGGCGAGAGCGTCGGCACCTACGTCTTCTACGACTGCGACAAGCTGGAGACCTTCCGCCGCCCCATCGAGGGCACCCACCTCGCGCACATGCAGCTCCAGCCGGAGCGCGAGGAGGGCTACACCTGCGGCGGCCTCGCCGGACCGGAGACGGTCGACTGAGGAAAGCTCAGCCCGGCAGGGCCGCCTCAGGCTCGGCGGCGGGTGTGCCGAGGTCGCCGGTGCGGTGGTGGCGGCGGCACAGCACCTGGTATCTCACGGTGGACACGTCGTCGGTGTCGGCGATGACGACCTGCTCACCGGTGCGCATGAGGCGGCCGTCGACGACACGCGCGTTGAGCAAGCCGGGCCGGCCGCACCAGCACAGCACCTCGACCTGCAGGCGGGTGATCTCGTCGGCGAGCTCGAAGAAGCGCTGCGTGGCGGGGAACAGCCGGGTGCGGAAGTCGGAGGCCAGGCCGAAGGCGTAGACGTCGACTCCGAGTCGGTCTACAAGGTCGGCGAGCTGCTCGACCTGGGCCTCGGTGTAGAAGCAGGCCTCGTCGCAGATGACGTAGTCGAGCGGCCCGTGCTGCTGGGCGAGGGCGAACAGGTCGAGCTCGTCGAGGACCTCGACGGCGTCCAGGTGGAGACCGATCCGGCTGGTGACCCGGCCCGCGCCGGCCCGGTCGTGCTTGGTGAGCACGAGCCCCCGCCTGCCCTGACGGCGGTGGTTGTAGTTCATCTGCAGGGCCAGCGTCGACTTACCGCAGTCCATGGGGCCGTAGTAGAACCTGAGGCGGGCCACGGAGGCCGGAGCGGGCACGGCGGACAACGCGGTCGATGGGGTCACAGGCGATCAGCCTAGTGCTTTCCATGACACCCGACACTCCTGTACTCATCGCCCCATCACCTGCGCTCAGTGACAAAAGCAACGGTGCGCTCTGTGCTAACGCCCCTGCGGAGTACGGCGCAGCACACTGGGAACACTGCCGCGAACCTCGTGGCCGGGCGGGGCCCGGGACCTCTACATGCCTGCACAGGGGCCGGCATGTCCGTCCCGGCGTGCGAGCAGGCGGTATTCCGACGGGGACATGCCGTAGGCGGCGCGGAACGCCCGGCTGAAATCGGAGTGGGAGGTGAACCCCCGGCGCAGGGCGGCGGCGCGCACGGACAGGGCGCGCGCGGGATAGCGGGTGAGGTCCTCGCGGGCCAGTTCGAGGCGGCGTCGCCGTACCCAGCCCATGACGGTTCTGTCCTGCTGCTGGAAGAGGCGCTGCAGGTAACGCACGGAGATGTGGTGGTGAGCCGCGATGGCGGCGGGGGTCAGGGCGTGGTCGCCGAGGTGCCGCTCGATGAAGTCGTCGATACGGGCCGTGAGTGTCCGGGTGCGGCTCTCCGGTGCGAGCGCGGACTCGGCGTCCACCGCGTGCGTGAGCAGCGCCGAGACCAGATCGACGGCGATCAGCTCCAGGCGCGGGGCGTCCGCCGGGCCGTAGTGCGCGGCGTCCTTCACGGTCTGCTTGAGGAAGTGGGCGAGGAGCGCGCCGTAGCCCTCCCGCGCCGGCAGCGCGCGCGGGATGACGTCCTTGACTTTGTCCCACGGCAGGGGCAGGTGGGCCTTGGGGATCTCCATGCCCAGTTCCGTATAGCTCCCGGCGTCCTTGTCCAACCGCAGGTCGTAGGGGCGTGAGCTGTCGAAGACGCAGATGTCGCCCGGACGGTAGGTGCCGGATTCGTCGCCGTGCCGCACATGCACGGGGATGGTGAGCGGCACGGACAGGTGCAGATGCTCGGGGTCGGAGCGCCTGATCAGCCGCGGCGTGCGATGCATGCTCATGCTGTCGCAGGTGGTCGGCCAGAGGGAGACCGTGCCGAGGGCGAGCACCCGGGCCGACGCCCGGAAGTCGCCGCGATCGTCGAGGTGGAGGTGCACGGGGGAGTGCGTCTCGCTGATGAGCTCCTGCCAGCAGTCGAAACGGTCCGCCGGAAGGCAGTCGGCGGTGGTGAACACGGACACGGCCAGCACGTGCTCTCCCCTCACGTCGAGGTTTCACGTCGAAGCGGGCGTCAGCCGATTGGGGGCCGGTGTCCTCCCGGGAAGGAGGTGCCGAAGCCACGCGGGTCATAGTAGTGATCTACGGCCTGACGCGGTGGGTATTGGATGGTTTGCCGGATACCACGCCATGTGGTGTGTTAAATGGCATGTCAACGGCGGTCTGGCGGCGATGGGCGCGGAATCCCTGGGTGCAGGACACCGCGCTCGCCGTGCTCGTGTTGGAGACGGAGTGGGGTCACCTAGCCCGCACGGGCGAGGGTGTCCCGGCGACCGGGGTGATCGCCGTGCTGGCGGCGGGGCTGATGTTCCTGCGCCGCCGCCACCCCGTGGTGACGGTGGCGCTCGTGGGCATGCTCGACATGACGAACGTCGTGCTCGACCTCTACGACCCGCCCAGGGGGGCGATCACCATCGCCCTCTACACCGTCGGCCGCCACACCGCGCCGCGCGTCGCCGCCCTCGTGCTCGCGCTCACGGTGGCGGCCGACCTGTCCCTGCGCCCGGAGCAGCTCGGTGCGCCCGGCGCGTTCGCGACACTGATCGTGCTTCCCATGGCGGCGGTCGCGGCGGGCCACATCATGCGGCTCCGCCGCGAGCTCGCCGACCGCCGCGAGGCGGAGGCCGAGCGGGCCAGGCACTGGGCCGAGGAGGAGGACGCGCGGGAAAGACGGCAGGCGGCGAAGGACGCGGTGTGGGCCGAACGGCGGCGCATCGCCCGCGAGCTCCACGACGTGGTCGCCCATCACGTCAGCGTCATCAACCTCTACATGGGGGTGGCGAGGCGGACCATCCCCGCCGACCCCGGACGCGCCCAGGAGGCCCTGCGCACCGGCGAGGATACGGCGAAGCGGGCCATGGCCGAGATGCGGAAGCTACTCGACGTGCTGCGCACCGACGGGGAGGCGGAGGATGACGCGGCCGAGGCCGGCGCGGCGCGGCTGCCCGCGCTCCTCGCGGAATCGGGCAACGCGCGGCTCGACGTCGTCGGCGACCCGGTCGGCCTGCCCTCGGCGGTCGACCACGCGGTCTACCGCATCGTCCAGGAGGCGCTCACCAACACCCGCAAACACGGCGGCGGCGCCCCCGCGACGGTACGGCTGACCTACCGGGCAGGAACCGTCGAGGTCGAGGTGCTCGACGACGGCGAGGCGCCGCCCGTCGCCGGCGACGGCGGGCTCGGCCTGGCGGGCATGGCGGAGCGGGTGTCGCTGTGCGGCGGGGAGTTGCGGACGGGACCGCGGCCTGAGGGGGGCTTCCAGGTGTTCGCCGCGATCCCGCTCCCGCCGGCCGACGGCACCTGATTCCCGGCTTCGCCGTACCCGGGTCACGGGAGCCCGGTCCCCGGGGCGGCGCGGGGGAGGGCGGGGGAGGGGCCGACCCATGGCGGCACGCCGTGGATCCGTATGAGATCGGGAAGTACACCGCGACGCTGAAGCACCTGCCCACGCGGTCCCACGGCAGGATCATCGACGTCGGGTGCAGCGAGCACGTGGAGCAGCACCGGTGTGTCCGTTCGCCGTCACCCGCTACGAGCGCCTTGGGTGTCAGCGGTAGCAGCATCACCTGGCGTCACATCAATTCCCGCACTTGGCGAATTTTGGGGCAAATAGCCACCGTTAGGTGACCAAGCGATGTCGCACGATGAGAGGGGGTGAAGGCAATGGCAGAGAGCCATGGAGTGGGAGTGGGGCATGGCCCCAAAGCGCATCATGGCCCCAAAGAGGGCCATGTTCTCCGCTGGGGTGGTCTGGCGGGCATCGTCGCCGTGATACTTGCGATCATCGGGCGGCTGATCCTTGGGAGCACGCCCAGCATCGTCGACCAGGCCATGTCGATCAGCACATACGTGGTGCAGCACCGCTGGCAGATCCTGCTGGCGAGCCTGCTATACGCCATCGCGCTGGCATTCTTCCTGTGGTTCGGCGTCGCGCTCGCCCGGGCGTTCCGCCGAGGAGAGACGTCAGGGGACATCAGCGCCATGGTGCTCGCGGGCTTCGTGTTCGTGACCGCGATCGCCTTCATGGCGGTCACCGCGTTCGCGGGGATGGCATATGCGATGTCGGTGCATCGGCTGCTCCTGCCCATCGCCGCCGCCCCATACGCCGCATTGACGGTGATGAGCACGCTCGGCGGGATCGCGCTGGCCGTGCCGTTCGTCGCGGCGGCGGTCGGGATCATGCGGACCAGGGTCTTCCCGGTGTGGATGGCGTGGTTCGCCATCCTCGTGGCGGTGCTGGCCGTGCTCGCGGCGTTCGCGGTCGGCAGCACGAGCGGGCTGTTCGCGCCCGGCAGCTTCCTCGTCGGCTATCTGCCGTGGTTCCTCGCCGGGTTGTGGACCCTGATCGCCGGCGGGCTGCTGGTGCGCGAGCATCTGCCGATGGGCACCACCCAGCAGGCTAGGCCCGTGATGGGACATTAGGGGCGCTGTGCCGCCGGGGGCCCGCCCCCGGCGGTCTCAGGAGCCGGGTTGCCCGCGGAGGGTCTGCATACC
Organism: Sinosporangium siamense; assembly: GCF_016863435.1. GTDB lineage: Bacteria > Actinomycetota > Actinomycetes > Streptosporangiales > Streptosporangiaceae > Sinosporangium > Sinosporangium siamense. The sequence goes on from NZ_BOOW01000014.1 coordinate 25,739, forward strand.
CGCCGCCAGCGCCAGAGGTACGGCGGAGCCGAGCGCCATGGCCAGCACCGCGAACCCCGAGTCGTTGACCAGGGTGCCCACCACGCCACTGACGACGACCCCGGCCAGCCCCGCCTTCAGCGCGGGCGCCCGGCGGAACAACGCCGGCAGCACACCGGCGCTCACGACACCGGGCCGCAGCAGGGCGAAGACCACCGCGGCGACGGCGGCGACCACGATCGGACCCAGCACCGGATGCGACAGCGGCGCCGCCATCGCGGCGAGTTTGCGCGCCACGATCGGCCACGCCTCGCCCGACACCAGCAGGGAGAAGAACCTGCCGAAATGCGTCTGCTCGCCCACCGGCCGCAGATGATCGAGGAACGCGATCGCCGTCACCGCCGCGCCGCCCGCCCCGCACAACACCGCCACGCGCAGCGGGGACAGGCCGCGCCCCGCGACGAGGAGCGCCGTGACCGCGATCCCGGGCACGAACGCCACCACCCCGCCGAAATCGCTCCCGGCCCCCGGCCAGCCGCCGACGAGCATCGCCGCGCCGCCGATCATCACCACGACCACCGCCGCCCGGCCCCGCCACCCGCGCCGCGACAACCCGTGCGCCACGACACCGGTGAGGAAGAGCACCGACGCCGCGAACATCGCGAACGGGATGTTACCCAGCCCGTAGTACCGGGAGCCGTCCACGCCGGTCACCCCCGCCACACTGTCGAACTGCAACGACGTGCCGCCCAGCACGTCCGCCCCCAGCGTGACCGCGGTGATCGCCGCCACCGCCGCCGGCGGGCCCAGCGCGTGCGCCCGCCACGGGCCGATCAGCGCCACGGCGGTCACCAGCGCCGTGCACACCGCGATCGCGCCCCCCAGCGCGACCGTGGGAGCGGGCGCCCACTCCCACGGCACCGCGTTCGCCAGCACCGCCCCCACCGGCAGGGCCGCCAGCCCCAGCGCCACCACCCGCACGGCGCTTGGCGCCGGACCTTTCCCCCTGAGCAGCGCATAGGCCGCCGCGTAGAACACAAGGTGCAGCACCGCCAGCACCACAAAGAATCCCGCCGCCATCCCGAAGGCGGTCCGCCCCGCGACATCCGCCCGGGCCAGCGCCGAGGCGGCCTCCGGCATAGGCGCCGCCCCACCCGTCGTGATCGGGACTCCCGACACCTCCGGGGGGACGCCGGCGCCCGCCGCGTTCAGCACCGTGGCCGTCAGATCGGGCACGATCGCCATGTCGTCCCGCCGCGTCGAGCCCGACCCGGCCGACCGGCCCGCGGCGTCGGCCGTACGCACCATGACGACCCGCAGCCCCGGCGACGCGCCGAGATCGGACAGCCCGGCGAGCACCAGCGCCGCCCCCTCGGGCGCGCGCTCGACAACCCGGCCCACCTGCGCGTCCACCGCGCTCAGCCCCACCGCGCGGTCGCCCGCCGCCCGGGCCCTCGTGAAGTACGGCACCGCCAGGTCGTCCACGTCGATCGCGATCACCTGGCACTCCCGCCACGCGGCCTCGGGCACCTCGCCGAGATCCGCGAAGTAACGGTCCACCCGCCCATCCCGATCGGCCAGCGCGAGCGCCGCGCCCGGGCCCACGGCCAGGGCACAGCGGCCTGCGTCGTGCATGGCCTGCCCCAGCGTGCCGGCCCCCTTGGCCTTCGCGAAGCGGGGCACGACGGCCGCCTGGCTCTGGCGTACGGGCTCGGCGGGCATGCCGCAGCCGGGCCCGGCGCCCACCCGGTCACCCGCGGAAACCGACAGCCAGCCCTCGTAGGGGCAGGTGGACGGCCCCGCCGTGCGGACCGACAACGAGCCGGCGGCACTCCGCTCCGCCAGCCGCCACAGGTGGGGCGTGCGTTCAGGGGTGACGTCGCCCCAGCTCAGCCCGGGCACCCCGACGAGCACCACGGGGGTGTGGGGAGCGGTCGCCGCGGCCGGAGGGACGATCGGGAACGCCAGGACGACGGCCGCCGACAACACCGCCACAACCCACCGCACCACGCACATTTGCTGGATCCTACCGATGTTTCACCAGGTAGAAGGCCCGCAAGGTCCGTTAAACCCCTACGAAGCACCGCGAACCTCCACGACACGGGTAGGTCAGACCGGAACGCGACAGGTACCGGCACGGCACGATATGAAATTGCCCATGTCAACGTTATGGCCACCCCCAGAACCCCGTGCGACCGGCAAAGCCTGGCTGGTCTGGACGCTGGCAGCCGTCTTCGTGGTGTGGCTGTTCTCCATCCAGACGGGCTACGGCATCGTCTCCCCGGAGATCCAGGCCACCGCGGGGCTCACAGTCGCCGAGGTGGGGCTGGCCGCGACCGTCTACACGTGGGCCTTCGCGTTGTGCCAGTTCTTCTCCGGGGCGCTGCTGGACCGGTTCGGCTCGTGGCCGCTGATGACGATCGCCGTGGCGTTCGTCACGGTGGGAGCGTTCCTGTACTCCGCCACCTCCAGCATGGCCATGCTCGTGCTCGCCCAGGCGGTGCTCGCGCTCGGCTCGTCGTTCGGGTTCGTGGGCGCGGGCTACCTCGGCGGGCACTGGTTCGGGCCGGCGCGGTTCGGGTTGATGTTCGGCCTGGTCCAGTCGTTGTCGTCGCTCGGCTCGGCCGCCGCGCAGCCGTCCTTGTCGTTCGCGCTTGAGGGGGTGAGCTGGCAGGCGCTGCTCGCCGGGTTCGGCGCGTTCGGGATCCTGCTCGTCGTGCTGTTCGCGCTGTTCGTGCGCAATCCCGGCGACCCCGGGACGGTGCGCCGCGCCGCCGCGCCGAACGGCGAGCAGGCGAGGGGGCTCTTCACCGCGATCCTCCGCGACGTCGGCCGCTGCCTCGCCAACCGCCAGGTGCTGCTCGCCGCGCTCGTGGCCGGGGCGTCGTTCGGCACGATGATCGCGGTCGGCAGCCTGTGGGGGCCGCGCCTGCTGGAGGCGCGTGGCGAGGGGGAGAACGTCGCCGCCTGGCTCAACGCGGCGGCCTGGGTGGGCCTGGCCGCCGGCGCGCCGTTGTTCGCCGTGCTCTCCGAGCGGCTGCGCGGCCGCAGGGTGCCCGCCACGGCGGGCGTGCTCTTCCAGGGGCTCGCCGTCGCCGGGGTGATCTACCTCCCGGGCGGTGCCTGGGGGGTGTCGCTGGTGCTCATGGCGGCGATGGGCCTGTTCTCCGGCGCCCTGATGCTCGGCTTCACCGTGGCGGGGGAGTCGGTGCCCCAGGCCCAGCTCGGCACCGCGTCCGCCGTGGTCAACGGGGTCTGCTTCCTCATCGGCGGGCTGTGTACGGCACTGCCGGGCCGGCTGCTTCCCGGCGCGCCTGGCCTGGCCGACTACCAGCGGGCGTTGTGGGTGATCCCGGCACTCCTCATGGCCGGGGTGGTGGCGGCGCTGCTTCTGAAGGAGAGCCATCCGCGGCGCATGTCCGAACCCCTGGCAAGCGCCTGACGCCGGCTTTCGGGCACGGCGGGAGCCTGGTGCACCACGGTCCTCCGGGGGGTGGGGCGGGGATTTCGCATGAACTGTCAGCCCGGCGGCTATACCCCGTGTGGCGGTGGAATCGAACGGTTCTCCCGTCGGGGTGCACGACTTATGGTGATATTGCCTGACCTGATGTGATCAGACGTGACCGAATCGAGCCTGAACGGGACAGAAAACCACTAGGGTTTCGGGATCAGTCTGTTGCGCCCCGCTTTGACATGCTCTGATCGGGACGAAAAGTGACCCGGGAGAGCGGCGTCGATCGGGGTCGTGAGGTCGGGCAGGCTGAGTACCGCTGAATCGATAGATGTGGGAGTACACGTGACCACTGAGACAAGCGAGATGCCCCCCGCACTCGCGGCCATGATGACCGACGAAGAGGCCGCAGCCGTGAGGGCCGAAGCGTCCCGCTGGCGCTATGGCTTCCTCGTGGTCGTCGCCGGTCTGATCGTGGTCCTGCTCGGTTTTGTGGTCGTGGTGTTCAGAAGCGGCGCGCCCGAGGCGACCTACGCCGGTCTGGTGGGGCTGGTCGGCACGATCATCGGCGCCTACTTCGGCGTTCAGGTCGGCCAATCGGGCAAGGACCGGGTGGAGGCCGAGTTGCGCCGCACCAGCGAGATGGCGATGCGCCTGGCCGCCAAGATCCACGCCCATGACGCCGACGAGGTGATCAATTCGACGATGGGCCGCCGCAAGCGGTAGGCCATCCGAGTCCGGCTCCGCCGTACAGCGCGAGGGCGGAGCCGGTCGGGAGCCGTGGATCCCGAGTCCATAGGGCTTGCCGGGGGGTTCCACGGCTGACCTGGGCACCTGACAAGGATTCTGTGCACCCTTCGGCAAGGTACGCCGAATTCTGGAACCTCGCCGAATGGGTAGACACGGGGACATGCGCAGTTTCCGGATCGGTGTCGACACCGGCGGCACGTTCACCGACGTGGTGGCGGTGGACGAGAGCACCGGCGAGATCGTCACGACCAAGACCCCGTCCACCCCGGCCAACCCCGCGGACGGGTTCATGGCGGGCATCGAGAAGATCCTCGGCGGCGGCCTCGGCGACCTGTCCGACGTCACAGGCATCGTGCACGGCACGACCGTGGCCACGAACCAGCTCCTTGAGGACCGGATCGCCGATCTCGGCTTCGTGACGACAGAGGGCTTCGAGTTCATCCTGGAGATCGCCCGGCAGAGTGTGCCCGACGGCTACGGCAACTCCTACTTCTGGGTCAAACCCCCGAGGATCGTGCCGGTGCACCGGGTGAAGACGGTGGGCGGCAGGCTCGACCACCTCGGCGCCGAGGTGCGCCCGTTCGACGAGGCGGCAGCCGTACAGGTGGCGCGGTGGTTCAAGGAGCAGGGGATCACCGCGATCGGCGTGTGCTTCCTGCACGCCTATGCCAACCCGGATCACGAGCTGCGCATGCTGGAGGTGCTGGAGCGGGAACACCCGGAAGCGGTGGTGTCGATCTCCAGCGAGGTGCTGCGCGAATACCGCGAGTATGAGCGCTCCGTCACCACCCTGGTGGACGCCGCGGTCAAGCCGACCATGCGCCGCTACATCGCGAACCTGGCGGACCGCCTGCACCGCCCCTTCTCCGTCATGAAGAGCAACGGCGGCGTGTTGTCCGCCGCCGAGGTCGTGCACCAGCCGATCACCACCGTGCTGTCGGGACCGGCGGCCGGCGCGCTGGGCGCCGCCCTGGTGGCCTCCACCGCCGGACACCCCTCCGTGATCACCCTGGACGGCGGCGGCACGTCGACCGACGTCGCCGTCGTGATCGACGGAGAGCCGAGCCTGACGACCGAGGGCACCATCGGCCGCTACCCGTGCAAGATCCCCATGATCGACATCGTGACCGTGGGCGCGGGCGGCGGCTCGATCGCCTGGGTGTCGCCCGAGGGCACACTCAAGGTCGGCCCGAAGTCCGCCGGTGCCGATCCCGGCCCTCTTTGTTACGGCAAAGGCGGCACCGACGTGACCGTCACCGACGCCCACGTCTTCCTCGGCCGGGTGCCGCCGCACCTGCTCGGCGGCGAGATCCCGCTCGACGCGCAGGCCGCCAAGGAGGGCATCGTGTCGCTGGCGGGCAAACTGGGGCTGAGCCCCGAGCGGTGCGCGACCGGCATCCTGGAGATCAGCGCCTTCAACCAGTCGAACGCCATCCGCCAGATCACCGTCAAACGCGGCCTCGACGTACGCGACTTCCCGCTGGTGGCCTTCGGCGGGTCGGGCCCGCTGCTCGCCTGCCGCCTCATCGACGTGCTCGGCCTCACCTCGGTGATCGTGCCGCCCGACCCGGGCAACGTGTCGGCGTTCGGGCTGCTCACGGTCGACGTCAAGAACGACTACGTGCGCACCCACGTCGCCCGCGACAGCGCCCTGTCACTCAGCAAGGTGCACGCCGTCTACGAGGAGCTGGAGGTTCAGGCGGCGGACGCGCTGGACCGCGAGGGTTTCCCCGCCGAGCGGCATGTGCACGCCCGCAGTGCCGACCTGCGCTATTACGGCCAGGCCTACGAGGTGCGGGTCGCCGCCCCGGCGGGCCGGATCGACGAGGGGTGGAGGGCCGAGGTGCTCGACCGTTTCCACCTGGCTCATGAGCGGCTCTACGGATATGGCTATCGCGACGATCCTCGCCACGACGTCGAATGGGTCAACCTGCGCGTGTCCGGCATCGGGCCCATCACCCGCCCGGCGATAGCCGTACGCGACGCCGTGCCGCCTCGTGACCCCGTGCACCGCGACGTGCACTACGAGGGACCGGGGGAGGGCCAGTGGTGGCACGCGCCGGTCCACCGGCGGGCCGACCTCAGCCCGGGGGACCGGATCACCGGGCCCGCCGTCATCGAGGAATACGGCTCGACCGTGCCGGTTCATCCGTTCTTCACCGCCGAGGTCGACCGGCACGGCAACCTCGTCATCACCAGGGGGACCTCATGACCGTCGCCGACCCGGTGCTGATCGAGATCGTCGAGGGCACCCTCGCCTCCGTCGAGAAGGAGGTCGAGACCGCCATCGCGCGCACCGCCCGCTCACCGATGATCAGGGACGCGCACGACTTCCGCGCAGGCATCCACGACGCACGGCTGCGCAAGCTGACCGGCCGCTCCTATTCGGCGCTGGTCCAGCCCATCGTGCGCGACTTCCCGATCGGCACGATGCGGCCGGGGGACGTGTTCTTCCACAACGACGTCTACTTGTCCGAGGGCGGCATCGGGCATCTGCCCGACCTGTGTGTGACCGTCCCGGTCTTCCACGAGGGAGAGGTCGTGGCGTTCGTCCAGGCTTTCGGGCACCACGACGACATCGGCGGCGCCGTACCGGGATCGATGCCATCAGACGCCCGCAGCGTGTTCGAAGAGGGGCTGATGGTGCCGCCGATCCGCCTCTGGGACCAAGGGGTCCCCAACCAGGCGGCACTGCGCATCATGACCCGCAACTCGCGCATGCCCGACTCGCTCGCCGGCGACCTCGACGCCGAGTGTTCGGCCTGCCTCATGGGCGCCCGCCGCCTCACCGAACTCTTCGACAGGTACGGCAGAGCCGCCGTCGAGGCCTGCTTCGACGCGATCATCGGCAAGACCACCGAGACCTTCCGCCGCGAACTCCTCGCCAAGATCCCCGAGGGGGTGCACGTCTGGGAGGACTACGCCGAACACGACGGCGTGGACGAGCCGCGCCTGCACGCCCAGCGCATCACCCTCACCGTCGACCACAACGCGCCAGAGCCGCTCACCATCGACTTCACCGGCACGTCGCCGCAGGCCAAGGGGCCGATCAACCACGCGGGCGACTATGCCGACGGCGTTTTCCTGAAGAAGTGGCTCGCGCCGATCCTGCGCAACCTCGCCGACACCCCCGAGCGGATGGCCGAACTCGACGTCAACGAAGGCGTCGTGCCCCTCATCAAGATGATTTTTCCTGAGAAGGGCACCCTGCTCACCCCGATCTTCCCCGCCCCCACCAACGCCCGCACCTTCGTGATCCTGCGCCTGCTCGGCGTGCTCGCCGGCGCGCTGGCCAAGGCCACCGGCGGGCGCATGCCCGCCGACCAGGAGACCATCCGCTACACCGGCGTCCACGGCACCGACGCCGACGGCGTGCCCTATCTGATGCGCGAGGTGCTCGGCGGCGGCTCCGGCGGCAGATGGTACGCCGACGGCGAGGACACCATCCACGTCGTGCCCGACTCGCGCAACATTCCCGTCGAGTTCGCCGAGTCGCGCTGGCCGTTCCGGGTCGAACGCCTCGGCCTCGCCCAGGACTCCGGCGGGCCCGGGCTCTTCCGCGGCGGGCTCGGCTATGACAAGCATCTGCGGATGTTGCGCGACGCGTCGTTCATGTCGATCGCCGACCGGTCCATCCTGTCGTGCTGGGGCGTCAACGGCGGCCACGCCGGACGCCCGTTCCTCGTGGAGATCATCGGCGAGGACGGTACGGCACGGGCCATGGAAGGCCTGGTCGACGCGGAGCCGGTGCGCGCCGGGGAGATCGTCCGGGTGCGCACCACGGGCGGCGGGGGGTGGGGGTCGCCGCTGGACCGCGACCCCGACCTGGTGGCGGCCGACGTGCGCGACGGGAAGGTGTCGGCTCGCGGGGCGAGTGAGGACTACGGGGTCGTCCTCAACCCCGACGGCACAGCCGATCACGCGGCCACCCGGCGCTTCCGGGCCGGATTGCCGGAGGACACGGCGTTCTTCGATCGGGGGCCGGGGTTTCCCACCTTGTCGGGCGGACGGACCGAGGCGGACGTAGACATCCTGCCGTGAGGTTTGCGTGGTGTGTGGCCGCACTAGGGCACCTGGAAGATGCCGCTGCAGGGGCACCTGGCAGGCTGGGCTTGGACACCTCGCCGACAATGCCGTTCGCGACAGAGGAGAAGAAAGTGCAAGGACCCCTCGATGACATCGTCGTACTGGATCTGTCGCGGGCCCTCGCGGGGCCGCACGCCGCGCAGATGCTGGGCGACCTCGGCGCGAAGGTGATCAAGGTCGAGCATCCGAAGGGCGGCGACGAGTCACGCGGCTGGGGGCCGCCGTTCGTGGGGCCCGACCACGATATTTCCACTTACTTCCTGGCGGCGAACCGCAACAAGCAGTCCATCACCGTCGACCTCAAGTCCGACGAGGGCAAGGCCCTCATCGAGCGGCTCGTCCGGCACAGCGACGTCCTCATCGAGAACTTCCGCACCGGCGTGCTCGATCGCCTCGGCTTCACCGTGGAGCGGCTCCACGAGCTCAACCCCGCCCTCGTCGTCCTGTCCATCACCGGCTTCGGCCACGACGGCCCCGAAGGCGGGCGGCCCGGCTACGACCAGATCGCCCAGGGCGAGGCCGGCCTCATGAGCCTCACCGGCCCCTCCGCCGACGAGCCCTACCGCGTCGGCGCCTCCATCGCCGACCTGCTCGCCGGCATCCACGGCGCCTACGGCATCGTCGCCGCTCTCTACGAGCGCGGCCGCACCGGGAAGGGCAAGGTCGTGCGCACCTCCCTGCTCGCCTCGGTCACCGGCGTGCACTCCTACCACGGCACCGCCTGGACCGTCGCCGGCAAGGTGCCGACGGCGGGCGGCAACCACCACGCCTCCATCGCCCCCTACGGCGCCTTCCACTGCGCCGACGGCATGATCCAGATCGCCGTCGCCAACGAGGTCCAGTGGCGCAAGGTCGCCGAACTGCTCGGCATCGACGCCGAACGCCCCGAATACGCCACCAACCGCCAGCGCTTCGCCCACCGCGACGAACTCATCGCCGAGATGGAGAAGGTCCTCACCACCGCCGACCGCGGCCACTGGCTGGCCGCCCTCGGCAACCTCGGTGTGCCCGCCGGCGCCATCCGCTCCCTCGACGAGGTCTACGAGTGGGACCAGACCCGCTCCCAGGGCCTCGTCGTCACGGTCGACCACCCTGTCCTTGGATCGATCGAACTCCCCGGCCCCGCACTCCGCTTCGACGGCACCCCCGCCAGGGAGCACACCCCACCCCCGGCCCTCGGGCAGGACAACGACACCGTCCTCGATTGGCTGACGGAGGCGGAGAAGGGCGACACGTCTTCGCACGGCTAGTAGTAGGTGCCGGTCGGGCCGGTCGGTCGAGTACGGCACCGCCGTACTCGACATCGACCGCCCGGCCTGCCGCTATCCCGGAAGTGCCGGTGACCTCCGCAGAACTTGAGGGCCGGCCTTGACCGGTGAGCCGCCGCCGCTTGTCCTTGTCCTTGTCCGCGATAGCGGTCGTTTCCCTGTCCTGAACCGGAACCGGAACGGGCCAGGTGACCCGCCGATTGCACCTGGGGAAACGCGCTCCTGCGGGGGTGGGTGAAGGTCGTCTGCGGGGGTGTGGCATAAGTGTCAGGAGATTGAGGTGCGGCGGGAGATGGGATCGGGTATGTCCATAATGCCGAGACGCAGGACGGTGGCAATGGCGGAGAGCGGCGGCGGATCGTGGGTGGAGCTGTGACACGCGGACCCGATGCGCGCACCCTGATCGGCGAGGTGCTAGACCCCGGTTCCTGGAAGTCGTGGGACGAGCCGCCCGCCGACCCCGCCGTGCCCGGCTCACGCTACGCGCGGGAACTCGAAGCGGCGCGGGAGCGCAGCGGATACGACGAGTCCGTGCTGACCGGCGAGGGCCTGCTCGACGGCCGCAGGGTCGCCGTCGTGGTGTGTGAGTTCTCCTTCCTCGCCGGATCCATCGGCGTGGCCGCCGCCGAGCGGCTGGTTCGCGCCGTGGAACGTGCCACACAGGAAGAACTTCCGCTCCTGGCCGCCCCCGCCTCCGGCGGCACCCGCATGCAGGAAGGCGCCCTCGCCTTCGTGCAGATGGTCAAGATCACCGCAGCGGTCGCGGCCCACCGCGCCGCGGGCCTGCCGTACGTCGTCTACCTCAGGCACCCCACCACCGGCGGCGTCTTCGCCTCGTGGGGCTCCCTCGGCCACGTCACCGCCGCCGAACCCGGCGCCCTCATCGGCTTCCTCGGCCCCCGCGTCTTCGAAGCCCTCCACGGACAACCCTTCCCCGAAGGCGTCCAACGCGCAGAAAACCTCTACGCCCACGGCCTCATCGACGCCGTCGTCTCCGCCGGCGAGGCCCGCGACATCGCCATCCGGGCTCTCGCCGTACTCTGCGCACCACGCGAGGCCACCCGCTCCGTGCCCGAACCGGCGGGCGAACCCGAACCGGTCGAGGCATGGGAGTCGATCACCCGGTCACGCCGCGCCGACCGCCCCGGCGTACGTGCCCTGCTCAAACTCGCCGCCACCGACGTCACCCCCCTCAACGGCACCGGAACCGGCGAAAACGACCCCGGCCTGCTCCTCGCCCTGGCCAGATTCGGTACGGCCCCCGCCGTAGTCCTCGGCCAGGACCGCCGCGGCCAGCGCGCCGTCGCCCCCCTAGGCCCCGCCGGGTTGCGGGTGGCCCGCCGCGGGGTCCGCCTGGCCGCCGAACTCGGCCTCCCTCTAGTCAGCGTGATCGACACCAGCGGGGCGGCCCTGTCCAAGGAGTCCGAGGAAGGCGGCCTGGCCGCCGAGATCGCCCGCTCCCTGGCCGACCTGGTCATGCTCGACGCCCCAACCGTATGCCTCCTCCTAGGCGAAGGCGCCGGCGGCGCCGCCCTGGCCCTGCTCCCCGCCGACCGCGTACTCTGCGCCCAGCACGCCTGGCTGTCCCCCCTACCCCCCGAGGGCGCCTCGGCCCTGCTGCACCGCAGCACCGAATTCGCCCCGGAGGTGGCCTCCGCCCAGGGAGTACGCTCCGCCGACCTCAAGCGGGACGGCATCGTCGACCGCGTAATCCCCGAGTTGCCGGACGCCGCCGACGAACCGGCGGAGTTCTGCACCCGCGTAGCCCAAGCCCTGGAGTACGAAATTGCCGCCCTGCTCACCCGCCCCAGAGGCGCCCGCATAGCCGCCAGACTGGCCCGCTATCGCCGCCTGGGGTGACTTCGGCGTTCAGGACACCTCGCAAGGCGGAGGTTGTCTCGCATGGCGCGGCTCTAACGGGATCCAACGACCCGGCCACCCAAACCCGAGCGGCCTTCGTAACCCACACGCCTGGGGTCGAAGTTAGGCACAGCCACGCGAAGCCCATGGCTGCCCTGGTCACACCTATCAGTGTGTCTGCGGCTGGCGTATCACGCGGCCAGAAAATGGCCGCTGCTCCTGCCATGACAGTAGTGGCGAACAGGAAGATCAGCGTACGGCGTCGCAGCACGCGAGAAGCAGTCCAGTGGGTCAGAGCCTGGTCCATAGGGCCTTGCCAGACCGCGTTCACGGTGTACGGGCGAACTTGAAACCGTGCATTCGGCGTTCCGCCGTTGTAACGATCGGCGACAGCCGTACCCGGTAATAATGCCGCTGTCGCGGCAAGGCGAGCCCGGTCGTCAGGGCACGCCGCACTGTGCCTCTGTTTGTGAAATCCACCTGAAAGACAGGTCGATGTTAAGGGGGAGGAACGGCAATCTCCAGGCGCTTATTCGGCGCCATGTCGGTGGCCCGGACATGCCATGCCACGTCAAACGCTTGGCGCGTCCGGTTTATGGGGCGAAATACACAGTCGACATTCCGGAAAGGGGTGCCGTGTCAGCTACCCGACGCGACGCGCGCCAGGTCTTCCTTTCGTGTCCGGGCGGAGCGGAGGGGGAGTTCCTTCAGGGCCAGTACGGCGAGGGCCCCGAGCAGGCCAAGTGGCACGCCGAACAGGAACACCGTGTGCACCGCCCGGTTGAACGACTCCAGCACCACCTCGACCATCGGCGCGGGCAGCAAGCGGATGTCCGCCGGTGCCCCCAGTGCCAGGCGCTCCCCCGCCGGGAGCGGCAGGCCCGCCGCCTTGGACAACGACGTGAGCTCTCCGGCGAGCCGGGTCGACAGGATGGCGCCGAAGGCGGCGACGCCCATCGAGCCGCCGAGTGCCCGGAAGAAGGCCACGCCGGTGGTCGACACCGCGAGGTCCTCGCGGCGGGCGGCGTTCTGGGCCGCCAGGATCAGGGTCTGCATCGACGCGCCGAGCCCGAGGCCGAGCACCGCCATGTTCAGGCCCACGACCGGCAGTGGGGTGTCGACGCGCAGCCGCGACAGCAGGTAGAGCCCCACCGCTACCGTGACCATGCCTACCAGGGGGAAGATTTTCCATCTGCCGGTGCGGCTGACCAGCCGGCCCGTCAGCACCGACGCGCCGAACAGCCCGGTCACCATCGGCAGTGTCATGAGCCCGGAGTTCATCGGGCTCATGCCCTTGACGACCTGGAGATATTGCGGCAGGAACATCAGGGCGCCGAACATCGCCATGCCCACAAGCAGTGAGGCCGTCGCGGCGAACACGAATGTGCGGTCGCGGAACAGCCTCGGCGGCAGGATCGGCTCGCTCGCCCGCCGCGCGGCCAGGACCGCGCCGGCGAGGGCGAGCAGGCTTAGCGTGCCCAGGCCGTATGTCCATATCGAATGCCAGGGGAAGACCGAGCCGCCGAACGACAGGAGCAGGATCGCCGCGCTCGCCGAGAAGCTGATGAATCCCGCGCCCCACCAGTCGATTCTGGCCTGCCGCCGGGTCGGCGGGAGTTTCAGGACGAAGTGGATGACGGTAAACGCCACCACCGCGAGCGGGACACTCACCCAGAAGCACCATCGCCATGACAGGTGGTCCACGATGAACCCGCCCAGCAGCGGTCCCGCCACCGTCGACACGCCGAACACCGCACCCATGTAACCGCCGTAGCGGCCGCGCTCGCGCGGTTCGACGACGTCGCCGAGCACGATCTGCGGGAGCGCCTGCAAGCCGCCCACGCCGATGCCCTGGATGGCGCGGGCGGCCACCAGTTGTCCCATGTCCTGCGCGAATCCGGCGGCCACCGACGACAGGGTGAACACGAGCACGGCGAGCTGGAACATGCGCTTGCGCCCGTAGAGGTCGGAGAGCTTGCCCCAGAGCGGCAGGGAGACGGTCATTGTCAGCAATGTGGCGCTCGCCACCCAGGCGAGCTGCTCCTGCCCGCCGAGGGTGCCGACGATCACCGGGAGGGCTGTGGCCACCACGGAGGTCGAGATCAGTGAGGTGAGCATCGCGAGCATGAGTGCCGCGAGGATCTTGTGCACCTGTGAGCGTGTGTATTGCGGGGGATCGAGACGTAAGTCCGCCTTGATCGTGGCCTCCGCGAGCATGATCCTCCCCGAATACATGTATGGTACATGCGAAGTTAGTAGACGCTTGTTTACATGTCAATCTGGAAGGATGGCGGGCGTGGAAGAGGTACGGCCCCGTGATCGGGATGCCACGCGGCGTCGCATCCTCGACGCCGCCATTCGGTTGTTCTCCGAGCTCGGCTACGACCAGGTGACCATGCGTCTCCTCGCCGCCGAGGCCGAGGCCAACGTCGCCCTGATCAACCGATATTTCGGGTCAAAACGTGAATTGTTCGCCGAGGTCCTGGAACAGCAGGGCAAGTTCCCGGGCATGCTGGACAAGGCCCACGACGACCTGCCCCGCCACCTCGCCGAGTTCGTGGCCGAACGGCTCTTCGCCGAGCGCGACGACAATCCCGTCATATCCGCCGTCAACCGCACCGGCGCCAGCCCTGAGGTGCAGGAGATCCTCCGCGAGCGCATGATCACCGCGATCCTCGACCCGCTCGCCGCCCGTCTCCCCGGCCCCGACGCCCACCTGCGCGCCACGGTCGCCGCCGCGCTCATCATGGGCAGCGGCACCGTCCACCGCCTTCTCGGCCCCCACCACCTGGAGGCCGGCTCCCGCGCGGCGGTCGTCGACCACCTGACTGCGGTCTTCGCCACCTGCCTCGGCACGCCAAACTAAGGGATAAAAGTACGGCGAAGGCCATGCAAGCCTTCGCCGTACTCCGTGGCGCGGGTGTCGTCAGGCGTGGGTCGCGGCCTTCGCGGCCGGGGCGATCGCGCAGCCCGAGGACGGCACATGGTCGACCTGGAGGGTGGTGTGGTCGATCTGGAAACGCTCGTGCAGGAGCTCGGCGAGCTCCCGGCGCACGCGGTGGCAGTCGCCGCCGACGTGCACGGTGACATGGGCCGACAAGGCGGGATAGCCGCTCGTGACGGTCCAGACGTGCAGATCGCCCACCTCGGTGACGTCCTCGTGGCCGGCGATGGCCTCCTTGACCTCGGCCGGGTTGACCCCGTGCGGGGCGGCCTCGAAGAGGATGCGCCCGGCCTCGCGCAGCAGGCTGTAAGCGGCCTTGGCCATGAGCGCCGCGACCACGAGCGCCGCGACGGCGTCGGCCCGGCCCCAGCCGGTGATCCACACGACGGCGCCGGCGACGGCGGTGGCGATAAAGGCGTACATGTCGTTGAGGAGATGCTGGAAGGCGCCCTCGACGTTGAGGCTCGTGCGGTCGGCCTTGGCGATGAGCCAGGTGCAGACGGCGTTGACCGCGATGCCCACCAGGGCCGTCACGAACACGAGCGGGCCCTTGACCTCGGGCGGCTCGATCAGCCGGTGGATCGCCTCGTAGACGAAGTAGACCACGAGCAACACGAACGTCAGGCCGTTGATCGCGGCCGAGATGATCTCGGCCCGCTTCCAGCCGAACGTGTAGGCCCCCTTGGCGGGCCGCGCCGCCAGGCTGATCGCGATGAGCGCGAAGACGATCGAGGCCGCGTCGGTCAGCATGTGGCCGGCGTCGGAGATCAGGGCGATCGAGTTAGCGATCACTCCGATCACGACCTCGGCGGCCATGAAGGTGACCAGGATGACCAGCGCCGCGGTCAGATATCGACGATCGGCGTTCGCGCTGGGCGCGTGCCCATGCCCGTGGCCATGTCCATGACCGTGTCCCATTTAGGCGTTCCCCCTGAGGTGCTCACGGCTGAGATCGAGGAGCCTCCGGACATGGGCACCGGCCACCCGGCCACAGCTCACACGCCCGTCCGCCACTCTGCCCCGATCGCGCGTTTTGCGCAGGCGAATGGCTAATCCGGCAACGACTTCCATAATCACTTCCTGAACAACTGAACAGATGCTCAGATGTTAGCCAGTCCATTCCCGGGCGCACAAGGGGCTTAGGTTAGGTTGTCCTAAGTTATCGCGAAATAGGAGGTCAACGGCGTCCAAGTGGGCGATGTCTCACCTCTTGCCGACCTACTCCAACGACAGTAGGCCCCCTCCCTGAACGGGAGAGGGCCTGCGAGGATCTAGCGGATGAAGCCGCCCAGAGATAACAGAGTCGGACTCCTCCCAGGCGAGCGGGCCCGACTTCCCTCCTAGACCACGAAACCTCGAAGGGACTGTGCGATCTCATCTACGTCAGAGATCTTTCCCGATGCGATCGCCACCACTAGGTCGTAGGCGACATCGTCATCGTATGGATCGATCTCCACGCCATTTTTGGCGCAGAAGACATACGTTGTGAGCCAGGCGGCCCGCTTGTTGCCATCCACCAGAGGATGGTTCGTGACGATCGAGTGGAGAAGAGCCGCCGCCTTGGTCAGCACGTCCGGATAGGCGTCCTGACCAAAAACCGACGTCTGCGGCCGGAGAAGCGCTGCCTCGAGCAAGCCGAGATCCCGCACCTGGATCGGCGCCCCGACGGCGAATCTCGCCACACGGAGGGCTTGTTCCAGGCCGACGAAAAGGGTCACTCTCCCAGCCTTCTCAGCAGCTCACTGAACCGCTTGGCCCCTTTGGCCGCCAACTCATCGGTGAGATCGTCATCGGCCAATCGCGCCAGATAGTCATCGATCGCGTTGAGCGCGACCTGTTGCATGCTGCGCCCCTCCTTCTCCGCTCGACGGCGAAGGGCTTCGGTCTGCTCATCGCTCAAACGCAGAGTCATGGCCATGCCCCCATCCTAGGTGAAGGTGGTATCACCGTGATACCACCCCCGGGATGAAGACTACAGTGCGTCACGGCCTGGTGTCAGTGCGTTTTTCCAGCCCCGCCAAGCGGCGGACCGCCTCGTCGATGACCTCGTCCTTCTTGCAGAAGGCGAAGCGGACGTAGTGCTTGCCGTAGGCGGGGTTGTCGTAGAAGACCTGGGTGGGGATGGCGACCACGCCTGCGAGGGAGGGGAGGGTGCGGGCCAGGTCGAGGCCGTCGGTGAAGCCCAGGGGGCGGATGTCGGTCTGCACGAAATAGGTGCCTGAAGGGCGGACCACCTCGAAGCCGGCCTGGGTGAGGCCGGTGATGAGGCGGTCGCGTTTGGCGGCCAGGGAGTCGCGCAAGGTGGTGACCCAGGCGAGTTCGTGGCGCAAGCCGTACGCCGCGGCGAGTTGCCAGGGGGCGCCCATCGTGAAGGTGAGGAACTGCTTGACCGTGCGCACGGCGGCGACCAGCGGTGCGGGGGCGCAGATCCAGCCGGTCTTCCAGCCGGTGACGGAGAAGGTCTTGCCCGCCGAGGAGATCATCACGGTGCGGTCGCGCATGCCGGGCAGGGTCGCGAGCGGGATGTGCTCGACGCCGTCGAACGTGAGGTGCTCGTAGACCTCGTCGGTCACGGCGATGAGGTCGTGCCGGAGGCACAGGTCGGCGATGAGGGAGAGTTCGTCGCGGTTGAAGATGGTGCCGGTGGGGTTGTGGGGTGAGTTGACGATGATCGCGCGGGTGCGGGGACCGATGGCGGCGCGGAGTTCGTCGGGGTCGAAGGTGAAACGTCCATCGGTGAGCCGCAACGGCACGGCCCGCCGTACGGCTCCCGCCAGCGTGATGACGGCGGCGTAGGAGTCGTAGTAAGGCTCGAAAAGCACCACCTCGTCGCCCCGCTCGACCAGGGCAAGCAGGGTCGCAGAGATCGCCTCGGTCGCACCGACCGTCACATAGACCTCGTGGTCCGGATCGTAGACCAGCCCGTAATGCTTCTCCCGGTGCTCGGCGACCGCCTCCCGCAACACGGGCACCCCGTGGCCGGGCGGATATTGGTTCGCACCCGACCGGATCGCCGCCACGGCGGCCTCCAGCATGGCGGCCGGCCCGTCGGTGTCGGGGAAACCCTGCCCGAGGTTGATCGACCCGGTGCGTACGGCGAGAGCCGTCATCTCGGCGAACACCGTCGTGCCGAACTCGCGCATGCGGGCGATCAGCGGGTCGGCCTGCGGCTGGGGCGAAGCGGTGAAGTCACTCACGCGGGCAGCCTAGCCGTCCACTAGCGTCAGGCCATGTCCCACTCACCCCCCGATTTCCGGTGAACCCCGCACAGGACATCCCGCAGATCGCCGTGTCGCGGATCCACGAGCTCGACGCGGTGCGCGGGTTCGCTCTCTGCGGGATCACCTTGGTCAACATCTGGCAACACGCGAGCGGGGAGTCGGAGTTCAACGTGCCCGGCGTGGATCCGTTCGTGATGAACGTGCTCGAAGGCAGGTTCTACCCGATCTTCGCCTTCCTTTTCGGCATCAGCTTCGCCCTCTTCTTCCGTTCGGCCACGCGGCGGACGCCGCAACCCCGTCTCGTGCTTCTGCGCCGCTTCGGCGCGCTGGCCGCCGTGGGCGGCGTGCACGCCTACTTCAATCCGGGGGAGGTCCTGTTCTTCTACGGAGTGGCGGCGATTGTCGTTCTGGTGCCCGCGACGTTCCTGCCCGGCCGGGCTCTGCCGTACGCCGGGGTGGGAGCGCTGCTGGCCGGCCTCTACTTCAGCGCCGGGATCTGGCTGATGCCCGGGTTGTTCCTGCTCGGGATGGCGTTCGCCGAGCGCCCGCCGAGCCCGAGGTGGGCTTTACCGGTGTTCGTGGTGGGTGCCGCGGCCTCGGCGCTGCTCCTCCTGGTGTCGTGGAACACGTGGTACGACATATTCGGCGACACCTGGTATCGCGTGACCAATCCCGTGGTCGCGCTGCTCGGAGCCGTCACCTACGCGCTCGGCATCTTCCTGCTCGTGCGCAGGGTCAAGGCGGTGTCCCGGCTGCTCGCACCCGTCGGGCGGATGGCCTTCACGCATTACCTGACCGCGACTCCGGTCTTCCTGCTGCTGACGCCGGTGCTCGCCGCCGATACGACGCGAATGTCGGTGTTCGCCCTCGCCGGCGCGCTCATCGTGGTGTTCATGGTGTACAGCCCGTGGTGGTTGCGGAGATATCACTACGGTCCACTCGAATGGGTGTGGCGCTGCCTGACGTGGTGGGAGGTGATCCCCAACCGGCGTCCGCGTACAGAGGCCCCTTAAAGTGGACGGATGACGAGCATCGCGCTGTGCCAGATTCCCGTCGACGTCGATCCCGCCGCCAACCTCGACCGTGTGAGGGAGGCACTGGTGGCGGCCAGAGCCTCGGGCGCCGAACTCGCGATCTTCCCCGAGGCCACCCTGACGAGGTACGGCAAGCGCGTGACCGAGCTGGCCCAGCCGCTTGACGGCCCGTTCGTGACGGGTGTGGCCGACGCCGCCCGGGCCGCGGGCGTCGCGGTGATCGTCGGCATCTTCGAGACGGGCCCCGACTCGCTCGTCTACAACACCGCCGTCGTCCTCGACGAGGCCGGCACGCGGATCGCGGCCTACCGCAAGATCCACCTGTTCGACTCGTTCGGCGCCCGTGAGTCGGAACTCGTGGCCCCCGGCGGCACCCCGACCGTGGTCGAGGTCGCCGGGCTGCGGGTCGGGTTGATCACCTGTTACGACGTACGGTTCCCCGAGCTGACCAGGGCTCTGGTCGACGAGGGGGCCGAGCTGTTCGCGGTGATCGCGGCCTGGGGGGCGGGGCCGATGAAGGAGGAGCACTGGGCCACGCTCGTGCGTGCCCGCGCGATCGAGAACACCATGTGGACCGCCGCCGTCGGCCAGGCCCCCAACCTCGCCGCGAGCGACACGTTCGGCATCGGCCGCAGCATGATCGTCGATCCGCTCGGGGTCGTCCGGGTCGATCTCGGCCCCGCCCCCGCGATCCACGTGGCCAAGATCGACCAAGAGGTGACGGCGACCACACGCGTGGTGCTCCCCAGCCTTGAACACCGCGTATTGGGAGTCGCCAAGCCCGTAAAATAAGGGCCGTGATCGAGCCAGGGCGCAGACCGTTGATGCAGAAGGCCATTCCACCTCGCCTGCTCGTCCCCTATCTCTCCGGCAAGCGCACAGTGATCTCCGGCTACGTCTACCGTGTTGAGGATTGCGCGCCACTGGACTCGCCGCGCTACCTGGTCAGCGGCCTCGACCTGGGGTTTGAGGGGTCCGAGCTGAGCGAGGGGGTGCCCGAGCTCTATCTGCTGCGCTGGCAGGCGCGTGACGTCGACACCTACTCGGTGCCCTACGGCCCGCACATGGGCGGCGACTGGAACGACCAGCCGCCGTTCGCCGGAAACGGGTTCACCACCTCGCGCGAGCATGTGGTGCCCCAGTTCCACACCACCCCCATCCCGATCCCCGCCGGAGCCGAAATCGTGCACATCACCGAGGGCGGCGAGAGTGTTTTCGCCGTCTACGACGGGCTGACCTGGCGACCCGCATGAGCGAGCAGATCACCCCCGTAGCGTCCGGCTTCGTGGCCCACTTCGAAGGCATGAACCACCCCGCGGCACTGGGCCCCGGCCCCGACGACGTCGTGCTGTTCAGCGAGGAGGAGCGCAAGGGCTTCGAGGCCGCCTCCGGCTATTGGCGCCGTAAGGTGACCCGCTCGGAGCTGTCCTGGCTCGTCATGGTGCGCACCATCGGCGCCTTCGGCGGCGAGCCGTGCGTCGTCCTCGACGAGGACGACGACGGGCTCCACATCGCCTACACCGGCCACAACGGGGTGAAGGCGGAGGCGCTTGGTTATTGGATGGTGGACCACGGGGCATACGAGGTGGTCGTGCCTCGGGAGGAGGTGGTCTCCATCCGCGTCGAGCGGGTCCCGGTGGCCACCTCGCCCTTTGCCTGAGCGTGCTCACCGGGCCACCCGCGGTCACGACCGCCGGGTGGCTTCGCCGTACGGCAATGCCCCCGCAGGCCGACGTGGAGGCCCCGCGTCCGGCTCATCCTGGGGCCGGTCAGCCTGGAAGCAAGGCCACCGGGTGCGTTCGCCGTACGCCTGTCTCGTGCTTGAAAAGTGCCCGGCGGTGGTCACCGCCGGGCACCTCTGCGCAACGCTCAGCCTGCCGCTCTGGTCTCTCCGGGAGAGCACGCTTAAGAGTCCGGCGTTGATACCGGCGTCCGGGCCGAACTGGTCGGGCGTGGCGGCGAAGGAGACGGTCCTCGTGGAGTTGAAGCAGGGCGGCAAAGCTGTGTTCGCGCCCGCGCTCGACGACCCGTGGGGGGAGCAGGTGAAGGTCTTCTCCGGCGCCTTCGCCAAGAACTTCGACCGCGACAAGGCGGCGACACTCATCGGCCGCGACGCGCAGGGCACGGAACTCTGGCGCCACGTGGTGCCGAAGGGCTACTTCCAGGCACCTGCCAACTGACCTGCACGCTGACCACAGGGGACGGCGGCCGGCACGCCGTCCCCTGCTCAGGAGCGCCCGTTACTCTCGCGGAGAACCACGACCCCGGCTCATCGGCAGCTATTCGCGGACGAGCAGAATTGCACCTCGGGGTAGCGCGGGGAGGGCTTTTCGAGCAAGCGCTGCGGCTTTCCGTGGAGGTGAAGGCTGAGGAAGGCTCCGACGTACTTGCGGGTGATGTCCAGCGAGCGGGTTCCCTTCAGGTCGCCGCCGAGGTTCACACCGAGTTGCTGGATCAGCATGTCGTAGTCGGTGAAGGACGGGTGCAGCGCACCCTTCACCACCAGCCAGCGCTTCCACCCGGTCAGCTGCTCCCAGTCGCGTTTCCACGTGCTGTCGCCCGCGGGGGCGCCCATCATCATGAACGGTCGCCCAAGTCCGGGTTTGGGGATCGGGAGGAACATGCTGCCGTCCATGTTGATCCCGGCGCGCACCCGGGAGTCCTTCAGCATGGTCTCCGGGGCGGCGGCCCCTCCGATGGACTGGCCCGCCATCGCGATTCGGGCCGGGTTGATCAGAGAAGCGCCCTTCCATTTAGGGCCGGCACCGGTCAGCTGGTCGAGCACGAAGGAGACGTCGACCGCGCGGTTCCGGATCACCTTCTGGCCGAAGTCGTCGGCGCCGGCGTTGTCATCGGGTTCGATCTCGCAGGCGGCACAGGTGGCGACCCGCCTGCCGGGGAAGGTGGTGGCGAAGTTCTCGTAGGTGTGGTCGATGCTCGCCACCACGTACCCTCTGCTCGCCAGGTCCTCGGCCAGCCCTGTGAGCGAACTGCGAAGCCAGGTGAAGCCGGGCGACATCACCACAAGCGGCAGACTGCGCGGGCGTCCCGCCGGTTTGGCGTCGATGAAGGCGTTCGTCCGTGTCCGGCTCAGCGCGTCTGTCGGTATTTTCTCCAGTTCCTTTATCCGCGCCCCTTTCAAAAGCAGCTCCGACTCCTTGGGCGTGACGTACGGCGCACGCCGCCCTTCACGTGCCGCCGTCGGGTACCACAGGGACACCATGAGCTCCCTCGCCTTGGCCGTGGGCACCCACGGGTCGGGGCGGGAGGTGTCGGTCAGGTGCAGGGATGTCGTGCCGACCTGGTGGGGGCCGGTCGGCTTGGGCAGGAAGGGCGTGCCGGCCGCCGCGGCGGGGGCCGGCGCCGAGAAGGTGGAGGCCATGAGGGCGAGCAGCCCTGCGACGGTGGCCAGCTTTTTCCGTGCGGGGAGGGTGTTGTCATGTGGCATGGGTTGATCTTGCGGCTTGATTCTCGGTGCCGACTTCGACCGAAGGACCTGTTACCGCTGTCTCTGCCGTACTTTCGACCGACCGGGTTTCTCACACCTAATCCAGTGCTCGCCAGCAGGTGGGGCCGAGGGTCTGGAAGGCTTTGCCGCCTCAAGCGTGCGCCGCCATAGAGGCCTGCCGTACCAAGAGCCAAAGGGGTCGATGCCTTAGGCAGCTTCACCGCAAGCGCCCGCTCGGGGACCCTGGAGGCCTTTTTTGATCTAGTGCAGCAGTTTCGCGCGGCCACGAGACTGCTGTGGCTGTTCGCTCGCTCTCTGTCCTTGAGCCGGGGGGCGGAACGCACGGGCCGCCGGGAGCTCAAGGGAAAGGGCGGCGGGAAACGTCGGGCTTGACGGCGGGGGATGCCCGTCTATAGTCCTTTTTAGGAAGCTTTCTTAACAGTTCACCATCCCGGGACCGCCTGTCCGCAGTAAGTCGACCCGCTGGAGGTCAGCAGATGCGCATGAGAAAGCACGCCGCCACCTTGCTCGCCGGAACCCTCTTCACCATCGCCGCCCTTCTGGGCGGGGCCTCGCCCGCACAGGCCGATCCCTACGCCTGCTCGAGCGGCACGGATTACACGCCGAGCGTCCGCTCCTGGTCCTACTGCGACTACGGCACCAGACAGCACCGCGTCGCCGTCTGGTTCACCTTCGCCAACCCCCATGTTGGTGGCTTCTCCTGGTGGGAGTACGGCCCGTGTGTGAACCCCGGACAGCGCTCCGAGCACACGCCCAGCAGTTTGGGTGCCCTCTCAGCGGTATACTCCGTCAGCTGCTGATCCACCTGATGTGGTTCCCTGCCGAGGGCCGAACCCTTTGGCCGGCTCCACTTCAAAGGCTGTTCTCCTCTCCGGAGAGACGTCCCTTGGTGGTCTCGACGGAGATCTCCGACGGCCTTATCCCAGAGCCTCTTAAGGCGGCGGCTACCTCTCGCCCTCTGCCTCATGATCGCCAGAAGTCCGCTTGGCTTCGCCGTCCTGACAAAGCCGTTCCGAGATTCGTTCACTCTCAGCTCTCCAAGAGCCGATCATTCCCGCATTCCACCAAACCCTGTGGTCGATCTGCCTGATCGCTTTGAGATCGTCGTTCTCGCCAGCGGCGACGATCTCATCGAACGACGGAGAGCTGAAGTTCCCGTCCTCGGGTGGTTCCATGTCCCACATGGCGCCACTCTCGTACGAGGGCGGCGCGAGCCACCACTTCCAGGCGCCCTCGGCCGTGACGGCGAAGCCCTCACACCCTCACACGCTGCGCGATGGAAGAGCGAGCCTCGCCACAGGCTGGTATGGAATGGGTTCTTGAGTGACTACGTGAGTGACAACGGCCATGGACATGGGCGGATGGCTACAGATCAATATGGACTGTATGCACAGGTGAGAGCCGGTGCCCATCTTGTTCCGGGGCCCGCGAGGCCTGCCTTGCATGCAGGAGCTCAGGGGTAGCTGTGCCGTACGGATCTCGCTGTCCTCGCGTTGAAGGGGTTGGCCGACCTCACTTGAGGTCGGCCGAGGCAGACGGCGAACATCGGCCGCCCTCTACTTGGTCTTCTCCCAGAACCCCACCGATCAGCGGACGGGGCGGTTGCCCGTCGGCCCCGAGATGGACCAGCGGATGGTGATACGAGCATTCTTCCCCGCCGGGATCTTGTGGAGTCTGATGGCCATGGGAAAGGAACCCTTGTTCCAGACCGCGCAGCTGCTGCGTATGCCTGCGTCCCGTCCGTGGATCAGCACGGTGTAGCTGAGGCGCGAGGCCAGGGCGCCCGCGCAGAGCGCATCGGTGCCGATCGTCCGGTCGGCTGGCACTCGCACGGTCACCTCGGAGTCCTGAGGCCACGCACCGGTCTTGGCGGAAAGTGGCCGGTAGCCCGCGATGGAAGGGAACGCTTTGACGGCGGGTGGGTCGATCGCCGAGTCGGGCGGGCGTCCACTCGTAGACACCAAAGGTCCAGACCCCGTGCTGGGGATTTATGGGCTTGCACGGACTTCCCTCTAGGTACATGCATCCCGAGCCCGTCCTGGGATGAGACTCCTCAGTCCGACTCAGGGGCCCTGCCTTGGGAGAGAACTCCATGGCGAGGGAAGAAGAAGCGCCGATACTCGGAGGGGGACATGCCGTACGCGGACTGGAACGCACGAGAAAAGTGCGGTTGTACGGCGAAGCCCCAACGGGCGGCGATGGCGCGGATGGGCCGATCAGCCAGGGCAGGGTCGGCCAGGTCATGTCGGCAGCGATCCAGGCGACGTGTGCGAATCCAGTCCATGACGGTGCACCCTCTGGCTTCGAAGAGCCTGTGCAAG
Source organism: Sinosporangium siamense (assembly GCF_016863435.1). Taxonomy (GTDB): domain Bacteria; phylum Actinomycetota; class Actinomycetes; order Streptosporangiales; family Streptosporangiaceae; genus Sinosporangium; species Sinosporangium siamense. The sequence continues at coordinate 50,122 of NZ_BOOW01000014.1, forward strand.
GTGCGGACGGAGATGTGATGTGCTTCGGCGATCATCGCCGGTGCCAGGCCCGGTTCCCCGAGCCGCTGTTGAATGAATCCCTGGATCTGCAGGTACAGAACCTGCCGGCCGGACTCCGTCGGCAGCGCGTCCGTCGTCTCCATTTCGTGGGCGATGAGAGCCGCCGTCAGGTCGACCAGCATGGTCGACACGCGGATGGCATCAGACGGCGTATAGCCGCTGAGATCGCGGGCGGTCTGAGTGGCGAAACTCCGCAGCAGCGCGCCGACCCCGCTGCGCCCGGACAGGCGGGCTCCGAAGAGGTCGCGGGTAACGGCCGGCGCGGCGGGGAGCAGCTTTCGCGGGATATGAAGCGCCAGATAACGGCCGACGCCTGATTCCCACCATGCCTCATAGGGGACCGAGCTGTTGCCCAAGCAGATATCCCCGGGACGGAATCGGGTCTGACGCTGATCGCACATCAGCATTGTGGAGGCGCGCTCGTGGAACACCACATGATAGAGCTCCGGATCCGAACGGCGGATCAGCTCGGCACCGCGAGACACTCCCCGGCGAGCCGTACTGCCTGTGGCCGTCCGCTCTATGGTCACCACGCCTAGGTCTCCTACGGCTATCTTTCCCCAGAAACCGGTGTTCCTGTCGCCGTAAAGTTCCGTCGGCACGATCTCACGTAGTGCCGCCTCCCGGAGGTAGGCCAGCCCATCGGGCGGCGCGACATCTTCCGTCGAAATCACCGTATGCAAGGTGGATCCCCTTAACCGCGACGTAGCGGGGCCGGACATGATGAAGCCCGGCAGGGCACTTTCGTTGTTGCACTGGATGATGGACAAAACGCGTCTACGCCCTGCTTATTTCAAAAATCGAGATTCTCGTCAAGGGGCACGTTGCGGGCGGCATGGCCCTCCGGGGTCCTTCCCGGCCCCAGTTCGGCCGAGCCCCTCGCACAGTCGTCGAGTCGCCGGGCGGTCTTGTGACACGCGTCGCAGAGAGGCGGGCCGGGCTCCTGTGCTCTGCATGACTGCCGGGTCCGTCCCGGCCTGCCTGCCGATCAACGCGTTCCTTGGAGCTGTGCCGCTTGGCAGGCAAAGTCAAGCACGTGGCGCTCATTGTCAACGACATATGTGACCAAATCCGGAATCATCTGATTCGCGGGGATTTAGAGGAGTGAAGCGTTTTTATGGGCTCTCGGCTATGACGGTAGCCATCGCTGGCGCCGTCTAACCAATCCCGGCTGTATCTGCCTCGCTGGATGGCCCGGGCAGGCCTTTGGGGGCAACGTGCAGTGCACTTCTGCGACCACCGCCAGCAGCGTTCGTGACTGGAATGCCTTACTCCAGCAGGTCTTGCAATGGCTCGATATTGAACGAAGGTAATCGCGCGGCTGCCGAATCGGCGCCAGGCCGGATACCCCGACGTCCGCAGAGGAATAGGAGACCGATGCGCACCAAGAAGCTCTTCGCGATCGCAATTGCCGGCATCGTCGTGTTAGCCGGCGGGTTTTTCAACCCCGCAAATGCGGGCGCAGCGTTTATCACCACCTGGGTCAGCGTGCAGAGGCCGAACGGTGCGACCGGCACGAAGGTGCTGGACGTGAGGGACGGTTCCCAGGCGAACGGAGCCCGGGTTCAGATATGGCAGAGGAACGGCTACGCCCAGCAGTACTGGACCATCGAGCGGACGGGAACCTCGAATTCCCTGGGCGTCTACCAATTGACCAGCCGGCACAGCGGCAAGTGCCTCGACATGGCCATTGACGGAACGATCGGTAACGGCACCCGCGTGCAGCAATGGACCTGCACCGGCGCCACAAACCAGCGCTGGATAGCAAGGCCGGTCGTGGCCGGGAACAACTGGGTCTCGCTCGTCAATCAGCGGAGCGGACTCTGCCTCGACGTCCCGAACTACAGCTACACCGACGGCAACATGCTCCAGGTCTGGCAGTGCCACGGTGACTGGAACCAGCGCTGGAACATCTACTGACATACGGCGACGGCCGGTCCGGTGAGGTATCGACCGGAATTCGCGCAGAGAAGATGCGGATCATTCTTACGGAAGGGACGCTTTGTAAATGCAGCTCGGTAAGCAAGTCGCGCGTATCGCCCTATCGGCGGGTATGGCACTCATCGCCGCAGCGGCGGTCGCGTTCGCGGCGCCGGCCACAGCGGCAACGGCTCCATCGATGGCCCCTGCTCCTGCCCCAGTGGCCACGTCCTCGGCATCGACCAGCTCAACGGACCTGCCGTCCCTCCTGAGCCGGCAGGCCCGCTCGGATGCAGAGTTGCGGGAACAGATCGCACTTCAGCTGAAGATCGCCCCAGGGGGCAAACAGACGAGCCGCAACGAGGTCTCATATGACAACGGTAAGTTCGTAGTGACCTATGCTCTTCCCGGGCAGCGTGCCCTCGGCGTCCCTGACTGCCCGTCCGGCTGGTTCTGCTTCTACGAGCACATCAATTTCGGCTACCCGCGAGGCAGGCTCTCGGACTGCGGCCAGCAGTATCTCGGAGACTATGGCTGGAATTACCGCGTATCCTCGGTCGACAACAGCACTACCAGCTCGGTCCACTACTACGACATATCCTACCTTTACCTCTTCACCAACTACAATCCTGGACCAATCGCTTATGTCGGGAACGCGGCGAACGATCAGGCAGCATTCGTTTTCCGGATCTGCTGAACTCACTGCACGCGTACCACAGCGAGTGCGACCGGATTACGGCAGATTCGGGCTGCTGAGCTTCTTTACTTGTAGAAGCCGGTGACCAGGCCCGCCCATGAGACCGATTCGCCGAACTTGATCTACTGGGGCACGCGCGGTTCCGCGCGTGCCCCAGGCCGAGGGGGGCGGATGCTGCCGGGCACCAAGCGCCTCGGTCGGCCCCGCGCCGTTGGGCCGGTCGAACTCGCCGCGCTGCGACGCATGGTCCCCAAGACGTCAACGGTGACCGAGGCCGCCCATACGCGCCGGGCGGCGAGCAAGGGGCGACCGGCTGTGCCGTACCGGTCGTAAGAGCTGTGCCGTACCGGTCGTAAGACACATTGAAGGGGCGCCGCGACATCGCGGCGCCCCTTCAACCTGCGAACTTCACACGGTCGCCAGTGCCGCCTCGCCCTCAAGCGTGACGGCCACCGCGTTGACGACGGCGGCGATGCGCAGGGCCTCCTGGATCTGCTCGCGTGGCATGCCCGACTTGCGGAGCACCTGCTCGTGGGACTCCAGGCAGCGCCCGCACCCGTTGATCGCGGACACGGCCAGGCTCCACACCTCGAAGTCGAGCTTGTCGACACCGGGGTTGCCGATGACCGTCATGCGCAGCCGCGCGGGAATCGTGGTGTAGGTCTCGTCGCCGATGAGGTGCGTCGACCGGTAGTAGACGTTGTTCATCGCCATGATCGCGGCGGCGGCCTTGGCAGCGGTGAACGCCTCGGGCGACAGGTGGCCGGCGGCCTCGGCCGACAGTTCGGCGATGACCTGGCGTGACCTGGTGGCGAGGGCGCACGCCAGGACCGTGCCCCAGAGCTGCTGGTCGGTCAGGGACGACGTCGTCGTGACCGAGCCCAGGTTGAGCTTGATGTCCTTGGCGTAGGCCGGGAGGGCCTCCTTGAGCGCGTCGACGCTCACTGGGCCATCAGCGCCTTGGCGTCGAGGCCGCTCTCGCCCTTGTTCCAGTTGCACGGGCACAGCTCGTCGGACTGGAGGGCGTCGAGGACCCGCAGGACCTCCTTGACGTTGCGGCCGACCGACCCGGCGGTCACCATCGAGAACTGAATCTCGTTGCCCGGGTCGACGATGAAGGTGGCGCGGCGGGCGACGCCGTCCTCGCCGAGCACCCCGGCGGCCTCGGACAGCTCCCGTTTGATGTCCGAGAGCATCGGGAAGGGCAGGTCGCGGAGGTCCGGGTGGTCCTTGCGCCACGCGTGGTGCACGTATTCCGAGTCGACCGACCAGCCGAGCACCTGCGCGTCGCGGTCGGCGAACTCGCCGTTGAGCCTGCCGAACTCCGCGATCTCGGTGGGACAGACGAAGGTGAAGTCCTTGGGCCAGGCGAACAGGACTCTCCACTTTCCTTCGTAGGTCTTGTGGTCGATGGTGGCGAAGGCATTGTCGGCGTCGAGCGCGACGCAGGCGGTGAGCTCATAGGCCGGGAAACGGTCACCAACGGTGAGCATGGATCTCCTTGCAAGACGTCGTTGTCGGACCCCTAGACTGCCTGATCAGGCATTGATTCGAGAAATCGAGTAGTCGAACCAATCTGAGAGGTGATCCTTATCAATGACCCCACCCCCACCCTCTCTCAACTGCGGGCTTTTCTCGCGGTCGCCGACCATCTCCACTTCCGGGAGGCCGCGGCGACCCTGAAGATGAGCCAGCCCGCCCTGTCCAGCGCGGTGTCGGCACTGGAGGAGATCCTCGGCACCCGGCTTCTCGAACGCACGACGAGGAAGGTGCTGCTGACTCCGGAGGGTGAGCGTGTCGCGGTGCGGGCGGCCCGGGTGCTCGCGTCTGTCGACGACCTCATGCACGAGGTGGCCCACTCGCGCCAGCCTTTCACCGGCACCGCCCAGCTCGGCGTGATTCCCACCGTGGCGCCTTATCTTTTGCCCGCGCTTCTTCCGATGTTCGCCCGCCGTTTCCCCCGGCTGCGGCTGATGGTCCACGAGGCCAAGACCGAGACCATTTTGGAGGAGGTGCGCGAGGGCAGGCTCGACATGGTGCTGCTCGCGCTGCCGACCGATTCGGGCGGCCTGGTGGAGGTCCCGGTCTACGACGAGGAGTTCCTGCTGGCGCTGCCGGGCGACCACCCGCTGGCGGGCGGCACCGACCCGATCTCCCGCGATGTGCTCAAAGACCTCGACATCGTGCTGCTCAACCAGGGGCACTGCCTGCGCGAGCAGGCCATCGACGTGTGCCGCGAAGTCGGGGCCAAGGCCACCGCCGCGACATACGCCACGAGTCTGCCGACCCTCATGCAACTGGTGGCGGGTGGCCTCGGCGTCACCCTCGTGCCCGAGTCGGCCGTGCCGGTGGAGACCGGCAGGAAGATACGCCTCGGCCTGCGCCGTTTCGCGAGCCCCGCCCCGAGGCGCACCATCGGCCTGGCCTATCGCGCGAGCTCGGCCCGCGCGGCGGAATACGCTCAGCTCGCGGCAGCCGTACGCGGCGCGGTGCGCACACGCCGCCTGCCCGTCACGGTGCACTCCTGACGCGATGGCGTGCCAAGCGACTCCCATACGGTACGGCGCCGCCCACCTGGGCGAGAGCCGTACGGCACAGCCTGGATGTGCGGCGTCGCCCGCTCAGTCGCGGCGGTTGTGGAGCGCACGGGTCAGCGCGTAGGCCAGGTTGACGACGGCGATCAGGCCGAGCACCGCGAACACCACCAGGACCCCCTCGTCCTGGACGATCGCCAGCATGGGGATGGTCAACACGATCGACACGATGCCCAGGGTCATCTGAGCCCAGTCCAGCGGCGCCTGCCGCGCCTTCTGCGTGGCGAGTCGGGCGTCGATCACCGAGTTGATTCGGTCGACGAGCCCTTCGGCGATCTGTTCTTCGAACGTGTGGCCAAGGGACCTGTTCGCCGCGAAGGCGGCCTGCACCTCATCGGCCTCGAGGCGCTCGTACTTCTCCGGCTGCATGATGTCGATTCTGCCCCGATCGCCTGCCCGGCGGGTGTGAGGTGGGGCGAGAAAACATCTGTTTCGATAACGATCGTGTGGCGAGCTGGAGCCGGCCGTTCCGATGTGCGGCATGGCGTGCTCGTTCGCACCGATCAGGGGGCTGTCCGGGTGACCCCCCCTAGTGGTGGGGCCACCCGGCAGCGGGCGACGCCGTCACGGTGCTCCGCTGCATTCATCGGACGGGTGACGGCGGAAAGGCTTTTGGTGTGGCTTTTCGTGCGGGCGCCCGGCCGTCTCTTTCAGAGTGGGCGAAAACGCTTCATCACGGCCGGAGGGGAGTGCCGCCCGTCACTGCGTCTGGTACCCGACCGAAATCGGGAATGCACTACTGCTGCACCAGGCGAATGATCTGACGCTGTTTTCGACCCAAGGCCCGTAATGAGTGGTGTAGCTGCCGTTACTCTGCTGGCAGAAGAGCACCACACGCGTTTGCGTAACTCCGGTGCCGCTGCATCGCGCCCAGCCGGAGCCGCCATATGTGCCGTACTGCGCGCCGGTGCTGCAAACCGGCGCCTGAGCTGAGGCGATCGGTGACATCAGGGTGGTCGCGGCGGTGATCGCGACCACTACGGCCGCCGAAGCGCCGAACTTCCTGACGCGGCCCATTAATTATCTCCTTTCGGTGTTCGGTGATTTGTTGTGCACCCTGATGATAGACATGATTTGGAGGGATATCCATAGGAGATATGGGCAATTGCAGTGAGTTACTTTTTGGGCTGCTTGTTGAACAGAGCGATACTAAGCAGTGGATTTGACCCGCACGCTCACGTAGTCCACCAGCATCGGCCGGCCGGGCACGGTGCCGGCGTTCGGGCCTCCGCCGTACGCCGCCGGATAGCCGCCGCCGATCGCCACGTTGAGGATCAGGAAGAAGCCGTGGTCCACCGCCTCCCGCCACGTGTGCGGATCGACCCGGGTAGACGCCACGGTGAAGAAGTGCCTGCCGTCGAGATACCAGCGCACCTCGGCCGCGCTCACCTCCACCGCGTAGGTGTGGAACGTCCCGTGGCAGCTTTCACACGCCTGCCCAGGCGAGGTGAGCCCCATCGGCTCGCCGCACGGGCCGCCGGGGAAGACCCCGCAGTGCATCGCGCCGTAGATCTGCGGCAACCCGTTGACCGCCTCCAGGATGTCGATCTCCCCGACGCCCGGCCAGCCCGTGTAGCCGTCGCGGAGCCGTTCGCCCAGCATCCAGAACGCCGGCCAGTAACCCGCGCCGTCCCCCCTGGTCACAGCCGGTAGCGCGATGCGCGCCTCGACCCGCATCGTGCCGCCAGGTGGGTAGCGGAAGTTGGACCGGCGGGTCGCGATGCGCCCCGACGTCCACGCGCCGTCGCGCAGGCGCGGGGTGATGGCGAGGTTGCCCTTGCCGTCCAGCGCCACGTTGTCCACCGAGTCGGTCATGGTCTCGATCTCGCCGGTGCCCCACTGAGGGGCGGGACAGCCCGGATAACACGTCCCGACGTCGTGCACCCACCGCTCGACGGCCACCGGAGTGCCCGCGGCGCCGTCGAAGTCGTCCCGGAAGATCTCGTCGAACCCTCCCGCCCCCTGCCCGCCGGGCCCCGAGCACCCGGCGAGCAGGACGATCACAGTGGTGAGGGCGGCGAGCACCCTCACAGGACCGTGGGGATCAGGTCGAGGTCCTCAAGGTCGCGCTCGACGCGCGGCGCCAGCCGTTCGGCGAGGTGGTCGGTGATGTGCGCGTCGTCGCGGTAGAGCACCACGCCGTCGAGCACGGCGGGGCAGCGCTCCCCGTCACCCGGGCAGAGCAGCGGGGTGACGTCGACGGTGGACATCCCGGGCCACCGCCTCGCCGCGATCTCCTCGGCGAGGACGTCGGGCCGCAGCGCCTCCTTGCGGGGGAACGCACATTCGTCCGGGGATTTGCCCGACAGGCACAGCGGCACGTCGAGGCCGGGCACCGGCAGCGTGCGCACATAGACCAGAGGCGGGCCGATGGCACGCAACTTCGCCAGCGACTTCTCCCAGCCCACCTTGAGCGTGCGCGCGTTGGGTGCGTAGGAGTTGAGCGACGCCATGACGATCAACCGCGGCGCGGGGCCGTCGGCGAGCCGCTTGAACGCGTATTCCCGCCACGAGTCGCACTCGCGATATTCGCGGCCGAGCCGCGGGTCCACCACTTTGATCGCGGCCAGGGGGCAGCCCGGCTTCGTGAGCACCTCAAGTGCCCACCCCCGGCGCGACGCGATGCGCTCGGCCGCGCTGAACCACTGGCCCGCGTGCGAATCGCCGATGAGCACGATCCTGTCCTTGCTCGCGGTGTTCCCGAACAGGCAGGGCGGGCTCGTCGTCGCGGTCAGTTCGACCTCGCACCCTTGGGAGGGCGGGAAGTCCACTTTGGCCGCCGCCGGATCCATCCGCTGCTCCACGACCGCGGCCCGCACCGGCGGAACCGTGGCGCTGTGCACCGCGCCGCCGCTGATCAGCAGCGCCGCCGCCACCGGGATCGTCATCGCCGCGCTGCCCACGGCAAGCCCCCGGCGCGGCAACTCCGCCACCACCGAGGAGAACCGGACCGGGTTCTCCACCAGCTTCATCGTGAGCCACGCAGGCAGCGCCGCCGCCACCATGAGCGCGGCCCGCCACCCCCAGGCCAGCGGCCCGGCCGCCGCCTCGGTGATCACCAGCACGGGCCAGTGCCACAGGTACCACGAGAACGACAACCGCCCGACCGCACGCGGCACCCGGCTCGACAGCAGCGCCGTAACCGGCGAACGGAACAGGATCACCGCCGTCGTCCCCAGCGTCGGCACAAGTGCCGCGACCCCCGGATAGCGGGTCGAGGCGTCGAAGGCCACCATCGACCACACCACCGCCCCCGCACCCGCCACGCCGAGCACCGCGCCGGCCTGCCGCCACAGCCGTGCCGTACGGCTCTCGCCTTCGCCGGCCTGTGCCGTACGGCTATCGCGGCGTGCGGCGTAGTGCGCCGCCACCGCGGCGAGGGCGCCCGCGCCGAACTGCCAGGCCCGGGTCGGCGTCGCGAGGTACGCCAGAGGCTCGCTGATCTCGGTCCACGTCATGGACAGGGCGAACGAGCCGCCGGTCATGAGCACGGTGACCACACCGATCGCGGCTGCGGCGCCGCGGCGGGCCGCCCAGGCGACGAACAGCACGATCGGCGCCCACAGCAGGTAGAACTGCTCCTCGACCGCGAGAGACCAGTAGTGCAGCAAAGGGCTCGGATCGGCCTCGGCCGCCAGGTAGTCGGTCTGCGCGGCGACGAACCGCCAGTTGGCTAGATATAGGGCGGAGGCTATGACGTCGCCCGCGATGTCCGGAGCGCGCAGCGGAGGCAACACCAGCCAGGCCGCGACGGCGGTGGCGACCAGCACGATGCCGGCCGCCGGGAGCAGTCGCCGCGCCCGCCTGGCGTAGAAGTCGACCAGCGAGAACCGCCCGTGGGCGGCGATGTCGCGCAGGAGCAGGCCGGTGATGAGGAAGCCGGAGATGACGAAGAACACGTCCACTCCGGCGAAGCCGCCCGTCAGGCCGGGCACCGTCGCGTGGAAGGCCAGTACGCCGAGCACCGCGACGGCGCGCAGCCCCTCGATGTCCGGGCGGAACCTCATGGGATCAGCGGCGGGAGTACGGCCCAGCCGGAGGCCAGCAGGGCGCCGAGCAGCAGCAACGCGGTGATGGCCAGAGCTTCCGGCCATGCCATGCGATTCATCAGATACCTCCGAGGAGACCCCCGCCTTCAGGCGGGGGAGGAATCGGACCCCTGCAGAGCAGGACAGGGGCAGGCGTTTCACCATCAGGCGAACCGCCGTTTCGAACATCCGTGCCATGCCTAGCTGATCGCGTCACTAGAATGTGAGGTGTGGCGCCGACCGTGAAGCGGGCGTACAAGTACCGCTTCTATCCGACCTCTGAGCAGGCGGAACAGCTTGCGCGGACGTTCGGGTGCGTCCGGCTGGTCTACAACAAGGCGCTGGAGGAGCGGACCCGCGCCTACACCCTCGAGGGGCGTCGTGTCTCCTATGCGGAGTCGTCGGCGGCGCTGACGGCGTGGAAGCGCAGCGGTGACTTCGACTTCCTTTTCGAGGTGTCGTCGGTGCCTTTGCAGCAGGCACTGCGTCACCTGCAGGCCGCGTTCACGAACTTCTTCGCCAAGCGCGCCGGATATCCCGTGTTCAAGTCGCGCAAGAAGTCCCGCGCGAGCGCTGAGTACACCCGCTCGGCGTTCCGCCGGCGCGGCGGCACGCTGACACTGGCGAAGATGGAGGCGCCGCTGGCGATCGTGTGGTCGCGTCCCCTGCCGGAGGGGGCCGAGCCGTCCACGGTGACCGTCTCCAAGGACGCGGCCGGGCGTTGGTTCGTCTCGATCCTGGTCGAGGAGAGGATCGCACCCCTGGCACCGGTCGAGGCGTCGGTGGGCGTGGACGCGGGCATCACCGCCCTGGCCGCACTCTCGACCGGAGAGAAGATCGTCAACCCCCGGCATGAGCGGGCCGACCGACGCAAGCTGGCTAAGGCGCAGCGGGCACTCGCCCGCAAGGAGAAGGGCTCGGCGAACCGGGCCAAGGCCCGGGTGAAGGTCGCCGGGGTCTATGCCCGGATCGCCGACCGGCGCCGCGATTTCCTGCACAAGGTCACCACACGGCTTGTTCACGAGAATCAAGTGATCGCCGTGGAGGACCTGGCCGTCCGCAACATGGTCCGCAACCGCTCGCTGGCGCGCGCCGTCTCGGATGCGTCCTGGCGGAGGCTGCGCTCCATGCTGGAGTACAAGTGTGCCTGGTACGGGCGTGAGCTGGTGGTCGCCGGCCGCTGGTTCCCCTCCTCCAAGTTGTGCTCGGTGTGCGGGGCGCTTCAGCAGTCGATACCGCTGGACGTCAGGTCGTGGAAGTGCGCCTGCGGGGCGCGTCACGACCGTGATGTGAACGCGGCCCGGAACATCCTCGCCGCAGGGCTTGCGGAGAGGTGAAACGCCTGTGGAGCCGGTGTGAGACCTCAACGGGAGTCCTCTCGGGCGGGCTACTGGCTGTGAAGCAGGAAGCCCCAGGGGTGACCGTGGGACTCCCCCTCGTTTACGAGGGGGAGGATGTCAACGGAGGGTTCTCCAGAGGTCGCGGATGAGGGGGAGGGCGATGTAGGAGGTGGCGATGGCGAAAGCGGTCATCGCCCAGTAATCGCCCCACCCGTGGACGGGCGCCTGAAGCGCGATGCCGATCCAGGTGGCGGCCGTGGTCGCCGACAGCCAGATGAGCGCGAGCCAGCCGACCTGCGATACCAGCCTGGAACGTGCGCCTCCCGCGCCGCTCGGCACCCAGGCGGCGGCCTGGTCGCGCAGCGCGTGCCAAATCGCGATCAAGTGGCAGTAGGCGTAGAGCGTCTGCACGCGGATCACCTCGAAGCGCCACCTGCTCACCGATACCGATGGGAGCAGGACGAGGGCGATCCACAACGGGCCCAGGAAGGGGATCATGTGCCAGGCCTGGACCTCGTCCGGGTAGAGGTAGAGCATGATCAAACCGGGCAGTGGCACGGCCACGATGTTCAGGGCCGAGACGAAGTAGCTGAGGAAGCCGCACCAATACGACACCCGGACCCGCCACCCCATGGGGGTCGCGTGGAAGTCGCGGCTGAAAAGCAGGCTGAGGCAGCCCATCGCCCACCGGTATTGCTGGGAGATGTAGGCGGCGACGTTGTCCGGCGACAAGCCCTTGGCGAGCAGCACCGGCACGTACTTCGTGCGCAGGCCGTGCCTCATCAGCGCGACGCTGGTGTAGATGTCCTCGCTGTGGTCGATCTTGGGAAAGCCGCCGATGCGCTCCAGGTCGGAACGCCGGTAGAGCACGTTCGTGCCGACGCAGATCGCGCCCCCGTCGGCGTCCCTTGAGGGCTGCAGCCAGCGGTAGAACAATTCCTGGCTGGCGGCCGCCGTGCGCTCCAGCCAGTTCATCGTCGCGTCGGTGTCGAAATACTGCGGCGACTGGGCGATCGCGATGTTCGGGTCTTCCAGATAGGGCGCCAGGTGGAAGAGGAAGTCCGGTCGCGGGCAGAAGTCCGCGTCGAACACCGCGACCAGTTCGCCGTCACTGAGCGTTAACCCGTGGTTGAGATTCCCGGCTTTCTTCAGGTGGCCTCTATCGGGCCGGGCCGTATATCGGAAGCCGTGTTCTGCGGCCAGTTCCTCGACGTCGGCACGGCCTGCGTCGTCGAGAACCCATACGGTAAGTGGACCGTTCCAATGCATTGCGGCGATATACGTGAAGGTGTTGCGGAGAATGGCCAGCGGCTCGCCGCGTGTGGGAATGAACACGTCCACGCTCGGCACCCGCGCCGGCTGCCACGAGCGGACCAGCAGCTCGTGGGACTCCCAGCTCGTGGAGCGCTGCCGCTGCCCGTCGACCAGCGACAGCAGCCAGCCGACCAGGTTGAGGGTGAGCGCGGCGAGGAAGGGCCAGAGGGCCGGACTCCTGGTGGAGAATAGGTAGAGGGTTCCGGCGGTCAAAATCAGTGATATAGGCACGGTCAGCAGCACCCAGCGGCGTTGCGGACCGAAATAAAGTGCTATTTCTGTGTCTTCCGGTGGGACCGGAAGATGAGGGACCGCCTCTTCGTGCGGCGAGGCGGTCGACGTCGGTGTCGCCAAAGCGGGCATGCCGAAGTCCCCGATTTCGTCAGCTTGCACGACCTTTCTAAAAACAAACTTATCAATCGGAGAACTCTGGCTTATGCCGCCAAGTGACGGGTAGGAGAACAGTCAACTAACTGTGCGTGATACCTCTATGTGAAATATCCCCCGAGGGGGCCCAATAGTGTGAAATGTCGGATTCGTGGGATGTTCCGATGTGTCGAAGGTCACACTGGGCGTCTCGTGGGAAATGCCGAAGAACACGCTCGCCTTGGGCAACGAGTGCCCATGAGGGCCGCCCCACCCCACCGTTAGCGTCGCGCTGTGAGGGGGATGTGAAGGGGAACGGTGGGAAGTGCCGGCAATCGAGCCAGACGGGCGAGGTGAACGTGACGCAGCGCGAATCCGGGCGTGAAACCGCAGGCGGCAGCACCTCCGAGAGCAACGCCGCCATGCCCGGAGACAGCGGCTCCGGTGGGAACGAGCGTGTCATGCTCGCCCTTGGCGGCAACGCCATGACCGCGCCCGAAGGCAACGCCTCCCCGAAGGAGCAGCGCGAGGCCGTGGAGCGTGCCATGGCCCACGTGGCCGCGCTCGTCCACGCCGGCCACCAGGTCATCCTGACCCACGGGAACGGGCCTCAGGTGGGCAATCTGCTGCTCAAGAACCAGCTCGCCGCCGACGTGGTGCCGCCCGTCCCTCTGGACTGGTGCGGCGCGCAGACCCAGGCCACCATCGGCGTGCTCGTGCTCAACGCCCTCGCGGCCCACGGCGTGCCGTCCGCCGCCGTCGTGACCCGCACACTTGTCGACCCCGACGACCACGGCTTCCGCCATCCCGTCAAGCCGATCGGGCGATACTTCAGCGAAGACGAGGCCAAGAGGTTCCAGGAGCTTGGCCAGCGGTGGCATCGGTTCGAGAAGGGGTGGCGGCGGGTCGTCGCCTCACCCGAGCCACTGGAAATCCTCGACGCTCCGGCGGTGGCCACGCTGATGGACGCCGGCTACACGGTCGTCGCCGCCGGTGGGGGAGGGGTGCCGGTCGTGCGTGCACCCGACGCCGCGTTGCACGGGGTCGAGGCGGTCATCGACAAGGATCTGGCGGCGGCCATGCTGGCTTCCGCCGTACGGTGCACCAGCCTGCTCATCGCCACGAACGTTCCGCATGCCCAGGTCGGGTACGGCACGCCGCAGGCTCGGCCGATTGGGCGCATTGGTGTGGACGAACTGCGGCGGCTTGCCGAAGAGGGGCATTTCGGCGAGGGCAGCATGGGGCCGAAGGTCGAGGCGGCGCTGCGGTTCGTTGCCGGGGGCGGGCGCCGGGCGGTCATCACGTCGCTGGAGTCGCTCGGTGAGGCTCTGACCGGAGACGTTGGCACCAGAGTTGAAGTTTGATCCTAATTCTTGGCGAAAGGTGAAGAACATGCCGGATCCCATTGAAGTGCGCAAAGTCGCCATCGAGAGTGTGACCGACGCGTCCGGGCTCGCCAAGCTCATCGACGACGGTGTGATCGACGCCGACCGTGTGCTGGCCGTCATCGGCAAGACCGAGGGGAACGGCGGCGTCAACGACTACACGCGCATCCTGGCCGACCGTGCCTTCCGCGAAGTGCTCATCGCCAAAGGCACCCGCACCCCGGACGAAGTCTCCCAAGTGCCTCTCGTCTGGTCCGGCGGCACCGACGGCGTGCTCAGCCCCCACGCCACCGTTTTCGCCACCGTCGACCCCGCGAAAGCCCCTCGCAGCGACGAACCCCGCGTCTCCGTCGGTGTCGCCATGAGTGACGTCATCCTTCCCGAAGACATCGGCCGCCCCGCCATGGTGGAGAAGGTCGCGGCCGGGGTGCGTGAGGCCATGAAGATCGCCGGCATCGAAGACCCGGCCGACGTGCATTATGTACAGACCAAAACCCCGCTGCTCACCCTCGCCACCATCACCGACGCCAAAAACCGCGGCCACGACGTCGTCACCGAGGACACCGGGCCCTCCATGGACATCTCCAACTCCACCACCGCCCTCGGCATCGCCGTCGCCCTCGGCGAGATCGACATGCCCGGCGCCGACCAGATTCACCGCGACCTGTCGCTGTATTCGAGCGTCGCCTCCTGCTCCAGCGGCGTCGAACTCGACCGCGCCCAGATCGTCGTCGTCGGCAACGTACGCGGCATCGGCGGACGCTACCGCATCGGCCACAGCACCATGAGGGACGCCCTCGACGCCGACGGCATCTGGGACGCCATCCGCGACAGCGGCATCGACCTCCCCGACCGCCCCCACCCGTCCGACCTCGGCGACCGCCTCGTCAACGTCTTCATGAAATGCGAAGCCGACCCCAGCGGCCATGTCCGCGGCCGGCGCAACATCATGCTCGACGACTCCGACGTGCATTGGCACCGCCAAATCAAAGCCGCCGTCGGCGGCGTGGCCGCCTCCGTCACCGGCGACCCGGCCGTCTTCGTCTCCGTGGCCGCCGTCCACCAGGGCCCCTCAGGCGGCGGCCCGGTCGCGGCCATCGCGGACTTGGGGTGAGCGTTGTCTTAGGTGAGCCCGCGGACTTCCGGGAGCCTTGACCGGGATCCGGTCGCGGCTGGCCTGTTCTGCCCAAGCGGTTAAGACTGGAGGAGTGATCCGGGAGGCTGAGTGAAGAAGAGGCTCGGGCATATGCGGGTCGGCTTTCTCGCGGCTGTCGCCGACTACCTGCTTCGAAGGTACGGCACAAGCCCGGCCCCAGACGGCAACATGGTGACCGGCGCCGCGCACACGGTGATTCAGGCCGGCACCGTTCACGGCGACATCACCTTGGCCTCCCCGCCGAAGATGTCCACCGCGCCGCGCACCCTCCCCCGCGACACCCCGGTCTTCACCGGCCGCCAATGGGAGCTGGATCACCTCTCCCGGGGCCTGGCCGAGGTCGAGGGGGCGGAGGTCGTGATTTATGCCGTCAACGGCATGCCGGGTGTCGGAAAGACGGCTCTTGCCGTACACGCCGCTCATCGGATGGCCGACAGGTTCCCCGACGCCAGGATCCAGGTCGACCTGCACGCCCACACCCCGGGCCAGGCGCCCTCGGACCCCGCGGACATCCTCGCCGATCTGCTGATCGGTTACGGGGTCGAACCCCAAGGGGTTCCGCGCACGCTGGACGGGCGAGCCGGGATGTGGCGTGACCGGATGGCGGGGAAGAAGATCCTGCTGGTGCTCGACAACGCCGCGAGCGGTGCCCAGGTGGAACCGCTGCTGCCGGGCACCCCGGGTTCCCTGGTGCTGATCACGAGCCGCAACCGCCTGGCGGTGCCCGGTGCCGTGCCGCTCACGGTGGGGGCGATGCCGCGCGCCGACGGGGTGGAGCTGTTCACCCGCAGCACCGGCCGCCCCATCCCGGCGGACGACGCCGAGGCCGTGGACAGGCTGGTCGCGGCCTGCGGCGGGCTGCCGCTGGCGATCACCATCATGGCCGCCCGCTACGCCCACCGGCCGGCGTGGAGCGTGGGCGACCTGGCCGACCAGATGGCCGAACCTCTGGAGGAACTCCAAGAGGACGGCAAAAGCGTGGCGGTCGCCTTCGAACTGTCCTATCGGGACCTGCCACCCGCCCGGCAGCGCCTGGTGCGCCTCCTTGGTGTGTATCCCGGCGACGACATCGACGCCCACGCCGCGGCGGCCCTCGGCGGGGTCACGCTCGCGCAGGCACGGCGGCACCTCGACGCCCTCTATGCGGCCTCCCTCCTCCAGGAGCCGAGCCGTGGCCGCTACCGTCTGCACGACCTCCTCGCCCACTACACCCGCGCCCTCGCCGACACCTCCGGCGACGCCGCGCTGGAACGGCTGCTGGATTACTACACCCACACGGCATACGCCGCGGGGCTGCACTTCACCTTGCAGAGTCCCCGGTTGGTGCCCACCCAGACCGAAACCTCCTTCGCCACAAGCGGCCACGCCGAGGAGTGGCTGAGGACCGAACGCGACAACCTGTACGCCGCCGTGCTGGCCGCCGCCGGCACCCATCCCGCCCACGCTGTGGCGATCCCCGCCATGCTGGCCGACTATCTGGCACTCCGCGGCCATTGGGAACAGGCCCTCGCCCTCCACCAAACCGCCGAGACCACCGCCCGCCGTATCGCCGACCCCGGCGGCCAGGCCGTCGCCCTCGACAACATGGGATGCCTACACCGGCGCATGGGCGAATACACCTCGGCGGCCGATCTCCACACCCGTGCCCTCCATCTGCACAACACCACAGGAAACCGCCGCGGCCAGGCCGGTGTGCACGTCAACCTCGGCGTCATGCACCGCGAACTGGGGGAGTACACCGCCGCGGCCGCCCACCACACCGGCGCCCTTGCGCTCTACACCGCCGTCGAGGACCACCGCGGCCAGGCCGTCGCGCTGTTCAACCTCGGCCTGGTGCATTGCGAAGTGGGGGAGTACACCTCGGCCGCCGAGCGGCACAGCCGTGCCCTTGAGTTCTACACCGCCGCCGGCGACCGCCGCGGCCAGGCCGTCATCCTCAACAGCCTCGGCGGAATGCACCGCTGCCTGGGAGAATATGAGGCGGCGGCGGACTGCCACACCCGCGCCCTCCTGTTATACGTCGACCTGCGGGGACGCCGAGGCGAGGCGATCGCCCTCAACGACCTCGGCCTCACCCACCGCGAGACGGGCGACTACCCGGCGGCGGCAGACCACCACACCCGGGCCCTCGACCTCTACACCACCCTGCAAGACCGCCGGGGCCAGGCCACCGCCCGCGCGAACCTGGGCGTCGTCCACCGCCTGACCGGCGACCACACGGCGGCGTCGGACCACCTCACCGACGCGCTCGAATCCTTCACCCACCTCGGCAGCAGGTACGGCATCGCCCACACCCTCCACCACCTCGGCAACCTGCACAGGGATCAGGGGCGCCTCACCCAGGCCCTGACCCTGTTCACCGAGCTGGGCAACCGCTATGAACAGGCCGAAACCCTGAACGACCTCGGCGAACTGCACCATTCCCCCGGCCGTTTCCATGAAGCCCTGGCCGTCGCCCGCACGATCGGCGCCCCATTGCAGGAAGCACGAGCCCTGGAAGGAATCGGCCTCCGCCAGCCACCCGGCGACGGCACACCCCTCCTCAGGCAAGCACTGGCGATCTACCGGCGCATCGGCTCCCCCCGCGCGCGACGGATCACGGACGTCCTGCCTGACTGACTCCGCTACCCCCCGCCCCGGTCCTGCACCGCCTGTCCCGCATCGTGGGGTTCGGCCGGTGTCGTGGCGATCCCCACGATTTCCCAGACCGAGGATCGCCGCCGTGAGAACCGCAGCCGTCTTATAGTCGAACTCGTCCTGCTTCAAAAGCCTCACTCCTTCCACACGGAGATCGTCCCCCGCCCAAGCGGGCGGTGGACAGGCGTTTCCCTCCCCACACGAGGCAGGGAAACCCGGCAACCCTCCGTCAAGGGCACACCGGCCGGTAGGCCGCTCCCGGCGCCTGGCGGCGCCACTCCTCGGGGGTGAGGGATCGCCCGGCGACGGCGCACAGGGCGGTGAAAAGGTCGTCGGGCAGTGCCGTACGGCGTAAGCGCACATCGCCGTCGCCCGAGCCGCTGACCAGGGTGTGCCCGTCGGGGCTGAACGCCACGGTGAACACGGGGCCGTGCGGGCTCGTGAGGGGGGCGCCGACCGACCGGCCGCCGGCGGTTTCCCACAGGCGGACGGTTCCGTCGACGGCGCCGCTGGCAAGGAAACGCCCGTCGGGGCTGAACGCGACGGCGAACACCATGCCGTGGTGTCCGGTGAGCGGATCCCCGAGAGGGGTGCGCCGCCGGACGTCCCACAGGCGGACGGTCCCGTCTTGGCCGGCCCCGGCGAGGGTGCGGCTGTCGGGGCTGAAGACGACAGTGAACACCATGCCGTGGTGGGCGGGCAGGGGAGCGCCGAGGGGGCGGAGGGTGGCGGCGTCCCACAGGTGGATCGTTCCGTCGGCGGTGCCGGCGGCGAGGGTGCGCCCGTCGGGGCTGTAGGCGACGGAGGCGACGGGTCCGTTGCCCAGTTTGAGCGGCGCGCCGACGGCGCGGCGTCCGGCGATGTCCCACATCCGCATCTCGCCGGTCGCGTCGCCGCTGGCCAGGGTGCGCCCGTCGGGGCTGAACGCCACGGGGAACACCGCACCGCGATGCCCGGTCAGCGGACGGCCGAGAGGACGGCGGTCCGTGAGGTCCCACAGCCGGACCGTCTTGTCGACCGATCCGCTGGCCAGCGTCCGGCCGTCGGAGCTTACGGCCACCGATGCCACAGAGCCGCGATGCCCGGTCAGCGGAGGGCCGAGGGGGCGGCGGCCGGCGACGTCCCACAGCCGGACCGTCTTGTCGGACGCCCCGCTGGCCAGGGTGCGCCCGTCGGGCCCGAACACCGCCGAGTAGACCCACCCCTTATGCCCCCGCAGGATCGTGCCCGCCGGGCCGTGGGCGGTCACGTCCCACAGGCGCACCGTCCCGTCCGAGGCCGCGCTCGCCAGCATGCGGCCGTCGGGGCTGAACACCACGCTGGTCAGCCAGTCGGTGTGCCCCGTATACGCCCACCCGAGCGGGCGGCGGGCCGCGACGTCCCACAATCGCACCGACGCGTCGTCCGCCGTGGCCAGGGTGCCCCCGTCGGGGCTGAACGCGAGCGACCGCACCACCCCGTTGTAACCCGCGAGCGGCGAGCCGAGCGCCCGGCCCTCCGCGACGTCCCACAGCCGCACCGAGTCCTTCGCCGCCACCGCCAGGACACGCCCGTCGGGACTGAAGGCCGCCGCCGACGGCGCCCCGCCCTCATGCCGCAGCGTCCCGCCGAGCGGACGGCGCGCCGCGACATCCCACACGCGTACGGCGGAGGCCCCGACCGCGGCCACCGTGTTCCCGTCGCCGCTGAACACCACATGCGCGATCGGGACCGCCCGCCCACCCGCCAGCTCGCCGACAGGCCGGAGGGTCGCCACGTCCCACAACCGCACCGACGACTTCGACGCGGTCGCCAGCACACGCCCGTCGGGCCCGAACGCCAGCGCCCGCACCACCCCCGTGTGTCCCCCGAGCGTGGCGGCGACGGGCACGCGGGCAGCCACCTCCCACACACGCACGGCCCCCTCCGGCCCGGCACCGGCGAGAAGACGCCCGTCGGGACTGAACGCCGCGGCGCTGAGCGGCCCCCGCCCCGCCCGCGACTCGCCGAGCGCCTGGTGGCGGGCGGTGTCCCAGAGCCGCAGCGTGCCGTCCTTCCCCGCGCCCATCAGCACCCGGCTGTCCGAACTGAAGGCCAACGTCGAGGAAAGGCCGGACATGACCGCACGATCCGGCCGGCCCAGCAGCATGGCCATGCTCGCATGCGCCTCCCCGGTGGGCGCGAGCCGCCACGCGGTCGTGGCCAGCCGCGCCGCCGCCGCCGGATCGCCCGTCACCAGGACACTCCGCGCGGCGAGCCCGCGGGACAGCGACTCGGCCCGCTGGGACGACGCGAGCCCACGCTGCCGCTCGGTCGCCCGCTGCGCGAGTACGGCGAAAGCCGTCGCGGCCCCGCTCATGGCCAGCAGCCCGGCGAGCGCCCCCGCGAGCAGGCGCCGCCTGCGCGCCCGGCGCCGCGCCGCCTCCTCCTCCGCCGCCCACGCGGCCAGGCCGGCGTCGAGAAACGCGTGTTCCGACCCGCTCAGCACTCCGGTGCCGGTCCCGGCCCACTCGACCGTCGCCTGGAGACGTGTGCCGCGATACAGAAGCGACGGGTCCCGGTCCTCCCGCTCCCAGCTCAGCGCCGCCTCCGACAACGTCCGGTGGGTTCGCAGCCCGGCGCGGTCGGCCCGGATCCACTCGCGCAGGCGCGGCCACGCCCACAGCAGCGCCTCGTGGCTGAGCCGGAGGTGGTCGGCGCTCACGGTCAGCAGCCGGGCGTGCGTGAACGCCTCGACGACCTCGCCGGTGGCCGGCGGCGGGAAGTGGGAGGGCGGCAGATCGCAGATGCTCACCGGGCGCCCTGTCTCTGTGTCGTCCTCGCCGACGCACACCATGCGCAGCAGCATCAGGCGGGCGATCTCCTGGTGGGCGGGGGCCAGGCGGGTGAAGACGCGTTCGGCCGAGGAGGCCACCGCGCCCACGATGCCGTCGGTGAGCTGGTAACCCTCCACCGTCAGCGTGTCCCCGCTGCGCCGCTGCCACGTGGTGAGCAACGCGTGCGACAGCAGCGGGAGCGCCCCTGGTTCGTAGGACACGCCCGCGGCGTTGTCCGTACGGTCACCCGTGGGAAACACCCCCATGTCCCGCAGGAGCAGCTCGGCGAGCCCCGGCTCCAGGCGCAGGCCCGCGGCCCTGGCCGGTCCGTTGATCACATCGAGCAGCTCGGCGCGTGTCATCGGCCCCAGTGGGAACTGGCCGTCCCGCAGGCTTTCCACCAGCTCCGGGTGGGACAGGCATCGGCAGTAGAAGTCGGCCCGAAGCCCGAGCACCACCAGCGCCGTGCTGTGCGGCGGGCGGGTGAGCGCGTGCAGCGCGGCCAGGAACGCGTGGCGTTCCCCCGGGTCGCGGCAGAGCGTGAAGATCTCCTCGAACTGGTCGGCCACCAGCAGCAGGCGCCGCCCGTGGCCCTGGGCCTCGCCGGGCCGGCCCCATTCGTGCAGCGCGGTCCGCACCCGGGCGGCGAACAGTCCTGGATCCTCTGCGAGGGTCGCCGACAGGGAGGGGACGTCGAGCCCTGCGAGGGCGCCGACCTGCGCCGACAACTCGGCGGCCGGATGCTCTCCCGGGGTGAACACGGTCACCGGCCAGGTGCGCGACTCGGGCGCCGGCAACGCGCCGCGCCGCACGGCGGGCAGCAGCCCCGCGCGCAGCAGCGACGACTTGCCGGCACCCGACGGCGCGACCACGACGATCGGGCCGTGGCCCGCGCTCCTGCCGTTCGCGCGGGCCGCGCTCCGCTCGGCCAGCCGCGCCACGAGCATGCTCACGGCGCGTTCCCGGCCGAAGAACCACCGGGCGTGCGCCTGCTCGTAGGCGCTCAGTCCGACATAGGGGCACTCGTCGGCGGCGCTCGCGACCAGGTCGGCCAGTTCGCCGCCGGTCTCCAGCACCTCGTCGCACCTGCGTGCCACGCCCGGCGTCAGCGCCTTGTCGTCCGTTTCGATCTTGCTGAGGTAGCCCTTGCTGTAATGCGTCAGGCGGGACATCTCACCGAGTGAGAGCCCACGCTCCACCCGGAGGCGCCGCAGCCTGGCTCCGGCACCGGTCGAGTCGCGGCTCTCGCCCATGCGCACGCACGCCTTCCCGTCGACTACTCACCGACATCAGGTTGCCACTTAAAGTGGTGACATAGTGCGGGGTGTAGGAAGAAGTGCCTGCGCCGGCCAGGTTTCCGCCCGAGCCG
This sequence comes from Sinosporangium siamense, assembly GCF_016863435.1. GTDB lineage: Bacteria > Actinomycetota > Actinomycetes > Streptosporangiales > Streptosporangiaceae > Sinosporangium > Sinosporangium siamense. Next base: position 71,783 of record NZ_BOOW01000014.1, read on the forward strand.
CCTGCGGGCCCGGGCGGCGGGCAGGTCACCTGCAATAGCCGCGGGGCGTGCCCCCGACGTAGATCTCACCCTGGGGTGACTTCACCTGGGCGAAGACCCTGATGCATTTGTGGCGGGCGGAGACGTAGATGGGGCCCGCGTAAAACCGGTAGCTGTCGCTGCTGTCGGCGTCGCGTGCGCCGTGGGGGAGCCGCTGCATCCAGACGGAGACGTTTTTCGCCTTGCCCGCCCAGGCGTGAATGGGGCGTGCGATGGCGCAGTTCTTGCCCGTGGAACGGTTGTAGTAGACGGTGACGGTCCCGCCGACGTGGGGCTTGCCCCAGTCCGCGGTGAGCTTGTGGGAGCCGACCTTCACAAAGCCGGAACCACACGACCCCTGCGGCACGGCATGGGCGGAGGCCGCCCCTGCGCCGAGACCCGCTCCCGCCAACGTCAGAGCGGCTGCGGCGCAGAGGACGGCGGCCTTCGTTCTTATGGAACGCAACGGTTTCCTGTCCCTTTCTCTCGTGCCGGGTGCCGTAAACGACCCGGCGGCAATTGAAAGGGCGTTCCGCTCTACGACCCCCGTAAGCGGAACGCCCTTGGCTGCCGGGGCGGCCCGCAGATGCCCCGGCGGTCTTACATCGGCGAAGGAGGGTGAGGCCGAATCGGTTACCGCCCTTCGTCGCACATATTCTCTATTCACCTGTGAATAACGCGTGGCGGGACGTCGGATTGGCCCCCGCACCGGCATCGAGTCCGCGTGACGCCGGGCGCGATCCGCCGTCCTTCCATCGTTTCCTCGCGTGGAGACGCGTGGCCGCGGTGAAGGTTGTCTTTATGCGTGCTGCACGCCATCGCTAGACGGGACCCGACTATGCCCGGGAGCGGCCCCGGCGGCAAGCCGGATCCGGGGGATCGGCGGCCAAACATTGTCCAGAGGTTGCTGGACAACGAAAGGCGCAGGTCAGGAGGGTGGGCCTGCACTCGCTTGGCTGTGCCGTACAGGTCCCTCGCGGAGGTGGGAGTGCTCGTGCGAGCCGGCTCGGGGAGGTCCCGTGCGACCGGAGAATATGCGCGGCGGCCGATTATCAATTATCACCTTAATTGATTTCGGGGCGGTTATCGGGTTCTCTTTGGAATTCCCTTGGCGCCCAATCCGTGATCGATCGGCGAGGGGCCGTCGGCGGCCGGTGGCTCGGGTACTCTCATGCCCATTCCCCGTATGTCCGGGAGTAGAGGCCGCGGGCGGGCCGCTCCCACGGCGAGAGGCTTTTCCCTGGTGGAGAGCGGTCCTCGCCTGTGACAGGGGGAAGAGGGAAAGGCGCGAGGCGGAGCGGAGTGGGTGAGCGATGGCTGGATCACCGGAGCAGGCGGGTGGAGACACGGGCGCGCCACGTGGGCGCAAGCCGGTTCGGCCCGACCCGCGGTCGGGGCCCGTGGCGCTTCTGGCGCATCGGCTGTGGGAGCTCAAGGACGAGGCGGGAGCTCCGTCGTTCGCCGAGATGTCGTCCCGGTTGGGGGCCGCCGCGTCGAAGTCGTCTCTGGCGGCGGCGGCCAGGGGACAGGTGCTGCCCACGTGGGAGACGACCTGGGAGTTCGTCCGTGTCCTCGCCGTCGACCGGCTTGGGCGGGACGCCGAGGAGGTGCGCCGCGAATGGCGCGGGCACTGGGAGAGTGCGCGGGTGGAGTCGGAGGAGCCTTCGGTCTCGCCGGAGGCTGTTGCCGCCCCTTCCGCTGTTACTCCGGAGCCGGCTCCCGTCGCCGGTAAGCGTGGCAGTAGGGCGATGTTGCTGGCGCTGGTGTCCGCCGGGGCCGTGGTGGGGGTGGTGGGAGGGGTGCTGACCTTCGGAAACCTGGCCGGGACGCCGTCGGGCACGCCTTCGGGGCGGGAGGTTCAGGCGGAGGCGGTGCCCCGCACGGAAACGGTTCCTCAGGACGACTCGGCTTTTGTGGGGGACATCACTATTCCGGACGGCACGAAGGTGGAGCGGGGGCAGACTTTCACTAAAGTGTGGCGGCTTAAGAACACCGGCGGCACGCATTGGAAGAAACGGTTTATGACCCGGACCAACAATACGCCGTGTGAGGCGCCGGAACGGGTTCCCGTCCCGGCGACCAAGCCTGGTGAGACCGTGGATATCAAGGTCGACGTCAAGGCGGCCAGGGAACCGGCGCGGTGCAAGATTTTTTGGAAGATGACCAATGAGGAAGACGTCCCGGTCTTCGCCGGCAAGAACCCCATCTTCCTCGACGTCACGGTGAAGTGATCGGACCCGCCGGCGGAGCACTCGTTGGTTACGGCGTGCCGGCCCCTGTGATCGACACGCCGTCGCCACCTCGCTTCGCAAGCGTCGTACTTCCGGCGATCAGCAGATAAGGGGTTTCCCTCCGCCCGGAGAACAGGGCAACGGGGCAACCTCGGTAGGCTCGGGAGTCGTGCCGAGCATTCCTCAACCCCTGGTCCCCGACGACGACGGCAGCACCGACGCCGCCGTCGCCGCCACGCTCGCCGCGCACGCCGAGGGGCGAGCCGACGTCGGCGATGTGATCGCGGTCCTCGGCCGGGCCAGGCTGCTGGTGCCGGTGGTGGCGCTCCTCACCGAGTCCGAGATCGGCGCACACGGGTTGAAGCAGGAGAAGGAGAGCGAAATGGCTCTCCCCAAGCTCGTCGGCAAGGACGGTCGTGAGGCGGTGATCGCCTTCACCGGCGTCGAGGCCATGATCCGCTGGCGCCGCGACGCCCGCCCCATCCAGGTCACCGGCGCCCAGGTGTGCCAGGCCGCCCTCCACGAGGGAGCCGCCGCCGTGGTGCTGGACGTGGCGGGGCCCATCCCGTTCGTGCTGGAGGGCGGGGCGGTGCACACGATGGCCGCCATGGACCGGCCGGCCGGCCAGATCGCCGACACCCTGGCCGGGGCGGGCGTCAGCGTGACCCGCCTGGCCCCCGCCCCGCAAACCCCGGCCCGCCGCCGCTTTCGGTGGCGCCGGAAGGCGTCTTCCTAGGGGCGGTCCTGACCGTCCGCCGGTGCTCAGACCAGGGCAGGGCGCAGTGCCGCCGCGCTGCCGGCGGCGACCCCGAGCGGGTCGATCAGTGGCCGGGTGAGGAGTTTACGCAGGTCCGAGCCGGTCTTATCGAGGAAACCGTGCCGGATGCCGGTGGCGATCGAGACCAGCATGGGCGGCTGGAACGGCAGAAGCCCGGCTGAGGCGAGCAGACGATCCCGATATTCACCCAGGCTGATCGTGTGGTGTGTGACATCGAGGCGCTCGGCGACGTCGGCGGCGGCGATCGGTTCGCCGACCAGGTCGTAGATCTTGTGAGAATGTGCCGCGGGGCCGGTCGCGACCACCGCGGCGGCGGCTGCGAGATCGGCGCGTGCCACGGCGGACAGGGCGCCGGTGCCGAACGCCGAGACGAGGCCGCCGGGGGTCCAGGTCAGCAGCGCGCCGAACAGTTCGGCATAGAGTCCGTTGCGGAGGATGGTCCATCCAAGCCCGCTGTTCATCACCGTTATCTCGGTGGCGCGGTGGGCCAGGGCGAACCCGAGATGGTCGCCTGCCGTGGTCAGGCTGGTGTAGACGATGTGGCCGACCCCGTCGCGCACTGCGGCGTCCACGACTGCGGCATGCCGGGCGATCACCTGGTCGTCCTCGGCATATCCGGCCGAGACCAGCACAAGTGTCGAGACGTCTTTCAGATCAAGACTGGCCGGATCGTCGAAGTCGAGATGCCGGCCACAGTCCTTTGGAGTGCGGCTACCTCCTATGGCTGTCGCGCCTTGAGCATTGAGCTCGGCGAGAGTGGCGGAGGCGAGCTGCCCTGTTGCCCCGGTGACCATGATCATGGGATCTCCATCGTGGTTCTCTTCGGTAACTACGATGGAATCGTGATTCAGCCGGAGGCCGCTCACAAGGAGGCAGTTTCATGTCACCGACGCACACCGAGGTAACCACGGGAGCCGCCGACCTGGACCCCTGCGGTCGTGCGGACCACCCTGACTGCGGCATCCGCGACGTCCTCGACCGTGTGGGCGACAAATGGTCCGTGCTAGTCGTCGTCGAACTCGCGAGCGGGCCACGCCGCTTCCGGCAGCTCCAACGGGCCATCGACGGGATCTCGCAGCGGATGCTCACTCTCACCGTGCGACGGCTCGAACGCGACGGCCTGGTGCTCCGCACCGTCTATCCGACCGTGCCCGCCCAGGTCGACTACCGGCTCACCGAGACCGGGACCAGTCTCACCCACCTCGTGAAGGCCCTCGCCGACTGGTCGCTGGCACACCGCGACATCATCGCCCAAGCCCGCCGTGCCTACGACAACGGGCACCCCGACCACGAAATCCGATAACCACCCGCCTTTCCTTTGGCGGGCTCTCGCCGTGCCGGCCTCGTCACGGGGCCCGCCGGGTCTTCTGGGGGGCGTCGCGTCCCTTGGTGATTCTGGCGATGAGGATTTCCAGTTCGTGGTCGAAGAGGGTGCCGGAGTCGATGGTCATGGCGGAGAGGCCGCCGCCGAGTTCGAGGCTGACGATGCCGTGCATGCAGGTCCATACGGAGACGGCGAGGTGGAACCCCGGTGCGCTCTGGGAGCGGGCGGTGAGGACGTCGGCGTTGGTGATCGGGGCGGTGGCCACGGGTGGGGGCGGGTTCGCGGGGGTGAGTTCGGGCAAAAGGCCCAGCAGGAGCCCCATGAGGGAGCGGGCAGCGGCGGCGAGTGGTTCGGTGTGGGCGCTGTAGCCCGGTAACGGGGGCTTGAACAGCAGTTCGTAGCGGTGAGGTTCGGTCAGGGCCCATGCCCGGTAGGTCCGGGCGAGTGCGCGGAAGTGTTCTTCGGGGGTGCCGCCGGCGGCCCGGTCGCCGAATGTGCGGGTGAGGGTGTCGCTCAGGTCCTCGTAGGCGTCGACGACCAGTGCGGTGAGCAGGTTGTCGCGGCTCGCGAAGTAGCGGTAAAGCGTCGGGCCCGAGACTCCGAGCTGTCTGGCGATGGCGTTGATGGAGATGGCCTGGGCTCCACCCGCGGCGAGCTGCTGCAAGGCCGCGGCCTTGACGTCCTCGCGGACCTGCTCACGAAACCGCTCGCGCAGTGAGTTGCGGGGGGTCGTCGGCGGCATCGCACCCCTCCTCATATCTGGCAACCACAAGGCATATGCACGGTAGTGAGAACATCTAGCTTTCGCTTGAAGTCTCACAAAGCCGTGTTAATCTCTCATCTCGTAGAGGTTCTCACACTTCGGAGGGGGTCATGCAAGCCCCTGTCGGATCGAGAGAGACGCAGCCTTGACCATCACTAGATCCACGTCGCGAAACATCCCCCGGGCCGTGCCGCGCGGCCTCGCCATGGCCGGCCTGGCCACCGCTGCGGGAGTCGTGATCCTCGACGCCTCGATGGTGAACCTGGCCACGCCCGCCATGCGCGCCGGGCTGGGGCTGTCGGCCACCGAGTTGTCCTGGGTCGTGGACGGCTATCTGATCGCCTTCGCGGGGCTGCTGCTGCTCGGCGGCAGGCTCGCCGACGTGCTCGGCGGACAAAAGGTCTTCCAGGCGGGCCTCGCGGTCTACACGATCGCGTGCCTGGCCTGTGCCCTCGCCCCGAGCGGCGCCGTGCTGATCGGCGCGAGAGTCGTCCAGGGAGTGGGGGCGGCGCTGCTGACCCCCGCCGCACTGTCCCTCATGCTCGGCCTATACGCCACGCTCGACGAGAGGCGACGGGCGCTCGGCGTCTGGGGCGGGGTCGCCGGCGCGGGCAGCCTGCTCGGGGTCGCGCTCGGCGGCGTGGTGACCCAGTCCCTGGGGTGGCCGGCGATCTACTGGCTGCCGGTGCCGTTCATGATCTTGACGGGCGTCGCCGTGTGGTACGCGGTGCCGCACTCCCCGGCACGGCCGGGCCGGTTCGACCTGCCTGGAGCGGCCACGATCACACTGGCGATCTCGGCGCTGGCCCTCGGGCTGATCTGGGCCCCCGACGCCGGCTGGGGCTCCCCGCGCACATTGGTGAGCCTTGCCGTCGGCGTCGCCGCGCTGGCGGCGTTCGCCGCCGTCGAACTGCGCTCGCCCCAGCCCCTCGTCCCGCTCGGCGTCTTCCGCCGCGGCCCCGTGGTCGTCGCCAATATCGTGATGCTCCTGCTGGGCGCGGTGTCGGTGGGCCTGTTCTACTTCCTGCCCCAGTTTCAGCAGAACGTGCTCGGCATGTCGCCGGTCGCGACCGGCCTGAGCCAGTTGCCGATCGCCGTCATGATCGCGCTGGGCGGGTTCGCCGCCCCGCTGCTGGCCCGGCTTGCAGGTTTCCGGCCGGCGACGGTGGGCTCACTGATCGCGTTGGTCGCGGGCCTGTTCTGGCTCGCCCAGAGCGGGCCCGCCGATCAATACGTCACCGCACTGCTGGGACCCTTCCTGCTCATCGGCGGCGGCCTCGGCCTCGGCTTCGTCTACGCGACCACCATGGCGGTCTCCGGCGCGGCCATGGGGGAGACCGGCCTGCTCAGCGGCCTGATCAACGCCGCACGCCAACTCGGCGGCGGCCTCGGCCTGGCCGCCCTGATCGCGATGGCCGCCGGGTCGGGCGCCGGAGCACCGTACGGCGGAGCGTACAACGACGCCTTCCTCAGCGCGGCGGTGCTCGCCCTGATCGCCGTCGTCGTCTCGCTCACCCCAGCGGCCCGGCGCGAGACGGCTCCCGGCGACGCGCGGTGAGCTTTGTGATCGACAGTTCCACGGAGGGGATCATGGACAAGCCGACGATCTTGGTGGTCGGCGCCACGGGACAGGTTGGTTCGCTGCTGGGCCCGGCGCTGCTGAAGTGCGGGGCACACGTGCGCGGGATGATCCGCACCCCCGAACGCGCGGCGGCCCTGCCCGCCGGCGTCGAGCCCGTCGTGGCCGACCTGCGCGACCCCCGGGCGGTCGCCGGCGCGCTGTACGGGGTGGACGCGGTGTTCCTGAACAGCCCGTCCGCCCCCGACGCCGCGGACTTGCAGATCCAGTTCGCCGAGCGGGCCCGGAGCGTCGGTGTGCCCCGGCTGGTACTGCTGTCGCAATATGCGGCGCGGTCCGACTCCCCGGTGCGGTTCCTGCGCTGGCACGCCGCGGTGGAGTCGTATGTGCGGGCACTCGGGCTCGACGAGTGGTCCGTCTTGCGGCCGAACCTGTACCTGCAGGGAGCGCTCGGGTTCGCCGGCCTGATCAGGGAGCAGGGCCGGTTCGGCGCACCGATCGGCACGTCCGCCGTGAGCGCCGTCGACGTCCGCGACATCGCCGACGCGGCGGCGGTCGTGCTCACGCGGCCCGGCCACCACGGCCGCACCTACACCCTGACGGGGCCGCGTGCGGTGACCCACGCCGAGATCGCCCAGGCGTTGTCGGAGGCGGTGGGCGCCGAGATCGCCTTCACCGACGTGCCCCCCGAGGCATTCGCCGCCTTGCTCCGCACGATGATGCCCGAGTGGCAGGCCGACGGCCTGATCGAGGACTACGCGCACTATGCGAGGGGGGAGGCGGCCGAGGTCTGCCCCGACGTCGCCGAACTCACCGGGCGCCCCGCGCGGGACCTGACCGACTTCGCCCGCGACTACGCCACCGCCTTCCGCCCGGCACAACCCGCCGGCCGCGGATGACCCCGTACTGCGTGCCTCCGGAGCCGCCTTAGCGCATGGTGATCGTCATCGCGAGTCATAGGCGATGTCAATGCAGCCCCGAAGGCGGCCGCGTGTGTAGCCCCAGGAGAGATCTCCCGTCTAGACCAGACGCAGACAGCGTCACCTCTCGTAAGGAGTGCAACATGTCCGATCAGAACCTCATGCCGGTGCTTGAGCCGGCCGCCGCGGCATTCGCCGAGGCCACCGCCAAGCCGCCATACCTGTTCCAGATCGCCGTCGCCGAAGCGCGCGCCGCCGTCGACGACGTGCAGAGGGGCGAGATCGCCAAGCCCGAGGTGGACGAGGAATGGGTCACCGTCGAAGGCGGCCCGACCGGCTCGGTCCAGGCCCGCATCGTCCGGCCCAAGGGCGTCACCGGCCCCCTCCCCGTGGTGATCTACATCCACGGCGCCGGCTGGGTGTTCGGCAACGCCCACACCCACGACCGGCTCGTCCGCGAGCTTGCCGTCGGCGCCCAGGCCGCGGTGGTCTTCCCCGAGTACGACCGCTCACCCGAGCACCGCTACCCGGTCGCCATCGAGCAGAACTACACCGTGGCCCGCTGGGTCGTCACGCACGGCGCGGGCAAGGACCTCGACGCCGAGCGCATCGCGGTGGGCGGCGACTCCGTCGGCGGCAACATGTCCATCGCCCTGACCCTCATGGCCAAGGAACGCGGCGACGTGCCCCTGCTCGCCCAGGTGCTGTTCTACCCCGTCACCGACGCGAACTTCGACACCCCCTCCTACCACCAGTTCGCCGAGGGTTACTTCCTGCGCCGCGACGGCATGCAGTGGTTCTGGGACCAATACACGACCTCCGAGGCGGAGCGGGCCGAGATCACCGCCTCACCGCTGCGCGCCACCACCGAGCAACTGGCCGGGTTGCCGCCCGCGCTGGTCATCACCGCCGAAGCCGACGTCCTGCGCGACGAGGGCGAGGCATATGCGGCCAAGCTGCGCGAGGCCGGCGTGCCCGTGGTGGCCGTCCGCCAGCTCGGCATCATCCACGACTTCGTCATGATCAACTCCCTGCGCGGCACCCACGCCGCCCAGTCCGCCATCGACACGGCAGTCCACACCCTGCGCACCGCCCTGCACACGGAGTGAAGGCGGCGCTTGCCGGATGCCGGGACATCACTGGCTATCCCGAGAACTGCGCAGTGCCCGGTATCCGGGCTGAACCCAGTGCTTGCCGGATGTCACGACATCACCGCCTATCCCGAGAACTGCGCACTGCCCTGCACACGGGCTGAACGCAGCGCGGCCTGGCACGCTCACGTCCGGCCGCGCCGCGTTCAGCCCCGCCCGCGCCCTGGGCCGTGTCGGCCTCGCCTGCGCCCTGGGCCGTGTCGGCCTTGCCTGCGCCGCCTCGGCCCCGCCCGCGCCGCGAGAGCCCCGGCGGCGCCCGCCGAAATCAATGCGGCACCCGATCAATGCGGCACACCCGCGCCTTCACCCCCGGCGGCCCTACCCACAAGGAAATTCATCATGACCCGTTCCACCCGCACCCGATCCACCGTCCGCACCCTCGCCACCCTGGCCATCGCGCCCATCGTGGCCGGCGCCCTGCTGGCCGCCACCGCGACCAGCAGCAGCGCCGCCGGCCGCGACGCCGGTACGGCGAAGCCCAAGCCGACCATCGTCCTCGTCCACGGCGCCTTCGCCGACGCCTCCAGCTGGTCCGACGTCATCAAGCGCCTGCAACGCGGCGACCACCGCGTCATCGCCGTCGCCAACCCCCTGCGCGGCCTGGACAGCGACGCCGCCTACCTGCGCAGCGTCCTTGCCACCGTCGAAGGGCCCGTGGTCCTGGCCGGCCACTCCTACGGCGGCTCGGTCATCACCCAGGCCGCCGCCGGCAACCCTAACGTCAAGGCCCTGGTCTACATCGCCGCGTTCGTCCCCGACACCGGCGAAAGCGCCGGCGAACTGGCAGCCAAGTTCCCCGGCAGCACCCTCGGCGAAACCCTGAACACCGCGAGCTACCCGCTACCCGGCGGCGGCACCGGCACCGAACTGACCATCAGACAAGACCGGTTCCGCAAGCAGTTCGCCGCCGACGTATCCGCCTCCACCGCCGCCGTCATGGCCGCCACCCAGCGGCCGGTCTCCACCGCCGCCCTGGAGGAGAAGGCCACCGAAGCCGCCTGGAAGACCATCCCCTCCTACGCCCTCGTCGCCGGCCGGGACTACAACATCCCGCCCAAGGCCCAGGAATGGATGGCCGACCGCGCCGACGCCCGCACCGTCACCCTCGACAGCGCCTCCCACGCGGTCACCGTCTCCGAACCCGAAGCGGTCGCCGACCTTATCCTCCGCGCGGCCCGCTGAACCCACCCCGCCCGGACACCGAAGGCGTCCTCTTGCGGGAGGTCGCCGAAGAACCTGGCCCACTCCACCACCGAGAACACCTGACATCGTCGGAGATGCCCCCCACTGCCCGGTCGTGCAGCTGACCGGGCAGTTTCGCATCGTGCTCTGTCTCCGAGCCTGGAGGATGCCCGATACAAGCACAGAAGCCACAAACGGCCTTCCCCTCGAGTACGGCAGAGCCGACCTATCCTTTGCCGCCTTCGGCGTGTTGCCGAGGCCTGGGCGGAAACATGACGTACCTTTGTCAAAGTAGACATTGTGGTCTGGTAGTGAGGTGCGTGTGGGGCTTCGCAGGGCGGGCGTCCGGCTAGGTCTCGGTGAACATGACGACGACGTCTATGACGCGGAGGAGGCCCTCGACGACGACTTCGCGGGCGAGGAAGCCGACGGGGGCGCGAGCGGGTTGCAGATCGCGATTGTGCGGCCTCGGACTTTCCGGGACGCTCTCACCATCGGTGAGTACTACCGCCAGGACATCCCGGTCATCATGAACTTCGAGGACATGGACAGCGCGGATGCCCGTCGCATCATCGACTTCGCGTCGGGTCTCATTCTCGGTCGCCGGGGAGACATCGAGCGGTTGTCCGCCAAGGTGTTCATGATCATGCCGGCTGGCTCGTCCTTCATCACCGACGACGGGAAAATCGCCGACGAAGGGTTCTACAACCAGACCTAGTCTTCCTCGACGGTGATGCCCAGGGCACCGGCGAGCGCGTGCAGCAACTCCTGGGCGTCGCGGCTGGAGACGGTGGCGCCGGCGAAGCTTGTCACGCCGTTCACCCCCAGGAGGGCGCAGTCGGTGAATCGCGCCCCCGCCATCTGAGCCTGAGAGAACTGCGCGCCGGTCAGATCGCATCTCTCGAAGCGGACCCCGCGCAGATCGGCGTTCTGAAAGTCGGCCTTGGCCAGGATGCAGTCCCGGAAAACGGTGCTCTCAAAGGTGGAAACCCTGAACCTCTTAATCTGCGGAAAAAGGATCACGCGGAGATCGTTTTCGTATACCACTCCGCTGGACGCGACCCACCCCCACGTCCGGGGGAAGGACCACGTGGTGCTGTGAGATCAGCGCATTGAGGTCAGCTCACGGAGTGAGCCTTGATGGCGAATGTGCCGTCTTCAGTCGAGTAGCTGGTCTCAATGCTTGTGAGAGTGAGCCGGCCGCTTGAGAGGTGTTGCTGCGAGCCTCGCTCTGGTCCCCAAACCCGTGGGGGTGAGCCAGGGCATCATGAGTAAGCGAGACGACACCTCCACTGGTCCCCACGCCCGTGGTGGTGAGCCACCCGACATGCAAATGGCGCTCTACCAGCGTGCCTGCTTCCTTCGTCTGTGAGGGTGATCTGGTAATGGTGCTGGTCAGAGGCTCGCGCAAGATCTGGTCCCCGCGCCATTGGGTTTAAGTTTCGATGACACGCGATCAGGGCCGACGGCTGGCGCTGCTGCCCACGCGGCGGGCGGATCACCGACCGATCACGAACGCCTCCCTGGCGCAGATAGGCGGCCCATAGGTGTATGTCTGTCCGGAGGCGGTGGTCGCCACGAGGGAGTCTTCGTCTTTGGCGAACCGGCAGCGCTCTTTGGTCGGGAAAAGGTGGAGCCCTTGGCCGGGGGCGAATGTCTTGAACGGTTTGGCGTCGAGCTTCCACCTTACGGCCACCTCTTCGCTGGTGTTGTTCACGATCATGAACATCTCATCGTCGGTCGGCGTACATCCAACAAGCAAGAGAACAACGACCAGCGCGTGCAGAACACCAGGGGGCCGACGGCGGCCGGCCACAAGGACCGGCCGCCTCACGTTTCTGTGGCCGAACATCGGTTAAGGGCTCCCGCTGATAAAGAAGTCCGCTGGGGAGATGTCGATGAAGCGCACGCGATAATCGTCGGGGAAGTAGTTGGTGCGGTTCCAGCAGTGAAGGCTCGCCGCGCTTGTCCCTACAATATGGGAGACGACGATTCTCCCGTCGTTGCCCGGCGTGTTCAGATGCACTCGCGCGCCGTAGACGGCGGGGGCGGGGTAGTCGGGAGCGGCCCTCGTCTCAGGCGGTGTGTACAGGTCGATCTTCTGAGTTCCGAATGACCAGGGATACCGGGCCTGCCTCGCGATGATTTTTCCAGGCGTCTGGTCGGCCGGGGTGTGCTGGACAAGCCAGAACAGTCCGCCACCACGAGGAATTGATCCTGAGAGACATCCTCGCGGAGTGTGACGGCGTTGTTCGCTGGGGCGGCGACTTCAAGGTGCCGAAGGAAAGTCACTTCCAGATCGACGTCCCTCCCGGAGACAAACGCCTGGACGCGCTCGCAAACAGGATCAGCGGGTGGAACTCCACCCCGGGCGAGGGGGCCGGAGCCGTGGACCCGTTCACTTCCAAGCGACTTCAAGCAGCCAGGGTGATGAAGAGGAAACAGAGCTCTTCCTGATCAGGTTGGGTCACCTACATCATCTGTCCCGGCACCTGCTCGCCGAGAGTGACCACCACCCCCTGGTCTCTGCCGGGCGGATCGAGAACGGCTGTTGAGAACTTCCAGGTCGGAGCCCGTCCTCCGTCGATGCCTGCGAGTGAGGGCGGGCTCTGCCGTAGGGTCGTGGGGGTGTCTCTCCTCACATCGCTGACGCTGATCGCGACGGCCCTGCTGGGGGTGCTCGTGAGTGGGCCTGTTCGGGCGCTTGCAGGCGCTTTTGGGGAGGAACCCGTCGGGTGGCGTGAAGAACTGGCGGCGATGCGCCAAGCCGCGGCGGGTGGCGGGTGGCGGAGCGTGGACCCGGTGCTCGCGGTGGTCACCGGGGTGGTGTGTGCGGGCATGGTGTGGCGGTTCGGGGCCGGCTGGGCTGTGCCGTACCTCGTGGTGGGGCTGTGCGCCGCTCTGATCGGGATCCTCCTCGCGGCCGTCGACCTGCGCACGCGCAGGCTGCCCGATGTGATCACCCTGCCCGCCTATCCGCTGCTGGCCGTGTTGATCGCCTTTACCGGCGAGCTCGGCCCCGCGTTGCTCGGCGGGCTGGCGCTGGGGCTCGCCTACCTGGTGCTCTGGCTGGTCAACCCGGGTGGGCTGGGCCTCGGGGACGTGAAGCTCGCGGGGCTGATCGGCATGGTGTGCGGCATGCTCGGGGTGCAGGCGTGGACGGTGGCGGCGCTCGGCGGCCAGTTCCTGGGCGCCCTGTACGGCATCAGCCTGCTTGTCTGGAAAGAGGCGACAAGGAAGACCGAGTTTGCGTTCGGCCCCTTCATGTTGCTGGGCGGCCTGGCGGGCGTGCTGATTCCCTAGTTAACCGCCGGTACGCGGCCGGGGGACGCCGCACCACCGTGCGCATGGAAGACTTGTGGGCATGTTGCGCTGGTTGACTGCAGGAGAGTCCCACGGCCCCGAGCTTGTCGCGATCCTCGAAGGGCTGCCCGCCGGGGTGGAGTTGACCACGGCCGACATCGTCGAGGCCCTGCGTCGCCGCAGACTCGGCTATGGCCGGGGTGGTCGCATGAAGTTCGAGCAGGATGTGGTGACGATCGTCGGCGGCGTGCGCCACGGCCGGACCCTGGGGGCGCCCGTCGCGATCCGCGTGGGCAACACCGAGTGGCCCAAGTGGGAAAACGTCATGGCGGCCGACCCCGTCGACCCGGCGCTGCTGGAGGGCCTGGCCCGCAACGCGCCGCTGTCGCGGCCGCGGCCGGGCCACGCCGACCTCGCCGGCATGCAGAAATATGGCTTTGACGACGCCCGTCCCGTGCTCGACCGGGCGAGCGCCCGCGAGACCGCGGCCCGCGTCGCGCTCGGGCAGGTCGCGCGCAACTATCTCAAGCAGGCCCTCGGCGTCGAGATCGTCAGCCACGTGGTCTCCATCGGCACCGCCGCGGCCCCCGCCGGGACGCTGCCCCGCCCCGAGGACCAGGCCGCCGTCGACGACGACCCGGTGCGCTGCTTCGACCCCGAGGCCAGCGCCGCGATGGTCGCCGAGATCGACCTCGCCCGCAAGGAGAGTGACACGATCGGCGGAGTCGTCGAGGTGCTCGCCTACGGACTCCCGCCCGGCCTCGGCAGCTATGTGCACTGGGACCGCCGCCTCGACTCCCGCCTCGCCGCGGCGCTCATGGGCATCCAGGCGATCAAGGGCGTGGGGGTCGGCGACGGCTTCGAGACGGCCCGCCGCCGCGGCTCGGTCGCTCACGACGAGATCGTCGGCTCCCTCGACAACGTCGAGCGGGTCACCAACCGCGCCGGAGGCATCGAGGGCGGCATGAGCAACGGCGAGGTCCTGCGTGTGCAGGCCGCGATGAAGCCGATCTCCACCGTGCCGCGGGCCCTGTCGACCATCGACGTCAGGACCGGCGAGCCCGCCAAGGCCATCCACCAGCGCAGCGACGTGTGCGCGGTGCCCGCCGCCGGCATCGTCGCCGAGGCCATGGTGGCGCTGGTGATCGCCAACGCCGCGGCGGAGAAGTTCGGCGGCGACTCCGTCGAGGAGACCGCCCGCAACCTCGCGGGTTACATGTCCTCCCTGGTGGTCAAATGACCGCCCCGAAGGCGGTGCTGATCGGGCCGCCCGGCTCCGGCAAGTCGACCGTGGGCCGGCTCCTGGCCGACCGGCTCGGCACGGGCTTCCGCGACACCGACTCCGACGTAGAGGCGACGGCGGGCAAGCCCGTGCCCGACATCTTCGTCGAGGACGGCGAGGAGCGGTTCCGCGACCTTGAGGCCGACGCCGTGCGGCTCGCCCTCGCCGAGCACGACGGTGTGCTGTCCCTGGGCGGCGGCGCCGTGCTGCGCCCCGAGACCCGCGAGCTGCTCGCCGGCCACACGGTGATCTACCTTGAGGTGCCCCTCGACGACGCGGTCAAGCGCGTCGGCCTCGCCCAGGCCCGGCCGCTGCTCGTGCTCAACCCGCGCAGCCGCATGCGCGCTCTGATGGCCGAGCGCAAACCCATCTACGAGAGCCTCGCGACCCTCCAGGTCCCCACCGGCGGCCGTGAGGCCGCCGAGGTGGCCGAGTCCATCGCCGAGTCCATCGCGAAGGGGGAGGACGGGTGACGCTCCCGACGAGCCACGGCGCGGCGAAGCCGCCGGCCATGGCGTCGATCGCCCGTGACACGGCTCCGCCGTACCCGACGACTGGCAAGGAGGGCGGCCGGTGACCGCGACCCGCATCACGGTCAAGGGGGACGCTCCGTACGACGTGGTCGTCGGCACCGGCGTCCTCGGCGAGTTGCCCGGGCTCATCGGCGCCGGGGCGCGCACCGTCGCGGTGATCCACCCCGAGACCCTGCCCGAGATCGCGCGTCCGGTGTGCGGGGCGCTGGCGGCGGCGGGGTTCGCCGTCGTGCCGCTGCCCGTGCCCGACGGTGAGCGGGCCAAGACCGTCGAGGTCTCCGGTGATCTGTGGTCGGCGCTCGGCCGCCACGGACTCACCCGCTCCGACGCCGTCGTCGGGGTCGGCGGCGGCGCGACCACCGACCTCGCGGGCTTCATCGCGGCGACCTGGCTGCGTGGCGTCAAGGTCGTGCAGGTGCCGACGACCCTGCTCGCCATGGTCGACGCGGCGGTCGGCGGCAAGACCGGCATCAACACGCCCGAGGGCAAGAACCTCGTCGGCTGCTTCTATCCGCCCGCCGGTGTCCTGTGCGACCTCGCCACCCTGGTCAGTGTGCCGCGTGAAGACTACGTCGCCGGGCTTGCCGAGATCGTCAAGGGCGGTTTCATCGCCGACCCCGCCATCCTGGCCCTGATCGAGGAGGACCCGGCAGGCGCCCGCCACCCCGAGGGGGTGCACACCCGCGAGCTCATCGAGCGCAAGATCCAGGTCAAGGCCGACGTCGTCGGCGCCGACCTGCGGGAGTCGGGGCTGCGGGAGATCCTCAACTACGGCCACACGCTGGCCCACGCGATCGAGCGCGTCGAGCACTACACCATGCGCCACGGCGAGGCCGTCGCCATCGGCATGGTGTTCGCCGCCGCCCTGTCCGAGCTCTCCGGCCACGCCGGCCCCGGGCTCGTCGACCGCACCCGCGCCATCCTCACCTCGGTGGGGCTGCCGACGTCCTACCGCGCGGACGCGTTCCCCGCGCTGGTCGAGCACATGAGCGTCGACAAGAAGAACCGCGGCGCCACTCGCCGGTTCGTGGTCCTCGACGACGTGGCACGTCCCGCACGGCTGGAGAACCCGTCCGAGGAGCTGCTCGCCGCCGCCTACCGCGAGGTCCGCCGTGCCTGACCCTCGCCTGTCCCGTCTTGAGGTCGCCCGATGACACACGTACTCGTGCTCAACGGCCCCAACCTGGGCCGCCTCGGCATCCGCGAACCCGATGTCTACGGCGCCCAGACCTTCGAGGACCTCGCCGAGCTGTGCCGTGAGACCGGCCGCGAACTCGGCCTGTCCGTCGAGGTGCGGCAGACCGACTCCGAGGCCGAACTCATCTCGTGGCTGCACGAGGCCGCCGACGGGCGCATCCCCGTGGTGCTCAACCCTGCCGCGTTCACCCACTACTCCTACGCCGTGCGCGACGCCATCGCCCAGCGCACCGCGCCGCTGGTCGAGGTGCACATCTCCAATCCGGCGGCCCGCGAGGAGTTCCGGCACACCTCGGTCGTGGCCGCGGTCGCCACGGGCACGATCGCGGGGTTCGGGCTTCAGTCTTATGTCTTGGGCCTGCGGGCGATCGCGGGCGCCAAGGAGTAAGGGCTCCCGGCCGGTGGAGACTCGGAGCCGCCCGGTACGGCGGCGCGGGCTTTCGCCGGGTTCGGGCTCTTTGGGCCGTCGCGGGGGAGTAAGCGCGCCCGGTGTCCCGCGCTGTGGTCGGAAGGGCCGTCCGGTACGGCACCGCATCCTTGGCTCGGCATACTGAGGCCGGGGGCGGTCGAGGTGTCCGGTGGGATCTAGGGCAGCATGGATGCCGCCTGCGCGGGTGCGCACGGTGTGGCTTGACGGCTCAGCGCCATAGGGGGAAGCAAGTGAGCGACGACGACGCGACGGGGGACACGGCGACGAAGCCCGGTGACGACCGAGGTGCGACTTACGCTTCATTCGTAGCCATCGGCGACAGCTTCACCGAAGGGCTCAGCGACCTCGCCCCGGACGGGACCTTCCGCGGCTGGGCCGACCTCGTAGCCGAGCACCTCGCAGCACTGACCCCCGGCTTCCGCTACGCGAACCTCGCCATCCGCGGCAAAGTCCTCGACCAGGTGCTTGAGGAGCAGGTGCCGAGCGCCGTAGCCATGGGCCCCGCCCTGATCAGCCTCTGTGCCGGCAACAACGACCTCCTCCGCCCGAACGGCGACCCCGACGCCCTGGCCAAACGCCTCGCCAAAGGCATCCGCGAACTACGCGCGACCGGCGCCGAGGTGCTCCTGTTCACCGGCGTCGACCCCCGGGACAGCCCGGTCATCCGCCACGCCCGAGGCCGGTTCGCCACCTACTACCTGCACATCAGATCCCTCGCCGACCTGTACGGCTGCCGCCTGGTCGACCTGTGGTCCATGCAGGGCCTCCGCGACTGGCGAGCCTGGAACCCCGACCGCCTGCACCTCAACGAGACAGGCCACCGCCTGGTCGCCGCCAAGGTCCTCACCGCCCTGGACGTGCCGGACGCCGGCGAATGGCACAAAACCTGGCCCCTCCCCACCGCCCCCACCGCCAGCCGTACGGAAAACGCCCGCTGGGCCCGCGAACACCTTCTCCCCTGGCTGGGCCGCCGCCTCCGCGGCACCTCCTCCGGCGACGGCCTCCCCCCCAAACGCCCCAACCTGACCGAGTGGCCCTAGGCCCCACCACCCCCTGGGGACAAACCATCGCGCGGCAGGGCTCGGCTCACCCGGTCCCCGCCGGGCATTGAGCAGCGCGACCTTCCCCCGTTAGACCGCAATGTCGGACTTGACCGGCCTGCCGTGGCTGCGGGTATGCCCGCCCTGTCACCCGTATCCCGCGCCAGAGCGCGAGCCCGGACCCGACCGGCCCGCCGGGACCAGAGGTGTGCCTGCCCTGTCACCCGTATCCCGCGCCAGACCGCGGGCCCGGACCCGGTCGGCCCGCCGGGACCAGAGGTGTGCCTGCCCTGTCACCCGCATCCCGCGCCAGACCGCGATGCCGGACTTGACCGGCCCGCCAGAGTCACAGGGATGCCGCCTTGTCATCTGCGCCCCGCGCCACCACGGCGTGCCGTATGTGTCCGAGTGTGACCGGTGCACTCGTCCGCCCCATCCGCAATCACCCCGCCGCTGCGAGCATCCTGCGCCAGTCGCCCACCTGGGAAGGGGAGAGCCTGGCCGCATCCGCAGCGGCGGCGCCCACATGGCCATCGTGAGCCTGTGTGGGCGAGGGAGATGACCACGTTCCACGACCGTCGGCGACCGCACTCACCTGGCTTTTAGGGATGCTTCGGCCGATGAGCAGGGCGGGATGCTGCGCAGGTTGCCGGGCTCGGGCCGTCGTCCAGCGGACGTGGGCTTCGACGGGGGTGGCGTTGTATCGCAAGGCCGGCGCGCACGGCCTCGTCCTGACGAGCCGCGTGTCTCGGCGAAGCGGACGTCGGCGGCGGAGGGTCCGGCCACGGTGGGGGAGGCCGTCGCGCCGGGCAGTGCCGTACGGCTGTCGCCGCCGGGGCGGGCGGGTGCACCTGACACGTCGGTCGTGAAGGCAGGTAAGGAGAGCCTCGTACGGCGAAGCCATCACCCCAGGGCATATCGCGATATGTCGCCCGGCGGTGGCCGACTTGGGATCGGGCACGTGTAACCGCCCTGTACGGCGAAGCCATCTCGCCGGGGGCTTCTTACGACATGTCGCCCGGTGGTGCCCGGTTGGAATCGGGTACCTGTGAGCCGGCAACGCGCCGGAAGCCACAGCCGCGTGGCCGGGCTCTGCCGTATCGCCTCCTGGGGAGCCACGCCAGGTGGCCCGGCTCTGCCGTACGGAGCCACGGCCACGTGGCAGGGCTTTGCCGTATGGCCCCTAGGAGTCGCGGAGGCGTTTGAGGGCGGCGCGGGCCACGTCGGGGTTGGAGGTGGTCCAGTAGGGCGGGAGGGAGTCGCGGAGGAAGCCCGAGTAGCGGGCAGTGGCCAGGCGGGGGTCCAGGACGGCGATGACGCCCTTGTCGGCTTGGGAGCGCAGCAACCGGCCGGTGCCCTGGGCCAGGAGGAGGGCGGCGTGGGTGGCGGCGACGGTCATGAAGCCGTTGCCGCCCTTTTCCGCGACGTGGCGCTGGCGGGCCGAGGTGAGGGGGTCGTCGGGGCGGGGGAACGGAATGCGGTCGATGATCACGAGGCGGAGCGACGGGCCGGGCACGTCGACCCCCTGCCAGAGGGACAGGGTGCCGAACAGGCAGGTCTTCTCGTCGTCGGCGAACTCGTTGATGAGCTGGGACGTCGAGTCGTCGCCCTGGCACAGCAGCGGGAAGGGGAGGCGGTCGCGGAGTGCGTCGGTGGCGGCGCGGGCGGCGCGCATGGAGGAGAACAGGCCGAGGGTGCGCCCGCCGGTGGCCTCGACGAGCTCGGCGATCTCGTCGAGATAGGCGGCGGGCAGGCCGTCGCGGCCGGGCTGGGGCAGGTGCTTGGCGATGTAGAGGATGCCGCTGCGGGCGTGGTCGAAGGGGGAGCCCACGTCGAGGCCGGACCAGTGGCCGTCGGGCAGGCCCCACTGCCGGGCGAGGCCGTCGAAGGAGCCGCCGAGGGCGAGGGTGGCGGAGGTGAGCACCACGGTGCGGTCGCCGAAGAGCTTGTCGCGGAGCATGCCGCCGACGGTCAGCGGGGCGACTCGGAGGGTGGGGGGCCGCCGGTCGGTCGAGGGCTCCAGCCACACGACGTCGGCGCGGTCGACCTCCGAGGCGTGGCCGAACGCCTCCAGCATGCGCACCGCGGTGTCGTGCACCTCGTCGAGGGCGCTGAAGGCGAGCTTGCGCGCGGCGGCGGAGTCGGGCTTGTCCTTGTCGGCGCCGCGCGGCCCGAGCGCGGTGACGCACGCCCTGGAGGCGTCGCGCACCAGGGCGAGGGTCTGCCCGAGGACCTCGGGCAGCTCGTCGAGGCGGCCGGGCGGGGCGGCGGCGAGCAGCGCCTTGAGGTCTTCGCCGGCCTCGGTGAGGCGGTCGGCGACGGCTTGCTCGACGAGGCGGCCGACGCGGCGGGCGGCGAGGGACACGGTGGACTCGGACAACTCGTCGGTGACGACGGAGGTGACCCGGTCGACGAGCTCGTGGGCCTCGTCGACGACGACCACGCCGTGCTCGGGCAGCAGCGGGAACTCCTCCATGGCGTCGATGGCGAGCAGCGCGTGGTTGGTGACCACGATGTCGGACTCGCCGGCGCGCTGCCTGGCGAGTTCGGCGAAACACTCCTCCCCGCTGGGGCAGCGCTGGGCGCCGAGGCATTCCCTGGCGCTGACGGAGAACTGCCGCCACACCTGCTCACTGACGCCGGGCACCAGCTCGTCGCGGTCTCCGGTCTCGGTCGTGTCGGCCCAGTCGTTGACGCGCTGCACCATGCGCCCTTGGGCGCTCGTCTCACCGGGGTCGAACAGCTGGTCGGGCTGGTCCTCGGGGAACCCCTCGGCCATCTTGTGGCGGCACAGGTAGTTGCGCCGGCCTTTGAGGATGGCGAAGGAGATCTCGCGCGGGAGGTGCCCGTCCAGGGCGCCGGCGAGGCGCGGCAGGTCGCGGTCGATGAGCTGCCGCTGGAGCGCGATGGTCGCCGTGGAGATCACGACGGCTTCGCTTTTGCCCACCGCGTGGCGGACGGAGGGCACGAGGTAGGCGAGCGACTTGCCGGTGCCGGTGCCCGCCTGGACGGCGAGGTGCCGGTCGTCGTCGAGCGCCTGGGTGACCGACTCGGCCATGGCGATCTGGCCGGGCCTGCTGCTGCCGCCGAGAGCCTCGACGGCGGCGTGGAGCAGCTCGTCGACGGGCGGGAGGGCAACGGTCTCGGGCTGGTCTGAGGACGTCGCGTCGACGGAAATCTGCTCGGGCACGACAGCCAACGGTACCCCCTTCCCGAGCCCTCCGGGGCCCGCTCACGGAGTCCTGTGGGGAGGGCATATGCGGCTTTCCGGAACCGGATGGTATTGCCGCCCCGTACGGCGAAGCCTCCTGAGCCAGAGGTCGGGAAAAGCGTGGGAATTCACCCGATGGCGGTGGTTGGGAGGAGGGATCAACCGGAGGCCATTCCCGCCCCCGGTGCCGGCCGGGAAAAGCAGCTGGGCTCTTCCTTTTCGAGGAAGTAGAGCTGGTTGTGGGCGTTCCCTCTTGCGCGTATGTGATCCGGAGGTCGACGTGATCCTTCCCGTGCGGAAAGCAGCGCCGACGGGGGCTGTGAAACGTGTGGCACGACAAATAAGTTCAATGTAAAACGTGATGGAATGCCGGACTTGTAGAAATCCGTGCCCTGGCCGATCCGGCACCTCCTCTCGGCGGCGTGGTGTTCGCCTGCCGCCCGGGGCCGGAGCGAGGGGGCCGGGTCTGTGGAAAACTGCTTCGGGTGCGGCGGCCGGTCGCACTCCTCCCCGGGCCCTGCCGGAGCCCGCGCGGGAGGCCTTGGATGGACGCATACCGGCATTCCGGAACCGGAGGGCGATGTCGCGTGGCAGACTGGCGGTGCCGTCTCTGCGGGCCGGGCGGAATGGTCAACGACGATCTTCCCTTCGTGGTTGCGCAGGGGATCGGGATGGGGCTGGTTAGTCCGGTCGGTAGGGTTCTCCGGGGTCGAGTGGACGAATAAAGGCTGGTTAAAGCACTATGTCTGCCATGTCGGAAGTTGTCCCGTTGCCATCGTTCGGTGAGGTGTTCTTCGACGCGCGAGGTCAGGAGCGTGTGCTCCGGGTGACCTGGCACGAAGGCACGCTGGTGCTCAGCCTGTGGCGAGGCGAGATGTGCACCGCGAGCTTCCGCATGCCGCTGGAGGACGTCGACCGCCTGCTCGACACGCTCGACGAGGGCTATGCCGAGGTCGCCGGCGTGCCGCCCGAGGAGGAGCAGGGCGACGACGGCTACGGCGACTCGGGCGGCGGATATCCCGGCACCGGGCAATATGTGCGGCCGGAGAACCTCCAGGTGGGCCACTACGACGCCGAGACCCAGGTCGCCCCGGCCGTCGAGGAGCGCTCCGCGCCCACGGTCGGCCCCAACGACGTGCTGGTGGCCAGGGGTGCGCCGGGCCAGAAGGACCGCCTGGTGGCGTCCTACGCCGGCCAGGGCGGCGGCGACGTCGTGCCCAGGGAGAACATGATCGTCGGCGACGCCTTGCCATACGGAGCGGGCCAGGGCCCCGGCGACTCCGAGCCCCTTTACCAGATGCCGGGCGGGCCCTTCAGGTCCCCGGCCGCGAACGCCCCGCCGCGCACCGACCCCCACGGTTTCGCCGCCCAGCCCGCGGCGCAGCCCGCCCACGCGGCGCACGGCGCCGACGCGACCCCCGGCTACGGCGCCCAGTCCCACCTCGACGGCCCCTACGGCGGGCAGCGGCCCGACGGGCCCGAGCAATACGGCATGCCCCCGCAGCAGGGCGGTCCCGACCACTACGGCGGCGCCCAGTCCGACCCCTACGGCGCGCGGTCCGCCGAGCCCTACCCGCCCCGCGCGACCTTCCAGGAGCCGGCCGACCCGTTCACGGGCACGACCTACGGCACCCCGCGCGGCGGCGACCCCGCCGAGCACTACGGCCAGCAGCAGCACTACGGCGGCGACCAGGCGTCCTACGGCAGGCGCCACCGGCCCGAGCAGGGTGACTCCTACGGGGCTTCGCAATACTCCGACGGCTATGGGCAGCAGCAGGGCGGCAACGCCTCCGATCCCTACGGCGTGCCCGGCGGGGCCTACCCGCAGGGGGGCCAGGGCGGCGGACAGGCATATGCCGGGCCGCTCGACCCGGCCGACCCCCTGGGCGGCCCACGAGGCCCGGGTGGCCCGGGGGCTCCCGGCGGGCAGGGTTATGTGCCGCCGGGCGTGGACCCGCAGCTTTCCCGGCCCTATGTGCACGACTCGATGTATACGACGGGTGAGCGCATGCGCCCTGACGGCGGCTACGACGAGCCGGGTTACGGCGGCGACCAGCATTACGACGACCAGGGATACGGTCGCGGGCAATACGACGAGCGCGGCCCCGAAGCGCGCGGTGAGCGTGGCGAGCGCCGCCGGCGTGGGGAGCGCCGCGACTGGTGACCGGGCTTGCGCGACCCACGGCCGCGCAAGCCTTACGCTGATCCCCGCGGTGTGGTGACGGCGGCTCCACCAAGCCCCCGCCGACTCGCGTCACCGGCGGAGGGGAAGTCCCGGCATGAACACAACGACAGCCCTGCAGCTGCTTCTGCTTCCCGTCGGTGCGGTCGCCGTGGCGGGCTTCGCACGCAGGCGCGACCTGCCGGGGCCGCTGCTGCTGGTGCTGGTCGGCCTGATCGTGTCGTTCGTGCCCGGGGTGGCGGCCTACCAGATCGACCCTGAGATCATCCTGCTGGTCTTCCTGCCGCCGCTGCTCTACTCCTCGGCGCTGGAGAGCTCCTACCTGCGATTGCGCGACGTCAGGCGCGCGGTGGGGCTGCTATCGATCGGGCTCGTACTGTTCAGCATGGTCGTCATCGGGTTCGTGGTGCACTGGCTGCTGCCCGGCCTCCCGCTCGCGGCGGCGTTCGCGCTGGGCGCGATCGTGGCGCCGCCCGACGCGGTCGCCGCCGTGGCGGTCGCGCGCAGGCTGGGCCTGCCGCGCAGGGTGATCACGATCCTGGTCGGCGAGAGCCTGTTCAACGACGCGACCGCGCTCACGGCCTACAGGGTCGCGGTCGGCGCGGTTGTGGGGCACGGCATCAGCGCGTGGGGGGCGATCGGGGAGTTCCTGCTGTCGTCGGCCGGGGGAGTGGCGGTCGGGTTCGCCCTGGCGCTTCCCCTGCTCTATGTGCTTAAGCGTCTCCGCGACCCGCTCGTGGAGAACACCGTCATGCTGATCACCCCGTTCGCCGCTTATCTCGCCGCCGAGCTGCTCCACTCGTCCGGCGTGATCTCCGTGGTGATCGTGGGGCTCTATCTCGGCCACCACATGCCCAGAGCGGGCTTCGGCACCCGGCTGATCTCCGACGCGGTTTGGAAGGTCATCACGTTCGTCCTGGAGGCGATCGTCTTCGCCCTCATCGGGCTCCAGTTCAAGCCGATCATGGAGGGCCTGTCGGAGCGCGGCCCGTGGGAGCTGATCGGCTACGCCACCGCGGTTTACGGCGCAGCCGTCCTGTCCAGGATCGTCTGGCTCGTGCCGAGCACCTACCTGCCGAGGATGTTGTCACGCAAGATCCGCGAGCGGGACCCCTCACCACCCTGGCAGCAGGTCGCGGTGATCTCGTGGGCGGGCATGCGCGGCGTCGTGTCGCTGGCCGCCGCCTTCGCCATGCCCGCGACCTTCCCCGAGCGGGACCTGCTGCTGTTCCTCACCTTCACGAGCGTCGTGGCCACCCTGCTCGTGCACGGCCTCACCTTTCCCCGCGTGATCCGCGTTCTCGGGGTCAGCGCCGACCGCGAGGTCTACGAGGACAACCTGGCCGAGGCCGCCGCCCAGCAGGCCGCCGCGGCCGCCGCGCTCATCCGCCTGGAGGAGCTCACCGCCGAGGGAGTGGACCCCGTGCACGCGGACGTGGTCGCCGATCTGCGGACACGGTCCGAGCGGCGCGCCCTGCAGGCGTGGGAACGCCTTGGCGGCGGCACCGGGCCGCGCGGGGAGGAGACTCCGAGCGCCGTCTACCGCCGTCTGCGACGGGAGATGTTGCAGTCCGAGCGGGACGTGCTTGTCCGGCTCCGCGACGAGCGGCGCATTGACGACGAGGTGATGCGCCGCGTCATGGCGGAGCTGGACTTCGAGGAGGCCACACTGGAGCGGGACTAGCCGACGACGTTGTCCACGTAGCACCAGCGCCAGCTCTCGCCGGGCTCGAACGACTTCACAACAGGGTGAGAGGTCTCGTGGAAATGCGCCGTGGCGTGCTTCTCCGGTGAGGAGTCACAGCATCCGATGTGTCCGCAGCTGAGGCACTTCCGTAGGTGGACCCATGAGGTTCCCAGTCGCAGGCACTCCTCACACCCCGCCGTGGTGCGTGGGGTCGGCTCGTTCGCGGCACGGAGGTGTTCACAAGTGCTCATGTCGCTATAGTGCATCTTCTGACATCGCGTATTCCCCACAGGGGTTGGGTAGGGTCAAGCTATGCGATATATCTCGCGGCGCTTTGCCCCCCTTGCAACCGCTGCTCTCGCGGCGGTCCTCATTACCGGTTGTGGTGAGATTCAGGAGATCAACAACGCCGTAGACGATGTTCAGAACGCTGTGGGCAACGTGCAGGCGTGTGCCCAGGCGGTGCAGGCCGCCGGCGAGGTCGCGGGCAAGGCGATAGGCCAGGCTACCGACCCCGCGGCCCTGGAGAAGACCCTCAACGACGCCGCCGCCGACCTCCAGACGGCAGCGGACAAGGTCGGCAACACCACGCTCCAGGAAGCGATGAACGACCTCGCCAAGTCTTATGAGAACTTCAGCGTCGCCGACGCCAACAACGCCGTCGACGCGGCGCAGAAGGTCGTCACCGACTCCACGAAGTTCATCACCAACCTCAACAGCTCCTGCGGCGGCGGGGGCAATTGACCTGACCTGCCGTTTCCTCGCGGGGGTCGTTTCGATCCCTTTGCCCAGGAGGATCGGCCGGTCGTGGTCTTGAGGCGGTTGCCGGGGGGATAACCGACTTGACCTGCTGTTTCCATGCCCCTCGGGCCCAGCGCCTGGCGGCTGCCCGGGGGGAGGGGCCTGGTCCGCCGGTGCTGTACCCGGCCTGAGCCGGCGTTTCCGAGGGGAGGGGCTTGGTCCGCTGGTGCCGTGTGGGTCTTGAGGTGGCCGTCGCCGGTGCCGTACCTGGCCCGAACTGGCGTTTCCGGGGGAGGGGCCTTCTCCGCCGGTTCCGTGTGGGTCTTGAGGTGGCCGTCGCCGGTGCCGCACCCGGCCTGAACTGGCGTTTCCGTGTGCGTCTTGAGGTGTGCCGGCAGTGCCGTACCTGGCCGGAGTCGGCGTTTCCGTGGGGAGGGGGCCGTAGGGCTACCCCAGCTTCTCTACGGGAAATACTGGAAAAATAGCCTCATTTCATGAAAGTTCAGGGGAAGGAACCGGATCCTCGGTTCACGCTCGCCAACGAACGTACCTACCTCACCTGGCTCAGCACATCACTCGCGCTCAGCGCGGCGGGCGTCGCCATGGCGGCCGTGCCCACCGACGTCTTCCTCCCCTGGCTGCGGACCCTCCTCGCGGTCGCCCTCATCGTCCTGTCGAGCGCCGTGGCGGCCCTCGCCTACCCCCGATGGCGCCGCGTGGAGCGGGCCATGCGCGCCGACGCGCCCCTCCCGACCCCCGCGCTGGCCCCGGTCCTCGGCTACGGCGTCGCGACGGTAGCCGTACTCGCCCTCGTCCTTGTCCTCGTGGCGGCCCTCCGGTGAGTCACCGGTGATCGACCACGGGCCCTGGGACCCCGGCCTGCCCAGCGAACGCACCCGCCTGGCCTGGGTCCGCACCGCCATGGCTCTAGCCGTCGGCGGCCTGGGCGCCGCCGGCATCACCGTCCGCGCCGGCCTGCCCGCCGTGGACACCGCCGCCTTCATCCTGGCCGCCCTCTGCGGAGCCGTACTCCTCGCCCGCACCGGCCGCCGCTACCGCCGCGTCCAGAACGCCCTGCACGACAACCGC
Source organism: Sinosporangium siamense (assembly GCF_016863435.1). Lineage (GTDB taxonomy): Bacteria > Actinomycetota > Actinomycetes > Streptosporangiales > Streptosporangiaceae > Sinosporangium > Sinosporangium siamense. The sequence continues at coordinate 98,424 of NZ_BOOW01000014.1, forward strand.
GCCCTGTCCCACGAGGTCGACGGCTTCATCGCCTGGATCGGCGCCCTCGCGATCGCGGCCGGCGCCTTGATCTTCGCCCTGCGAATGTGACCCCAAACCCACCCACCGGAGGTTACGGCCACCCGGTGGCCCCCATCCGGCGCCTTCCGGCCGTCTGGTGGGTTCGCGCCAGCGGTGGCTTCCGGCCGTCCGCCGCCCTCGGGCCCGCCCGGTGGGTTCGCGCCGCCTTCTGCCCTCAGGCCCGCCTGTGGCTTCCGGGCCCGCACGTTGGCCTCGGGCCGGCTTCGGACTCCGGCCGCCCTGTGGGTTCGGGCACGTCGGTGACTTCCGGCCGCCCGCTGCCTCGGGCCCGCCCGGTGGGTTCGCGCCGCCTTCTGCCCTCAGGCCCGCCTGCGGCTTTGGGCCCACGCGTTGCCCTCGGATCCGCCTGGCGGACTTGTGGCGCCCGCTGGGTTCGCGCCGCCTTCTGCCCCTCAGGCCCGCCTGCGGCTTTTGGGCCCACGCGTTGCCCTCGGGCCGGCTGCGGACTCGGGCCGTCTGGTGGGTTCGCGCTGGCCTGCGGCTTTCGGGCCCGCAGGTTGCCCTCGGGCCCGCCTGCGGCTTTCGGGCCCGCACGTTGCCCTCGGGCCGGTGGACTCGAGCTGGTGGACTTGGGCCGCCCGGTGGGCGTCGGCCCATCGACACCCCGGGGGGCTGGCGCTTGCACGCCGCACCTCGCTGAGGAGGGCAATGCCTGGCATCTATGGATATCGGCGGCGGTCAGGGGGATGTGCCCTGAGTGGGGCCACCCCTCGCCTGCGGGGAGGAAGTACCAAGGATCAAAGTGAACGTCGCGCCGCGGCGTGTGTAGGGACGACCCAGGTCGGCGGCCGAGTGGGGCGTTCTCGCCCGGAAGCCCCCGTGGCTGCGGGGCCGAGGTGTGGGCGCCCGGATGGGGTGCCCGGGGAACGTCCCCGCGCCCTGTGGGACCGCCCCTTCCCCGCCACGGTTGGGCCGTGGTTACTGCCCGGACTATCCCCGCGTGTGCGGGGCCGACGTGTGCGCACCGCGCCCCGGACGGGGTGACCTGGGAACATCTGCGTGCCTGCGGGGCCGCCCCTTCCCCGCCATGGTTTAGCGGTGGTCACTCCCCGGAACCTGCCTGCCCCCACGGGGCCGGCATGGGCCCGAGTGAGGCGTCGCCCTACCAGGTCATCCCGCGTGTGCGGGGGAGAGGCCCGAGGGGCACGGGGTGGGCGAACAGACGCTCGCAGAGCGAGGGGATCGGGCCTAGACGGTCACCTCGTGGTTGCGGGCCGCGGTGGACCAGCGGGTCTCCCAGCGGGCGCGGAGGGACGCGAAGTCGGCGTCGGTCAGGCCGTAGGTCGTGATCGTGATGCCGACCTGGGCCTCGTCCTGGCTGGTCAGGGGGACCTGCGCGTTGACGACGATCAAGTGGCCCTCGTCGTCCACGAACTGGTGCTGGAAGTGGCTGCGGTGCCACACCTCGCGCACTCCGCTCTCCTCCGCCGTGGCGACGGCGGCGGCGGGAACCAGCTCGCCGGTCAGGAAGAGCGTGCGGCGGCGCCCGGTGGGGCGCCGCTCCACCCAGAAGCGGAGTTGCTCGAAGAACGAGCGCCACCCCTCGCGGAGCCCGTCGTAGAAATCCTCCCAGGAGGAGTCGTCGGCAGGACCGGCCATGGTGACCCGCACGACGGTGCGGTCGCCGTCGGCCTCCAGCGTGATGTCCTGGCCGTTGTCCCACTCGATGCGCTCCGGCGCCGATGTTTTGGCGTAGTCGGCGAAGATGAACTGGATCTCCCCTTGAAACCCGGGGTGGTCCCAGCCGAACCATTCGGCGACCTGGTCAAGCTCGGTGAGGGCCCGCCAGACCTCCTCTCTCGGCGCTGCGACGACCTGCTCGACGGTGAACGGCCTCTGCTCGCTCATGTCTCCTCCTTGGACTCTGCTGTCTTGGCGGGGTGGCCGCCCGCGGTCACGCGGTAGCGGCGGGAGATCCCGGGTGTGTCGAACTCGGCGGCCACCTCGGCCATCGCCTCGGCCAGCCGGGTGGCGAAGCGTTCGACGTCGGCGGGGCGCGCGAAGCGGACTTCGGTCTCGATGTGGAAGGTCAGCAGCCGCTTGCCCAGCTCGGCCGCCGCCTCACGCATCTCGGCCACGTCCGCCAGAGTGCGTGCGGACGAGGCGATCAGGGTGGACGCGGCGAACCGGTCCTGCCCGGCGGGGCCCAGCTCTCCGATCACCTCGGGCGCGACCACCACGGCGCGTGCGGTGACCCGCACCAGCCGCTCGGTGCGGCCGCGCCGCTGCCGCAGCTCCACCAGCTCGACGAGGCCGGCCTTCTCCAGCTCCCGCAGGTGGTAGTTGATCCGCTGACGGCTCTCGCCGAGCCGCGTGGACAGGCCGGTGGCCGAGGCGGGCTCACGCAGCTCCTCCAGCAGGCGGCGCCGCAGCGGGGAGAGTGTGCCGCGCAGCCGCTCGGCCTCCCTGACGACGTCAAGGTCGCTGTCGATCCCGTTCACAGGCCTCATGCTGCCAATTGACAAACGAATTTGTCAATTCTTTCGGCGTGCCGGATGCGCAGGAGCAGACAAGGGCGGGACAATGCCGGTATGAAGGCCGCCATGAAGCCGGAGCCCCTGTCCCGGGAGCGCATCGTCGCCGCAGCCGTCGACCTCATCGAACGTGAGGGAGCCGACGCGGTGTCGATGCGCCGCATCGCGACCGAGCTCGGGGTCGGGGTCATGTCGCTCTACAACCACGTGCCCAACAAGTCGTCTCTCCTCGACGGCGTGGCCGAGTCGGTGATGGCGCAGATCGAATTCCACGACGACATCTCCGCCCCCTGGCAGGAGCAGGTGTTAGCCCAGGCCAGAGCGTTGCGGCAGATCGCGATGCACTACCCGCGCTGCACCCTCGTGGTGCTCACCCGCCAGCTCCGCACCCCCGCCGGGCTGCTGCCCACCGAGCGTGCGCTCGCCACCCTCAAGAGGGCGGGCTTCGAGCGCGACCAGGCGGTCAGCGTGCTGCGCGCCTTCGTCGCCTACATCGTGGGGTGCCTGCTACGCGAGGTCGGCGTCACCTCCACCTTCGACCCGGCGGGCGGCGGCGGCTCCATCGCCGGCAGCTTCGACGCCACCCTGTTCCCGGAGACGGCCGACCTCTACGGATGGCTCGCCACCTGCGATCACGAGGCGGAGTTCGAGTTCGGCCTGCGCATGCTGGTGGAGGCGGCGGCAGTCGTTCCCAGGGCCCCCTCCAACACCGACGAGCCCCAGAGCTGACAAGGGCCAGAGCTCACAAGGGAGAGTACGGCAAAGCCCGGTCGTCCCCGGCCGCGACGCGGCCGGGCGCGTGTCCGACGGGCGTAACCGGGGGGGCACGGCCGAGGTGTGGCCGGACGGCTGGACGCCCGGGGCCCGCAAAACGCGGGCCCCGGGGGTCTGTGAGTGCGCCCTTCCCCCGGGCACTCGACGAGCTCCTCCGAACCCGTGCGCGCTGTGCGCGGCCCGGGGAGGCGCTCGACGTGGATCAGTACCAGTTATGCGACTGGAAGTGACCCCACGCGCCGCACGCGGTTCCGTAGCGGCCCCTGATGTACTTCAGTCCCCAGCGGATCTGTGTCGCCGGGTTGAACCGCCAGTCCCTGGCGATCCCGCTCATCTTTCGACCGGGAAGCGCCTGTGGGATGCCATAGGCCCCCGATGAGCGGTTCTGTGCGCGGTGGTTCCAGTTGCTCTCCCGGGTCCAGAGGCTGTCGAGGCAGCGGAACTGCCGCATCGACCACGCTCGCTGGACGACCAGGCGGAACGCGATCGCCTTGTTCTTGCCAGGAGAGTTCTTGGCCTTTCGCGCCTTGAATCGGATCTTGGGCTTGGTGGCCGTCGTCCACTTGCGGTGGATCACACGCTTGGGGACGACCTTCTTACGGGCCGCACGCTGCTGGACCGCGACGAGAGACCAGGTCCGCATGATGCGGTTCTCGGACTTCGGCCGGTCCTTCTGCTGGGCTTCCGCCGCCGCCGGGGAGCCGCTCATGACGGCTGCGGCGACTGCGGTCGCGACTGCGGTGCGTAGGACACGAGTACTGTTCAAATCAATCCTTGTCGTCGGGTCGCGTGCGGGCGGCGCGGGCACACTGGTGTGCCGCGCGCTGTGTCGTCCCTCGTCCGTGGCTCGGACGCCGGCGTCCCGCGTGGCCGTCTGGATCCTTTGACCTCCGCGCCGGACGGCAGGCGAATGCCTGTCGTCCGGGCGGGAGCCTCCAGGCGGCACCGCGACGGGTTCTCAAGGCGGTTTGTATTACGCGCCGGGGCCCGGCACGGCCGATCGAGGCACGCGTCGGACAGGTGTTTACCAACGGGGCGTTTGATTTGTACGGCTTGGGGGGCTCCTCTTGACGGGCCCCGACCGCAGTCTGGTGCGCCATTGTGCGAAAAATCTGCCCGCCATGGGGTTTAAGACGCGAAGTGCGCCGCAGCGCCCATGACAGACGCGTGCCGTACGCCAACTCGGGATGCCAACCCCGGAATGTGTTATCGATTGCTAAAACCCGACAATTATCGGAGCGGGGCGGCGGCAAGACACCTGGATTGCAGGGGCACATGGCGAGATGTCACACTCGTCGGAATGTGCAGGGACATTCGGCTTATGCCGTACATGAGTCTGCGCAAGAGGCCGTCCATGACACCACACCCGGGGACGCCCATGGAGGCCGATGGCCCGGCGTGTCCCCACCCGTGAAATGTGTCCCCCACCCGGAAAGGGCCGCCCATGGCCATGCCGTCGGGCGCGGGTGGCCGCACCGCCCGGCTCGCGCCGTCGTTTCTGAGCGACGCCGTCGTCGGGCTCGGTGTCCTCGCCGTCGCCTACGCCGCGATCCGCCTCGGCTACGAGGCCGCCTCGTCTCCCGCCTCGGTGAGCACCGACCCGGCCGATCTGCCCTACCTCGCGGGCCGCAGCCTGCTGCGGATGTTCGCCGCGCTCGCCCTGTCGCTGGTGTTCGCGCTGGTATGGGCCTACGCCGCGGCGCGGTCACGGCGTGTCGGCCGGGTCCTCATCCCGCTGCTGGACGTGTTGCAGTCGCTGCCGGTGCTGGGTTTCCTCGTGGTGGCGGTGAGCGGGTTCACCACCGTGCTCCCGCGGTCGGAGTGGGGTCTTGAGGCCGCCGCGGTCTTCGCCATCTTCAGCTCGCAGGCGTGGAACATGGCGTTCGCGTTCTACCAGTCCTTGATCACGCTGCCGCGTGAACTCGACGAGATGGCGCGCGACATGGGTTTCACCCGGTGGATGCGCTTCTGGAAGGTCGAGTTGCCGTCGGCGGCGATCGGCCTGGTGTGGAACGGGATGCTGAGCTTCGCGGGCGGCTGGTTCTTCCTCGTGGCCGCCGAGGCGGCCACGGCGGCGGGCGGCGTGCACGCGCTGCCCGGCGTCGGCTCCTTCGCCGGTGCCGCAGTGGCCGCCGGCGACCTCGGCGGCGTCGGCTGGGCCGTCGCCGCGACCGCCGCCACCGTCGTCGTGGTCAACTTCCTGTTCTGGCGTCCGCTGGTGGCGTGGGCCGAGCGCTTCAAGGTCGAGCAGGCCGAGGGGGCCACGGTGCAGCGCTCGGTCGTGCTCGACCTGCTGCGGCGGTCCCGGTGGCCGCGGCTCGCCGGGCGGGCCCTGGGCCTGGCCCGCGACATGCTCGAAAGGGCCGGCTCGCACCGTCCGGGCGCCGGTCGCCCCGGTGAATGCCTGCGCCGGGGCGACGGGTGGCAGCAGAACGGCCATTCGGGGGACACGCTGATCAACGCCGCCGTCTGCACGTCGGCGGGCGCGGCTCTCGCCGTACTGGCCGTCTATCTGGCGCGGCACCCCGCGGGGCCCGCCCTGCTCCTCGAACCGCTGCTGCTGGGCGCGGTCACCTTGGTCCGCGTGCTCGTGCTGGTCGCCGTGGCGACGCTCGTGTGGGTGCCGATCGGGGTGGCGATCGGCCTGTCGCCGCGCCTCACCCGCATCGCCCAGCCGATCGTGCAGGTGCTCGCGAGTTTCCCCGCCGACCTGCTGTTCCCGCTGGCAACCTGGTTGTTCCTGGCGACCGGCGCCGGGCTCGACGTGGGAGGGGCGTTCCTCATGGCGCTGGGCGCGCAGTGGTACATCCTGTTCAACGCGATCGCGGGCGCGACCGCGGTCCCCGCCGACCTGCGCGAGGCGATGGACAGCCTCGGGGTGTACGGCTGGCGCCGCTGGCGCAGACTCGTCATCCCGGCGGTGTTCCCGGCTTACGTCACGGGCGGCATCACCGCCTCCGGCGGCGCGTGGAACGCCTCCATCGTGGCCGAGGTCGTCACCTTCGGCGGCACGGTGGTCACCGCGACGGGCCTCGGCGCATATGTCTCCCAGGCCGCCGACGCGGGCGACCATCCGAGGCTGGTGGCCGGTGTGCTGGTCATGGCGTTCTACGTGATGGCGCTCAACCGGCTGGTCTGGCGCAGGCTCTACCGGCTGGCCGACAGGCGCTACTCGCTTGACTGAAGGGGGTCCTGCTGTGTCCGGTGAACCGAACGTGCTGCTCGCGGCGCACGCGCTGACGAAACGCTACGGCGACGGCCCGCCGGTGCTCGCCGGCCTCGACCTCGACGTGCGTGAGGGCGAGATCGTCGCGCTGCTCGGCAGGAGCGGCTCCGGCAAGTCCACCCTGCTGCGCTGCCTGGCCGGCCTGCTCCCGCCCTCAACCGGGGCGGTCACCTACCGGGGCGTCGCGCTGACCGGCGCCAACCCGGGCGCGGCGATGGTCTTCCAGACCTTCGCGCTGCTGCCCTGGCTGACCGTGCTGCAGAACGTCGAGGTGGGCCTGGAGGCCCGCGGCGTCGCCCGCGCCGCACGCAGGCACGCCGCGCTCAACGCCCTCGATTTGATCGGGCTGGCGGGGTTCCAGTCGGCCTATCCCAAGGAGTTGTCCGGCGGCATGCGGCAGCGCGTCGGCTTCGCCCGCGCCCTCGTGGTCGAGCCGGACCTGCTGCTCATGGACGAGCCCTTCTCCGCGCTCGACGTGCTGACGGCGGAGAACCTCCGCGGCGAGCTGCTGGAGCTGTGGGAGTCGGGGGAGTTCCCCACCCAGGCGATGGTGCTCGTCACCCACAACCTGGAGGAGGCAGTGCTGCTCGCCGACCGCGCGGTCGTGCTCGGCACCGGGCCTGGCGGGGCCGTCGGCACGGTCTACGACATTCCGCTGCCCCGCCCGCGCGACCGGGACGCGCCGGAGTTCGCCGCCCAGATCGAACGGCTCTACGCCGTGATGACCGGCCGCCCGGAGGCGGCGCCGCTGCCCCCGCTCGGCCTGCGCCCGGCCCCCCGCCAGGCGTCAGACGCCGGCGGGGCGGAGGCGTCCGGGGGTCAGCACCCACTGGGGGCGGGGGGCGTCTCGCGCCCCGGCGGCGGTCCCGCCGTCGCCGGGGGAGTCGATCACGCCGGTCACATATCCCGTGAGCAGCCCCGCCTCCGTCAGCAGCCCGGCGACGTGGGAGTTGGCGGCGCGGTAGAAGATCCGCGTGCCGTCGCGGCGCGAGAGCACGAGCCCGGCCGCCCGTAGCTTGGCCAGGTGCTGCGAGACCGCCGCGACATGCGCCCCGACCTTCTCCGCGAGCTGGCTCACGCCGTATTCCTCGATCGACACGGCGTGCAGAATCTGGAACCGCGTGGGGTCGGCCACCGCCTTCAGCACGTCCACGATCGCGTCGACGGACACCACCGGGTCATCGGACGGCACTTGCGCAACCATGCGAAAAGTCTAAGCGCACGGACGGTTACGCAAGGAGACCCCCGATGCGCTCAGCGCAACCAGCCCTTGCGCCGGATATGCCAGAGCGGGATCAGCGCCGCCACGAGCGTCAGCAGCGTCGCGGTGAGAAAGCCGTGCTCTCCGGCCGGCTCAGGCATCACCGTGAAGTTCACGCCGTAGAAGGTGGGTGGCAGGAAGACGGCGGTGATGATCGTGAACCTTGACGATCTGGTTCTGCTTCACGTCGAGCGAGGTCATGATCGACTGCTGGAGACAGCGCACCTTGTCGTGCTCGTAGCTCGCGTTCTCCTTCACCCCGTCGATGTCGGCGATCAACCGTTAGGCGCCGATGGGCGGAAGCGGGCGCGGGGGGAGTGAGGCCCGACTATGGCTCGGACAGTGGCCGTCCATCTCCGCCTCCTTCCCATCGGCGCGTGCCGGCGCCCACGCCCTCAACGGCCCCGCCTTGTCGGCCTCGAACGAGGTCCCGGCAGGAATCGGCGGGGACACACATGGTCGCTACGGCACTACCAGGGCTCAGAGACTAGCATATTTGCGTAATTGCGCAAATAATATCCAGGTCTGCGGCGCCCGGTGTTGCCTCGCAGCGTGCGCCGGACGGGTGAGTAGGCTCCCCCTCATGAGCATCCACGAGATTCCGCTCCAGACCCTCGCCGGCGACCCCACCACCCTGGCCGAGCTCTCCGGAGGCGGTGCCGTACTCATCGTGAACGTGGCCTCCAAGTGCGGCCTCACCCCGCAGTACACCGGCCTGGTGCGCCTCCAGGAGCGCTACGCGCCGCGCGGGTTCACCGTGGTGGGTGTGCCCTGCAACCAGTTCAAGGGCCAGGAGCCCGGCACGGCCGAGGAGATCCAGGAGTTCTGCTCGACGACCTACGGCGTCGACTTCCCCCTCCTCGCCAAGGCCGACGTCAACGGCCCCGGCCGGCATCCCCTCTACGCCGGCCTCACCACTGTCCCCGACGCCGCCGGCGAGGCGGGCGACGTCCAGTGGAACTTCGAGAAGTTCCTGCTCGCCCCGGACGGTGGCGTAGTCGCCCGCTTCCGGCCCGGCACCGAGCCGGAGGACCCGGAGGTCGTCACGGCGATCGAGAAGGTCGTCGCCTGAGCGGCCCTAGTCGGAGGTGAACCCCGCCGGCATCGCCCGCAGCCGTGGTGGCGCACGGAGCTTGGCGCGGGGCGCCATCTAGTCGGAGGTGAACCCCGCCAGCATCGCCCGCAGTCCCGCCTCGAACTGCTCGTCCCCGCGATAGCCGCCCGCCACGGCCCGCGCCAGGTGCGGGAATGTGTCCGGGGCCATCGGCTCCGCGGCCTCCTCCGCGGTGGCGGTCTCCCCGCCCGCGGGCGGGGAGACCTCGGCGAGCACATGGCCGATTGTGTAGGCGCCCAGGCAGGCGACGATGTCGAGCGACCGGCGCGGCGGCAGCCCCGCCGCCTGCAGGCTGCCGAGCGCCTGGTCGGCGAGGGACTTCGGCGTGTAACTCGGGCGGGTCGCCAGGATGGGCACCGCCCGTGGATGGCGCCGCAGCACCTCGCGCAGCCGCCGCATGAAGTTCGCGACCAGCTCGCGCCAGTCGCCGGAGGCCCCCGGGGCGACGTCGACCTCGGCGTAGACGGCCTCGACGATGCCGTCGAACAGCGCCGCCTTGTTGGGCAGGTGGTAGTAGACCGCCATGGGGTCCACCCCGAGCTCCACGCCGAGTTCGCGCATGGACAGCCCCTCGATCCCCACACGGTCGACGAGGCCGAGTGCCATCCGGATGATGTAGTCACGGTTGAGCGCCGGTCCGGCGGGCCGCTCGGCACTCACGTGACCCTCCCCTCACCGCTCCGGCGTCACGTCGTTCCCGCTTTGCCCTCCGAGGGCTGAAAACGCACGACCGCGACAACCGTGAAGATTACCGCGCAGCCCGCCGTCACGAGCAGAGATCTGGCCATACCGCCGACCTCGCCGGGATGCTTCCACTGCGACAATCTTGAACACGAAGACATGACGATGATGGGCAACTTCGTCACCGCGTACTGGCTCACGGCGGCCTTATCGATTTTCCAGGCACAATCTGTGCAAGTGTTGATCGAGAGGAACGTTATGCACGACGAAGGCAAGCGGGTAAGCCGCCGGAAGGCATTGGCGGGGATCAGCTCGGTGGGTTTGGCCGCGCTTCTTACCGCTTGCTCGAGGAACGAGCCCACGGCCACGACGACGACGGGCACGCAAGCGCCCGTTTCGCCGCGGGCCGAGGTCACGCCGAGCGCGACGGCACTCTTGGACAAGGCGAACACCTGCACGCTCACCCCGAGCACCACGCAGGGGCCCTACTACTTCGACGCGGACAAGATCCGCAGCGACATCCGGGAGAGCCGGCCGGGCACGCGGCTGGAGCTGGCCATCCAGGTGCAGGACAGCGAGCTCTGCACTCCCGTGCCCAACGCCGTGGTGGAGCTCTGGCACTGCGACGCGAGCGGGTTGTACTCCGGCGCCGAGGACCTGTCGCGCGGCGCAGGGCAGGCGCCGGGCGGGGGCGGGGGCGACCTCGAACCTCAGGACGCCAACCGTTACCTGCGGGGCGCGCAGGTCACCGACGCCTTCGGGCGGGTGACCTTCGTCACGATCTGGCCGGGGTGGTATCGCGGGCGCACCGTGCACATCCACGCGATGGTCCACATCGACGACAACCGCCCCCTGACCACGCAGATCATGTTCGACGAGGCGGTCAACGCCAAGGTGCTCGGGAAGGCGCCCTACAACCAGCGCCGCGGCCGGGACACCCTCAACGAGGACGACGGCATCTTCGACCCGATGATGCTGATGAAGACCGAACCCGCCGACGACGGCTACAAGGGCGCCATCGTCTTCGCGATCGACTCCGACAAGGACGGCACCTGACTAGTCGAACCCGTCGAGCTCCTCCTCGGCGGCCACGATGGCCGCGTCGAGGGTAAGCGCCATCTCCTGCAGGATCTGCTCCCGGGACTCGCCCGTGGCCTCCGAGAGCCGCTTGACGAGGTGGTCGGTGCACAGCCGGGCGGCGTTGACCCGCCAGTTGAGCATGGCGAGCGCGGCGGTGCCGGCGGCGTCGAGCACCTCGTCGGCGATGGCCTGGTCCCATGCCGACCGATAACGCCCGATCGGGACGTCCAACACGATCGGACCGTTGACCTCGTGGATCAGGTCGATCTGCTCCTGCCTGCTCAGGGACTTGTCGCCCGTCACGGTGAGCAGCCGGATCCACTGCGCGGTCATCTCCCGCAGTTCCCCCACCGAGGCAGGTTACCCCGCCTCACGCTCCGAGTACGGCAGGAGCCAGGTTTTCGAGCACCCCGACGGCAGCGGCCACATCCCCGGCCCCCGCCGCCCGCAGAGGACGTCCGGGAAGCAGTGGGTGGAGGAGCACGTGGTCGGCCCCCGCGTCGAGATGCCCGCGGACACGCTTGGCGATCGCCGTCTCGTCGCCCCAGGCCACGACGTCGTCGACGAACCGGTCGCTGAGCCCGCCGGCCAGGTCGTCGTCGCCGTATCCGAGGCGCCTGAAGTGCCTGCCGTAGACCGACTCCACGGCCACGGCCTCGGCCAGGTCGGTGCGGGCGACGGCGCGGGCCTGCGCGGGGTCGGGCAGGAGGAGCACGGGCTGGTGGGGGATGAGCAGTTTGCCGGGGCCGAGGATGCGCCGGGCGCGGGCCGTGTGCTCGACGGTGGCCAGGAACGGATGGGCGCCGTCGGCCCGGTCGCGCGCCAGTTCGAGCATCTTGGGGCCGAGTGCGGCGAGCACCCGCGGGAAGCGGGCGTCCGGCGGTCCGGCCGCGGCGGCGTCCATCCCGTCCAGATAGTCGCGCACCCGCTGGAGCGGGGAGCCGTCGAAGGTCAGCCCGCTGTTCTCCACGAGGGGCCGGTGGCTCACGCCCACCCCGAGCACGAACCGCCCCGGATACGCCTCGGCGAGCGTCGCGCCGCCGCCCTGCATAGCGGCGTGGTGGCGGGCCCACAGGTTGGCGACCCCCGTGCCGACGACCATGGAGCGCCCGGCGGCGAGCAGGACCGCGTGGTGGGCGAAGGCCTCCTTCCCGCCGAGGACCTCGCCCGTCCAGAACGAGCCGTATCCCGCCGCCTCAAGCCGCCGGACGGCGTCCCGCTCGACCTCGGCCGGGGCCGCGAGCAGGGCGGAGATCGGCAGCCACACGCCGATCGGGCCGAGCCGCCGCCGTGCCTCCTCGACTACGGTTGACGTCGTCATGGAACCCTCGTTTCCTGGAGGTCCGGACTAATCGGAGAGGTTCTCCGGTTGACGGTCACGACGATACGGAACGGTTCTCCGTTTAGCAACGGTTCTCCGTTCCGCATCATGTTTTCGGCACCTGTTTTCGGCACCCTGTATGGGAGGACGTCATGGCGAAGACACCCGCCGGCGGCGCGCGTCCACCGCGCGCCGACGCGCGCCGCAACCAGGAGCGCATCCTCGCCGCGGCCAGGGAGGCGTTCACCCGCCACGGCGTCGACGCCTCCCTCAACGACATCGCCCGCCGCGCGGGCGTCGGGCCCGGCACCCTCTACCGCCACTTCCCCACGCGGGAGGCGCTGCTGGAGGCCATGCTGGCCGACCGCTACCACGCCCTCGCCGGTCACGCCCGCGACCTGGCCGGCACGGCGCCGCCCGCCGAGGCGGTGCCGCGATGGCTGAGCGCGTTCGTCCGCGACCTGCGCGCCTTTCGCGGGCTGGCCACATCGATGAAGAACGCGCTTTACGACGAGGGGTCGGTCCTGTTCGTTTCCTGCAAGGAGATGCAGGTCGCCTGGGATGTCCTCGTCGTCCACGCGCAGGTCGCGGGCGTCGTCCGGCAGGACGCCTCGCCCGCGGACCTCCTCCGCCTGGCCGCCGCCCTCGCCTGGGCCACCGAGGACCTGCCCGAGGACACGACCGAGGCGGACAGGCTGCTGGACCTGATGCTCACGGGGGTCATGCGGGGGTGAGCCCGCGGGAGCACGTACGGCAGGTGCCCGCCCGGGGAGAGGGCTCAGGGACGAGTGACCCCGGGAAGTGCGGCGGTGCGCGGCGGGTGCCCGCCCCGGGAGGGTTCAGGGGCGGGGACGGCGGCGCTGTGCCGGAGCGGTGGCACGCTCGCGGGGGGACGGGACGGGGAGCGGCGAGGGCGCGCCATGCGGGCTCTGCCGTAAGCCGCCTGTAGAGCGCCTGGAACGCCGCCTGCAGGGCGCCGGGACGCTGCCTGAGGCCGCCGGGTTACGGCTTGCCGAGGCGGGGGCCGCAGCTGCCGCGGACCAATAGCTCGGTGGGCAGGACGGTGTCGCGGGTGCGGCGGGTGGTTTCGCGCATGACGAGCTCGGCGGCGCGGTAGCCGATGTCCTGGGCGGGCTGGGCGATGACGGTGAGGGGCGGGGAGCAGAGTTCGGCCCAGGGCACGTCGTCGAACATGACGATGGAGACGTCGCGGGGGATGCGCAGGTCGAGTTCGCGGGCGGCGAGGATGGCGGCTTCGCCGAGCATGTTGCCGCCGGCGACGACCGCGGTGAGGTCGGGCCGGTGCTGGAAGAGGCCGGAGGCCGCGGCGTAGGCGGAGTCGCGGGCGGCGCGGGCGGTGACGACGAGTTCGTCGTCGCCGGGGATGCCGAGGGCGGCGAGGGTGTCGCGGAAGGCCCGCAGGCGGGGGCCGCCGCCGGGGCCGCCGAGGAAGGCGATGCGGCGGTGGCCGAGGCCGGCGAGATATTCGACGGCGGTGCGTGTGCCGAGGCGGTCGTCGGCGAGGACGGCGGGGACGTCGTCGCGGCCGGGGGGCCTGCGGTGGGCGAAGACGACGGTGAGCCCGGCGCGGAGGGCGGGGGTCCAGGTGTCGGCGTCGCCGGAGGGAACCGCGATGACGCGGTCGACGCTCTGTTCGAGGAAGGTGCCGATGAGCTCGGCTTCCTGTTCGGGGTCGTCGCCGGTGGCGCCGACCATGACGGGTTCGCCGGCGGACCGGGCGCAGGAGAGCACCCCTTCGGCGAGCCGCCCGTAGAACGTGTCGGTGATGTCGGGCACGAGCAGGGCGATGCCCCCCGTTCTTCGCTGGCGGAGGTTCCGCCCGAGCGCGCTCGGGCGGTAGTCGAGTTGCGCGGCGGCGGCGAGCACACGTTCCCGTGTCTCGGGACTCGCCGACCCGCCGGACAGGACTCGCGACACGGTCGCGACTCCGACGCCGGCGGCGGACGCCACGTCCTTGATCGTTATACGGCGATGCCCACTGACCTTCATGGAAACGATTCCATCATAGTTTCCAAGTCACGGAAAGCTCGGCCTGGTAACGGATAGCGGTTGATAAGCCGGTTTGCGCGAAGGGGTTGACACACTTGTCCGTTTCGGGTGAGATGCATGAAAACGTATCCACTTCCGGTGGTCATCCCCACGGAAACGGGCCGTCTCCGTGAGCGGTTCCGGAGCACGAAGGACTGTCATGGCATCCATCGTTCTAACCAACGTCGACAAGGTGTACGCCGGCGGCGTTAAGGCCGTGAACTCCCTGAACCTTGAGATCAAGGACGGCGAGTTCATGGTGTTGGTCGGCCCGTCCGGTTGCGGAAAATCCACCGCGCTGCGGATGATCGCCGGTCTTGAGGACATCAGCGGCGGCGAGATCCATATCGGCGAGAAGCAGGTCAACCACCTGCCGCCGAAGGACCGCGACATCGCGATGGTGTTCCAGAACTACGCGCTCTACCCCCACATGACGGTCGAGGAGAACCTCGCCTTCGGCCTCAAGCTTCGCAAGATGCCGAAGACGGAGATCCAGAAGCGGGTGAACGAGGCCGCCAAGATGCTCGGCCTCGACCAGTACCTCAAGCGCAAGCCCGCCGCCCTCTCCGGTGGTCAGCGTCAGCGTGTCGCGATGGGCCGCGCCATTGTGCGCGAGCCGCAGGCGTTCCTCATGGACGAGCCGCTGTCCAACCTCGACGCCAAGCTCCGCGTCTCCATGCGCGCCTCGCTCAACCAGATGCACGAGCGCCTCGGCGTCACGACCGTCTACGTCACCCACGACCAGGTCGAGGCCATGACCCTCGGCGACCGGGTCTGCGTCCTGCGCGACGGTCTCCTCCAGCAGGTGGACACCCCGCAGAACCTCTTCGACAAGCCGGTCAACCTGTTCGTCGCCGGCTTCATGGGCTCCCCGTCGATGAACTTCGTCAACGCCGAGCTCGTCCGCGACGCCACCGGTGCCGCCGTCGCCTTCGCCGGCTACCGCCTGCCGGTGCCCGACTCGACGTTCCACAACAAGCCGGGCCTTGAGCAGTACATCGGCCGCAAGGTCATCCTCGGCGTGCGCCCCTCCGACTTCGAGGACGCCGTCGCCGCCAACGGCAACGTCAGCAACGGCTGGGTGCGCATCCCCGCCCGCGCCGAGGTCACCGAGGAGCTGGGCAGCGAGATCAACGTGCTGTTCCTCATCGACGCCCCGCCGGTCGTGCACCGCGACACCGTCGCCGCCGCCGACGCCGGTGAGGACTCCGAGCCGAGCATGCCGCTCACCAGCGGCAAGTCCCTGTGGACCGCCCGCGTCAACGCCCGCAGCCACGTGCGCCCCGGCCAGAACATCGAACTCGCGGTCGACACGCACAACCTGCACTTCTTCGACTCCGACTCGGGCCTGGCCATCGGCCACCCCGCGAACATCGGCCGCTAGACCCTTCCCGCCGCTCCGGCACCGCCTGCCAGGGCCGGAGCGGCATCTCCGAGGCGGTTGACCACCTGCCGGTCGTCGCCTTCTGCGGAGGCCCTCGCCGCGACCCCCTCCCGTGGCGAGGGCTTCCTCCCGTTCTCCTGTCGGAATGGCGCGCTCAAGGGCGGCCACGTACGGCACTAGGCTGACCACATGCCCATCTCTCTGATCACCGGGGCGACCGCCGGCATCGGCTCGGCGTTCGCCCGGAGACTGGCGGCCGACGGGTTCTCCCTGGTCATCACGGCCCGCGACGCCGACAGGCTGGAAAAGTGCGCCCGCGATCTGCGGCTGCGCTACGGCGTCGGCGTCGAGGTGCTCCCCGCCGACCTCGCCACCGAACACGGGCTTGAGTCGGTCGAGAGGCGGCTGCGCAAAGACGTCGACCTCTTGGTCAACAACGCGGGTTTCGGTCTGCACGGGACGTTCCCCGAGTCGCCCATCGAGGACGAGCTCCGCATGCTCCGCGTGCACTGCGAGGCGGTGCTCCGCCTCACCCACGCCGCCCTGCCCGGCATGCTCGCCCGGGGCCGCGGCGGGGTCGTCAACGTCTCCTCGGTCGCGGGGTTCTTCCCCACCGGCACCTATAGCGCCACCAAGGCATACGTCACGAGCTTCAGCGAGTCGGTGGCCCAGGGCCTCGGCGACTCACCGGTCCGCGTCATGGCGCTCTGCCCCGGTTTCGTGCGCACCGAGTTCCATCAGCGAGCCACGCTCGACGTGTCGGGCATCCCGGGGTTCATGTGGCTTTCCGCCGACCGTGTCGTCGACGAGGCCATGCGCGACCTCGCCCACGGCCTGCGGGTCAGCATCCCCTCCAAGCGCTACAAGGCGCTCACCGCGCTGGGCCGCTCCATTCCGGCCAAACTCGTCAGGCGCGTCGGCCAGGCCGTCGGCGTGCGCCGCTGACAGCTTGAGTTGTGTACGGCGGAGGCCACGTCGCGTGGCCTCCGCCGTACGTGTCGCAGGGGCTATTGGCGGGTGATCTTGACGTCGTCGACGCCGGCCTCCAGGAGGGAGGCGGTTGAGGCGTCCGCCGCCTCGACGACGATCCGCACGGTCTGGCCGGCGAAGGCGCTGATGTCGGCGGTGCCGGGGCTCCAGGAGCCGTTGCGGTTGGATGCCGCGCCGAGCTGCTGGAAGACCTGGCTCGTGGTCGAGCCGACGACCTTGACCCGCAGGTAGTCGGCGCTGGAGCTGTTGGTGCCGTGGGCGAGATACCACGAGAAGCTCAGGTTGAGCGTGCCGGTCGCCGGGAGGGCGATGGGCGGCGACTGGATCGTGGTGACGCCGCCGTCGAGGTCGTAGGCCCCGGCGGAGGTGCCGGCGAGGCGGCCGGTGACGAGGTCGTTCACGCCGCTGACGGTGGTGCCGAGCTGCTTGGCGCCGCCGCTGGTGGTGGCCTCGGGGTCACCGCGTTCCCACTGGCCGGAGGTGGCGGTGTCGGTGGCGCCGGGGTTCACGGTCCAGCCGGTCGCGGTCTCGAAGGTGTCCTGCCAGACGACGGCCGGGGGAGTGGCGCCGCAGTAGGTCGCGTCCTCGCCGATGATGCGGTAGACGCAGTCGGAATACTCAAGGAAGCGCAGCAGGGCCTCGCGGTTGCGGGTGGTCTGCGGCACGATCTGCTCGTCGGGCGGGTAGAAGCCGGGGGAGGCGCCGACCGGATACATCTCGAAGGTGTAGCTGAAGATCTTGTGCACGCCCCACATGAAGTCGTTGATGGTGCCGTCGGTGATGTAGAGGTCGCTGGCCTGTTCGGGCGTGTAGCCGTTGGTCGAGGCCATGCTCTGCCCGAGGGCGGCGTGGGCGTCGCGGTCGTCCTGGGTGAGTCCGGGCGCTGTGTCGGCGAAGGTGTAGCCGTAGGGCCACAGGATCAGCTCGCTGTAGGTGTGCCAGTCGATGTGCGCCTTGATCTGCTGCACACCGCCGACGACGCGGCTGCGCACGAAATCGGCCGCGGCGCGCACCTCGGGAGCCGACTCGGCGGCGGAGCCGCGGTAGGTGTCGCTGGAGGGGGTCGGGGACGATCCGTTGCAGCAGCCCCAGTTGTAGTTCCAGTTCCGGTTCATGTCGGTGCCGACGGCGGTGGAGCCGCTGTTGGGCTGGCGGTTCTTGCGCCAGGAGCGGTAGGAGCCGGTGGCGATGTCGTATTCGCCGCCGTCGGGGTTGAGGTCCGGCATGATCCAGATCTCGCGGGAGTTCACCAGGTCGGTGATGCGCGGGTCGCTGCCGTAGTTGTCGGTCAGGAGGTTAAGCGTGTAGATCGCCATCTCGACCGTCAGGTGCTCACGCGCGTGCTGGTGGTGCGTGAGGAGCACCTCGGTCTCGTTCTCGTCGGTGTTGACATTGTCGCTGATCTTGATGGCCATCAGATCGCGGCCCTGGTACGACGAGCCGTAGCTGATCTTTCTGGCGATCGACGGGTGGTCGGCGACGATCTGGTTCACCGCGGCGGTCATCTCGGCGTAGTTGTGGTAGCCGGAGTCCGCCGGAGGGAAGTCGGCGAGTTGTCCCTTCTTGGGGCCGATCTGCCGGGGGAGCACGGTGACGGTGAACCCCTTGGCCTTGACGGCGGCGATCTCGCTCTCGGTCGCGGTGACGACCACCGACGATTCGGCCACCTCCTCGATCGCGGCGCCGGTGCTGGAGACCTGGGTACGCTGTTCGGCGGTGCTGGGCCCCTGCACTCGATACTGCCTGCTGGGGGTGGGTTCGGCCGAGGCTCCGGCAGAGCCGACACCCACCACGGACAGGAGCACAAGGGCGGCTAAGGCCGTGATCAAACGGCTTCTCACCATTTCCTCCTCATACGGGTGCGCTCTGGGGGGTTGTCTGCGCACCCTCACTGAGGGTCAGGCTCAGCAGCCAGGGATTGAAGACCCAAATTTGATGATTTACATCACACATGCGGCCCGGGGTTCAGGTCTCCGGGACCGGGAATGATTGAAGCGTCAACTATTGTTGTGCGGAATACTGAAGCGAAGGACCTAACGAGGAGGTGGCGATGCCCGCCGTAACCGTAGACAACATCCTCGCCCTGCCCCGCATCCCTGCGGATCTGGGAGTCGGCCGGAAGGTGGTGGCTGTCGAGACGGCCCCCAGCGGCTTTGAGGGTGAGGGCTTCCCCGTCCGTAAGGCGCTGGCGACCATCAAGCCGTCCTATCTCGATCCGTTCGTCATGATGGACCAGATGGGCGAGGTGGACTACGCGCCCGGTGAGCCCAAGGGCACTCCATGGCACCCGCACCGTGGATTCGAGACCGTGACCTACCTCATCGACGGAACCTTCGTGCACCAGGATTCGCACGGCGGAGGCGGGGTGATCTCGGATGGCGACACTCAATGGATGACCGCCGGAAGCGGGCTCCTGCATATCGAGGCACCGCCTGAGTGGTTGGTGCAGAAGGGCGGACTCTTCCACGGCATCCAGCTTTGGGTGAACCTGCCGTCCAAGGACAAGATGATCGATCCGAGGTACCAGGACATCGGGCGGGACAGCGTAGTGCTGCTCAGCAGCCACGACGGCGGCGCGCTGGTGCGGTTGATCGCAGGTGACGTCGCCGGGCACATCGGCCCCGGCTCGACCCACACTCCGATCACCCTGCTCCACGCCAGCATCAGCCCCGGGGCGCAGCTCACGATGCCCTGGCGCAAGGACTTCAACGCCCTGGCATATGTGTTGTCCGGTAAGGGCGGCGCCGGGGAGGAGAAGGCGCCTATCGCAACCGGACAGCTCGCGGTCTTCGAGGGCTTCGGTAACCGGCCGGGGCTGACCACCGACGCGGAGACCATCACGATCACCGCTTCTGCGAACTCGGGACTGGAGGTCATCATCCTCGGAGGCGAGCCGATCCAAGAGCCTGTGGCGCACTATGGGCCGTTCGTCATGAACAGTCGAGCAGAACTGGTCCAGGCGTTCGAGGACTACCAGGCGGGCCGATTCGGCACGATACCCGCCAGTCCCTGACCCGGATGATGGTAGAGGTCGGAACCCTAGGAGAAGGCTCCTGGGGTTCTACCTTCCTGCGCCGCGTAAAGCCTGGCGCGGATCAAACTCGTAGGAATCGGGATCTCGAGCCCCTTAAAGATGGACAGATCGGACATGTAGCGTGAAAATTGCGTTGATCGGGTAGATCGCGCGGATCCCTCGGGTCGCCGCAACTGACCACTCGGACCTCTCCTGGAGGGGTATGCGACGTCCATTAGTCAGAGATTCGCTGACATGGCTGCTCTACCTACAACTGACCTGCTTCGCGCTCTTCCTGTATGGCTTCGGGCCATCGGTGCTCCACCTCGCCCGCGACCTCGGCGTCCCCGATGTGACCGCCGCCCTCCATGGCACGGCGTTCGCTCTGGGATTCCTGGTCGCGGGGGTGGCGGGCGCCCGCCTCGCCGCCCTGCTCGGCCGCGACCGCCTCCAGTGGTCGGCGCTCACCCTGCTCTCCGCCGCCACCCTCCTCTACGTCCTCGGCCCCGCCATGCCCTGGACTCTCACCGCCGCGTTCCTCGGCGGCTGCGCCGGCATGACCGTGATCAGCGTGACCACGGCGGCCCTCGCGGACCACCACGGCCCCCGCGCCGCCACCGCCATCAGCGAGGCCAACGGCATGGGTGTCGGCGTCGGCCTGATCGCGCCCCTGCTCGTCGGCGGCGCGGCCCTCGTGGGCCTCGACTGGCGCGTGGGCCTCGTCGCGGTGCCCTTCCTCGTCGTGGGCCTGCGCCTGGCGTTCCGCGGCGTGCGGCTTCCCGACGTGCGTCCTGGGCCGGTCGTACGGCACAGCCTGGAAGAACGGGGACCCGGCCCCGGCGTGTTCAGTGCGGCCTCCCGCATGCCGTGGCGCTACTGGCCCGCCTGGGCCGTGGTGGTGACCGCTGGAACGATTGAAATGTGCATGGCCATCTGGGTGGCCGAGCAGCTCAGGCAGAACACCGGCCTGTCCAGAGGCGCCGCCACCATGGCCTTCACCCTGCTCTTGATCGGCATGACGGTGGGCCGCCTCCTCGGCGCCCGCCTCACGCAGCACCTGTCGGCCGACCGGCTCCTCATGGGAAGCCTGCTGCTCAATCTCGGGGCCTTCGCCCTCCTGTGGCTCTCCACCGCCCCGGCGCCCGCGCTGATCGGTGTGGCCCTCTGTGGCCTCGGCATGGCCCTGCAGTTTCCCCTGGCCGCCGGCCGGGCCGTCGACGCCTCAGCCGGCCGCCCCGACCAGGCCATGGCGAGGTCCGGCATCGGCCAGGGCGTGGCCTCGGGCCTCGGCCCGGTGGCCCTCGGCGTGCTCGCCGGCTCGGCCGGGATGCGGACCGCTTTCCTCCTGGTGCCCGCCCTGCTGGGGCTGGCCGCACTCATGGCCGCCGTGCGCACCCGGTAGGCCTCTCGGACATGACTCAGCGGGGACCGCCTCGGCCCCCGCGTCCGTCCGCCTCACGCCCGCTCTTGTCAGGCGGTGATCATGATGCCCAATGCGATGAGCACGATGACCGGGATCATCCACATCACGAACTCTGCGGCGAACTCCTTGTACATATGAACAGCTCCTTGGGGGACGATCGGGCACGACGCATAACACGTCGCAGGCAGCATATTCGACGAGACCCCACCCCCATAAGCGAGCCTCCCCGCGAACCCCTTGAACCCCCTTGGATCCCGCCCGTTCGCCGCATGGAAGATCTTTTGGCATGCCCCAAGCGGGGAGAGGGCGGCGGGGATAGCCTCGCGGCATGAACGGGGCCTTGAGGTTCACCGCGACCGTCACACCGGACGACGAGGGGTGGTTCGTCGCCCAGTGCAACGAGGTCGACGTGACCTCCCAGGGGCGCAGCGCCGACGAGGCGCTGATCGGCCTCCGGGAGGCCCTTGAGCTCTTCTTCGAGGACTCTTAGGTGAGGCGATAGTCCAGGTCTGGGATGATCTCGGCGACGTCCATCTGGGCCTTTTGCAGGCGGCCGCTGTGGTCCCAGTTCATGGCCTGCCAGCGGGTGAACTGGTCGAGCACCCACATGCCCGACTGGCGGCTGCCGTTGCCGGATTTGCCGTTGCCGCCGAAGGGGAGGTGGGCCTCGGCGCCCGAGGTCGAGTTGTTGACGCTCACCATGCCGGCGCCGATGCCCTCGCGGAAGCGGAAGGCCGATCTCGGGTCGGTGGTGTAGATGGACGACGAGAGGCCGTAGCCGGGCCGGTTGGCGAGTTCGACGGCCTCCTCCAGGGTGCTATAGGTCGTGACGCCCACGAGAGGGCCGAAGGTCTCCTCAAGGAAGATCCGGTCGTCGGGGCGCACGCCGTCGACCACGACCGGGTGATAATAGAGTCCGCCGTCGCCGGTGAAGGCCCCCCGCGGGTTGCCTGAGGTGATGCGCCCGGTGGGTCCTGTGAGCACCGTGTGGTGCGGCTGGATCCAGGTCAGATAGTCCTCGTAGCGCTCGGCGAAGCGGGTGTCGAGCAGCGGCCCGTAGATCACGTCGCCGTTCGGGTCGCCGACGGCGGCCGAGGCGACGGCGACGGTGAGCCGGGCGGTGAACTCCGCGTGCACCGATTCGTGCACGATCGCGGTGCCGAGTGAGGTGCACCGCTGCCCCGCCGTGCCGAACCCGGCGAAAAGCGCCCCCTCGACCGCCAGGTCGAGGTCGGCGTCGGGGGTGACGACCATGGGGTTCTTGCCGCCGAGTTCGAGGCAGGGCGACTGGAGGTGGCGTCCGCAGAGCTCGCCGACGGCGCGGCCGACGGCGGTGGAGCCGGTGAAGCCGACCTTGTGCACGGTGCCCTCGGTGAGGGCGAGGTCGAGCCCGGCGAAGGTGGCCTCTCCGTCGGCGAAGACGAGGTTGAGCACGCCCTCGGGCAGCCCGGCGGCGGCGAAGAGCCGGTAGAGCGCGTGGGCGGAGGCGGCGGCATATTCCGCGGGCTTCCACACGGCGGCGTTGCCGCACAGGAGCGCCGGCACGAGATACCAGGACGGCACGGCGACCGGGAAGTTGCCCGCGGTCACGATCGCGGCGACGCCCACGGGCACCCGGAAGGTGAAGAGGTTCTTGTCCGGCATCTCCGACGGCACGGTCTGCCCGTAGAGCCGCCGCCCCTCGCCGAGGAAGAAGTCACACGTGTCGACGATCTCCCGCACCTCGCCCAGCGCCTCGGCGTAGGGTTTGCCGATCTCCTCTGTGACGAGCCGGGCGAGGGTCTCGGCGTTGGCCTCGACGAGCCGCCCGACCGACGCGATGACGCGTCCCCGCACGGGCGCGGGCACGCGGGCCCACTCGCGCTGGGCCTCACGCGCGACACGGCAGGCGGCGGCGAAGGTCTCCGCGTCGGTGAGCCCCACGTCGGCGACGATCTCGCCGGTGCGCGCGGGGTTGATGGATTTGTACGGCACGGCAGGCGACGAGATGTCCTTGCCACCGATGACGGAGACGAGCTGGCGGGTCACCGTTGACCTCCTTAGAAGGGTTCGCCCCGGATTCTTCCCACGGGCCTCTTTCCCACAATCATGGTTCTCCTCGCAGGTGACCGCCCGAGTGGGTCGTCAGAGGGGCAATATGGAATCGCGTAACAGGTCGTGAAATGTCGGTGACCATGGCTAGTGTGCGTCAAGTGATCGAACGTTGGAGCCGCGATCAGGTTCTTTCGCTCGCCCCCGACCTCCCTTCCCAGAAAGCCGCGCAAAGCGTGGCCAGACCCGGAAAATGGCCGGTCACAGGGGTCTGCGCGGAGACCCACGTCGTGTGGGGCGAGTGCCAGGGCAGCGGTGCCAAGCCGTACCTCGCGTGTGTTGATCTCTCGGAACCCGCCTACAGGTGCAACTGCCCCAGCCGGAAGTTTCCCTGCAAGCACGCGCTCGGTCTGCTTCTCCACTGGTCCGCAGGCGGGGTGCCGGACGGCGGCGAGATGCCGCCCTGGACAAGGGAATGGCTGGACGGGCGCCGGGAGCGCCAGGCGAAGGCCGCCGCCCAGGCGGCCGTCACGACGGACACCACCACCGGCACCGAGGCCGACACCGACGCCGGCAGGCAGGAGGCCGCCGCCCGCCGAGCCGAGCAGCGCGAGCAGCGCGTGACCACCGGGCTGCTGGAGCTGGAGCGCTGGCTCACCGACCAGGTGCGCCAGGGCGTCGCGGGCACCCGCGCCGGCGGCCACGCCCACTGGGACGACGTGGCCAAACGCCTGTTCGACGCGCAGGCGCCCGGCATGGCGGGAGCCGTCGCCCGCCTCGGCGGCACACTCGCGGAAGACGACTGGCCGAGCCGCCTGCTCGGCGAATATGCACTCCTCTACCTTCTCGCCGCCGCCCACCGCGGGCAGAGCGCCCTGCCCGGCGACCTCGCCGCCTCCGTGCGCTCCCGGGTCGGCTTCACCGTCACCCGGGAGGAGGTGCTGGCGGGGGAGACCGTACGCGACCACTGGGACGTGCTGGGCCGCCGCGACGAGGAGCAGGACCGGCTGACCGCCCGCCGCGTATGGCTGCGCGGCCGCGGCACCGGCAGGAGCGCCCTCGTGCTCTCCTTCGCACCGATCGGCCAGCCCCTGGACGCCTCCCTCGTGACCGGCGCGACCGTCGACGCCGACCTGGCCTTCTACCCCGGCGCCAGCCCGCTGCGCGCCCTGGTCGCTGCCCGCCACGCCCCGCCGTACACCGAGGGGCCGCCCGCCGGCGTCACCATGGCCGAGGCCCTCACCGCCGTGTCGGACGCCCTCGCGGGCGACCCGTGGCTGGAGTCGTGGCCGCTGGTGCTCTCCGGCGTCGTGCCCGCTCGCGACCGCGGATGGCTGCTGGCCGACGCCGCCACCGGCGAGGGCCTGCCCCTGCACCGCAGGACCGGCGCCCCGTGGACACTGATCGCGGTCTCCGGCGGCCACCCGGTCACGGTCGCCGCGGAGTGGACGCCCCGCGGCCTGGTGCCGCTGACGACCTGGGACGACGACGGCCGCGTGGTGCTGCTGTGACTCCGCCCCCCACGCCAGGGGCCTCCCACCGACCACCGTTCCCAGCAGAGGAGAATCCCCCGTTGCGGCCCACCCCCGGCCCCGCACCCACCCCACCCCGCCCCCACCAGCACCCCGCCACCCCACCGGAGCACGGTGGCGCGGCCCCATGCCCCAGCAGGCCGAACGCTGGACTACCGAGGAACGGGGCGCGGCCTCCCGGCGTGGCCGAACTCGCCCCACTTCACAGCCTGTGTCCCCCTGAGCCGGACGGTGGCCCGCCAGCGAGCGGTGCCCGGTCTCCCCGCAGCGCCGGGGGCGCCGCACCTTACGGCCTGAGCCGCGCTGCCGCCGTGTCCCACGGTGCGGCCGTCGTCGGGGCTCTGTTGAGTGAGGAGGCGAGTATGCGTTGCGCCGGGTCACGTGGTGTGGCCACGACTCCCTCTGGGGTGGGCGGTGGTCCGCCGGGAGGTTGGATTCGGTCGTGCCGGGCGGGCGGGGTGCGGGCGACCCGGGCCAGGGATACGGCGGTACGGCAGGAGCCTTGGGGGAAGGGCGGGTGGGGTTGGTGACGTCGTGGGAGGAGCTTGTGTCGGCGGTGCTTGTCGGCACCGATCGGCGGCCGGTGCCGGGGGGTGACCCGCAGGTTGAGGCGCCGGTGGCGTTGTTGTCGGCGGCGGCGGTCGAGGTGGTGCGGTTGCGGGCCGGGCAGCGGCTTGTACCAGGGGAGACGTTGCCGGCGGCGCCCGCCGAGCACAAGCCGGTCATGCCGGAGGCGGCGGTCGCCAGGCTGACCCGCATTCTCGGCGGTGAGCAGCAGCGGCTGCTGCCCGAGTGGCTGGAGGCCGCCGCGGCGGCCGGGTTGCGGCTGCCGCCGCATCTGCTGCCGGAGGTGCTGGGCCACGGGGTCAGGGACCGCTCCATCCGGGACCACCTCGGGGTGCTCGCGGGCCGCCGGGGCGCGTGGCTGGCCGGGCTGAATCCGGCGTGGGGGTTCCTCGCCGAGGCGCCGGGGTGCCGGCAGGGTGAGGCCGAAACCGACGCCTGGGAGCTCGGCACCCGAGGTGACCGGTTCCACTACCTGCGCCATCTACGGAGAAACGATCCGGCGAAGGCTCGTGAGCTGCTCGCCGCGACGTGGGCGAAGGAGACGCCCGACGACCGGGCCGCGTTCATCGAGGCTTTGCAGTACGGGCTGTCTCCGGACGACGAGCCCTTCCTGGAGGCGGCGCTCGACGACCGCAGGCGTGAGGTGCGCAACCGGGCCGTCGACCTGCTGAGCAGGTTGCCCGAGTCGCGGCTGGCCCGCCGCATGGCGCAGCGCGCCGCCCGCTGCCTGTTCCGCGAGGGGGACGGTTTTTCCGCCAAACCGCCTGCGGCCTGTGACGCCGCGATGGAGCGGGACGGCATTCGCGCCGCGGCCCCGGGCGGGAGCGGCAAACGCGGCTGGTGGCTTCAGCAGGTGGTGGCCCGCACCCCGCTGGGGTTCTGGCCGGGACATCTCGGGCTGAGCGTCGACCGGGTGGCGCGGCTGGACCTCGGCGACTGGGCCCGGGAGGTCAGGGTCGGCTGGGAGCGGGCCGCCGTGCTGCAGGGGGACGCGGTGTGGGCGCGGGCGCTGTTCGCGGTGGAGCCGCTGGCGGACCTGCTGGCGGTGCTGCCGCCGCAGGAGCGGGCCGTGCGGGCCGCGGGGGTCGTGCGGGGGCACGCCGTCGACGGTCAGTTGATCATGCTGCTCGGCGGTGTGCCGGGTCCGTGGGGGGTTCCGCTGGCGGAAGCCGTACTCCACAAAATCGTGGAAACGGTCGCGGTGCAGCCGTGGAACGTCAGCGAACTCGGGCGGCTGGCAGGGGAGCGGGTCGACCCCGCTCTCGCGGTGCACACCGCCGCCTTCTCGCCGGACGCGAACATCCAGAACATCGCCGCGACCCTGCAATTCCGTGACGAGATGCTGAAGGAGCTTCAGTGACCAACGTTCTTCGCCCGCACGCCGAGGATCAATACGCCGAGGAACTGGCGATCCTGGCCAAGGACGACGACCGGCCCAGGCCCCCCGGCTGGCGGCTGTCGCCGTGGGCGGTGACGACCTACGTGCTGGGGGACGGGGCGCGCATCACCCCGAAGTACATCGGGCCGCGGCGCATCATCGAGGTCGCCGTGGCGACCCTCGCCACCGACCGGGCGCTGCTGCTGCTCGGTGTGCCCGGCACCGCCAAGACGTGGTTGTCCGAGCATCTCGCCGCCGCGATCAGCGGCGACTCCACGCTGCTCGTGCAGGGGACGGCGGGCACGGCCGAGGAGGCGATCCGCTACGGGTGGAACTACGCGCGGCTGCTCGCCGAGGGGCCCTCGCGCGAGGCGCTGACCCCGAGCCCGGTGATGCGCGCCATGTCGACCGGAGCGATCGCCCGGGTGGAGGAGCTGACCCGCATGCCCTCCGACGTGCAGGACGCCCTGATCACGGTGCTGTCGGAGAAGACGCTGCCGATCCCCGAGCTCAACCAGGAGGTGCAGGCCGTCCCCGGCTTCAACGTGATCGCGACCGCCAACGACCGCGACCGCGGCGTCAACGAGCTGTCGTCGGCGCTGCGCCGCCGCTTCAACACCGTCGTCCTGCCCGTGCCCGCCGGGGCCGAGGAGGAGGTGGAGATCGTGAGCCGCCGCGTCGCCCAGCTCAGCGCGGCACTGCGGCTGCCCGAGACCGCGACCGGCCTGGAGGAGATCCGCCGCGTCGTCACCGTCTTCCGCGAGCTGCGCTCGGGCATGACGGAGGACGGCCGTACGAAGATCAAATCGCCGAGCGGCACCCTGTCGACCGCCGAGGCCATCTCGGTGCTGACGAACGGTGTGGCCCTCGCGGCCCACTTCGGCGACGGTGTGCTGCGCGCCGCCGATGTGGCCGCTGGCATCACCGGCGCAGTCGTGCAGGACCCGGTGTCGGACCGCGTGGTGTGGCGCGAATACCTGGAGACCGTGGTGCGCGAGCGTGACGGCTGGCGCGACTTCTACCGGGCCTGCCGTGACGAGCACTGACCTCCTCGGCGTCCGGCATCACGGCCCCGGCTCGGCTCGTGCCGTACGCGACGAGCTGGCCAGGCTGCGGCCCGACATCGTGCTGATCGAGGGCCCGCCTGAGGCCGACGCGCTGGTCGCGCTTGCCGCCGACCCCGACCTGCGGCCGCCGGTGGCGCTGCTCGCGCACGTGCCCGGCGAGCCGGGACGGGCGGCCTACTGGCCGTTCGCCGAGTTCTCCCCCGAGTGGCAGGCGATCCGCTACGCCGCCGAGGCCGGTGTGCCGGCCCGCTTCTGCGACCTGCCCGCCGCGCACGGCCTCGCCGCGCCTCGTGAGGACGAACCGGGCGATGAGGAGGACCTCGACCGCGACCCCTTGGGCGAGCTGGCCTACGCCGCCGGTTACGACGACCCCGAACGCTGGTGGGAGGACGTCGTCGAACACCGCGGCGACACTCCCTTCCGGGTGATCGCCGAGGCCATGGCGGCCGTCCGCGACGGCCATGTGCCGAGCGAGCGTGAGGCCCGCCGCGAGGCCCACATGCGGCGCACGGTCCGCCGTGCCGCCAAGGAGGGCTTCGGCCGCATCGCGGTCGTCTGCGGCGCCTGGCACGTCCCCGCCCTCGCCCTGCCGGTGCCCGCCCGGGCGGACGACGCGCTGCTGCGCGGCCTGCCCAAGGTGAAGGTCGAGGTCACGTGGGTGCCGTGGACATATGGCAGGCTCGGCTCGTGGAGCGGCTACGGCGCGGGCGTCGCCTCCCCCGGGTGGTATGATCACCTGTTCACCTCGCCCGACCGCCCGGTCGAACGCTGGCTCACCGCCGCCGCCGGGGTGCTGCGCGAGGAGGGCCTGCCGGTCTCCTCCGCGCACGTCATCGAGGCCGTACGGCTGGCGCAGTCGCTGGCCGCCCTCCGCGGCCGCCCCCTCGCCGGCCTCGGCGAGGTCACCGAGGCCGCCAGAGCCGTGCTCTGCGAGGGCGACGACCTGCCGGTCGAGCTCATCCAGCGGCGCATGGTCGTCGGCGAACGCCTCGGCCGGGTGCCAGACTCGACGCCAATGGTCCCCCTCCAGCGGGACCTGCGCGACCAGCAGCGGCGCCTGCGCCTCAAACCCACCGCCCTCGAACGCGAACTCGACCTCGACCTGCGCAAACCCCTCGACCTGGAGCGCAGCAAACTGCTGCACCGGCTCATCCTGCTCGGCGTCGGCTGGGGCACACCGCGCGATTCCCGTGGCAAAGGCACCTTCCGCGAGTCGTGGACACTGATCTGGGGGCCGGAGAACGACCTGCTCCTCATCGAGGCGGGCGTCTACGGCACCACCGTCGAGGCGGCGGCCTCCGCCCGCGTGCGCGAACACGCGGGCGACGCGCCGTCCGCGGGAACCCCCGCGAACGGCGAGGCCGCGCCGCTCGACGTGCTGACCACGCTCGTGGAGAAGTGCCTGCTGGCCGACCTGCCGGACGCCCTTCCCCACGTGCTCTCGGTCCTGTCCGCCAGGGCCGCGCTCGACACCGACGTGACCCGGCTCATGGCGGCGCTGCCCGCCGTCGCCCGCGCCCAGCGTTACGGCGACGTGCGCGGCACGTCCACCGCGGGGCTCGCCTCGATCGCCGAGGCGATGCTCACCCGCGTGTGCGTCGGGCTGCCGGCCACGATCTCGGGCATCGGCGACGAGGCGGCGGCCGGGCTGCTCACCCACATCGACGGGGTGAACAGCGCCGTCGTCCTCCTCGGCGACGCCAATGCGGCCGCCGCGGGCGGCGGCTCGCCCGCGCCCCGCGACCGGTGGCTCGCCGCGCTGCGGCTGATCGCCGACCGGAGCGACCTGCACGGGCTGATCGACGGGCGGCTCACCCGCATCCTGTTCGACGCGGGCACAGTCGACGCCGACCAGGTGGCCGTACGGCTGTCGCGGGCCATGTCGCCCGGCAATCCGCCGGCGCGCACCGCCTCCTGGGTGGAGGGCTTCCTGCCGGGCGACGGGCTCCTGCTGGTGCACGACGCCAGGCTGCTCGCCCTGGTGGACGACTGGCTGACCGCTCTCACGCTCGATCAGTTCACAGGTGTCCTGCCGCTGCTCCGCCGTACCTTCGGGGCGTTCGCGCCGCCCGAGCGGCGTTCGATCGGCGAGCGGGTCCGGGCGCGGGGCGGCGACGCGGCGGCGGCGCCGACGGCCGAGGTCGACGGCGGACGGGCGGCGGCAGCCGTACAGACCGTGAGGCGGATACTCCAGGCGGCCGCGGCCGCTCAGACGGCGGGTGCGAGGGAGGGGACGAGCGGTGGACGATGAGCGGCTGCGCAGGTGGCGGCTCGTGCTGGGCGGCGAGGCCGACGGCACCGGGTGCTCGCTCGGCGGCGCCGACGCGCGGATGGACGCGGCGCTCGCGGCGCTGTACGACGCGCAGGGCACGGGGCAGCCGGCCGAACGCTCGGCGGGGCTGGGCGGCTCGGCGCCGAAGGTCGCCCGCTGGCTGGGCGACATCCGCACCTATTTCCCGTCGACGGTGGTCCAGGTGATGCAGAAGGACGCCATGGAGCGGCTCAACCTGACCCGGCTCCTGCTCGAACCCGAGATGCTGCAGGCCGTCGAGCCCGACGTACACCTGGTGGGAACCTTGCTGGCCCTTAACCGGGTCATGCCCGAACGCACCCGCGAGACCGCGCGGGCCGTGGTGCGCAAGGTCGTCGCCGACCTGGAGTCCAAACTCGCCCAGCGCACCCGGGCCGCAGTCGGCGGTGCTCTCGACAGGGCGGCCCGCACCCACCGGCCGCGCCGCCCCGCCGACATCGACTGGGACCGCACGATCCGGGCCAACCTCAAGAACTATCTCCCCGAGCGGCGCACGGTCGTGCCGTCGCGCCTGATCGGGTACGGCAGGCGGCAGCAGGCCGTGCAGCGGGAGGTCGTGCTCTGCGTCGACCAGAGTGGGTCGATGGCCGCGTCCGTGGTCTATTCAGGTGTCTTCGGGGCGGTGCTGGCGTCCATGCGCTCCCTGAAGACCTCGCTGGTGGTCTTCGACACCGCCGTCGTGGACCTCACGCCCGAGCTGCACGACCCGGTCGACGTGCTCTTCGGCACCCAGCTCGGCGGCGGCACCGACATCAACCGCGCGGTGGCCTACTGCCAGGGGCTGATCACCCGGCCCTCAGACTCGCTGTTCATCTTGATCAGCGATCTCTACGAGGGCGGTGTGCGGGAGGAGATGCTGCGCCGGGTGGCCGAGATGACGGCGGCGGGGACGCAGGTGATCGTGCTGCTGGCGTTGTCGGACGAGGGGGCGCCTTTCTACGATCACGACAACGCCGCGGCGCTGACGGCCCTCGGGGTGCCGACCTTCGCCTGCACACCCGACGCCTTCCCGGATCTGATGGCGGCGGCGATCGAGCGGCGCGATCTCACCAGGTGGCTGGAGCGCTACCGGGACAAGGCGTAGTCCCCGCCATGCGACAAAGGACCGAGACCTCTTTAGGTCCGGGGCCCGATGTGGGGGAGGAAGGCAGGAGCATAGTGTCCGTTTTATGACTTCCGTTGTGACTTCGCCCCCTGGCGAGGACGTGGAGATCACCAGCGTCTTCGCACCGCGCTATCGCGCGCTGGCCGTCGGCCTGGTGGCGATCATGACCTTGGTGGCCTTCGAATACCTCGCGGTGGCCACCGCCATGCCCAAGGTCGCCGCGGACCTTGACGGCTACGCCCTGTACGGCCTGGCCTTCAGCGGCGCGCTCGCCGCCGGAGTGGTCGCCACGGTGGTCGGAGGCCGGTGGAGCGACCTGCGGGGGCCCCTCGCCCCGCTCTGGTCCGGCGTGGCCGGCTTCCTCATCGGACTGGTGATCGCCGGCTTCGCGCACAACATGGAGACCCTGCTGCTCGGCCGGCTCTTCCAGGGCTTCGGCGGCGGACTGTTCC
Source organism: Sinosporangium siamense (assembly GCF_016863435.1). Classification (GTDB taxonomy): domain Bacteria; phylum Actinomycetota; class Actinomycetes; order Streptosporangiales; family Streptosporangiaceae; genus Sinosporangium; species Sinosporangium siamense. The sequence continues at coordinate 129,738 of NZ_BOOW01000014.1, forward strand.
AGGTCTCCCTCTACGTCCTGGTCTCCAGGGTCTACCCGCCCTCGCTGCACCCCCGCGTGTTCTCGCTGTTCGCCGTGGCCTGGGTCATGCCCTCCATGATCGGCCCCGGCATCACCGGCACCGTGGTCGACCAGGCCGGATGGCGGTGGGTCTTCCTCGGCGTCGCCGCGATCGCGATTCCCGGCGCCCTGCTCGCCTTCTGGGGTATGGGCCGCGGCGAGATCGTCTCCCGCCTGCGCGGCGGCCAGGGCACACCCGCCCCTGGCCTGGCCCGCCGCGTCGGCTGGGCGGTCGTGACCGCCGCGGGCGCGGCCCTCATGCAGTACGGCAGCGGCCAGAAAGGCGCCGGCCTGGCCCTCGCGGCCGTCGGCCTCCTCCTGCTCGCAGTCGCCCTGCCGCGCCTGCTGCCACCCGGCACCCTGCGCGCCGCCCGCGGCCTGCCCACCGTGGTCGCCCTGCGCGGACTCGCCGCGGGATCGTTCATCGCCGCCGAGGTGCTGGTGCCCGTCATGCTGATCGACGGCCGCGGCATGTCCACCACCGCGGCCGGCTTCGCCCTCACCGGCGGCGCCGTGAGCTGGTCACTCGCCTCCTGGCTCCAGGGCCGGCACACCTACCCCCGCCTGCTCATGCTGCGCGGCGGGAGCGCGCTGATCGCGGTCAGCATCGCGCTGATCGGCCTTGTGGTCTTCGACGGGATGCCCGTGGCGGTCGCATACGCCGCCTGGGTCATCGGCGGCTTCGGTATGGGGCTGGTCTACCCGACGTTGTCGGTGCTTGTCCTGGAACTGTCCCGGCCCGGCGAGCAGGGGCACAACAGCTCCGCGCTCCAAGTGGGGGAGCAGGTCTTCACCGTCGTCACCGTCGCGCTCACCGGCGCGCTGTTCACCGCGTTGGAATCGGGATTCTTGTACAGTTTCGGGGTCGCCGCCCTGGTAGCACTGGCCGCTGTGGTCATCGCTCCCCGTTTTGCTCAATCCACCGCAACGGGCACCATGGTGAAGACAGAGGTCTGATCCTGATGTGGGGGCTCAATGCCGCGTGTGCGGGAGCTTGAGGTGTTCAGAGTCCGTCTGCCGTATGGCAGGCGGCCTGAGAGCATCCTGGTCAAGCTGACCGATTACGGTGGCATGACGGGGTGGGGGGAGATCGTCGAACCCCCATCTGGGCACCCTGGGTTGGACAAGACTTGGACGATCCTTGCGGAGAGCCTCGCGCCGTCGTTGATCGGCGTGGACTGGGAGCACCCTGACGACCTGGTGGCGCCGTATGTCGTGCCGGGGTCGTTGGCGGATGGATTGGCCGGTCCGGGCTTGGATGCCGGAGGTTTCGCGGTTCCGGGGTCGCAGGTGAGCGGCTCGGGC
>NZ_BOOW01000015.1 GCF_016863435.1 Sinosporangium siamense
CCGCCGTTCCGGGTTCACTGGTCGGCGGCTCCGCCGTCACGGGTTCACTGGTCGGCGGCTCCGCCGTCGACATGGCCTGCTGGGATCTGTGGGCTCGTATGCAGGGGGTGCCCCTGGCCCATGCGATCGGCGGGACCCGCACCTCTCTCACCGCCACGGTGCGGATCGGGGCGGAACGTTCGCTGGAGAGCCTTGTGAGCCGGGTCAACCGGCACGTGTGCGGGGGATATGCGCACGTCACCCTGGATGTGTCCCCTGGGTGGGATGTCGAGCCGCTGCGGGCGGTGCGCCTGGCCTACCCCGGACTCGCGATCTCCGTCGACGCTCAGGCCGCCTACACGCCGGCCCAGCTCGACCAGCTAGCCGCTTTCGATGCATATGGCATCACCACCCTCGAACGCCCCTTCATCCCCGGCGACCACAGTGCCCACGCCGACCTCCAGGAGCGCATCGCCGCCGCGGTGGTGGTCGAGGTGCACTCCCTGCAGGAGATCGCCGAGCTGACCACGGCCCACGCGGCGCGGGCACTGTTGCTGCGGCCGGCCGACTTCGCGAGCCTTTACGAGGTACGGCAGGTGCACGATCGCGCCGTCGCCGCGGGGTGGGACATCGTCTGCGCCGGCGGCCAGGGCACCGGCCTGGCCAGAGCCGCCACCGTGGCCGTGGCCAGCCTCCCCGGCTGCACCCTGCCGTGCGACGTCACCCAGCCCCCGAAGGCCGCGCAGATCGTCACTCCGCCCGTCGGCGCCTCCGGCGGTGTCGTGGCGGTGCCCTTCACCCAGCCCGGCCTCGGCCACCTCGTCGACGAGGACCGCCTCCGCCGCCTGGCCAGGGACTCCTTCCGGGTGTGACGACCGTCCGGCGCCTTCAGGTTGCCGGTGCGTACGGCGGAGCCATGCCTGTCAGCCGGATGTCGAGTGGTCGGCACGGCCCCCGCGGGCGATGAGCCGGGTGACGAGTATCGCCAGGGCCGCGACCTGCAGCATGCCGCACACCAGCACCGACCACCCGTAGGGCCGGTGGGGAGGCCACTGGCCGGCCAACAGGTCCCAGGCCGACACCAGGGTCAGGAACGTGACGAACACCGCGGCGCCCATTCCGGCCCACAGCCGGGGCCGCCCGCTCGGCCGCCAGAGGAGCCGTCCCACGACCGCAGCCTGCACCAGCCCGGGCCAGGCGTTGAGCAGAACGTTCCACGCCTCACCGGGGAGGGCGCCCGCCGCCCACGGATAGACGACCAGGTTCACCAGGGACAAGGGGAACGCCAGCAGGATGGACAGGAGCGAACCGTATACAACATCGGTGAAATGGCCGCCGCCGAAGGTCATCATCCACGACACCACCCCCGTCGCCGTCGCGTAGGCGAGGGCGACGACACAGGCGAGGACGTTGAGTGCGGTGGTGCGCGGCATGCGATCCATGATGACCTTTCATACTGGTTCGCGAACGCATTTTCCTTGGAGGCGAGTAGCCCTTACGGCAGATGTGGCGCGGCACCCCCGGGTCGTAAGCTGCACCGCATGCAGGTGGAAGAGGACATCCTTGGGCCCGGTTATGAAGCGATAGTGCTTCCGATGGAGGACGACGACGAGGGTGAGGTCGTGGCGACGCTCGTGCGTCGGCGCGCCCCGGGCGGCTCACGACGGGCCGTGCTTTATCTGCACGGTTTCACCGACTACTTCTTCCAGACGCACCTGGCGGATTTCTTCACCGCCAAAGGCATCAACTTCTATGCGTTAGACCTGCGCAAATACGGCAGGTCGCTGCGCCCCCATCAGACCCGCGGCCTGGTGCGCAGCGTCACCGACTATTTCCCCGAGCTGGACGAGGCCGTCCGCGTCATCAGAGAGCTCGACGGCAACGACCATCTGATCCTCAACGCCCACTCCACAGGCGGCCTCGTCGCCTCCCTCTGGGCCGACCGCGTGCGCGGCCGCGGCCGGGTCCAGGCGCTCATCCTCAACAGCCCCTTCCTCGACCTCAACGTCCCAGCCCCCGTGCGCGGCCTCGCCGACCTCATCAAACGCGGCGTCGCCCGAGCCCCCGTCCGGGCCGTCCTGCCCATCGTCCTCACGACTGCATATGGCATGAGCCTGCACACCGACCACCACGGCGAGTGGACCTACGACCTCGAGTGGAAACCCATCGAAGGCTTCGCCGTCCACGCCACCTGGATCGGCGCGATCCGCCGAGCCCAGCGCCGCCTGCACGCCGGGCTGGCGGTCGACGTGCCGGTCCTGGTGATGTGCGCGAGCAAGGGGTTACGCCTGACGGCGTACACCCCCGAGGCGATGGAGGCCGACGTGGTGCTGGATCCGGCCCAGATCGCCCTCTGGTCGACAAGCATCGGCCCCCACGTCACGTGCGTCCGCATCCCCAACGGCGTCCACGATCTGGTCCTGTCGGCCAAACCGGTGCGCGCACGCGTGTTCGACCAGATGGACCGCTGGATGACCACATTCGCCGACACCCAGGCGCATCCCCCGGCAATGGAGACCACTTAGCGCGAAGCTCGCCGCCGCCAGGTCGACCGAGTGATCCCAGCGGGCCGAGTGCCGGCAATGGAGACCACTTAGCGCGAAGCTCGCCGCCTATTCTCATGGCTGCCGGCGGCGGCTCGGCACGTTCCCTTCTGCTGCCGCACCGAGTCTGTGTTTTCGCGATCGCCACGCTTGTGACCAGGTCAATTTCGTAAACCACTTCCGTGGACGTGACCGGTCACCTCGTTGCGGAGGGTCGTGAGGCTCGGTGTGCTTTCAGGGTGGCGAGCAGGGTGTGAGGGCGAGGCCGGCGGCCAGGCAGGCGAAGGGCACTGCCGGCAGGACATACCTGTGGTCGAAGTCCAGGACCGCGACAGGCAGGACCAGCAGCCGAGCGCACGGGAGCCGGCGAAAAGCGCCCGGCAGATCGGATATCTCACGACATCTCGGGATCTGGGACCCTATTCGGGACTCGAAGCCAGGACCCGAGAGGAGAGAGCGGCGCTTGTTTGGGATCGTTCGCCCCTGCCGCCATGGAATGTGCGGCGGGCTGTTCAAGGAGTGGATGGCCCACCTGTGTGGCCTCTGCCTGGCCTTACGCGATGAACACGGCCACCTGTCGCGTCTGGTGACCAACTACGACGGCCTCCTGGTCTCGGTGCTCACCGAGGCCCAAGCCCCCGCCACGTCCCCCCACCGCCGCGCCGCCGCCTGCGCCCTGCGCGGTTTCAAGGGCGCCGACGTCGCCGACGCCTCCCAAGGGGTGCGCCTCGCCGCCGCCACCTCACTCGTGCTCGCCGCCGGCAAGCTCCGCGACCACATCGCCGACGCCGACGGCCCCTACCGCCGCCGCACCGTGGCCGCCGCCGCCGAACGCGTCGCCGCCCGCTGGTCGCGCGCGGGTGACCGTACGGCTGCCGCCGTAGGCTTCGACACCGGCCACCTGACCGCCGCGGTCGAGGAGCAGACCCGCCTGGAACGCTCCTGCGGGCTCGGCCTGCTCGAAGTCACCACGCCCACCGAAAGCGCCGTCGCCGCGGCCTTCGCCCACACCGCCCTCCTGGCCGGCAAACCCCACAATCAGGAGGCACTCCGCGAAATCGGCCGCTACTTCGGTCGGCTCGCCCACATCCTCGACGCCGTCGAGGACCTGTCCGACGACCGCGCGGCCGGCGCCTACAACCCACTGACCGCGACCGGCACCGGCCTCACCGAGGCCCGCCGCCACTGCGACGACGCCCTTCTCGGCCTGCGCCTCGCCGTCGGCGAACTCGACCTGGAGCACCCCCGCCTCGTGCGCGCCCTCCTGGTCAAGGAACTCGACCGCTCGGTCACCCGCATATTCACCATGGCCTCGCCCGAGACACGCCCGGACGACCCCAAGCACACCAAGCGCCGCCGCCGCGACCCCGGCGGCCTGCTGTCCATGGCCTGCGCCGCCGTCAGCTGCTGCACATGCGGCCTCTACCGGGCACCGTGGGACGAGGAACGCGAGAACTCATGTGCTCAGCGGTTCGACTGCTCCGGCTGCGACGCCTGCGGCCAGTGTTGGCAGGGTTGCACGGCGTGCGGCGAGGGCTGCAACTGCTGTGGCTGCGATTGCAACTGCTGCGACTGACGGGGTGAGGCGGGACGTCACCAGGGGAACGCGTACAACCCGTAATAACCCGCCGCCACCAGCAGCAGCGCCGTGCTTCCCAGCACGCCGGTGATCGCGGTCTTCTGCCACCGGGTCGGCTGCCAGCCCTCCCGCAGGCCGGTCACGACGGCCGAGACCGCGGTCACCTCCTGCACAAGCATCAGCAGCGCCAGCACCCTGATCACGAGCCACCCGGAGAGTACGGCGGGCCACGCGCCGGCCTGGTTGATCGAGAACAACACCAGCAGCGTGATGAACGCCATCACCGACAACAGCAGTCCCGCCCCTGTCCACGCCATACGGCGGAGCCGGCGGCGTATCGGCGGCCACACCATGGCGCCGGTGGCGACCCGTCCGGTGCGGCCGCGCAGCCGGACCACCATCTCGGCGAGGGGGGCTGCGACATAGCCGACGACGGCCAGGCCCAGGGTGAAGCTGAGGACGGCTCCCCGGGCATACCAGGGGGCGGCGGGCACGTCGGTGGCCTCCACGCGTTGCACGGCCTCCGCACCCGCCATGTGCACCGTGGGCTTCGCCGTACCCGGCAGGCCCTTGATCCAATTGACCAGCGTCGGCAGATAAGCGGGGGCGAAGGGGCCGCCGCGGATGCGCATGGCGTGGTCGGCGCCCTCGAGGAAACGAATCGTGTAGTCGTCGTTGCCGGCGGCCTTCAGGCCCTTCAGGAGGTTCTGGGTGCTCTCCACGAAGGGGATGGAAGGGTCGTTGGTGCCGTACAGCGCCAGGACGGGCTGCTTGATCCCCGCCAGCGCCGGGGCGGCGTCGTAGCGGAGGAAGCGGAAGCCGATCGCCCCCATGGCGCGGGTGAGCAGGTCGCGCACGCCGAGGGGCGCGTAGAGGCGGTGCAGCTGCTCCCCGAGCGCCCAGGCGACCTGCCGCATCGGTGACACGTTGGGCGCCGACACCATCACCATGAACCCCACCCCGGAGTCCTTGGCGTCGGCCGCGATGGGCGTGACCCAGGTGCCCTCGCTCACGCCCCAAAGGCCGGTCCGCGCCCGGTCGACGTCGGCCCGCTGGTGAAGCGTCCTGACCATATGGAGGGCGTCGTCGGCCAGCAGGCCGAAGTCGCGGTTCTCGAAGTTGTAGCCGACCGTCCGCTTGTCGTAGACGAGCGTGACGAGGCCGGCCTTCGCCAGCCACTCGGCCTTCTCATCGAAGTCGGCGCGGGTGCCCGCCCCCGACCCCTGCACGAAGATCAGTGCGGGGTGCGGCCCCGGGGCCTTGGGGGCGCGGATAGTCGTCCCCAGAGAGATGCCCCCGCGCACCGGCACGGACAGGTGTTGCACGGTGATCGGCTGCAGCGCGGTGACGGGCCGCAGCTCCGACACCGGCTGCGCCGGGATCGGCCCGAGAGTCTGATCTCCCGGCAACGGCGGCGGATCGAATCGCGGTGGCAGCACATAACCAACTGTCGCAAGGATCAACAACACCAAACCAGCAGCTATCCCTAGCCTGCCCCGGTCCGTCAGCGGACCGAATCGTTCCCCGAACGTCTTACTTCCTCCTCTGCGCCGGGGAGCGCACGGCTCCACTGGTCGAAAGTGTGCCCCCCGCTCTTTCAGCGTACTCGCCGGTTTCTCCATAGCGCCTGTGGCCAATGGGGCCACATGTGTCAGTGGGACCTGTTAGCTTCGTGCGAATGCGCGTGCTGCACACCTCCGACTGGCACCTCGGCCGGTCATTCCACAAGGAGAGTCTGCTCCACGCCCAGGCCGCGTTCGTCGACCATCTGGTCGAGACGGTCCGCGCCGAGGCGGTGGACGCCGTCGTGATCTCCGGCGACGTCTATGACCGCGCGCTGCCCCCCGTCGACGCCGTCGCCCTGTGCGACGAGGCGCTGCGCCGCCTGTCGGCGCTCGGCGTCGCCACCGTCGTGATCAGCGGCAACCACGACTCCGCGCTCCGCCTCGGGTTCCTCTCCGGGCCGCTCGACCGCGCCGGCGTGCACATCCGCACCGACCCTGCCGCCGTCGGCGAGCCCGTCGTGGTGGGCGGCGTCGCCTTCCACGCCATCCCCTACCTCGAGCCCGACCTCGTGAAGGAGACCTTCGGCCTCACCGAGCGCGGCCACACCGCGGCGCTCGGCCACGCCATGTCCCTCGTGCGCGCCGACCTCGCCCGCCACCGCCGCCCCTCGGTGGTGCTGGCCCACGCCTTCGTCACAGGCGGCAGCGCCAGCGACAGCGAACGCGACATCAGCGTCGGGGGAGTCGCCCACGTGCCCGCCGAAGTGTTCCACGGCGCCGACTACGTCGCGCTCGGCCACCTGCACGGCCGCCAGTGCGTCAGCCCCACCGTGCGTTACTCCGGGTCTCCGCTGGCCTATTCTTTCTCGGAGGAAGGCCACGTCAAGGGCACCTGGCTGGTGGAGCTCGGCACGCCGGGCGAGGGCGGCGCGTTCGTGTCCGCCGAGTTCGTCCCCGCCCCCGTCCCCCGCCCGATAGCCCGCCTCGCCGGCCGGCTCGACGATCTCCTCACCGACGGCAGCCACTCCCACCTCGAAGACCACTGGCTTCACGTGGTGCTCACCGACCCCGTGCGCCCCCGCGCCGCGATGGAGCGCCTCCGCGGGCGCTTCCCCCACACCCTCGCCCTGTCCTTCGAGCCCGAGGGCGGCGAGGTTCCCCAGCCCCGTGCCCCCCGCACACAGTCCCGCCCCGAGATCGACGTGGCCCTCGACTTCGTCCGCGAGGTGCGCGGCGAGCCCGCCGACGAGGCCGAGACCGGCCTCATCCGCGCGGCGGTCGAGGCGTTCCGCAAAGAGGAGGCCGCCCGGTGAGTCGCCCCGAGGGAGGTGCGCGCCGATGCGCCCTCACCTGCTGACCCTCACCGCCTTCGGCTCGTTCCCCGGCACCGAGCGGGTCGACTTCGACACCCTCGGGCAGGCCGGCCTGTTCCTCATCCACGGCCCGACCGGCGCCGGCAAGACCACCGTCCTCGACGCCGTCTGCTTCGCTTTGTACGGCAGAGTGCCAGGCCAGCGTGACAGCGCCCGCAGCCTGCGCTGCGACCACGCCCCCGAGGGCCGCCCGCCCAAGGTCACCCTGGAGGTCACCCTCCGCGGCCGCAGGCTGCGCCTCACCCGCTCTCCGTCGTGGCACCGCGCCAAACTCCGCGGCACCGGCACGATCGAGGAGAAGCCCAAGGTCCTCGTCGAGGAACTCCTCCCCGGCGGCGCCGTCCGCGCCCTCACCACCAGGCTCGACGAGGCGGGACACCTCGTCGGCGAGCTGCTCGGCATGAACTCCGAGCAGTTCTGGCAGGTCGCGATGCTCCCTCAGGGCGACTTCGCGAAGTTCCTGAGATCCGATGGCGACGACAGACGGCGCCTGCTTGAGCGCCTGTTCTCCGTCAAGGCATTCGCCCACGCCGAGAAGTGGCTCGCCGAACGCCGCACCCTGGCCGGCCGCGAGGCCCAGACCCTCCGCCAGGAACTCGACCTCGTTCTCGAACGCCTCGCCGAGGTCGCGGGCGAACTCCCGGCACTACACGAGCTTGCGCACGGCACAGCCGGCTTTGATCAGCCGTCCGAGAGGGTGGCCGCCTCCGCTTCGCCCGCGGGGCAGGGTCACGGCCAGGCCGGCCTTGGCGGGGTCGCCTCCGCGCCGGACGTGGGCCGGTCCGGAGTCCACGGTCAGATCGCTCCACCGGAGGCCGGCCTTGGCGGGGTTCACTCTGCATCGGTCGTGGGTCGGTCCGGAGCTCATGGTCAGGCGGGCGACGCTCCTGATGCCGCCTTCACCCCGGACGAGGAGCGGCCAGGTGGGATAGCGGCCGGATTCGGCCGTCCGGATGTGGTATCCGCGGTTGTCCCTGAGCCCCGGGAGGGTGACGCCGAGCGCCCGTCTCCCGAGGACGATCCGCTGCCATGGGCGGACATGCTCCTGCGGTCGGCCGTCGCGGCGGTCGAGAGCGCCCGGGCGGCCCACACGGCGGCGACCACGCGGGCCCAGGAGACACGCACGGCCTACGAAGAGGCGGTCGCCCTGGCCGAACTCCGGCGCCGGCACGCCGACGCGACCGTCCGCCTCAGGGCCTTAGAGGAGACCGCAGAAGAACAGGCCGATCTGGAGATCATCCTCGCCGAGGCGGCCCGCGCCGACCGGGTGTCACCGTTGATCGAGGTGGCGGAGCAACGGGCGCAGACGGCCCTGAAATCCGGGGCCTTCGCCGCCGACGCCGCCTCCCGAGCCCTGCCACTGCTGCCGGAGACCACCGGCTCGGCGGACCCAGGGGCCCGGCGGCCGGTGACCGACAGCTCCGGAACTTCTCTCACGGCGGTCTCGGAAGCCCCTTGGGCGGTGACCGGCAGCTCCGAGGTGCCTCGCCTGGCGGGCTCGGGGGCTCTTTGGCCGGTGGGCGACAGCCCCGAAGCCACTCACGCGACGCCGGAAGCCCTTCGGCCGGTGGTCGACGGCTCCGAGGCGTCTCACCCGGCGAAGGGTGCTTCGCCATATTCCTCGTCTCAGCGGGATGTGGTCGCCCCGGAGACCCTCGCCGCGGCCGAGCGGGAGCGCCGGGACGAGATCACCAGGCTGGCCGAGCTGCGCGCCGAGGAGGTGCGGCTGACCGAGGTGCGGGGCGACCTGGGCCGGCTCGCCGCCCGCCACGACGAGCTGGAGGAGGAGCGCGCCGGCACCGCGGCCCTGACGGCGGCGCTGCCCGCCCGGCTGGAGGCGGCCGAGACCCGCCTGGCCGAGGCCCGCCTCGCCGGCGCCCGCGTGCCCGCGGCCCGATCCCTCCGCACGAGCGTGGCCTCCCGGCTCGACGCCCTGCGCCACCGCGACACCCTCATGAGCGAGCTCACGGCGGCCGTGGGCACGGCTCGGGCCCACCTGGCCGGTCTCCCCGAGAACCTGGGCAGTCGCGCCGCGCCCACGATCGGCGGGACCGCCGCGGACGAGGCCGCCGAGGTCGGCGCCTCCGGTGCCGTGCCGCCCGCATCGGCTGAGGCGGGCGATGGCCCCGCGGATGAGTCTTTGAGGCACTCCGCACGGACTCTCCTGGCGGGCGGCGCCTCGCCTGGCGCGGAGCACGCTCGCGATGTCGCGCCGGGTGAGGCCGGTGGCAGTCTCGTGGCCGGGCCTCCGATCGATGTGGAGGAGGCCGAGGGCGCCCTGGCCGGGCTGCTCGGTGTGCCGGTGGACGGCCCGGTCGCGCCGGTTGAGCGGGTGGGGGAGCGGCTGGCCGAGGCGGAGCGGGTGTGGCGGGCGGAGCTGGCGGTGCTCGCGGGGATGCGGGCCGACGAGGACCGGTTGAGCGAGGTCGGGCGGCTTCTGGCGGCAGCCGAGGGGGTGCTGGCCGCCTTGGACGAGCGCGCGGTGGAGGTCGCCTCGCGGGCGGCGGAGTTGCCGGGATTGGCCGACGACGCGTTCGCGCGGCTGGCGGAGGCTCAGGAGCGCGCGGCGGGGCTGCCGGGGGCGGAGGCGGCCAAGGACGGGGCTCACGCCGTACTCGTGGCGGCTGAGCGCAGGGAACTGCTCCTCGGGGAGCTTGAGGAGGCCGCGGGGGAGCGGCTGGAGGCGGTTGAGCGGGCGCAGGAGCTGCGTGAGCAGTTGCAGGACCTCCGGCAGGCGCGGCTCGACGGCATGGCGGCCGAGCTTGCACGTGATCTTGTGCCGGGTGCGCCGTGTGCGGTGTGCGGGTCGGCGGAGCACCCCGCGCCCGCCGCGGCGGAGGCGGAAACCGTCCCCACGGGAGAGGACGAGGAGGCCGCGCGTGTCCTCTACGACGGGGCGGTCGCCGAGCGTCAAGCGGCCGAGCAGGCGCACGCCGTGCTCTCGGAGCGCCTCGACCAGGCGATGCTCGCGGCCCAGGGGATGACGGTCGCCGAGGCGGAGGCGGCACTGGCGGCGGCGGAGGAACATCTGACCGCCGTCGCGGCGGACGCCGAACGAGTGGGATCCCTGGAAACCGAGGCGCGGCGGCTCTCCGCCGAGGTGGAGAGGGTGCGTGACGAGGCGCACGAGTGTGATCGTGCGCTGGCCGAGGAGAAGGCCAGGCACGGCGAGCTCGCCGGAGAGCGGGAGAGGCTCGGCCTCCGGCTCGATCGGGCGCGCGGCGGCGACGCCGACCTCGCCGCGCGGCGTGCCCGTCTGACGGAGGAGGCGGATCGCCTCGCCGGAGCCCATGAGGCCCTCACCCGCACGTCCGCGCTCGCCGTGCGGCACGCGGAGGCGGTCGCGGCCCTCGCATCGATCTGCGTGGACGGCGAGGCGGTGGCCGAGGTGCTCTCCTGGGACACGGACGAAGCGGCAGGTGCATATCCCCCCAATGTGGAGGGATCTTCCCAGGAGCTCCTAGAGCGCATCAACCGGATCGTCGCCGCCCTGACCGCACATGCGGCGAAAGAGCCTGGGTCCGCCGCCGCACTGGACGAGGTGGGCAAGGAGGCCGCGGCCCTGCGCGACCGCGCGGAGCGGGTCGCGCTGGCGCTGGCCGAATGCCGCACCCGCGCCGCCGAGCTCACGGCGGAGGCGGAGCGTTCGGCGGCGCGCATCGACCGGGCGCGCGGCGGCGACGCGACCCTGGCCGTGCGTGTCGAGCGGCTCGGGGTCGAGGCCGAGCTGCTGCGGGAGGCGAGCGAGGCGGGCACGGCGGCGCGTACGGCTGCCGCCGAGCACGTGGCGGCGGTCGAGCGGGCCGCGCGGGCTGCCGCCGAGCACGGCTTCGCCGATCTCGCCGATGTGAAGGACGCATACCGCGATCCGCAAGCGCAACAGGAGATGGCCGCGCGGCTGCGCGCCTTCCACGCGGAACGCACGGCGGTCGCCCGGCTCCTCGACGACCCCGACCTCGCCGCCGCGGCCGCGGGCCCGGCTCCCGACCTGCCCGCCCTGATGGCCCACCGCGACGATGCGGAGGGCGTCGCGACCCGGCTGGCCTCGGCGTCCGACCGTGCGGGCCGCACCCGGGACCGCCTCGCCGCCCTGCACGGCGAGCTCGTGGCGGCCCTTGAGCGGTGGCGCCCCGCCGCCGAGCGGCACCGCCTCAGCGAGAGCCTCGCCGCCCTGACGGCCGGCACCGCCACCGACAACCGGTGGCGGATGAGCCTCACCGCCTATGTGCTGGGCGAACGGCTCAGCCAGGTGGTCGCGTTCGCGAACGAGCGCCTGGACCACATGTCGGGGGGCCGCTACATGCTCCGTCAGGACATGGCGAGAACCGCCGGCAGCCGTTCGCGCTCGGGCGGCGGCCTCGGCCTGAGCGTCGTCGACGGCTGGACGGGTGTCGACCGCGCCCCCGCGACGCTGTCCGGAGGGGAGGCGTTCATCACCTCCCTGGCCCTCGCTCTCGGCCTGGCCGACGTCGTCACCATGGAGGCGGGCGGGGCCGAGATGGGCGCGCTCTTCGTGGACGAGGGCTTCGGCACGTTGGACGACGAGACGCTGGACGGCGTGCTCGACATTCTCGACGGTCTGCGCGACGGCGGGCGTGTGGTGGGGGTCGTCAGCCACGTCGCGGAATTGCGCAACCGCATTCCCCATCGGCTGCGGATTGTGAAAACCCCTGCCGGTTCCAGCGTCCGGGCAATGGGCGACCTGAGACCCGGCTAGAGGTCAGCTCCGCGCGTCCAGCCCCGCCTCCAGGGTGAAATACCAGCCGGGACTCACGCCGTGGTCGATGAAGTTCCCAAGGAACCCCGGCACCGTCTCCTCACGGTTCCAGTCGCGCTGCAACTCGCACGCCACGGAGTTCCATGTCGTCGGCCTGGCCCCGGCCTGGAACATCCGGGCCAGCGCCGAGTGGTGGGCCTCCCGGGAGGTGCCGCCGACGGCGTCGGTCACGGGGTAGACCTCGAACCCCTCGCGCAGTGCGTCGAGAGTCGGGAAGAGCAGGCACGCCTCCGTCCAGAGCGCCGCCATGAGCAGCTTGGTGCGCCCGGTGGCCTTCACCGCCTCGACGAAATCGGCGTCCTCCCACGCGTTGATGGAGGTCCGGTCGAGTTCGGGGATGTCCGGCACGACGTCGCGCAGTTGCGGGATCGTGGGCTTGTTCCGCCCCGTCTCGACGTTCACGGTGGACAGGATGATCGGCAGCTCGTGGAGCAGGGCCGTCTTCGTGAGGGCCACCACGTTCCGCACCAGCGTGCCGCGCTCGATCGAGGCCGAGGTGTAGACCTGCGGCGGCTGGTAGTCGATCAGAATCAGCGCCGCGTTGCCCGGTGCGAGCAGGTGATCGGTTGAGGGATCACGTCTCGCTGAACTCGTCATGGCCGTCTCCCTGGTGCTCGGTCACCGTCACCTACCCGGCGCGGTCACCGATATGGGCGACTTGACCAGGACATCGGAGTTGGCGGAGGCCCTCAATACCCGCGGGTGCGCCGTGAGGCGGGGCGGATGCGGCGGGCCAGGCGCCTGCTGCTGAACGCGCGCAGGATCTCCGCGCCCAGGATGACCCCGGCGCCGACGGCCAGCGCCGTGGAGACCGCCTGCACCAGCTGGAAGGTGCCGCTCGACAGGTCGCCCAGGCTGACGTCGAGCATGCCGCGGTAAAGCAGGGAACCGGGGAGCAGCGGGCCGATCGCGGGCACCACGAGCACCATGGCGGGGATCTTGACCAGCTTGGCGTAAGCCGTACACAGCAGGCCGATGACGGCGGACGCGACCGCGGTCGCGAGGATCGGCGGGAACTCCGCCTCCGAGAGCAGGACATAGGCGGTCCAGATCAGCCCGCCGCCCAGGGCACCCGGCAACACGTGACGCGGGGGGACGTGCAGGGCGATCGCGAACGTCAGGCTGACCGCGGTCGCGCCGAGCAGTTGCGGCGCCTCGAGCGACAGCGGCGCGACCGGCACGTCGTCCACGGTCACCGGCACCCCGAGGCGGATGCCCAGGCTGATCGCGGTGCCGATGCCGGACACGATGCCCACCATGATGAAGACGACCTCGGTCAGACGTCCCGCCGAAGTGACATATTCCCCGGCGATGCCGTCCTGCACACAGGCCACCAGCGCGCGCCCCGGCAGCAGCGCGACCACCGCGCCGACGACGACGGCGGAGGCCTCCACCGGCACCTTCTGCCAGATCAGCCCGATCGCCACCAGCGTGCCGATCAGCGCCGCCACGACCAGCTGGAAGAACTCCGCGACACCCCGGCGGGCCAGCCAGGCGCCGGTACGGTCACCCAGCACGGTGGCCACGAACGCCGCCACCGCCACGATCGGCCCGCCGCCCACCAGCGTGCTGGCCGCGGCGGCGATGAGCGCGAGGCTCGTGACGATCACCCAGCTCGGGTAGACCCCGACCCTGCGGGTGATCTCCCGCAGCCGGGCCGCGGCGTCCGGCAGCGGCATGCCGCCCGCGTTGATCTCCCGCACCAGGGAGTTGACCGCGATCAGGCGGTCGTAGTCGGGCTGGCGCCGCCGTACGCGCCGCTCGGCGGTTATGGGAGCGCGATCACCGTCGGGGATGTAGGAGATGCTGATGTTCGACAGGTTGACGTCGGCCTCGCACTTGCGCAGGCCGTAGGTCGCGGTGACGCGGCGCATCGCCTCCGAGGCGCTCTCGGTCGCCTCACCGCTGCCCAGCAGCAACTCACCTATGCGCAGGGCCAGGCCCATGGCGCGATAGGTGTCGCGTTCGTCCAGATCGGTGGTGTTTGTACTCATTGGCCCCTGTGATGGTAACGGCATACATCACGTGCCTCGCGGCCTGGGGGATCAAGGGGCTGTGCCGCGTATCTCACTCATCGTCCGGCTCCGGCTCGGGCTCCTGTGCGGCTCCGCGGCGGAGCTCGGGCTCCGGCTCCGCTGCGGCTCCTCGGCGGTCGATGAAGGCGGCCAGTGTGCGCACACGCTCGGCGTGCACGTCGTGCCCGATGATCACAGGCGGCTCGTTGTAGGGCATGGCGTCCGACGAGCGGCGCAGCTTCACATATTGGCCGCAGGCGTCGATCGCATAGGGCTCCATGTCGTCTTGAAGCGCGCCGATGACGGTGATGCCGTAGGTCTCGCCGATGCGGCGGAACAGCGCCACCGCCTCGCGTCTGTGCTCCTTGCCGAGGTTGCGCCCGAGCTCGTCCAGGACCAGGCACAGATGGCCGCCGCCCGACGACGCGATGGCCGCCGAGCACACCAGCTTGACCGCCTTCTCGTCCATCAGAGCGGTGTTGGCCCGCCGGTTGTACGGCACGAAGCCCTGCCCCTCACCCCGCCGCCACTTCGGCACGACCTTCCACGACCAGCGCTGCTCGGGATCGGCCGGCGCGGGCGGAACCGGGAAGTCAAGAGTCGCGCCGTAACCCCCGTAAGCCAGGTCGAGCCGGTCGAACTCCTCGGCCACCCGCGTCAGCCTCGCCTTGATGGCGGCGGTCAGCGTGGCGCGGTGCACCGCGGTCGACTGCGCCGCGTCCTCGGCGCCGGTCTCGGCCACCGCGAGGTCACGGCGGCGCGTGACGAGCTGCGCCTCGATCTGGCGCCGCTGATGCCGCTCGTATTCCTCCTGCGCGCGCAGATAGGCCGCCAGCACCGAGCACACCGCCGAGAACGTGGCCTGCTCACGCGACGTGCGCCCCGTGCGCTCCGAGAGGAGGAACGCCAGCTCCTCCGGCATCTCGTCGTCCTCGCCCGGGAACGTGTCGCGCAACGCGTGATCGAAGTGGCGTTCGGCCGCCCGCCACCACTCCTCGGCCGTCAGCGTGCGCTCGTCGCCCAGCGCCTCCAGCCACTCCTTGGCGCTGCCGGCGCTGTCACCCCATTCCGAGATCAACGTGGGCAGCGCCAGCGCCTCCCGCTCCGCCGCCACCCGGGCCGCTCCCGCCACCGCCTGGGCGCGCTCCCCCTCGCAGCGGGCCCGCCTGCCGTCGAGCCGCTCGATCGACATGTCGCGGGTGCGGGCCCGGAAGTCGAGCGAGCCGACCCGGCGCTCCGCCTCGGCGACCTTCGGCGTGATCTCCGTCAGCGCCCGGGTCAACTCGGCGAGCCGCTGCCGCCGCTCCGCCAGCCTGGTCTCCAGCTCGCCGAGCCGCACCGCCGCCCGCGCCCCCTCCAGCCGCCGCCCGGCCTCCGCCAGTTGCTCTTCGGCCGCGCGCACCCCCACCGCGGCCTCCTCCTGAGCGTCGCGTGCCCGGTGCAGCCGCTGCTCTGCCGCCTTCACCCGCGCCTCACGCCCCGTCGGCACCGCGTCGAACGCCCCCGTGACGCTCACACCCGCCGCGCTCACCAGCACCGACCCCGGCAGGCCCGCCAGCGCCGCCGACGCCGCGGCCAGGTCGGCGGCGTCCACCACGACCGCGTGCTCCTGCGGCCATCCCCGCGCCTGAACCGCGCCCCGGGCCTGCTCCGCCACGTCGAGCGCGTCGAGCAGCCCTGAGGCGTGCACCCCGGCCTCCGCCAGCGCCCGGAGCTGCCCGGCGGCCGGACCGCCCTCGGCGTCGTCCAGCGCCGCCGCCGCGTCCTCCACCTCCCGGTCGGCCACCCCGAGCGCCTTCAACGCCGCGTCCAGCCGCGACCGCGCCGCAGCCACCTCACGCTCGGCCCCCGGCACGTCCCTGCCGTCGGCGAACCTCCGCACCTCCTCAAGCGCCGGGATCGCACCCCGCAACTCGTCCGCGGAGTTCTCCGCCACCGCCCGATCGGCGTCCAGCCGGGCCGCCCGGGCCTGCAAGGACGTCAACGAACCCCGCGCCTCGGCGAGGGCGCGGTCGAGCGTGTCGTCCTTCAGCTGCGCCACCTCGGCCTTGACCGCGGCCACCGCCTCGGCGGCGGTCTCAGCCGCCGCCTGAAAACGCTCCCCCTCCTCCGCCAGCCGCTCGTCCCGGCCCGCCGCGTCCGCCAGCCGCCGCGCCAGCCTTCCCCGCCAGCAGCGCAACGCGTCCGCCAGCCGCACCCGCGCCCTGTCCCGCCGGTCGAACGTGTCGAGCAACGCCCCCGACTCCGCCTCGAACTCCCGCAAATGCTCAGCCGCCCGCGCCGCCCCCACCCGCTTGGCGTATTCGTCGCGGCGCGCCTCCCGCTCCTGATCAAGCTCGGAGTCAAGCCCCGTCAACGCGGCGATCGCCTCGAACACCCGCTCCGGCGCGATCTCGTTGAGCGGCTGCGACAAAAGGTTCGTCGCCACCTTCGTGCGCACCGAGGTCGACAGGAACGACACACACCGCACCCGGCCGCCGTAGAGCACCCGCGTCAGGTCACGCGCCACCACGTCCCGCTTGCCCGCCGACCGCGGCAACACCGCCCACCGCTCGTCGGCCCGCGCCACCCGCTCGGCCTCCGAGTCGCCCGATGCCACATGCACCCCCGGAGTCCACCGGATCTCCAGGTGCGGGGCCTCCTGATTGATCCGCAACCACACCGTCATCGGATCGAGCCGCCCCGTCGCCCCGAACACGCCCACGATGTAACCGTGCGAGGCACTGGCCCACTGCTTGCCCCCCGCCCCCGCCGCCAGCTCGGCGTTGAACAACAACTCCGACACGGCCTTGGCCCCCGACGCGAACCGCCACTGCTCATCACCGAGCAACGCGGTGATAGACGCGATGAAGGAGGACTTACCCGCCCCATTGGAGTCCTTCGGCCCCGCCCCCGCCACCACGACAAGCGTGCCCGGCACCAGCGGCACCACATGCGTGGACAACCGCGAGACATTGACCGCCTGCACGGCCACCAGCACCCGGTCTCCGACGACGTTGTCGGTCTGGTCGGCGGTGGTCACTTTTTCTCCCCGAATAGTGTGCTGAACTGTGCCATGTCGATCACCACTCGCACCCTGGCGGGGCGGGTGGGCAGGTCTTGCGTTCGTGTGTCTTGTTCCTCAAGCGTGTGTCGCGAGCACGCAGCCTTACGGCTCTCGGTCAACCGTGCGGGTGGCCAGATCCCGCTTCTCGCCACGGAGGCCTTCGCCGTACGCCCCTCCCTCGGGAAGAGCGCCCCAGGTGGCGGGGTCACGGATGCTCCCCAGTGCGTGTGTCGCGGTCGCCGCGCCTGGCGCGGACGGCTAACGCGAGCGGGGTGTGCGGACCGGCGGCGAGGATGAGCTCCTCCTGGAGCCGACGGCGGGCCGCCGGGGTGAGACGGTGGAACTGCGGACCCGGCACATAGCCGCCCGCGTCCTCACCCGCCTTCACCTGCGTCACCAGCCCGGCATGCCGCAATCTGCGCAACGCCGCCTCAAGCTCCCCGATGGGAATCTGCGTGTGCCGCCGCAACTCCTCGATCGGCGCGGGGTACGGCGAAAGCCACGTATCCTCGCCGAGGACACCGTCGGCCCGGGGGATCGCCACCGAGTGCACGAGCACCAGGGCCAGCACCGCCCGCTCACCCTCCCCGAGCGACGAGCCCACCCTGGCCGCCGTCGCGTCGTCATATCCCGACGTCCACATCTCACGCCGCTGCACCAGCACCCTGCCCCGCCGCGCCAGCAACTCGGCGAGCGCCTTACGCGACATCGGATCGCGCAACGCGGCGAAACGCCCCTCGTGCACGGGCTCGGCGGCATGCTCGACCGCCATGAACGCCGCCACCAACTCGGCCCGGCGCTTCTCGTCGAACGCCTCAAGCAAGTCCCCGAGATCGTCGGCCCCCGCGGGCTCGGCCACGGCCCCGCCCACCGCCGGCACGGCCTCCACGAGACGTGCGTCGTCCACCAGCGGCTCCCTGACCGCCACGTCGGCCTCACCGGCCTCGGGCAGCCGGCGCACCAACTCCGCCAACTGGGCATAGGTCTCGGGCCGCCAAGTCGCACAACGGGGCCCAAGCCGCACGATCCCATCGGTGAGCACGACCCACGCCGAGTCGTGCAGACGGCGCAACGCCCCGACCGCCCAGTTGCGCATGAGGTCGTCCGTGCGCCCGATCAACGCCCGGTAGGTATCGAGCACCAGCCCCACCGGCGCCGCCTCACCCGGCCACGGATCGGCAGTCTGATCGGTCCAGCAACACTTCAGACAGGCGGCCAGCACCCGCCTGGCCTCCCCGGAACGCTCGACCGCGACGGGATTGACCTGGTATTCGAGCAGCAGGCTGGGTGTCGCGCCGTCAGGCCACACGGGCAGCCCGACGCCCGTCGTGTCGCCGTAGGCAAGGCGCGTCATCCCTTCGGGCGCGGCCTCCCCGGGCCCCAACGGCAACGGCCCCATCGCCCGCACCCGCACATGCGCCTCGGGCGACGGCATCGTCCCCAGTCTGCGTGGGGTTTTGGCGGACCTATCCGGTCCCGCCGTGCTTTCAGGCGCCGCTTCGCCCGGCCCCATCGCCTGCACCTGCACATGCACCTTGGGCGAGGGCATCGCCCCCGCGTGGTGTGGGGTTTTGGTTTTGGCGGGCTCGCCCGGATCGTCCGCGGCCCTGCCTGGGGCGTCGGCGGGCTCGCCTGGGTGACCGGAGACAGGGGGCCTGGAGTCGCCGTCCGCCGTGGAGGTCTCTCCGGTGGCGGGCATGGGGTCCGTGAGCTCCTCCGCTGGAACCCTGTTCGTCGGCGGTGGATCACCCTCGTTGCTCGGAGTGGTCGGGAGGGCGCTTGTTGGGCCCTCGGAGGGGCTACCTGCCGCTGTGGTTGTCGGTTTGTCCTTAACGGTGGTTGCTCGGCGCTTCTTGCGGCCCGAGGGGGCGGTGGCCTTGCCAGGCTGTCTGTCCTCGGCCTCCGACTCGGGCACAGGGGCCGGTCGGCCGGCGTCGCCGGGGACCTGGTCGCCGGCCTCGTGAGCGCTCATTCGCCGGACCTCGTCAGGGAGCCGTGGGAGAGCCACACCGGCTCGCCGTCCGGGTCGGCGGTGAGGACGTCGGACCACTCGAGCCGGAACGGAAGCTCCGGGCGCAGGTCGACCGACGTCAGGTCGGCCAGCACCCGGCGGGCCGCCACCCACTCGCGGGCGTCGCCGAGCAGGCGGTGGAGCTCGACGCTGTCGGCACCCGCCAGAGCGGCCTCGGCCACCCCGGTGAGCCGGGTGAGAGCGGCAGAACCCGACTCCTCCAGGGAATCGGCCGGGCCGTCGTCGGGCAGATCCGAGCGTGGGGGAGTGGGCTGCGCGGGGGCGGGACGTGGACTCTCGTCAACCGCACGCACGATCGCCGCCGGGTCGTGCCACGGGGCGGGCGCGTCGAACACGAAACCGTCGAGCACGGAGGCGAGCTTGTCCCGCGGCGCAGTCTGAGCGAACGTGCGCCACGTCTCGGCCGGGAGCAGCGTCAGATTGCGCGTCGTCCCCGCCGAGTCGGCCAGCCGGCCGGCCGCACGCCGCGAGGCGTCGCTATATGCATAGATGGCGGCCCGCAACTCAGTGCACACCCGGTCGAGCTCGGGCCAGCGGGTGAGGATCGTGGCGTGCAGACTCTGCGCCCGCCGCGCGATCTCCTCGGTGCCCCACAACTTGGGCGCCTGCTCCCGCAACTCCTCAATCGTGCCCGTGGTGAGCGTCACCAGCTCCAACGCCCACAACCGGAACGCCCGCGACAGATTGCGCGCACTCTGCTCGGCCTGCTCCATCGTCGTGCGAGGATCGGCCACGTTGAGATCCTCAAGGGCCAGCAGCCGGTGCATCTCAGACTGACCGCCGTCGTCCATCATGCGGCGGATGAACATCAGCCCGACCACACTCGTGAACGACGCCCGGTAACGCAACTGGTTGGGCTTGGGAAACACCTCCCGGATCGCCCCAAGCCCCTTCAACACCCGCAACCGGTTGTCGAACAGATCACCCGGATAGGCCCGGCAGGCATGCCGCATCTGCTCATGCGTGAGCCACTCCTCACCTGCCTCGGCGAAGGCGGCGAACAGCGTCTCTGCGATGTCGACAAGAGCCGGATCGTCGACGACCGCCCCACTGTCTCGCGCGAGCGCGGCGAACATGCGACGGTAGGTCGCCAGCACCGCCTCATCGGTCAGCGCGGAGTCCAGCGTGATCTCGTGGTTGGTCTCGGGCACGCGCACTACGGTAGGGCCTGCGACCGACACTTCGATCCCGCCTCCACGGTCCGGCGGATTCGACCACAGTCTTGGGCACGAGAGTGCTGTTTAAGGGTTTATGCCCGTTTGCTGCTGTTCGTGTATTCGGGGGTGCTTGGAATCGTGTGCTTTGCCGTACGCCGTTGGGCTCCGATGTGCATATGCCAGTATTCTCGGCGAACTTTCTGACCCCTGAGTGGCGGTGGGCGCCGGTCGATTGCCCTTCGGTGTGTTGCCGGCAGGCACGCAAGTCGGGGTTTGGGTGATATGGCAAAGATTCGACAGGTTCCGGAAGGTCGAGCCTCCTGCTGGGTGCCATAGGGCAAATATGAGAGATATTTACACACTTGTCGTGTAATGCGCAGTTACCTGGCGGGTAGCCCAGTCCAGAGCGCCTCGGTCCGGCCAGGCCGATCACGACCGCCGGAAAGGAGGCGAAGCTCCTGGGAGGACTCCATGACCGAACAAGTGAGCGACTACATCCTGCACCGCCTGACCCAGTGGGGCATTCACCGGGTGTACGGCTATCCGGGGGACGGTATCAACGGTTTCCTCGGCGCCTACGATCGCGCGGCCGGCGATCCGGAGTTCATCCAGACGCGGCACGAGGAGATGGCGGCGTTCATGGCGTGCGCGCACGCCAAGTTCACCGGCGAGGTGGGATGCTGCATCGCCACCTCGGGACCGGGAGCCATCCACCTGCTCAACGGCCTATACGACGCCAAGCTCGACCACCAGCCGGTTCTCGCCATCGTCGGCCAGCAGAAGCGCATGTCGCTGGGGGCGCACTATCAGCAGGAAGTAGACCTGGTCACCCTGTTCAAGGACGTCTCCGAGTACGTCGAGGTCTGCATGATTCCGGCACAGGCCCGCCATCTGGTGGACCGGGCGCTGAAAACCGCGCTGACCACACGCGGGGTCGCCACGATCATCGTGCCGGAGGACGTGCAGGAGTCACCGGCCGAACCCTCGCCCCCCAAGGAGCACGGCGCCGTGTACTCCAGCGTCGGCTGGGCCAGGCCCCGGATCCTCCCCAATGAGGAGGAACTACACAAGGCCGCCGACATACTCAACGCCGGCCATAAGGTCGCCATGCTCATCGGCCAGGGCGCCGCCGGAGCCGTCGCCGAGGTGACCGAAGTGGCCGAACTGCTCGGCGCCGGAGTGGCCAAGGCGCTGCTCGGCCGCCATGTGCTTCCCGACGACCTGCCGTTCGTCACCGGGCCCATCGGACTGCTCGGCTCCAAGGCCAGCGACGACATGATGATGAACTGCGACACCCTCTTCATGATCGGCACCAGCTTCCCGTACGCGGAATGGTTGCCGGAGGAAGGCCAGGCCCGCGGGGTCGAGATCGACATCGACGGACGGATGATCGGCGTACGGTACCCCGTGGAGGCGCACCTGGTCGGGGACGCCAAGGAGACGCTGCGGGCGCTCATCCCCCTGCTGAAGCGCAAGGACGACCGGTCCTGGCGGGAGGAGATCGAGTCGAACGTCCGCGAATGGTGGCGGATCGTGGAGCACCGGGCACACCAGAGGTACGACTTGCTCAACCCGCAACTGGTCGCCTGGGAGTTGTCGGACCGGCTGCCCGACGGTGCGATCCTCGCCGCCGACACAGGCTCCTCAACCACCTGGTGGGCGCGCCAGATCCGCCTCAGGGAGGGAATGCAGGCATCGCTGTCCGGCACACTCGCGACCATGGGCCCGGGCACGCCATACGCGATCTCC
Source organism: Sinosporangium siamense (assembly GCF_016863435.1). GTDB lineage: Bacteria > Actinomycetota > Actinomycetes > Streptosporangiales > Streptosporangiaceae > Sinosporangium > Sinosporangium siamense. The sequence goes on from NZ_BOOW01000015.1 coordinate 21,756, forward strand.
GCCAAGTTCGCCTATCCGGATCGGCCGGTCATCGCCTTCATCGGGGACGGCGCGTTCCAGATGAACGGCCTCAACGAGATGATCACCGTGAAACGCTACGCGGATCGGCTCAGCCGTTCGCCGCTCATCTTCTGCATATTCAACAACCAGGACCTCAACCAGGTCACCTGGGAACAGCGGGCGATGGCGGGCGACCCGAAGTTCCGCGGCTCGCAGGACATCCCAGATGTGCCCTACCACAAGTGGGCCGAACTGCTCGGCCTCACCGGCATCTACTGCGACAACCCGGACGAGGTCGGGGACGCCTGGGACCGGGCCTTCGCGGCCAGGGGGCCGGTCGTCCTCGAGTTCAAGGTAGACCCGGAGGTCGCCCCGATGCCGCCGCACATCATGTACGAACAGGCGAAGAAGACCGCCAAGGCGACGCTGCGCGACCCGGAAAGGGCAGGCATCGCAATTAAGAGCTTCCGCCAGAAACTCGCCGAGCTATACGAAGGCCTGCCCTGGCGCGACTAACGCCATCAGTGGAATACGTTCCCGGACCGCCAAGAGTGGGATCGGGTGGCGCGGTTGCGTGACTTGCGGTGGCCACAAGCACCATGTCAAATGTGGAGGAGGCCAAACATGGCCGCAAAACACTCCGATCCGGCCAGTGCCCGGGAAGACGCCACGGCTCGGCTGGCGGCCGACGCGACGGAACTGGTACGCCAGGAGATCGCGCGGGTTCGCGCCGACTTGACGGGCGACCTGCAGCGCGTGGGCGTCGGCGCCGGCCTCCTGGCCGCGGGTGGCCTCCTCGGCCTGCTGGGACTGCACGCGGGTTCGATCGCCATGCTGCACGCGCTCGAATCGGTGATGCCTCAGCGCCGCGCCGAACTCCTCCTGGTAACCGGTTACCTGACCGCGAGCACCACCCTGACGCTATTGGCACTGCGCCAACTGCGCGGTGCGGGGCTCTTCGCCAAACGCGCGGTCTCGCAGATGAAACAACAGGCCACCGACGCCGCCGAAGCCGTACAGCGAGTCAAAGCCGAGACCCGCTGACGGCGGGCCCGCTGAGGGGCCCGCCCGCCGATTCGCTCGGTGATCGGGGCTTTGCCGTACGGCATAAGCGGAGAGGAGGCCGGGGCCCTGTGGGTTAGCGGATTACGCGGGGGTCTGCGTTGAGGGAGCGTGTGAGTTTGATGGTGATGAACTCGTTGTTGTCGGGCTTGCCGGGGGTGCGGCCGGAGGAGAACGGGAGGTTGTTGTCGTTCGCGATGATCAGGGTGTGGTTGTCGAGGATGGCGAGGTTCTCGATGGTTTCGAAGGGGAAGCGGAAGGTCTCGCCCAAGCCGCCCAGGCCGTGGGGGTTGGCGATGTTGAGCAGGTCGGCGACGAGGGTCTTGTCCATGAGGCCGTCGGCGTCGCGGTCGCGGGTGTCGGCGAGGTAGACCTTCTTGACCGCGGCGGCGTCGCCCTGGCGGCCGTCGCGTTCGATGATCAGGAAGCGGTGCCGGTCGACGGCTACGGCGTCGCCGATGGAGTGCCGGGGGGCGTCCAGCCGGTAGGTCCAGCGTTTGTCGGTGTAGGTCCGCTTGCGGAGGTCGTATTCGTAGAGGCGCAGGGTGCCGGCGGGGTCACCCGTGACCGTGCCCTCAAGGAGAGGGTAGATGTGCCTGCCCTTCACCGAGCGTGCTATGCCTTCGAAGCCTTTGCTGCTGCCGAGGTTGGGCTGGGCGCCGTTGAGGAGCGGGTTCTCCGGGGCCTGGACGCCGGGCAGGGGGACGGGTGGCGACAGCAGTTCGCCGGTGGGGGAGAAGTGCAGCAGGAAGGGGCCGAATTCGTCGCCCATCCAGTAGGTGCCGTCGGCGGCGCGCAGGATCGACTCCACGTCAATGTCGGCGCCGGTCAGAGTGCGGTCCTCACGGGTGAGGGGGAACGTGATGTGCCCGTTGGGGTCGGTCAGGTTGAAGCCGCCGAGGACGTTGCCCTGGCCGGTGCTCAGGTCGGCCTTGACGCGGTGGACCCGTAGCAGGAAGTCGGCGCTGTTGTTCTTCCTGCCGTAGCCGTTGTCGGACAACATGTCGTAGACGCCGCCGCCCCGGGGCACGATGCCGCTGAAGCCCTGTACCGGCTGGTTGGGGAAGGGCAGGGTGAGGCCGTTGATGGGGTTTGCGCCGAGCAGGGCGCCCGAGGGCTCACTGTCGGGCACGAAGGTCTCGGCGGCGAGCGAGGCGAATCCGGTAAGGGTGGCCTGGCCATACCCATCGGTGCCGCGGGCCGGTTCTGCGGGATGGGGCTCGGCTGTGGCGGGGGTGGCCAGGCCGAGGATCAGGGCGGTGACACCGGCGGCTAGCAAGGCATGTTTCATGCCGGGTGAGCCTAAGGTTTTTGATCAACCGACATTTGGGGATCTTGCGGAGATAGGGGTTGGAGCTCCTCACTCCCTGTCCTCTTCGACGACCGCGGCCTCGTAGGCGAGGAGTGTGTCGACGAACATCTGCCGCTGGTCCGGTGTCAGCGGCCCCAGCACCTTGCGCCAGGCGGCGGCGCCGGGGGCGAGCCAGGCGCTGATCGCGGGCTGCTGGCCGGCCGCGATGGCGATGATGCGCCGTCGCCGGTCCGCCTCGTCCTCACGTCGTTCCAGGATGCCCTGCCGGCTCAGGTCGCCGATTAGCAGGCTCGCCGTGGTGGGGGCGATCCGGAGCCGGGCGGCGAGGTCGTTGACGGTCATCGGGCCGTCGAACAGCAGGTAGGCGAGCAGGGAGAGGTGGCGCGGCGCCAGCGAGAAGAGCTCGGGGCGGATCAACCGCCCCGAGCAGGACGGGCGTCAGCCCAGCAGATCCGAAAGGTCCAGCGGCACCATCAGATAAGCCCCAAACAACAACGAGGCCCCCGCGACTAGCAGGAAATACGCGATATAGAAGCCCGCCGGAAGAAGAGTGAGGCGGGCGAGCTGATCGGCATCGGAGTCGGGAGTGCGCTGACGACGCCGTTTCCGGCGAAGCTCCAAAATAGGCCTGATCCCGCCAAGCAGCAGAAACCACACGGAAGCGTGGGCGGTGACCGCCTGGATCTCCGGCGGAGCATAGATGGACAGCACCAGCAGCCCGCCCCCCACGGCCACCAGGATGGCGACCCCGAACAGGTTGCGGATCATCAGCAGCATGCAGGCCAGCAACAGCAGCATGCTCCAGATGAGAATGGTGACATATCCGGCGGAGACCAGCCCCGCCCCCGCCAACCCCAACAAGGACGGCGCGATATATCCCGCTAAAGCGGTGAAAATCATGCCGGGCCCGCTGGGCCGCCCCCGCGTCAAGGTGACCCCGGAGGTGTCCGAATGCAGCCGGATGCCTTCCAGTTTGCGTCGCGTCAGCAGGGCCGCCAGCGCGTGGCCACCCTCGTGCGCGATCGTGATCAGCCCTCGCGACATCTGCCATGCCGTCGATTGCCACACGACCACAAGGGCCACGCCCGCCGACAACAGGACGATCCACCACGACGGCATGGGCTGGGGAGTGGTCAGGTCTGCCAGGAAGTCGGTCACGACCGGAGTGACTGCTTTCATCATCTTCAACTCTGCCCGATGTACAAGGTGTATGAGGTGGTCAGCCGAGCAGTTTGCGCGCGGCCTCCTCGATCTCGGCTTCCGACAGCAGCACGTGCCCGGCCGAGGGCCCGAGCGGCACGAAGCTGTCCCGCGAGCCCACCCGGGCGATCTGCCCGCTGAAGCCCGCGTCAAGTAGTTCGGCCATGATGCCCTCAGACACCCCGCCCGTCCGCCGGGTCTCGTCGGCGATCAGCACCTTGCCCGTCAACTCGGCCGCGCGCATCACGTCCTCGATCGGCAGCGGGCGCAGCCAGCGCAGGTCGAGCACGCGGCAGCCGTACCCCTGGGACGTGAGCCGCACCGCGGCGCGCAGGCTCATGCGCACACCGTTGCCGAAGGTGACGATGGCGATGTCGCGGCCGTCGCCATAGCTCCTCGCCCGCCCGATCGGCACGTGCGTCTCCGCCCACCGCGCCGGCGGGATGTACGGCGCGAGCCAGCCGTTGTCCCCCTCTTCGAAGAGGTCACGCGTGTTGTAAAGGGCGATGGGTTCGAGGAAGACACCGACCGTGCCGTCCACCCGCGCGGCGGCCAGGCAGGTGCGCAGCATGGCGGCGGCGTCGTCGGGGCGGGCGGGGGCGGCCACGACCAGGCCGGGGATGTCGCGGAGGGCGGCCACGGCGTTGTCGTTGTGGAAATGCCCGCCGAATCCCTTCTGATATGCGAGCCCGGCCACCCGGACCACCATCGGGTTGCGGAACGCTCCCTGCGAGAAGAACGACAGGCTCGCCGCTTCGCCCCTGATCTGGTCGAGAGCATTGTGAAGGTAGGCGAGGTATTGGATCTCCGGCACCGGCAGCAGCCCCGACACCCCGGCGCCCAGGGCCAGGCCCAGGATGGCCTGTTCGTCCAGATGGGTGTCGAAGACCCGCTCACCGCCGAAACGCCGTTGCAGCCGGCGGGTCACGCCGTATACCCCGCCCTTGCGCGCGACGTCCTCACCGAAGACCAGGATGCCCGGGTCGGCGAGCATGGCGTCGGCCAGCGTGCGGTTGATCGCCTGCGAGAGCGTCAACCGGCCCTCGGCCTCCGGCAACTCCCCGAACACCTTGAGCCTGGCCCGCTGCTCCGCCGCCACCGATGCGGCGGCGGCCACCTTGCCGGGGCTGCGCGGCGACAGGGGAGCCATGATCTGCTCGGCACTGACCGGTTTGGGGCGCCGGGCGCTCTCCATCGCCATCTTCAGGATGTGCTCGCGGGTGGTCTCGTACCAGTGGACGAGCTCCCCGGGCGTCGCCACCCCGGCCTCCACCAGCAGCCGCGCGGTGCCGAGCAGCGGGTCGAGCTCCAGGTCGGCGACGATCTCACGCCGGGTGCGATAGCCGGACTCGACATCCGAACCGGCGTGCCCCCCGAGCCGGACCATGCGCATGTGCAGATAGGCGGGCGACCTGGTGGTGCGCACATGCTCGACCGCCCGCCGCGCCACGTCGCAGGCGTCCGCGAGATCGCACCCGTCGGCCGAGAAGTACGGCAGAGCCGGATGGCGGGCCGCCTCCACCCACCCCTTGGGCGTGCGCACGCTGATGCCGAGCCCGTTATCCTCGCACACCAGCAGGAGCGGGAGCCGCATGCCCTGGTAGGCCGCATAAGCGGCGGTGTTGAAGCCGGTGAGCGCGCTGGCGTGGTTGACCGAGGCGTCCCCGAAGCTCGTCACGGCGATCGCGTCGTCCGGCCAGGCACCGGGCACGCCGAGTTTGGCCGCGCGCTCGATCGCGAAGGCCACGCCGACCGCCCGGGGCAGGTGGCTGGCGATGGTCGACGTCTGCGGGATCACCGCCAGATCGGGGTGGCCGAACACCTTGTGCCTGCCGCCGGCGATCGGCTCCTCGGCGGTGGCCGCGAGGCCCAGCAGTACGTCGCGCAGCCCCTCCTCGGGGAGGCGGCCCGCCATGGCGGAGCGGGTGAGGTAGAAGGCGCCGGAGCGGTAGTGCAGGAGAGCCGGATCGGTTGCCCTGAGCGCGGCGGCCACGGCGGCGTTGCCCTCGTGGCCGGAGGATCCGATCGTGTAGAAGCCCTGCCCCTGTGCGCGCAGCCACCGTGCGGCGACGTCCAGGATTCTGCTGCCGAGTTGATGTTCGAAAAGTTCGCGGCACCGCGCCCCGGTCAGGCCGGTGCCGTCTCTGACGGGGAGGGCGGGGTCTCGGCGGACACCCGGGGTCAACGCCTCCACGGCTTCGAGGAAATGTGTCTCAACACTGTCGCGCGCCACATGCCCGATTATGTCGCTGCGAGAGGTCCGGCGTCCCGACCCTGGCCCACTCAGGGCGGGGCTTCGCCGCCCGGTTGTGTGGGAGCGATGCTCGCCGTACCGCCTTCGATCTTGACAAACGATGTTGTCGACATACTTATTTGACTGTTTGTCAGATCTCCCAACCGTTTACTACATTTTTACGTCTACTTGAAGGAAGGACGTGGCACCCTCAATGCCGCGTTGGAACCGTAGGGGAAGGATGACACCCCATGTTGCAACGCTTCCGAGCCATCGTCGTGGTCACGGCGATGGGCGCGGGCGCGCTCGCGATGACGCCAGCGGCGTCGGCGAGTCAGACCAGTCCCGGTCCTGATATCTCCAAAGTAGGCGTGAACCCGAACCCCGTGGTGGTGGACAGCTCGTCCGGCGCCACGGCGACCTTCGGCTTCGAGGCCGGCGCCACCAACGCCAAGGTCGTTCTGACCTCGCCCAGCGGTAACAGCACCGATGTGGCGGCGACGAACGGCGGCAGCAACAAGTGGTCCGCGCAGTACAAGTTCACCCGCGAGGACCACAAGGCCGGTGACTGGAAGTACAAGGTGGTGGCGACCAGCGCCGTCGGCACCAGCACCTCCAGCACCTATGAGGTCAAGGTTCGCCATGTCTACGACACGCGAATCGTCGACTTCAACGCCTCTCCCGAGAACGTCCGCAAGGGCGGCACGCTCACCGCGACCGGCGCCCTGCAGATCAACTGGGGCAAGGCGTGGGAAGGCTGGAGCGGCCAGTCGGTCGACATCTCCTTCCGTGAGAAGGGGAGCGACCTCTATAAGAAGGTCGCCACCACGACCAGCGGCCACAACGGCTGGTTCAAGGCCCACGTGAAGACGTGGTCCTCCGGTTACTGGCGCGCCGAGTTCAACGGCAAGGAAGGCGCTCACAAGTCGGTCAGCGACGCCGACCGCATCGACGTCTCCCGTCCGGCTCCCCCGCCGGAGCCGGAGCCCGAGCCCGCCGACACCCGGATCGTCAAGTTCAACGCCTCTCCCGAGCCGGTGCGCTACGGCCGGTATGTCAGGCTCGTCGGCACGCTCCAGGTCGACGACGAGTGGGGTTGGGACGGCTACCGCGGCAAGGTCGAGGTTCACTTCAAGCCTTACGGCAGCTCCAAGTGGCGCTACGTGAAGAGCGCCTGGTCCACCGGCAGCGGCAAGGTCCGCACCTCGACCCGCGCCTACAAGTCCGGCACCTGGCGGTTCTACTTCGACGGTGACTCCGACACCTTCGACTCAAGGAGCAAGGGCGACTACGTGAAGGTCAGGCGCTGACCTCCGCGTAGCACCGCTCGCGGCACTGCCGTACCCGCCTGGCGGGCACGGTGAGGCGGCCCGGATGCCCACGCATCCGGGCCGCCCTCTCATGTCAGTCGCCCTTGCGGAAGCGCGCGACCGCGGCCATCAGCAGGATCAGCCCGGTGACCGCCACCAGCCCGAGTTCCAGCGCCACCGGCACCTGCCACCCCGCCCACTGCACCCCCGGGTTGAGTACGGCGGAGACCTCCGCGGGCAGGTCCAGATGGGAGAAGACCGACTGCCGCAGCGGATCGACCGCGTAGGTGAGCGGGTTGATCGTCGTCAGGATGTGGAGCCAGGCCGGCAGGTTCGCCAGCGGGAACATCGCCCCCGACAGGAACAACATCGGCATCATGACCATCTGCACGATCGCGAAGAACGCCGTGATGCCCTTCATCTTGGCCGCGACCAGCACGCCGAACGCGGTGACCGTGAAGGCCGTGAGGAACATCATCAGGAGCAGCGACACCATGAGCACCGGGTCGTACGGCACGCCGACCAGCCCGGCCAGCGCGAGCACGACCACCCCCTGAAGCGTCGCCACCATCGCCCCGCCCAGGCACTTGCCCGTGACGATGGCGCCCCGGCTCACCGGCGCGACCAGCATCTCGCGGAGGAACCCGTATTCCCGGTCCCAGACGATCGACCCCGCCGAGAACATCGCCGTCGTCATCACCGTCATGGAGATCATGCCGGGGTAGATGAACGTCCGGTAGTCGATCCCGGGGATGGCGCCCTGCACCAGGGTGCCGAAACCCGTGCCCAGGACGAACAGCCACAACACCGGCTGAATCAGCGTCGAGATCATCCGGGAGCGGTCGTCGAGGAAACGCAGTGCCTCCCGGTGCACCACGACCTTCACGGCACGCAGGTTGTGCGCGACCCCGATCCCCGGGGTGCGTACCTCGGCCACCTCCATCACCATGGTCCTACCTCCGAACGTGCCGAATCCATGAGTTCACCTGGGCCGCGCCCGCCTCGGCGTCGCGGATCGAGGTGCCGGTGTAAGACATGAACACGTCGTCGAGCGACGGCCGCGACACGCTCACCGACTTGATCGGCAGGCCGAGCTCGGCGAAGAGGCGCGGCACGAACTCCTCACCCCCCTCCACGGCGAACGTCACCTCGCCCTCGCTCACCGACGCCTCCAGCCCGAACCGGTCGCGCAGCGCCACCACCGCGCCGTCGTTGTCGCCGGTCGAGATACGGACGCGGTCACGCCCCACGCTCGCCTTCAGCGCCTCGGGGGAGTCGATCACGACGATCGACCCGTGGTCGATGATCGCGATGCGGTCGCAGTATTCCGCCTCGTCCATGTAGTGCGTCGTCATGAAGATGGTGATGTTCTCGGCGCGGCGCAGCTCGTGGATGTATCCCCAGATGGCGGCCCGGGTCTGCGGGTCCAGGCCGATCGTCGGCTCGTCCAGGAACAGCACCCGGGGCGAGTGCAGCAGCCCCCGCGCGATCTCCAGGCGGCGCTTCATGCCGCCGGAGAAGGTGATCACCTTGCTGTCCTTGCGGTCCCACAGCGCCACCATCTCCAGCACCTGCTGGATGCGCGGCGCGATCTTCGCCTTGGGCACGCCGTACAACTCCGCGTGGAACCTCAGGTTCTGCACCGCGGTGAGGTTGGTGTCGAGCGTCGGGTCCTGGAACACCAGCCCGATGTTCCGCCGCACCTCGTCACGCTCGCGCACGACGTCCCGCCCCGCGACCCGCGCCGAGCCGCCGCTGGGCGTGGTCAGGGTGCATAACATGCTGATCGTGGTGGTCTTGCCCGCGCCGTTGGGGCCGAGGAACCCGAAGACCTCGCCTGGGGCGACGGTGAAGCTGACGTCCTTGACGGCCTCGACCTTGCCGTACGACTTCTTGAGCCCCTCCACAGAGACCGCGGTCTGTTCACTCATCGTCGCCCTCCGCCAGGATGGTGAAAATTGACTTGCGTGTGGTGATCAGCAGCTTCTTGGCCGCCTCCAACTGCGTGGCGTCGGCGATGTGGGTGAGGTGGAGGAACGCCTGGCTCACCTGCCCCCACAACATCCGCAGCTCCTGCATCTCGTCGGGCACCGAGCGCGCCACCTCGGCCCAGGGCGCCCCGAGCTCCTCGGCCCGCTCGCGCACATAGCTGTGGCCCTGCTCGGTCAGCAGGTAGGCGCGGCTTCCGCCGGTCCCCACGGTCGTGACGAGGCCCTCGTCCTCCATGAGCTGCAGCGCCGGATACACCGAGCCGGGGCTCGGCCGCCACACGCCCTGACTGCGGTCCTCGATCTCCTGGATGAGCTGGTAGCCGTTGCGCGCCTCATGTCTGTCCGGGGACAGCAGCAAGAGCAGCGCCGCCCGCACATCTCCCCGCCGCACACGCGGGGCGAACCCCCGGCCCGGATGCCCTTCGTAGGGCCGCCCCCCCGCCCAAGGCGGGTGGTGTGTCTCCATCGTTCTTCCCCTCAACTATCTAGATACGTTAACGATATATCTAGATGTTTGGTACGGCAATGCCGTACAAGTCAGACATGTGATGATCGTGAGGTGGGGGGTGCGGTATAGCGTGGGTCTCGCAGACCAGAGCTCCACCGGAAGGAACGGCACGTGGCGGCAGACACCGAGCACCGGCCCGGCCCCTTGGCGCCGCTCCCCGTCGTCTCCCTCGGCGGGCGAGCCAAGGCCGCCGTCACCGGCCGGGCCGGCGGCACCAGTGCTCCGCCGTACGACACGCGCAACCTCGGCGGTGCCGTCGGCGACGACCCCGCCGCCGTGCGCGCCAACCGCCGCATCACCGCCCGCGACCTCGGCGTCGACCCCGGCCACGTCGTCTATATGCGCCAGGTGCACGGCCGCGACGTGCGCTACGTCACCGAGCCCTTCCCGGACGACAACGTGCCCGCCCTCGACGCCGTGTTCACCGACCGCCCCGGCCTGGCCCTCGCCGCCCTCGTCGCCGACTGCGTGCCCGTCCTCCTCGCCGACCCCGCCGCCGGCCTCGTCGGCGCCGCCCACTCCGGCCGCCCCGGCACCCTCCTCGGCGTCGTCCCCGCCCTCGTCGAGGCCATGGCCGCCCGCGGCGCCGACCCCGCCCGCATGACCGCGCTCATCGGCCCGTCGGCCTGCGGCAGCTGCTACGAGGTGCCCGCCGAAATGCGCGCCGAGGTCGCCGCCGCCATCCCCGAGACCTACGCCACCACCCGCCAGGGCACCCCCGCCCTGGACGTCCGCGCCGGGGTGGCCGCCCAACTCCGGCGGGCCGGCCTTCCCGCCGTCCAGCACGACGCCCGGTGCACGATGGAGTCCCCGGAGCTCTACTCCTACCGCCGCGACCGGACCACGGGCCGCTTCGCGGGGTACGTCTGGCTGGAGCCCTGACCTGGGGTAGGGCGAGACTCACGGACCCGGTTTGACCCTCACATTGCGTGAGGCTGAAGTGTCGGCTCGGCGCCGGACTGGATCGGATGATCGACGCCCACGAGCGCGGCCTGCTGCCGACCGGCGAGCAGCAGGCCGCGATCATCGACCCCCAGTGGAACCCGGACTGGCCCGTCCAAGCCCGTCAGCGCCACGGCGACACGACGCAGTGGCTGCAATACGCCGAACGCTCGGCTTCAATCGTCGACGAAAGCGCGCGCGCCCACGGCATCGACCCCGACACCGCGACCTGGCAGTAGCGCGCGGCTACAGTCCGGTGATGTGGTCGGGGACGGCGCGTTCGGTGAGTCGTTCGTATCGCTGGCGGGCGGCCTGCGGGCTGCCCAGGCCGAGGCCGAAGGCGATCTCCTGCCAGGTCATGCTGCGCCCCCGAGCCATCTTCAGCACATCGGCTTCCAAGGCGTCGAACTCGGCGCGGACCCGCGGGAGAAGGGTCAGCGCGGCCACCAGGTCGGCCTGGTCCACCTCCGCTTCGCCGTCCTGGATCGTGGTCGCACCTGACAGCAGGAAGGCAACGAGCCGTACGGCCTCGTGCGAGGCGAGCATGTCCGGGTGCACCTGGCGGGAGCGCAGTTGCGGGCTGGATGCGTGGCGGTCGGCGATCCGGAACAGGGCTGCGACCTCACGCGCGGTCGTGCTGCACCATGGGGGCATCACCCTGGACCGGACCAGGTGAGAGGTCCACGTGGACCGGTGCCCCGTCAGCCTCACCCCCAGGGAGTTCGCCGTACTCCAGCTGCTCCTCGAAGCCCGCGGCCGGCACGTCACCCACCGTGACCTGGTCCGCACCATCTGGGACGAGCACATGGACCCGCGCACCACCGCCGTGCGCGCCACCATCAGCCGGCTGCGCGGCAAGCTGGGCGGCCCCGACACGATCACCGCCGACACCGGCCTCGGCTACCTGCTGCACGGCATACCCGGCCCGCTGCGGTGAGGCCGCCCGGCATCCTAGACCCGCGCCGCGCCCTGTCCCTGCTGCCGTTCCGGGCCCGGCTGGCGGTCGCCTTCAGCACGCTGTTCCTCCTGGCCGGAGCGGCTTTGCTGGCCTTCGTCGTGATCCTCGCCCGGTACGGCACAGCCCAGCAGCTCGAAGGCATCGACACACAACGCCTCGACGGCCCGCTCGGCGGCACCGCCTCGCCGGTGGGCCCGCTTCTCAGCACCTTCGGGCGGACGGGGGAAAGCGGGCCGCTACCGCTGGGCAACAACGGTCTCGCCTTCGACGGTGTCTCCGTCCGAAGAGTGGAGACCACTGTGCAGGCGGTGCAGGACGCCGCTCTGCAGCAGATGCTCCTGTGGTCCGGCGTCGGACTGGTCATCATGGCCTTCCTCGCCGGACTGATCGGCTGGTGGCCGGCCGGGCGCTGCGGCCGGTCGCCGCCGTGACCGACACCGCCCGCCGGATCAGCGACATGAACCTGGACGAGCGCCTGGCCCTCACCGGCCCGGACGACGAGCTCCACCGCCTCGCCGACACCTTCGACACCATGCTCGACCGGCTCCAGCGCGCCTTCGCTACCTGAAGCAGCGGAACCGAGTCGATCAGGGCTAGCCCTTGCTCATAGGTCTAGGGACAGGGCGACATGGTGGAGGAGTGAAACGCGCCTGCGGCAAGTGTCAGCTCTGACGCCTCTCCTCATTGGAGAGACCTTGTAGGTGATGAAGTCCCCAAGGGACATTAATCAAAGATTAGCGCAGACCCTCAATGTAGGCAGCCCAGAATGGAGACGAAGCCGATGACGCAACAAGCATCGCAGTTTCCAGGTCTAGAGTGCTACTCTGGAGCCTGTTTGGCTTTGAGCTCTGCAGCCGCGGCAAGTCTGTCAGGAGCGAAGGGATCCACTTCAAAGCCGGCCCCCTTTCTGGATGCGATGTCCCATTGGTCAAACTTTCGAGCCACCTTCCCGAGTAAGTGACTTCTGGGCGGAACGTCGATCTGAAAATGCCCCTCCTTGGGATTACGTCTATCATCTCCTCCCCACGACACTACGCCGTCGCATTCAGCAAGGATGTCTCTGATAATCAGAAGTTCGTTAGGAAAGAAACCTCCGGCGACTCCGACTGGATATACGGTGGGCCGGATCGCCACGGCAGTACCGGATTGGTAGTTGGACTCGAATGCAACGCCGCCGGTTACCTTGTCGGAATGGCTGTACACCTCTTCCGCACCAAGCGTGTCGATCTCATAGTGAAATCGCCGAAGGACGTGCTCCAGGATCGTGGCAACTGCCCCGGAGACAACAGTGACCGTTGCATCGGATCCCTGCAGCGCCATGGGCTTTAAACTCTTGCCGTCGATAATTGGCCACCCGTTCTCGGAGGTAGGCCCGTTCGGTCCGCCGAGTACGGGTACGGCGGCATAGGCGTTATCGGGCAGGTGTACTAGCGTAGTGGAGACAACCGCCAGGGCGCCTAGAGTACTAACAAATCGCCTGCGTGTTAGGCCTTCCAGATCATTACTCACCGCCAAAACCCCTTCCAATCAAGAATCGGCACGACGAAGGATTGCGGCAGTTATCCCGCATGCCGTCGCCACGGCGATCGCGGCAAAGAAGACCGGATTGACAAATGCCGGCACCAACTCGATGTGGCGGCCATCCAGCCATTTACATGTGTTAGTGAGCGGAAGCGGACCGTAGTCGAGACGTAGAGATTCATCGGTGGCGCCCAAGCCGCATTGCTCGTATGTCGGACGAAGTGAGAAGAAGCCTCCCGTCCAGACCCCGATCGAGTACGTGAGCCCGGCAATACAGGCGAAGAAAAGACATAGCATGCGCCAAAGACGCGAGGCCCTCGTCGCCCCCGAGCCGGCCAAGCTGACCACCTTAGCAGTTAAGATCGCCATGGAAATGACGAAAACCGGTGGTCCGAACAATGCAATAGATGGGAAGATCGCCTCAATCATAGCGAGTATGGTACTCGAAGAAGGGCATTCTCTAAAGCTTTCCTTCCTTACGCAACTCCTGTAGGCGGGTGTTTTCCAGGCCAACACGAGCCTGAATCATGTCGCCAAACCCGTTGCAAAAATCGTTGAGCCTACCCGGCTGCAAAATCTCGGGCATTGCAACCTGAAATCCACCCGAACGAGGTGTCCAGCCGGGCCCCCCGTCGGCTGCAGGCAGTGGTCGCGGCCGGCGGAGTGGTAGACGCCGGTGGGCAGCCCATCCATGTGGCGGGCCAGCATGTACCCCTCGAACGGGTTGCGCGATCCCGCCGACGGCGTGAGGGGCAGGGGCAGTTCACCGCGCAGGGCCTTGGTGAAGGTGCCGCGAAACCCCCAGTCCGGCCCACAGGCAGGCGGCGTTCCGGACCCGGCTCGCGGTCGCCTTCAGCACCCCTGTTCCTCCTGGCCGGAGCAAGCTTGCTGGCCTTCGTCGTGATCCTCGCGAGGTATGGCACAGCCCAGCAGGTCGAGGGCATCGAGACACTGCCCTTCGACGGACCGTTCGACGGCACCGTCTCGCCGGTGAGTCCGCTTCTCGATACCTTCGGGCGGACGGGGGAAGGCGGGCCGCCGCCGTCGGGCGGCCGCGCTTTCGGCGTCTCCGTTCGCAAAGTGGAGACCACTGTGCAGGCGGTGCAGGACGCCGCCCTGCAGCAGATGCTCCTGTGGTCCGGCGTCGGACTGGTCATCATGGCCTTCCTAGCCGGACTGATCGGCTGGTGGCCGGCCGGCCGGGCGCTGCGGCCGGTAGCCGCCGTGACCGACACCGCCCGCCGGATCAGCGACATGAACCTGGACGAGCGCCTGGCCCTCTCCGGCCCTGACGACGAACTCCACCGCCTCGCCGACACCTTCGACACCATGCTCGACCGGCTCCAGCGCGCCTTCGACAGCCAGCGCCGCTTCGTCGCCAACGCCTCCCACGAACTGCGCACCCCGCTCGCCGCGCAACGCGCCGGCATCGAGGTCGGTCTCGCCGACCCCTTGCCCGCCCACCTCGCCGAGGTCCGCGACGACCTGCTGACCACCAACCGCGAGGCCGAACAGCTCATCGCCTCGCTCCTCCTGCTCGCCCGCAGCGACCGCGGCCTGGAGGAGACCGAACCCGTCGACCTGGCCGAGATCACCGCGACCACCGCCGCCGGACTACGCCCCGCAGCCGAAGAGAAGCACCTGAAGCTTCACACGTCTGCCGGCGGCCCGTTCCGCCTGTCCGGCGACCCGGTCCTCCTGCGCCACCTGGTCTCGAACCTGATCGGCAACGCCATCCAGTACAACCGCCCCGGGGGCCGGGTCCAGGTCACCTTGGCAGGCCGTACGCTCACCGTCACCAACACCGGCCGTCCGGTGGCCCCCGACCAGATCGACGACCTCTTCGAGCCCTTCCGCCGCCTGGGCCAAGACCGCATCGGCACCACCGGCCACGGCCTCGGCCTGTCCATCGTCCGCTCCATCACCAAAGCCCACAACGCCGCCGTAAACGCCCAACCCGGCCCAGACGGCGGCCTCACGGTGACGGTTCAATTCCCCTGATCAAGGGGCGTTCGTCACCCGCCCCCGGGCTCGGCGCCCCTGGGAGAGCGGGGTAGTACAACACTTCGACGAACATGATCCGTTTTCCGAACGGCCTCGTTCCCCAGGGAAACGAGGCCGTGGCACCAAAACCTACAGAGAGTTAAGTCCCAGTTCCCGAGCGATCAGCATACGTTGGACCTCGCTCGTGCCCTCGCCGATTTCCAGGATCTTGGCGTCGCGGTAGAAGCGGCCGACCGGGTATTCGTTCATGAAGCCGTAGCCGCCGAAGATCTGGGTGGCCTCCCTGGCGTTGTCCATCGCGGCGTTGGAGCTGACCAGTTTGGCGATGGCGGCCTCGCGTTTGAAGGGTTCGCCGGCGAGCATTTTCTCCGCGGCGTGGTAGTAGGCCAGGCGGGCCGTGTGGGTCCTGACCTCCATGTCGGCGATCTTGAACTGGATGGCCTGGTAATGCCCGATCGGGTGCCCGAAGGCCTCGCGTTCGCGCACATAGCGTAGTGACTCGTCCACGCATCCTTGGGCGAGGCCGACCGAGAGGGCGGCGATGGCGACGCGGCCTTCGTCCAGGGTCTGGAGGAACTGGGCGTAGCCCCTTCCCCGGGTGCCGAGGAGGTTCTCCTCGGGCACGCGGCAGTTGTCGAAGGACAGCTCCCGGGTGTCGGAAGCCGACCAGCCGACCTTGGAATACTTCTTGGAGACGGTGAAGCCAGGGGTGCCGGCAGGCACCAAAATGGTGGAGATCTCTTTTTTGCCGTCGTCGCGTGTGCCCGTGATGGCCGCCACGCCGACGAAGCCCGTGATGTCGGTGCCCGCGTTGGTGATGAACGCCTTGGTGCCGTTGATCACCCACTCGCCGTTCTCCAGCCTGGCCGTCGTGCGCATGCCGCCCGGCACGTCGGAGCCGCCGCCGGGCTCGGTCAGGCCGAACGCCCCAAGCAGTTCGCCCGCGGCCAGTTTCGGCAGCCAGCGTTCACGCTGCTCTGCCGTACCGAACCGGTAGAGCGGCATCGCGCCCAGGGAGACCGCGGCCTCGACGGTGATGGCGACCGACGAGTCGACGCGGGCCAGCTCCTCAAGCGCCAGGCAGAGCGCGAAGTAGTCGCCGCCCATGCCGCCGTGCTCCTCGGGCAGCGGCAGGCCGAACAGGCCCATCGCGCCCATCTGCCGCACGATCGGATAGGGGAACTCGCCCCGCTCGTAGTAGTCCCCGATGACCGGGGCCACGACGTCGCGGGCGAACTCCTCGACGGTCTTGCGCAGGGCCTCGTAGTCGTCGTTGAGCCGGTGCATCCTAGTTCTCCTTGGCCAGGGCCTGAACGACCCGTGATGTTGGGGGACGGCCCAGCCGCGAGGCCAGCCAGACGCTGGTCTCGACGAGTGGTTCGAGGGACACCCCGGTGCGCACGCCGAGGCCGTGCAGCATCCACACGAGGTCCTCGGTGGCGAGGTTGCCGGTGGCGGACATGGCGTAAGGGCAGCCGCCGATGCCGCCGGCCGAGCTGTCGACGACGGTGACGCCCTCGCGCAGGGCGGCCAGCGTGTTGGCGAGGGCCTGGCCGTAGGTGTCGTGGAAATGTACGGCGAGGCGCGACGTGCCGATCCCCGCGGTGCCGAAGGCGCGCAGCAGGGCGGTGACGTGGCCGGGGGTGCCGACGCCGATGGTGTCGCCCAGGGACAGCTCGTAGCAGCCGAGTTCGAGCAGCCGCCCGCCGATCTCGACGACGCGCTCGATCGCCGTCGGCCCCTCCCAGGGGTCGCCGAAGCACATCGACAGATAACCGCGCACCCGCAGCCCTTCGGCGAGGGCGCGCGTGACGACGGGTTCGAACATCGCGAGCGACTCGTCGACGGTGCGGTTGAGGTTGCGCCTAGCGAAGCTCTCGGTGGCGCTGCCGAAGATAGCGATCTCGGTCACCCCGTGGGCCAGCGCCCGGTCGAGGCCGCGCTCGTTCGGCACCAGCACGGGGTAGCGCACACCGGGCACACGTTCCATCGACGCGAGCAGTTTCTCGGCGTCGGCGAGCTGCGGCACCCACTTAGGGTGCACGAAGCTGGTCGCCTCGATGACGCTCAGTCCTGCGGCGGCCAGGCGGGAGATCAGCTCCGCCTTCACCTCCACCGGGACCACGGCCCGCTCGTTCTGCAACCCGTCACGCGGCCCGACCTCGTAGATCGTCACCTCGTCCGGCAAGCCTTCGGCCTTCACGGTGTACGGCTCGCGCATCACGCCTCCCCTGCCAATCGGGCATGAATGTCCTCATAGTTCGAGCTAAACAGCAGTACCCGCGCCAGATCTGCCCCACCCATGCCAACCCGCGCACGCCCGCGGTCCACACGGCTTGCCACTGGCGCGGAGTACGGCATAAGCCTCATGACCCCGCCCCCACATGATCGCCGGCCGGGGCCTCCACCACCGCCAGGACCGCGTCCATGTCGACCGCCTGCCCCACCCGGACGGTGAGCTCCCGCACGACGCCCGCGACGGGCGCGGTCACCGTGTGCTCCATCTTCATGGCCTCGACGATCAAAAGCGCCTGCCCCTCGGCGACCTCGTCACCGACGCCCGCCTTGACCACCAGCACGGTGCCGGGCATGGGGCTGCGGATCACCCCGGAGCCGGCGCCGCCGCCCGAGGCGAGGTCTTCGGGGTCGCCTGGCCGGTGCGGCGTGAACGGCCAGGCGGCGCCCTCGCCGCCCAGCCACAGGGTGTCGCGGTCACGGCGGGCGGTGAAGCGGTGGGTCGTGCCGTCGAGGGTCACGCGCAGGTCGTCGCCGTGGTGGTGCACGCGGGCGTGGCGGACGGGGCCGCCGGGCGAGAGCCGTACGCGTGCTCCTGCGGAGGGGACGCCGCTCACGTCGACGTCGGCGACTCCGCCGGGGGCCTCGATCCGCCACGTGGTCCACGCGGGCGCGCCGAGGCGCCAGCCGTCGGGCACGTCCCACGGGTCGGTGGGGGAGGAGGGCACGAGGGCCTGGTGGAACACGAGCGCCGCGGCGATCACCGCGTCGGCGGGGGCGGCGGCGTCGGGCACCACCTCGGGGGAGATCCGCTCGACCAGGCCGGTGTCGAGGTCGCCCGCGATCACGGCAGGGTGCTCGACGAGGCGGCGCAGGAACGCGATGTTGGTGGTGACGCCGAGAATCGACACCGAGGCCAGGGCGAAGGACAGGCGCCGCAGCGCGCTCGCCCGGTCGGGCCCCCAGACGATCACCTTGGACAACATCGGGTCGTAGTCGCTGCCGACCACCCCGCCCTCGACCAGGCCGGAGTCGACCCGCACCGAGTCCGGCTCGCGCAGGAGCACCACCCGCCCGCCGGTGGGCAGGAACCCGCGCGCCGGGTCCTCGGCGTAGACGCGGGCCTCGACCGCGTGGCCGTCGAGCCGCACGTCGCTCTGGCGGAACGGCAGCGGCTCGCCCGCCGCCACCCGGAGCTGGAGCTCCACCAGGTCGTGGCCGGTGACGAGCTCGGTGACCGGGTGCTCGACCTGGAGCCGGGTGTTCATCTCCATGAAGTAGTAGTCGGCGGTCGAGCCCTGGACGATGAACTCCACGGTGCCCGCCCCGACGTAGCCCACCGCGCGCGCCGCCTCGACGGCGGCCGCGCCCATGCGCTCCCGGGTTCCGGCGTCGAGGAGCGGCGAGGGCGCCTCCTCGACGATCTTCTGATGGCGGCGCTGCAGGCTGCACTCGCGCTCGCCGAGGTGCACGACGTTGCCGCGGGTGTCGGCCAGCACCTGGATCTCGATGTGCCGCGGACTGTCGACGAAACGCTCGATCAGCAGCGTGTCGTCCCCGAAGGCGGCGGCGGCCGTACGGCGTGCCGACTCAAGCGCGGCCGGGAGTTCGGCGGCGGAGCGCACCAGCACCATGCCCTTGCCGCCGCCGCCCGCCGACGGCTTGACCAGCGCGGGAAACCCGACTCGCCCGGCTGCCTCGATCAGGTCGTCGGCCGGCTCGGCCCCGCCGGGCACGACCGGCACCCCGGCTGCCGCGACCGTCTCCTTGCCCCGGATCTTGTCGCCCATCGCCTCGATGGCGCTCGCGGGCGGCCCGATGAAGACCACGCCCTGGTCGGCACACCGGCCGGCGAACCCGGCGTTCTCCGCGAGGAACCCATAACCGGGGTGTACGGCTTGAGCCCCGGTGTCCTTCGCCGCACGCAAAACGGCTTCCCCGTCGAGGTAGCCGAGCGGGCCGTCGAGCAGCACTGCCGTGTCGGCCGCCCGCACATGCGCCGCGTCGGCGTCGGCGGGGCTGTGCACCGCCACGGACCGGATGCCGAGCCGCCGCAGGGTCCGGATGATCCGGACGGCGATCTCGCCCCGGTTGGCGATCAATACGGTGTCGAACATCATCACATCCGGAAAACGCCATAGCCGATGGGGTCGAGAGGCGCGTTGGCCGCCGCCGAGAGGGCGAGGCCCAGCACCGTGCGGGTGTCGAGCGGGTCGATGACCCCGTCGTCCCAGAGCCTGGCCGTCGAATAGTAGGGGTTGCCCTGCGACTCGTACTGCGCGCGGATGCCGGCCTTGAAGTCCTCTTCGTCGCCGGCCCCGGCGGGCCGTACGGTCGCCAGCACGTTGGCCGCCTGCTCCCCGCCCATGACCGAGATGCGGGCGTTGGGCCACATCCACAACATGCGGGGGGAGTAGGCCCGCCCGGCCATCGCGTAGTTGCCGGCGCCGAACGATCCGCCGATCAGCACCGTGAACTTCGGCACTCGCGCGCACGACACCGCGGTCACCATCTTCGCGCCGTGCTTGGCGATGCCGCCGGCCTCATAGGCCTTGCCGACCATGAAGCCGCTGATGTTCTGCAGGAAGACCAGCGGGATGCTCCTGCGGTCGCACAACTCGATGAAGTGCGCCCCCTTCAAGGCGGACTCGGCGAACAGGATGCCGTTGTTGGCGATGATCCCCACGGGGTGCCCGTGGATGTGAGCGAAGCCCGTGACCAGCGTGTGGCCGTATTCGGCCTTGAAGGGCAGGAAC
This sequence comes from Sinosporangium siamense, assembly GCF_016863435.1. GTDB lineage: Bacteria > Actinomycetota > Actinomycetes > Streptosporangiales > Streptosporangiaceae > Sinosporangium > Sinosporangium siamense. The sequence continues at coordinate 41,788 of NZ_BOOW01000015.1, forward strand.
CTGCTGCCGTCCACGACGCGTGCGATCACCTCGTGCACGTCGTACGGCGTGCGGGTGTCGGCCGGGACCACACCGTAGAGGTCGCGCGGGTCGTGCAGGGGCTCCTCCGGCACTGTGACCTCCCACGGGCGCGGGGGCCGGGGGCCGAGGGTCGCGACGATGCTCCGCACGATCGACAAGGCGTGGGCGTCGTCGTCGGCCAGGTGGTCGGTGACGCCGCTGACGCGGGCGTGCAGGTCGCCGCCGCCGAGCTCCTCGGCGGTGACGGTCTCGCCGGTCGCGGCCTTCACCAGCGGCGGGCCGCCGAGGAAGATCGTGCCCTGGTTGCGCACGATCACCGCCTCGTCGCTCATCGCCGGGACGTAGGCGCCACCCGCGGTGCACGAACCGAGCACCGCGGCGATCTGCGGGATGCCGCGGGCCGACATGGTGGCCTGGTTGTAGAAGATGCGCCCGAAATGCTCGCGATCGGGGAAGACCTCGTCCTGCCGGGGCAGGAACGCGCCGCCGGAGTCGACCAGATAGACGCAGGGCAGGTTGTTGTGCAGAGCCACCTCCTGCGCGCGAAGGTGCTTCTTCACCGTCATCGGGTAGTAGGTGCCGCCCTTGACGGTCGCGTCGTTGGCGACGACCACACACTCCCTGCCGCTGACGCGGCCCACCCCGGTGATGATCCCGGCCGCGGGGGCGTCGTCGTCATACATGCCCGTGGCCGCCAGCGGGGACAACTCCAGGAATCTGGAGCCGGGGTCGAGCAGGGTGTTCACCCGGTCGCGCGGCAGCAGTTTGCCACGTTCCACATGCCGCGTCCTGGCCCGCTCCGGCCCACCTTCCGCGGCGGTCGCGAGCCGGTCGCGCAGCTCGGCGGCGAGCCGCTCATTGGTCTCGGCGTTGTGCTTGAAGCCCTCGCCGCCTGGGTCGACGGAGGTCCTGAGCACGGGAACCGCACTCATGCCATCACCCGCCTCGGCCTGCCGACCATGTCGTGCACTCCCTCGTGCGATCTTCCGGGCGGGCGGCGCCCGCCCGGCTTCTGTTAATGACGGCTAACTACCCTGTGGATGTTAGTCATCATTAACTGATTCGTCTACCATGCCTCTCGTGACCTCTATCCGGACCTCTACCCGCAATCGAGGCTCGCGCCGTACGGAGATCCTCGAAGCCGCCGCCGTCCTGTTCGCGGCGCGCGGCTTCCACGGGGTGTCGATCGAGGACATCGGGAGCGCCGTGGGGATCTCGGGCCCGGCGCTCTATCGCCATTTCAGCGGTAAGGACGCGCTGCTGGCGGAGATGCTGCTGGACGTGAGCGAGCGGCTGCGATCCGCGGGCGCGCAGGTCGTGACCGGCACGGGCACGCCGGACGAGATGCTCGACACCTTGATCCAGGGGCAGATCGCCTTCGCGTTGTCACACCCCGCGCTGATCACCGTGCACGACCGCGAGCTGGGCAACGTGGCCGAGCCGCAGCGGCGCGCGATCCGCCGCCTGCAGCGGCTTTACGCCGAGGAATGGGTGACGGTGCTGTCGGAGCTGCACCCGGCGTGCCCGGCCGCGGATCTGCGCGCGGCCACGCACGCGGTCTTCGGGCTGCTCAACTCGACGCCGCACAGCGCGGGCGAGGTTCCGCACGAGACCATGGCGCCTCTGCTCCATCGCATGGCCAGGGCGGCGTTCGCGGCGATTGTTAGTGGACGCTAACCTCGGGGTGACTTACCGGCGATGGGTGTGGGTTGATCGCCGGTTGTCATACACGCTGGTCGTCTACTGTGCCGCTTGCCGACGGCACCGCACGGATGCCGCCGTGCGGGTGCCGGTTTCGGTCGGCCGTGCCGAAGGATCGGTGCGGCCGAGTCGAAGGGTCAGTTGCCGAGGCTGTGGGGGTCGAACTCGCCGGCCTTGACGCCGCCGAGGAAGGCCTCCCACTCGGAGGGGGAGAAGTGGAGCTGCGGCCCGTCGGGCGCCTTGGAGTCACGGACGAGGTAGACGACGTGGTCGGACTGGGCGCCGTCCGCGACGGCGGCGACCTCGACGCAGTTTTGGCCGTTGGCGCTCCACGAGCTCTTGCGCCACCGGATGACGGTTGACTCAGACGCAGTCATCCCGCGCCTCCTTTCCTGAAGGCCGGCCACTAGTGGCCGGCGGCCAGAGCGATGAGACGCCGAGTTTCGTCGGGGTCCGCCGCCCTAGCCCGAAGGTGGTCAAAAATCATCGCATATTGGTATATGTCAGTCTCGCGCTCTATATAGAGGCTGCCCGTCAAGTTTTCCACGAAGACCACGTCGGGGTCAGCAGGCTCGGGAAACTCCAGAATTTCAAACGCTCCATTTGTTGCCGGATGGGCTCCGGCCGAGAACGGCAGCACCTGAATGGTGACATTTGGGTGGTCTGTCAATTGCAGGAGGTGCTCAAGCTGTGGCCGCATCACCTCGCCCCCGCCGATGTCGCGCCGGATGGCGGCCTCGTCGAGGATGGCCCACAGTCGCAGCGCGTCGTCCTGGCAGAGCAGGCGCTGGCGCTCCATGCGCACCTCGACCCGCCGCTCCACCTCGCCCTGCGGGGAGATCACCAGGCCGGAGCGGATGATCGCCCTCGCATATGCCTCGGTCTGCAGCAGACCGGGCACTACTTGAGGTGCGAAACTCCGCATGGAGGCGGCCTCCGCCTCTAAGCCAATGTATGCGGCATATTCAGTGGGAATATCCCCGAAAGCATGCCACCACCCCTTTTTCTGGGCGTCCCTCGCCAGGTCGAGCAACTCTTCGCGTTTGGCCCCCTCGACCGCGTAAAGGTCGAGCAGCAATCCGACGTCGCGGAGGGCGACGCCCACCCGGGAGGTCTCGATGCGTGAGACCTTGGTGGCGGACCAGCCGAGCCGCTCGGCCACCTGCTCGATGGTCATGTGGGCGCGCTCCCGCAACCGGCGCAGCTCCGAGGCCAGGCGCCGCCTGCGGACCGTGGGACTGGTCTCTCGTGTCATGCATCGCCTCCCCGGCCCGCGCGTCGTTTATTGATCGGCTTTGGCCAAGGGTAGCGGCTCCCTCACCCTCGGCGACGTTCGATCATTTGGCCCGAGAGCAAATCTCTGCGCAAATTGCTGATCCTCTTGCGGGCGAATCAGCGTCGATGCATGCTCTGAGTGTACGGCTCGTTACTCTGGGGTGGGGAGCGGATGACCGCGAACGCATGCAGCACGCCATCGGTGGAGCTAAACGCCGAGGAGGACGACCCTCCACACGCCGCGGCGCACAGGTCTCCGAGCACCCTGATGAGACTGGAGCTAGGCGGCGAGGTCGCCTCCGTCCCCCTCGCCCGCCGCCGCGTCGGCGCGTTCCTCGCCTCCCGCGTGTGCCCCGACGTCTGGGACGACACACTGCTGCTGGTGGGGGAGCTGCTGGCCAACTCGGTGCTGCACACCGCCTCCGGGCGCGAGCCGTACGGCAAAGTCACCCTCACCGTCCTCCACCGCGACGGCGTCGTCCGGGTCGACGTGATCGACGACGGCAGCACGACGTCGGCGCCCCGGGTGCGTGACGCCGGCACCGAGAGAGAAGGCGGGCGCGGGTTGCTGCTCGTGGACCGGATCGCCGACCGGTGGGGCACCTGCGTGCACGGCGCGCGGCGTGTGGTCTGGTGCGAGCTCGGGGAGCGCAAGCCCTGATGGCCGGTCTCCATCGCGGCAATCTGCACGTCACCCGCCCGGCCGATCAATGCGAGGAGCTGAGCTGGCACATTCCAACCCGCGCGGGTGAGCGGGTGCGCGTCAGGGAGTGGACCTGCGAGTGCCGGGCGATCGTCTATGAGCTGTGTTTCAGCGGCGGCGTCGGGTTCGTGCGGCGCACCAAGCGCCGCGGGCGGCAGGTCGCCGTGGCCGAGACCGACCGGTGGGGCAGCCGGCGGGTGCGGGAGGTTTGGTCTGCTCTGCTGGCCGGCCGGATGCGTTGAGACCCCCGCGATCGCGGTGTTTTCCGACCCCCGCTCTGGCGCAGGAGGGAGCGGCGCGCGATACTCGGCGGAAACCCCGTGTCGATCAACGGAGGTCGTATGTCGCGGCATGACCAAGGACACGCTGCATGACTTCTCAGGACTTTCACATCCGCAGGGCCGAGAAGGCGGACGCCGACGAGATCTTCAGTCTGGCAAGGGAGTTCGGGCTCACGTTCAGGCCCGAGCGGTCCGCTTTCGACGCCGCCCTGCCCAGGCTTCTCGCCGATGAGGACGCGGTGATCCTCACCGCCATCGTCGACGGTCAGGTCCGGGGCTACCTGTTGGGATATGCCCACCTCACGCTCTTCGCCAACGGGTGTGTGGCGTGGGTGGAGGAGGCAATGATCAGGAACGACTACCGGCGCCAAGGCCTGGGCCGCGCACTGCTTGAGGAGTTCGAGCGGTGGGCCCGGTCGAGGCAGGCCGGCTATGTGGCGCTCGCCACGCGCCGCGCACCCGAGTTCTACAAGGCCCTCGGCTACGAGGAGTCCGCGAAGTACTACAGGAAGGTCCTGCGGAGCGCCTGACGGCCGGTGAGGGGCTCTCGCACCATAAGGAAGGGCGGCCCGGTGATCGATCACCGGGCCGCCCTTCCTTATGCCGTGCGATATGCCGGGGCGTCAGCTCGTGAGCTGCGCGTCCAGGCGGTAGCCGTCCACCGTCACATAGACCTGGTCGCCCGGCCGCGCGTTGAGACGCATGAGCACGGGCTGGAGCGAGTCGAACACCGGCTGCCGGTCGCGCCACACCAGCACCACGGCGTTGTCGCCGGGGCCGGTCACCGACAGCAGCGTGCCGGGGCGCATGCCGAGCTGGGCCGCGTAGTTCTCGGGCACGGCCACCGGCTCGCCCCGCAGGTGCTCGCTGGTGACCTCGATGCGCTGCCACCTCCGCGGGTCGGAGGAGGGGTTGGAGTTCAGCGGCGGCGGCACCGACGGCGCGCCGGGACGCTGACCGCGCATCATGTGCGAGCGGCCGTTGTTGCCCGACAGCGCCGACAGCGTGGCGAGCGCCGCGGTCGGGTCGATGCCGCCCGTGACCGGCACCGCCTGGCCGCTGCGGTGGTGGTGGCCGTTGACACCCGGGGTGCGGCGGGGCAGCGGCGCGGGCGGCTGCCCGGGAAGCACGCCGGGACCTGCCATGGGCTCGCCGGCGGGCAGCGAGTCGAGCCACGCCGCCGCCGAGTGGGCCCGGATGCCGAGCTCCCTGTCGAGCATCTGCAGCATGTCCTCGCGGTCGGCCGGGCCGTTCGCGATCAGTGCCCGCGTGCGTTCCCGCATGCCCTGCAGGTCGCCCACGACGAGCCAGCCGTCCTGGGATCTGCGGTCGTGCATGAGTGCCACCAGCACCCGCCACAGCGGCGTGCGCAGGATGGGCACCTCGACCGGGTGGGCGGGGTCCGCGCCGATGAACTGCTCCTCGGTGGCGGCAGACCCGAGCCACTCGTTCATCGCGAACAGGTGGCCGGTGACCGCCGACGACTCCGGCGACCGCAGCCACAGGAGCACCCGCTCCTCGGCGGTGCGCTGGGCGATCGAGAGCATGTCGCGCTCGACGCCGAGCCGGTGCGCCAGGGCGCGCAGGCTGACCGGGTCGGCGGCGAAGAGCCGCTCGACCGCGACCGCCTGCTCAAGCGTCTTGAAGGAGCGGAAGAGGCTGTCGACCACGCCGACGAGCGGATACTCGACGGTGACCGGCACCTTGGGGGCGGGCGGCTGAGGCGGCACGGCGGGCGCCGGCGGCTGAGCCTTCGGCGCGGACGGGTGCACGACCTCGACCTCGTGGGTGGGCCTGTTCTCGCGCCTCGGCAGCGGCAGCACGGGGGCCACGTGCGCGGCCTCGTCCTTGGCGGCGGGCTGAGGCTCGGCCGGGGCCGCCTTGCCGTCCTCGGGCACGGGGTCCTTGAGGGCGGGGAGCTGGCTGAGCACCTCGTGGAAGACGGCGGCGACGACCGCCTCCGGCTCACCGGCGGCGAGGTCGCCCGGCGTCAGCCTGCGCAACGTGCCCCAGCCGCCGAGCCCGGTGACGATGGACCGGGCAGGCTCCGGCCAGGCGGGCAGACCGGGGTCGACCGTGTGCACCTGGACGGCGGGGAGCAGATCGCTCAGCGGGAGATGCTCCCATCGTGAGACGCACAACCGAGCCAGCCGCTCGGAGACCCAGTCGATCCCGGCGGCGCCGAGCGCACGCGAGATCCCCACGGATGCCCACCAGCCGGCGGGCAGGCGTGGGTCGGCCAGCACTTCGGCGACCTGCTGGGGCCGGCTCCAGCGCAGGGCTGGAACCAGGTCGCTCAAACAGATCGATGACTCGGCGTCCATCGGTGGACCGCAACCTCCCCAGAGTGACGCATGTGGCTAATGGTGCAGCCTACGCGGCAAGTTATCAATCGGTGTCAATTGGGTAAAGCTGGTTGGAGCCCAAACCTGGCGTACGGCGGACGCGCGGCCGGCCGCCGACCAGCCCGACTGCGTCGGCTCCAGCCCGGCAACCTGCGGTCAGAGCCTCCTCATCTCCCGCCCCGCCGAGCAGCGCGGTCAGGAAGCCGGCGGCGAAGGCGTCACCCGCTCCCGTGGAATCGACGACCTCCACGGGAGTGCCCAAGGCGGTCGCCACCACGCGGCCGTCTCTGGCGAGCAGGGCTCCGTCGGGGCCGCGTTTGACGGCGGCCGCGCCGTAGGTCATGCTGAGCGACTCGGCGGCCCGCCCGGCGTCGTCTTCGCCGGTGAGCAGCAGAGCCTCGTCCAGGTTGGGGATGATCAGTTTGGCTGAGGCGGTCTCGCGCAGGAATCGCCCGGGTCCGAACTCGTGTAGAAAGCCTACCGACGCGGGGTCCACACTGATCGTCACCCCCCGTCTGGCCGCCTCCGCCAGGGCTTTCCTGGCGAGGTGCAAACCGGGTTCGGCAAACAGCGTATATCCCGACAAGTGCAGATGGCCCACTCCGTCGAGCAGGTCGTCGCTCCAGTCCTCGGTGCCGATGCGCCCCCCGGCACCGCGATTGGTGAGCATCGAGCGCTCGCCCCGCGCGTCGACCATCGCGATGACGACGGCGGTGGGGTGGTCGGGGTCCATCCGCATATGCGGGCGCACCCCGTCGAGCAGCAGTTCGGCCCGGTGCCAGGCACCGGTGTCATATCCGGCGCGGGTGAGGAAGCGGGCGTCGGCGCCGAGGTGGGCGGCCCACGACGCGGTGTTCGCACCCGACCCTCCTGGGCGCAGCACAATGTCGGCCGCGGTGTCGGTGCCAGTCGCGACCGGTGTCTCATGTAGCGCCACAACGTCGGTGACGACGTCGCCAATGACGAGTAGACCCATACCGGCCACGCCTTCTCAGTGCTCCTTGGACCAGTATGAAGCGATTTGAGCGGCGATGGCAGCATTTCCGCGCACTGCGGTGAGATTCGCGTCCAAAGAGGCGCCTGCCGTACCCCGCACCAGGAAGTCCAGCAGGAACGGCGTGATCGCCTGTCCCGTGACCCCCTGCCGGTCGGCCTCCGCGAGCGCCTCGGCCAGGACCCGGTCGTGCAGCGCCGGGTCGAGCTGATCGGCCTCGGGCACCGGGTTGGCCACGATGAGCGCGGTCTCGGCGCCGCCGAAGGCGTCCTGCGCCCGCATGATCGCCGCCGCCTCGGCCGGGGACTCGATGCGCCAGTCGAGCGGCTGCCCCGAGGTGCGCAGGTAGAAGCCGGGGAACTCGCCGGTGCGGTAACCCACGATCGACACCCCGCGGGTCTCCAGGCGCTGAAGCGTCGCGGGCACGTCGAGGATCGACTTGACCCCGGCGCACACCACGGTGATCCGGGTGCGGCTCAGCGTGTCGAGGTCGGCCGACTCGTCCTGGTCCTGCGTCCAGGCCCGGTGCACACCCCCGAGGCCGCCCGTGGCGAACACCCGCACACCCGCCCGCGCCGCGAGGAACGACGTCGCCGACACCGTCGTCGCGCCGCTCGCCCGCAGCGCCGCCGCGACCGGGAGATCGCGCTGCCCGAGCTTGCGCAGGCCCGGCTCGGTCGCGATGCGCTCAAGGTCCGCGCGGTCCAGCCCGACGCGGGCGACGCCGTCCAGCACGGCGATCGTCGCCGGCACCGCGCCGCCCCGCCGTACGATCTCCTCCAGCTCCAGCGCCACCTCGAGGTTGCGCGGCTGGGGGAGGCCGTGGGAGATGATCGTGGACTCGAGCGCCACCACCGGCAGCCCCCGCGACAGGGCGTCGGCCACCTCCTCGGACGGGCGGACGGCGGCGGAAGGACGGCCGGTCGTAGTCATCGGATGCTTCGTTCCCCTCGGGTCTTCGACGTCGGTTTTCTCCGCCCGCCGGGCTTGTGTGTCTGTCGGGCTTGTGTGTCTGTCGGGCTTTGTTCGCCCGCCGGGCTTCTCCGCCCGCCGGGCTTCATCACCTGCCGGGCTTGTCCGCCCGCCCGGGTGGTTCCGGCGGGCGGGCTTGGGCTCCGGTGGCTGGAACGTTGCAGACCACCGCTTCCGTTCCGGGCCCGCCAGGCCCCTGAGCTGCGAGACGCGGTCCGGAACGCGCCGGAGGAGGTCCCCATCAGGGGAACACCGCCGCGCCGCTCCCGGCCGCGAGCCGATCGGCCCGTTGCGCGGGCCGAAATGAGCAGGCTACCGGCGATGGCGAATTTCCGGCATCTCGTCACCTCTCGTGAAAAATGTCTGGTTCGTTGTATCGTGCCGGGCAAGGTCGTCGAGGAGGTCCTCAACGTGCGATACGACGTGGTCGTCGTCGGAGCCGGGCACAACGGGCTGGTCGCGGCGGCCTACCTCGCGATGGCCGGGCGGCGTGTCCTCGTGCTCGAACGCCTCGGTCACGCCGGCGGCCTCGCGATCTCCACCCAGGCGTTCCCCGGCGTCGACGCCCGCCTGTCGCGCTACTCCTACCTCGTCAGTCTCCTCCCCGGCAAGATCGTCCGCGACCTCGGCCTCGGCGTCGAACTCCGCCGCCGCCGCATCTCCTCCTACACCCCCGTGGGCGCCACCGGCCTGCTGGTCGACGCCGGCGACGACGCCCGCACCGCCGACTCCTTCAGGAACGTCACCGGCGGCACCGCCGACCTCGACGCCTGGCGATCCTTCTACGACCTCACCGGCCGCGCCGCCCGCCGCCTCGCCCCCACCCTCCTCAAACCCCTGCCGAGCCGTACGGCACTGCGGGAGACGCTGGCCGACGACACGGCGTGGCGCGACCTGTTCGAACGCCCCGTCGGCGAGGTCGTGGCCGAGCGCTTCACCGACGACACCGTGCGCGGCGTCGTGCTCACCGACGCGCTCATCGGCACCTTCGCCGACCCCGGCGATCCCGGGCTGCTCGCCAACAGGTGCTTCCTCTACCACGTCGTGGGCGACGGCACCGGCGAGTGGAACGTGCCGGTCGGCGGCATGGGCGCCGTCACCGCCGCCCTCGCCGAGGCCGCCGCGTCGGCCGGCGCCGACATCCGCCTCGGCGCCGAGGTGCTCGCCGTCGACCCCGGCGGCGAGGTCACCTTCCGCGACGTGCCCGGTGCGGCGGACTTCGGACGATCCGGTACGGCGGAGCCCGCCTCCCCGGGTGAGCACACCGTCCGGGCCGCCAGGATCCTGGTCAACACGCCGCCCGCCGTACTCGCCGGCCTGCTCGGAGAGCGACCTGCCGGTCCCGCCCCCGAGGGGGCTCAGCTCAAGGTCAACATGGTGCTCTCGCGCCTGCCCCGGCTGAAGGACCCGGCGGTGCGCCCCGAGGAGGCGTTCAGCGGCACCTTCCACATCAACGAGGGCGAGGCCGCCCTCGCCGCCGCCCTCGCCGAGGCGGCGGCGGGCCGGATCCCGGCGCTGCCGCCCGCCGAGGTCTACTGCCACTCATTGACCGACCCGTCGATCCTCGGCCCCGGACTGCGGGCCGCCGGCGCCCACACCATGACCCTGTTCGGCCTCCACATGCCCGCCCGGCTCTTCCGCGCCGACCCCGAGGGCGCCCGCGAGGCGGCCCTGCGGGCGACCCTGGCCTCGTTGGACTCGGTCCTCGCCGAACCGATCGAGGACTGCCTGCTGCGCACCCCGTCCGGCGCTCCGTGCATCGAGGCCAAGACCCCCGTGGACCTCGAAACCGAGGCGGCCCTCCCCGGCGGTCACATCTTCCACCAGGACCTCACCTGGCCCTTCGCCGAACATTCCGCCGACGAGGGCCGCTGGGGCGTGGAGACCTGCTACGACCGCATCCTCCTGTGCGGCGCGGGCGCCCGCCGCGGCGGCGGCGTCAGCGGCATCCCCGGCCACAACGCGGCGATGGCGGTGCTCGGGCGGAGCTGACCGTCGCCTTTGATCGTCTCAGGAGGTCATGCCGGATCACCCGACCCGGCATGACCTCCTGCGCCTGCGCTCCGGTGATCCGGGGGGCGGTGTCATCGAGGACCGGGGATACGGCGCTGCCGCAGACCGCCACATCGTGATGTGGGTGCCGACCGCCGTCGCCGGACCCATGTCACCTTCGATGCCGGAAGGGCGCCTCGTGTGGTGGCCGGATCGCACCGTAGGGCCTGCGCGCCGGGGTGACGACCGGCGGGCGGGGCGGTAGCCGTACTTGGTCTGCGGCGCCGGTGTCCGGGTGTGGATCAGAACGCTATCCTCGGGGGGTGCGCAGTGCGGAGAGGTCCCGGAGCAGCCGGGCCGACCAGGCGGATCAGCGCCGGGCCGAGCTGCTCGACGCGGCTCGGCGTGTGGTGCTGGAGCGAGGGCTCGCCAGCACCCGGGTGGCCGACATCGCCAAGGCCACCAACGTCAGCGGCGGGTTGATCCACTATCACTTCGCCACCAAGGATGAGCTGATCACCGCGATGCTGCGGGCCACCCTCGACCACGAGAGCGGCCTGCTGGCCGAGCTCACCGAGGGGCCGGGGAGCGCGGTGGAGCGGCTCGACCGGGTGCTCAAGTTCTACATCCCCGAGTCGCGCTCCGATCAGAGCTGGATTCTGTGGATCGACGCCTGGACCTCCGCCGTGCGCGAGCCCGCGGTGCGCGAGATCGTGCTGGAGCTCGAGGCGGCGTGGACCGCCGCGCTTGAGCGGGTGCTGAGGCACGGGGTGACCGTCGGCGAGTTCGTGTGCGACGACCCGGCCGGCGCCGCCGAGCGGCTCGACGCGATGCTCGACGGGCTCATCGTCCGCTACACGCTGCAGCCGCCCGGCCTGTCCCGCGCCCGCCTCCTGGAGCACGCCCGCGTGGCCGCCGCCCGCGAGGCGGGCCTCGACCCCGCCTCCTTCCCCGCCTGATCGCACCGGCCCGTGCCGATCGGGCTGGACCGTGCCTGTTCCGGTCGCCCGAGCTGCAGAGCCCGTGAGGGTGTGGTCTTCAGGGTGGGCGCAAACCGGGGGAGTGCCGGGACCTCTGGGGGCGGGCCCCTGACTTGAGGCGTGGCATACCCACCCCGCTAAGTGATCTTTCTAATGTCGGAGCCTTCTGCTGGGATTGAAGGTGAGCGGGCGATTCGCCCGCCGTCGACGAAGGTTCACCGTGCACGGTCGCCGCCCGGGAGCGAGCGGCCCGAGGGAGAGTCATGCCTGAGTTATCCACGTCAGTCACCGTCGCCGCGCAGCCCGACGCGGTGTGGGCTTTCCTCCGCGATTTCAACGGGGTCGGTGACTGGCACCCGGCCATGCCGTCCAGCGTGATCGAGGAGGGGTGTGAGCCGGACGAGGTGGGGGCTGTGCGGCGTTATGCGATGCCCGACGGCACGCTCTTGCGGGAGCGGCTGACCGCGTTCTCGGACGACGATCGCCGCTATTCCTACGCGATTGTGGAGACCACGCTGCCGTTGAGAGAGGGGAGCGGGACGATCGCGGTGGACACGGCGCCGCCCGGCGGCGGGGCGACGATCACGTGGTCTGTCTCGTTCCTGTGCCCTCCGGAGGCCGAGCGGCACCTTGAGGACTTCATGCGCAATGTGGTCTTCGGCACCGGCATGGTCGTCCTAGGAGCACGTTTCCAGTAGAAATCTGGAAATCCTGCTGGCCTGCGCACTCCCGGTGGGGTTCGCAGAAGGGCGCCAAAGCCCGAAAGGGACAAATGGAGCGCGCCAGGAGCGGGCCGCACTCAATGGGTCAGGGCCGCCAGAAGGTAGGCGAGGCGGGAGGCGGCGTCGTCGATATTGGCGACGTCGCCCAGCCGGTAACCCCACGAAGTAATGAAATTGCCCTCAGGACAGCAGGTCACCGTCTCGCTCAGCGTGTTGCTGAATCGATTGCTGATGCTCACATAAGCCGGCTCACTGCTCAAAGCGAGGGCATCGACAGTGAGATCGGCGTGTCGCCGCGCCGCAGCGGCGAACAGCGCGAGGGAGGACCCCGTGTCCAGCATCGTATGCCACCTCCGCGTCAGCACTCGCGACAGGATTGCACGATCTTGAGGTGAGTGGCAAGCAATTGCGGCACCTAGGCGGAGGATTGCGGGTGAGACTGCTCGTCATGGCCGATAAGTCCGGCGATTACGTGCACCACGACGGCCCGCGCGTCCTCCCCGAAAACCGCCGATCGGCTCAGCTCGTCGAAGGCCCGAGCATAGAAGGCGATGTCGTCGGGATCGCGCAGCATCAAATCCTTGGTGCGCGTCGGCACGCCGACCAGGCCTTCGTCATAAATCCAGAAACCGTCGACCGGTGCGGCGGGCAACTCCGCGTCGAAAGGCAGAATACCCAACTCGACGTTGGGAAGTGTGCCGACCGCCAGCAATCGATCGAGTTGTCCGAGCATCACATCCACCGGGGCGAGCCGGTAGCGCAACACGGCCTCGGGCATGACGAAGCGGAACGTCCGTGATCTGTCGTAGAGGATCTCCTGCCGCTGCATCCGCACCCGGATGGCGGCGTCGATTTCGTCCGGCTCGCTCGCGACCCGCCTGACCTTGGAGAAGATGTTGCGCGCATATTCCGCGGTCTGGAGCAGACCGATCACGAGACCGGGTTCGAACACCCGGAAGAGCCGGGTGCGGGCCTCGACGTCTTTGACGTTCTCCTGGAGTCCGGCCAGGCCGGCGCGGTGCCGCTGGCGCCAGGCGTCGGAGCGCTCGTGCAGCCCGGCGGCCAGGGCGACCAGCTCGTCCACGACGGATTCGCCGGCGTGCACGGCGTGAGCCCAGGCGACCACGTCCTCCTCGGTGGCGGTCTGCCGGGCGTTCTCGATGCGCGACACCTTGGAGGCCTGCCAGCCGACGCGCTTGGCGAGCTCTTTTCCGGAGAGATGGCGGTGTTCACGCAGGCGTCTGAGCCGCGCGCCCAGATCGACCCGGGCTTGCTGAAAGCTGCTCACGACTTCCTCCGCGCCGCCCGACCTCGTGTCCGGAACCGAAACTGTGGTGCCGTACCCGGATCGCGAGCCCGGCCCGGCGCAATGGCGACGGGCTTGCGGTGGGGAACAGCCTCGACGAGGTTAAACCCAGCCCATGCGGGGTGCCACGCCGGGCCCGCAATCGTGATCGTTCTCGGAGAATACCCTCAGGAAGACGCTTCGAATCGCGCACTTCGCGGGTTCACATGCAGCTCACAGGGTTGGAGCGTCATGTGGTTGGAGCACCCGATTGATCAAACACGCGCCGGGCGATCTCCGTGAGCAGCTCTCTCGGAACCTCGACCGCGGCCTCTCCGGGCAGCACGTCGCGCAGATCGGAGAGTGTCGTCGGATCGGTCACATGCATGCCCTGGACCACGATCGTGCCCCGGTCGGTTTCGTAGAGCGACGGGCAGGCGCCCGCTTCGGAGGTGGAGGCGAGAAAACGCAAACGCATGACAGTCCTTCCCCGTTGGGAGAGCTCCGCCGTCCCCACGTGCGACTGTCGGCTGCGGCGACACCCGCAGGATCCATCTGGATCCTGTCGCTCGGGGGATTGACGGAGATTTGAGGTGATCAACGCAATTGCGCGCAATCGTATGCAATCTAGGGTTGCGAGAGCGTTGCGGGGGAAAAACCGGCTGCGGGCAGGGGTTTTCAGGGATTCAAGGGGATCCACGCCGCCGGGCGCTTCTCCATGAACGCCCGGATGCCCTCCTGCCCCTCCGCTGAGGTGAACCGTTCCGCCGACAACCGCGCCATCTCCCGCAATCCCTCGTCGAACGGCAGCTCGGGCAACTCCCGCACCAGCCGCTTTGTGATCGCCAGCGCCTCGGGGCCGCCGCGCAGCAGCATGTCCACGTAGTGCGCCACCGTCGCGTCCAGCTCGGCCTCCGGCACCGCCCGGGTCAGCAGGCCGATCTCGACCCCCCGCGCGGCGTCGAACAACTCGCCGGTGAGGAAGTATTCGCCCGCGGCACGTGCCGTGATCCTGCGCAGCACCGGCACCGCGATCATCGCCGGCGCCACGCCGAGGCGCACCTCGCTGAAGGCGAACTTCGCCGAGTCCGGCGCGACGGCGAAGTCGCACGCCGCCACGAGGCCGAGCCCGCCCGCCCTGGCGGTGCCGTTCAGCCGGCACACCACCGGCTTGGGGCTCTCCCAGATGAGGCTGAGGATCTCGGGGAACGACGCGGTGACGGGCGCGGCTCCCACGTCGGTGCGCTCGACCCGCTGCTCCTTGAGGTCGGCCCCCGAGCAGAAGACCGGGCCCGCGCCGGTCAGCACGATGACCCGCACGCCGCGGTCGGCCAGCGCCCGGTTCAGCCGCTCCTCGAGGTCGCCGAGCAGCCGCACCGACAGGGCGTTGCGGTTGGCGGGGGAGTCGAGCGTGAGGGTGGCGACTCCGCCGCCGACCTCCATGTGGACCAGGCGCGTCACAGTGCATCTCCTCGCGTCGCGGAGGACGTGGCCCCTCCGCCCGTGCCGCCGGGGGCGGGTCGAAGACCCCGGCAGGCAGGACGGTACCCGCCCGCCGCCCGCCGGATCCCGCCGGGGCGCTGTTTCCAGCAGTGACGGAGGAGGCGGTGTGTCACGTTCCAACCGTCCTGGCCGCCGCCGGAGCCGGGCCGCCGGCCAGGGGTTCCACCGGCGACTCCGGGAAGGGCGCGGCACAGCCCCGCAAGTGCGCTCCGTGTTCCATCGGCGTGCCGTCCGCGCCGCTCAGGCGCCCGGGAAGGGTGCCGTACGGCGGAGCCGGGTCAGCCGCAGTGGCTCCAGGCGCTGGTCCACTGGGCCGCGCCGTACGCGCCGCCCCACATGACGCAGGTCTTCGCCGCGGCGAGCCGGACCGGCCCCGCGTAGGACTCGTAAGCGCCGGCGTCCTGGCCGGTCGCGCCGGACTTCACCTTGAGCGTCGCGGACATCTTGACCTTGGTCCCGTTGACCGTGGTGGCCATGGTGACCACGCAGTTCATCCTGGACGTGCCGTGGTAGAGCAGGTAGATCGTGGCCGCGCCCCCGGCGAGCGCCCGCTGGTTGATGACCTTGTAGCCGGACCCGCACACCCCCGCGGGCGTGAACTTGTTGGGTGTGCCCTTGGACGGCGTGGTCTTGGGCGGTGTCGGCTTAGGGGGTGTGGGAGTGGGCTTGGGCGGCGGCTTGGAGGCCGTCGGTTTTGACGTCGCGGTCGGGATGGGGATCGGGACCTCGGGGCTGAGCCCGGAGGACTCCGTCGGCGAGGGTGCGCGCGTCGGCTTGGGACGCCACGACGGCTTGGGCTTCGAAGCGGGCGGCTGCTCCTCCTCCGGCACGGCGATGATCGCCACGGGCGTCTTGCTCACCTTGGCCGACGGCGAGGCGGAGGGGCGTCTTGCGGGGTCCAGGGACGACACGGCGCCGTTCGCGGCCCCGCCGGGCGGCGGGATCGCGGGTTGCGACGTTTCGGGCGGCTCCATGGCGGAGGTGCCGGTGAGGTGCGCCGTCACGCCGTTGAAGACCAGTCCGCTCGCCGCCAGCGCCCCGACGGCGACCGCGGCGGCGCCCACGCCCAGCAGCACCTCCCACCGCACGCGTGTGCGCGGTGCGCCGCGCCTGTCCCGCCGCGGCTTGGCGGCCTCCGGGGGGCCGGCCGGTGCGGCGCGTCTGCTCTTCGCCGTCTTGTGCCCGGGTTGTGGCGGGGGGCTCACGGGGGCGGTGGGCTGGCCGGTGAGGCGCGCCACGAGCTCGTCGGCGGTGGGACGGCGCGCGGGGTCCTTGGACAGGCAGGCGGCCACGATCGCCCGCAGGGCCCCCTCCAGACGCCCGAGGTCGGGCTCCTGGTTGAGGATGCGATTCATCACGACCGGGATCGAATCCTGGCCGAAGGCCGGGGTGCCGTTCGCGGCGAACACCATCGTGACGCCCCACGCGAACACGTCGGCGGCCGGCGACACGGGTGCCCCGGCGAGTTGTTCTGGCGCGAGGTAGGACGGCGTGCCCATCGCCATGCCGGTCGCGGTCGCGCCGGGCGCGTCGAGCGCCCTGGCGATGCCGAAGTCGATGACGACGGGCCCCTCAGGGCCCATCAGCACGTTGGCCGGTTTGAAGTCGCGGTGCAGGATGCCGGCGCGGTGGATGGCGCCGAGGGCCGTCGCGGTCGCGATGGCGAGGCGCTCCAGCGCGGCTCCCCGCCGCGGCCCCTCGCGGTCGACGAGCTGCCGCAGCGACGGTCCCTGGACGTATTCGCTGACGATGTACGGCTGGTCGCCCGCGACGTCGACGTAGAGCACCGAAGCGGTGCAAAAGCGTGCGACACGTTGGGCGACGGCGGCCTCCTGCAGGAAGCGGCTGCGCGCCTCCTGATCCGATGTCAGCCCGGCGTGCAGTAGTTTGACGGCCACCAGGTCGCCTTCGGGCCCCCGCCCGAGGTAGACGATCCCTTGCCCGCCCGCGCCAAGACGCCCGGACAGCTCGAACGGGCCGAGCCTAACCGGGTCGTCCTGCGTCAGAGGTTGTGCCTCTGTCACGGTGCCCCCCCGTGAGGACCAAATTGGTTCATGTGGGGCAGAACGCTACCAGCGGTTTCAGTTTCAGATTGCTTTACCAGGGTTCATAATGCCCAGCGGGTCGAAAACCTGCTTGATTCCATGCTGCAGCTCGCGGGCCACAGGGCTCGTTTCAAGATCGAGCCAGCGCCGCTTGAGCAGGCCCACCCCGTGCTCGCCCGTCAGTGTGCCGCCGAGGTCGAGCGCCGCCCGGAACACCTCGTCGGCCGCCGCCCACACGTGCGGCGGCGGCTCGGCCAGGCCGTGCTCGAACACGAACACCGGGTGCAGATTCCCGTCGCCGGCGTGGGCCACCGTAAAGATCGGCACCTCGTGCCTGGCCGCCGTGGCCTCCACCGCGGCGATCATCTCGGGCAGGCGCGACCGAGGCACGCACACGTCCTCCACGAGGCACGCGCCGAGCCGCTCCTTGGCCTGGTAGGCCAGCCGCCGTACGCCGATCAGCTCCTCGGCCTCCTCCGGCGTCGAGGACACCGCCACGAACGAGGCTCCCTTCTCCTCGAACAGCGCCGCCATCCGCTCGGCCGCCGCCTGCCCGTCGGAGGCGTCGGACTGAGCGATCAGCATGGCCGCGGTGTCGGGGTCGAGGCCGATGTTGCGCCAGTCGTCGATGGCCTTGAGCGTGGCACGGTCCAAAAGCTCAAGCAGGGACGGCTGGCAACCGGCGGCTATGACGGCGGCCACGGCCTCGGCCGCCGACACCAGCGTGGGGAACTCCGCGGCGACGGTCGCCGGGGGCACGAGGGGGGCGCGGCGCAGCCGCACCGTCGCCGCGGTGATCACGCCGAGCGTGCCCTCGGAGCCGACGAACAGGCCGGTCAGGTCGTAGCCCGTCACGCCCTTCACGGTGCGCCGGCCGGTCTCCAGCACCCGCCCGTCGGCCAGCACCACTTCGAGGCCGAGCGTGGAGTCCCTGGTCACGCCGTATTTCACGCAGCGCAGCCCGCCGGCGTTGGTGGCGAGGTTGCCGCCGATCGTGGAGATCTCGTAGGACGACGGATCCGGCGCGTACATCAGCCCGTGTTCCCTGGCGGCGCGGTCGAGGTCGGCGGTGATCACGCCGGGCTCGACGACCGCGATCTCGTCTGCGGGGGAGAGCTCGCGGATGGCCGTCATCTTGTGGAGGGACAACACCACGCCGCCCTCGACCGCCGTCGCGCCGCCCGCCAGGCCGGTGCCGGCGCCGCGCGGCACAACGGGCACCCGGTGCTCGCTCGCCCAGCGCAGGGTGGTCACCACGTCTTCTCTGGACCTCGCCAGCACGACGCCGAGCGCGGTGCCGGGGGCGCAGAACGTGCGGTCGCGGGCGTAGGAATCGGTCACGTCCGGGTCGGTGACGACCATGCCTTCAGGCAGGAGACGCTGCAGAGCGTCGAGGGAAGTCGCTGTCACACCCCCGAACTTTACGGCCTGGCCACGCGCCGCCTGGGGATGTCCTGCGGGCCTTCCTGCGGCTCCGGCCGGTCAACCGCTCTGCCGCCGGGCTACCCGATTTTCCTGACTGCGCAACCTTTACAGAGAAATATTACGTTTTTACAACATCCCACATCTCTCTTTACTTGAGCTTTACTCCGTCCTCTAACGTCCCGGTTCGGATCTCACGACGTTTGCGTCACTTCCATCCGAACGCGCCTCAAATGACGCGTCAACGATGTCACCCGCTGAAACCGGGTGAAGGAGGCAGTTTCGTGTCAAGAGCACGAGGTGTACGGCGGCGCCTTCTCGCCGTATTGCCCATAGTGGGACTCGCCACCACGGGCCTCGCCTTCGCCGGGCCCGAAGCCGGCGCCGGCCTCGGCACGGACTCCGGCCGGGCCGACTACCGCCCCGCCGCGGCGGACTACTACATCAACTACGTGCCGCCCCAGGTCGAGCGCGAGGTCAAGGAGCCCGCGGCGCCGGGCAAGAACGCCAAGGCGCAGGGCCTGTCCCGGGCGGAGATCGCCGACCGCAAGTTCGCGAGCGGCAACCCGGCGACCGCCCGGGTGCTCGCCTCGCACGAGCAGCGGGCGCTGAGGACCGGGAGCAACCCGGCCGACTTCATCTTCAAGCAGACCCCGCGCCGGCAGACGGCCAAGCTGCTGACACTCCTCGTCGAGTTCAACGACCAGGCGAACGACGACTTCTCCGGCTTCAGCCGTCCGAGGAGCGTCGACGCCGCGGCCGGAGACTGCGTGACCGAGCCCGCCGGCACGGTCAAGAACGGCCCCCTGCACAACCGCATCCCCAACCCGGCGAACGCCCCCCGTCCGGACAACAACTCGATGTGGGTGCCGGACTTCAGCCCCAAGCACTTCAACGACATGCTCTACAGCGACAAGGGCATCACCACCCGGGTCCGCACCGACCTGCGCGGCCGCGACGGCAAGCCCGGCATCGACATCTCCGGCTACACGATGAAGGCGATGTACGAGGAGATGTCCAAGGGCGCCTACTCCGTCACCGGCGAGGCCGTCGGCTGGCTCAAGGTCCCCCACTCCGAGGCGTGGTACGGCGCCGGCAAGTGCGGCAACATCCCGCAGGACATGAGCGGCCACCCGAGCAACCCGCGCGGCGCCGCCCAGCTCGCGATCGACGCCGTCGACGTGCTCGCCGCCCAGCGGCCCGACTTCCCGTGGGCGGACTACGACGTCGAGGACACCTCCGACGCCGACCAGGACGGCAACCGCGCCGAGCCCGACGGTGTCATCGACCACCTCGTGCTGGTGCACTCCGGCAAGGACAAGTCCGCCGGCGGCGGCGCCGAGGGCACCTACGCCGTCTGGGCCCACTCCAGCGCCGTGACCGGCGGCTACACGGTGCCTGGCACCAACCTGAAGATCTCCAACTACATCGTGCAGCCCGAGGACTCCGGCGTCGGCGTCTTCGCCCACGAATACGGCCACGACCTCGGCCTGCCCGACCTCTACGACACCTCGGGTACGGCGGAGTCCGCCGTGGACTTCTGGGACCTGATGTCCAGCGGCTCCCACAGCGGCCCGATCTTCCAGTCGATGCCGGTCCACATGGGCCTGTGGGGCAAGTGGGTGCTCGGCTGGGCCGATCCGAAGGTCTTCAACCCCGGTGACCGGGCCCGCCCGGTGCTCGTCGGGCAGACCTCGCGCACCCCGAAGAGGACCGAGGACGGCGTGCGCGTCAACCTCGCGACCGAGCCGGTGCGCATGGTCCAGCCGCACAGCGGCACCAAGACCTGGTGGTCCAACCTCGACCAGGAGTGGGCCGACGTCAAGCTGGCCAGGGACATCGCCGTGCCGGCCGGGCCCGACGCACGTTTCTGGCTGTGGAACAACTACGACATCGAGGCCGACTGGGACTACGGCTTCATCGAGGTGTCCACCGACGGCGGCGCGACCTGGCGGGAGCAGAAGGTCTTCGACCAGGCCGGCGCCCCGGTGTCCACGGGCGACGACTACGCCGACCCCAACAAGCGCCTCAAGGACTACGGCGACAAGAAGTACGGCCTGACCGGCACCACCCCCGGCTGGCGGCACGACTACGTCGACCTCACCCCCTACGCCGGTCAGACAATCAAGCTGCGCCTGCGCTACGCCACCGACGCGGCCTACACCCCGCGCGGATGGCACGCCGACGACTTCTCCGTCACGAGCGGCGGCGCCACCGTGTGGAGCGACGACGTCGAGTCCGGCGCGGCGGGCTGGACCGCCAGCGGCGGCACCTTCGCCGGCACAAGCGGCGAGGGCTGGGGCGTCAACGACGGCTCCCGCACCATCCAGCGCCTCTACCTCGCCGAGTGGCGCAACCTCGACGGCTTCGACAAGGGCCTCGCCCACGCCTACGACACGTCCTACTCCAGGGACGGGGCGTGGAAGGTCGAGAAGCTGAAGTACAACGCGCCCGGCCTGCTGGTCTGGTACCGCGACTCGACCTACACCAACAACAACGTGCTCGGGAACCTCGAGGCGTCGCCGAGCCTCGGCGCCAAGGGCAACCTGCTCCTCGTCGACTCCCACTTCGACCCGCTGCGCCGCGCCGGCGTCGCGGCCGGCAAGGACCCGAGCCTGCGCAAGAACATCGGCGGGCGGGTGCAGAGCTCCAACGCCGCGTTCGGCTTCGGCCGTACCCATGCCTTCCGCGAGTGCCTGGAGGCGCCGAACGAGCCGTTCAGCGAATACTGCACCGACCTGCCCAGGCTCCCCGGTGTCCGGGAGTTCACCGACGCCAAGGGCTGGGTGCCGGGTATGGAGGTGCGCGACGGCCAGGTCGGCTACCGCGACTTCGACGCCTCGGCGGTGATCCCCGCCAAGGGGGACACTCCGTACAGCACCCGGGTCGTCAACGTGGACGGCACTCCCGCCACGGGCCACTACGGCACCGACATGGGCCACGGCCACAAGCTCGGCACCGGCAACCCCGGCGACGAAGGCCGCGCCCTCGGCGTCAAGTTCAAGCTGATCAAGCCGCTGCCCGGCAACCTCGGCGCTGTCGTGTACGTCACGCCGCAGCCCAGGTAAGCCCTGCTTTCGGCTGTTCCCGCGGTCACCCCGGCGTTCCCGGGGTGGCCGCCCGCCGTTGGGCGGTCCCGCGGTGGCCATACGATGTGAGCCACCCACGGCCGACGGCGGGACGAGGCAGCCATAGACGGGAGCAGCGTGACCGAACTGCGCAGCAAAGCCGACCACACCAAGGCGATCCTCAGGGAGCGCCGGGTGGCGCTCGTGGTGAACACACACTCCCGGCGGGGCCGCAGAAGATTCCCCGAGGTGGCCGCACAGCTCAGAGACGCAGGCTTCCGTCCGATCGGCACGTTCGCCGTGACCGACACCACGCGGCTGCGCAAGGCCCTGGACGCCGCCCTCGCCCTCGAACCCGATCTGCTCATCGTCGGCGGGGGCGACGGCACCCTGTCCACCGCGGTCAAATATGTCGCCCACCGCGACGTGGCCCTCGGCGTGATCCCCCTCGGCACCACCAACAACTTCGCCCGCAGCCTCGCCCTCCCGCTCGACGTGGCCGGCGCCGTGCGCGTGTTCAGCGACGGCAAGGTGGCCGACGTCGACCTCGGCCTCGCGGGTGACTTCACCTTCGCCAACCTCTCAAGCGTGGGCGTGTCCGCCGAGGTCGCCGCCCGGGTGCGGCCGTGGCTGAAGCGGCTGCTCGGCCGCGCGGCCTACCCGCTGACCGCCTTCACGGTGCTGCCGGGCCACCGTCCCTTCCGGGTGGTGCTCACGGTCGACGGCCGCCGCCACGAGCTGCTCACCCACCAGCTCAACATCGCCAACGGGCGTTTCCAGGGCGGGTGGCAGATCGCCAAGGACATCAGCATCGACGACCGCAAGCTGGTGGCCTATCAGCTCGGGTCGGGCAAGCGGCTCCGGCTGCTGCTGGAGACCATGGTGCGGGCGACCACGGGCCGCTGGCGCAGTCTCGCCGGCGGGCCGTTCGTGGTGGGGCGGGAGATGGTGCTGGACACCGTGCCGTCCGGCATGGCGGCCGAGGTCGACGGCGAGGTGCTCGTGCGCACCCCGGTCACCCTGCGCGCCGAGGCCAACGGGCTGCGGGTCATGGTGCCTTCAGACTTCGTGGACACATGATCGACATGGGTGGACACGCGAGCAGTAAGGGTTTCGTACGGCGGAGCCAGGCCGGCCCTTGATTTGTCCCCTGTCCGATTGTCCGGTTTCGCCGAGCCTGCCCGAATGAGATCTACTTTGTAAAGGCGTCGGGCGGGTATGCTCGCGGCTCGTGGAGCCGCTTGCCGCCGTTCTCCTGGCCGCCGCCCTCATATTGATCCCCGCCCTGGTGCTGTGGCGCATGTGGCACGGGCGGCGTGAGCTCGGCGGCGGACCCGCCGAGCGCGCCACCTTCGAAACCCTGCACACCGCCTCCCTTGCCGCGCCGCCGCTGCGCGCCGGGTTGTCGCAGACCGGCGCCGAGAAGGCCGTCAAACACCTGCGCCACCTGCTCGGCTCACCCGCGCTCGCGATCACCGACGACGAACGCCTCCTCGTCTACGACGGTGTCGGCGACCACCACGCCCGCCAGGTGTTCGACCACGTCAAACACACCCTGGAACACGGCCGCACCCAGGTCGTGGGCCCCGGCGCCGTCTCCTGCGGCCGGCCGGGCTGCCCCATCATCTTCGCCGTCGTCGTGCCCCTCACCACCGACGGCCGCATCGTCGGCACCCTCGCGGCCTACGGCACCCACGCCTCCGCCGGGCTCGTGCGCGCCGCCGAGGAGGTCGCGGGCTGGGTCAGCTCCCAGCTCGAACTCGCCGAGCTCGATCGGTCGCGCACCCTGCTCATCGAGGCCGAGGTGCGCGCCCTGCGCGCCCAGATCTCCCCGCACTTCATCTACAACTCCCTCACCACCATCGCCTCCTTCACCCGCACCGACCCCGAGCGGGCCCGCGAGCTCCTCCTGGAGTTCGCCGACTTCACCCGCTATTCCTTCGGCAAACACGGCGACTTCACGACCCTCGCCGAGGAACTGCGCTCCATCGACCACTACCTCACCCTGGAGCGGGCCCGCTTCGGCGATCACCTCCAGGTCACCTTGCGGATCGCCCCCGAGGTGCTCGGCGTCGCCGTACCCTTCCTGTGCCTCCAGCCGCTGGTCGAAAACGCCGTACGCCACGGCCTGGAAACCGAGGCCCGCAGCGGCCGCGTCACCATCCTGGCCGAGGACGCCGGCGCCGAGTGCCGCATCAGCGTCGAGGACGACGGCCTCGGCATGGACCCCGAGCGGCTCAAGCGCATCCTCGCCGGCGACGTCGCCGAGCGCTCGGAGCAGGGCGGCGTCGGCCTCGCCAACGTCGACGAACGCCTGCGCCAGGTCTACGGCCACGAATACGGCCTGGTCGTGGAGACCGCGCTCGGCGCCGGCACCAAGGTCAACATCCGCCTCCCGAAGTACCACCCCAACGCCTCCGCCCGCTGAGACCTGTGGTCCTGCGCCCGTCTGGAAGGTGCCCGCGCGGGAGGTGCTTTGATGAGGTTTAGGGGGTGAAGGTCTGTGCGATCGCACCTTCAGGGGCCGTCACGGGGGTGTCGGCGGTCCCGTGAAGTCATCGGGGGAAGACGATGGGCCAGGCACGCGAAGCCATGGACAGAATGATCGGCGGGTTCCGCGCCAAGGACATGGACAAGGTCATGAGCGCGCTCAGTCCCGCGGTGGTGGTCACCAGCCCTGAGGGGGTCGCCCAGGGCCATGAGGAGTTCAGCTCCTACGTCGCCCTGTTCTGGGAGGCGTTTCCCGACGCTCTCGCGGCGGAGGAGGCGTCCGCGGAGGCGACGAGGGGAGACACGGCGGTCTGCGAGGTGTCGGTCACGGCCACCCACACCGGCCCCTACCTGGTGGCGGGCGCCGTCATCCCGCCTACGGGCCGGGCCCTGCGGCTGCGGATCTGCTACGTGGGCACGGTCGAGGACGGGGTCATCGTGAGCCTGCGCGAGTACTACGACCAGATGGACCTGCTGACCCAGCTCGGCCACCGGCCCGAGATGGTCTGAGGGGAACCGCTTTACTCTGTACGCTGTATAATGTACTGTGTACGGAGTTGGTTGCACCATACAAAGGAGTTCCCTTGCGCATCTCCGCGTCCGCCGTCTCTCTCAACGTCGAGGATGTCGCGGCCTCCAGCGCGTTCCTCACGAAGCACTTCGGCTTCACGGAGCAGGCCGCCGACCCCGCGGGCTTCGCCTCGTTGTCGCGGGAGGACTCCGGGATGAACGTCGTGTTCCTCCGCCGGGGCCTCTCCTCCCTCCCCGCCGACCAGCGTGACGATCACGCCCGAGGCCTCATCCTCGCCTTCGAGGTCGACGACCTCGAAGGCGAGCTCGCCCGCCTCGAAGCGGAAGGAGTCACCATCACCATGCCCCTCACCCCCGAGCCGTGGGGCGAGCGCGCCTTCCAGGTGCGCGACCCCAACGGCGTCATCGTGCAGCTCGTCGACTGGAAGGGCGAGGTCACCAGCACCACCCACCACTGACGCCCCGGGTGACGCCGGCCTCGTCCGGGCGGCGCTCGCCTCCTGCATGCGATCCCGGATGCCCCTGGGCGAGGTACGGCGAAGCCGGAGGCCGGCCTCACGTCCCCTCCCCGGGCTTCCTGGCGGGGAACGTGAGGCCGTTCCCGGTGTACGGCGAAGCGGTCGCGCCGAGAGCCGAAACGATCACCTCGGCCAGCCGCGCGGGGTGACTCAGGTGCGGAGCGTGTCCGGCTCCCGGGATGAGCCGCCCTTGCGCCTGAGGAAGCTCGGCGGTGAGCAGGTCGACCACGGGCTTGTAGGCCGGGGGGCCCGCGTCGCCGTAGGTGATCAGGATGGGGTGGGGGAAGCCGGTGAGGATCTCGGGCCGGATGGCCAGCCGGTCGGGGTCACGATATTGGTCGAGCCAGGTGTCGGCGTTCGCGACACATGTGCGGCGCATCTCCTCAGTGAAGAGGCCCGTCCAGGTTCCCGGGCCGAAGCCGACCTTTTCCACAAAGTGGTGTGCACCCTCGGCGAGGAACCCCTGCGACAGCAGTTCCGCCGCGATCTTCATCTCGGCTGACGCCGTCGTGGCGAGGTGCCGGGTGGATTCGTCCGCGGTCAGGAGGGCGAACAGCGGTGGTTCATGGATGACGAGCCCGCTCGTGAGCTCGGGATGTCCGGCACCGAACAGCAGCGCCACGCACGAACCGTACGAATGCCCCACGACAAGAGGCCGGTCGAGTGCCAGTTCGGAGATCAGGCAGGCCAGGTCCCGGGCATCCTCACGAATGCTCCCCTGTCCGGGAGGGCGGGTGCTCTTGCTGTGGCCGCGCCTGTCGTAGCCGACGACCTGACAGTGAGGGCTCAGGAGCGGCACTACCCGGTCCCAGGACCGGTGGTCGTCCCATGATCCGTGCACGAGCACCACGGGACGGCCTGTCCCGGTGATCTCGACGTACAGTTCGGCGTCAGTGCAGTGAACGTGTTGCAGCACGTGGTCCTTCTTGCGGTTCTCAATGAGATATGGCTGACTCCGCCAGGTCTGGAGCGCGATGCAGTCGGGCGAGGCGTGCCATGCCAATGACGACGGCGACACTGAGCGGCCCGATCAGTGCGGCGCCGAGCGGGGCGACGGCGAACAGCGCCCCCGCGACGGCGGCGCCGGCCGCCAAACTCACGATGACCACGGTGCGCAGCAGTGTGGCTTCGCCGTGTTTCGCGGCGAGACCGGCCATGACCGAGGTCATCGTGCCGGTGACGAAGGTGGTGGTGACACCCGCGACGGCGAGCCGGCGTGCCGCCGCCGTCTGCACACCCATCGCCGCCGACGACAGGACCACGAGAATCAAGATCATGTATCCACGTGGCTGAGCGTCGTTGAGCGCCCACCCGACCCAGAACGCCGCCTGCAGCACGAGGTCGGCACCGAGGGCCGCTGTCACGCGGGACGGCCACATTCCCTGCAGGTCGCTCTGCCCGATGGCCAGAAAGCCGCCGAGAAGCCCGGCGGCGAACGCCAGCGTGGCGGCGGCGCACAGGGCGAACTCGAACCACTGCGCCTGGCTCGCGGCCAGCCCCAGGAGCACGATGTTGCCCGTCATATTGGCGGTGAACACTTGATTTAGACCGAGAAAGCCGACGATGTCGGTCGCGCCGGCCCCGAATGTCAGAGCCACGAGCAGACCGGCCCGCAGCCGGGCCCGCCTGACCGCCACGCTGCCCGGAGGCGGGCGATTCTCAACCTCCGCCGTCACCGGTCACTCCAAGACCGCGTGAACAGGGTGCGGTGCCGCCGGTGAGCACCGAGTTCCGGCGGCGCGTGTCATGCCGGTGCCTCACGCTGATGCCGGCACCACTTTCTCGCGGAAGGCGGCCAGGGCCGCCGCACCGACAGCTTTGTCCTGTTCGCCGTTGCCGCCGCTCACGCCCACGGCACCGATCACCTGGCCCTCGTGCACGATGGGAAATCCGCCAACGAAAACGGCGAACTTGCCCGGGTGCATGTGACTGATGCCGAAGGCCTCGTTGCCCGGCAGGGCGGGTCCGTCCGGCGGTTCGTTGAACTTGTGGGTGTCACGCTGGTGGCCCGCGGCGGTGAACGCCTTGGCGATCGCGATGTCGACCCCGGTGAGCCGAGCGCCTGTCATCCGGTGCAGCGCGATGGGGTGAGCGCCGTCGTCGGCGATGCATATCGTTTGCTTCACGCCGATGCGACCGGCCTCCTGCGCAGCGGCCTCGAGCATGATCAAGGCGTCTTCCAGCGTCAGCCGATATATGGAATACATTTCGCCTCCCTGAAGGAATTAATGTGGATTCACCAGGCCTATTGCGGTGGGTGGCCGGCAATAGAAAGATTGTCGGGCCGATGCTGTGTTTCCCTTTTTAAGGAACCGATCCCGATGTATTGCTGAAACGGCGTCCGGAAAATAAAGTGTGGCCGATGTGGAAGCTTGGGTGCCGAGGGCCGGCGAAAGCTTCAGGTGACCGTCACCCAGTGTCCGCGTGGATGCTCAGCTGGGGCAATGTACAATCTACCGAACGATCATGATGGGATTTGGGCAGATGGCACATGATCCTCTAGGTGTGGCCCCAAACGACGACGCAGGCGTAACCATCCGAGTTCTGCTTACCGAACCGCTGCTACACGGTCGCGTGGTGGCTGGCCGCGCTGAGCTTGACCGAATGGTCACATGGTGTCTTCCGCTCTCCGAGCTTCATTTCTCTTCCGACCTCTCAGGTGTGGCCGTTCACGCACCGGCCACGGCATTCACCTCTCCCGCCCAAACAGAGACGCTTATCAAAGATCTCGCCAGGCTCCATGCCTCGGCATTGCTCGTCTGGCCGCCTCCGGGCGAGGCGGCGCCAGACCTCACCGTCGCGGCGCGGGCGGCGGGCAAGGCGGGGGTGCCGATCATCGAGCTCCGCCCGGAAGCCGACTACCGGACGGTCAGCCGGCTGGTGGCGGGGAAGACGCTGGCCCAGACGTCGCACGTTCTTCAATACGGCGATCACGTGCACCGGGCTCTGGCGGAGGTGCTGGCCCGGGGATCGGGCATTCCCGCGATGGCGAGGGCCATCACCGGCCTGTCGCACTGCCCGGTCATGGTGGTCGCCGCGAGTGGTGAGCTCCTGGCCGCCTCGGGGTTCGGCTCCGCGAAGAAGGCGGCCGAGGCCGGGCGGTTGCTCACCGAGAACCTCGCGTCGCTCCGCGGCGGGTCGTGGGCCGGCACCGGACCGTTCGAGCTGGAGCTCGTCTCCGAGCAGCCGGCGCGGGAGTTCGCCGCAGACGGCGCAGAGCGGCCGGTCCGTGCGCTGGGCGCCGCGATCGTGTTCGGCGGAGAGCTCTACGGGTGGCTGCTCCTCATCGAGCCGTCAGGGCCACTCGACGATCACGACCTGGCTCACCAGCGCGTGATAGCAGAGCATGGGGCGACGCTGACCGGCTCTGAGATGCTCCGCTTACATTCCATCGAGGTCGCGGAGGAACGCGCCCGGGGCGACTTCGTCGACTGCCTGATCCACAGGCGCTTCGCCGATCAATACGAACTGCAGGCCCGGGCCCGCCACCACAGGTTCGACGTCGATCGGTCCTACGCGGTGTACGTGGTCACCGCGGCCGCGCTGACCGTGGGGCGCCGTGATCCGGGCTACATGTCAGCCATGATGCGGATCATTCACGCGATCGAACCTCCGGATGAGCGCAGGACACTCGCCGCGCCGGTCGGCACCTCCATCGTGGTCATCCTGCGGCTCCCGAAGTCGCCGGCGGAGCTGCGGGACTCGCTGCGGGAGCAGCCTGCCGTCGCGCAATATGCCCACCAGCTTCACCGGGCACTGCGCGGCAAGACCGGAGAGGATCTGCGCATCACCTATGGCCAGTCCGGGCATGGCGCGCAAGGAGTCGCGGCGGGCTACTACGAGGCGCAGGTGGCCATGGGGCTCGCCCGCCGCACGGGGGCGGCGCCGGTCTGCGGCTACGGCGACCTCCGCATCTTCGCCGCGATCAAAGACGTGGCCGCGAGCGACGAGGGGAGGGCGTTCGCGCGCGAGACGCTGGGAGCGCTCCGCCGGGTGCGCAGCCAGACCGGTGACCTGGAACAGATCGTGCTCGCCTACATCAAGGCGTCGGGCAATCTGAACGCCGCGGCGCGCAGCCTGAATCTCCATCGCAACACGATGTTGTACAAGCTGGAGCGGGCTTCGCGCGCACTCCGCATGGACATCCGGCTGGCCGACACTCAGTTCATGGTGTGGCTCGCCCACCACATCGACATCCTGGCCTCGGTGACGGGCACCATGTCCGACGAACTCGCTCCGCCGGGTGACGACCATCCGTGATCCGGGGGAGCTAGACGGTTTGCTCGCCGTCCGCCGCCGGATCGGGGCCGGCGAACGAGCCCAGCAGCCCGGCGACCGCCACAGCGGCGCCCGCGAGGAAAACAAGGCCGAACGCGGGTGCTCGATCGATCACGCCGGCGGCCCATGCCGTACCCAGCACCGCCCCGCCGAATCTCGTCAGGTTGAACAGGCCGAGTCCGGCCCCGAGCCGGCCGGCGCGTGAGCGCGTCGCGCCTATCGCCGCCGGGGTCTGCACGAAGGCGATGCCGGCGCCGACGGTCACGAGTGCGCCCATGAGCAGGGGCAGGTGAGGCTCCGCGGTGCTGAGGACGACGGCGGAGAGGACCTGACCGGCGATCAGGATCACCAGCCCCAGGCGAAGTGCGAATCTGGCGCCCGCACGCTCCAGCGTGACGCCCGCGACAGGGGCGAGCACCACCATGGCCAGGGGAACGCCCAGCATCATCGCCCCCGTCGCCTGGGCGCTGACGCCGTGCTCGCCTATCAGGTAGAGCGGCATCGCCAGCAGGGTCGCACCCAGGCAGAACATCTGAGCTGAGACGGCCAGACATGAGCGTAGGTAGCGGGACTCCACGACGAGGCGCGGGGGGAGGAACGGCTCGGCGTGGCGGCGTTCGACCACCACGAACACCACGAGTGTCAGCACTGCGAGGAACGCCCCCGCCCACACGGCAGGTGATCGTGTTCCCACCGCGGCGGCCGCCGACATGGTGCCGAGTGCGAGAAACGAGGTAAGCGTGAGGAGTGTCGCCCCGGCCCATTCCAGCGGAATCGCACGCGGCCGGCTCTTCGGCAGGAGCGCGAAGGCGAGCACCAGCCCGGCGAGGGACAGGAGTGCGACGGGCCAGAACACCGCCCGCCAGCCGAACCAGGCCGCGAGGACGCCGCCGAGGGCGGGACTGGCCGCCTGGCCGAGGCCGTTCGCCGCGGCCCACGCCGCCAGCGCCCGGCCACGGCGAGGCCCGTCGGCGCCCTCGCTGATCAAGGCCATGACCGTGGGCAGGATCGCCGCCGTGGCCACACCCTGCACGACTCTGCAGGCGACCAGGAGCGGCAAGGCGGGCGCCGCGGCGGCGGCGGCCGAGCCGGCTCCCAGAACGAGTAGTGCGAGGCAGAAGAGCCGGCGGTGCCCTACGCGGTCACCCAGCCATCCCGCGATCGGCAGTAGCACCGCGAAGGGCAACGTGAATGCCGTGATGACCAGTGATCCCGCCGCGAGCGACACGTCCAGGTCGCCGATGAGCAGGGGCATCGGAACGTTGACGATGTTACTGGCCAGCGTGGCGGTGAAGGTGGCCAGCAGGAGCGGCACCAGTGCCGCCCGTCTCCAGTGGTCCGGCCGCGGAGCCTTCAGCCGGTCACCTCCGGGGCACGCCCGCGACGGGGGATGTGGGAGGAGGCGGCGTCCTCCGGCAGCTGTACGAAGATCTCGCCGTTCTCCTCCTTCGACGGATAGACCCGAATGGGTTTGGTCGCCGGGGGAGTGATCGGCTCACCGGAGTCGTAGTCGAACACGCTGCCGTGACATGAGCACAGGAGGCCGTCCGCGGTCGCCAGGCCCGAGGACAGCAGGCAGTCGAGGTGGGTGCAGTAGTTCGACATGATGTGGACGTGGCCCTCCCAGCGGGCCACCGCGAGCTCGATCTCGTCGACGAAGAATCGGCGTACGACGCCCTCGGGCACCTGACCCGATCGAGCGACACGCTGGTAATCCATCAGAGTCTCCTAGTGAGTGGCTGCCGACAGGTCGGCGAGGTCGACGTTCTCGTCGCGGAGTCCTGCGGGGTCGGGCATGGCACGGGCGGAGATCATCTGTCTGGCCACGGCGATGTCGCCGCCCCTGTCGACCGCGAACGCGGCTCGCAGGACGCCGTTGTGCAGATAGAAGGCGGTGAAGTCGAAGCTGTCGGCCTGCCCGCGGACGACGATCTCATCGCATCCGTGCCCGTGTCCGACGTGCTGGAGGTTGCGGCCGAACTGGTCGGACCAGAACCAGTGCGGAGCCGTGTAGGCGATGCGCTCACCAAGGATGTTTTTGGCGGCGGCCATGCCCTGACCGTTCGCGTTGTCGAAATGCTCCACGCGCAGGTGCCGCTCGAAGAGCGGGTGGTAGTGGCGGGCCACGTCTCCCGCCGCGAAGACGCCCGCCACGCCTGTCCGGCAGTGTTCGTCGACGACGACGCCGTTGTTCAGCTCCACTCCCGAGCCGATGAGGGGCTCCACGTTGGGCACCACACCCACAGCGATCACGACCACGTCGGCTTCTATCGCGCGGCCGGCCGTGGTCGTGACGACCGCGGCGTCCGCCGTCTCCATGTACTTCTCGACCGTCTCGCCGGTGCGGAGATCGACGCCGTGTTCGCGTTGCAGGGCGGCGCACACCTCGCCCATACGGCGGCCGAGGACATGCCCCAGCGGATGATCGGCGCGCTCAAGCACTGTGACGGACGCACCCAGTTCGCGGGCGGTGGACGCCACCTCGGCGCCGATGAATCCGGCGCCTATCACGAGCACGTGAGCACCTGGCCGGAGATCGGCGCCCAGCCGGTTGGCGTCGGCAAGTGTGCGGAGATAGCGCACACGCTCACCCTCGACGCCGGGCAGTCTGCGGGGCCGGGTGCCGGTGGCCACCAGCAGCGCGTCGGCCTCCAGGAGGGTCCCGTCGGCCAGCTCCACCGACCGTGACCCCCGATGCACTTTGCGCACGTGCGCGCCCAGGCGCAGGCCGACCTCGTTGCGGTCACACCAATCCTCGGTGAGCAGCCACAGGCCGTCCTCGCCCTCCCGCCCTGAGAGGTAATCCTTGGACAGCGGAGGACGTTGGTAGGGGCGCACGGCTTCTTCGCCGACCACCGTGATCCGGCCGCCGAGACCGCGCCGTCTCAGCGTGCGTGCCGCGACC
The DNA here is from genome assembly GCF_016863435.1 of Sinosporangium siamense. GTDB lineage: Bacteria > Actinomycetota > Actinomycetes > Streptosporangiales > Streptosporangiaceae > Sinosporangium > Sinosporangium siamense. The sequence continues at coordinate 73,819 of NZ_BOOW01000015.1, forward strand.
GCGGCGGTCTGGCCCGCACCGACTATGATCACCGATTCGGTCATCACCGCTCCTCGGAGGTAAGCGCGCGAGGGCTGGGGTTCACGAAAACCGCACCCTGTTCGATTCGCACGTCGTAGGTGGGCTGACACTCCTCACGGTCCGCCGCGCGGCCGGTTTGAGGATCGAAGGCCCATTGGTGGCCGGGACAGATGATCTGACCGTTCAGCACCGTGCCCTTGGTCAGCGAGCGCTGCTTGTGCACGCAGACATCGCTCACGGCGTATACCGTGCCGCCGATCAGGAACAGGCCGATCTGCTGTGTACCGACCACGACGAGCTTGCGTTTGCGCCGCGCCAGCTCCTCAAGGGATGCGACTTCCACCCAGCTTCCCAACGTCTTACCTCGGTCTCGCGGTGTCTCATGCGGATGGTGTCCGGTTCACCGGCGCCGGGCCCGCGGCCCGGCACCGGTGAGTGCGCTATGCGCCGACGAGGTCCGACTTGACATAGTGGTTGTAGAGCCCCTCGGTGTACGAGTAGCGCATTTCAGCGCCGTAGCGGCACATCTGCAGGCTGCGCTGCTGTAGCTCGGGCGTCGTGGCGTGGTCCAGCACGATCTGGTAGCCACGCTCCCCGTGCACCTCGTCGGAGGTGATGTGCAGGTCGAAGAACTCGATCTCGTCCTCGGTGAAGCCGTAGACCTCGCGCAGCGGCACGATCTGCTTGCGGTAGATGGCCGGAACCTGCGATTCGAGCCCCACCACGAGCGCGGCCGTGGCCACCACGAAGTGTTCGCGCATCGCGACGGCGTAGCACCAGGACTGCAGACCGCGCGTGATCGGGTTCATGTTCGACGGGTCCTCGACCCGCTCACGGGTGGTTCCGCAGGCCTCGGCGAACCGGATGAGAAGATCGGTGTGCCTGATGTCGGCGAGTTCCTCCTCATACATGTTCTGCAGGGTGAAGTCCTTGGCGCCGGTGTACTGATCCGGCGTGTTGGCGTAGACGTAGGACAGGTAGTCGGCGAACGGCCCGACGTAGTGGTAGTGGTTCTCCGCCCACCGGGCGAAGTGCTCACGCTTGAGCCTGCCCTCCGCCCACGCCTTGCTGAAAGAGGCGTCCTTGGCCTGACGGCCCTTGATGGCGTCTTGCAGCGCCTGACGGAAATCCTGCCTCGACAAGAGCTCCGGCTCCGACATCATCGGCTCCTTCCCTAACGCACGTAGTGCTTGAAGACTACGAATTTCGGGGATCGTTTCGTACGGTCATCCGGCACAAGGATTCACCGGTCCCGTGTGCACTCCACACGGAATTGTGAATCAGTCCGGCGGAGAGACGTAGACGCTCTTCTCTTGTGTGTAAAAGAGCATCATGGAGTCCCCCGCCTGCTCTTTAAACGTTTGCGTGCTGGATTCCTTAAGTCCGCCGAAGGGCACGTTCACGGCCATGCCAGTGGTGGGCTGATTGATTTTCACCAGCCCGGACTGGCTGCGGCGGGCGAAGGCCAGGGCACGTCCCAGATCGCGTGTGACGATCGCGGAGGACAGGCCGTAGTCGGTGCTGTTGGCCATGTCGAGCGCCTCGTCGAAGTCCGCGGCGCGCTGAAAGCCGAGAAGCGGGCCGAAGACCTCTTCCCTGCCCAGGCGCATCCCGGGAGTGAGACCGGCGAATATCGTGGGGCGGACGAAGAGACCGGACTTCAGTTCCGGGTCGCCGAGACGTTCACCCCCGGTCACCAGTCGCGCCCCCTCTTCACGACCGATGTGTACATAATCGAGGAACTTCCGCATTTGGAAGTCGGCGGCGAGGGGGCCCATATCGACGCCTTGTCCGAGCCCGTTCCCCACCGTGAGGGCTTCGGTGAGCACGGTGACACGCTCAAGAAGCGGCTCGTAAACGGCATTGACCGCTATCACCCTGCTCGTGCCCGTGCACGCCTGCCCGCTCAAACCGAAAGCGCCTTTGACGATAATCCTCGCGGCCTGCTCCAGATCCGCGTCGGGAAGGACCACCACCGGATTCTTGCCGCCCATTTCAAGTTGAACTCGGCGCGACGGCCCGACAGCGGCGTGCACGGCCTGGCCGGCCGGTGTGGAGCCGGTGAAGGTCACCGCGGCGACACGCGGATCCGCCGCGACCGCCGCTCCCGCGTCGCCTCCGCCCTGGACCAGGGCCAGCGCACGCGGCGGAACTCCCGCGGCCACAAGCGCCTCCACCAGCCGCTGCGCCAGGAGAGGCGTGACGGGCGAGGGTTTGAACACGACGCCGTTGCCGGCGGCGAGCGCGGGCCCGAGCTTGCGGGAGGGGATGTTGATCGGAAAATTCCATGGGGTCACGGCCCCCACCACACCCACAGGTTCTGGCCACGTGTAGACCAGCCCGCCGCCCTCGGCGGGATAGCTCCGCCCGGAGATCCGCAGCCCCTCGGCGGCGTAGAACCGCAGGTTCATCGGAGTGCGCCTGACCTCGACGGACGCCTCGGGCAGCGTTTTTCCCTCTTCCCGCACCAGTTCCTCGGTCAGTTCCGCGGCACGCTCTTCGAGGAGATCGGCGGCCTTCTCGAGAACTCGGGCCCGATTCTCGGCGGAAGTGCTCGACCACTCGGACGCGCCCTCGCCGACCGCCCTCACCGCCGCGTGGACATCGGCGGCGGACGACAGCGGGAAGTCCCCGATCACATCGTCGTCGTCGGCCGGGTTGCGCCGGGTGAAGGTCTCTCCCGACTGGGCGGGGACCCACCGCCCTCCGATGAAATTGAGTCCACGACGCCGCGTCATACCGGGTTCTCCTTGTCACTTGCGTGCCGGCCGTAGGCCGCGGTCAGCTCCACTTCCACCGGCGCCCCGCCGGGCAGAGCGCGAACGCCGATCGCGGTGCGCGCCGGGGCGCCCAGCTCGGGAAGCGCGGCCGCCAGCGCGGCCGACGCACCGTCGGCGACCTTCGACAGGTCGGTGAATCCCTCGGCGCAGGCGATGAAGACGCTCAGCCGCAGGAGCGCACGAAGGTGCTTCACCCCTCCTGCCGCGCCGGCCGCCGCCGACAACGCGTTTCTTGCCGCCAGGCCGGCGGCCTGCGCCGCTGCGGCGACACTCACCTCCGCGCCCACCAGGCCCGTCACCGTGAGTACGCCGTCTCGCCGGGGCGTCATACCGGCGGTGAAGACGAGAGCGGAGCAGGGGACGCGCGGCTGACATGACGCGGGTACGTAGTCACCCTGCGGTTGAGGCACTCGGGGGAGTGCCGGATCTGTATTCGTCTCAAACACCGAGCGCCACTCCGTCCTGTCTGGGGTCCGCCGCACCGAGCAGCACGCCAGGCTCCTCGCCGGCCGAGATGACCAGCGCGCTGCCGCCCGCCGCCCAGGCACCTTGGGTCACCACGTCGTGCCCGAGCTCTCGGAGCCGTTCCAGGGCCGCGCCGCCCAACCGGCTCTCGCATCGGAGTTCGGGGGCACGGGCCAGGACGTCGGCGTCGCTGCCGGGGAAGACGGTGAACCTCGGGGCGCCCACGGCTTCGGCCGGGTTGGCGCCGTGATCGATCAAATGTGAGAGCAGCTGCATGTTCCATTGGACTTGCCCGTCGCCGCCGGGCGTGTTCCCCACGTGACGCAACCGGCCCGCCTCGTCGGTGACGATCCAGGCGTTCAGGGTGTGCAGCGGGCGCCGCCGCGGAGCCACCTCATTGGGGTGGCCGTCGCGAAGGTAGGCGCCGCGGCCAAGCCGGTTGTTGAGCAGGACACCGGTCTCCGGCACCGAGGCGCGGGCACCGAAGGTGAAGGCCAGCGAGTGAATCAAGGTGACGGCCTGACCGGTGGCGTCCACCGCCACCACCGAGGTGGTGTCGCCGTCGAAGGGCACCGGTGAGGGGGCGAGCCCGGTGACCTCGCCCCGGTCGATGCGACGGCGCCGTGAGGCGAGCGAGGCCGGTGTCAGCAACTCCTGCCAGCGGTCGTTGCCTGAGGCGCATGCGGCCAGCCGATCCGCGAAAGCGATGCGCGCAGCACCGGCCGCCCAGTGGACCGCCTCGGCGGAAAGCCACGGCAGCCTCGACAGCTCACCGTCGCACAGACCGGCCTGTTGCAGCACCATCCACCCCGGTGTCGGCAGCGGTGTCTGATGCACTGTCAGCCCCTGATAGCGGACCGTGACCGATGGGCCGATCAGGGCGGACCCGCCGGCGGCCCACTCCTCGCCCGAGAACGGGGCTCCGCCCGCCGTCAAGGCGGCGACGGCACGCTCGGCGAGTGCGCCGGTGTAGAAGGCGCCCGGCGCCCCGGCGAGGCGGCGCAGAGTCGCGGCGAGTTCCGCCTGCACGAGGGGTTCGCCGGCGCGTAGGGGGCGTCCCCGCGGCAGGAAGACGGCGGCCGCGCCGGCGTCCTTCGCCAGCGCCGTCTCGTGTTCGACGATGTCGAGGTGGGTCTTGACGGTGCAGGGCAGGCCACGCGCGGCGGCTGCGATCGCGGGTGCCCACAACTCCTCCAGGTCACGGGTCGCCGCGGCCTTGTGCAGTTCCGCCAGGGCGGCCACGGCGCCGGGCACGGCGACCGCCAGTGCTCCCTCAAGAGGAATGGCGGCCAGTCCACGATCTCGATAGAAGCCGGGCCAACCCCCGTCGGGCCCGAAGCCGCTGCCGCCGAAGGAGACGACCGTCCCGTCCGGCCTCCGCAGCAAGGCGAACGCGTCGCCGCCCACCCCGCACTGGCCGGGCAGCGCCACCCACGACATCGCCGCCATGGCGAGCGCGGCGTCCACCGCGTTGCCGCCGCTGTCCAGAACCCGGGCACCGGCGAGACTTACGCCGGGATGGCTGGAGGCCACCATCGCGCCGCCCATGGTGGGCCCTGTGGGAGGACGCTGCCAATCATTGCGCGATATACACACGGCGACCATTCTGCGTGCGCCGCCATCGCCTTTATATGGGCGAAGTGCTAGAGAAGCGGCGGCTGTATATGGGCAGCCTGCACACGCCCGGAGCGGAGTGGAAATGTTTTATGCGGGCGGCGCCGGACGCTTTCGGTAGAGTGCACAAGGCGCTCCAGGCAGATTGTGCATCTTGCCCGTTGTGGTCCTGTGGTGGAGCGGACAAAAGTCTGTGCATCCGACTACGGCCGGCACATGTGCCGTGCAAAAAAGGAAGGTGCCATGGCTCTAGGCGCTGCCCATTGGGTCTACTTAGCCGGAATCATACTCATCATCGCCGTGATGATCGCGCGGAAGAATGTCGTCATACCAGCAATAGCCGCCACGCTGGTGACCACCTGGGTGTACACCGGAAGTCCGATCGCCGGTATGCAGTCGATGTTCAACGCCAGCCTCGCCGCGGCCAGCGAGCTTTTCAATATTTTCCTCATCATCGCGCTGATGACCGGTCTGCTGGGCGCCTTGCAATCCATGGGAGCCGACCGGCGCATGGTGGAGCCGCTCCATCCGGTCATGCGCAACGGCGGCAGCGCCTTCTGGGTGATCGCGCTCGCGACGTACGTGATCGGACTCTTCTTCTGGCCTACTCCCGCCGCCGCGCTCGTCGGCGGGGTCCTGCTGCCCGTCGCGATCCGTGCCGGCCTGTCCCCGATGGCCGCCGCGTTCGGCATGTCGATCGCGGGTCAAGGCATGGCCCTGTCCAGTGACTATGTCATCCAGGTGGCTCCCGGTCTTTCGGCCAAGGCGGCGGGGGTGAGCACCACCGCCGTGGCCGACCGCGCACTGGTGCTGTCCCTCGTCACCGGAGTGCTCGCACTGGTGATCGGCTACTTCCTCCTGCGCAAGACCTTCACCGCGCCCAGTGCGGAGAACTTCACCCAGTGGGAGAAGCGCGCGCAGACGATTTCCGAGGACGAAGAATCAAATGGAACGATACAAACCGCGCCTCAGCGGACCACCACCTCGAAGGTGTTCGCGGTCGTCGTCCCGGTGGCGTTCGCGCTGTTGATGGGATATATGCTCCTCGGAAAGTTCACCGATCTGGTGCCCGAGGCCATCGGTGGCAGCGCGTCCGCCTTGATCGGCGGCCTGGCGTTGCTCCTGTTGATAGCGGCCTCGGTCGGGGCGGACAGACTCGGCGGTCTCGAATCCTCCGCGAAGCATTTCGTCGACGGACTCCTGTTCTCGGTAAAGGCCATGGGCGCCGTCGTCCCCATCGCCGGCTTCTTCTTCATCGGCAATCCGGAGCTGGCGGGGCGCATCTTCGGTCTCGAAGAGGGGAGCCAGGCACCTCGTTTCCTCTTCGACCTCGCCGAGCGCAGCCAGGACATCATTCCGCAGACACCGTTCTTCGCCGCGTTCACGCTGCTGATCATCGGCATGCTGGCGGGCATCGACGGGGCGGGGTTCGTGGGTCTGCCGCTGACCGGTTCGGTGGCGGGGTCGCTGGGACTCGCGGTCGACACCGACCCCGCTCTGCTGGCCGCGGTAGGGCAGATGGGCTCGGTGTGGGTCGGTGGCGGGACGCTGATCGCCTGGTCGTCGCTGCTCGCCGTGGCGGCCATCGCCCGCGTCTCCGTGCTTGACCTCGCCCGATTGTCCTTCATCCCCGTCGTGATCGGGCTGATCGTCTCGACGATTGTCGGCACCATCATCTTTTGAGCCATGGCAGGCCCGGCCCCGGCCTCGGCCTTCCCCGCCCGTGCCCTGGGCGAGGTACGGCGAGGCCGGGGCGGGTCTCACCGGCCGGTCTCACGTTCCCCGGCCGTGGCCGTGGGCGGGGAACGTGGGACCGATCTCGGTTGACGGCGGGTCAGGCGCCGGAGCCGCTGCCCTTGACGGCGACGACGTCGATCTCGACGAGGATGCCGCCGAGGTTGGAGCCGGCGGTGGTGCGGGCCGGCCGGGGTTCGTCGAAGAACTCGCGGTAGGCGGTGTCGAAGCCGTCCCAGTCGTTGTCGACGTCGGCGAGGTGCGCGGTCACCTTGACGACGTCCTGGAGGCCGGTGCCCGCGGCGTGGAGTGCGGCGGCGACGTTGCGCAGTGTCTGGCGGGTCTGTTCGGCGACGTCGCCGCCGACGACGGTGCGGGTGACCGGGTCGACCGGGCCGAAGCCGGCGGTGTAGACGAGGTCTCCTGCGACGACCGCCTGCGAATAGGCCCCCCGCGGGGGCGGGGCCTGATCGGTGTGCACGCCCCGCTTTTTATGGTCGCTCATCAGATACCTCCGAGGAGACCCCCACCTTCAGGCGGGGGAGGAATCGGACCCCTGTGGAGCAGGACAGGGGCAGGCGTTTCGCCGTTTCGAACATCCGGTGAGAGGCCGGTGTCAGAGCACGAGGGAGGCGGCGTCCTGGTAGCCGCTGCCGCCGGGGCGTGGGGTGGAGCTCCACGGGTTCCCGGAGGTCGCGCCGGTGTTGGGGTAGATGGACACGTTGCCGGAGGCGTCGCCGACGACGAGGTCGGGTCCGGTGCCGCCGGTCACGTGTCCGAGGTTGAGTGTGCGGGTGCCGGTCCAGGTGCCGGGGATCCTGATCGGGTCGGTGGAGGCGCCGGTCGGGAAGACCCAGAGCGATCCGTCGTTCTCCAGGTCGACAAGGTCGGCGATGCCGTCGCGGTCGATGTCGCCGAGCGCGAGCCGGGTGGCGGTCTGCCAGTTGCTGCCGACCCAGGCGCGCGTGTCCCAGGGGAAGGCGGTGGCGGATCCGTTGCCCGGGTAGGCGAACATGTCGCCGTTCGGGGAGCGTCCGACGACGTCGGCGCGTCCGTCGCCGGTGACGTCGCCCAGCAGCAGGGAGTTGAAGATGTTCCAGCCGTTGCCGCCGAAGTAACGTGTGCTCCAGGGCGAGCCGGTGGTGGAGCCGTTGTTGATGTAGATCCACAGGGTGCCGCCGTCGATGCGCCTGTCGAGCGCGATCAGGTCCTGGCGGCGGTCGCCGTTGACGTCGCCGAGGTAGACCTGGGAGGCGGAGCCCCAGTCGGTGCCGGCGGCGGTCCTGGCGGGCCAGGGGTTGCCGGTGGCCGAGCCGTCGTGGGGGAAGAGCCACAGTTCGCTGTTACGGGCGACCTGGGTGACGAGTTCGAGCTTGCCGTCGCCGTTGACGTCGCCGGTCATGACGTCGAACGCGTAGTTGAAGCCGGTGCCCGCCGCGAAGCGTGCCGTCGGCGACCACATGGCTCCCGCCGTACCGCTCTGCCAGGGGTGGACCCACAGGGAGCCGGAGGTGTCGCGGGCGATGAGGTCGGGGCGGCCGTCGCCGGTGACGTCGGCCATGCTCAGCCGGTCGGAGGTGTTCCAGCCGCCGGTGCTGCCGAAGACGATCGAGGTCCAGAAGTTGGTCGAGGTCGCTCCGTTGTGGGGGTAGACGAGGACGGCCCCTTCGCCGTTGCGCGCCACGATCTCGGGGCGGTTGTCGCCGGTGACGTCGCCCACCGAGAGGGTCTGGGCGAGGTTCCATCCGCTGCCCGACCAGATCGGCGAGCGTGTCCAGGGGTTGGCGGCCGTGGCGCCGTTGCCGGGATAGACGTAGAGGGTGCCGCCGCCCACCGAGGGGTTGCGCGCGACCAGGTCGGGCTTGCCGTCGCCGGTGACGTCGGCCACCGCGACCTTGTCGAGGGAGTTCCAGCCGGTTCCGGCGGCGATGCGGCTGGGCCAGGGGTTGGCCGCGTTCGAGCCGTCGTGCGGATAGAGCCACAGGGTGCCGCTGGACACCGCCGGGTCACGTGCGATGACGTCGGCGCGGCCGTCGCCGGTGACGTCGGCGAGGAGCACGAGGTCGGCGAATCCCCACTGGGAGGAGGTGGCGGTGAAGGCCGCCTCCCACGGGTTGGAGGTGGTCGCGCCGTTGTTGGCGTGGACGCGCAGCGATCCCGCGTCGGCGCCGGAGAGCTGGGCGACCAGGTCGGCGCGCCCATCGCCGTTGACGTCGGGCGGAAGCGCGGCGCTGCGAGCGGCGGCGGCCGGAGCGGCGGGACGCTCCTTGGACCTGATGGCGCTCACGTCCCACGTCTTCTTCTTGCCCTTGAGCTTGACGGGCTTGCCTGGCCTGGTGACGCGGTGGTGGTCCCCGGGCGGGCCGGCCGCCGCGTGCGCGGCCGGGAGCGCGGTGGCGAGTACGGCGAGAGCCACGGCGGCCGCCGTGACGATGCGGAGGGGGGGTGTCATCTGATACCTCCGAGGAAACCCCCGCCTTCGGGCGGGGGAGGAATCGGACTCCTGCGGAGCAGGGAAGAGGCAGGCGACTCGTCGGCGGGCGAATCGCCGTATCGAACAAACGAGCGATCCCTGCATGATCGCGCGATAGAGTGCGAGGCGTGGCGCAGACCGTGAAGCGAGCCTACAAATATCGCTTCTATCCGACCCCCGGGCAGGCTGGAGAGCTCGCCCGGACGTTCGGCTGCGTCCGCCTCGTCTACAACGAGGCCCTGGAGGAGCGCACCCGCGCCTACACCCTCGAAGGACGCCGCATCTCCTATGCGGAGTCGTCGGCCCTCCTGACCGCGTGGAAGCGCGGCGGGGAGTACGACTTCCTGTTCGAGGTGTCCTCGGTCCCGCTCCAGCAGGCGCTGCGCCACCTGCAAGCGGCGTTCGTGAACTTCTTCGCCAAACGCGCCAAGTACCCAGTGTTCAAGTCGCGGAAGAAGTCTCGTGCGTCGGCGGAGTACACCCACTCGGCGTTCCGCTGGCGCGACGGCAGGCTGACCCTGGCGAAGATGGACGCGCCGCTGGACATCGTGTGGTCGCGCCCACTGCCGGAGGGCGCGGAGCCGTCCACGGTCACGGTGTCGAGGGACGCGGCCGGGCGCTGGTTCGTGTCGATCCTGGTGGAGGAGAGGATCGTGCCGCTGCCCTCCGTCGACGCCCGGGTGGGGGTGGACGCGGGCATCGCGGCGCTGGTCACGCTCTCCACGGGTGAGAAGATCGTCAACCCCCGGCATGAACGGGCCGACCGGCGCAGGCTGGCCAAGGCTCAGCGGGCGCTTGCCCGCAAGGCCGGAGGTTCCGCGAACCGGGCCAAGGCCCGGGTGAAGGTAGCCAGGGTGTATGCCCGGATCGCCGACCGGCGCCGCGATCTGTTGCACAAGGTCTCCACACCGCTTGTTCACGAGAATCAAGTGATCGCCGTGGAGGACCTGGCCGTCTGCAACATGGTCCGCAACCGCTCCCTGGCCCGCGCCATTTCGGACGCCGGGTGGCGGGATCTGCGGATGATGCTGGAGTACAAGGCCGCCTGGTACGGCAGGCGGCTTGCTGTGGTGGACCGCTGGTTCCCGTCCAGCAGGCTGTGCTCGGCCTGCGGAGCGCTGCAAGACAGGTTGCCGCTGAACGTCCGCACGTGGAAGTGCGCCTGCGGCGCGGTCCACGACCGGGATGTCAACGCTGCTAGGAACGTACTCGCCGCCGGGCTGGCGGAGAGCTGAAACGCCTGTGGAGCTGGTGTAAGACCTCAACGGGAGTCCTCTCGGGCGGGCAGCCGGCGGCGAAGCAGGAACTCTCACGGGCGACCATGGGAATCCCGTTCCACGAGGGAGGGGAGGATGTCAACGAAGCACGATCCTTCGGCCGGCGCGGTACCTGTTTCCGTTGACGATGATCCATTTGAGCCCGGGCAGCGGCGGGCTCTCGACCACCGTCTGCTTGGGCTTGTGGTGCCAGTCGCCGCTGAACTCCACTTTGAGGGTGTCGCGGCGGCGGTCCAGCGACATGCGCAGCGTCACCGGGCCGAACTTGGTGGGGATCTTCTCGAAGCGGGTTTGCTTGTCGGCCGACAGCCACTCCAGGGGGCAGAGCCGCAGGAGGTAGAGCTGGTCGGGGGTGAGGCTGTCGTCGACGACCGCGTGAAGGAGCGACCAGACGATGATGGGATAGGAGAAGAGGTTGCCGTAGATCGCGTTGCGGTGCTCGCTTGAAATGTAGGTGTCCTGGGACAGCCCGCCGGTGAGCAGGCCGTACAGCCCCTCGATGAAATGCGCCCGGTCCCCCAGCTGCCAGTTGTGGAACATGTTCCAGCTGTAGCAGGGCTCGGCGGAGGACTGCTCGTGGTCGAGGACGGCGGGGTAGAGCGCGTTGTGGTGCACGGGGTCGTAGATCCGGTGGTTGGGGCCCACCCGGAAGAACTCCACGAACGACTTCATCATCGGGTCGGAGGCCGGGAGGAGACCGGCCCACACCGACATCAGCGCGCCGGTGTCCAGCATGGTGAAGGCGTCCCAGACTCCCTCACCGGCGAACTGCGGCCGGAAGACCGGCCACTCCTTGCCTTCGGCGTCCTTCCACTTCTTCGATCTGTCGGCCAGGTCGCGTACGGCTTGCGCGAACGTTGTACGGAAGGTCTCGGCGAACGTCGCGAACTCCGCCGCGCGGGGGTGTTTGAGGCGTTGCAGCAGTTCGACCGCCGAGGCGAAGCCCTTGTAGGTGAAGCACTGGCTGATGAAGCCCTGGGTTTCGACGCCCTCGTCGGTGGAGTGGCCGGGCGGCATCAGCCCTTTGACGCCGCTGTGGTTGGTGAGCGCGCAGGCCTGGACGACGAAGTCGCAGGCCTTCACGATGACGTCGAGCCATTTGTCGATGAACTCGCGGCGGTCGGTCAGCAGGGCGTGCACGGACAGGATCTCCAGGATGGCGCCGTGGTCGCTCATCCAGTCGATGGCCTGGAGCGTTTTCGGGGTGGACAGATATCCCGGGTAGGAGCCGCCGGCGAAGACGGCTCCGGGCGGGACGCGGGTTCCCTGGGTGGCCTTGTAGATCTCGATGTGCTTTTCGACGACGTCGTGGTAGCCGAGCCGGTCCATGAACATGTGGCTGACCATGGAGGTGGGCGTGCTCCACAGCACGTCGTAGGCGTAGGAGCCGGACAGGAAGGTGAACAGTCCGGTGTCGGGGCTCTTCTCGGCGACGATCTGGGCGAGTTGCGGGCCTCGTCGTACGACCTGGTTGACATAGTTCTCGGGGGTTTCGACGGTGGCGAGGGTGGTGCCCTGCTCCTGCCAGTGCCCCTTGCACTGGGCGAGTGCGCCGTCGCGGCCCAGCGCGGCCTCGGCCTTGGCGTCGTCGACGGACTGCGGCAGCATCGGGATCAGCACGTCGACGTGGGCTCCCACGGTCACCGGCAGGCCGAGCCGCAGGTCGTAGACCCCTTTCCGTTTGGGGTTCTCCGTCATGGCGATCGAGCCCTTGTCGGCTGTGATCACGATGACCTTGGCCTTGCCCTCGGAGTCGGTGATCGGCACCGTGAGGGGCTTCCCGCTCGGGTTCCAGACACGTTGCATCGTCAGCCCGCCCGCGATGGGCGCCGTGTCGGGAAATATGGTGAGCGGCACCCCGTTTTCCTGCTGGTAGGGGCCGGCGGGTTTCATGTAGGAGCCGCTGAGCCAGAGCTGGAAGACGAAGTCCTTGGGCGCGATGAGCGGGTCGGCGTAGACGACCTCGAAGCGGGTCCAGGAGTAGATCGGCTCGACCGCCGTCTCGACCGGGCCCCCGCCGGGCACATGGGCGAACACCGACTGCTTGATGACGAGTCCCTCGTGGCGCCGGTGCTCGGTCCACAGGACGGGCACGTCGCTGTCCTCCTGCCAGCCCTGCTGCCAGTAGCCGAGGTCGTCGTCCCACACCTCCCGGACCGAATCGGGGAAGTCGCGGAAGCCGCCGCCCCGCTGCGGCATCACGACCGTCGTCTGGAAGTTCTTGCCCCGGTAGGGCTCGGTGTTGGGCTTGGCGGCCATTACCCAGGCCGGATCGCAGATGAGGGCGCCGTTGTAGACGACGTTGAAGCGGAACAGGTGCCCCTTCCACCCGATCGGCGTCCACACATTGCGCTGGGGGAGCCACCAGTTTTTGGAGCGTTCTACATTGGGTTCCGGGTCGGTCGCGGCGAGCGGCGTCGGCACGAACGTGTCGGCCTGCGCGCTCGCCGGCGCGGTGAAGTTGACGGCGGTGGCCAGGGCTCCTCCGGCGGCGGCTCCGCCGGTCATGAAGAGCATTCGGCGCCTGGAAGGTTGATTCACTCGGGACAGCCTCCTCGAACGGCACGGCGGTGCGCGGTGCCGGACGTGACGACGGGGGAGAGGAAGAAGGCTTCGATATTTCGAAGATGTATCCGAAATATCGCGATATTGGGAACTTTGGCATCGTCATGCGGGAAAGGCAAGAGGTGGCGCCACGGAAAGTGACGCCCCGCGCCGGCGGCGCCGCGCCCCGCCGGCGCGGCGTCAGCGCACCGCCGAACCGTCGGGCAGATCGAGCATGTCCAGTTCGGAGCGGGTGGGCAGCCCCTCCCAGTCGCCGTGGCAGGCCACCGCGAACGCCCCCGTGGTGACGCCCCGCGCGAGCCGCGCGGCGGCGGGCAGCCCGTCAAGCACCCCGGAGAGATAGCCGGCGACGAAGGCGTCCCCCGCGCCAATCGGGTCGACCGCGGTCACGGGCCTGGCGGGCAGGTGCAGCGTCTCCCGCGTGGTGACCACGCTCGCGCCCGCCGCCCCGCGCTTGACCACGACCTCGCTCACCCCTGCGGCGAGCAGCCCCGCCACCAGCTCGGCCTCGCCGCCACCCGCGCCGGTGAGGGGAAGTTCCTCCTCCGAGGCGACGACGATGTCCGCCTGGACGGCGAGAGCGGTCAGCGTACGGCGGGCCGTGCTCTCGGACCAGAGCCTGGCGCGGTGGTTCACGTCGAGGCAGACACGCGCGCCGGCGCTCCGGGCCAGGCGCACGGCGGCCTGTACGGCTTGCGCCGGGCCGGGGCCGAGCGCCGGGGTCACCCCGGTGACGTGCAGGACACGTGGCGGAGACGGGTGGAGCGCGAAGGCGCTCTCCACGTCGCCCGCCGACAGTGTGCCGCCCGCCGAGGCGCGCCGGTGGTAGTCCACCCGCGTCACGCCCGTCATGCGCTGCTCGAAGACGACGATGCCGGTGGGGGCGGGGTCGGTTCGCAGCGCGCCGACGGCGACGCCTTCGGCGCGCAGCGTGCGGCGCACCAGGTCCCCCAGCCGGTCGGGGCCGACGGCGCCGGCGAAGGACACGCCGTGTCCGAGGCGGGCGAGGCCGATGGCGACGTTGGCCTCCGCGCCCGCCACGCTGATGTGTGCGCCGCCGCCGAGGTTGATGGGCCCGTCTGCGCGCAGGCAGGCCATGGCCTCGCCGAGTGTCACGACCTCAGACATCGCCGCGCCTCCGCTCTCCGTGCCAGGCATCGTCCCGTCCGCGTTCTGCGTGCCGGGCTTCGTCCCGCCCGCGTTCCCCGTGTCGGCCTTCGTTCCGCTCCCGTTCCTCGTGCTGGGCGTCGTCCCGTCCGCGTTCCCCATGCCAGGCTGCGGTGAAGGCGCGTGCTCGTTCGGTGAGATCCGCCCATCGGCGACCGGCGGCGAGCTCGGCGGAGACGAGGGCCCCGCCCACGCCCACGCCGGCGCATCCCGCGCCGGCGTAGGCGGGGACGTCCGCGAGGCGCACGCCGCCGGTGGGCAGCAGGGGCACGTCGTCGAGCGGTTCGCGGACGGCGCGGATGTAGCCCGGGCCGCCCAGGGCGGCCACGGGGAAGACCTTGACCGCGGCTGCGCCGTACCCCGCGGCCAGGTCGATCTCGGTCGGGGTGAGCGCGCCGCACGCCACGGGGACGCCGGCGGCGCGGGCGAGGCCGAGTACGGCGGGGACCGTCGTCGGGGTCACCAGGAAGCGGGCGCCGGCGTCGATCGCGGCCTCGGCGTCCGCGGCGGTGCGCACGGTGCCGGCTCCGGCGACGACGCCCGGGTGGGTGTTCCAGCGGGTGACGGCGGCGAGGGCGCCCGGGGTGGGCAGCGTGACTTCCATAAGGGTCACACCGCCCTCCAGCAGGGCGGATGCGATGGCGTCCACGGGTTCCCGGTCGCGCAGGCGGATGATGGCCACGACACCGGAGAGGGTCGGCTGCGGATTCTTTGGTTCAGCTCTCACAGAGGCCCACGTTTCGATATTATGAAACTATTCTCGGAATCCGAGAATATCCGACCTCGCAGTGAGGGCCCTGGAGGGCCGCGCCACGGGGATCCCGCACACGGCGACCGAAAGGCAGGACTCCGTCATGTCCGATGGCGGCAATCAGGCGGAGCGTCCCGCCTCCACAGGGGTGGACCGCACGCTCACCGTCCTGGAGCGGCTGGTGATGGCCGAAGACGACCTCACCCTGACGGCGCTGGCCAAGATCACCCGCATCCCGCTGGCCACCTGCGCGAGCATCGTCTACACGCTGGAGCACCGCGGATATGCCACCCGGCGCATCGTCGGGCGCAGCCATTTCTGGCGTCCCACTCTGCGTCTCTACAGCCTGGCCAGTCAACTGGTCCGCAAGGTGGACCTTTCGCAGATTGCGACCGCCGAGATGCGCGCGCTCGGCGAGGAGATCGGCATGCCCGTGCACATCGGCGTCCTGGACGGCGCGTCGGTGGTCTACGTGGCGAAGGCCGCCACTCCCGGCTTCATCCAGTTCGACACCTACCCGGGCAAGGTCGCCCCGTTCGACCTGACCGCTCTCGGCCGGGCCATCTCCGCGCACCTGCCGGAGGACGAGCTGGCGGTCCTGCTGCCCCATCTCCGCCAAGGACAGGGGCCGCGGGCCAGGGAGGCCGGGCCGGAGGCGTTCAAGGCGTTGCTTTCCGAGGTGCGCGCCGACGGCTACGCCATCGAGGAGGAAGAGGAGCAGGCGGAGATCTCGTGCGCGGCGGCCCCGTTCTTCGACGCCGGAGGCAGGGTCGCGGGGGCCGTCGGGGTGACCGGCTTCGCCCGTGACTTCGCGGGGGACAAGCGCGCCGTGGCCGCCGCCGGAGTGGTCCGCCTGGGGGCTGTGATCTCGCGGCGGCTCGGATACCGGGCGGAGTCATTGCCATCGGAGCTAGTCGGCCCTTAAGATTCGGTCTATCGGAAATAAATTCGATATATCGAAGGATGTCATCGTGCCGGTGGCTTTGCGCTGGTCCGAATCGGATCGCGATCTTATAAAACGACATCTGCCGGACGCCGTCGTCATCATCCCCCTCGGTGCGACCGAGCAGCACGGACCCCACCTCCCCACCTCGACCGACACCCTCATCGCCGACACGATCGCGGGCGGCGCCGCCGACTCGGCCGCCGGACGCGCGGCCCGGCCGCTGATCGTCGCCCCCGCCGTCTGCCTCGGCGCCTCCGACCACCATCTGCCCTACGGCGGCACGCTCTCCCTGTCGCCCGAGACGCTGCTGGCCCTGATCTGCGACCTGCTCCGCTCGATCGCGGCCCAGGGCGGGCGGCGGGTGGTCCTGCTCAACGGGCACGGCGGCAACACCGGCGTCTGCCACGCCGCGGCCGCCGCCGGCGCCACCCGCTTCGGGGTGTCGGTCGCGCACATGGACTACTGGCGGCTCGCCGGCACCGGCGGCGAGCCCCCGGTGCCCGGGCATGCCGGCGAGTTCGAGACCTCGATGGTGCTCGCCGTGCGTCCCGACCTGGTCGGGCCGCGTGAGCCCAGGCACGAGACCCCTCACCTCCCGGCGGTCGAAGGGGCCGATCTGCACTCGGCCGAGGTGTGGCGCGGCATCGACGGTTACACCGACCGGCCCGACCTCGCGCGGAACGAGGACGGCAAGCGGCGCCTCGCGGATCTGATCGGCCGCACGGCGGACCGCCTGGCAGAGCTCGCGGGTGCGCTGTGATCGACTTCCATACCCACGCCCCCGCCTGGAACGATGCAGGCTGGCTCGGCGGCGCGCGGTTCGGGGCCGAGGAGTTCATCGCCTTCATGGACTCGACGGGCATCGAGCAGGCGCTGGTCCTCAGCCACGACGGCCTCTTCAACGCCACCCCGAAGGCCAACGACGACCTCGCGGCCTTCGTCGCGCACCATCCCGATCGGCTCGCCGGTTTTGGAACGGTGCATCCCCGTGACGCCGGCGCCGCCGCCGAGGTCGACCGCATGCTCGGCACGCTCAAGCTGCGCGGGCTCAAACTGCATCCGTGGCTTCAGGGGTTCAGCATGCACGAGCGCGCCCTTGACCCCGTCTGCGACGTGCTCGCCCAGCGCGGCGGAATCCTGCTCAGCCACGACGGGACCCCGCCCTACTCCACGGCAGGCCAGATCGCGGCGCTCGCCCGCCGCCACCCCTCCCTCCCGGTCGTCCTGGGGCACGGGGGCCTCCACGACACCTGGCGCGAATCGCTCGCCCTCACCGTCGAGACCCCGAACCTCTACCTCTGCATCTGCGGCACACCGCCCTACGCGGCCCGCGAGATCCTCGCCAAAGCGCCCTCGCACAAGGTGCTGTTCGGCACCGACGCCGGTCTTTCCGACCGCACGAGCCAGGACTACGCGGTGGCCAGGGTCGCCGAGATCGACGGATGGGGGATCACCGACCGGCAGCGCCAGGCGATGCTGGTCGACAACCCCCGGGCGCTTTTGGGGGCGGCGCGATGAAGGCGACGGTGGCCGCGATCCACACCGCGGCGGTCAGCCTCAAGGCGCACCCTGACCTTTCGGTCAGCGGCGCCAGAGGCGCGCACGCCAGATCGGACTTCCTCCTGGTCCGCGTCGTCACCAGCACCGGCGTCGAGGGCTTCGGCGAGGTGAGCGGCACGCCGCTGTGGAGCGGCGAGGACGGCGCCAGCGCCGCGCACTTCATCCGCACCGTCCTCGCCTCCGCCCTGATCGGCAGGCCGCTCGCCCCGGTCGGCGGCCTGGAACTCCTCATGGACCGGGTCCTCGCCGCCAACCCCTTCACCAAGGCCGGTGTGGCGACCGCCCTGTGGGACGCCTTCGCGCGCACCCTCGGCGTCCCGCTCGCCGTGGCGCTCGGCGGCCCCTACCGCGACGAGGTCCCGATCAAGCTGTCCCTCTCCGGCGACGGGCCGGTGCTGGACGCGGCGTTCCGCGCGGCGACCGAGGCCGGCTTCCGCTCCTTCAAGGTCAAAGTCGGGCTCGGCGTCGCCGGCGACGCCGCCCGCGTGGCGCGGGCCCGCGAACTCGCCGGCCCTGCGGCCTTTCTCGGCGCCGACGCCAACGGAGGCTGGACCCGCAGCCAGGCGGCGCGGGCCATCCCCGCGCTGGCCGCGCAGGATGTCGCCTTCGTCGAGCAGCCGGTCGCCCCTGAGGACCTCTCCGGCATGCGTGAGCTGCGCGGACGCGGCCTTCCGGTGATCGCAGACGAGTCGGTGTTCGGCACGGCGGACCTCGCCGCGCTGATACGCGCGGAGGCCGCCGACTGCGTCAGCCTCTATGTGGGTAAGAGCGGCGGCCCAGGCCGCGCCGTCGCCATGGGGCGGCTCGCCGCGGCCTTCGGGCTCGACGCCCTCATCGGCTCCAACGGCGAGCTCGGCATCGGCGCCGCCGCGCAACTCCACGTCGCCTGCGCGCTGCCGTCACTGTCGGCGGAGTTCCCCTCCGACATCATCGGCGCGCACTACTACACCGAGGACATCCTCGCCGAACCGCTGGACAGCGACGGCCGGAGGGTCGCGCTGCGCGACGCGCCGGGGCTCGGCGTCCGTCCGCGCGAGGATCTGATGAGGGAATTCCGATGATCGTCGACGTGCACGCGCACACCCCCACCCACCGCGACGCCGTGCCGCCGGAGGAGAGACGCGTCTTCACCTCCTGGCGCACCGACCGCGACGTCGTCACCACCAACTCCTGGGCCGACTTCGACGGCGCCATGTCCGCCGCCGACGTGGTGATCGTGTTCAACATCGCGGTGGCCGACCCGGCCGCCGCAACCGGCATCCCGCACCCGCCGGAGCGCACCAACGACGCCACCGCCGAGTTCGCGGCCGCCGACCCCGCCCGCCGTATTGGGTTCATGTCGGTCGATCCCACGTCGCCCGGCTGCCTGGAGGAGGCCGAGCGGTGCCGCGAGATGGGGCTCGTCGGCGTCAAACTGGGCCCGAACTATCAGAACTTCGACCCCCTGGGCGAGGCCGCGCTGGCGTTCTACGCCTACTGCGAGCGCAACGCCCTGCCCATCGTGTTCCACCAGGGGGCCTCGCCCATCCGCGCGGCCCCGCTGCGCTACACCTATCCGCTGGTCACCGACGAGGTCGCGCTGCGTTTCCCCGAACTGCGCATCGTCATGGCCCACATGGGCCACCCGTGGGGCAAGGAGACGGTGGCGACGATACGCAAGCATCCCCACGTCTACGCCGACGTGTCCTCGATCTACCTGCGGCCCTGGGTGTGCTACGAGTCGCTGCTCGCCGCGGTCGAATGGGGCTGCACCCACAAGCTGCTGCTCGGCTCGGACTTCCCGATCGCCAACACCGGCGAGGCGATGGCGGGCCTGCGCGGCGTCAACGACATCCTCGCGGGCACGGCACTGCCGCGGGTGCCGGCCGAACTCGTCGAGCAGATCATCCACGCCGACGCGCTCACCGCACTCGGCTTGACCGCAGGGGGATCCCGTGATCGTTGACGCGCATGTGCGGCTGGGGCGCGGACGCGAGGTCTCCCTCACCGCCGACCGGCTGATCGCCACGATGGACACACTGGGCGTCCACATGGCGCTGGTCGCCCCCGACGAGCGCTGCATCGCCTACGACAACCGCGCCGGCAACGAACTTGTGGCGGCGGCAGCGGCGGCGGCGCCGGGCCGGCTGATCCCCTACGCGGTCGCCAACCCGTGGCGCGGAAAGGCCGCCGTGGACGAGCTCAAGCGCGCCAGGGACGGCGGTGCCCGCGCCCTCAACGTCGACAGCGTCTTGCAGGGCTTCGATCTGCTCGACGGCCTGCTCGACCCGCTCCTCGACTTCGCCGCCGGCGAGGGGTGGCCCGTCTACGTCCGCACCGGCACTCCGCCGAACGCGCTGCCGATGCCGCTGGCCAGCCTGGCCAGGCGCCGGCCGGAGACGCCGTTCGTGATGGGCCGCAGCGGCGCCACGGACTTCTGGATCGACGCGGCGCCCGCGCTGCGTTACGCGCCGAACCTGTACGGCGACACCTGCTACGCGCCGTGGGACACCGTGCTCAACGAACTCGGCGGCGACCCGGAGATCGGCCCCTCGCGGCTGGTCTTCTCCACCGACGCCCCCTACACCGTTCCCGGCGCCGAGCTGCGCCGGGTGCTCGACTGGCCGATCGGCGGCGAGGCGCGGCGCGACGTGCTCGGCGGCACGATGGCGCGTCTGCTCGGAGCCGCGCACACGTGACGTCTCCCGTCTTCCGCGGGTTCTGCGGAAGACGGGCCGTTTCTCGGCCATGTAGCGGAAAACGTTTTCGATATCTCGAATATTAAGGATTACGGAGGGCGAATGATCATCCAGACGAGTGCCTCCCCCGTGGCGGCTCCCCTTGACGGCCACGGCGGTCACGGCGACGCCTCGGACCTGGTTCGCGGCATTTCGCCCGTGCTTGAGGTGCCGTTCACCGACGACGGGGACGTCGACGTCGAGGGGTTCGGCCGGGTCGTCGACTACGTGCTCGGAACGGGCGTCACCAGCGTGATGTTCCCCGGGTTCGCGTCGGAGTATTACAAGCTCACCGAGGAGGAGCGCCGCGAGCTGACCGGCGTCCTGCTGCGGCGCACCGCCGGCCGGGAGGGCTTCGCCGCCATCGTCGCCGTCCAGGACCACACCACCCGGCTGGCTGTGGCCCGCGCCCGCGAGGTGGTGGCGGCCGGGGCCGATCTGATCAACCTGCTGGCGCCGCACTTCCTCAACCCCTCGCGCCGGGCCCAGATCGAGCACGTGTCGGCGGTGCTGGCCGCGGTCGCGCCCACCCCGGTCGTGCTGCAATACGCGCCCGCCGAGACCGGCGCCAGCCTCGACGCCGCGACGATCGCCGGCCTGGTTCGCAGCCACCCCAACCTGCGGCTGGTCAAGGTGGAGTCCAGTCCGCCGGGGCGGCTCATCGGCGAACTGGCCGCTCTGGACCCGCCGGTGATCTCGCTGGAGGGCTATGCGGGCGTGCAGCTGCCCGACGCCTGGCGCCGCGGGGCGGTCGGCAGCCAGCCAGGGTGCTCGTTCACCGAGATCTACGTCGAGATCTGGCGCAGGCTCACGTCCGGGGACGAGGCGGGGGGCGAGGAGCTGCATCGGAGGCTCCTGCCGTACATCTCGTACTGGATGCTCGACACGGAGTTGATCATCGCGGCGGAGAAGCAGATCTCGTTCCGGCGGGGGCTCATCGGCAGCGCGCACTGCCGCGGGCCCGCCCATGTGCTCGACGCCGAGGAACTGCGCCGCATCGAGGTCTTCCTCCAGGAATTCGCGGACCTGCTGCCGGACCTGTCGGGGTAGCGGCTCCCTCTTTCCGCCGGGATCTAGAAATAGCGACATAAAGCCAGATATCACTAGCAATGGAGGTTCTGTGGTGAAAGCTGTACAAAAGTTAATGGTCGGCTTAGCTGCCGTCTCCTGCCTCGCGCTGGCCGCGTGCGGTGGCGGCAGCGGCGGCACCGGTGGACAGGCCGCGCAGAAGGCGCCCGACGCCAAGAACTGGCGTCAGGACATCAAGGGCGGCCCCATCGAGGTCGGCGTGCTGCCCGCCGTCGGCACCCCCTCCCTGAAGTTCCTCGAGGACATCGCCGCCGCGATGGAGAAGGACTACCCCGGCACCGAGGTGAAGCAGACCTTCGCCAACACCAAGACGCGGCCCGCCCTGGAGCAGAGGTGGCGCGCGGGCGACGCCCTCGACGTCGACTACACCATGTTCGACGGCACCAACCCGGCCCTGCTGGACTGGGCCGACGACGGCGCCCTGCTCGACCTCAAGCCCTACCTGGACCAGGTCGACACCACCACAGGAAAGCCCTGGCTGGAGCAGTTCAGCCCCGCGGTCATGCAGTTCATGCAGCACCCGAAGACCGGCAAGGTCTACGGGGTGCCCTCCGAACTCTCCCTGCAGGTGCTGTTCTACAACGCCGCCCTGTTCGAGAAGCACGGCATCACGCCGCCCGCGACGTGGGACGACCTGCTGAAGGCCGCCGACGGGCTCAAGGCGGCAGGAGTGGACCCGATCGCGGTCACCGGCCTGTTCGAGCCCTACATGGGCATGTGGAGTGACAACATCTGGATGCGCACCGTCGGGTACGGCAAAGCCCGCGAAGTCCTGACCGACGGCAAGGGGTCCATCACCGAGGACCCGGGCTTCCTTAAAGGGCTGCAAATGCTCCAGGACCTCCGCGACAAAAAAGGGTTCCTCAAGGGCTTCGAAGGCACCGACTTCACCGCGGCCCAGGCTCAGTTCTTCCAGGGCAAGGCCGGCATGATCCTCATGGGCAGCTGGCTCGTCAGCGAGATGGCCGACGTGATCCCCAAGGACTTCAAGCTCGGCGTCCTGCAGTTCCCCACCGTCACCGGCGGCACCGGCGACCAGGCGAGCATGCTCGCCGCCGCGCAGCTCATGTCCGTCTCCGCCAAGAGCGAGAACATCCCGCTGTCGCTGGAGTGGGTGCGCCGCGTCGTCAGCGTGGAGACCCAGACCCGCAGAGCGACCGAGGTCGGGGAGGTCTCCGCGGTCAAGGGGGTGTCGAGCCCTCCGGGTCTGCCCGGCATCGCCGACGTCGTGGCCAAGGCCGACCGGCTGCAGGCCGCCTACTACGGCCTGATGCAGTCCAAGGCCAAGGACGTCGTCTACCCCGAGATCGCCAAGTTGATGTTCGGCAAGCAAGACGCCCAGCAGACCCTCGAAAACCTCGACAAAGGGCTGCGCCGGGTTCACGGCGGCTGAACCCCGTCATCCCCACCCGCCACGGGCTGCCTCCGAGTAGCCCGTGGCGGGGGCAGACCCCGGGAGGTCACATGTACAAGGCGGCCCAGCGACGCATCATCGTCCCCTTCCTCGCACCGGCGCTCGTGCTGCTGGCGGTCTTCTTCCTCTACCCCCTGATCAAGACGGTGGACTTGTCGCTGAACGAGTTCTCACGCACGGGAACCATGAGGTTCGTCGGGCTTGAGCAATATCGTCTGCTCTCGGGGGACCCCGACTTCTACAACTCCCTCAAGAACACGTTCCTGATCACCCTCATCGGCAGCGGCATGCTGTTCCCGCCCGCCGTCGCCGTCGCCTGGGCGCTCTCGCAGCGGATCCACGGCGAACGGTTCTTCAGGTTCGTGCTGTTCGCCCCCGTGGTGCTGTCGGTGGCGGTCGTCTCGCTGCTGTGGAAGTTCCTCTACCACCCGACTCTCGGGCTGATCAATCCCGCCCTGGAGTCCATGGGGCTCGGCGCCCTGGCCAAGACCTGGCTGGGCGACCCCGCCACCGCACTCGCCGCGGTCACGTTCGTCTCGGTATGGCATGGCATCGGGATCTGGATCGTGCTGCTGTGCGCGGGCTTCGAACGCCTGCCCGAGGACGTCCTGGCGGCCGCGCGGATCGACGGGGCGGGGGAGTGGCGGGTGTTCTGGAGCGTCATGATGCCGATGATGCGGGACCTGCTGCGTGTGCTGGTCGTCCTGTGGGTGGTGCAGAGCCTGCAGACCTTCGCCTTCGTCTACATCCTGACCGGCGGCGGCCCCTTCGGCTCGACCGACACCGTCGGCACCCTCATGTACCGCGCCGCCTTCGAACGCGCCGACTTCGGCTACGCCGCGGCAGCCGGCGTCGTGCTCGTGGTGATCATGCTGGCGGTGGCCAAGCTCCTCAACAAGGTGATGAAGCGCGATGACCTCCAGTACTGACATGAAAGCGCCCGCCGTACCGGACGTCCCCCCGCCTCCCGCGCCCCCGCGCCCGCCGAAGAAGGCTCGCGACTCGCGTCGGCCCCGCGCGCCCTTCCGGCCGTATCACCTGTTCTTCTATCTGCTGCTCGGCGCGGTCGCGGTGTCGTCGATCAGCGCCTATGCCTGGGTCTTCAACGTGTCCATGAAGACCAACGGCGAGTTCATCTCCACACCCCCGTGGCAGATCGCCGAGACCTGGCGCTGGGACAACTACGTCAACGCCTGGGATCGTGCCCACATCGGCATGTTCTTCGGCAACAGCGTGCTCATCAGCGTCGCCTCCACCCTGATCGGCGTCGTGCTGGCGGTCTTCGCGGCCTATCCGCTGGCCCGGATCGCCTTCAGGTTCAGCGGCGCGCTCCTCGGCGTCTTCCTGATGGGGCTCATGATCCCGTGGATGGTGACCTTCGCCCCGCTGTACCTCATCATGCGCGATCTCGGCCTGCTCGACAGCCAGCTCGGGCTGATCCTCGTCTACGCCACCTACAACCTGCCGTTCAACGTCTTCGTCCTCGTCGGCTTCATGAAGACCCTGCCCTACGAACTGGAGGAGGCGGCGGCGGTCGACGGCGCGGGCCCGGCCCGCACGTTCGTCTCGGTGATCCTCCCCCTTCTCGGGCCGGGGCTGGCGTCGGTCGCCATCATCAGCTTCCTGCAGAACTGGAACGAGTTCTTCTACGCGCTGCTGCTCATCCACTCCCCGGAGAAGATGCCGCTGCCGCTTGGGCTCTTCCAGCTCGGGCAGGCCGCTGATTACGGTACAAACTGGTCCACGATGTTCGCCGGAATGATGATCACCGTCACTCCGGTGCTGCTGGGATTCGCACTACTGCAAAAGCAGATCACCAAGGGCCTCACAGCAGGCGCGCTCAAAGGTTGACGAGGTCGAAGGAGACACCATGTCGGCGGCGACATCCCCCCGTCACGCGCTGATCACCGGCGCGGGCGGAACCATCGGCGCGGCCATCGCCCGCGCCCTGCACCGGGACGGCGCGACGGTGATCGTCACCGACGTCGACCTCGACGCGGCACGCGAGACCGCGGCGGGCATCGACGGCGCCGTGGCCATGCACCTCGACATCCGCTCGGACAACTCCGTGCGCGAGGTGGCCGGCTCGCTCACCGCGCGCCACGGCCACCTGGACATCCTGGTCAACAACGCCGCCGTCTGCAGCAACGTCGAGTTCGAGTCCCTCCCAGAACCGGTCTGGGCGGCCGACATCGACGTGGTGCTCGGCGGTGCGATCCGCCTCTGCCAGGCCGTGCTGCCCGGCATGCGGGAGGCCGGCCGGGGCGCCGTCGTCAACGTGGCCTCGGTCAACGGCCACCGCTACTTCGGCAACGACACCTACAGCGCGGCCAAGGCCGGGCTGCTCAACCTCACCCGCGGCCTGGCCGTGCAGTACGGCCGCTACGGCGTGCGCGTCAACTCCGTGTCACCCGGCACCATCGCCACCCCCGCCTGGCGGGCCCGGCTCACGACCCACGCGGACGCCCTGGACAAGGCCGTCGCGTGGTATCCGATGGGACGCGTCGGCACCGAGGACGACGTCGCCGAGGCCGTCGCCTTCCTCGCCGGCGACCGCGCCTCGTGGATCAACGGCGCCGACCTGCCCGTCGACGGCGGCCTCCTGGCCGGCAACCTGCCCATGGCCCGTGACATCGGCGTGGCGGTCGTCGACCGCTGACCCGGAGCCCCGGCCGCCGTGCCCGGCGTGGACGGTCCGGCTCCGGTCGTCCGGCGGGCCGGACGGCTGGGCTGCTCCCGTGCTCGGTGCGGACGGTTCCGTCCCGGTCAGCGGCGCCTCGTGCGGCCCGCCGTCTCGTGGCGGCGCTCAACATCGGCGGCGGAGAACATCGGCGAGTTCCCGGAGGGTTTCCAGGCGGGTGCCGGGCGAAGGCGACACACGCAGCAGGGGCCCGGTCATGTCGGAGGGGGCGCGACTCGTCGGCACGAGCCCTATGAGCAGTGCCGCCTCCGCCGCTCTGGCCTGCGTCTCCTCCGGATCCGTCCCAGGCGGCGGGCGCAGGGTGACGATGGCGGAGGGCTCGCCGAGCGGTTCGGCGACGCGCCAGCCGCCCGCGCCGTCCAGGATCCCGCGCGCCGCCGCCCCGGCCGCCGCCAGGCACGCGTGGACGGCTTCCGGACCCAGCGCGTGGTGTTCGAGTACGGCGGAGCCGAAGCCGACCCGCGCCGCGATCGCGCCCTCGTAGCTCTCGAACCGATCCGCCGGGCACAACGCGTGTGGGCAGGGGATCGTGTCCGGGACGTCGGGCGGGCCATCGAAGTCGGATATGCGGTCGAAATCGCCGCTCGCGCCGAGGACCGCGGCACTTGGCTCGCCGCGGTCGCCGTTCGTGCCGAGTCCCGCGTGACCTCGCTCGCCCCGCCTGCCGCGCCGGCCGCCGAAGTCGCGGCTCGCGCCGGGCAGGATCAGGAACCCCACCCCCCGAGGCCCGGCGAGCCATTTGCGGGACGTGCCGATATAGGCCGTCGCGCCGATGCCGCGGGTCTCCACATGACCGAGGGACTGGCACACGTCCACCACCAGCGGCACCCCCGCCGCCCGGCAGAGGGCGCCCACGGCCTGCGCCGGTTGCACGACGCCCCGGTGCGAGGAGATATGGGAGAGCACGAGCAAGTCGAGGCCGGACACGAGGATCGACCGCAGACCGGCAAGATCGACCCGAGAGTCCCCGTCCAGAGGGATGTCGACCAGCCGCCAGCGGTGCCGCACCGCCAGGCGGCACAGCAGCGCCACCGTCGCGCCGTATTCCGCCCGCGTCACCCCGATCCGCGCCCCTGCGGGCAACGCCCAGCCGCCGAGCAGCGCCGCCGTGGCCGCGGTGCCGCTCTCCACGTAGGCGACGTCCTGGGCCCGTGCGCCGACCAGCGCTGCCAGGCCCGCCTTGGGCACGGTCTGGTCGGGTGCGGCGGCATAGCCGCCCACCTCGCGTTCCAGCCGGAGATGGGCGGCCATCGTGTTGACCACCCGGTCACTCGGCACATTGCACCCGGCCGCGTCGAGATGCCCCCCGGGCCCGGCACTCCGCGCCCGCCGCCACGCCTCCGCGACGCTCTCGCCGGCGGCAGCCGTACAAACCGGCTCGGCCGACCGGGAAGCCTTGCCGCTCGCCGGGATGCCTGGCGTGGCGACGGCCGGACCCGCCTCCGGGCGGGCCGCGGAGGCCGTCGGGCCACACGCCGAGACGCCTGCCGCGCCCGTGTCCGCCGAGGCGGCGCTCTTCCCGATGCCGCTCCCCGGGCCCGCCCCGGTGTGGGGAGGCCCGTTCACACCGCCGCCAGCGTCAGGCTGAAGTCGCCCGCCGGGTCGGTGTAGAAGCGCTGTACGGCGAAGCCCGCGTCTCCGAGTTCCTCCTTCAGCCCCTCGCGCCGGAACTTCGAACTGATCTCGGTGCGGATCTCCTCCCCGTCCGCCAAGGACACGGTGAGGCCGAGTGCGGGAATGCGCACCCGCATGTCGCGGGTGGCGCGCAGCCGCATCTCGATCCACTCGTTGTCCTCGTCGAAGAGCGCGACGTGCTCGAACAGCGCGGGATCGAAGTCGGCGCCGAGTTCCCGGTTGACCACGTGGAGCACGTTGCGGTTGAAGGCCGCGGTGACCCCGGAGGCGTCGTCGTAGGCCGCGACGAGCCGGGCCCGGTCCTTCACGAGGTCGGCCCCGAGCAGGAACGTGTCCCCTGGCCGCAGCGTGTCGTGGAGGCTCTTGAGGAAGGCGCGGCGGGCCGCCGGTTCGAGGTTGCCGATGGTGCCGCCGAGGAACGCCACCATGCGCCGGCCGTCGCGCGGCAGCAGGGCGAGGTGCCGCTCGAAGTCGGCCCGCACGGCGCGTACGGCGACGCCGGGATAGCGGGCGGCGAGCCGGCCCGCCGCCTTCAGCAGGGTGGTGGCGTCGACGTCGACCGCCGTGTAGGCGCGCAGGCTGTCGCCCGCCGCCATGGCGTCGAGCAGCAGGACGGTCTTCTCGCTGGTGCCCGAGCCGAGCTCCACCAGGGTGTCGGCGCCGCTCGCCGCTGCGATGTCGCCGGCCCGTTCCCGCATGATGGCCAGTTCCCGCCGGGTCGGGTAATACTCGTCGAGCCGGGTGATGCGCGTGAACAGGTCGCTCCCCACGGCGTCGTAGAACCACTTGGGCGGCAGCCACTTCGGCGTGGCGGTCAGTCCGGCGCGGACGTCGTGTTCGAGGTCCAGCCGGGGGTTGCTGCGTTCGAGGTGGTCGACGAAGCCGACGGACGGGTGGGCCGGGCTGGCCGGGTGGCTGACGGGCACGGTGCCTCCTTCAGATCGTTGGGTTAGAGCGGCAGAACCTGCGTGCCTCCTCGCGTGACGAGCACGAGGCTCCGGTCGGGCACGGCGTGCCAGCCGGGCCGGTCGTCGAGCGGCTCGCTGGCCACCAGCACGCCGTGGTCGCCTCGGTGGAGGAAGAGCGTGTCGCCGCACGCGGTGGCGGCGAGCGAGGCGCCGTCGGCGGCGAGCAGGTTGAGCCTGGCCTCGGGGTCCTTGGCGGCGGCTGTGGTGACGACGCCGGCGAGGGCGTCGCCGAGGGGCAGCCCGGCGCGCAGCCGCAGGAATACGGCGGCGGCGAGCCAGGCGGAGTCGCAGGTGCTCTCGGCCCCGTCGGCGAGGTCCCTGACGGCGCCGGGGTCGACCCGCCCGTTGTGGCTGAGCAGGTGGGTGCCGTCGGTGAAGGGCGCGGTGGCGGTCTCCTCGACGGGCATGCCGGCGGTGGCGGACCGCACGGCGGCCAGCAGGCAGTGCGAGCGGGCGGCGCGGGCGAGGCCGGGCAGGTTGGCGTCGGTCCAGATGGGCACCGTTCTGCGATAGCGGACGGGGCTGTGGTCGGCTTCGCCGTACCAGCCCATGCCGAAGCCGTCGGCGTTGATCATGCCGTGGCGCTGGAGGCGGGGGGAGTAGGACTGCTGGAGCAGGCCGTTGCCGGGGTCGAAGATGAGTGAGGCGAGGCTCGCGGGGGCGCCGAGCCAGGCGGCGTGGCGGCACATCTACGCCTGCCCGGCGGGTGCGGTGCGGGCGCAGCGGAAACCGGAGAAGATCTGCCTCCTGATGGGGTAGTCCCAGTTGCGGAACGTCGTGCGGACCGCGGCGGGGTCGGCGGCCCAGGAGCCGCCGCGCAGCACCCGGTGGTCCCCGCCGAAGAACACCTCGCTGTACTCCCGGTAGGGAAAGGCGCGGAACCCCGGGTAGGGCAGGAAACACGACGACGTCCACTCCCAGACCTCGCCGATCATCTGCTCGGCGCCGTAGGCCCCGGCTCCCGCCGGGTAGGCGCCGACGGGGGCGGGTCTGGCGGCGCGGTGGCCGAGGTTGGCCCGGTCGGGGGTGGGGGGTTCGTCGCCCCAGGGATATTTGCGGGCGCGTTCGGCGTCGGGGTCCCATCCGCAGGCCTTCTCCCATTCGGCCTCGGTGGGGAGCCGCTTGCCGGCCCAGCGGGCGTAGGCGTCGGCTTCGTACCAGCAGACGTGCTGGACGGGTTCGTCCATGGGGACCGGTTCGGGGCGGCCGAAACGCGAGCGCCACCAGGTTGCGCCCTCGCGGGTCCAGAACAGCGGGGCGTGGACGCTGGACTCGGTGCGCCACCGCCAACCGCCGGGGGCCCACCAGCGCGGGTCGTCGTAGCCGCCGTCCTCGATGAAGTGGATGTAGGAGCGGTTGTCGACGGGGAACCGGTCGATGTAGTAGGCGGGCAGGTCGACACGGTGGGCGCGCCGCTCGTTGTCGTAGGCCCACGGCTCGGTGTCGGTGCCCATGAGGAACGGCCCGGCAGGCACGAACACCTCGTCGGCCCCGAACGCGGGCCGGCCGGGCGGCAGGGGGCTGTCGCGCACGAGGCCCGGCTGCCCGGACAGCTGGAGGGTGGCGAGCATGGTCTCGTCGTGCTGGTGCTCGTGCTGGATCACCAGGCCGAAGACGAACCCGGCCCGGTGCAGGGGCTCGGGGCCCGACAGGTCGATCGCGTCGAGCACGTCCAGGGTGCGGCCCCGCACCCCGGAGATGTATTTGCGGGTCTCGGCCGGGCCGAGCAGGGGGAGGGTGGGGCGGCTCTTGCGCGGCTGCTTGAAGGCGTCGTAGAGGTCGTCGATCTCTGGCCGCAGCGGGGTGATGCCGCCGGCCTCGCGCAGCACCCACAACTCCTCGTAGTTGCCGATGTGCGCGAGGTCCCAGATCAGGGGCGACATCAGCGGCGAGTGCTGACGCAGCAGCAGGTCGTCCTCGGCGTCGGTATACGCGAGCGACCGGCCCCGCACGGCGGCCAGGTCGGTTGCGATTCGTTCCTTGAAGGTGGCTGCGAAGTCGTTCAAGACTGCCCTTCCTCGCGTCGCAGGGACGGCGGGTGCCCGCCCGGTCCGCTCAGCCGTTCGATCAGGTTCTCGGGACCGCAGGCCATGAGGTCGGCCGCGGGGGACAGGCCCGGTGTCACATACCGGTCGGCGAACTCGGCCACCCGCTCGACGAGGCCCTTCCCCGCGCCGAGCCGGGGAAGGGCCGCAAGCGCCGCGTCGAAACACGCCTCCGCCGCGCCGCGCAGGGCCGTGTCGGCGAGGCCGTGCCGTGCGGCGTGCCGCCACCGCGAGGTGCCGGGCGGCGGCGCCGAGAGGTAAGGCTCGGCGCCCGCGAGAGCGGTGTCGGCCGCCGTGTCGTCAACGATCAGCGCGTGGGTGACGGCCACGCACACCGGCCACAGGTCGGGGTGCTGGGCGTCGAGATAGCGGATCTCCAGCCACCCGCGCGGCCGGACCGGCGGGAACAGGGTGGTGGCGTGGTAGGCGAGGTCGTCGAGGGTGGGGCGGGGGACGGTCGCCGGGCCGGTCAGCCAGTCGCGGAAGGTCGAGCCGTCGTGGACGGGGCGGTAGCCATCCGGGCCATGCCGTACCAGCATGAGGCGGGCGTCGAGCAGGTAGTCGCGCCACGCCCCCGCGGGGTCGGCGGCGGCGGGCACGGGGGCGGTCCTGGAGCGGTCGAGGTTCTCCCACACGGCCTGGCGGCCCGACATCCACATGCAGCGGCGGCCCGCCATGAGCGGCGAGTTGGCGAAGGCCGCGGTCAGCACGGGGCCGAGGGTGTGGGC
Organism: Sinosporangium siamense; assembly: GCF_016863435.1. Classification (GTDB taxonomy): domain Bacteria; phylum Actinomycetota; class Actinomycetes; order Streptosporangiales; family Streptosporangiaceae; genus Sinosporangium; species Sinosporangium siamense. The sequence continues at coordinate 104,469 of NZ_BOOW01000015.1, forward strand.
GCGTTCCCACCGCCGTGCCGGATGCTCGCCGAGATCCAGGTTGACCTGGATGGAGGCGGTGGAGCACATCATGAGCGCGCCGTACGGCAGGCCGAGGAAGGCCGCCATCGCGTCGTAGCGCGGTTCGTGCACCTGCCTGGCGGCCCGGCGCACCGGGTCGAGGCCGACTCCGGCGAGCAGCAGGCCGTCCGCCAGCAGGGCGGCCCGGACGACCGCGACGTCGGCGGCGAGGGCGCCGATCGCGGCGGTCAGGTCGCCGGCGGGGCCGGAGAGTTCGAGCTGGCCGCCGGGTTCGAAGGTGATCCGGCTGCCGCCGGGCAGGGCGGGCAGCGCCTCGGCGACCCTGGCGACCGGCACCGGGCGGGCGGGAGCCGTACGGTCGAAGACCAGGAACTCCAGTTCGGCTCCGACGCGGTCGCCGCCTGAGGTCAGGACGGGGAAGCATGAACGCGCGAAGTCATCCACCGCCGAGACGTCCATGATCGGCGTGTCCTCGGCCGCCAGCCCGACCATTCGATCCCCTTTCGCGCGGGTGTCCTCGGGTCTACAGACCCGTGAGACGGCCACGCGTTACAGGCGACTTCGAGGATCGGCCGCGCCCCGCTTCGCCGGCGGCTGCCGGAGCGGATGGTGTCTGCTCTATACAGACCGGCCGGGCGGCCCGGCGTTACAGGGGACTTCGCGGATCGGCGGTGCGCCGCTCGCGGAAGGCCGCCAGCAGCCGCTCACGCGCCTCGGCGGGCAGCTCCTCAGGCAATGCTTCGGGTGGGGCCTCGGCGGAGCCGTTTGCCGCGTGCCGCTGGGGGTTGCGCAGGCGGCCGAGCAGGCCCGCCGTGGCGCGAAGCTGGCCGACATAACGCTCGCAGCCCCCACAGCCGGCCAGATGGGCCGTGAGGTCGCCGCGCGCGGATTCTTCCAGCGCATCGTCCATATAGGCGGTGGCGAGTTCCACCACCTCTTCGCACCTGAACCGCTTCACAGTTGTGATCGCCTCACCCTCTCGCGGATCGAATCGTATGTGCGCTAGCTCGGCCGGGCGGCCACCTGAAAGTAGTCGGAAAGCCGGCCCCGCACCGACGCGCGGGCCCGGTGAAGGAGGACCCGCTGATTGGCGGCCGAGATGGCCAGGATCTCGCACACCTCCTCCGATGTGCACCCCTCGACATCGCGAAGGGTGATCACGGTGCGCTGCCGGGGCGGCAGCTCGGCCAATGCCGCCGCGAGCCGGTCGCGCGTCTCGGCGGCCAGCGCCTCACCCTCGGGCGTCGGCCAGCGGGCCGGGGGCTCGCGCCAGGCGCCGGGGCTCGGCCCGCCCGCCCCGTGGAAACGCCTGTCGGGCCGGTCGGCCGCCGGCGCCCCGTCGTGCTCGGGGGCTCCGTCGAAGGCGCTGCTCCAGGGGATGGTACGGCTTTCGCGCGCCTGCCGTTTCTTGGCGGTGTTGGCGAGGATCCGGTAGATCCAGGTCTTCACCGAGGACCGCCCTTCGAACCCGTCGATGCCCGCGATCACCGCGAGCCAGGTCTCCTGGACGACCTCCTCGGCGGAGGCGCGGGTGGACAGGTAGGACCCGGCGACGCGCAGCATGCCGGGCGACCACTCGTCGAGCAGCCTCGCGAACAACTCCTCGTCGCCGGAGCGGAGTCCCGCGACCACGACGTCGTCCGGAGGCAGCCCACCAGCCGCGATAATCCCCACGGTAGATAGCTTCCCCGCCAGCCCCGACACATGTCCACATCGTCATGCTTTGTCGGTTTCGGTCCGCTAGATCTCGTAATTATGCATAGACCGGGGTAAACACCGTGGAACACTGCTGGTTCCCTCGGTATCAGGAAGATGACGGGCTGCTCACGGAGCATATTCAGCCGTTGACTTCTGGTGTCGGTTTCATCACGCTCTAGGAAAATCTGTAAGTGTTGAGAGGTGGACCGTGACCGGCCTGCGAGTCCTGGCCGTGGACGACGAACTCCCCGCGCTGGAAGATCTGGCCTACCTGCTGCGGGCCGACCCCCGGATCGCCGAGGTGGCCACCGCCCGCGACGGCGCGGCGGCGCTGCGCCTGCTGGACCGCGCCATCGCCCAGGGCCGGCCGGTGGACGCGGTTTTCCTCGACATCCGGATGCGGGGGCTCGACGGCGTCGTGCTCGGCAGACTGCTCTCCCAGTTCGCGAGCCCGCCCAAGGTCGTCTTCGTCACCGCCTACGAGGAACACGCCGTCGACGCCTTCGAGATCAAGGCCGAGGACTACCTCCTCAAGCCCGTCCGGGCCGAACGCCTGGCCGAGGCGGTCCGCCGGGTCTGCGTGGCGGCCGACGCCCCCGAACCCGTCCGCGCCGAACCCGACACCATCCCCGTCGAACTCGGCGGCGTGACGAGATTCGTCTCCAGCTCCGACGTGGTCTACGTCGAGGCCCAGGGCGACTACGCCCGCCTGCACACCCACGGCGCCAGCCACCTCGTCCGCATCTCGCTCAACACGCTGGAGGAGCGGTGGGCGGCGGCCGGGTTCGTGCGGGTGCACCGCAGCCACCTCGTCGCCGTCAAGCACATCGAGGAGCTCCACCTCGACTCCGGCCGCTGCACCGTGCGCGTCCGCGGCGCCGAGATCCCGGTCAGCCGCCGCCACACGCGTGAGCTGCGCGACCTGCTTGTGCGCCGGGCCCGCAAGGGAAGGGCCGATTGAAGGCGGACCGGCCGCGCCGGGTGGTCGTCACCAGCCCCAGGACCTCGGCCGCCCGTCCGCCCCGCTATCCCGCCACCCGCGAGATCGACGAGCAGACCGGCCTCGGTGAGGTCTACATGCGGTCGCTGGTGCGCGCGCAGCTCCGCCTGGCGTTGTTCGTGTGCACCGTGCTTGGCTGCGTGGTCCTCGGGCTGCCGCTGATCTTCGTGCTCCTGCCCGGCTTCTCGCAGGTCGCCGTGCTCGGCGTGCCGCTGCCCTGGGTGGTGCTCGCCGGGCTGATCTATCCCGCGTTCGTGGGCGGCGCCGTACTCTATGTACGGCAGGCCGAGCGCAACGAGGCGCGGTTCGCCGAGCTGCTGGAGCGCGAGTGAACGCCGCCCTCCAGATGGGCGCCGTGGTCGCGGTGGTGTCGGCCACGCTCCTCATCGGGGTCTTCGGGTTGCGCGTGTCGCGCACCACGTCCGACTTCTACGTGGCCTCCCGCACGGTCTCGCCCCTCTGGAACGCCTCGGCCATCGGCGGCGAATACCTGTCGGCCGCGTCGTTCCTCGGCATCGCCGGGCTGATCCTCGCCTACGGCGCCGACATGTTGTGGTTGCCGGTCGGCTGGACCGGCGGCTATCTGGTGCTCCTGGTGCTGATCTCGGCGCCGCTGCGCCGCTCCGGGGCCTACACCCTGCCCGACTTCGCCGAGGCCCGCCTGGAGTCGATGGTCGTCCGGCGCGCCGCCGGGGTGCTGGTGGTGCTGATCGGCTGGCTCTACCTGATGCCGCAGTTTCAGAGCGCCGGGCTCGTGCTGCGCACCGTCACCGGGGCGCCTGTGTGGGCCGGGTCGCTGCTCGTGGCCTTCGTCGTGGTCGTCAACGTGCTGTCGGGCGGCATGCGGTCGATCACCTTCGTCCAGGCGTTCCAATACTGGCTGAAGCTGACCGCGCTGGCCGCGCCCGTGATCTTCCTGCTCATCGCCTGGCGCCGCGACGGCGCGCCGGGGCTGACCGCGCAGGACCTCTCCACCTGGGCGATGCCGCTGGCGGGCGACCGCGACTACGACATCTACTCGACCTACTCGCTGATCCTCGCGACCTTCCTCGGCACCATGGGCCTGCCGCACGTGCTGGTCCGCTTCTACACCAACCCCGACGGGCGCGCCGCCCGCCGCACCACTCTCGTCGTGCTGGCCCTGCTGGGGTCGTTCTACCTGCTCCCCGCGATCTACGGCGCCCTCGGCCGTATATACGCGACCGACCTGCTGGCCGAGGGGCGCAGCGACGCGGTCGTGCTGACCCTGCCGGGCCGCCTGCTCGGCGGCACCCTCGGCGAACTGCTCACCGCGCTCGTGACCGCCGGGGCCTTCGCCGCGTTCCTGTCCACCTGCTCGGGGCTGACCGTGTCGGTCGCCGGGGTGATCGGCCAGGACCTCCTCCAAGGGGGCGTGCGGTCGTTCCGGGTGGCCGCCGTCCTCGCGGTGCTCATGCCGCTCGGCCTCGCGCTCGCCGCCCGGGCGCTGCCGGTGGCCGACGTGGTCGGCCTGGCCTTCGCCGTGGCGGCCTCGTCGTTCTGCCCCCTGCTGGTGCTCGGCATCTGGTGGCGGCGGCTCACCGACGCCGGCGCCATGGCGGGCCTGGTGAGCGGCGGCGGCCTGGCGAGCCTCGCGGTGATCGCCACGATCGTGGGCGGCCCGCACGACGGCCTGCTCGGCGCACTCCTCGCCCAGCCGGCCGCGTGGAGCGTGCCGATCGCGTTCGTGGTGATGATCGTCGTCTCGCTGCTGACCCCGCATCGGGTGCCGTCCGGCGTGGCGCGGATCATGGTGCGGCTGCACACACCCGAGAACCTCGACGTGGACCGCGGCGACTGGCGGCCCCGCCGCACGTGACGTCCCGATCCTCGCCGCCTCGGCCCGGCCCTACCCGATGTCCTGGTCGCCGCCATCAGGGGGGCTCCGCCCTACCGTGGGATCGTCTCGCGCCCGGCCCGTGTCTGTGATCGTCTCGCGTGGCGAGGCCGCCCCCGGCTCGCGTCTGCGTGGGGTTCCGCCGTACAGGCCGGTCTTCCGGCGGAGGCTTGACGGGGGCGGGTTTGAAACGTGATGAGCTGGTGTTTTTGATGATTTTTCCGGATGCGGGGCGGTAAGTGGGAGCGAGGCAGGGTGACCGTTCACCGCTGCTAGGGAACCTTTCACCGCAAGGTGGGGCCAACTGGTCGCCGCCTCGTGCCGACTCGCCGATGCACCCGCGCGCCCCTCTCCAAAACCGCTACGGTCGCCTCTTACGTTGAGCGTGATCGGCATCACACTCGCAAGGGGAGGGTCATTCAGTGACCACCAGGCAGCACGACATATCGGTCTATGAACAGGTGCAGCGGAGTGGAGAGTTCCAAGAGCTGAAGCGACGGTTCCGATCGTGGGCTTTCCCGATGACCGCAGCCTTCCTCGGGTGGTATCTCCTCTATGTCGTGCTGTCTGGTTTCGCCCGTGACTTCATGGGCGTCAAGCTCCTCGGCAACATCAACGTGGCACTGGTCTTCGGCGTGCTGCAGTTCGTCTCCACCTTCCTGATCGCCTGGGCCTACTCGCGCCACGCGGAGCGCAAGCTCGACCCGCTGGCCGACAAGCTCCGGCACGAGGTGGAGGAGAAGGAGGCGCGATGAGCCAGGAACTGCTGTCCACGATTCTCTTCCTGCTTTTCGTGGTGGGCACCCTCGCCATCACGTTCTGGGCCAGCCGCAACACCAAGGACGCCGCCGACTACTACGCCGGCGGGCGGTCGTTCACGGGTGTGCAAAACGGCATGGCCATCGGCGGCGACTATATGTCCGCGGCGTCGTTCCTCGGCATCGCCGGCATCATCGCGCTGTCGGGATATGACGGCTTTCTTTACTCGATCGGCTTCCTCGTGGCCTGGCTGGTCGCGCTGCTGCTCGTCGCCGAGCTGATGCGCAACTCCGGGAAATACACAATGGCCGACGTTCTCGCCTTCCGGATGAGCCCTCGGCCGGTCCGCACGGCCGCCGGGGTCTCGACGATCACGGTCAGCATTTTTTATCTGCTCGCCCAGATGGTGGGGGCGGGCGCTTTGGTGGGTCTCCTGCTCGGCGTCACCTCCGAGGGGGGTAAGGCGCTCACCATCGTCGGGGTCGGCCTACTGATGATCATTTACGTGGTCGTCGGGGGCATGAAGGGCACCACCTGGGTGCAGATCGTCAAGGCCGTCCTGCTCATGGGCGGCGCGACCCTCGTGACCCTGCTGGTCCTCGGCAAGTTCGGGTTCAACCTCTCCGCCCTTCTCGGCCAGGCCGCCTCCCAGAGCGGCAAGGGCGACGTGTTCCTCAACGCGGGCCTCAAATACGGCACCGAGGCGCAGGGCCTCGCGGGCAAGATCGACCTGATCAGCCTCGGCCTGGCCCTCGTGCTCGGCACCGCCGGGCTTCCCCACATTTTGATCCGCTTCTACACCGTTCCCACGGCCAAGGACGCCCGCAAGTCGGTTATGTGGGGCATCGGCATCATCGGCACCTTCTACCTGCTGACCCTCGTGCTCGGCTTCGGCGCCGCCGCACTCGTGGGCAGCAAGGCCATCGCCGAACAGAACGCCGCCGGCAACACCGCGGCACCCCAGCTCGCCAAGGTCGTCGGCCAAGAGCTCTTCGGCGACTTCGGCGGCACGCTCCTCCTCGCGATCATCGCCGCCGTGGCCTTCGCCACGATCCTGGCCGTGGTCGCGGGCCTCACGCTGGCCTCGTCCTCCAGCTTCGCGCACGACCTCTACGCACACGTGATCAAGCGTGGCAAGGCCACCGAGAAGCAGGAGATCACGGTCGCCCGCATCTCGGCCTTCGTCATCGGCGCCGTCGCGATCGTGCTCGGCATATTCGCTCAGAAGCTCAACGTGGCGTTCCTCGTCGCGCTGGCCTTCGCCGTGGCCGCGTCGGGCAACCTGCCGGCCATCCTCTACAGCCTGTTCTGGAAGCGGTTCAACACCTCCGGGGCCGTCTCGGCGATCTACGGTGGTCTGCTGTCCGCCGTGATCCTCGTGATCTTCTCCCCGGTGGTCTCCGGCACCCCCACCGCCCTCTTCCCCAACGCCGACTTCGCCTGGTTCCCCCTGCAGAACCCCGGCATCGTGTCGATCCCGCTCGGCTTCCTCGCAGGCTGGCTGGGCACCGTCCTCAGCCGCGAGAGCGACGAGAGCAAATACGCCGAGATGGAAGTCCGCTCCCTCACGGGTGTCGGCGCCGAAAAGGCCAGCACCCACTAAGACCGGCCCACTCCACCCACCAGACCAGCCGCGCGGCCGTCCGGCCGCGCGGTTCCTGACAAAACTTTCTGCCCCAGGGACCGTCGGGGCGGACCTGGAAGGCCCGGCTGCGCTGAACGGTGCTCTCGCCGCAGCCGGGCCACTGTCGTGCTTCGGGGCATGCTTTGGGGGGCTCGTCACGCTGGACCCGATCGACCCCTACGCCCTCGACCGGCTCCGCAACGCCGCCGCCCGGCTGTACGGCCATCGAGCCGCGGACCGATCGCTGACCCACCTCGGCAATCGGGAATGACCGGCTTTGGAGAACGACGTGGCCGGCCGCGCCGTACGGTGCTCTCAGCGCGGCCGGGCCACCGTCATGTTTTCCGGCTTTGCCGTACGAGGGGTTAGTGGTGGCTGTCGGACAGGTCGAGGTCGCGGGGGGTGAGGAGCCAGACGGCGACGGTGGCGGCGAGCATCAAGGCGCCGCCGACGGCGCCGAAGAGGGCCAGGGACGAGGTGAAGGCGGCCTGGACCTCGCGGACGATCGGGGCGGCGGAGGCGCCGAGGGACTTGACGGCCTCCAGGGCCCCGGCGAGGGATTCGCGGGCCGCGTCGGCGGCGGGGCCTGGCAGGCCCTGGGCGATGAGGTCGGCCCGGGGGAGTTCCGCGCGATACATCACGGCCGCGACGCTGCCGAGTACGGCGATACCGAAGGTGGCGCCGAGCTCGTAGCTCGTCTCCTCGATCGCCGCGGCGCTGCCGGCCTTCTCCGGCGGGGCGCCCGCCATGATGACGGCGGAGGCGACGGCCAGCGACCCCATCCCGGCCCCGATCAGCAGCAGGGCGACGGCGACGGTGGCGTAGCCGACGGGCGACGGCCAGGCGTAGAACATGAAGTATCCGAGCCCCGTGGTCGCCAGCCCACCGGCGAGCACCGTGCGCGCCCCGAAGATCTCGGCCAGGCGCGGCGCGAGCGGGGAGACGATGCCGGAGCTGATGGCGATGGGCAGCAGCCGGATGCCCGTCTCCAGAGGCCCGTAGCCGCCCACGAGCTGCATCCACTGCGCGAGCAGCAACATGATCGCGGCCATCGAGATGCTGGTGGTGAGCGCGGTGAGGGTTCCCGCGGAGAACGCCTTGCCCTTGAAGAGGCGGAACTCCAGCAGCGGGTCGGGCCGCCTGAGACTGCGCACGACAAACCACCCGAGCGTGCCCGCGGCGGCGGCGAGGCAGACGAGCGCGACGGGGTCGGTGACGCCGTGCTTGCCGAACTGCTTGATCGCGTAGACGAGCGCGGTCATGCCGACGATGGACAGGACCGTGCCAAGGGCATCCCAGCGGCCGGGGGAGGGGTTCCTGGACTCGGGGAGCAAAATCAGACCGGCGGCGATGGCGATCAGCATGATCGGCACATTGATGAGGAAGGCCGACTGCCAGGAGAAGTACTCAAGCAGCAGGCCACCGAGCACCGGCCCGAGCGCGCCGCCGAGGGAGGCCATGGTGGCCCACACGCCGAGCGCGGTGGCCCGTTCGCGCGGGTCGGTGAACAGGACGCGGATCATCGACAACGTCGACGGCATGATCAGCGCGCCGCCGATGCCGAGCAGGGCCCGCAGCAGGACGACGTGCGCCGACGTGGTGGCGAGGAGCACTCCGGCCGACACCAGGCCGAATACGGCGAAGCCCAAGAGCAGCGCCTTCTTGCGGCCCCACCGGTCGCCGAGCGCGCTGGCGGTCACCAGCAGGCCGGACAGGACCAGGGAGTAGGCGTCCAGGATCCAGAGCAGTTCGACGGAGGTGGGGCGCAGGTCGGCGCTGAGGGCGGGCAGGGCGACGTTGAGGATCGTGATGTCCATCACGATGAGCAGGAGACTCGACGACAGGACCGCGAGCGCCGCCCAGCGTTTGGGGTGGGGGGCGGGCGTGGAGCGTTCCGGTCTTCGGGTGGAATGGACGGCCAAGGATTTTCCCCCGTGGTTCAGTGCAGGTGTGACTTAAGCGACAAGTGACGTCAGCGCTGGGCGTGACCGGCGAGGAAGCTCTCCCTGACGAGCCGCACGGCGTCGTTGCGCGCGATGTCGCCGCGGCGCAGCGTGTCCCGGACCGCTATCAGCAGGCCGAACATGGCGCAGCCGATCCACCGGACGGGCATGTCGGCGCGGAGCACCCCGGCCCGCTGCGCGGCCGCGTAGAAGCCCTCCTCGATCCCGGAGAGGGCCTCGACGCGCTCGACGAGCTCGGGTATGCGCTCCATCTGGTGGTCGGTCAGGGCGAAGCCGTAGTCCTCGGCGTCGGCCACGAGCTCTTCGATCAGGTGGTGCAGAGCGGCCCCGATGCGCTCGGGGTCGCCGCCCTCCGCCGCCTCGGCGATGCCCGCGGTCTGCAGGGCGCGCGCCCAGTTGGCGAGGGAACGGTGGCCGAGGGTGAGGATGAGCTCCTCGCGTGTGGCGAAGTGGCGGTGCAGGGTTGCTCTGCTGATCCCGATGGCCGTGGCGAGCTCGCTCATCGACGAGGCGGGGGCGGCGTTCAACTGGCAGATCGCCCTGCTGATGATCTGCTCCCGACTGATCGCCACGATTCATCCTTATCTCGTATGAAACAACTTTGTCGCAAACTAGACGGTACATGCTATTCGCGGGTTGAAAGTTGCTCCCTCAGCGCCATGGATCGACCGTGTCCGAACCGTTATGGTCATGGTCGTGAAGGATCGCGGAAGCGTTCGTTGGGCCGGCAACGGGGAAGCGGCACCGTCGGGGGCGCGGACGCGCATTCTCGACGCGGCCGAGGAACTGTTCGCCGGCGGGGGATACGACGCGACTCCCACTGCGGAGATCGCCAAGGTCGCGGGAGTGCCGAAGGGACTGCTCTTCCATTACTTTCCAAAGAAGATCGACGTCCTGGTCACCTTGATCGACGAACGCACCCTCGTCATGGAGGGACCCGAGATCGAAGCCGTCCCCGGCGATCCCGCGGGCACCCTGTCCAGACTCGCCCGGCGTTTACCACTGCGCGCCTCACCGGCGATGCGCCGCATCCTGTTCCGCGAGGCCGACACCCACGGGTCGGTCCGCGAGCGCCTCGGCCGCCTCAACGGAGAGCTGATCCGGCGGGCCAGGTTCGCGCTCGAACTCGCGCTGCCCACCAGGCGCGGCGACGCCGCCCGACTGGAGGCCGCCGCCGCGACCTTCGCCGCCGTGCTGCTCTACCAGGAGAACCTGTGCCAGCTCACCGGCCACCAGATCGACCCCGACGCCGTCGCCGAACTGATCGCCCACGCGTTGGGGTAGCATCCGCCGCCACCTGAGACCTCCGCCGGGCCGGGACCCGTCGGGCCTCCGCGCGAGGGTACGGCGGAGCCGGGGCGGCCACGCACGTGGGCGTCGAGGTGGGTCCGGCGGCCCTTTTTCCCGGCCGTCGCCGAGAGCCGAGGCTCATGCCGTACGCACCGGTGGCGCTCGCTCAGGCGGGGACGGGCTCCCGCCTGTCGGCGAGGGTGACGCGCAGCGCCGGCAGCGGGGCCGCGGCCGGCTGCGGGACGGGCGCGGGGGGCGCCGGCACCGGCACGGGCTGCACGGTCGGCGTGGGCAGCAGCGCGGTCAGCTCGTCCATGGCGTGCTCCAGATGGCTGAGCAGCTCCCACACGTCGTCCACCCGCGTCGGGCAGGCCACGATCCCGAAGTCGAGCGAGCCGTCGTAGGAGAAGCAGGTGATGTTCACCCCGCCGGTCACGTCGCTCAGCGCCGAGATCGGATGGTAGGCCAGCACCTTCGCCCCGCACATATAGAGCGGGAACTGCGGGCCGGGCACGTTGGAGATGATCAGGTTGACCACCGGAGCGGCCGACGCGGTCAGCCGGAACAGCGCCGGGCTGGCCAGGGTCAGCAGCGGCGCGGGGAGCAGCGAGGTGAGGTCGTTCAGCCAGTTGGCGGGCGACAGGGCGAACCTCCGCTTCGCCGTGCGCATGTTGTCGCCGACCGCGGCCAGCCGCTCGCGCGGGCAGGCGATGTCGGTCGCGAGCGGCGTCACCATCGCCGACAGGCGGTTGCCGACCGCGTCGTCGCCCTCCGTCTTGCGCACGGCCACCGGCACGGCGGCGATGAGCGGCTGCGCCGGCAGCGCCTTCCGCTCGCGCAGCCAGGCCCGCATCGCCGAGGAGCACAGGGTCATGACCACGTCGTTGACGCTCAGCCCGAACGCCTTGGCGACCCTTTTGACCTCGCCCAGCGGGATCGATCCGTACGAGAACCGCCGTTCGCCGCTGATCCGCCCGTCGAGCGGGGTGCGCGGCGCAGTGAGATCGGGAAGTTCCGGCATCTCCCGCGAGTCTCCCGAAAGCAGCCGCGTGGTGCGCGCGATAAAGCGCGCTCCCGGCAGCGACGAGGCCAGCGGGATCGCGTCGAGGTCGGCGGCGGCGCGGGTGAGCGAGCGCAGGGCGCGCATCGGGTGGGTGGCGGAGCGGACGACCGCGTCGGCCAGCATGTTGAACCGGTCGGGCACCACCGGCCGGCCCCCCGCCGCGGGCGGCTCGACGGCGCGCGGCTCGGGGGACAGATCGAGCAGGGAGGCCAGCGTCTCCGCGCCCGTCACGCCGTCGATCACGCTGTGGTGCACCTTGGTGTAGACCGCGACGCGGCCTCCGGCCAGGCCGTTGATCAGGTGGATCTCCCAAAGCGGGCGGCGACGGTCGAGCCGCGCCTCGTGGAGGCGGGCGACGAGCTCGGCGAGTTCGCGCTGTCCGCCGGGGGAGGGCAGGGTGCTTTCGTAGACGTGGTCGGCGACGTCCATTTCGTCGTCCTGCACCCAGTAGGGCAGGTCGAGGGCGAGCGGGACGTCGGCCAGGCGCAGGGAGAGCGCGGGCGACAGGTGCAGCCGGTCGCGGAGCAGTGCGATGAGCCCGGCGCGCGTCACCTCCCCCGAGGGGGCACAGGCCGGGTCCAGAATGGCGAGCCCCGCGACGTGGACGGCCGTGGTGGCCGACTCGGCGTGGAGGAACTGCGCGTCGAGAGCCGTCAACTGGCGCATCGTCCGGGCCTCCTCAACAGGGATGAATCCTGATATTTACGATCATCATCCCATTCGTGGGTTTCTGTGGTGTTTCGTCCGAGTTGCCGGGTGAGTGTTCTCGATGAACTCCCGGTAACCGGTCCCCTGGAGGCCCTCAACGTCACCATCTCCGCGCCCACCTTAATATCCACCGGAAAGCCGGAGATTCCTCGGGGGGAGCGATATTCCGGTATGTGGGAGGGTTCATTACCACGCAGTGACATTCACCGGATGCCGCACAACCGCGTCGAACAGGTAGCCCTGCGTGTTGAACACCGCCGTCTCCGGCTGCGTCTTGCCCGTGATGTCCGTTGCCCGCGCCATGAGCATGTACGGCCCGAGCCTCGTCGGGAACCACTCCACATGCCAGCGTGTCCACGCAGGGGCGAGCCGCGGCCCGTGCCTCAGCGCCCGCTGCCACGAGCGGCCCCCGTCGACACTGACCTCGACATTCGTGATGTGCCCGTCGCCCGACCACGACCGCCCGCGCAGCACGTGCCGCCGCCCGGCCGCGAAGGCCGCCCCCCACGCCAGCTCGAACGCGCTCTTCACCACCTGGCTCGTCACCGGCTTGCCGCCCTCAGGCGGGAAGTCGGGACCGAACATCCGGTAGAACCGCGTGCTCCACGGCGACAGCAGCGGCCGCGCCGACACCTCGATGTCGCCCACCCATTTGATCGAGGAGATGCCACTCCACCCCGGCACCACCAGCCGCACCGGGAAGCCGTGGTCGGCCGGGAGCGGCTCGCCGTTCATGTCGTAGGCGAGGATCACGTCCTTGATCGCCTTGGCCACCGGCAGCGGACGGCGCACCGGGCCCAGGTTGACCCCTTCCTCGACGTAGTCGGGGTCGAGGCCGCGGGGGAGGAGGTCCAGCGCCCGGTCGAGCATCCCGGCGCGCTCCAGCACCTCGGCCAGGCGCACGCCCTTCCAGCGGGCCACCCCGATGCCGCCGAGCCGCCACGGCGTGCCGTGGACCTCCTGGTTCTGCTGGGTGGCGAACAGTGCCCTGCCGTTGCCCGCGCACTCGATGCCCGCGTCGAGGGTGGTGCTCGGCATCGCCCGCAGGTCGGCGTAGGTGAAGTCGCGCGGCGCGGCCAGGCCGTCGCCGTGCAGGCGCAGCCGCCACGAGCCCACGTCGATGATCGGCGTGCAGGTGTGGTTGCGCACGAAGAAGCGGTCGTTCGGCACGTGGTAGCCCTGGCCGCACATGGCCTCCCAGCGCATCTCGGCGCTGGTGCCGTGGCGGATGAACAACTCGGGCGGGAGCGGTTTGACGATGGGGCCGGCTCTCCGCGCCCGCGGGACGTGGCGCATGAGCGGCGGCACGTCGCCGAGCGCGCACAACATGCCGGGCCCCGCGTTGCGGGCCGTGAGCCATCCCTCCATGCGCACCTGGTCGTAAACCGCTTCACTGGTCAGGTCGTCGAGATCCATATGGCCACCTCGGGGTTTCGGGCTATGGATTCATTTATTTCCTACCAGGAAACCATCTAATGCGCACGGGAGCCACTCCGGCGTGATAAATGGCTCCTTCATCGCTTGAGGAAGGCGAGGAGCCGGTCGATCGGCCAGGTGTTGATCACGTCGTCGGTGGTCAACCAGGCCCGCTGGGCGATGCCGACCCCGAAACGCTGGTGGTCGAGGTGCGGGATCGCGTGGGAGTCGCTGTCGATCGAGAACTTCACGCCGTGGTGACGCGCCAGCCGGACCAGATCGGCGGGCAGGTCGGACCGGTCGGGGTGGGAGTCGATCTCCATCGCGGTGCCGGTGCGGGCAGCCGCCTTGAACACCGCCTCCCAGTCGGCGTCGACCGGGCCGCGCTTGCCGATCTTGCGGGTGGTTGGGTGGCCGATGATGTCCACACCGGGGTTCTCGCAGGCGGCGATGAAACGGCGGGTCATCTCGTCGCGCGACTGGTTGAAATGCGAGTGCACGCTCGCCACGCAGACGTCGAAACCTTCGAGCACATCGACCGGCCAGTCGACCGAGCCGTCGGGGCCGATGTTGAGTTCGCTGCCATGCAACAACCGCATGTCCGGATATTTCCGCTGAAGGCGGGAAAGCTGGGCGCGTTGGGCCAGCGCCTTGTCCAGCGTCATCCGCTGCATGACCAGATCCGGCGCGTGATCGGTCACCGCGTAATAGTCGTATCCGCGGGCGCTCGCCGCCGCCACCATGTCCGCGAGCGTGGCGATGCCGTCGGTCAGATCCGTGTGCGTGTGCAGATCGCCCCGCAGATCCGCCAACGTCACCAGCTCCGGCAACTCGTCCTTCAGCGCCGCGGCCACCTCCCCGCCGTCCTCCCGCAGCGGCGGCGGCACCCACTGCATGCCGAGCGCGTGGTAGATGTCCTCCTCGTGCTCGGCCGCGATCACCCGGTCGCCGTCGAACAGGCCGTATTCAGAGAGCTTCCACCCCTTCTTCACCGCGATCTCGCGGATGTGGACGTTGTGCTCCTTGCTGCCGGTGAAATATTGCATCGCGGCGCCCCACGACTCCGCCGGCACCCGGCGCAGATCGACCTGCACCCCGCCGGTCGTGCGGATCGAGGTCTTCTTGTCGCCTGCCGCGATCACCTCGGCGACATAGGGCTGCCCGCGGAACTCCTCCATCACCGACACGGGCGCGACCGTCAGCAGATCCACATCGCCGATCGTGTCCCGCATCCGGCGCAGCGACCCCGCGTAGGCGATGCGTTCCACCTGCAGCGACGCCATGATCTGCTCGGCCAGCGACATCGCAAGCCCGATGTGCACCCGCCGGCCCGCCTGCTCCAGCTGCTCGATGCCCTTGAGCAGATTGGCCTCGGTCTTCGGGCCGAACCCCTTCATCCCCGTCAGCCGCCCCGCCGCGATGGCCTCCCCCAGCGCCGCCGGCGAGTCGATGCCGAGCTCCTGGAACAGGAAAATCGCCGTCTTCGGCCCAAGCGACGGAATGCGCGTCAACCGCCGCACCCCCTCGGGCACCCGCCCGCGCAACTCGTCAAGCTGCCGGAAACTGCCCCGGGCGAGGAACTCCTCGACCTTCTTGGCGATCGCCTCACCCACACCGGGCACCCCACGCACATCGGCTGCGGCGATGTCCTCGGGGTAACCCGCGATCGCCTTCGCCGCCTTCTGATAACTGCGCACCCGAAACGCGTCACCCCCGGTCAACGCAAACAGATCCGCGTATTCCGTGAGCGCCGCCGCCACCTCGTCGTTCGCCCGAGCCATAGGCCCACCCTAGAGGCTCCCACCGACAGGCTTACGCCGTACAGCACGAGCCGGACCGGGGTGGTGAGGTACGCTGAGGTCTAGACAGACTAGACGGGATGCCTTGAGGGGGTGCCTTGTGGCCGAGTGGCAAGTGCAGGAAGCGAAACAGCGGTTCAGCGAGATGGTTCGTCGTGCACTACACGAAGGCCCTCAAGTCGTCACGCGCCATGGAGAAGAGGTGGTGGTGGTCGTCGATGTCGCCGAATACCGCCGTCTCACCAATCACGGATCCGATTTCGCTGACTTCCTGCTCGCCGACCCAGATTGGGGCGACGACGTGGAGTTTCCGCGGAGCAAGGATCTGCCTCGTGAGATCGTCTTCGACTGATGGGCGTCGGTTTCCTGCTCGATACCAATGTGATCTCCGAAGCGCGCAAGCGAAACGGGAGTTCCGTGGTCAAAGATTGGATCCGCACTTCCTACGGCCCCACGCTGCATCTCAGCAGCCTGACGGTCGGTGAGATCCGCTGCGGTATAGAGCTCTGTCGAGAGAAGGATCCGGCCAAGGCTGCCACCCTAGAGCGCTGGCTACTTACCCTCCGTCGGCAGTTTGGTGACCGGATCATCCCTGTGACAGCAGCGGTCACGGAGGAATGGGGGCGATTGAATGCATTGCGCACCCTGCCGGCAGTCGACGGTCTTCTCGCGGCCACGGCACGTGCGCATGGCTGGACTTTGGTCACCTGCAATGTGAAGGACTTCATGGGCACAGGGGTGTCCTTGCTCAACCCCTTTGAGACCACCTCGCAGGGGTCGTCACACTAGGTCGGGTGCGGACCTCGCTGATCTCCATCACGTCGTTGTTGCCGGTTGTGCTCGTCGTGCTGATCCTGTTGGGGGCGGCGGCAGCGTGGCTGGGGCGGTTGGGGCATGGCAGAGAGGTGCTCGTCGCATGCGGGCGGGCGGTGGTGCAGCTCTTGGCCGTGTCCGCACTGATCGCGTGGGTCGTGATGCACTCGGCCGCCGTGGCGGGGTTTCTGCTGCTCATGTACGGCGTGGCCACGTTCACCGCAGGGCGGAGGATCACGCGGGGCGGGGCGGTGTGGTGGGCCGGGGTGCCGATCGCGGCGGGGACGGTGCCGGTGCTGGCGGTGCTGTCCGGGAGTGGGGTGATCTCCACGGCGGGCATCGTGGTGATCCCGATCACCGGCATCCTGCTGGGCGGCTGCCTGACGGCCACCACCCTGGCCGGGCGGCGGGCCGTGGAGGAGCTGCGGCAGCGTAAGGGTGAGGTGGAGGCCGCCTTGGCGCTGGGCTTCACAACGCGTGAGGCGGCGTTGGAGATCTGCCGCCCGGCGGCCTCCCACGCCCTGGTGCCCGCTCTCGACCAGACGAGAACGGTGGGTCTGGTCACGCTGCCGGGGGCGTTCGTGGGCATGCTGCTCGGCGGGGCGAGCCCGGTGGAGGCGGGGGTCGTGCAGCTCGTGGTCCTGGTGGCCCTGCTCGCCGCCGAGGCGATAGCCGTACTCGTGACCATTGAGCTTGCGGTGCGAGGTTATCTCCGGGTGTAGCGGTGTTTGACCCCCGGTGGGAAGTATTCGGGGTCCCCTGCCGCCAGCAGCCGGACGACGGGGCGCCGCCGCTCCTGAGGCACGTAGTTCGCGAACTCACTGTTCAACCGCAATAGCTGACCGAGTACGGCATCAGCCACCAAAGCCGTGTCCCCCGCCTCCTCGCCCCGGCCGGGGGCCAGCTCGACGGTGACGATCAGGGACAGGTCGCGCGTCGCCGGGTCCTCGGTCACCTCCATGACGAACTTCCCGGTGACCATCCGGTTGACCTCGGGCTGCTCAAGCCCGATGGAGATGTTCTCCGGATAGACGTTCG
This sequence comes from Sinosporangium siamense, assembly GCF_016863435.1. Lineage (GTDB taxonomy): Bacteria > Actinomycetota > Actinomycetes > Streptosporangiales > Streptosporangiaceae > Sinosporangium > Sinosporangium siamense. The sequence goes on from NZ_BOOW01000015.1 coordinate 121,517, forward strand.
CCCCGTAGTAGGACACCGCAAAACGTCCCCTGCCGAAGACGTACACAAACGGCAGCGCCGGCCCGCTCACCGGGGGGCGATAGCCGTACCCGTCGAGGAAGCCCAGCAACTCGTCGTGTCCCAGCAGCCCGCCCTCGTCGGCGATGTGATAGCGGACGAGCGGCACCCCGTTGTCGCCGCTGAACAGCAGTGTGCCGTCGACCGTCTCAAAGAACCGCACATCCGGGTCATATTGCACCAGCGTGGGCAGCCGGGCCGAGCCGAACAGCTCCCGCGCGACCTCGGGCCGCCCCGCCAGGAAACGGCGGATGCCGATGGACAGCGGCGTCTCGTTGCCGAGCACGCCCGCGTCGGCTGTGCCGTACAACGAGGCGGTGCCGCGGGCGGGGTCGGCGATGCCCGCCCGCTCGCACACCAGCGTGCGCCACTCCTCGCTGAACACCTCGCCGGCGGTGACCAGTTTGAGGTGGTAGTCCGACCACTGCACACCTTGCGCCGCACCTGTGTCGATGACGTCCTTCAGGAACGGCGGGTAGCCGAGGAGCACCACCTGGTCGACGTGCGGCCCGAGTCCGGCGACGACGCGAAGGATCTCCCGTTTGTCGCTGCCGGGCGCGACCACCGTGATCGGGTGGCCGCGGTCGGCCAGATGGCGGCAGCACGCGATGGTGAACAGGCCACCGACCCAGGTGCCGAGCGCGAAGCAGACCACCGCGAGGGTACGGCGGGAGCCGGCGTCGAAGGCGTCCCGGAACACCTGCTCGAAACGATCGGTGATGACCCGTTCGTCGTCGCTTGAACGCGGCCAGAACGTCGGTTCCCCGGTCGAACCCGACGACACCGCCACCATGTCGCCGAGCACACCGTCCCGGCACAGGTCGGGGAGGGGGTGCTTGCGTGTGTAGTTGTCCTTGGTGGTGAGGGGCAGACTTGAAAAGTCATCCAATGTCTGGATTTGATCGGGTGCTATGGCGTGTTCCGCGAGGAAACCCCGATAGGCCGGAACGGTCCGCGCCACCTGCTGAAACAGTTCAACTGGATCCACCCGCCGACTCTAGGCGAGCCGGCCTCACGGCCGAGGAATGTTGCGCAGGTTGGATCGCGCCAATTGCACCATCCGTCCCACTCCGCCGTTGAACACCGTACGGCTGGCCGACAACGCGAAGCCCGTGACCTGCTCGGCGGTGATCTTGGGCGGCATCGAGAGGGCGTGCGGGTCGGTGGCGATGTCCACCAGGACCGGCCCCTTGTGGTCGAACGCCGCACGCAGCGCACTGCGCACCTCACCCGGCTTCTCCACCCGGATGCCCCGAGCCCCCGCCGCCGTGGCGATGGCGGCATAATCCGTGCGCGGATAGGACGTGCCGTACGGCGCGAGCCCGTCCACCATCATCTCCAGGTCGACCATCGCCAGCGACGAGTTGTTGAACACCACGACCTTCACCGGCAGGTCGTATTGCACCAACGTCAGGAAGTCCCCCATCAGCATCGAGAACCCACCGTCTCCCGACATCGACACCACCTGCCGGTTCCGGTCCAGGAACTGCGCCCCGATCGCCTGCGGCAGCGCATTGGCCATCGAACCATGCACAAACGACCCGATGACCCGGCGCCTGCCGTTCGGCGTGAGATAGCGCGCCGCCCAGACGTTGCACATGCCGGTGTCGACGGTGAAGATCGTGTCGGCCGCGGCCTCCTCGTCCAGGATGGAGGCGACGTACTCGGGATGGATGGGAATGTGCTTGTCGACATTCCGGGTGTAGGCCTTGACGACCCCTTCCAGCGCGTCGACGTGCTTTTTGAGCATTCGGTCGAGGAAACGGCGGGAGGTCTTCTCCCGCACCCTCGGTGTCAGGCAACGCAGCGTCTCGCCCACATCACCCCAGACCGCCAGATCCAGCTTGGCTCGCCGCCCCAGCCGCTCGGGCGCGATGTCCACCTGCGCGATCCGCACGTCCTTCGGCAGAAACTCGTTGTACGGAAAATCCGTGCCGAGCAGGATCAGCAGGTCGCACTCGTGCATGGCCTCGTAGGCTGCGCCGTACCCCAGCATGCCGGACATGCCGACGTCGAATGGGTTGTCGTACTGAATGTGCTCCTTGCCGCGCAGCGCGTGACCCACGGGTGCTTTGAGCTTCTCCGCGAACTCCATCACCTCGGCGTGCGCACCCGCCACCCCGCGCCCGCAGAAAAGCGTCACCCTCTCCGCCGAGTCGATCAGTTTCACGAACTCCGCCAGCTCCCGGTCACCCGGCCGGATCGCCGGCTGTGAGGGCACCACGGCGGGTTCGACCGACTTGTCCGGTGCGTCCTTGCCCGCCACATCGCCCGGGAGCGACACCACCGACACTCCACGCAGCCCCAGCGCGTGGTGGATGGCGGTCTGCACGACACGCGGCATCTGCTCCGGCGTGGAGATCAACTCCGAGTAGTGGCTGCACTCCTCGAACAGCCGGTCGGGGTGGGTCTCTTGGAAGTAGCCCGTGCCGATCTCGCTGCTCGGGATCTGCGCCGCCAGCGCGAGCACCGGCGCGTTGGAGCGGTGCGCGTCGTACAGCCCGTTGATCAGGTGCATATTGCCCGGACCGCACGACCCCGCACAGGCCGCGAGCCGCCCGGTGAGCTGAGCCTCGGCGCCGGCCGCAAACGCCGCAGTCTCCTCGTGGCGCACCTGGATCCACTCGACGTCGCTGCTCCGGCGGATGGCGTCGACCACGGGGTTCAGGCTGTCGCCGACCACCCCGTAGACCCTCCGCACCCCCGCGCGGACAATGAGATCGACGTATTGCTCGGCCACCGTTTGCCTGGCCATGACGGCCCCCCTAGATCAGTCGTACGTATCGATCAATCTACGTACCCACCAGGGGGAGCGCATTATGCGGCATTTGTCCGGCTATATGGTGACGCCCAGCTCGGCGAGCCGCGCCCGGTTGGCCCGGTCCAGCTCCGCGTAGGCTGCGATCTCCTCGTCGAACCGCTCGGTATCCACCGCAAAGTCCGGGCCCGCCTCCGCCTCCTCCAGCGAGACGGTTGCGCGTGAGACGAAGGTCGCGTTGCCCTCCAGCGTCGGGTGCCACCGCCCGCCCTCATCGCGGAAGACCGCCTTTGCCACCCCGCCCGGATTGCGCACCGTGAGCGGAATGCCTGCCGGAATGCCGCGCAGCTTCGAATACACGGCAGACGACGCGATCACCCCCGAACCACACGAGAGCGTGAGCCCCACCCCGCGCTCGAACGTGCAGACGAAGATCTCATGCTCCCCAAGCGGCTGGACAAACGACACATTCGCCCCGATCGGGAACGTCTCCGTGAGCGCCTCAACCCGCCGCCCCACGGACACGAGCTCCTTCTCGTCATAGTGATCCACGATCGCGATCAGATGCGAGTTGGGTACGGCAAGAGCCGTGAAACCCAAGGGCGACCCAAGAGCTGGAATCACCTCGTCAAACCACTCGTGCACTCCCGCCACGATGGGCTCCGGCGCGTGAAACGAGACCGGCGGCAACGAAACAGCCGTGCGCGGCACGCCACCCTCACCCGCCGCCCGCTCGACGAGGAACCGATGCGGCCCGGTGCTGACCGTCGCCGACTCCTCCGCACGCCGATCAAGCACATAACGCCCAAGGCACCGCATACCATTGCCGCACAGGCTGGACCTTGAACCGTCCGGGTTGTAGAAGAGCGCCTCCGCCGCGCCGGTGGGGTCCTCCACGAAGTAGACCCCGTCCGCCCCGAGCGGACCGGTGCGATCACACAGATTGCGCACCACCCTGCTCAGATCAGTGGTGATCGGCAGGCCCTCGGGCAGCTCAACGACAAGGATGTCGTTACGCGACCCATGGGTCGAAAGAACGTCGAGTGTGGTCATCGGTGGCCTGCCCCGTGTGGTGCGACGTGCTGTAGCGGCCATCCTATAAGGCCGGTTTCCAGGAGGATCTCCCCCACGATGGTGGCACCCCCACCGAGGGCCGTATGCTGCCGAACGTGCTGAAGGTTGGTCTTACCGGCGGGATCGGATCCGGCAAGAGCGAGGTGTCACGGCGGCTGTCCGCCCGCGGCGCCGTGGTGATCGACGCCGACAAAATCGCCCGCGAGGTCGTGGAACCCGGCACCCCGGGCCTCTCCGCCGTCGTGGCCGAGTTCGGCCCCGAGATCCTCCGCGAGGACGGCTCCCTGAACCGCGAGAAACTAGGCTCGATCGTCTTCGCCGACCAGTCGAGACTCAAGGCCCTCAACGCCATAGTCCACCCCCTGGTCGGCACCCGCGCTGCCGAACTCCAGCAGGCCGCCCCCGCCGACGCGATCGTGGTCTACGACGTGCCGCTGCTGGTGGAAAATAACCTGGCCTCGATGTACGACCTGGTCGTCGTGGTCGACGCAGCCGACGAAACCCGCGTCGAACGCCTCATGAAACACCGCAACATGCCCGAACCCGACGCCCGCGCCCGCCTCGCCGCCCAAGCCCCCCGCGAAACCCGCCTGGCCGCGGCCGACCTGGTCATCGACAACGAGGGTCCTTTGGAAGACCTCGACCCCAAGGTCGACACCCTATGGACCACCCTCGTGACCCGGCGCTCCGCAACCTCGTCTTGATCGGCCTTACACGTGGCAGTCCCTGTGTGCTCTCAGTTTGCCACGGACCGTAGCAGAGCCAGCAGATGGCGTACCGGTGGTCCGGTCAGCAAGGGGCATAGTGAGAACGCGCCCTCCTCAATTCCCTCTTCTGGTAAAACTTCCGGCTGCCTTTCTGAATCTGGAACTCCACATCTCTGGGATATGAGTCAGAAGAAACGGCCAACTCCCGTTCGGGGCCATTAGATGCTGACACCTTTGGGTTTATGAAGGTTATTATCTATGGATGGGTTCCATGTTGGGCCACATCGGTGGAAGGGGGTTTAGAGGGTCAGCGATAAGGCTCCTAACTGTGACGCACTTTCGGTGCATGTCTCGTCTTGTTGGATGTGCGGAGACGGTTGTTTGTTGTTTATGTAGGGTCAAATGATTAGTGAGTGGGTTTGATGTAGGTGGCCTCCTCTCCTGTAGGCTATTCCTTTAGTCGCCCTGGAAGTGCTGATCCAGGTTGAGCTCCATGGGAGAATTCAAATTCGAGTCGAGCTTTTTCCGCGTACCATTTGCGGTACTTGTCGAGTGTCGACTGTCCGTATGTCTTTCCCAGATCCGCCACTAATTTTTCTGCTCTTGAGATAAGGGTTCGTACCTCATTTTTTCTTTCGGCCATCCTGGCCTCGCCCAACTTGGCGAACACATCGACAGCCTCTGAGAGGATGCTCGCCACTTCCGTGGAAATGGTTGTACTCTTGATTTCCGGAGATGACTGTGACGGAATTGGTGTTGGTTCGGAGTGCGGACTCATCTTCTCCTGAAGCCATTTCTTATATGGAGCCAGCCTTCTTCGTTCGGAGGTGAAGTGTTCATCCGGGCGAACGCTTAGAATGCTGTCTGCCTTCGTTATATGCTTCTGAAGCTCCTTTGTCAGTCCGAGCATCCGTGCACTCTGGGCAGCCTCCAGTATTGACTGTAGGGTTTTGCTGACGTCCGCTTTTTCCGCACGGTCAAGCCAGTCTGCCGCACGGGGGGTGTCATTCGGAGGAGACTCGTCATGGGCGGGAGGAGCATCCGTTTGAGTAAGTGCTTGGATCCCTTCTGCGTATACCGTCCAGCGTTCCTCGCCTGACAGTGAACGCCTAGAGAACTCTGCTGTCGCGGGAGGGGTAAGTTGGTAGCGTGCCTTGGTGTCCAGTTCTTCGGCAGAATTATTCAACATGACGTATGCTTGTGTGATCTTTCCTCCATCTGGAAGGGTGAGGTCTGCTAATACTCCATATCGGCCGGTAGTGCTGTTTGTGCGCGTTCGGGTTGCCAACGGTGTCACAGCTATTTCTTCGCAGAGTAGAGGGATCCCTGGAGTTGATATTCGCTTCCGGTCCGCGGCTGCCGGGCTTAACTTGCGTACCTTCTCGAAACGCGTGGCCCAAAGACCTCTATCGGTCAGCTTCCATTCTGAAGGTTCCGTCCACTCTGGACCTTTCTCCCGGCTCTGAACGCCTATCTGGACGCGCCGACGGCTGCCCTCATTTTCGCATTTTATTCGAATGGCGTATCCGCGCACATCGAAGAGATAGCGCGAAGTGTCCACGTTCGGGCCGAAGATCCAATCTACCGAGTCTCCCGGCTCTCGGTATCTGCGATCCAGCGTCCTCCAGCTCTCGTAGTCCAGATTCTCGAGTTGAACTGCGATCAGGGATTTTCTTCGGACATTCCTAAGCGTTAATCCGGTGCAGGACTCGCCTCTGTCGAAGGCCCCCTGGAACTCAACCTCGCAAAGGTCCCGACCCGAGCCGCTGATAATGTCGGATATAACTGGTGCGATGAACAGGTGATCGGCGCTGTCAACCCCGAGATTTTCTCGACGGCAAACGATCGCACTTGCTCGTGGATCGGGGCGATGGGCGAAGTGTGGAATCCTCTCTCGGCCAACGCGGTCGATCAGTTGCCCTCCACAGCCGCCGAGGAGTGTGCCACACCAGAAACCTTGGTATTGATGGGCCCTGCGAACAGCTAATGCCTCACCCCGGTCAAAGGGCATGATAATTCCCTGCCGGGAGTCCTTGGTCCTGAGTACGGCTGTCTGAACACGGCGAGTGTCTTGCAGCATCTGGCCTCTCGGGAGTCGGAGAACGTGCGTCTCATCCGGAACGCGGGGACATGAGGATCAGGAAGGGCGCCACAAAGATCACGCACAATGCTAGGTCTGCGCACTCTCTGTGCAGGCGGATCTTTCTCACGATAAAGACTCGTTTCCAGCCTGGGCTGTCGGACTTCCCCCGGGGTGTGCCCTGAAGTGGGTCACTCAACGCGATGTCTGATTACCGCCAGCGATGGTTCTCGGGAATGTCGCAGGCTGGGGGTGGGTGGAGTCGGGCCCGACCAGCCCTTCCCTGTACCTCGACGGAAAGGTTTCATCATGGCTTCGCGGCTGGACTCCAAGGTTTTCATCGTCACTGGCGGCACCTCCGGGATCGGGCTCGCGGTCGCTCGGCGGCTTGCCGCGGAAGGGGCGGCCGTGGTGCTCGGTGCCCGGCGGAAGGACGTCGGGGAGGAGGCGGCCGAAGGGATTCGGGCTGCGGGTGGGCAAGCGGTGTTCGTGCCCGCCGACGTGTCGGTCGAGGCCGATGCGGCGGCGCTGGTCGCCGCGGCGGTCGAGCGGTTCGGGCGGCTGGACGGGGCGTTCAACAACGCCGGCGGGTTCAACGCGTCCGGGCCATTGACCGGTGTCGATTCGGCCGGCTGGGATGCGGATATCGCGCAGAACGTCACCAGCGTCTTCTACTGCCTCAAGCACCAGATCCCCGCCGTGCTGGCGACACGGGGGGCGATCGTCAACAACGCCTCCAATCTGGGGGTCGTCGCCCTGCCGGGGTGTGCGCCGTACGTCGCGGCCAAGCATGCCGTCGTGGGCCTGACTCGCGCGGCCGCACTGGAGGTCGCCGAGCAGGGGGTGCGGGTCAATGCGCTCGTCACCGGGGGTGTCGACACGCCGTTGTCCCGGAAGTCCCATCTCACCAGCGTGGAGGCCGAGCGGTTCATCGCTTCTCTCCACCCGGTGAACCGGATCGCCCAGCCGGAGGAGATCGCCCCCTTCGCCGCGTTCCTGCTGAGCGATGAGGCGTCCTTCGTCACGGGGGCCGCCCTCGCTGTCGACGGCGGGTTCACCGCCCGCTGAGCCGGTCTGACGCATCCGGACCGTCGAGGCCGATCTTCTCCGCGGCCTCGACGGCCAGTCGAACGCAACGGACCTGGCGGATCACGGGACAGTCGGGGGCTGGGGGCGGGGGGCACGTGCATGCGACCGGCCGAGGCCGTAGGTCGCCGGTCGGCTCTGCCGTACCTGCGCGTGCGGAGAGCCAAGCCCCGACACCCCCAAAAGAGCCGGTGTGGCCGGCGCAACGGTTGCCTTCAAGCGATCGTTCCGTAGTACAGCTTGGCTCAGATGTAGTACATGTACTACATTCCAATGCATGGATACTGTGATTGACATCCGCGGGCTCCAGATGACGTACGGCACACGCGAGGTTCTCCGTGGAGTCGATCTTCAAGTGGCCCGTGGTGAGACCGTCGCCCTGCTCGGTCCCAACGGTGCGGGGAAGACCACGACGGTCGAGATCCTCGAAGGGGTCCGCCGCCGGTCGGCGGGGGAGGTGTCGGTGCTCGGAGTCGACCCCTGGCACGGGGACGACAAATGGCGCAACAGCCTCGGCGTGGTGTTGCAGAACTGGCGCGATCACCCCCGCTGGCGGGTCGCCGACCTGCTCGATCTCATCGGCGCGCACTATACGAACCCCTGGGACACCGGCGAGCTGCTCCGAGCCCTCGGGCTCTCCGCGCAGGCCAAGGCCGTGATCGGCACGTTGTCGGGTGGGCAGCGGCGCAGGTTCGACGTCGCGCTCGGCATCGTGGGCCGGCCGGAGCTGCTGTTCCTCGACGAGCCCACCACCGGGTTCGATCCGGAGGCCCGGCGGGAGTTCCACGATCTGGTGGCCGAGCTCGACGCCACGATCATGCTCACCACGCACGATCTCGCGGAGGCGGAGCGGCTCGCCGACCGGATCGCGGTGCTGCTGGGGGGAACGATCGCCGTCGTGGGCACGGCAGACGATCTGGCCCGTGAAGTGCAGGCCCAGTCGACGGTGCTCTGGCAGGGCGGGCGGGAGGAGACGCACGATCCGTCGCAGCTCGCCTGGGAGCTGCACCAGAAGTATGACGGGCCGGTGCCGGGGCTGGAGATCCGGCGGCCGACGTTGGAGGAAAGCTATCTCAACCTGGTCGAGAGGAGTGCGGCGTGAACAGGGTCATGAGGCTGGGGGTGCGCCGGGGTGTCGCCGAGTTCGCCACGCTGCTGCGGGACCGCAAGGAGCTCTGGGGCAACATCGGCGCCACCGTGCTGATCTTCGCCGCGATCGTGTTGTGGATCGGCGACGGCGAGATCGGCGACACGGGTGTGTCGGTCGGCACCTACATCACGGCGGGCATGATCGCGATGATCGTCTTCCAGGTGGGCCTGGTGAGCCTGCCCATGATGATCGCGGCGGACAAGGAGGAGGGGGCGCTGCTGCGGTTGCGTACGGTGCCCGGCGGTTTCGCGGCGTTCCTCATCGGCCGGGGTGTGTCGATGTTGCTGCTGACCGCGGTGCAGGTCGTGATGGTGCTCGTGCTCGGGATCCTGCTCGGCGGGGCCTCGTTGCCGTCGTCGATCGCCGGGTGGCTGACGCTGCTCTGGGTGCTTGTGCTGGGACTGCTGGCCGTGGTGCCGCTCGGTGCCGCGCTCGGCGCGCTGATGCCCAGTCAGAAGAGCGCGGGCGCCGTGCTCGCACTGCCGGCGATGGGGTTGATGATGGTGTCGGGGGTGTTCTTCCCGGTCCGCGTCCTGCCGGAAGCCGTGCAGTGGGTGGCTCAGGTGTTCCCCCTGTACTGGCAGGGGCACGGCATCAGGGCGGCGATCCTGCCCGACGCCGTTCTCTCCACCGAGATCGGTGAGACGTGGCGGCTCTTCGAGACGGCGGGTGTCCTCGGGGTCTGGCTTGTGGCCGGTATGGTGCTGGCACCCCGGTTGCTCCGCCGTACCACTCGCGGTGCGGTGGGGACACGGCCGTCATTCGGATCATAAGGCTGGGCATGTCCTCAGAGATCGTCCACAACCGCATTTCCATGCTGCGGGCCGAACGAGGGATCTCCCGCAAGGAGCTCGCCGCCGCGCTTGAGGTGCACTACCAGACGGTGGGCTATCTTGAGCGCGGGGAATACCACCCGAGCCTATTCCTGGCGTTGCGCATCGCCGCGTTCTTCGAGGTGCCGGTGGAAGTGGTGTTCTCCCTTGCCCCCTTCCCCCGGCTCGGCAGTGGAGGTTGACCTGATGAGCAAACACGACCGCCTCCGCAGGCGCCAGGCCCGCATCGACAGTGCGGCGGTCCGGAGCCGGGTCATCAGCACGCGTGCGGGGAGGCGGAGGATCGTCCTCGTGGGCTGCGCCGTACTCGCGTTGTTGTGGATCGGGCAGGGGGTCATCATCGCCCTCGCCCCGAGCGATCTCGCGCGCAACATCTATGTCGTCATGCTGGTGCTCGTCGTGCTGATCGGTTTCGCGGTCATCGGGTGGCTGGTCGCCGCGACACGCGGGGCTCTCGACCTGCCGGAGCACGTCCTCGACGAGCGCCAGCGCGGAGAGCGCCACCGTGCCCTCGCGACGTCGCACCGGATGACGTCGTTTCTGCTGTTCGCGGGCTATCTGGCCGCCCTGCTCTGGGTGTTGAGCGTCGAAGGGGACATGGTGCCCGTCCCGGCCGCCCTGCTGGCGACCATGCCGATGACCATCGCCGCGACCCACTGGTCAGTCCCGACGCTCATCGCGGCCTGGCGCATCCCAGACCCCACTCCAGACGACGAAAACGACGAAAACGACGACTCTTAACCCTGAGAACTCTTCACCCTGAGAACCACGAGGCCGAACCGGCGGGGCATGTCGGCAGACGGTCAGAACTCCGCCTCCAGCGGCATCCGCCGTACCCCCGGGAGGTGCTCGTCGAGCTCGCCAGGCTCGAAGCGGCACATGCCGACCGCGTGCCAGAACTGCCCGCCGATGTCCCCCTCCTGCTTGTAACGCCCGTCGGGCGCGAGGGCGGCCCACCCCTCGGGCAGCCCGAGCAGCGTGGCCCGCTTGGAGGGCGAGGGCCCGTCGAGGTTCCACAGTACGGCGGTGCCGTCGTCACCCGAGCTGGCGAGCAGGGTGCCGTCGGGGGAGAAGGCGAGTGACCAGATCCTCCGGGTGTGGCCGGGCAGGGTGTGCAGGAGGTCACCGGTGGCGGAGTCCCACAGGCGCACCGCGAGGTCGTCGCCCGCGGTGGCGATCATGTGGTCGCCGGGGCTCCAGGCGGCGGTCCACAGCCGGCCGGGATGCGTCAGCACGGTGGCCGGCCTCATGAGAGCGTCGGCCGGGTCCCACACCACGGCCAGGCCGTCGTTGCCGGCGCTGAGCAGCCGGGTGCCGTCGGAGTTGAACGCGACGGCGTAGACCCGGTCGGTGTGCCGGTCGCCCATGGCCACCAGTTGCCCGGTGTGCACGTGCCAGACCCGCACGGCCCGGTCGTCGCATCCGGTGGCGATCAGTTCGCCACCGGGGCTGAAGTCGATCCACCGCACCCGCCCCCGGTGGTCGGCGAGGGTGGTGATGAGCCGCCCGCTGGCGGGCGACCAGATGCGGACGCTGTCGTCGTCGTTGGCGGTGGCGAGCTGCGCGCCGTCGGGGCTGAACGCCTCGGCCCACACGTGGTCGGTCTCGACGCTCATCTCACGCTCGTAGGCGCCGGTCGCGACGTTCCAGAAGTGCATGCCGCCGTCGTTGCTCGCCGTGGCGAGCACGGGGCCCGCCGGGCTGAACACGGCGGAGGTCATCCGGTCGGCCGAGCCGGTGAACTCGTGCAGGCGGCGGCACGTGTGCGGGTCCCACACGCGCACGACGCCGTCGTTGCCGCAGGTGGCGAGCATCGAGCCGTCGGCGCTGAAACGCACCGCCGAGATGCGCCGCCCGTGGCCGCGCAGCACACGCTGGCACTGCCCGGTTGCGGTGTCCCACAGCCGGGCGGTGCCGTCGTTGCCGGCGGTGGCGAGCTGCGCGCCGTCGGGGCGGAAGACGAAGGGCCACACGGCTCCCCTGTGGCCGGAGAGGGCGTGGCGGCGCGTCCAGGTTGCGGCGTCGCGGATCTCCACCGAGCCGCCGGAGTCGGCCCAGGCGAGCTGGGAGCCGTCGGGACTGAACGACACCTGGTAGATCGCCGCCCGCCGCCCCGGCATGGTGCCCGCCGCCGCGCCGGTCGCGGGATCCCACAGGCGCAGCTCTCCGCCGATGTCGCCGGAGGCGAGCACCTGTCCGTCGGGGGAGAAGTTGAGCGCGTAGACCCGGGTGGTGTGCCCGACGAGCCGGCGCAGCAGCCGCCCGTCGCGGGCGTTCCACAGGCGCACGACGCCGTCCTTGTGGCCGGTGGCGAGCAGCGCGCCGCTCGGGTCGTAGACGGCGCGGTAGACAGAACCGCCCGCGCCGTCGTCGCTCACGATGCGGCGGATCACCCCTCGCGCGGTGTCCCACACCCGCAGCGTCGCCTTGCCGTCGCCGATCAGCAGGGTCTCGCCGGTCCGGTCGAAGGCCGAGGCGTACAACGGGGTGCCGTGGCCGGACAGCTCGTGGAGCAGCCGCCCGTCGGTGGTGCTCCACAGGCGCACCACGCCGTCGCCGCCGCCTGCTGCGACGAGCGAGCCGTCGGGGCTGAGCAGCACCGGCCACACACCGTCGGGGTGGGCCGCGAGGGTGTGCAGGAGCTCACCGGTGGACGGATCCCACAGCCGCACGGTGCCGTCGGCCGCCCCCGACACGAGCAGGCCGCCGTCGCCGCTGAACGACACGGCGTAGGCGCGGTCGCGGTGCCCCGCCAGGGTGCGGATCGGCAGGCCGGTGATCGAGTCGCAGATCACCACCAGCCCGTCGTCGCTGCCGAGGGCGAGCAGGTCGCCCGCGGGGGAGTAGGCGACAGGCGACGGCAGCCGGCTGAACTGGAAGTGATAGCCGTACGGCACGCCGACGCCGGCCGGGGCGAGCTGAATCTCGACCGGGTGAGCCGGGGCGACGGCGGCGCCGCGCAGCTCGGGCAGGCCGGGGGCCGCGCCGGTCACCTCGATGAGTGCGGCCCGGTGCCAGCGGCTGCCGTCGAGGGCGGCGCCGCTCAGGTCGGCGCGGATCAGCCGGGCGCGGGTGAGGTCGGCGCCGCGCAGGTCGGCCCCGGTCAGGTCGGCCTTGTCGAGCCGCGCCCCGACGAGCCGCGCGTCGCGCAGCACCGCGCGGTGCAGGTCGGCGCCGACGAGGGTCGCGTCGCCGAGGTCGGCCCCGGTGAGGTCGACCTCGCGCAGGTCGCGGGAGGACAGGTCCTGGCCGCGCAGGTCGGCGCCGCGCAGGTCGGCCCGGGCGGAGGTGCGCAGGCGGGTGGAGATCCGTACGGCGTTGCCGCGGGCGACGGCGTCGGCTGCGGGGTCGGCGAGCACCCGCGCGGCCCAGGTGCGGCAGGCGGGCACGTCGACCTGGTCGCACAGGAACTCGACGGTGAGCTGGGACAACGACCGCCACGACAGCGGCGCGGGGTCGTCGATCACGCTCGCGATGTGCCGGGCCACCAGCCACTCCATGACGGAGGTGTGGATGAACCCGAACAGCCCCTCGTCGGTGCGGACCAGCAGGCTGCCGGTGCCGACGGCGTGGGCCGCCTGGTGGGCGGAGAGCTGCCCCTCGGCCAGGTCGGCGAGCTCCTGGGCGATCTCGGTGAGCTCGGTCAGCCTCAGGTAGCTCTCGCCGCTCTGCCACAGGCGCATCGCGAGCAGCGTGACCGCCCGCCACAACTCGGGCAGGCGCAGCCCGCCGGGTGTGCCGGGGACGCCGCTGGTGCGCCTCTCCTCGAAGGCGAGCCAGGTGCCGAGGATCGCCTCGTAGAGCCGGGCGGCGCTGACGGTGCCCCGGGTGCCCGCCACCGCGCGGAGGTTCCGCTCGGGCAGATCGGCGATGAAGCTGAGCATGCGCGGGTTGCTCGCCAGCCCGAGGAGGTCTTCGACACCGCTCATGAGCGCCAGCCGGGCGTCCGCCGCCTCGGCGTCGTCGTAGCGGTTGACGAGGTAGGACCTGATCTGGTCGCCGCTGAACTCGGTGACGCTCAGCACACGCCGCCGCGGCAGGCTGCCGACCTTCTCCCCGAGGGCGGTCAGCACCTGGCTCTGGGACTTGAAGTGCTGGGTGCGGCTCGCCACGATGATCTTCGCCTTGTGCTCGGCGGCCTGGATCAGGGTGTCGAGGTGGTCGACCGCCCGATCGTAGGTCACCCGCGTGACGAGCTCGTCGAACCCGTCGAATAGCAGCACGATGCGGCCCTGCCGCAGCAGATAGTGGAACGCCTTGAGGTCGATCACGTCCTCGCCGTGGTCGGCCAGGTGCGCCGCGACGAGCCCGTCGACCGAGTGCGCCTTGTCGAGGGAGCGCAACTCGATGAGGATCGGGATGAGATGCGGCAGCTCGACCGGCAGCCGCCGCGCGACCTCGCGCAGCGCGAAGCTCTTGCCGTGCCCGAAATCCCCGAGCAGCAGGACGAAACGCCCGTGGTCGCCGGAGACCAGCCGGATCAGCTCGTCGGTCAGCCCCTCCCCGACCTCCTGCCCGGCGCGGTCGAGCGCGCGATAACGCTGCGGCACGTAGAGTCCGGGCGGATAGCGGCGGTCGGCCTCGATGCGCGCCGACTGGTCGCGCACATAACCCGACAGGTCGACCAGCCCCTGGAACTCCGTGAAGCTGCGCAGCCGCACCCCGCGCCGGGACAGGTCGTCGCGCAGCGCCCGGGCGGGCGGCGGCCCCTCGTAGACGACCTCGACGCCCTGCCCCGGGCCCGCGGCGTAGACGTGGCGCAGGAACTCCGCGACGGACTCCTCGGTCACCTCTCCGACATGCGCCCCGATGCGCGTCTGCCGTACGAAACCGTCCTCGTGGTAGGTCACCACCAGGTGCGGCGGCGACAGGTCGACCCGGCGCACCCGGGCCCGCTCGTGCCGCGCCTCGCACACCTCGGCGACGCGGTCGAGCAGCAGATCCGACGGCGTCGGCGCCGGCTCGTGATCGGCGGGCGCGAGGAGAGGAGGGGCGGGCTCGGCGGCCCGCGCATCGGTGAACGTGCCCTCGCACGACCGCCACCGGTGGGGGGTCCGCTGGGGCGGCGCGCCCGGCGACCACAGCCGCATGCCGTCGGGCGTGATCTCGATGACGTGGTGGGTGCCCGCACCGGGCGAAGGCACCGTCGGGAACGGGTCGCTGCGCGCGGGCCCGTCGCCGTGGGCCAGCAGGGTCAGCCGGTGGCCGAGCAGCCGGTCGAGCACCGCCGCGTCGCGCAGCGCCGCCGGCGCGTGGCCCATCACACCGATTCGCATCCACCGGTCGGCCTCGAAGGGTCTCAGCCGCTCGGCGAACCACGCCGCCTGCGCCTCCCCGATCAGGCCGTATTGGTCGGCCTCGCGATGGCTCATCGCCATCGTGGAGTTGAGCCCCGCCAGCACGACGCGCAGGTCCGGCATGGCGAACAACGTCCACGGCTGGGAGGCGTCGAAGACGACGCCCTCCAGGCCCTGATAGAACTCCTCGAACAGGCCGTGGAAATGCCGCCACTTCTGCCAGTACGGCGGAGCCGGACGGATATCGTCGGCCTCGCAGTTGTTGAAATATGCCTGGCAGGCGGCCTTGGTCACATCGCGCGGCCCCGGCACCACGACCACCCGGTGGGACTCCAGCCCGATCAGCGTGCGCAGCCCGTTGAGGAACATCCGCGCCTGACCGAACTCGCGAAGACTGCCCGACTCGGTGAGATCGCCCGACACGACCAGGAGATCCGGCCGGGGCATGCCGCCGTCGCGCATGCGCGTCAGGTCGGCCCAGATGCGCGACTGGAGCTCCTCGGCGGTCAGCGGGTCGTCGGCCTCCGCCAGAGCCCGCCCGAAACGCGGCCCGCCGACGCGCAGCACCGTCACCCGCTCCCGCGGCCCCCTGGCGTCGTCCGCGGCCGGGAACGCCGGCCGGCTCATCGGCCCCCGGCGCACCAGCGCCTCCGCGCCGTCGCCGCGCGGCCGCGGCACCGCGAGCGCGGGCACCCTGTCGCCTTGGGCGGGGAACGCCGGGCTCGACGACGGCTTGGCCCGCCCCGCCACGGTCTCGGCGATGCGGTCCAGCAGCCTGGCCCGCGCCTGCTCCTGGTCGTGCACGTCCGCGAGGTCGACCCAGGTGATGGTGGCCAGCAGCCCGTCGAGCCGGCAGTCGGCCAGGCGCACCGTGACCAGCTTCTTGGACGGGTCGTCGGGATTGGCGCGCAGCGCCGCCTGCCACTCCATCCTGCCGTAGCGCGACTGGAGGTAGTTGTCCGACAACACCGCCACCACGACCGCCGCCTCGCGCACCCCGCGGTCCATGAAATCGATGAAGTTGGTGCCGGGCACGAAGTCCCACGCCTGGATCATCGTGCGATAACCCGCGGCCTCCAGCTCCCAGGCGATCCAGGTCGCCCACGCCTCGTCCGCCGGCGAGTAGCTGACGAAGATGTCGACGGACGTGGCACTGCGCCCTGCCATGCGATCAACCCCCCCTGCCGCAGCGGGCCTCAAGTATGGCCGCTAATCGCCAAGGATTGGAGAGGGTTGTCTCAACCGTTGTGCGATCATTCCCCCTGTGCGGCGGTTGAGCGTACTCGATTGGATCAGGATCGGTCTGCTCGCGGCAGGCCTGCTCAGTGTGGCGACGGGCCTGCTGCCCTTCGACGACGCCGGGGACAGCCTGGCCAGGGTCGGGCCGCTGCTGGTGTTCCTCATCGGGGTGATCGTCCTGGCCGAGCTGGCCAAGGAGGCCCAGGTCTTCGACGCCATCGCCGAGCGCGTCGCCATCGCGGGGCGGGGCAACTATCTGGCGCTGTTCCTGCTGTGTACGGCGTTCGCCTCGCTCGTCACGATGTTCCTCAACCTCGACACCACCGCCGTCCTGCTCACCCCGGTCATGCTGGCGCTCGCCGCCCGCACCGGCATCGCCGCGCTGCCGCTCGCCATGACGACCGTCTGGCTGGCCAACACCGCGAGCCTGCTCCTCCCGGTCTCCAACCTGACCAACCTGCTCGCCATGAACCGCATCGACCTGTCCACCCGCGACTTCGCGGCCCGCATGTGGGCGCCGCAACTCGCCGCGATCGCGGTCACCATGGTCTTTTTGTGGGTGTTCTACTGGCGGGCCGGCGCACGCGGCGAACAGCGCTATACGCCGCCTACGCCGCACCCGATCGCCGACCGGCCGCTGTTCGCCATTTCGGGCGCCGCCTGCCTGCTGTTCATCGCCGCGCTCGTCACCGAGGTGGCGCCCGCCGTCGCCGCGCCCGTCGCGGCAGCCGTGGTCGTCGTGGCCTTCGCCGTACGCGACCGGGGCAAACTCTCCTGGAGCCTGATCCCGTGGCAGCTCGTGGTGTTCGTCTGCGGGTTGTTCCTCGTCGTGCCGACGCTGATGAGGTTCGGGCTGCACGACGTGATCGAGTTCCTGGTGGGGGAGGGGGAGCAGCGCGCCGCGCTCGCCGGGGCGGCGATGTCCAACCTCATCAACAACCTGCCGGCCTACGTCGCGGGCGAGGAGGTCATCCCGCCGGAGGCGGGCGATCAGCTCCTCGCGCTGCTCATCGGCTCCAACGTGGGACCGCTGATCACGCCGTGGGCATCGCTGGCGACGCTGCTGTGGTTCGAGTGGTGCCGCCGCCGGGAGATCACGGTGCCGCTCCCGATGTTCATGCTGACCGGCGCGGGACTCGCCGTCGCCGGCGTCGCCGCGTCGGTCGCCGCGCTCACCCTCACCGGCTGAGGTCAGGCGGAGTAC
>NZ_BOOW01000016.1 GCF_016863435.1 Sinosporangium siamense
GGCGCCGCCTGCGTTCACCTTCACCGGCTGGGGTCTGGCGGAGTACGGCACCGTCTGCGTTCACCCTCACCGGCTGAGGTCAGGTGGAGGACGGCACCGCCGTCCTCGTCCGGTCGGCCTCGGCGGCGAGCTCCAGCAGCTCGCCGAGCATCTCCGGGTGACCGGCGACGAAGCTGCGGCCCTCGTCGCCGCGGCCGATGGCGTCGTCGAACGGCCCGCCGGCAAGGGCGCGCACCGCGATGCCCGCTTCCTGGGCGATCAGCATGCCCGCCGGCAGGTCCACCACCTCCGTCCGATAGCCGATGATGCCGTGGATGTCCCCGCGCGCCAGCATCACCCACGACAGCAGCGGCGCCCACAGTTGCAGCACCCGCCGGGCCCGCACCTCCATCGCCAGTTTCAGCGCGCGCGCCGCCGGATCGTCGCGGGCCACCGCATATCCCTGCGTCCAGGCCAGCACCGGCCCGTGCGGCGCGGGGCGGTACGGCGGAGCCACCGGCCCGGCCGGCCCCGTCGTGCCGGCGCCGCGCACCGCCGACCAGGTGTGCCCCGTCACCGGCTCGTGCACGACCCCGACCACCGGCCGCTCACCGTCGCAGAGCGCCATGCCGACGACGAAGGCCGGCAGGCCGATGGCCAGGTTGTTGGTGCCGTCCAGCGGATCGATCAGCCACGACCAGCGGCTCCCGGGCTCGCCGAGCGCGCCCGACTCCTCCGCCAGCACCGCGTGCGCCGGGAAGGCGCCGAGCACACGGTCGATCAGGATCTTCTCCGCGGCCAGGTCGAGGTCGGTGACCACGTCCCCCGCGTCGCCCTTCGCGTGGACTCCCGTGGTCGTGCCGAGGGCGTGGCGCAACATCGCCCCCGCCGCCTCGGCTGCCTCCACGGCCACATTCCTCGCATGATCGAGCTCCATGCTTCTCCTGTCGTCACGGCGGGTCGTGTGCTGACGGGGCCGCCGGCCGGGTCGGTTGGGTTGAGCGCTGGGCTATATGTGGTTGTGGGGCGTTGCCGTGTTCCCTGAGCGTCTCAGGAAGTCGTAGGCCATGCGCGCCGCACTCGCCGTCTCGGCGGCGTCGCACCGGGTCCTCGTGACGAGATGGGGGCGCGCGGCCAGCGGCCCCAGGGACAGATCGGGCGATCCGGGGACGGTGCGCCCGAGCGCCACCGTGGCCGCCTCGCCGCCCTCGGGGATCACACTGCTGTGGAAGACCCCGGCGGGCAGCGCATATGTGTCACCGGGTCCCCAGACCTCGGCTGCTCCCGTCCCGCAGCGCACGGTACGCGCGGTCGGGCGGATGTAGTCGCGTTCGCCTTCGCTGACCACTTCGAGCACCCGATGGGTGGGGTCCACATCGGCGTCGTCCACGTCGGCGAGCACATTTCTTACATACCCATAAAGCACGTAGCTCGTCAGGTCCCAGCTATGGCAGTGCACCTGGGAGGTGGTCGGCTCGGCCATCCGGAAGGCCGCCGACCAAATGTGCAGGCACACGCCGTACTCCCCGTCGCGCACCACCGGCAGGCACAGGAACCCCAGCGGGTGCCGCACCGCCGCCAGCGACGACCGGCCCTCCGCGAGGTCGCCGAGCACGGCGAGCGCGTACGGCCGGGCCCCGCGGGCCGACAGCTCCTCGCGGACGAACGCGAACCCGGGCGGCGTGCTCATGTGGGGGCCGTGCCGTACGGGTCCCTGGCTCGCAGGGCCTTGCGGGTGAGGTGGGCGATGTCGCGGTCGGTGTAGGACTTGGGCAGAGGCAGGTCGATGGTCTCGAAGAGGGTCAGCACCTCCTCGATGGTGGGCTCGTCGCTCAGCGGCGCCGAACGGTAGCGCTCCATCGGCACCCGGCGTGCCTGCTCCAGGCTCGTGCGCAGCTCGGTGTCGCAGCTCAAGTAGTAGAAGGTGCCGGAGAGGGCGAGCATCGCGCGGTTGGGGTCCTCCACGGTCATCACCACGGAATGGTCGGAAAGGTCCCACCGGAACGTCGTCATGGTTCCGGACAGGCCGACCGCGATGTCGAGCAGGCCGTAACGCTGGCGGTACCAGAACGACGCCAGCACCGTCGCATAGGACTCCATGCGCGCCCGCTCCAGCGACCACCGGTCGCCGGTGCCGTCCGGATGGTCCGACAGGGAACGCCGGTAGAGCGCGTAGGACTCGCAGACGTCGATGTTCGCCGGATCGATGATCTCCAGCCGGACCGTGAGGTGGCGTTTGTCCTTGCGCGCGGCGGCCACTACCTCCGGGAGCGTGACCGCCCGGATGAAGGTGCCCGTGCCGCCCTTGAACGACCAGCGGCTCGTGTCCTCCCGCGCCCGCTTGAGCGCCGCACCGATCTCCTGCGAACTGCCGAGCACCCGCACCAGCGCGGCGTCGTCCAGCGCCCGGCGGGTGCCCTCGACGAGGCTCTCCAGGCGGTCCAGGCTTTCCAGCCGGGCCGGCAACTCCGCCAGGGCGCCGGTGGTGAAAGCCTTCTCGACCGGCTCCTGCCGGGCGCGGTCCCGGATGAGCGCGGTGGCGACGAGGGCCAGGATCACCAGGGTCGCACCGCTGATGAGCTCGTCCTCAGGGAAGGTGGAAGGCAGCACGTCGCCGGGGATGATGCCGAGGCCGCCGACCACGATGGCGAGCACCAGGGCGATGGCTCCGTCGGCGTTCTTTCCCGCCCAGGTCGTGAACGACTTGACCTTCGTGAAGAACGGCCCCATCCGCGTCCCCGCATCCTGATCATCCAAGCCCCACGCCATGGTAACTAGAAGGTCATCACCGGACCAGTTCCCAGGAGGAGGGGAAGCCGTACCTAAGGAGGAGACAGAATCAGACTTTCGGCTCATGAAAAGCACAGGTCACAGGTAATACGGTGTTAATCACGCCGGCGGGGGGCCGGGAGACTTTGGGGGATCTCGGTGCCGGTGCTCGTGGAACGGCGGGCGGGCAGAGCGTGCGCGGGGGCGCTCGCGCTCTGCCTGGCCGCCGCCACGTTTCTCCCCTTCACGCTGCGGTCCCACGACGCCGCCGCACTGGTCCCGGCACCCGCCGGCCACGAGCGCTTCCTTCATGTGGTCGCCCATCCCGACGACGACCTGCTCTTCCTCAGCCCCGACATGTTCGGCGCCGTCGCCTCCGGGCGCGCCACGGCCACCGTCTTCCTCACCGCGGGCGAGGCGACCGCCGGGCTCGACGACGACTACGACCCCCTGCAATACATCAGGGATCGGGAAGAGGGCATCCGTACGGCATATGCCGTACTCGCCGGGAAACCCAACCGGTGGCGCAGCCGCCTTGTGCACGCGGGCGCGGCGCGGCTGCGTATGGACGTCCTGGTCGCGACGCCTGCCATCCGCCTTATCTTCGCCCACCTCCCCGACGGCGGCGACCCCCGCGCCGACGGCGGCCGCGACGCCCTCACCCGCGTCTGGCACGCCCGGCGGCGCGGCGAATGCGCGCGGGCCTTCTCCTCGGCGGCGTATCGGCCGTGCCTGGACCGGCGCGACATCGTGGAGGTGCTCACCACCGTTTTCCGCCGCTTCCGGCCCACCGTCCTGCGCACCCTGGACCCCGAGCCCGGCTCCGGCCCCGGCCACGGCCACGACCACCCCGACCACGTGGCCGCCGCCAGATTCGCCCTGGCCGCCGCCCACGAGTATGGCGACCCGAGGTTGAAAATCGTGTCCTACCGCGGCTACAGCGTGACTTCACGCCCGCCCAACCTCGACCCCCGGCTCCGCGCCCTCAAACGCCGCGTCTTCGCGGTGTACGGCCGGCACGACTACCGGGTGCGGGGCGGCGGCCGCTATCACGCGTGGACGGCACGGATGTACCGTTGCCCACCTTGGGCCCCTCTGAGGGAACCCTCCGGGCAGCCCACCCCCCTCCGCGAGGGACCACCAACCGGAGGCTTCGGCCCACTGTGGTGGCGGCCCTGACGCCGTCGGATGCGGCATGATCGCCCTGTTCGTCGAAGTCTGTCCGAGGAGCGTCATGACTGGTTCCGTGGATGAAGGATGGTCGGGTGTCAGTGGGTATGGGTGGGCCGATGGGTGCGGCGGAGGCCGCTCGGCGGCTTGAGGCAGGGCAGGTCGCCGACGCCGAGGTCGCGGGGATTCTGGACGATCCGTGGTCCGATGCCGATAGCAGCCTGGAGGTCGTCGGGATCAGCGACGTGCCCGGTGGGTGCGTTGTCATTCAGCCGTGGGGACATGCTCCCTCGACTCCCGAGGTGACCGGCAGCCTGTCGGGCGGCACCGTCTGTTACAGCTTCTATGCCAACCCCAAGAGCGGCCGTCAGGGGATGGTGGCTCGCGACGGTGTCGTTGAGGACTCCGACACCCATCCGGGCGGTGGTGACGCGGGTGGGCATCTGGCGGCGGGCGAGATCCTCGCCGAGTATCTCTATCAGGGCCACGCCTTGGCCTACTGCTGTGCCGCCGCTGGGTTGCGGGTGGCGGATGCGCGACCGATCTCCGGGACGCCGGACATGTGGGTGCGGCTCCCGGCGGCGGACGGCTGACGGGAAAACCCGCGATCGCCGCCGGGGTGAAGGCCGGGCCGGTTCGCCATGGTCGCACCGGCCCGGGCGGCTTGGGCCGGGGTCAGTGGCCCTTGATCGCGTGGGGGCGGTAGGGGGCCTCCAAACGGGAGATCTCTTCCGGGCTCAGCCGTACGCCGACGGCGGCCAGGGCGTCGTCGATGTGGCCGACGCGGGTGGCGCCGACGATCGGGGCGGTCACGCCGGGCTTGTGCAGCAGCCAGGCGAGGGCCACCTGGGCCGGGGGCAGGCCGCGCTCCTTGGCGATCGCCGTCAGTTCGTCGACCACGTCGAAGTCGGATGCGTCGTACAGCGACTCGGTGAACGGGTCGTTCTGTGCGCGGACCGTGAGCTGTGCGCCCTCGCGCGACCTGTTGCCCGCCAGGAGGCCACGGGCCAGCGGACTCCACGGGATGACACCCACGCCCTGGTCGAGGCAGAGCGGGATCATCTCGCGCTCCTCCTCGCGGTAGGCGAGGTTGTAGTGGTTTTGCATGGAGACGAATTTCGCCCAGCCGTGCCGCTCGGAGGTGAACAGCGCTTTGGCGAACTGCCAGGAGCTCATGCTGGAAGCCCCGATGTAACGGACCTTGCCCGATCGGACGAGGTCGTTGAGCGCCTCCAATGTCTCCTCGAGCGGGGTCTCGGGATCCCAGCGGTGGATCTGGTAGAGGTCGATGTGGTCGGTGCCGAGCCGCCGCAGCGAGTTGTCCACCGAGGCGAAAAGGTGTTTGCGCGACAGGCCCTTGTCGTTGGGGCCGGTGCCCATCGGGAAGTACGCCTTGGTGGCGAGCACGTAGTCGTCGCGGCTGGAGAAGAGTTTGGCGAGGAGGGCACCCGTAACCTCCTCGCTCACCCCCTCTGAGTACATGTCCGCGGTGTCGAAAAAGGTCACGCCCTCGTCCACCGCCCGGCGGACGAGAGGCTCGGCCTCGTCCAGCTCGAGCACCCAGGGGCGCCACTCTTTCGAGCCGTAGCTCATCATGCCGAGGCACACGCGCGAGACCTTGAGTCCCGTCGTGCCCAAGCGCATATATTCCATGACCGTCCTTCTTCGGGGTTCGAATGTCGAGGGGGTGGTCCTATGCCGGACGCGGCCTCCCTCTGATCGTTCTACCCCTGTGGGCGGTGCACTTCAATGTGATTAGGGCCGCCGAAAAGGAGGTCAGGGCTCGGTTCGGCCTGGCTGTGCCGTACTTCGAGGAGAGGTTTGGGCCGGCTGTGCCGTACGGCGAAGGCCTGGGAAATAGGCGGCGGCCCGCGCCGTGGGGCGCGGGCCGCCTGCGGATCGGATCGGGGCCGGCCCGGTGAGGGACGGTCGGCCCCGGCGTCGGCTAGAACCAGCCGCGACGCTGGGCCATGGCGCGCAGGCCGTTCTGCAGCGCCTGCTCGGCCGCGCCGGGGTGGTCGTTGTATCTCACCGTGAACCGGTTGTAGGTGTCCTGGCTGGAGGTGAGGAAACCGCCGCGCTTGTCGGCTTCCAGGATGACGTCCATCTGGGTCGGGCCCGCGATGAAGGTCAGCTCCAGCTCGTTGAAGTGGCGGGACCACTCGTGACCCGCGTAGTACTCGATTTCCTGGTAGAAGGGCATGTGGGAGCCGCGCAGGGTGCCGCGCTCCAGGTCGGCCTTCTTGAAGCGGAACCCGGCGCGGTCCAGAGCCGCGATGACGTGCTCCTGCGCGGGCAGCGGGTTGATGAAGAGCGGGTCGAGGTCGCCCTTGTCCAGGGCGCCCGCCAGGGCGAGCTCGGTCGCCACACCGAGGCGCATGCCGCGCAGGGGGTGGCCGCCGATCGCGCTGATCGGGGTCTCCCAGGGCACGGGGATCTCCAGCGGCACCGAGTGCTCGGCCTTCGCGGCGAGCTGGAATGGGCCGGCGACCTGCTGGCGCAGGAAGCTGTAGGTGGCGTTGTACTCGCTGTCGCCGCTTTCGACCTCGACCACGGCGGTGAAATCGATGAAAATGCCTTCGACCTTGTGCTCGGACCCGCCGCCGCGGAAGTTGACCTGCCCGCGCAAGATCTCGCCGGGCCGGACATTGGAGTTGGCGAGCACGGTGTCGATCTCGACACCGGCACCGAAGGCGGCCATCAGCTTGCGGAACACCATGTGGGAATCTCCCAGTAGAGGTAGTGATTTTTCGTTGGTTGGCGGGCGTTGGGGCTAACGAACCGGGCGGTAGGAGCGTTCCCGGGCTGTCGGGGTTTGCCCTGATTGACTGGGTTTTAAGCGGATCTGGTGTTGGGGATGGGGAATGTGGATCAAGGACTGGCTATCGGTGCCGGGGTTTCGGCCGGCTCATGAGTTGGGTTATAGACCGAGTTCACGGTCCGTGTCCATGCGTTGGGGGAGGTCGGCTCGGCGGGACAGTGGTGCGGTGTGGGGCTATCACGCCCGGTGACTGTTGTGGCGGGTGATGTCGGTCCACAGTTAAGGACATCGTGGTTGCCGACGGCTTAACGGATAGTTGATGTTGTTTGGGGGGTGGGTTGGGCCGCTTCGCGGTGTCCGGGGGCTCGTCGCGTTAAGGATCTTGTGGTGTCCGGCGCGTCAGCGATCTTGTAGTGGTACGGATCTTGTGGTGGCGCGGGTCTTGTGGTGGCGCTTTCGGCGACCGCTGAAATCCTGATTCGGATATGCCGTAAGTAGAGCGCGCTTTCTTGATCGATTGATATTCGCAATGTTGTGTCCGCGGCAAGGCTTCTGCGGGCCGGTATAAACGATCTCCGGAGGTAACATCACGATGACATTTAAACGGCTGCCGCCTATTTCGCTCGCCCGTGGCCATACTTAGGGCAGAGCTTGGATCTGGGGGTACGGAGAACAATCCGACACGGCTGCGGATCTCGATTGGGGAAGCATCGAGATGTCCGACAACGACATAACGATGGTGAGCGTGGAGGAGTTCGTCCCCGTCGACAGCGTCGACCGGATGCTGGCGATTGCCGAATCCATCTTCACGTTGCCGCCCCAGCAGGGCCTCGCGCTTCCCGAGAATCTCAAGCGGTCGATGGTGTGGATGGTGAAGTACATCGCTCCCACGAGCGAATTCTGGGACTGGCCCATGATCGAGAGTCCCATCGACAACGAGACCAGACTGCACGTCAGTTTTATCGGCCTCGGATGGGTGATCAAGCTGGTGCGCACCTACACCGTCCACCGCCAGGTAAACCCCCTGCACGCCGAGCGGCAACTGTGCCGCCTGCTCGACGCGATAACCGCCGGAACCCCGGTCGACGCCGTGGTCCGGTTGAAGTCCACGTCGTGGACAAGGGCCGAGCTGCGGCAATTGGCGGTATATCTCAAGGGGAACGGTTATGAGGCGAAGGCCGACACCAGGGCGTTTCGGCTCACCGTCGGCCCCGTGGTCGTCTCCGTCGGGGGCCAGGAGTCGGCGGCGATCCCGTGCGCCTCGAATGCGATGGACGAGACCGTCAGAAAACTGTTCCGCGATATCAAACGGTGGGCGAACCGCGAACAGAAGTTTGAAGGCGCTGACTGGTGCGCATATAAACGC
Source organism: Sinosporangium siamense (assembly GCF_016863435.1). GTDB lineage: Bacteria > Actinomycetota > Actinomycetes > Streptosporangiales > Streptosporangiaceae > Sinosporangium > Sinosporangium siamense. Next base: position 8,046 of record NZ_BOOW01000016.1, read on the forward strand.
CGCAGATTGACGGTCATAATGAGGTCCGTTCCCGCCGGCGGGTGCGCTCCCACGGCGGAGGACCTCGACGTGACCAACGAGCCCACCGGATTGTACGACCGATCGGACAGAATTTGTTATGACCTCGTGGAGGATATGACCGCCAGGTCGCCCCGGCCGCTGGGTTCGCTGGTCTTCCCCGCCTACGGTTTCCACCTGGGGGTGATTCAGCCCCGCGCCGTGCTCCGGGTGGTGGCCGGCTCGGACACCGCCGTCGTCGGGGAGTTCCTCCAATACTTCTCCTATCTCTGGGTCAGCCACTACACGCGGATTTGGCGCTACCTGGAGTTCGAGGATCAGTTTGTCTACGCCAGCGACGTCCGGCGCCTGAAGGAGCTCGACGACCAGTCCCTCGACGGCTACAGCGGCAAGGCGCTGCGCCTGGCCGATCTGCGCAGCCGCCTTGAGCTCATGAACCGGGTGGACGAGGGGCGGGTCAACGCCTATACGCCACCGCACCATCGGTTCTCCTTCGCGCCGGGGGTGGCGGGGACGCGGTCCGTGGTCGCCCGGCTCAGATCCGCACTGATCCCTTCGACGATCACGAAGTTGAACAACGATCCGCTGGCGAAGGCGCCCGAGATTCTCGACCACGCCATCAACGAGTTGTCGCGCGCCTACGGCGCCTTCGCCCTGGCGTCGTCGTTCCGTATGCAGCGCATGTTGCAGATCCTGCAGAGCCTCTTCGTGGTCGCCGCGGTCGCGCAGATCTTCAGCCTGGTGCCGCTCGCCGACGTCGTGGACAGCGCGGTGAGCATCGGTCTCGCCGGCCACGCATGGCATGAAGGAGTTCTCGCCCTCAAGGCGCACTGGGTGTGGCTGAAGGACATCGACCTTTCGCTGATCGCCGTGCGGTTGCTCATCTTGGCCCTGGGGTCCGCGCTGGGCATCGCCATAATCAGGAGGGCCCCGATCTCAGGCATGTTGAAACGTTTGCTCGGCTAGGGTCTTGTTCGCCGGATCGGCCGAGGGCCCGGCTTCCGGATTCCGCTGCGGAAACAAGAGGTCAGGGCCCGGTTTCCAGGGTCGGCTTCGGGGGACACCCATCAAGCTGCACCCAGGGGCTAGGTGCGGTCCCACCTGGTGTAAGACACCGTGCGGGAGATCAGGCGTCCATAGGAGACGTTGTCGAACATCGTGTAACGGTGGCCGAAACTTTCGAGTTCCGTCAGGTCGAAGTTCTCCGGCACCCGCAAAAGCACCTCGTCGAAACGCGGCAGCGTGAGACTCAGCAACCGGCCGCCGTCCGGGAGGAAACTCGCGAGGAGAAACCTGTCCTGCCCCTTGTAGGCCGGTCCTCCCCAAGGAGGGTCGAGATAGACGGCGTCGACCGCCGCCCGCGCCGACTGCACGACGTCCATGAAGTCGCCGACCACGAACTCGATCCGGTCCGCCACGCCGTAGATCTTCGAATTCTCCTCCGCCATGCGCAGCCGATCGCCGTCGACGTCGACCGCGATCACCCGCTTGCCCGCCCGGGCGAAACCGATGCTGCTCCCGCCTATCCCGGCGAACCCGTCCAGCACGACGGCCCCCCGCACGGCCTTCGCCACCGCGAGTGCCGCGTCCTCCGGCATGACGGAATAGAGTCCTTCGGCGTCGGTCCGGATGCCTTCGTCGAACCTGGAAAAATATTCATATCGCCTGTTCCAGTATTTCTGCAGGCTGGGGCCGAACGGGGAGGACGTGGCGTCATCCATGATCGAGGTGGCCTTTCCGTAACGGATCCAATCTCGGAACACCGATTGCGGAGTCAACGGAATTTTGCCCGCTGAAACAGCGCGAATGCCACTCCCCGCGCCCCTTCCTTTCCTGGGTGTCGCTCATCCTGCTGCGAACGATGATCGGCACCTGGCAAATGGAAGAACGGGGAAGCAGTTGTTCACCGTACGAGTGTGATAGCGCTGAGAGCTGTCGATAAAGATCGAGGCGGCGATTGAGTGCCGCCGTGACCTGCCGGAGTGCGCATTTGCGGCAAGTGAGAGCGCTCCATGCCGGACCCCCGAGGCGGGAACGTTCACCAGAAACGTGAGGTGGTGCCCATAAAGCTCATAGTGGCCATTGAGTTCATTGAGTCTACAGGGGCGGCAGGGGAGAGTAGATGGCCTCGGAACGGGGGAGGAAAAGCGAATCGGACCATGGCGAGACGGCAGAACGATTCCGGTCCTCAGCGGATCTACCGCAAAACTCGCCATCAACGCGGTAGGAGAGCAATCTGAGAAAGCTTCGCGAGTCGTGGAGACGATCAATCCCCTACACACGCCGACCACTCCCGCCGCAGACGCCGCTTCCCTACCAGTGCCCCCGAAGTCGCGGGGCGGAACACCGCCTTCGCGTCGGGATTGTCGGTGGCGACGCCTACAGTGGGTCGGGTGAGGCCGGTTACTGATTTGCAGCGCAAGGTGGCACCCTTCCACGTGGTCACCGAGATGACGCCGTCCGGAGACCAGCCGGCGGCCATCGCCGAGCTAGAGCGGCGTGTCAAAGCGGGGGAGAAGGACATGGTGCTGCTCGGTGCCACAGGCACCGGCAAGACCGCCACCGTGGCCTGGTTGATCGAGCGCCTGCAGCGCCCGGCCCTGGTGATGCAGCCCAACAAGACCCTGGCCGCGCAGTTCGCCAACGAGCTGCGCGAGATGTTGCCCAACAACGCGGTCGAATACTTCGTCTCCTACTACGACTACTACCAGCCCGAGGCATACGTCCCGCAGACCGACACCTACATCGAGAAGGACTCCTCGATCAACGACGAGGTCGACCGCCTCCGTCACTCGGCGACCAACTCGCTGCTCACCCGCCGCGACACGATCGTCGTGGCCTCGGTGTCGTGCATTTACGGCCTCGGCACCCCGCAGGAATATGTCGACCGCATGGTCAGGCTCAAGGTCGGCCAGGAGATCGAGCGCGACGCCCTGCTGCGCAGGCTCGTCGACATGCAATACGCCCGCAATGACCTCGCCTTCACGCGGGGCACCTTCCGAGTGCGCGGCGACACGATCGAGGTCATCCCGCAATACGAGGAGCTCGCCGTCCGGATCGAGATGTTCGGCGACGAGATCGAGAAGCTCGCCACACTCCACCCCCTCACCGGCGAGGTCGTGACCGAGGACACCGAGCTTTACATCTTCCCCGCGTCCCACTACGTCGCCGGGCCCGAGCGCATGGACCGCGCGATCCGCGACATCGAGGCCGAGCTTGAGGAGCGCCTCGCCGAGTTCGAGCGCCAGGGCAAGCTCCTGGAGGCCCAGCGGCTGCGCATGCGCACCACCTACGACATCGAGATGATGCGCCAGGTCGGCACCGCCTCCGGCATCGAAAACTACTCCCGCCACATCGACAACCGCCCCGCGGGCTCGGCGCCCCACACGCTGCTCGACTACTTCCCCGAGGACTTCATCCTTGTGCTGGACGAGTCCCACCAGACCGTCCCCCAGATCGGCGCGATGTATGAAGGCGACGCCTCCCGCAAGCGCACGCTCGTCGACCACGGCTTCCGCCTGCCCTCCGCGATGGACAACCGCCCCCTCAAGTGGGAGGAGTTCCTCGACCGCATCGGCCAGACCGTCTACCTCTCGGCCACCCCCGGCTCCTATGAGCTGGGCCGCGCCAAGGGCGACGTCGTCGAGCAGGTCATCCGCCCCACCGGCCTCGTCGACCCCGAGGTCGTGGTCAAGACCACCAAGGGCCAGATCGACGACCTGATGCACGAGATCCGCGTCCGCACGGAGAAAGACGAGCGTGTGCTCGTCACCACTCTCACCAAGAAGATGTCGGAGGACCTCACCGACTACCTCTTGGAAAACGGCATCCGCGTGCGCTATCTCCACAGCGAGGTCGACACCCTGCGCCGCATCGAGCTGCTCCGCGAGTTGCGCATGGGCGAGTTCGACGTCCTCGTCGGCATCAACCTCCTCCGCGAGGGCCTCGACCTGCCCGAGGTGTCGCTGGTCTCCATCCTCGACGCCGACAAGGAGGGTTTCCTCCGCTCCGAGACGTCCTTGATCCAGACCATCGGCCGCGCCGCCCGCAACGTCTCCGGCCAAGTGCATATGTATGCCGACACGGTCACCCCGTCGATGCAGCGCGCCATCGACGAGACCAATCGCCGCCGCGAGAAGCAGGTCGCCTACAACCAGGCCAACGGCATCGACCCGATGCCCCTCCGCAAGAAGATCGCCGACATCCTCGACCAGATGGCCCGCGAAAACGCCGACACCGAGCAACTCCTGGGCGGCGCCCGCCAGCAGTCCCGCGGCAAGGCCCCCGTCCCCGGCCTGTCCTCCAAGGCCGGCCAGCACGCCAAGACCATCGTCGGCGAAATGCCCCGCGCCCAGATCGAGGCCCTCATCGAGTCCCTCACCGACCAAATGCACCAGGCCGCCGCCGACCTCCGGTTCGAGGTGGCCGCCCGCCTCCGCGACGAGCTCAAGGAGCTGAAGCGCGAGGTCCGCGACATGCGCGAGGCGGGGGTGAGCTGAGGCTCATTCTTCTACGGGCTCAGCAGCCGTCATGAGCTGAGCGTCCCTGCGTTCCGGGTTCCTCGGAAACCAGGCGCGCGGCCGAGACCTCGGCACACTGCCAAGGACCGTGAACTCGATCCGCCGGGAGGGTGATCCTCTCCCGGCGGATTCGTGCTTTTAAGAAGGATCCCTCTCCTCGCCCTCGCGATCCTGCGCAGGGCTTCCAGGCGGGAATTTGGTGATTCGGGCGGCACTCTGAGGGCCCTCTATACGAGTACGGCAGAGGCCATGTCGGCGGGTTGTCGGATTCTTGCCTCAGTGGCGGGAGTCCCGCCCTTTGGTTGGTGAAGAGAGCTCACCTTTATGGGTGTGCCCTCGCTTTCCGGACGTCTTGCCGTCGGTGCTATAGGTCAGTTTCAACTCACCAATGAGTCGGTTTTTCCACTCGATCGATTCCACGCGATGACTACCCCCTCCTCTAATGAGCGAGAGGAGGCCCAGGTATGTGATCGCGAGGCACAGAGCGGCGGCGAACACCCAACTCAGAGGGCTGCTGACCGCATGGGCGATCACTGTCCCCAAGGCCTGTCAGGCCTGACCGTAGTGAACGGTGGTTCGTGTCATGCTTTCCCTCCGCATATTCAACAGGCACGTCGGCAGTTGCTTTCCTGGTGCGCACTCCGACGGCATCACTATGCGTGCGCCGGGTCTACAGCACAACTACAGCCTTGAGGGAAACACGCTCAAGATCGAAGAAGGACGGCAGATCCGCCACACGCGCTTCGAGGTTCATGCTACTTCGGCTTCAAGTCGTCCGTATAGAGCAATCTCGAAGAAGCGGCAAACAAGCGACGTCCGCCTTCTTGTGGGTGAGCCGAATATGGGCCTGGAAACCGACCGCTCCGTCGTTTAGAACAGGCGGCTAGCCGAGGAGTCTGCCGAGGTCGATGTCCACTGGGAATCCGATATCGATGATCAGTCTGCTGTGGTGGATCCCCGTGGGAACGTAGCCCGCAACGACGGGATCGAGCTCGTATGTGTACACCACGGGCCTGTCATCGACCTGTTCGATCCGCCACATGTGTCTGATGCCCGCGCTTGAATACATGACGGGTTTCGTGGTGCGGTCCCGCTCTCGGGATTCCTCGGACACGACCTCGGCCACGAGGACGACGTCTTCCGGTTCGAAGGAAGGGCCTTCGGCATGAGAGCCTCGCGCTTGACCACCAGGATGTCCGGCTCGGGGCGCTGACGTAGCCCCAGCGTGACGGTCATCTCGCGCGCCACCGCATATTCGCCGGACGGGTTCAGGCCGTGTTCGATCAGGCGCAGCGCAAGCATGTGAAACGCCGTCTGGGGAGGGCGTTTGACCAGGGAGCCGTCGATGAGTTCGACGTGTCGCGGCGCGCCGGGAGGTAGGCGGTCGAGCATGTCCGCGGTCCATCCTCCCGGTGGGCGAGGAGGGAGCCGGTTCACCACGCGGGGGGTCAGCGGAGTTCGTCCGGGCGGTGGGGTTTTTCGGCGGCGATGGTGCGCTGGTAGAGGTCTTCGATCTCGTCGAGGGGGTCGGCTACCGGGGTGCCGGCCTGGCGGCGGGCTTCGATTTCCATTTCGGTGCGGGTGTGGAGTTCGCCGATGCCGGTGGAGGAGTGGGCGACCTGGTTGTCGAGGAGGTCGGCGCGGATGCGGGCGCAGGTGGAGGTGAGTTTGCCGTGGTGTTCGCGTAGGCGGCCCAGGGTGACGTGGTCGACATAGGGCGAGACGCGGCGCTGCTGGGCGTAGGCGGCGAGCTGGCCGTCGAGGACGTTGGCGTGCTGGCTGATCTCGCCGACGAGCTGGGGGAGGTCGCCGAGGCCCCAGCCCTCGTGGATGGCGCGGTCGACGGCCTGGCGGGTGATGGAGATCTCGCGCTGGAGGTCGATGCGCATGCGCTCGACCTCGGCGGCCTCGCCGGTGCCCATCGCGTTGACGTGGGTGGTGAACTTGCTGGTGGCCTCGCGGGCTTTCTTCGCCGCGACCTTGCCGAGGCGCACCATCGCGTAGATCGCGACTCCGCCAATGATCAGCATGAACAGCAGAGCGACCAGGATGATGGTCAACAGCGTGCTTATTGGAGGCACCCCCCACCAGGAACGGCAAAGATGTTTCGAGGATATCCCGGCGGGGCAGAGCGTGAGCCGGTCAATGTCGGGCGGGGGTGGCGTGGCGGCGCCGTGGTGTCCATGTCTCCGGGGTCTCCGGCCGGGTGGGAGCGGCGTGGTGTCCACGTCTCCAGGTTCACGTGACCAGGCGCCGTGTCGTATCCGGGGTGATGCCACAGTCGGGCGAGGATGGTGCCGTGGGGTCCCTGTCCGTGAGATGACGCCAGGTCACTACTGAACGCGGGCGGCGCGGCGGCGGCGTCGGGCGCGCATGATGCGCCAGGCGAGCCAGGCCAGTACGGCGACGGCCACGATGATCAGCACCGGCACGAAGACGGCGATGAGGGTGAGGCCGAGCGAGCCGGCGTCCTCCATGGTGCTGACGACGGGGGCGCCGACGCCCGCGGTGCCGGCGTTGACCACGGGGCGGGCCGCGGACTTCATGGCGTGGACGGCGAGGGCGATGCCGATGCCGAGCACCCAGCTCAGCCAGGGGCGCTCGGTGAAGAAGGAGGAGCCTTCGAGGTTCGCGGCGGCTTCGGTGCCGCTGAAGACGACGCCGCCGGCGGCGGGGCGCACGGCGGTCTGGATCATGTCGTTGACGTGGTCGACGACCGGGATCTTGTCCAGCACGAACTCGGCGGCGAGCAGCACCGCGATGAGGGCCAGCACCCAACCGTTGGAGAGCCAGGCATATCCTTGCGGCAGCCGTACGGCGTCGGTGAAGTTGGCGAGGAGGCCGACGACCAGCAGCGGGATATAGGCGTTGAGACCGGCCGCGGTGGACAGGCCGACGCCCGTCAATGCCGAGAGCATGGTGCCTCCGGAGGGCTGTCAAAACCCGGATCAGGAAATGTCGGGCGTCCTCGACGACGGACACTTACGACTCTATGAGGAAAGCTCCCGGCATGAGCTTGGGATCAAGCAGGCTTGACGCGTTCCCGACCGACCGCGTTCCTGACCGACCATCGCTTTCCCGACCGACCGCGTTCCTGACCGACCATCGCTTTCCCGACCGACCGCGTTCCCGGCCGATCGTGCCCTCTAGAACTGATCGCGCCCTCTAGAGAGGCGTCCCTCCGGGCCCGGGCTCTGCCACCCCTCCTCGGGCTTGTACTGACGGACCAACCTGGCCGGCACCCCCGCTAATACGCAGTGGTCGGGAAACTCCCCCCGCACGACGGCGCCGCCCGCGACGACCGTCTGACGTCCAAGACGGGTGCCGGGAAGAATGATGGCGCCCGCCCCCAGCCATGAGCCGGACCCGATCTCGACGGGACTGTTACGCGGCCACTGCCGCCCGATGGGCGTCTCCGGGTCGTCGTAAACGTGGTTCTGATCGGTGATGTAGACATACGGCCCGGTGAAGACGTCGTCCCCCACAGTGATGGACTGATGGCCGACGATGTGGCTGCCCCTGCCGATGGAGCAGGCGCGGCCGATGCGCACGATGGTGTCGGGGCCGAGGGGCGCGCCGGGCATCATGCCGGCGGAGATGGAGACCCGTTCCCCGATGAGCGTGTGGTCGCCGATCTCTATCCGCTCCTCCCCGAAGATCGCTCCGACGGGGAAGGCGATGCAGGCTCCCTCGCCCAGGCTGCGGAAACGATATCCGGCGGGCGCGGCGGGACTGATCGTGCCGAGCTTGCCGGCGGTGCGCCACAGGGAGTGTACGGCGTGGCCGGCGAGGCGGACGGTCGTCCGGCGCAGGGCACGGCGGGCGGCCTGAAGCGGGGTGAGGGCCGCGGCCTCGCGAGGGGACATGTGGTGAGAAGTTACCGCTTGGTCGCTATGTCCGGTGCATGGGGCTAAGTCCGGCGTAGACCACGAGAGGGTCGCTTATGGCCACAAGGAGGCTTAGTGGATTGGGTCGGGAGGTCCGGCGGGAGAGGAGTTATAGGCTTCGGCCTGGGCTGTTCGAGCACTTGGCGGGCACTGTTTGATACTCTGAGAGCCCGTGGATAAGTTCGGCCGCAACTTGACCGGCCGTCCCCGCCCTCGGACCACGGGAGCCCCTTGTTGCGCAGTGCCTCTCGCACCAAACATCTGTTCGTCACCGGCGGCGTCGCCTCCAGTCTTGGCAAGGGGCTGACCGCGTCCAGCCTGGGGCGCCTGCTCAAGCTTCGCGGCCTACGGGTGACCATGCAGAAGCTCGACCCCTACCTCAACGTCGACCCCGGCACGATGAACCCTTTCCAGCACGGTGAGGTGTTCGTCACCGACGACGGCGCCGAGACCGATCTCGACATCGGCCACTATGAGCGTTTCCTCGACACCGACCTGCACGGCTCGGCCAATGTGACGACCGGCCAGGTCTACTCCAATGTGATCGCCAAGGAGCGCCGCGGCGAATACCTCGGTGACACCGTTCAGGTGATCCCCCACATCACCAACGAAATCAAAGAGCGCATCCGGGGCATGGCGCACCCCGATGTGGACGTCGTCATCACGGAGGTCGGGGGCACGGTCGGCGACATCGAGTCGCTGCCGTTCCTGGAAGCCGTCCGGCAGATCCGCCACGAGGTGGGCCGGGACAACGTCTTCTTCCTGCATGTCTCGCTCCTGCCGTACATCGGGCCGAGCGGTGAGCTCAAGACCAAGCCCACCCAGCACTCGGTCGCCGCGCTGCGCAGTATCGGCATCCAGCCCGACGCGATCGTGTGCCGGTCCGACCGGCCGATCACGACCAGCCTCAAGCGCAAGATCAGCCTGATGTGCGACGTCGACGAGGACGCCGTGGTGTCCGCGTGTGACGCGGCCAGCATTTACGACATTCCCAAGGTGCTCCACACCGAGGGGCTCGACGCTTATGTCGTGCGCCGCCTCGGCCTGCCGTTCCGCGACGTCGACTGGACGGAGTGGGACCAGCTCCTGCGCAGGGTGCACCGCCCCGCCAAGGAGGTGACGGTCGCCCTAGTCGGCAAATACATCGACCTGCCGGACGCCTACCTCAGCGTCACCGAGGCCCTGCGCGCGGGTGGTTTCGCCACCGACGCCCGGGTCAACATCCGCTGGGTCAAGAGCGACGACTGCGAGACGTCCGAGGGCGCGGCGCGCGAGCTCGACGGCGTCGACGGGGTGCTTGTGCCCGGTGGGTTCGGGGTGCGCGGCATCGAGGGCAAGCTGGGAGCGATCCGTCACGCCCGCGAGAACAAGGTCCCGCTGCTCGGCATCTGCCTCGGCATGCAGTGCATGGTCATCGAGGCCGCCCGCACGCTGGCCGGCGTCGAGGACGCCAACAGCGCGGAGTTCGAGCCGGAGACGCCCGCTCCCGTGATCTCCACCATGGCCGACCAGGAGGACGTCGTGGCGGGCGAGCGCGACATGGGCGGCACGATGCGCCTCGGCATGTATCCCGCCGAACTCGCCGAGGGCTCCCTCGCTCGCAGGCTGTACGGCAAAGCCAAGGTCAACGAGCGTCACCGCCACCGTTACGAGGTCAACAACTCCTACCGCGAGCCGCTGGAGAAGGTCGGCATGGTGTTCTCCGGTCTGTCGCCGGACGGCCGCCTCGTCGAATACGCGGAGTTGTCGGTGGACGCCCACCCGTTCTTCATCGGCACGCAGGCCCACCCCGAGTTCCGTTCACGGCCGACGCGGGCGCATCCGCTGTTCCGCGGCCTGATCGCCGCCGCCCTCGACTACGCCGACACGCGCAATGTGGTCGTGAAGGCCGGTCGGGGAAAGTGAGTGTGGCCGGGCAGGGCGACGCGCCTGCCGTGCCGATCAAGGACATCCCGCAGGAGTGGGACGTCGTCGCGGCCAAGGAACGCTTTCAGGCGCGCGTGATCGGCGTGCGCACCGAGACGGTGTGCATGCCGGAGGGCGTGACCGCCGACCGCGACTACGTCGTGCATCCGGGCTCGGTGGCGGTGGTGGCGCTGGACGACCGGCAGCGGGTGCTGCTGCTCCGGCAATACCGCCATCCGGTGCGGCATCTGCTGTGGGAGTTGCCCGCGGGCCTGCGGGACGTCGCGGGCGAGTCGCTTGTGCTCGGCGCGGCGCGTGAGCTCGCCGAGGAGGCGGGTGTGCGGGCTACGACCTGGCACACGCTGCTCGACGTCTTCACCTCGCCCGGCATGGCGAACGAGCGCATCCGGATCTTCCTGGCCAGGGGGCTCACCGAGATCCCCGAGGACGAGCGCGACTTCGTGCACCGGCACGAGGAGATCGGCATGCCGGTGGAATGGGTGCCGCTCGCCGACGCCGTCCGCCTCGCGTTGGAGGGAAAGATCCATAATTCACCGGCCGTCGCCGGTATTCTCGCCGCATACGCCGCTTCGGTCGACGGATTCACCTCATTGCGGTCCGCCGACGCTCCAGATGTGAACGGAGCGAACGGGGCGTATGAAGCAGACGCACCGGAGGCGTGACCGGAGGAGGAAGTCCTGAGCGAGCCTGCGGCAGTGCTCTCCAGCTACCTCGCGCACCTGTCGGTGGAGAGGGGGCTGTCCGCCAACACGCTCGCCTCCTACCGCAGGGACCTGCGGCGTTATCTCCAGCATCTGTCGGGCCTCGGCCGCCTCTCCCTGGGCGGGGTGGTCGAGGCCGACGTGTTGTCCTTCCTGGCGGCGCTGCGTGAGGGCGACGACGATCATCCGGCTCTCGCGCCGGGGTCGGCGGCCAGGGCGGCTTCCGCCGTACGCGGTCTGCACCGTTTCGCCCTGCGGGAGGGGCTGACCGAGACCGATCCCGCCGGGTCGGTGCGCCCGCCGCGGCAGCTCCGCCGGCTGCCCAAGGCGATCACGGTCGACGAGGTGGAGCGGCTGATCGCCGCCTCGGGCCCTGACGGGGCACCGCTGACGCTGCGCAACCGGGCGCTTCTGGAGCTTCTGTACGGCACGGGCGCGCGCATATCCGAGGCCGTCGGGCTGGCCGTGGACGATCAGGAGGACGCTGAGGTACGGCTGACGGGCAAGGGGGGACGCACCCGTGTGGTGCCGCTTGGGCGATATGCGAGGGGAGCCGTGGATTCCTACCTTGTGCGTGGAAGGCCGTCATTGGCCGCTCACGGGCGTGGAACGTCGGCTTTGTTCCTCAATGCCCGGGGCGGGCGTTTGACCCGTCAGGGGGCCTGGGAGGTGCTTCAGGCGGCTGCTGAGCGCGCCGGACTCGATGGGATTTCCCCACATATATTGCGTCATTCGTTTGCAACGCACCTCCTAGATGGAGGTGCTGACGTTAGGGTGGTTCAGGAGCTGCTTGGCCATGCCTCAGTGAGCACCACTCAGGTCTACACTCTGGTGACGGTTGATCGACTCCGCGAGGTTTACGCGGCCACGCACCCGCGTGCGCTGCGTTGATCCGCTGCGCTCAGCACGACTAGGCGGCGGGATGGGCGTGCCTCCTTGCCGCTTACGTGCTGACGCCATAGTGTCCGTCCGGACGGTCCGGTTCGGGGCCGTCAGGGAGGTTCATCTGGTGACTCTGACCACCGGCGGTTCTGCTCGGGGCGCGACCTCGGGCAACCCCGATAATCCCTGGGGCGACTCCAAGACCGCCGCAGCTCCGAGCGGCGGCAGCCTTGGTCCCACCGGGCGCCCTCGCCCGATGTTCCCCGAGCCGAGGCCACGGCTGACCCACGGACCTGCCCGGGTCGTCGCCATGGTCAACCAGAAGGGCGGGGTCGGCAAGACCACGACCACCATCAACCTGGGCGCCGCCCTGGTCGAATGCGGGCTCAAGGTGCTGCTCGTCGACTTCGACCCGCAGGGAGCGCTCTCGGTCGGTCTTGGGATCAACCCGCTCCAACTCGACCTCACGGTCTACAACCTGCTCATGGAGCGCGGGATCACCGCCGAAGAGGTGCTGCTCAAGACCAACGTCGACGGGCTCGACCTGCTCCCCAGCAACATCGACCTATCCGCGGCAGAAGTGCAGCTCGTCACCGAGGTCGCCCGCGAGCAGGTCCTCGGGCGTGTGATCAAGCCCCTCCTGCCCGACTACGACGTCTGCCTGATCGACTGCCAGCCGTCCCTCGGCCTGCTCACGATCAACGCGCTGGCCTGCGCCCACGGCGTCATGGTGCCGCTTGAGTGCGAGTTCTTCGCGCTGCGCGGCGTCGCGCTGCTCATGGACACGATCATCAAGGTGCAGGAGCGCATCAACGAGGACCTCGAGATCGAAGGCCTCCTCGCCACCATGTACGACGCGCGCACCCTCCACGGCCGCGAGGTCCTCGCCCGTGTGGTGGAGGCGTTCGGCGACAAGGTGTTCCACACTGTGATCAATCGCACGGTTCGTTTTCCCGACGCCACGGTCGCGGGCGAGCCGATCACGAGCTTCGACCCCTCCTCCCTCGGCGCCAACGCCTATCGCGAGCTCGCCAGGGAAGTGCTTTTCCGGTGGGACGCGGAGGAGCACGCGCAGCCCGAGTGAGGGCTTCCCATCGGCGGGGGTGTTTCGTGTGGGCGGTGAGCCGGGTGCTCGCCGCCCTGTTCTAATGGCGGGGCGGGCGCGCCCGTCCGTCGTGTACGGCAGAGCCCGGCCGGGCTTCCGCCGTACGCCGCCCGGCCGGTGCCGGGATTGACATCCCCGGCGCTCGGGCCCGACTGAGGGTCATGCGAGGGCCGGCTGAGAGACAATGGGCAGGTGACCGAGCAGACCGCGATCGATCCCGATGCCTTCCTGGTGCACCTGGATGTCTTCGAGGGGCCGTTCGACCTGCTGCTCGGCCTCATCGCCAAGCACAAGCTGGACATCACCGAGGTCTCCCTCCACAAGGTCACCGACGAGTTCATCGCGCACATCCGTGCCCGCGGCTCCGAGTGGGATCTCGATCAGGCCAGCCACTTCCTCCTTGTCGCCGCCACCCTGCTCGACCTCAAGGCCGCCCGGCTGCTGCCCACCGGCGAGGTCGAGGACGAGGAGGATCTCGCGCTGCTGGAGGCCCGCGACCTGCTGTTCGCCCGGCTGCTGCAATATCGCGCGTACAAGGAGGTCGCCAAGGTCTTCTCCGCGCGTATGGCGGAGGAGGCCCTGCGGTTCCCCCGCGTGGTGCCCATGGAGGCGCCCTTCGCGGATCTGCTGCCCGATCTGATCCTCGGCATCGGTCCCGATCAACTCGCCAAGATCGCCGCCCGGGCCTTCACCCCGAAGGCGCCGCCGACGGTCTCGATCACACACATCTATCAACCGATCGCCAGTGTCCGCGAACATGCGGCTATCCTTGTGTCGCGCCTTCGGCGCATGCGCCGAGCGACCTTCCGGGCCCTGACCGCCGACTGCGACGGCACCCACGAGGTCATCGCACGTTTTTTGGCCGTCCTGGAGCTGTTCCGGGAGGCCGCGGTCTCCTTTGAGCAGCTTGAGCCGCTGGGGGAGCTGCACGTGACCTGGACCGGCACCGATGACGGAGAGGTCCTGGTGGGCGACGACTACGACGAGAGCGCGGGGAAGGGACCGGCCGATGAGTGACGTCCACAATGGCGCCCCTGCCCCGGTCAAGCCTGCCCCGCAGCACGAGGCGGCCGGTCCTGAGGCGGCCCCCCGGGTTGAATGGGCCCGTGAATCGGCCCGTGAGTCGGCCCGTGAGGCAACGCGGATTGGGTCGGCCCAGGTTGAGTCGGCTCGTGAGTCGGCCCGTGAGTCGGTCCAGGTTGAGCCGGTTCGTGAGTCGGCCGAGCGTGACGCAACGCGGCGTAGCGCCGGTCGGCCGGAGGGTGACGATCTCGACCCCGGGCTTCGGCAGGGGCTTGAGGCGATCTTGCTCGTGGCCGACGAGCCGGTGAGCGAAATGAGCCTGGCCACGGCGCTGGAGCGTCCCACACGCGAGATCACGATGGCTCTTCGCCGGTTGGCGAAGGAATACACCGATGAGGGACGCGGTTTCGATTTGAGAGAGGTGGCCGGTGGCTGGCGGTTTTACACGCGAGCCGAGTGTGCGCCCCTCGTGGAGCGATTTGTGCGGGACGGTCAGCAGACCCGGCTGACCCAGGCCGCACTTGAGACCCTGGCAGTTGTGGCCTACCGCCAGCCGGTGAGCCGGGCCAGGGTCGCAGCTGTGCGCGGCGTCAACAGTGACGGCGTCATGCGCACCCTGGTGGCGAGGGGGCTGGTCGAAGAGGCCGGCCACGATCCGGAGAGCCAGGCGGTGCTCTACCGCACGACGGCGTTCTTCCTGGAGCGGCTGGGCCTGCGGGATCTCGGGGAGTTGCCCGAGCTCGCCCCCTTCCTGCCCGACGATGTGGAAACCCTTGAGGAGCAGAACAAGTGATGAGCAGAGGCACCCCGTCCGGTGATGGACGCGGTCAGGGACGCACCGGTGGAGCGCCGCGCGGCGGCTCCCGGGCGATAGGCGCGGGGCGCGGCGGTCAGCGCGCCGGACGCGGACAGAGCGAGGGCCGGGGGCGGTCCTTCGACGGGGGCGGCCGTTTCGGCCGCTCCGACAGCGGCGGCTTCGGCCGCTCGGGCGGTGAGCGTGGCGGTCGCGACGAGCGTGGCGGTCGCGACGAGCGTGGCGGTCGCGACGCCGGGCGTTCCGGCGGCGACCGCGACGGTCTGCGCGCGGGACGCGGCGGCCGGCCCACCGGCGGCGGTCGTCCTGAGGGCGGCTGGGGCCGCTCCGACCGCGACGGTGACCGCGGTGGCCGGGGATTCGACCGCGACCGGGCCGGTTCGGGCCGGGGCGGTCCGGGGGGCGGCGGTTTCCGCGGCTCCGACGGTGGACGCGGCTCCGACGGTGGGGCCCGCGGCGACAGGGGCAGATACGGCGCGGGCCGTGACGACGCGCGAGGCGGGCGTCCGGGCGGTTTCGACCGTGACCGCGGCCGTCCAGGTGGATTCGACCGCGATCGAGGTGGCTCGCGCGGGTCCGAAGGCGACAGGGGCAGGCACGGCGCGGGCCGTGACGACGCGAGGGGTGGCCGTTCGGGCGGTTTCGACCGTGACCGGAGTGGCTCCGGTGGTTTCGACGGTGACCGCGGCCGTTCGGGTGGTTTCGACCGTGACCGGGGTGGTTTCGGGGCGGACCGGGGCTCGGGGGGCCGTTTCGGCTCCGGCCAGGGCGACCGCCGAGGCGGGTCCGACCGGGACCGGGGCGGGTTCCGCCCCGACCGTGATCGTGATGACTTCAGGTCAAGGTCGGGTGAGCGTGGTTCCTTCCGCTCCGACCGTGACGGCGGCCGGGCCGGGTTCGGCCGCGACCGCGACGGCGGCCGTGAGGGCGGCGGTTTCCGCTCCGAGCGCGACGGCGGTCGCGCGGGTGGTTTCGGCGACCGCGGCCGTGACGGGCTGCACGCCGGGCGCGGCGGTGGCCGTGCGGGCGGCGGCTTCCGCGACGGCGGGGACGACCGTGGCGCGGGGCGGTCCCGCGGCTCGTTCGACGGCGGCGAGCGGCGCGAGGGAGGCTTCCGCAACGACCGGGACGATCGGGGCGGGTTCGACCGCGGCCGTTCCGGCGGCGCCTCGGCCGGATCGGGCGCCCGCGGCGGCTCCCGGGAGCGTTACGGCAGGTCGGCCAGGCGTGACGAGGTCATGACGATCGGCGACAGCCGCACCGGATCTCGCTTCGGCGGCCCGGCCAGAGGCGGCGCCGGCAAGGGAACGCCCAGGGACCGCACCCAGCCCGCCAACCCCTTCAAAACCGCACGTCAGCCTCGCCGGGACCCGGAGTTCTACCCGGAGGGCTACACCGACGACCGTGACACCACCGAGGTGCCGGACGGCGTGCGGCTGCAGAAGGTCCTCGCGCAGGCGGGTGTGGCGAGCCGCCGCGCCTGCGAGGAGATGATCGGCGAGGGCCGGGTCACCGTCGAAGGCCAGGTGGTGCGCCGCTTCGGCGCGAAGGTCGACCCCGCCAAGCAGGTCATCCACGTCGACGGCAAGCGCATCCCGACCGCTCCCGACCTGGTCTACTACGCGCTCAACAAGCCCATCGGCGTCGTCAGCACGATGGAGGACCCTGCGGGCCGCCCGTGCCTGGCGGACTTCGTGCAGGATCTCGCGGTGCGCATGTTCCACGTGGGGCGTCTCGACACCGAGACCGAGGGGCTCCTGCTGTTCACCAACGACGGTGAGCTGGCGCACAAGCTGACCCATCCGAGTTTCGGTGTGAGCAAGAAATACTGGGCGAAGGTCCCCGGCCCGATCCCGCGTGATCTCGGCCGGCGGCTGAAGAAGGGCATCGACCTGGAGGACGGCCTGGCCAAGGCCGACGACTTCTCGATCGTTCAGGAGCACGGCCAGCAGGCGTTGGTCGAGGTCGTCTTGCACGAGGGGCGCAAGCACATCGTGCGGCGTTTGCTTGAGGAAAGCGGCCATCCGGTCATCGACCTGGCGCGCATCGAATTCGGACCGATCAAGCTGGGCCGGTTGAAGCCGGGCACGCTCAGGACCCTTTCCGTGAAGGAAGTCGGTGATCTTTACGCCGCGGTCGGCATGTAACCTGGCGCGTTAGGCCGAGTTCATATGGGAACTGCGCGATGAAAGGGGACAAAGTGGTGCGAGCTATTCGTGGGGCCATTCAGGTCGCCGCCAATGACCGAGACTCCATCCTTTCGGGGACCACCGAGCTGGTGACTGCGGTCATGGAGCGCAACCAGCTCACGACCGACGACGTGATCAGCGTCATCTTCACCTGCACCCTCGACCTCACCGCGGAGTTCCCGGCCCTGGCCGCGCGCAAGCTCGGCTTCCACGACGTGCCGCTCATCTGCTCCACCGAGATCGACGTGCCGGGGTCGATGCCCCGCGTCGTCCGCCTGATGGCCCATGTCGCCACCGACAAGCCGCGTCAGGAGATCCAGCATGTCTACCTCCGGGGCGCCGCGGCGCTCCGGGTGGACATCGCACAGTAAGACCAGCAATCCACATCGCCCGGTCATCCACCCCTTGGGCGCGAGCAAGCGAGGAAAGTCCTGCCATGACGGTCAGCTCAGTGCTTGACCCCTCGGAGGCGAGAGACGAGATCAGTTCCGTCCTTGTCGTCGGCACCGGCCTGATCGGCACGTCGGTGGCGCTGGCCGTGCGCCGCCACGGCGTGAAGGTCCTGCTGGCCGACCGCGATCCATCGGCGGTACGGCTGGCGCGTGAGCTTGGCGCGGGGGAGGAGTGGGAGCCGGGGCGGACCGCCGACCTGGCCGTGATCGCGGTGCCGCCGCAGGTGGTCGCGCGTCAGCTGCTTGAGCTGCAGAAAGAGGGCGCGGCCCGCTTCTACACCGACGTGGCCAGCGTGAAGGCGCTGCCCATCGCGCTGGCGGAGGAGCTCGGCTGCGACATGAGCGCATACGTCGCCGGGCACCCGCTCGCCGGCCGGGAGAAGTCGGGCCCCGGGGCCGCCCGGGCCGACCTGTTCCTAGGCCGGCCGTGGGCGCTCTGCCCCACCGAGCGCACCGCACCCGAGGCGCTGCGCGCGGCCCTGGCGCTCACCGTGTTGTGCGGCGGCAACGCCGTCGAGGTGGACGCCGCGGCGCACGACGAGGCCGTGGCCGTCATCTCGCACGCGCCGCACGTCGCGGCGTCGGCGGTGGCGGCACGCCTGGTCGACGCCACCGACACCGCGCTCGGCCTCGCCGGGCAGGGGGTGCGTGACGTCACCCGGGTCGCGGGCGGCGACCCGGCCCTCTGGCTCGGCATCCTGTCGGGCAACGCCCGGCCCGTCGCCGCGGTGCTGGAGGCCGTCGCGGCCGACCTCGCGGGCGCGGCGCGGGCGCTGCGGGCGCTCGACGCCGGTGAGGAGCCGGCGGGGGAGAAGCTGACCGGGCTGCTCTCCCGGGGGGTGACCGGTCACGGGCGCATTCCCGGCAAGCACGGCGGTCCCGCCCCGGCCTACGTGGTGGTGCAGGTCGTCGTGGGCGACCGTCCCGGTGAGCTCGCCAGGTTGTTCCAAGTGGCAGACGGGATCGGGGTCAACATCGAGGACGTGCGGCTGGAGCACGCCCCGGGTCTCCCCGTCGGTGCGGCCGATCTCTATGTGCAGCCGGAGGCGGCGGCGCCGCTGTCCGAGGCGCTCCGGGCTCACGGGTGGCACGTGCCTTAGCGGGCTTGTGCCGTACTCCGCGATCAGCGAAATACTCAAGGGGACGAGGAAAGCGCATAACCTCGTCTGCGGACATTTGACTAAAGGGAGCAGGGAGAGCCGTGACCGCACTGGTCGTCGCCATGGACGGGCCTTCGGGATCGGGCAAGTCGAGCGCGTCGCGTGGGGTGGCCCGCGCGCTGGGGTTGCGTTATCTCGACACCGGGGCGATGTATCGCGCGATCACCTGGTGGGTGCTGCGCGAGGGCATCGACCTGACCGACCCCGGGATGATCGCAGCCAGGGCGGAGGAGCCGGTGCTCCAGGTCGGCACCGACCCGGTGGCCCCCACGATCGGCGTCGACGGCGTCGACGTGGCCGGGCCGATCCGTAGCGCCGAGGTGACGGCGGCGGTGAGCGCGGTCAGTGCGGTGCCGGAGGTGCGGCGACGGCTCGTGGCCGAGCAGCGCGAGATCATCGGCGCGGGCGACATCGTGGTCGAAGGGCGCGACATCGGCACCGTGGTGGCGCCGGACGCGCAGCTCAAGGTTTATCTTGTGGCCAGTGCCCACGCCCGCGCCACCCGCCGAGCGGCCGAGGTGGCGGGCAGCACCCTTGAGGCGCAGCGCGCCGACATGGCCCGCCGCGACCACCTCGACTCCACCAGGGTCACCGACCCCCTCGCGATGGCGTCCGACGCCGTCGAACTCGACACCACCGCGCTCAACCTCGACGAGGTGATCGCGGAGATACTCCGACTTATTAAGGAACGCACGTGACCGCCGAGAGCGACTACGACGACAGCGGCTGGATCGCTGCCGAACTCGCCGGGATGGAGGACGAGCGCGAGGCCGCCGAGGCCGATGCGGGGCCGCTGCCCGTCGTCGCCGTCGTGGGCAGGCCCAACGTCGGCAAATCCACCCTGGTCAACCGCATTCTCGGCCGCCGCGAGGCGGTCGTCGAGGATGTGCCGGGGGTGACGCGGGACCGGGTGACCTACGAGGCGTCCTGGCGTGGGCGCAGGTTCACCCTCGTCGACACCGGCGGGTGGGACCCCGACGCGACGGGCATGGCCCAGCGCATCGCCGAACACGCCCAGATCGCTGCCGAACTCGCCGACGTCATCCTGTTCGTGGTGGACGCCACGGTGGGCATCACCGACTCCGACCAGGCCGTGTCGGGTGTGCTCCGCCGTTCAGGCAAGCCGATCGTGCTCGCCGCCAACAAGGTCGACGACCAGCGGGCCGAGCTTGAGGCCAACGTGTTGTGGTCGCTCGGCCTGGGCGAGCCCTACCCCGTGTCGGCCCTGCACGGACGGGCCAGCGGCGACCTGCTCGACGTCGTGCTGGAGGCGCTGCCCGAGGCACCGCCGCAGCGCTTCGGCGCCGAACGCGGCCCGCAGCGCATCGCGCTCGTGGGCAAACCCAACGTGGGCAAGTCGTCCCTGCTCAACAAGCTGGCGGGGGAGGAGCGTGTGCTGGTCGACCCGATGGCGGGCACCACACGCGACCCGGTCGACGAGCTGATCGAGCTCGGCGGCAAGACCTGGCGCTTCGTCGACACCGCGGGCATCCGCCGGCGCGAGCGCGAACTCCAGGGCGCCGACTTCTACGCCGGCATGCGCACCAAGTCCGCGCTTGAGCGGTCGGAGGTCGCCGTCGTGCTGATCGACGCGAGCGACACCCTCACCGAGCAGGACCTCCGCATCCTGTCGATGGTGATCGAGTCGGGCCGGGCCATGGTCGTCGCCTTCAACA
Organism: Sinosporangium siamense; assembly: GCF_016863435.1. Classification (GTDB taxonomy): domain Bacteria; phylum Actinomycetota; class Actinomycetes; order Streptosporangiales; family Streptosporangiaceae; genus Sinosporangium; species Sinosporangium siamense. The sequence goes on from NZ_BOOW01000016.1 coordinate 28,399, forward strand.
AGTGGGACCTGGTCGACGAGGACCGGCGCTACTACCTGGAGAAGGAGATCGACCGCCAGCTCGCCCGGGTGCCATGGGCGTTGCGGGTCAACATCTCCGCCAAGACCGGGCGCCATGTGGACAGGCTGGTGCCGGCCATCGAGCGGGCGCTGGAGTCGTGGCGCACCCGCGTGCCGACAGGACGGCTCAACTCGTTCATCACCGAGCTCGTCCAGCAGACGCCGCCGCCGGTCCGCAGTGGCAAGCAGCCCAAGATTCTCTTCGCGACCCAGGCCGCGGTGGAGCCGCCCAAGTTCGTGCTCTTCACCTCGGGGTTCCTGGAGGAGCAATACCGCCGCTTCATCGAGCGGCGCATCCGCGAGGACTTCGGCTTCGCGGGCAGCCCCATCTCGCTCACCATGAAGATCCGGGAGAAGCGGGGCGGGAGCGCAAAGAAGAAGTAATTGAGGGGCTACCTAGGGTCTGACTGTGTGTAATCATGGAAACGTGAATCGTCGCTCTAGGTCACGTGGTGGAGTCGGCCGCAAGGCCGTCGCGGCCCCACCATGTCCCCTCATTCGGCCCTCCACGGCCGGCACGCCGTAAGGCTGCCCGACGGCCGGCGGTGTGACCGTCCGGCACGCCTCACGGCAAGGTCCTGGGCCCCCGAATCCACGGGTGCCCAGGACCCTAACTTTTTTGGTACGGCAGAAGCCTGGTCGGCGGGGGTTTCGGCCTTCGGCCCTCTGGCCTTTGGCTCCGGCCCGTGGTTCTGGTCAGTGCCTCGGTCCTGTTTCCGCGTTACTCCGTGCGTCGGCTGCGCTGCCCCAACGGTGATCTTTGGCCCAGGGGGTCAGAGGTCAGGGGTTGTGGGGCGGATGAGGCCGGTTTCGTAGGCGTAGACGACCACCTGGGCGCGGTCGCGTAGTCCGAGTTTGACCAATACGCGGCTCAGGTGGGTCTTGACCGTCGCCTCGGCCAGATGCAACGCAGCGGCGACCTCGGCGTTGGACAGTCCGCGTGCCACCTGCGCCAGCACCTCGTGTTCGCGTGTGGTCAGGTGCGCCAGCCGTTCGTCTCGTTCGGCGGGGCTCGGCGTCATCTGCGGCGCGAACCTCTCCAGGACGCGGCGGGTGACGCGAGGCGACAGTGCCGCCTCTCCCGCCGCGACGTTGCGGATCGCGCTCAGCAGCTCCTGCGGCGGCGTGTTCTTCGGCAGGAATCCGGCCGCTCCGGCTTTCAGCCCGGCGAAAGCGTATTCGTCCAGGTCGAAGGTGGTCAGGATGATGACCCGCGAGCGTGGACTGTCCCGGACGATTCTGCGTGTGGCCTCGATGCCGTCCAGCCCCGGCATGCGCACGTCCATCAACACCACGTCGGGGCGCAGGTGCCTGGCCAGCCGGGCCGCCTGCTCGCCGTCGTCCGCCTCACCGGCCACCTCCATGTCCGGCTCGGAGTCGAAGACCATGCGGAAGGCCATCCGCAGCAGCGACTCGTCGTCGGCGATCAGTAGCCGGATCATCGTGGTGCTCCCAGGTTCAGCACGGTCGGGCTTGCAATGGGTCATCGTGGCGCTTCGGGGTCCAGCACGGCTCGCCATGGGTCATTGTGGCGCGTCGAGGTTCAGCACGGCCAGCACCCGCCATCCGCCACCCGGCACCGGCCCGGCGTCCAGGCTCCCGCCGTAGGAGGCCACCCTTTCGCGCATGCCCGCGATCCCACGCCCATCACCTCGGAACTCAGACACCCGGGTTCCGGCGGCCGTCGCCGGCTGTGGTGACGCAGAGCGGGGCACGGAGGCGCCGGCCGCAACCGGATCACGAACGTCGATGACCTCCACCTCGGCACGGTGCGACGATGCTTCGACCCGCACCTCCGCGCGGGCTCCGGGTGCGTGACGCAGCGTGTTCGTCAGCGCCTCCTGAACCAGCCGGTAGATCGTCAGCTGGGCGGCGGCGGGAACCGCCTCGATGTCACCCGCCACCCGGACGCGCGTCGCCAGCCCTGTCGCGCGCATCCGCTCGGCCAGCGGGCCGAGCTCGGCGATCCCGGGGGCGGGTTGCAGCATCTCGTCGAAACGGTTTTCCGAGCCGGCGCGGTCGGTGCGGTCGGTGCTCAGGGAGCGGCGCATGTCCTGCAAGGCCTGGCGTCCCGTCGCGGCGATCTGCTCCATCGCCGCTGCGGCCCGGTCCGGCGCACTGTGGCGGACGTAGGCGGCGCTGTCCGCCAGCGCCACCATGACCGACAGGTTGTGGGTGACGATGTCGTGCATGTCGCGGGTCATGCGTGCGCGTTCCTCGGCGACGGCCAGCCGCGCCCGTTGCTCGCGGTCGTGTTCCAGGGAGGTCACGTAGGCTCGCCGTACCCGCATCCACAGGCCGCTCATGAGCGCGACGGCGGCCATGGCGCTCAGCGCGGCAGCCGTGAAGGGGAACTGCCCGGGCGGTGCCCAGCGGGCGGCGGCCATCAGCACCCCGCCTTCCAGCGCGACCGCCGCCACCAGGGTGCGGCGCCAGGGGCGGTGCGCGGCGACCGTGTACATCGCCACCAGAAGTGCGGCGTCGGCGGGAAGCTGCACGTCCAGCGTCCACTGGACGGCGGCGGCGAGTCCGATCAGACCCATGACCGTCATCGGAGCAAGTCGTCTCCAGGCCAGTGGCGCCACCAGCGCCGTCTGCAGAGCGAGCAACCACGGGGGACCGGGCAGCACCTGGCCGGGGCCGAGTGTGGTCAGGAACAACGCGGCGGCCAGCACGGCGTCGGCGGGCACGGTCGACCATCGGCTCAGCGCGGTGATGCGGGCCGGACGGTCGCCTGGGTTCATGGGCTTCACCCTAGTTGTCCTGCGGGTTCGCTCCCGCTCCTCCCTGAGGACGACCGTCATCCGAAGGTCGCATGCTCTCGTGCGGTTGTTCTGTGACGCTCCTCCCCAGGAGGGACCGTCATCCGAAAGTCGCATGTGTGCGTGCGACCTCCGCCGCTGGCCCACGGGTATGCCGAGCTGCCAGCCTCGTCGGACTTCCATTTCCGTTCGAGGAGTTGTCGCATGTCCTTTGTTAGGAAAAGTACGGATCTGACCGGGGGAAGCGGAGACAGCGGTTACAAGCGCCGGGTGCCCGCTGTCTCGAAAGCCGCGGGCAAGATCGCAGGGCTGGCCGTGCTGGTGTCGGCGCTCTCCCTGCCGATGGCCGGTGCCGAGGCCGGAAGCTCGGTCAGGGCCGCCGCCGACACCGAGGGCCCGATCAAGGTGAGCCTGCCCGCGCCCACCGGCCCGTATCCGATTGGGACGGTGGCGCTGCGGCTGGTCGATCGCTCGCGGCCCGATCCGCTCGTGCCGGCTGTGCCGTACCGGGAACTGATGATCAGCCTGTGGTATCCGGCCACAGGTGGCGGGCAGCTCGCGCCGCACATGGCGCCGATGGCCGCCGCCGACTGGGATCGGCACTCGGCGCCGCCCATGGGCATCACCAAGGGGGCCGTGGACTGGTCCGCCACGCGCACCCATGCCCGTGTGGGCGCACCGGTCGAGCCGCGTGCGGGCAAGCTTCCTGTGGTGCTGTTCGGTTCGGGGGACGGCGGGCCGCGCACGCTGGGCACCGGCCTGGTCGAGGACCTGGCCTCGCGCGGCTACCTGGTCGTCGCCGTCGACCACACCTATGAGGCCGATCAGGTGGAGTTTCCCGGTGGTCGCCTGGTGCGCGCCCTGCCGCTCCCCGCGAAGCTGACGCCGAGGGTCATCGCCAAACTGCTGACCAAGCACTCACGGGCGCGCCTGGCGGACATGCGCTACGTCCTGGACCAGGTCACCGCCCTGGCCGAAGGCCGCTCGATCGGCGGCAAACTGCCCGAGGGGATGCTCGGTGCACCCGACACCTCGCGGATGGGAATGCTGGGCCAGTCGCTCGGCGGGTCGGTCGCCGCCCAACTGACCCGCGACGACCCCCGCGTGGACGCGGGCGTCAACCTCGACGGCGCCTACGTCGGCCCGGTGGCCAAACGCGGTGTGGCGAGGCCGTTCCTGCAACTGGCGGCCGAGACCCACACACGTGACAACGAGCCGAGCTGGAAGTCGTTCTGGCGTGCCTCGACCGGCTGGAAACGAGAACTCCGCTTCAAGGGCGCGGCCCACGGCTCGTTCACCGACCTGCAGCCGCTCCTCCCGCAGATCGCGGCCAAGCTTCCCAAGGTGCCACTCGTGGACTTTGTGGGCACGATCGACCCCGGCCGCTCGGTGGCGGCCCAGCGCGCCTACGTCGGAGCCTTCTTCGACCTGCACCTCCGAGGCAAGCCGACCCCCCTGTTCGAGACCCCCGACACTCGCTTCCCCGAGGTCTCCCTCATCCCCTGACCCCGCAACGCCGGCCCCCGCTTACACGGCCGTCTTCCTGGTCGGGGGTACTGCGCCAGGATCACGAGGCCGGCCCTCAGGGCAGGCGGTCTGTTCGCCGGTGGGGTAACTCACTGCCACAGGCTCTGCATTATCGTCGCGAACTGCCCAGAATGGTGATGAGGGCTGCTCCCCTCATCACCATCTTGGCCTTCGGCAGCGTCAGGGGCCGGCGACAGACATCCCCCCTCAACAGTTGCCCCCCGCCTGCCGCAGTTGCTGACCTTCGGCGGCAAGTCTGCAAAAATTCTGCGCAGTCAGGCTCACCGGAGGCCTGATCGGCTCAAGTGTCCCGTCGCGGGAGGAGCAGTGCCAGGCCCGTGCCCACCGCGCACAGGACGGCCGTGATCAGGAATATCTCCGTATATTCGATGTGCAGCGCCTCGGTCACCTTGGCCTGGTAGGCCGTCATCTGCCGGGCGAACTCCTGGGGCTGCACCCCGATCGGCAGCGGTGTGTCGAGGTCGGCTGTGAGGGACTGGAACCGGTAGAACCCCCACGCCGACAGGGCGGCGACGCCGAGCAGCATGCCCATCATGCGTGCCACGACCACCGCGGCCGACGCCACGCCGTGCTGCACGGCGGGAGTGAGCCGGAGGACCGCCGACGACACGGGGGCGATGACGATGCCCAGGCCGAGCCCGGCCACGACGAGGTCGAGGTCGAGTCTGCGCAGGCCCATGCCGTACGTCGCGTTCGCCAGGTCCAGGGGCCAGGTGGCGATGAGCGCGTAGCCGAGGGTGGCCGCGGCCATGCCGGCGACGGCGACGACGCGTTCGCCGAGGCGGCGGACGAGGAGGCCGCCGAGGAGCGCGGCGACGGACAGGGCGATGAGGAACCGCGACAGGACGAGTGCGCCGTCGACGGTGTCCAGCCTGAGCAGGGTCTGCGCGGTGAGCTGGACGTTGACGAGGGTCGCGAGGAGGGCGGCGCCGGTGAGGAAGCTCACGGCGAGGGTGCCGAGGAGTGGTCCCTGGCGCAGGCCGGTGAGGTCGAGGAGGCGGGTGCGCGACCGGATCTCCCACACGACGAACACGACGCCGACGGCGGCGCCCGCGCCGATGACGGGCAGACCCCAGGAGGGAAGCACGGCCTTGGCCGGGTCGGGGTTGTAGAGGCCGGTGACGAGAAGGCCGAGGGAGAGGGCGAGCAGCACCCCGCCCACCACGTCGATCTTCCGCGGCGAGACGCCGGCGGGGCGCCCGGGCGGCACGGTGAGGTGTACGGCGACCGCCGCGACGAGGGCGAGTGGCAGGTTGACGTAGAAGATCGTGCGCCAGCCGCCGAACGGCTGGCCGAGGAGCTGTCCGGCGGGGAGCAGGGCGGCGAGGCCCGCGCCGTATAGCGGGCCGAGGACGCTGCCGAGCTCCTGGGCGGCGCCGACCGCGCCGAGTGCGAGGGGCCTGCCCTTCTCCTCCCACAGGTCGCCGACGAGCGCCATCGTGATGGGCAGCAGCGCACCCCCGGCGAGGCCCTGGACGGCGCGGCCGGCGACCAGCAGCGGCACGTCGGTCGCGACGGCGGTGAGCGCGGAGCCGAGGGCGAAGCCGGCGAGGCAGGCCTGGATGAGCGCGCGTCTGCCGTAGCGGTCGGAGAGGCTGCCGAGGAGCGGCATCGCGGCGATATAGCCGAGCAGGAAGCCGGTGACGACGGGGGTGGCGCGTTCCATGTGGTTGAGCGGCACGCCGACGTCGCGGGAAATGTCGATCAGCACCGTCACCACGACGTAGGCGTCGAGGGCGGCCAGGAGTACGGCGAGGCCGCCGACGCCGAGCGCGACGCGCCGCCGCGAGCGGGCACCGCCGCCCGGGCCGGGCGTCGTGGCCGGGGTGGTGCGCTGGGTCGTCACGGGTTACTCCGCGGGGGGTGTGACCTGGACGGGGGCGTCGTAGTCGCGGAACGACACCGTGACCTCGCCCGCGTTGCCGCCGCTGCCGAGCGGCAGGCTGACCTTGAGCAGCCGGCCGCTCGCCTTGTCGATCCACAGTTTGCCGTTGACGCCCTGGGTGACGCCGGGGATGAGCTTGGCGAGGACCTGCTGGGACAGAGCGGCGCGCACGCGGTAGGCGTCGGCGCCGGCGACCTGCTCGGCCGCCTCGGTGTGGACGTCGGACGCGGTGCTCATGAGCTGGGCGACCCCCTGAGCGGGGTTGAGGATGACCGACGGGTCGTAGATCGCGGCCAGTTCCTGCCGTGTCATGATCTGATAGCCGCCGGTGGGGCCCTTGAAGTGCACCTTGTCGCCGACGAGCACAAAGTTGACCTCGGTCAGGGTGCCGAGGAAGTCGAGCTGGAGTTTGCCGTCCGCGTCGCCTGTCGCGCTGACGCGGCCTTCGCCGCGCTTGACCGGCACAGGAGGTTTGCCGGTGGTCTCCAGGGTGAACGCCGCGGACTTGGCGCCCTTCGTGGCCTCGGCGGACTTCTTGAGCAGGTCGGCTCCGGCGGGCAGGTCGCCTCCGCCCGTGGAGGAACCGGAGCACGCCGCCGTGATGAACACCATGGCGAGAAGCGGTGCGATCACCGCGAGGATTCGGCGAAGGGACATGCCCCGGATCGTAGCCATCGCGGGGGGAGTTCGAGCGTGGGGCCCATATCGGTTTCGCTTCGACCCGCCCGTGGCTGGTCGCCGGGGTCACCGGCGCAGGGGCGGGCCGCTCCGAGCGGACACGCGGGCGTCGCCTGGCCGGGCAGGCGCCGCACGGTCAGCGGAGCTTCTTCAAGTGGTCCACGATCGGGGTGTAGGCGCGCTCAAGGAACTGGAGCTGCTCGTCGCCGAGGAGATCGAGGAAGTGCTCCCGGACCCCCGTCACATGGTAAGGGGCCACCTTTTTGATCATTTCCCAGCCGTGCGCGGTCAGCACGGCGAAGGTGCCCCTCCGGTCGGAGGAGCAGCTTTCCCGCACGACGAGGCTGGCGGCCTCCATGCGCGAGATCTGGTGGGACAGCCGGCTCCGGCTCTGGATCGTCGCGTCGGCGAGGTCGCTCATGCGCATGCGATGGCCCTGGCTCTCCGAGAGGTTGACCAGGATCTCGTAGTCGTTGAGGGAGAGGCCGAAGGACGACAGCTCCCGGTCGAGCCGGTGCATCAGTAGCTTGTGCGCGGACAGGTGCACCCGCCAGGCACGCTGCTCGGCCGAGCTGAGCCAGCGGGTCGCGACGTTCTCCGTCTCAAGCGTGCTCATCGGTCTCCCTCGGAAGGTCGTGACTCACGATGATGGCAGAACGCGCGTGGGATGCCGGGCGCTTCACCCCGCGTGGTCTCGGCGCGGCCGCCGCACTCCGGTGCCGGACGGCCTTTGGATGGACTTGGGGACTCAAGGATGATCCTCCTGACGATCGGTCGTGAAAGCGGAGCCCCGGAAGGGGTTCCCCTGGTTGAGAAGGGGAGGATGTCAAGATCTCAATCTACAACCCGGCGGCCCGCGGCGAGCGTGATCCGCAGCCGGGCCGTGACGGGGAGTGCCGGGGCCCGGGATCGCCGCAGACGGCAGGGTCGGTGATGTTGGTCACCGCCGACCTGCCCGTCGGTAGGCGTCCGCTGGGTGCTACCTCGCCAGGAGCGCGCTCATCCACGTCTCGATCTCGTCGGGGTGCCTGGGCAGGGCCCGCGACATCATCCTGGCGCCGTCCGCGGTGATCACGAAGTCGTCCTCGATGCGCACGCCGATGCCCCTGAACTCCTCGGGCACCGTGAGATCGTCGGGCTGGAAGTAGATCCCGGGCTCCACGGTGAGCACGTGGCCCTCGGCGAGGGTGCCGTCGAGATATGCCGAGGCCCTGGCCTTGGCGCAGTCGTGCACGTCCAGGCCGAGCATGTGGCCGCTGCTGGCCAGCGTGTACCTGCGGTACAGCCCGTTCGCGGGGTCCAGGGCCTCGTCGGCGCCGATCTTCAGCACGCCCCACTCGTGCAGGCCCTCGGCGATCACCCGCATGCCGGCGCGGTGGAAGTCGCGGAAGCTCGCCCCCGGGCGCAGGGTGGCGATGGCGGTGTTTTGCGCCTCGTAGACCAGCTCATAGATCTGCCGCTGGATCGGGGTGAACCGCCCGGACAGCGGCAGGGTGCGGGTGATGTCGGCGGTGTAGAGGTTGTCGGTCTCCACACCGGCGTCCAGCAGGAGCATCTCCCGCTCGTCGAGCCTGCCGTCGTTGCGGATCCAGTGGAGCACGCAGGCGTGGGCGCCGGAGGCCGCGATGGTGTCGTAGCCCACGTCGTTGCCCTCAAGGCGGGCCCGCAGCCCGAAGACCCCCTCGATGTAGCGTTCGCCGCGGCGGTGCGCCAGCGCCTGGGGGAGGGCGCGCACGACGTCCTCGAAGCCCATGTGGGTGGCGTCGACGGCCCGCTGCAGCTCGGCGATCTCCCACTCGTCCTTGACCAGCCGCGACTCCGACAGGTGGACGGCGAACTCGACGTCGCCGTCGCCGGGGCTCACCAGCCCGTCCACGACGGGGTCCACTCCCCGCAGCACCCGGGCGGGGCCGGTGAGGGCGTCCTTCAGCGCGGAGATGGGGGCGCAGTCGATCTCGTAGAGCGCCGCGGCCTCGGCGAGGTCGGTGCGGCGGCCCACCCAGAACTCCCCGTAGACCCGGTCGCGGTAGAACTCCTGGCCGGCGCGCCCCTCGGCCTGGCGGGGCGAGCGGGGGCGGGTGAACAGGGTGGCGGCGCCGGTGGGGGAGATCACCAGCACATCGTCGGGCTCCTGCCCGCCGCACAGGTGGGTGAAGGCGGAGTGTGCCCGGAACCGGTAGTCGCAGTCGTTGCTGCGGACCTTGTGCGTGCCTGAGGGGATCACGAGGGTCTCGCCGGGGAACCGCTCGGCCAGCGCGGCCCTCCGTTTGGCGGCCCAGGCGGCCACGGGGAGCGCGTCGAGGCCGTCACGGGTGGTGTCGGCCCAGCCGGTCTTCATGAACTCCGCGAGCGCGTCGGTCACAGGAAGATCGTGACTGCCCGTGTTGAGCGGGGAACTCTCGCTCATCAAACCCCCAAACAGTGCGATATTCCGCATTATCCAATGAAGCGTACGGCTTATCGCAACCTTAAGCCGGGCGCCGCATCTCAGCCAGACCCGGCCCTGAGCTCTTGACGTGGGCCGCTTCCTGGGCGTTGCCTGACGATAGGTGGTCCATTTGCTGGAAAGTAGGGGTGATTTTGGCGGATTCACATCTTGCCAATCGCACCCCACACGCCCCGGGGGCGCATGCGAGCCGGACAAACAGGCCCCCCAAGCGCGCTTAAGGATGTTCCGGGTGGGGCAACTCTGAAGGTACTTCACAGCATGATCGGAGGTGGTTTCCATGCTCATCGGAACGATCTTGCAGGGTAAGGGTAGAGATGTCGTGACCGTCCGTCCGGACGCGAGCGTCACCGAGTTGCTGGCCACACTCGCCGAACGGAACATCGGCGCCGTGGTGGTCTCCGAAGACGGGGCCACCATCGCCGGCATCGTGTCGGAGCGTGACGTGGTGCGGCGGCTTCACCAGTACGGCTCGGAGATCCTCGACGCTCCGGTGTCCAGAATCATGACGACCAACGTACGGACCTGCACACCCGGCGAGAACGTCGAGGAGCTCCGCAAGACCATGACCACGCACCGTTTCCGCCACGTCCCCGTCGTCGACAAGAACGGCAGACTGGTGGGCCTGGTCAGCATCGGTGACGTAGTCAAAACCGCGATTGAAGAGTTGGAGACGGAGAAGGCGTCACTTGTGGGCTACATCCACGGCGCCCCCCGCACCCTGAACCCGACCGTCTGACCCCCGACCCCCTGCCCCCCGAGCCCATCGACTCCTGACGGCAGCGGACACAGCGCCGGGCCCCGCCTCACCCACAGCGGGGCCCGGTCGCCGCTCGCGGCCCGGCGGTGCTCCCCCGGGCCACTCGCGTTACTGCACGATGATCTTGTCGACCTCCAGGGTGAGGCCGTCGACCTCCCGGGTCGAGGTGCCGGTGGTCACCGTACCCTCACCCCTTGCGACACCCTTGGCCTTGAAGGAATAGGTCAAGGTCTCGCCCGGCGCGCCCGGCGTGCTGGTGACCCGCAGGTCCGTCGTCGGCGGCCCGGAGATCCGGGTGCCTCCGGTGCCCGTGGAGTTCTCCGCGCCGACCGTCAACCCGAGGCCGCCGCCGGGGTCACCCGGCAGGTTGCCCGGGTCGTAGGCGTAACTGATGTCCTCACTGCCGTTGAGGCCGATCCACTGCTGGAAGACCTTCAGCGCACCGCCGCCGGCGACCTTCAGGCGCCATTCCAGCACCAGCCAGTCGCTCACCCCGTCGGTCAGGATGCCGTAGAGCACACCCGGCGCGTCCGTCCCGTCGAGGTCGGTCCAGTAGCTCGCGAGCACGTTGTTCGGGAGTGCCGGATCCGGCACCGCCTGCGGTGCCGGGCTGATCTGGTCTGGGTCTGCGCCCCCCGGCACCGAGTAGCCGTTCGACACGACCCCGATGCGCGTATAGGTCTGGCCGCTGTAGACGAACGCGGGCACCCCCAGGTTGACCGCCTGCTCGTCACCGAGCGGGACCGGTGTGAACCCGAAGGCGTCCAGCGGGATATACCCCGCGGGCCCCGAGCCGGGGGCGACGTTCGGGGTGTCCGGTGTGCGCCCGGCGAGGTTCTTCCTGGCGGTCACCACCTGGGAGCCGACCCTGGTCGCGCCCGTCGCGGAGGTGATCCGCAGCTTGGAGTTCGCCGTGCTGACCGCGGTCACCTCGGTGGCGGTGAAGGTGTCGTTGCGCACGCTCACCGTGCAGGTGGACTCGGCGTTCCGCGCGATCGTCTCGGGCGTGCAGGTCTGCTCGACCGGCACCGCGCCCTCCTTGCGGAAGAACGCCACCGGCAGGCCGACGTCGCGGCTGCCGCCCACCTGCTTGAGGTTGACCCGGCCGAAGTACTGCCCGTCGGCCAGTCCCGGCGCCGTGATGACCACCTTGAGCGTGATGCTCTTACCCGGTCGCAGGGTGAACGCGGGCGGGATCACCGTGATGTCCGCCCCGTTCACCGTGGTCCCCGACGCACGGTAGGTCAGCGTGCGGCTGGTCACGTTCTTCACCGTGCGGTTGGCGGTGATGAGCCCCGGCATGGTCGGCGCGTTCACCGACGGCAGGTTGAGGTTGATGCGTGCCCTCGGGTCGGCGGCCGAGGCGGCGAAGTTCTCCGCGGTCTCGTCCAGGGTGAGGCCCGGGTCGCCCGCCTTCGTGAGGTCGATGCGCCCGCCGCCCGTGTCGAACGGATCAGCCGGCGTGACCCGGTCCGACTTGGTCACCTTGGTGGTGGCCGTCGTCTCCAGCGCCGACTTCACCTGGCCCGGCGTCCAGTCCGGGTGCAGCGCGAACAGCAGCGCCGCCGCCCCCGCCACGTGCGGAGCCGACATCGAGGTGCCGGCGATGACCTGGAAGAGGTTGCCCGCCGGACCGCCCGCCGGGGTGTCCGGGGTCGGGGTGTGCCCGGCCAGGATATGCAGGCCCGGGGCGGTCACGTCCGGCTTGAGGAAGTCCCCGCCGGGACCGCGGGAGGAGAAGTGCGTGATCGCGTCCCCGGCCCAGGTGGACTCGGCACCTTGGGCGAACGAAGCCGTCGCGCCCGGGTTCGCCTGGAGGAACGCCAGCAGGGCGTCGGTCTCTGGCTTGTCCACGTGGACGGTGGGCAGCCAGTGGCTGTCGGTGAAGACGTCACGCGGGGTGGGGTTGGCAAGGATCATCCCGGCCGCACCGCCCTGTCGTACGCTGAAGCCCTTCATCACCCGGCCGCTCGCGCCGAGACACACCACGATCTTGCCGGAGAAGATCCCCGGCGGGGCGGGGGAGGTGCAATCCGCATTTGCGTACGGCGGAGCCGACGCGAGCACGACCCGCTGCGGCGAGGCGACGCCGCCCGTGACGCTCGCCCCCTTCAGCGTGGCGGTCGCCCCGCCCGGCCCCGTGAGGGTGACCGTGGACTGGAAGGTGCGGGTCTGCGTCGAGGCGGCGACCGTGGTCACCCACGGGCCGCGGTGGTCGGTCGTGCCCGCGCCCGGCCCCGCGTTGCCCGCCGAGGCCGAGACGAACACCCCGGCCGCATAAGCGTCGAGGAACGCCAGCTCCACCGGGTCGCTGTAGGGCTCCGAGCCGCCGGAGACCGAGAAGTTGATGACCCGCACACCGTCGAGGATGGCCCGGCCGATGGCCTGCGTCGTGTCCGACTGGTAGCAGCCGTTCATGCCGCACACCTTGTAGACCGACACGTGGGAGGCGGGCGCGATGCCGTGGATCGCACCCCGGTCGATGCCCAGCGGGTTGGCGTTCTGCACCTTGCCGCCGGCGGAGGTGGTGGCCGTGTGCGTGCCGTGGCCGTCGGAGTCGCGGGCGCTGCCGTAAAGCTCCGCCGGCTCCAGCTCGTGGTAGGTGTCGAGGAAGGCCTGGCCGCCGATCAGCTTGTTGTTGCAGGTGAACGGGTCGTTCGCCGGGGTCAGCGGGTTCTCCCCGAAGTCGCACACCCGCGGCGTGCCGTCCTTGGTGGGCGGCGCGGCCGGCAGGTTGCCCGGGTCGGCGAACGACGGGTGCTCGGGCCAGCCGCCCGAGTCGAGCACCCCGACGACGACCCCCTTGCCGGACGAGGCGCTGCCACCCAGCTTCGAATAGATCGCCGGAGCGCCGACGAACGCCGCGCTCTTGTCGGTTAGCAGCGCCTGGCGCTTGTCCTCCTGCACCGCCGCCACTCCCGGCAGCTTGAGCAGCTCCGCCGAGCGGTTGGCGGGCAACCGTACACTCACCCCGCCGTAGACCACCCGCAGCCGCTGCCCGGCCTTCGCCTCCGGCACCCGCTTGGCCAGCTCGGCGAGGAAGGTGTTCTCCACACCTTCGATGTGCTTCTCGTATTTCTTCGCATCGGCGCTACGTGTGTCCAGCGCCTTACCGGTCTCGGCCGGACTGGTGGCCGCCAGCCCGCCGACCCCGCCCCGATAGGCGGCGAGCGAGTCGTAGTCAAGCTTGACGATCACGTTGGCCGGCTTGAGCGAGGTCGACTTCAACAACGCCTCGCTGCTCTGCGCGAGCTGGCCGCTGGGCGACGAGGCCCCGTTGACGACCTCCCCCGCCGGCACAGGCTTCGGCGTCCACTTGGTCGTGGACGCCGTCGACGGCGACGGCTCGGCCACCGCCGCCTGCGCGGGCACCAGCACAACGGCGGCGGCTACCGCCGCCGCCATTCCCCTCCGACGTCCGGATAACCAGCCGGGCCGGGACTTCTGTGACACGACACCTCCATCAGCGTGGCCGCGGGCACTCACCACCGGGCATGCATGAAGGAGTCGCGTCACCCATGGCACGTGGAATAGGGGGACTCGACCCCTCCCCATGGGGTGACGAGAGAACGACCGTCAGTTACGGGCGGAACGATCCAACGCACAAGTCTAACGTTGGGTGATTTTTTACGCATAGATCAGTAGTTGACTGAGATTGCCCAGTATTTAGGCAGTAACACTCCGCCTTCGATCCCCGATGTACGCTGCCTCTCAGCGCCCCGTTCCGTCATTGAGAGGCATCGGCCCGGCCCCGAACAGCCGCATGAGTTCTTCCTAGACCGCAGTGGCCGGCCCAGCGTGCCCGCAGCTCGGTGTAGTGGCTGACGGCCAGAGCGTCGAGGCTGCACCGATGGTGGCGGCCAGACTCCCACTGCTCAGGTTCACTTGTGGCGCTGGTAGTGGCGGGCGACGCGGACTCGGTTACCGCAGCGGGCGGGGGAGCACCAGCGGCGGCGTGGGCGGGCGGGCAGGAACAGCATTACGCAGTCGCCGGCTTCGCACTGGCGGATCTTGGCGACGGCCGGGTCCGTCAGTAGTTCGGCAGCCGCCTCGGCGAGCCAGGCCGACAGCCGCGCTCCGGGCGAACCGGGGCGTCGCCGTACGGTGGTCACGACCTCGCCGTTCCAGGCGAGTTCGGCGACCGCGGGCGCGGCCCGCTGGGCCTCGTTGAGGGCTGCAAGGGCGTCCGCCGGAGGACGGCTGCCGTGGCGGACACGGTCGAGGGCGCGGGCGGTGTGGTCGCGGACGGCGTGTACGGCTGCCAGGTCGGCGCCGGTCAACCCGGCGGCGAGGTCCTGCGCCTCGGGGAAGCGGCCGGCCTGGAGGTGCAGCCAGGTGCCCAGGTCGTGGGGGGTGGCGATCAGGTCACCGCCGGCCGGGCGGGTGTTGAGTCAGGTGGCGTTGGCGTTCGACTACCACTCCAACGTCGAGCTCTACGACCGATGGCAGGCCGAGCTACGCAGGCACACTCCACCCGCCCTCCTCGTCTGGGGCAGAAACGACCCGTTTTTCCCCGAGTCCGGCGCCCACGCCTACCTCCGCGACCTGCCCGAGGCGGAGCTGCACCTTTTCGACACCGGCCACTTCGCGCTGGAGGAGTGCCTGCCGCAGATGGCCCCGCTCATCGCCGACTTCCTGGACCGGACCCGAGAAACACAGTGATAAGACCAGCCGGCTATGCCGTGCACAGCGTGCTATGCCTCGCCGGCCTGAGCCGCGCCGAGAGAGCTCGTGTGGTCCGCCCAGCGGGTGAGGAGGTCGGTGTCGTGGCTGATGGCCAGGATGCCGGCGCCGGTCTGGGCGCGGTAGGCGTTGATGACCGCGACGAGGTGAGCCTGGGTGGAGGCGTCCAGCATGGTGGTCATCTCATCGCAGATCAGATAGCGCGGTGAGAGGGTCAGGGCGCGGGCCACGCAGGCGCGCTGGAGCTGGCCGTCGGAGACCTCGTGGGGTTTGCGGGTCAGCAGGTCGGGAGTGAGGCCGACCTCCGTGGCGAGGGACGAGACGCGGGCCGGGTCGGGGCGGCCTGCGGCGGCCAGAGGTTCGGCGACGATCTCGGTGAGGGTGAGGCGCGGGTCCACGGCGAGCCGGGGCTGCTGATAGACGAGCGCCACCCGGATGCGCAGATCGCGCGGGGCGCGCTGGCGCCAGCCGGGGGTGGTGCGGCCGTCGACGGTGACGGTGCCCGAGCGGGGGCGGAGCATCATCGCCATCACCCGCGCCAGGGTGGACTTGCCGCAGCCGCTGGGCCCGCCGAGGCCCAGCACCGACCCCGGTTCGACGGCCAGCGTGACCCGGTCGAGGACCGTGCGCGAGCCGTACCTCACGGTGATGTCGCGTGCCTCAAGCACGGCTGCCCTCCTGGTGGACGAGCGGGTGGTGGCAGGCCGCCCGGGCGCCCCGCACGGGGAGCTCGTCGCACAAGGCGGTGCGATGCGGGCAGCGGGGGGCGAAGGCGCACCCGGCGGGCAACGCGGTGAGCTCCGGCGGCATCCCCGGCACCGGCACGAACGCCCGGTGCGGCTGGGCGTCGAAGAGCCCGGCGCTGTAGGGGTGGTGCGGCCGGTTGAGCACCTCCTCGGCGGGGCCGAGTTCGACGATGCGGCTGGCGTACATGACCGCGAGGTCGTCGGCGACACGTTCCGCGGCCCGCAGGTCGTGCGTGATGAGGAGTACGGCACGGCCTTCGTCGCAGAGTTCCCGCAGCGTGGCCATGGCACGCTCGACGAGGTCGCGGTCGAGCCCGGTCGTGGGCTCGTCGGCGAGCAGCAGCCACGGGTCGCCCGCCAGCGCCATCGTGTTGGCGACCCGCTGCGCCATGCCCCCCGACAACTCATGCGGATAGCGGTCAAGGTCGGCGGGCCGCAGCCCGAACCGCCGGGCCAGCTCGTCGGCCGACTCCGGCCGCCGCCCGAGTTCGCGGAGGGCCTCGGCGAGCTGGGCTCTCGCCGTACGCACCGGGGTGAGGTGGGTGGCGGGCGACTGCGGGATCAGCCCGATGGACCGCCCCCGCACCCGCTCCGCCAGGGTGCGCTCGGACGCGCCGATCAGCTCGGTGGCAGTGCCGCCCTCGGTGAGTACGGCACTGCCGGACGTCCTGGCGTTGCCCGGCAGCAGCCCGAGCAGCGCGTGGGCGAGCACCGACTTGCCGCAGCCGGACTCGCCGACGAGCGCCAGGCAGCGGCCGGGCCGCACCGTGAAGGACGCGTCGCCGACCGCCCGCACGACGGCGCCGGGGATGTGGAAGGAGACCGACAGGCCGGTGACGGTGAGGCTGTTCACAGCGACAGCTCCGATCGCCGGCGTGGGCTCCGCCGGTCGCGCAGGTGGTTGGCGAGGATCGCGATGGCGAGTGTGGGCAGCACGACGAACAGGCCGGGCGCGAGGCTCGCCCACCAGCCGCCGGTGAGCAGCGACCGCTGCCCGTCGTTGATCATGTTGCCGAGGGAGGCCATGTGCGGCGGCAGGCCGAGGCCGAGGAAGCTCAGCGCGGTCTCGTGCCAGATGGCGTGCGGGATCATCAGCACGCTCGCCAGCATCAGGTGGGGAAGCAGATGGGGGAGCAGGTGGCGGCGCACCACCCGGGCCCGGCTCGCGCCGCCCGAGATGGCGGCCTCCACGAAGGGCCGTGACCGCAGGCTCAGCACCTCGGAGCGCACGATGCGCGCCGACGTGGTCCAGTGGGTGACCCCGACCGACACCACGACCGCGACCGGGCTCGGGGAGAACATCGCCACGATGAAGATGCCGAACAGCAGGTGCGGCAGCGAGTTGAACCCGTCGACGATCCGCATCAGCACCCGGTCCAGCGTGCCGCCCGCACTGCCGGCGACCAGACCCACCAGGCCGCCGATGGTGATCGACACCAGCGCGGCGACCATCCCCACGGTGAACGACACCCGCAGCCCGTAGATCGAGCGCACCAGCACGTCGCGCCCCACCTCGTCGGTGCCGAGCGGATGGGCGAACGACGGCGGCAGCCCCGCCGACCGCAGGTCCACGAGCCGCTCGTCGAGCTGGACGATCGGCGGCACAAGCAGCACCGCCAGACCGAGCACCGCCAGCACGGCGACGGCGAAGACGAGCCCCTTGCGGCCCCTCATCAGCCCACCCCCAGCGTGCGCACCCGCGGGTCGGCGACCGTGTAGCCGATGTCGGCCAGCAGGTTGCCGCCGAGCACCGCGATCGTGCCGAGCAGCGTGGTGACCGCGAGCAGCGGGAAGTCGACCGCGAGCGCGGCCTGCACCGACGCCGAGGCCACCCCCGGCCACGAGAACACGCTCTCCACGAGGATCGCGCCGGTGACCAGTTCGGGCATGCGCGCCCCGAGCAACGTCAGGAAGGGGAGGAGGGCCGAGCGCAGCGCATGCCGTACCAGCACCGTGCGCTCCCGCAGACCGCGGGCCCGCGCGCCGATCACGAAGTCCTCCCGCAGGGTGCCGATCACCGACTCCCGCACAAACAGCACCAGCCACGACGACTGCGACACCGCGAGCACCACGACCGGCAGCACCATGTGGTGGGCGACGTCCAGCGGGTCGAGCGTCGTCGACGCCGCGTCGGTGAGCCCGCCCGCCGGCATCCACCCGAGTTGTACGGCGAAGACCCAGATGGACAGCAGCCCGAGCCAGAAGACCGGCACCGACTCGTTCGCGAACGCGCCGCCCGTGATGACGCGGTCGAGCCACGAGCCGCGCCGCCACGCCGCGATCGTGCCGATCACGAGGCTTCCGGCGAGCATGAGCACGATCGCGCAGCCCGTCGCCAGCAGCGTCCACGGCAGCCGCTCCGCGATCACCTCGGCGACAGGCCGGTGAAACGATCGCGAATCGCCGAGGTCGCCTTGGAGAAGGTTGCCCAGCCATGTGGTGAACTGCTCCAGCACCGGACGGTCGACGCCCCAGTTCTCCCGGATCTGTTCCACGATCTCGGGTGCGGTGACGGTCGCCCGGTCCCCGAGATATTGACGGACCGGGTCGAACGGCGAAGCCTGCGCGAGCGCGAACATCGCCACCGTGACGATCAGCAGCAGCGGCGCGGCGAACGCGGCCCGCCAGGCCACCATGCGGGCGACGGCTCTCACTTGGCGGGCTTCCAGGTGTGCAGGTTGCGGAACAGGCCGCCGGTGGCGTGCTCGTGCCCGTCGACGCCAGGCGTCACGCCCTGCCAGTCGCCCCGGATGACGTAGACGTGCTTGAGGAAGACGAGGAAGCTCCATGCCTCGTCCTCGAAGATGGTCTTCTGGAAGTCGTCGTAGGCGGCCTTGCGCTCGGCCTCCTCCCCCGACTCGCGGGCCTTCTCCAGCGCCTTGTCGACCTTCGGGTTGTCGTAGCGGCCGGGGTTGAAGAAACCCTTGCCTGCGTAGGCCGAGTGGAACAGCTCGTAGTTGATGTAGTCCGGGTCGTAGGCGCTGCCCCAGCCCATCATGAGCGCGTCCTTGGCCATGCGCGGCTCGATCGCGTCCCAGTCGAGGCCGGCGGGCTCCACGTCGAGGCCGATCTTCCTGGCGTCGGAGGCCGCCGCGAGCGCGAGCTCCTTGCGCAGCGAGTCGCCCGCCGGATACATCAGCGTGAACTTCGCGGGCTTTCCGTCCTTGACCCGGATGCCGTCCGCGCCGGGCTTCCACCCGGCCTCGTCGAGCAGTTTGCCCGCCCCGGCCGGATCGCTCGTGCCCTTCCCGGTGACGACAGCGTTGTACCACTTCGTGGCGGGCGAGATCGGGCCGAACGCCGGCTCGCCCGCCCCCGCCAGGATCGTGTCCACCATCGCCTGCCGGTCGACGGCCAGGCTGAACGCCTTGCGGATCGCCAGGTCGCCGGTCACCGGCTCCTTCATCGGGAACATGATGCCGCGGTAGTCGTTGGCTGCGACGTCGTAGACCTTCAGCCCCGCCTGGGTGCGGAACGGCGCGGCCACCTTGGGCGGCAGGATCGTCGCGTCGAACTCCCCGGCCGACATGCGCGTCGCCCGCACGTTGTCGTCGGCGGCGAACGCCACCACCACCTTCGGGATCGCCGGAGCGCCGCCCCAGTAGGCGGTGTTGGCGGTGAACGCCACCTTGTCACCCGGCGTCCACGACACGAACCGGTACGGCCCGGTGCCGGGCGGCGTCTCCTTCAACGAGGCGCCCTTCGGCACGACGCCCAGCGTGGTGCGCTGGACCAGCGGGGCGTAGGGGTAGTTGAGAGTGAACACCACGGTCTTGGGGTCCGGCGCCTCGACCTCCTTGATCGCGGCGAAGTCGCCGGCGATGGGGGAGCTGCTCTTCGGGTCGAGCATCGTCTCGTAGGTGTATTCCACGTCGGCGCTGGTCAGATCCTGGCCGTTGTGGAACTTGACCCCGTCGCGCAGGGTGAAGGTGACCGTCTTGCCGTCCTTGGAGGTGGTGGGCGGTCCCGAGGCCAGCGCCGGTTCCATCGACAGGTCGGGGGCACGGCTCATCAGGCCGTCGAACATGAGCGATCCGCCGTCGGGGGAGTAGCCGAGCATCGGGTTCAGGCTCTCGAACTCCGAACTCAAGGCGATGACGAAGGTGTCGTCCGCGGTGCTGGGAGCGCTCCCGCCCGGCGGTGCCGGCGCCGAGCACGCGGCGGTGAACAGTGCGAACGTCAGCGGGAGCACGACGGCGCGCCTCATGGGGGAACCTCCTGGGATATGTCACTTGGACAGTAACGGAGAGAATTTTGCAGTTGCAAGGAGGGTGCAGTTAGGCCCCAGTGATCCACTAAAGCCGGAAATGTGGTAGCAGTTGGGGAAACCCATATGAGGGGGACGAGAGATGGCATACGGCTATCCCGACCCGCACCACTTCCATGCGCCACCCCCACCTCCGCAGAGATTCGGCAGCGCGACGGTGATCCTGCTCGCCTCCGGGCTCACCGGGGTGGCGGGGTTCCTCATCGGGATCTTCGTCGGCCTCAGCGCTGTGGAGCCCGCGCCTGCGCCTGCGCCCAGTTCGAGCAGTCCGGAGCAGTTCACCTTCAGTACGCCGGCCGAGACGCCGCCTCCCGTCCAAGAGCAGCAGCCCGGGGTGCAGCCGACGCCGGGGACGGGGGTGCAACCGGGAACCGGTCAGCAGGGTCAGTCAGGACAGTTGGACCCCTCGGGGCAGCCCGGTCAGCCGGGTAGTGGGCAAACCACCATAAATCCCAACGGGACCCTCCAAAACGGTTTCCCGCAGTCAGGCTTTCCCGAGTGACCTGCATACAAGGGATGAGTCGCGTGCCTACTGCACTGTAAGTTACCTTTCCAGTCATGGCCGACATCGTCTATCCGCCCGTCATCTGGACCGCGCTGACCGCGTTCCGAGCCCTGGACCTCAGGGTGCATGTGGACGGGGCCGAGCACATCCCGAGGACCGGCGGGGCGGTCCTGGTCAGCAACCATGTCAGCTACCTGGACTTCATCTTCGCGGGATATGCCGCCAGGCCCGCCCGCCGCCTCGTGAGGTTCATGGCGAAAAAGGAGGTCTTCGACCACAGAATCTCCGGCCCCCTGATGCGCGCCATGCACCACATCCCCGTCGACCGCTCCGCCGGCGCAGGGGCCTACGACAACGCTGTGCAGGCCCTCCGCGACGGCGAGATCATCGGCGTCTTCGCCGAGGCCACCATCAGCCGCTCCTTCACGATCAAGGAGATCAAGACCGGAGCCGTGCGCATGGCGGCGGCCGCCGGGGTGCCGCTCATCCCGGTGACCCTGTGGGGCAGCCAGCGCCTGTGGACCAAGGGCCGCCCGCGCAACCTCCTCCAGCGCCACGTGCCCGTCAGCATCCACGTCGGGCCGCCCGCCTACCCCAGCCTCCACGACGACCCGGCGGTCCTCACCTACGACCTGCGCGCCCGCCTCTCCACCATGCTCGACCGCGCCCAGCGCGCCTACCCCGACATCCCGCCCAGCGTCTGGTGGCAACCCGCCCACCTCGGCGGCATCGCCCCCACCCCCGAGGAGGCCGACGCCATGGACGACGCCGAAGCCGAGGCCCGCCGCGAGAGGCGCCAAAACCGCTGACCGCCGTCAAGCGGGCTCGTGCCGTACGGCGCAGCCCGCCGCGTGCGTGTGCCTCGGCTGCCGGCCCTGGCTCGACGAGGTGTCGCCAGGGGCCTCCCAGCGCCTAATCTGGGCGGTTCAGTCGAGGACGCAAGGGTCCGCAGACGATATGCCGAGGAGGACCCGTGCGCATCGCGTTCGCCGGCCTGGCCACCAGCCATCCGTTCACCGACGCCCGCACCCTCGCCCGCCACGCGGAACTGTCGGTGTGGGAGGAGGACGCCGAGCGGCTGGCCAGATTCACCGCCGAGCACCCCCATGCACGCGTGGCCCGCGACCTCGACGACCTGCTCGCGCCCGGCGCCGACGGGATCGTCCTCACCGTGCAGACCCCACGCGTCGCCGATGTGTTGGAGCCCGTGCTGACCCTCGGCGCCCCCTGCTTCGTCAACAAACCGGCCGCCGCCACCCGCGCCCAGCTCGAACGCCTGGACGCGCTGGTGTCACCGCACTCCGAGAAGGTGCTGACAAGCTCGGTGCTGAGGTTCGCGCCCGCCTTCGCCGGCTACAGCATCGGCTCACAGGTGATGTCGGTCCGTGCGACCGTCCGGCACGACGTGGGGCTCTGGGCGACCGGCTACAACCCCTGGCAGGACGACCCCGCGGAGGGCGGCGGCACGCTGGTCACGATGGGCATCCACGGGGTCGAGTTGCTGGTGGCCCTCCTCGGCCCTCATGTGCGCCTGGCGGGCGCGGCCGGGTCGCTGCGGCGGCACAAGGGCCTGCGCTCGGAGGACACCGGCGTCATGGCCCTCATCTGGGAGAGCGGCGTGACCGGGGTGGTCGAGATCCTCGGCGCGACGGATGTCGAGTCCTATACGGTCTCGGTGCATACGGCGGAGGACACCGAACAAATCGTCATCGAGAGCGGCGCCGACGTCCTGAAAGGCCTCGGCTACGAGGGCACGATCGACGCCTTCCTGTCGATGGTGCACGGCGCCCCGAGCCCGGTGCCGTGGGGGGAGACCCGCGCCATCCTCAACATCCTGATCTCCGCCCGCGAGTCGGCCACCCGGCCTTTGATGGAGGTCGAGCGGATGTAGCACCCAAGGGATGAAATAAGCCTACTGATCACATCGGATCTCGCCTTTGGCGATGATTGCACCATGCGTCTGAACCGCGCCCCTCGTAATGGCCCCGCGGTGCTGTATGTAGGGGCCGTCGGGCTTGCCTCACTTCTGACGCTTGTCGTGGCGAGCAGTCCCGGCTTGTCCGGCTGGACCCTGCTGCTGGCGTTGTACTGGCTGATTCTTGTCGTCATCTGGCCGTCGTGGATATGGGAGCCCACCATGGCGGGGCAGCGGCTCTGGTCACTGCTCGTTTCACTCGGTTTCGTGCTGGTCACCGTACTGCTGGTCAAGGTTGACGTGCCGCTTCACGTGCGCTTCGCCCTGTCGGAGTCCAGCTTGGAGCGACATGCCCGATCAGCGCATGCAGAAGAGCGAGAGGATCAGTGGTGGGGCCTGTTTCATGTGAACTACGTGGAGAAGATCCCTGAAGGCACGATTTTCCTGGTCACGGACATCGGACTGGACTGGTTGAGCCACGGCTTCGCCTACCTCCCGGACAAGCCGCCGGTCGGGGAAGCGCACAGATATGAGCACTTCAAGGGCCCGTGGTATCGCTGGAGCGAAGGCCCCTGACCCCCCTTGACGTGACGACGGCCCCGACCCGCACACCTGTTCGGGGGCCATGAACTGAGGGGTGCCCATGCGCATGTTGGTCGCGGGTCGACGACGGGCTCCGCGAATCCATTACCGATGTACGGATATTCCCAACAACGTGACCTTCGCTCAAGTTAGCCGGGAAAAAGGATTTCCAGTTGGTGGATCCGCGGCGACCAGGTTGAGGGCAAAGGCTGCCGACAAGCCCGTCTCCTCGGCGACCTCTCGCAGAACCGCCTGCTCCAGCCCCTCGCCCGCTTTAACTCCGCCCGGTCTCGACCAGAAGGCAGTGGGCCACCCAGTGCGGGAAGCCGGCGGGACGCATGGTGCCGCAGTTCATGTGGTGGATCTTCATCTTTCCCATGGTGAGGGCTGGAACTTGCCGACGGGTGGGGGTGTGAGCGGGTCACAATGCCCTGAACGCCGTTTTCACCTGGGCGTTGTTCCAGGATCAGTTGTTGACAGGGCGGCTATAGCGAGATTACGGTCTGGACCGTAAAATCTCTATGGTTGGAGGTCGCGTGCGGACGCTGGCGGAACTTGAGGAGCGGCTCGCCCGCCCCACCGAGGGGCTCGTCCAAGACCTGAGTGAGCTCGACGGCGACATCCTGGTGCTCGGCGCGGGCGGCAAACTGGGGCCGAGCCTCGTGCGGCTGGCCCTCAACGCCACCAAGAGCCGGGTGATCGCGGTGTCCCGATTCTCCGAGCCGGGCCTGGCCGAGTCCCTGGAGGCCGACGGAGCCGTGGTCGTCTCCGCCGACGTCGCCGACGAGGCCGCGCTGAAGGACCTGCCCGATGCGCCCAACGTGGTCTTCCTCGTAGGCGCGAAGTTCGGCACGCAGGGGCGCGAGCACGCCACGTGGTTCACCAACGCATACCTGCCGGGCCGGGTGGCCGACAGATATCGCGACAGCCGGATCGCGGCCCTGTCGACCGGCAACGTCTACCCTCTTGTGCCCGTCACGAGCGGCGGCTCCACCGAGGACGACCCCACCGGTCCCGTCGGCGATTATGCGATGAGCTGCCTCGGCAGGGAGCGAGTGCTCTCCCACTTCGCCGAGAAGTACGGCACACGCCTCGCGCTCATCCGGCTGAACTACGCGGTGGAGCTCCGCTACGGGGTGCTCGTCGACCTGGCCCAGAAGATCATCGCCGATGAGCCGATCGACCTGTCGACCGGCCAGGTCAATGTGGTGTGGCAGGGCTACGCCAACGAGGTCACCCTGCGGTCGCTCCTGCTCGCCGAGGCTCCGCCGTACGTGCTGAACGTCACCGGCCCCGAGCTGCTCTCGGTGCGGCAGGCGGCGCTGGCGCTTGGCGAGGCCCTCGGCAAGGAGCCCCGCCTCATCGGCGAGGAGGCGCCGACCGCGCTGCTGTCCAACGCCTCGCGGTGCCACCGTACGTTCGGCTATCCGCAGATCACACCCGCCGAGCTGATCGAGCACACCGCGGCCTGGGTGGCCGGCGGCGGCGCGCTGCTCGGCAAGCCGACCAAGTTCGAGCGCCGCGATGGCCGTTTCTGATGTCGAAGAAGGGGGGACTCACGTGCTGAGCCCCGACGTCGCCGAGACGGTCTCCGCCCGCGACCTGTTCCGGCGCGGCCTGGTGATCCCGGCCCACCCGCTCGCCCTCACCGCCGACCGGCGGCTCGACGAGCGGCGGCAGCGGGCCCTGACGCGCTATTACGTGGAGGCGGGTGCCGGCGGGCTGGCGGTGGGGGTGCACACCACCCAGTTCGCCATCCACGGCACCGCTCTGCTGGCCCCCGTGCTCGAGCTCGCCGCCACCACGGCGGCGGAGGCGTCACGGGACGTCGTGCTGGTGGCGGGTGTGGTGGGGCCGACAGCGCAGGCCGTGGCCGAGGCCGAGCTGGCGGCCTCCCTCGGTTATCACATGGTGCTGCTGACCCCCCACCCGGACCCTTCCGAGGACGCGCTCATCGAGCGGGCCCGCGCCGTCGGCGCGGTGCTTCCGGTGATCGGCTTCTACATGCAGTCGGCGGTCGGCGGGCGCCCCCTGTCACGCGACTTCTGGACCAGGTTCGCCTCTGTCGAGTCGGTCGTGGGCATCAAGGTCGCCCCGTTCGACCGCTATCGCACCCTGGACGTGCTTCACGGCGTGTGCCGGGCGGGCCGCGAAGGCGACCTCGCGCTCTACACCGGCAACGACGACCACATCCTGGCCGACCTCATCGCCCCCCACCGCGTAGTCGTGGACGGGCGCCAGGTCGAGGTGGAGTTCGTCGGCGGGCTGCTCGGCCAGTGGGCGGTCTGGGTGCGCCGCGCCGTCGACCTGCTGGAGGAGGCCGGCCGCGCCCGGGCCGGCGACGCCGCCGCCGTGCGCCGCCTGCTCACCCTCGACGGCCACCTCACCGACGCCAACGCCGCCATCTTCGACGTCGCCCACGGCTTCCACGGCTGCATCCCCGGCATTCACGAGATACTCCGCCGCCAAGGCCTCCTGGCCGGCAACTGGTGCCTCGACCCCGCCGAGACCCTGTCCACCGGCCAGCTCAAGGAGATCGACCGCATTTGGGCCGCCTACCCCTGGCTACGCGACGACGACTTCGTCGCCGAGGGCCTCGACCGGTGGCTCTCCTGACCCACGGGGAGGTCCCCCCCAGGCGCCGGCGGACGGACGGGGGACCCCCCCTCCTGGCATGCGAAGACACACGACATGGGCGGGGTACGGCGGAAGCCCGGCGGGGGAATGCCGGGCGTGTGGCCGCCTGCCGCGCCTGCGCGGCGGTCGCCCGAGGGCAGCACTGGCCCGGCGGCCCCGGGCGCGGGGCGGGCCGGCTCGCGCCCGCGGCCTGGTCGGTCGACCGCTGTGGGCCGGACACTGTGCTGTGTCCGCCCACACGACATGGGTGGGGTACGGCGGAAGCCCGGTGTGCTCCTGCGGGGACATGCCCGGGTGAGGCCGGGCTACAGCGTGAGGCGGTAGAGCGTCAAGGGCCTGCCGCTGGTGCCGCTCGTGAGGTTGCCCATGCGTTCGGCCAGGCCGGCGAGTTCGAGGCGGTGGAGCATACGCCGGGCCGTGCGCTGCTGGACCGCGAGACGTTCGGCGATCTCCTTCGTGGTGAGGGGTTCGCCGCCCGCCGCGGCGCGGGCTTCGAGGAGCTTGGCCAGGGTCGGCACCGACAGGCCGACGCGGCGGGCGATGACGGAGAGGTTCTGTTCGCCGGGTGGCGAAGTGGTGACCGAATCGAGCACGATCTCGGTGTCGGCGCGCAGCGACAACACGGCGGCGACGTCGCCGATGCGGCGGGCGCGGCCGAGGGCGCGCCGGGCGAGGCTTTCGGCCTCGGCGGAGCTGCGTCCGAGGCCGAAGCCCACGCGCACGGTCTTGTTGTGGCAGGCGAGGCGGGCCAGCATGGGCAACCCGGAGAAGCCGCCGGTGGCGTCGTGCAGGGGCCCGCGGGTGGTGACCAGCAGGTAGGTGCCGCCGCGGAACGCGGCGAGGGTGCCGCCGAGCGCGGTGGCCTCGCGCAGCAGCCCTTCGTCGTTTTCGACCTCGATGAGCCCGAGCGCGATCTGGGCGTCCTCCTGGACCTGTCCTTTGGCGGTCAGCAGGAGCTGGCGGAGCGCGACGCGCACGGAGTGCACGGACGGCGCGAGCCGCAGCACGTGCCGTTCGCCGCGCAGCGCCTCGTGCACCGACGACAGGCACGTCACGGCGGGGTGTTCGGGGCCGCGCCGGTGGAAGGCGATGGCGTTCTTGGACGTCATCTCCGCCCGATAGGGCAGAATGCGCACGTTGTCGGTCGGCAGCCCGGCCTCGGTGAAAGTGGCGGTGACGTCGGCCGCGGCGAGGGTGTCGATGGACAGCGTGGTGACGTCGTGCCCTTCGTGCTGGAGCCGCACGAGGGCACTGAGCAGGGTCGCGCCGGAATAGTCGACGAAGGCCGCGGGGCGGGTGAGCGCGTCGGCGTCGCGGGCGAGCATGTACGGCACGATGCCGGTGAAGAGCCACCCTTCGACGGAGGCGGCGTGGGCCTCCACGATGGCAGGGGCCTGCGACTCATGGTCGTAGTCGAGGCGCAGCGCGCTGACCCCCGGCTGCTCCTCGCAGATCCCCGCGACGTCGTCGACCAGATCGTGGGGGCCGACGACACCGATGACGATTCCCACCCGCGTCTCCCTCGCAAATATTACGGTCAAGACCGAAAGGGTAACCCGTGGTCCTGAGGTTTCCAAACATGGCTGAGCCGGACGGCCGTACCCTCGGCGACGAGGAGGTGGCGGCGGCCGAACGCGTCATCCGCTCCGGCATGCTCAACTCCGTCTGGGGTGTCGAGGCCAAAGCGCTCGAACGCGAGATGGCCGCGACATACGGCTCTCGTCACGCGATCTCCTGCAGCTCCGGCACGGCGGCCCTTCATCTGTCGGTCGTAGCCGCCGCGCCCGACCCCGGAGACGAGATCATCACCACACCAATCACCGATTTCGGGACCGTGGCCCCCATCTTGTCGCAGAACGCGGTCCCTGTCTTCGCCGATGTGGATCCGGTGGACGGCAATCTTGATCCGGACGCCGTCGCCGCCCTCATCGGGCCGCGCACCAAGGCCATTCTGGCGGTTCACCTGTTCGGCGCCTCCGCCAGGATCGGCGAGCTCAGAGCCCTCGCCGACACCCATGGGCTGACGCTGATCGAGGACTGCGCGCAGGCGTGGCTTACCGAGACGCCCGGCGGCGCCCTGGCCGGCACGGTGGGGCAGGTGGGGACCTTCAGCCTCCAGCAGTGGAAGCACATTACCTGCGGCGACGGGGGCCTCGTCATCACCGACGACGACGAGCTGGCCAGGCGCATGAGGTTGTTCGCGGACAAGGGGTGGGACCGCGCGGCGGGCCGCTCACACGCGGCCTTCGGCCTCAACTACCGCATGACCGAATTGCAGGCCGCCGTGGCGCGGGCCCAGTTCGCCAAGCTCCACGGCGTGGTGGCGGCGCGGCGGCGCACCGCCGGGCTCCTCACCAAGGCGCTCGCCGGGCTGCCGGGGGTGCTGCTCCCGAATGCCGAAGGGCACGCGTGGTGGCTCTATCCGCTGGTCCTGCCCGGCGGCGGGGCCCCGGCGCTGGCCGAGCGGCTGCGGGCGGCGGGCGTGCCGGCGCGGGCGGGCTATCTCGCCGAGCCGCTCAACCACGCGCCCGTATTGCGGCACGGGCCCGTCTACGGGACCTCGCGTTTCCCGCTCACAGAGGAGCCTGCGGCATGCCCCGAGGCGGAGCGGATGGTGGCGGAGACACTGCTCATCGTCGACTGGAACGAGAACTACACCGACGACCACGTCTCCACGGTGGCCGCCGCCCTGTGGGAGGCCCTCGGCGCGTGATGATCACGAGGTTCCAGCGGTATCTCGTCATGAGCCTCGCGACGAGCGGGCTCAAGCAGCGCCGGTTATCCTGGCCCGCGTGCCCAAAGTGCTGATCACCGGGATGTCCGGCACCGGCAAGTCGACCACGCTTCAGCGGCTCGGCGCACGCGGCCACCGCACGGTGGACACCGACTACGACGGGTGGAGCCACTGGGTGACCCTCCCGGACGGCACCTCGGACTGGGTGTGGCGGGAGGACGCCATCGCCGAGCTGCTGGCCGGGCACACCCAGGGCACACTCTTCGTGGCCGGCTGCAAATCGAACCAGTGGAAGTTCTATCCCCGGTTCGATCACGTGGTGCTGCTGAGCGCGCCCGTCGAGGTGATGCGCGCCCGCATCTCCTCCCGCACCGGCAACGACTTCGGCAAGTCGACGTCGGAGTGGGAGCAGATCGTGCGCGATCACGCGGAGATCGAACCTCTGCTGCGCGAATCGGCCACCGTCGAGATCGACACCTCCATGCCACTGGACGAGGTGGTACACACCCTCGAAGCACTGGGAGCGTGAACATTTTCCGGGCACTTCCGTGTTGATCATTTAACCCGGGACCGCATTCACGCTGACCTGCTATGAAACGATCCAGATCGCCCAAGAGCGGCCTCCTCGGCAAAACCGCCCCCCGCGCCTACTGGCTCAACGCCGGCTTCGCCAAGGGCAGCCCCTCCGCGTGCAACACGTGGAAGGCACCTAAGTCCAAGGTCGCCTGCCACGCCACCGCCGCCATGGCCCGGCCGGAGCCTCGATGAGGTCGCGTCGCACCTCGACCGCGAGTGGCTCGTTACGAACGGAGTCCTTCCCGCCCACCTGGTCACGCGCAACCGGCGCGTCGCTGATCACAACCGCCTTCGGCTATTGCCAGTGACGCAAAACGCGTCACCGGATGCTTCCCGGAAAGAGCCAAGTAGTCACCCCTCCTCACCTCCGGACCAAAATCGAGGAGAAGGTGCTTGACGAGCAGTGTGCATGTCTCGTCGATCGGCGGGACGACGACCTCCGGCAGGTGTCTCTGCTGAATCGCACCAAGTCACCTCGACCTGAACAAGCTGTGCATCCAACTCCGGAAACACAATCAGACGCCACTGCGCCACGTGCAGCAGGAGGTTCGGTGGGATGCGAACGCGGGTTTCTATGTGTGTGCCGCGTGTGAGACGCATCTTTCTGAAGGGAGGCGTCGGCGCGGGTGAAGGAGGAAGCTGGGTGTTGAGCAGGGTGGCGGACGGGAGCTACTGGTCGATGGGTGCCCGCTGGGTGGGTGGCCTATTCAACATGCGGCCGGACAGTTGCAGGACACTTAGCTCCTCCATGAGGATGCGGAGGTAACGCTGTGCGAGCTTCTTATGCCGCCTTCGCCGTAGAGGGTTTTTCGAGCGAATCACTCTGTCGCTTAGCACAGAGAAGTCCCTTTCTGTGTGCCAAGGTAGAACTCCGTGAGGAATATATGGTTCTAGTTTCCGAATGAGACTGTCGATAAAATAGTCATCTTCACGGGTAAGGCGGTTTAGTCGCCTGATCCGAATTTTCGCAACTTGAAGGCAATCACTTCCGCATTGAGGCTCAGTCCGTGGGGGTGGAGCGTCTCTGTTTTCCGTTTGCTGGCGCAGGGCTCACCAGGCGACGATGGAAGAGATCGCGGCAGCGCCTGCGGAGATGAGGGCGCTGATGCCTGCTGCATCAAGGCCAAAGATTACATCCGCGCCGCCGAAGCTAGCGGCGATGTTCACGAACAGGACTCCAGCGGATACGAGAAACATCAGGGCTGCGAACAGCAGAAGTGTTGTTGCCCATGACAAGCGGTTCTCGCGCATGAGGCGTCCTCGTTGGAAGGCGGGCCACATACCTATCAGGATAGACGTCTGGGGGTTTCAGTAAATGGAACTGTGCGGCATTTTTCCCGGTAAAGGCGGTGGCCGTGCCATCCGAGCGTGATTCAGACCAGGCACAGGAACCCAAAGCTAAGACGAGCCGCAGCCGGCATCGATTCCGAGGTGTCACTCGAGTAGCTCCCGCCCCCCAATTCTGTGGCGGGTTGAGGGGTGCGCCTGCTCCGCACGTCCCATCCACGTGCGTCGAACCCGTGCGGCCTGGCCTGCGCGCCTCCCGTGGATCTCACACGCCTCGTCTTATGAGAAATCGGGTGTGGGGTTGTTCAAGCCATGCCTGATCGATCTCCCGCCCCACCATGCGGCCGACGAGAACGAGGCCGGGCGGGGTGGCATCCTATGAAGTCACCGCTCCTATGGGAGGAGCCCGATAAGGGAATCCCGCTCCTCCTCCGGCAATGACGGCCTGTACGGATCGAAGGCGTGCGATCCGGGGACGCGACCCTCTGCGTGGGCCAGCCACAGCATGCGTTGCACATAGCCCTCCATGGGCTCGGTGAACGTCGCCGCCGCCAGGCGGTCCAAGCGTGCCGACGCTCGCGCGAAGGCCCGCAGGTCCGGCCCGGCGAATGTCCTCATGACCTCTGCCGTGTCCGCGACGCAGGCCGCCGCGATGCCGACCAGGGCGGCCTCGGCTCCCCAGAGCAGCGAGGGGCCGAACATTCGGTCCTCGCCGGTGATGGCCAGGCGGCCGGCCGCTCTGGTGTCGGCGATCGCCTCTTGGCACGCCATGGCGTCGGAGAGCAGGGCCGCCTTGAGGCCGGCCACTCCGGGGTGGGCGAGGAGTTTCCGCCGCACGTCGGGGGGACACGGCCGGGTGTACAGGTCGAACGCGATCACGGGCAGGCCCGCGGCTCGCCATACCGTGTCGTGTTCGGCGAGGCGGTCGCCCTCGGAGGGAAAGACCATCACCGCGCCGGCCCCGAGTTCCGCCGCCACCACGGCCTGCGCGGCGACGCTCTCCGGCTGTGCCGTACGGCGGGAGCCTCCGACACCGACGATCACAGGGACGCCGATGGCCACGGCTCGTTCGATCACTCCCGCGCGGACTTCGGGTGAGAGGTAGGGCCCCCGGCCGGTGTGGGCGAGTACGGCGAGGCCGTCGGCACCGTCCGCGACGAGGCTGCGGAAGTATGCCTCAGTGAGGTCGAGATCCACCTCGCCCGCTGCCGTCATGGGGGTCGCGGCGGCCGCGATCAGGGTGCCGCGCAGCCGGTCTGCCAGGAGCTGTGCCGAGGAATCCACCCTCAAACCCTATTTCAGGAAAACCGGAAATGGGCCTCGTGCCAACCAGGCGGCGTGATCGAGAGCACCGCGCCACCGCCCTAAACGCCTGCGCCAACTGCAAGGGGCTTGAACGGGCGCCGCGGGGTCAGTCAACCGTGATGACGAGCTTGCCCGGCGCGTTGCCCGCCGCCAGGTCGCCCACCGCAGTCGAGGCCTCCGCCAGAGAGTATGTGCGCCCAACGGCCGGCCGTACGCTCCCGGCCTCGATGAGGTCGCGCAGGGTGTCCAGGTCGGCGGTGCGGGTGAGCGCGATCGGCGCATCCAGGCGCTGGCGCGTGAACGGGGTGATCAGCCGGGCGGCCAGCATCCGGCCGATCACGCCGAACCACCGGCCGCCGCCCTCGCCGCCGACGAGGACAAGCCGGCCGCGCTCGGTGAGCAGCCCGCGCAGCAGGGCCAGCGGCCGGTTGCCCGCGATGTCGATGATCTGATCGTATGTCCCGGTGAGCGGCTCGCACGTGTAGTCGATGACGGCCTCGGCGCCCAGCGACCGCACGAGGTCGGCCTTGGCTGTGCTGCACACGGCGGTGACGTGGGCGCCGCCGGCGACCGCGAGTTGCGTCGCGAAGCTGCCCACTCCGCCGCCGGCGCCGATGACCAGCACACGTTCACCGGCGGCGACCTGTCCGACGGCCCGCAACGCGGTCACCCCTGACACGGGTACGGCAGCCGCTTCGGTGAAGCTCAGGTTGGCGGGCTTGCGGGCGAGCTTGCCCGGGCGGGCGAGCGCGAACTGTGCGTACGTGCCGGTCCCCGCGCCGTACACCTCGTCGCCGGGGCGAAACGCGGTCACGTTGGCACCGACGGACTCGACGACGCCGGCCACGTCCATGCCCGGCACGCGGTTGCGGGGTCTGCGCAGGCCGAAGCCCAGGCGGCCGATGAGCGGCAGCCCGGTCATGAGATGCCACACGCCGTAGTCGACGCCGGCCGCGTGCACCCGGATCAGGACATCGTCGGCGCCGGGCGCCGGGATCGGGACCTCACCGAGGCTCAGCGTGCGCGGCGGGCCGTACTCGTCCTGGACGATCGCTTTCATAAGGGGTCTCCTTCAATGTCGAGGTGCCGGAAGACGTCTTCGAGTCCGGCCCGGAACATCCGGGTGATGCGGAACGCCGTCTCCAGCGAGGGGGAGTAGCGACCCTGTTCGGTCGCGATGATGGTCTGGCGGGTGACGCCGACCCGGTCGGCCAGCTCGGTCTGGGGCATCTCGTCGTGCGCGAACCGCAGGGCCCGGATCGCGTTGGTGACCTGCGTCGGCCTCACCACGTCTGGAAGCCGCCCTTGCGGTAGGCCGCGATCTTGGCAAACGAGCTGAGCAACGAGGACAGCACGAACGCCAGGTAGACGGCGTTGGCGATCCAGAAGTGGCGCAGCTCGGCGATGGCCATGACCAGTGCGGCTATCATGCCGATGACGACGATCGACTGCCCGATGCGCTCACTAACCTGGTCGATCTCACGGTCGCGCTCGTCAGCGCGCTCGGCGCAGTGGCCGCCCGCGACAGCCATCACGATGTTCGCCACGATCGCGGCGACGATGGCGCCGCCGATGGTCCACAGCAGAGTTCCCGCGTATGCGACGTCGGCGAGCGGGCCGTCGCCGATCCGGCTCAGGACGGTCGCCACGTAGATCGTGTACGCGCCGACGGACACCACGATCATCACCCAGGCGCGCTTCTCCGCGAAACTCATGCCACTCTCCATGTAAAGCAAAGCTGACATCCCCACTAATGTAAAGAACCCCAAACGTCATGTCAAAGTTTATTTACACGGGTGATCCGCGACGCCACGGCGCGACCGGCGCGGTGTTGCCCCAAACGTCCACAGTCGACGCGGTTCAGGGGCGACGGTCGACGAAGCCCGTACGGTACGCCCAGACGACGGCCTGGGTGCGGTCGCGGACGCCCAGTTTGCCCAGGACGTTTTTGATGTGGGTCTTCACCGTCTCCAAGGACACATGCATGGAGCGTGCGATCTCGGTGTTGGACATACCCCCCGCGAGGGCGCGCAGGACGTCGGCTTCGCGTTCGGTTAGGCGGGCGGCGAGGGCGGCGGTGGGGTCGCCGCCGGTGTGGCGGGCGGCGTGGGCGGTGAGGAGGCGGCGGGTGACGGAGGGGGCGAGGAGGGCGTCGCCGGAGGCGACGGTGCGGATGCCCGCGACGACCTGTTCTGGGGTGGCACGTTTGAGGAGGAAGCCGTCGGCGCCGGCGGCGATGGAGTCGTCGACGACCTCGTCGAGGTCGAAGGTGGTGAGCACGAGCACCCGCGGCCGGGGCTGCGGCCAGGAGGTGATCTCGCGGGTGGCGTTGATCCCGTTGTAGCCGGGCATGCGGATGTCCATGACGACGACGTCGGGTCTGGTGGCCCGCACCCCCTCGATCGCCTCGCGGCCGTTGCGGGCCTCGCCGACGACGCTGATGTCGGGTTCGGCCTGGAGGAGGGCGCGCAAACCACCTCTGATCAGGGTGTCGTCGTCGGCGAGAAATACGGTGATCACGTCCGTGCCGCCGCTCTGACCGGCAGGGTCGCGCGTACGGCGAAGCCCTCCCGCACCGGCCCCGCGAAGAACTCGCCGCCTTCGAGATGGGCGCGCTCCCGCATGTTGACGAGCCCGCGGCCGGGGCGGGGCTCGGGGAAACCGTGCCCTTCGTTGAGGACCTCGATCCGGACCGCGGCGCCCTCCTGCGCCACGCCGACACGTATGCGGCCGGTCTCGGTGTGGCGGAGCGCGTTGGTGACGGCCTCCTGGACGATGCGGTAGGCCGCCCGCGCCCCGCCTGCCTCCAGATCGACCTGCCCGATGTGCAGGTCGAGTTCACGTCCCGCCGCCTGCACACGGCCGGCCAGGTCAAAGAGGGAGAGATCGGTCAAGTCGGCGGACGGCGTGCGATCGGCGGGGTGGAGGACACGGACGAGGCGGTCGAGTTCGTCGAGGGCCTCCCTGCCGACGGTCTCGATATGCGTCAGTGCCTCGTGGCTGAAGGACGGGTTGTCGGCGAAGACGCGCCGGCCGACACCAGCCTGCATGACCATCACATTGACGGCGTGGCCCAGCGCGTCGTGCAGCTCCCGGGCGAGGTTGGCGCGCTCTTCGATGAGCACACGTTCGGCGTGCGCCTCCCGCTCGCGTGCCTCGGAAAGGAGGCGGGCCTCGACGGCGGCGGCACGGACGCGGCGGCTGCGGGCGGCGTCGCCGCCGACGGTGGCGATGAGGAAGCACATGGTGATGCCCGACAGTTCCAGCATGCCCGCGGGTTCGCGGTCCAGGGCGATGTAGAAACCGACGGCCAGCACGGTGGCGGCGACCCCGATGCCGCGCCGCCACCAGACGCCGGTCAGGGAAAAGCAGGTGAACAGCGCGATCCAGGCGGGCCACTGCACCACCGTGGCGGCATAACCGGCCGCCGCGTTGGCGGCCAGGATCAGCGACGCGGCGACGGTGACGAGTTCGGGGGCGGTCCGCCGCCAGATGAGGCACAACGCCGACGCCAGGGCGAGGCCGGGCCCGGCGGCGTCGAGGCCGCGGTAGGGCGGACTGGCCGGTGCCGCGAGGCTCACGGCGACCGCCATCACGACCAGCCCGCCCACGAGCCACATGTCGGCACGGGTCGGTCGTGCGGTGCCTTTCGGCCGGGGGATGCGCATGCCCCATCGTGCACCTGCCGCCCATGTGCAGGTCAACTCACCTCCCTCAAATGAGGGAGACGCCTTCACTCACCTGAGTGGCGACCGCCGAGGCACCCCGGCCGTACGTTGTGGCGGTCCCGCGAGCGAGTGGAAAGGACGTGCCCCATGGTTGTGGTCGGAGGCCGAAGCAGAGGACGAGTCGTCGGCTGGTGGTGGATCGCTTTGAGCGCCGTCGCCATCGCGGTGCTGGCCGTCGTGCCATACCTGTCCGGCCCGCTGCACACCCTCGGCGACGACGGGCTGGCGGCCAACTATGCGTATCGGCCGCAGTGGGTCAAGGTCGCCTTCTACGTGCACGTCGTCAGCGGTGGGCTGGCGCTGCTGCTGTCGCCGGTGCAGTTCGCGGCCCGCCTGCGTGCCCGGGTGCCTCGCGTGCACCGTGTCTGCGGGCGTGTCACCTTTGTCTCCTTGGTGGCGGCGGGTGGCGCGGGCCTGGTGCTGGCCCCGTTCAGCCTGGCGGGCATGACGGGCACCCTCGGTTTCGGGGCCCTCGGGATCTTGACGTTGGTCTTCGCCGCGGCGGCCTTCCTGGCCATCAGGCGCGGTGACGTCGCCGCCCACCAGCGGTGGGCCGTGCGGACCTTCGCCCTCATCTACGCCGGGGTGATGCTGCGGTTGTGGCAGATGACACTCGTCCCGCTCCAAGTGGCGGTGTACGGCATAGCGGAGGACGTGGCCTTCGATCGGTCTTACGGGCTAATGCCGTTCTTGTCGTGGGTGCCCAATCTCCTGGTGGCCGAGTGGATGTTGCGCCGGCAGCGGCGGCGGTCCCCCGCCTCGGGCGCGGGGCCCCGGGTCCGGTCGCATAACGCCGTTCCCTAGTCGCCCGGCACGGCGGGCTGCGCCGTACCCCGCCGCAGGGTTGACCTGAAGTTTGCTTGAGGTTTTACGGTCCGGAGGGAACGTGCTCTTCGGATCAGCCGATCCCGTAGGCGCGGATGACCGTCTGCACGACCTTGTTGCCCGCCCTGTCCACGGCGGTGCCGCGCAGCGACACCGCGCCCGGTGAGCCGGGGTTGGTCACCTGGGCGGTCCACGTGGCGCCGCGCCGCTTCACCGGTAGAGGCTGCCAGGTGGCGCCGTCGTCGGTGGACACCTCCAGGGTGAGCGACCGCACCCCGGAGCGGGCCGCGCCCGGGTTGCGCTCGATCCGGACCGGCACCCTGATCACGGAGCCGGGCTTGGCAGGTGCCCGCGGCGAGCCTGGCGCCGGTGAGCTGCCTCCACGTCGCGGCGGCGTCCGACTTGGACACCTTCTGGGCGGACATGTCCAGCCCGGCGATCTGCGTCCCGCTCTTCAGCGGCGAGGCGCGCGTGATCAGGGGGATGTCGGTCCGGTCGGCGTCGCCGTACCTCCACTTGAGCAACTGGGTGACGTCGAACAGCCGCTCGTCCAGCATGCCCTCGGCGATGAGCCGTCTGGCGTCGGACGTGATCACATGCAGATGTCCGTCGCGCGTCTGCCGCCCGAAACTCACCTGCTCCCGGCCGGGGGCGGGCTCCACACGGTGGCCGGCCGCCGTCAGCACCACCTTGTCCCCGGTGATCAGAGTGACGGTGCCTTGCGGGGGTCCTGCTCCCCCGGCGCCTCGCGGGGGCTCCGCCCCGAGGCCGCCCAGGCGGGAGTCGCCGTCATCCCCGCGAGGAGCACTAAGACCAGCCCGTGCCTCATGCTCAAGCTCATGTACGAGCCCCTTTCTCAGAAGAAGATCTCGTTCCTCTTTGTCGTGGGGCTCGGGAAGAGTTCACATCCCGCAGGAAATGTTCTTGATGGGCTCGTCGGCGCCCTACGCCGGCAGGCAAGAACCGACCGGACCGCCTCACACGGATCCAAGTCCGGCCGGGCCGCCAGGACGGGTGATCGAATGGCTTGTCCACGTAGTGGCTTTATCGTGATCTTTGACGACGACAACTACGAGACGGAAATGGACCACGATATGAGGAATCCCCGTGCACTCCGTACGGCATCTCTGCTGTTGAGCGCTGCTCTCGCCGCTGTGACGGCAGCGGCTACGCCGGCTGCCGCCGTACAGGGGCGGCCGTCGCCTGAGGCTGTCGCCCGCAAGGAGTTGCGTGCTCTGGAGGTGTCTTTCGCGGGGCGCATCGGTGCCTATGCCGTCGACACCGCCACGGGCAAGACGGTGTCCTATCGGGCCGGTGAGCGTTTTCCGCTTTTGTCCACCTTCAAGGCGCCTGTTTGTGCTGCCGCGCTGCACAAGGCTCGCACCAGCGAGCCCGGCCTGATGGACAAGGTGGTCAAGTGGACCGCAGCCGACTTGAAGCCCCACTCGCCGACGACCGAGAAGTACGTCAAAGAGGGCCTGACCGTGGCACAGTTGTGCGAGGCGACCATCACCTTGAGCGACAACACCGCCGGCAACATGGTGCTCAAGCAGATCGGCGGACCTGCGGGGATGACCAGATATTTCCGGACGCTGAAGGACCCGCGTTCCCGTCTCGACCGGTGGGAGACCGAACTCAACGACTGGACGCCCAAGGACAAGCGCGACACCACCACGCCCGCCGCCATCTCCCATAGCCTGCGCGCCATCACGGCCGGGAACGCCCTCCACCCCAAGGACCGCGAGCGGCTCAACGGCTGGCTGATCGCAAACCAGACCGGCGACGAGCGCATCCGCGCGGGCCTGCCCAAGACTTGGACCATCGGCGATAAGACTGGCACCAACACCGCGATCGGGGCAGGCAACGACATCGCGATCATCTGGCCGGGTAAGTCGGCCGCGCCGATCGTCATGGCCGTCTACACGAACCGCGACACCGCCACGGTCGACAACCAGGTCATCGCGAAGACCGCCACCATCCTGGCCCGCGGTCTGGGCAAACTCTGATACCGCGGCGGATCCGCCTCGTGTTCCGCGGTTGATGCCTTCTGCGGTTCCCCGTCCCCCGGCTCTCAGAGCTTCAGTATTGCCTGCAGGAACACCCTTTCCCGAGAACGGGGATCATGGTTTAGCTCTCGAAGTAAGGTTTCTGCTTCATGGGCCCTCACCTGCGCTAGAAGCGTTTGGGGGAGAAGGGCAGACGTCAGCTAGCGTTACCACCGTTGACGTCGAGTCCTGGTGGTGACGGTGATGGCGGCGGAGGAATCGAAGTCCAGGGGCACGGCGGCGGCGCCGCGGCGCCGCCGTGACGCCGCAGCGACGCGGCAGGCGCTGCTGGAGGTGGCCCGCGAGCGGTTCGCTCGTGACCGCTTCGAGGCGGTCAGTGTCAGGGACATCGCCGCGGAGGTCGGCGTCAACGTCGCCCTGGTGTACCGCTACTTCGGGTCCAAAGCAGGGCTGTTCGCCACGGCGGCGGCGGACTCGGCGATGTTCGGGCAATTGGACGTACCGGCCGAGGAACTGCCTGACCGGATGGCCGAGCTGCTGGCGTCCAGCGGGGCGCACTCACCCGGCCTGGACGACCTGGTCACGGTCTGGCGGCTCATCGGGGAGACCTCCGATGAGGAGGGGCTGCCCGAGAAGGTGCGGGACTACGCCGAGAACAATGTCGTCGGGCCGTTCGCCACGGTCGCGGCAGGCGATGACCCGCGGCTGCGCGCGGAGCTGGCCGCCGCGCTTCTCGCCGGCATCAGGGTGCTGCGGTGGGCGTCCCCGCAGGGACGGCTGGCCACCGCGCCACCCGAGCAGGTGGTCGAGTACATCCGCCGGGGAGTGCGAGCACTGCTGCACGGCAGTGCCGGGGAAGGCAGTAAGTAAACGCATTTACTTACTGAACGGGGTGACGCTATCGTGCGAATGTAAACGTGTTTACTTCGTATGGAGCCTGCCGTGAAGACACAGCGCACGCACTACGTCACCACCACCGACGGCGTCACCATCGGCGGAACCGTGCACGGCCGGGGACGGCCACTGGTGTTCCTGCACGGGGGCATCGGCGACGGCGACATCGACTGGAACCGGCTGCTGGAACACCTGACCGGCCGGTTCACCTGCCATCTGCCGAGCGTGCGCGGCCGTGGCCTAAGTGGCGACCACCCCGACCTCGGCCCGAGTCGGCAGGTCGACGATGTCCTCGCCTACCTCGACAGCATCGGGGGGCCGGCCGGACTGGTGGGCTGGTCCGCCGGCGCCAACCTGGCACTCGGCGCGGCAGCGCGGTCCGACGCGGTGGACGCGGTGGTCCTCGTGGAGCCTCCGATGCGTGGCCTGATGGACGAGCGGGAGCAAGCGGTCATCGGCGACGCCGTCGCCCGGATGGGAGAACTGGCCGCCGAAGGCCACTTGACGGCTGCGGTCCGTGCATTCGCGAGCGGGCCCTTCAACGACGAGGAGATGGCCGTGGCCGAGGACGCCGGCTACTTCGAAGCCACAGCCCGCTATGTCCCGCACCTGCTCAACATGCTCCAGCAAGTGGTGGCCTACGCAGGCCCCACCGCTGAGGATCCGGCCGTGCTCGGCGCGATCTCCGCTCCGGTGCTGGTGCTGCACGGATCCGACACCATGCCCTTCTACCACGCCAGCGCGCGGCACGTGGCCGGCCACATCCCCAACGCGCAGGTGCGCGAGATCTCCGGCGCCGGGCACGCCGCCCCGCTCACCCATCCCGAGACACTCGCCAAGACATTCGCCGAGTTCTTCGTAGCAGCGCGGCTTGCTTCATAAGCGGCCGTTGCAGATCCCCCCGACTCGGTCCAGCGGCAGGCCAAGAAAGACGGTGTCAGCGGCTTCGCTTCCGCGCTGCATCTTGACCTGTTCCTCCCATAGTGCGCACGCTGATCTGCCCCTACAAGGTCACTCGCGGCGTCAGCAGCCGGCCGATCTCGAACGACTTGACCGGCAGCGGCGCGTGCGACTGGGTGGCCGACCGCGTTGATGCGCGCGTCCCGGACGGCACTCTCATCCCGGTCGACCGGCTCGCCGAGCGGAGGCCGTACTACTCGGGAAAGTATCGCCAGCGCTGAGTGAATGAAAAGCGTTCTCTGTTCAACCCGGTCGAATCCCGCTTGCTGCCCAGGCGTCGGGCTCTATGAAGACCAGGGTGTACGGCAAAAGCCCGGTACGGATGAGTCCCTTCCAGGTCTCGGTGGGCTGAACGGTGATGCCGCGGCGAGCTGGCTCGGCGCCGGGGGCTGTCTGTCAGGCAACAGGAAGGCGGAAAAGGGTGGCCGCGTTGCGCCAGGCGAGGTGTTCCTGGGTTTTGGGGTCCAGGTTGGCGGCGGCTATGGCGCCGTAGGCGGAGGAGGGGTCGATGAGGGTGGCGTCGGTGCCGAAGAGGAGTTGGCGGGGGTCCACGGCGGCGGCGACCTGGGTGATGCGGCCGGTGGGGAAGTGGGACCAGCAGGGTTCGAGGTAGAGGCGGTCGCAGGCGCGGGCGGCCTCGATGGCGTGGGGATAGCCATCGGCGCCCATGTGACCGGCTATGACGCGGAGGCCGGGGATGTCATGGCACAGGGCGGCCAGGTCCAGGACGGATCGGCCCCAGGTGTGCACCAGGGCGGGGACGTCGAACGAGGCGACCAGGCTCAGGGCTTCGCGCAACTGGGGGGAGGTCACCGGGGAGCCGGTGTAGTCGGTGTGGATCTTTACGCCTACGAAGCGGCCGGTGGGCAGGAGCGTACGGAGGTCCTGGGCGGCGTCTCGAAGGCGGCGGGGGTTGACGGTGACGTAGCCGTAGAGACGGTCATTTGCCTCCAGGACCGAGGCCAGGGCGCGGTTGCCGGTGGGGGCGTCGTAGATGACGGCTTCGGTGGCCGAGACGATGGCCAGGTCGATGCCGTAGCGGTCCATGGTGGCGAGGTTGGCCTCGGCCACGTCCATGGTGAAGAACCAGGGGCCCCAGTGGGCGTGGACGTCGATGATCATGCGGTGACCCCTAGCAGGCGGCGGGCGTTGCCTCCGGCGACGGCGGCGATCTCGTCGGGTTTGAGGCCGCTGGTGGCGAGGCGGAGTTGGGGGACGAGGGGCTCGTAATGGGGGGTGCGCGAGCCGTACACGAGGCGGTCGGCGCCGAGCTCGGCGGCGGTGAGCTCCAGGGCGTCGGGGGAGTTGAGCAGGCGGGTGGAGGTGTGGAAGCCGGGTTCGTCGGCGGCGGCCACCAGGAAGTCGCCCAGGTGGTAGAAGTGCGTGTCGAGGAAGACGACCGTGGCGCCGAGTCCGGCGAACGGTTGCCAGAAGTGCCTGACGTCGCCGCCGGTGAGGATGGTCAGGCCGAGCGCGGTGGCGCGGCGGGCCACGTGGCGCACGGAGGGGAAGACCGCCTGCACGCCCTGCTCTTCGGGGAACAGGCGCACGGTTTTGACGCCGGAGGCGGCGAGGCGGTCGAGTTCCCTGGCGGCGCCGAGGGGGTCGCGCAGGTCTGCCGTGCCGATCGGGATGACGGTCGGGGCGGGCACGCCGGCTGTGTCCGCCGGAGGCCGGCCGTGGGCGGGGGAGGGCTTTCCAGTCGCGCCGGGTGGGGAGGCGCTCGCGAGGGCGAGGATCTCGTCGTTGCCGCTTCGCATGTCGAACAGCGCCGCGCGCAGGGAGGCCACGGCCGCCGCGGTGGTGCGGTTGGCGGTCAGGGTTTGGGTGACCGCCTCGGGGGTGCCCGGGGGATGGTCGCGGTCGGGATAGTCACCGACGAGGACGTCCACGTCGAGCGTGATGGTCAGCTCGCCGAGGAGCCTGTTGGCCTCGAACACCGTTGCTCCGCCTCCGCTGCCGGGTTATCTGCACGACAATGCGACAGATTACGGTCTGGGCCTTAATTGGGCAACATGCCTCACGCTCAGCTCATCCAGTTGACCACGATGCCGATGGGCA
This sequence comes from Sinosporangium siamense, assembly GCF_016863435.1. Taxonomy (GTDB): domain Bacteria; phylum Actinomycetota; class Actinomycetes; order Streptosporangiales; family Streptosporangiaceae; genus Sinosporangium; species Sinosporangium siamense. The sequence goes on from NZ_BOOW01000016.1 coordinate 70,248, forward strand.
CCGACAGCAGGAGGCCGGCGCCGAAGAACAGCCACTGGCGGCCAGATGCACCGAGTCGGCGACGCCGTCAGAGGTGTCGTGCCTTTTCCGTTTGCTCGGGCTCACCCCTCCATTCCACCGCGAACCCGGCGGAACAGCTACGAAAAGCCGCCGGAGAAAGCACGCCGGAGGCCCGCCGCGCGCAGTTCGGGCACGACGGCGGAGGTGACGGTGTCCGGGATGAGCCAGCTCGCATGTGTGTGGGCGAGGATGCGCAAGGCGGCGGCAGGCACCCCCGCCTCGTGCAGGCGGACCAGATAGCGTTCGCCCTGGTCGCGAAGAGGGTCGTGCTCACTGACGAGGATGACGGCAGGCGGGAGCCCCGACAGGTCGGGCGCGTGCAGCGGTGAGGCGTAGGGGTGGGCGGGGTCGCCGCCGTCGAGATAGTGCATGGCGAACTCGCGGATGGCCGTGGGGGTGAGGGCACCCCCGGCGGGGTTGAAGGCCGAGTCGGGGGTGAGGTCGAGCGCGGGCATGTCGAGGTGTTGCAGGAGCGGGAGGGGGAGGCCGCGGTCGCGGGCGGCGAGGCAGAGGGCGGCGGCCAGGTTGGCGCCCGCGCTGGCGCCGCCGACGGCGACGCGCGCCGGGTCGGCGCCGAGGCCGGATGCGTGATCCAGGAGCCAGGTATAGGCGGCGAGGCAGTCCTCAAGGGCGGTGGGGAAGGGATGTTCCGGCGCGAGCCGGTAGTCGACCGACACCACCATGCACGGCACGAGTGTCGCCATCGGTCCGCATTCGACCTCACCGGTGTCGAGGTCGCCGTGCACCCAGCCGCCGCCGTGCATGAAGAGATAGGCGGGAGCGGGGGAGGGCAGGTCGTGCGGGCGCAGGATCCTGACGACGATCTCCCCGCGGCGCACCGGCACATGGTGGTGCGTCACCTTCACCCGGGGATCGGGGGCCGGGGCGACGGACAGCAGGGTCTCCGCGGCCCGGCGGCGCATCTCCGCCAGGTCGGCGGGCGGCTGAGTCTCGGCGGCGCCGGCGGCCAGGCCCGCGAAATATCGCCGGACGGGCGGATCGAGGTGCACGGGGGAGAGGGGAGTGGGGTCGGGGTTCACCGTACACACCTTCCGGGACGGGGGAGGGGCCTCCCGGCATGCTGCGGGAGGGAGCGGCCTCCCGGCGTTGTGGGAGGGAGGGGCGTCGGCGGGGAAGGACGGGCGGGCATCCCAACGCGTGGCTCGCCTGGGGAAACGTCCGCGTGTCTCACACTGCGGGGGACGTCGCCGGGTGCGGTGCGAGGTCGTGTTCCAGGGATTTGGCGTATGCCTCGATGCTCTCCACCAGGTCGACGCTCTCGGGGTCGAGGAGCCACTGGGTGGAGATCCCGTCGAGGGTCGCGAGGATCTCGACGGCCTTGAGCCGCGGGTCGACCTCGGGCCGGATCTCGCCGCGCTCCTGCCCGACTTGGAGTGACTCGGTCACCAGGCGGCGCATCTCCCGATAACGCCGCACAAACGTCTCGTGCGCGGGAGCTCCGGGATCGAGATTCTCCGCGAGGAGTACGGCGAAGAGCCTGGTCAGCCCGGCCTCCTCATGATTGCGGTGGGCGAAGGCGGGCATCTCGCGGATCGTGCGCAGTCCGCCGAGCGCGCCGACTTCCCGCGCGAACTCCAGGCTGCGGGCGTCGCGCCACTCGATGACGGCGCGCAGCAGCCCCTCCTTGTTGCGGAAGTGGTAGAGCAGCCCCGGCTCGGTGATGCCGACCCGGGCGGCGATCTCGGTCATGCCGGTGCCGCGGAACCCGGTGCGGGCGAACAGCTCCGCGGCCACCGCCACGATCTCCTCCCGGCGCCGGGCTCCCCGCGCGGACCCTCTCCGCGAAGCCTCGCCGTCCGAAGACGTGCCTTCCGAAGACCTGCCTTCTGAAACACCTGAAGAACCTGAAGAACCCGAGGAGCCTCTGTTCTGTGCCATGCCTCTCACTCTAGATTACTTACTAACAACTAAGTAAGGATTTCCGTGGACGACATCCGAATCAAGGTGGAGCACCTCGGCGAACCATTCGGAATCGGTGTGAGCACCCCCCGGCTGTCCTGGACCGTCGACACCGGCCGGGAGGGTTGGCGCCAGACCGCCTATGAGATCGAGGTGCACCGCGAAGACGGCGGGGACGAACGGGTGTGGGTGAGGTCGGGCGAGTCGGTCCTCGTACCGTGGCCGTTCACCCCGCTGACCTCCCGCGAGCGGGTCACCGTGCGAGTGCGTGTCACGGATCGGGACGGCGACCCCTCGCCCTGGAGCCGGGCGTGCCACATCGAGGCGGGGCTTCTCACCCCCGAGGACTGGTCGGCGCGGTTTGTCGCCGGCGGGCAGACGGTCCGCAAGGAGTTCCGCGTCGCCTCCGGCCTGGTCCGCGCCCGCCTCTACGCGTCGGCCCTGGGCGTCTACGAGGCGGAAATCAACGGCACGCGCGTCGGCGACCACGTGCTCGCCCCCGGCTGGACCAGCTACGCCCACCGGCTCCGCTACCAGACCTTCGACGTCACTCACCTGCTCTCCGAGGGCCCGGCCGCGATCGGCGCGATCCTCGGCGACGGGTGGCACCTCGGGCGGCTGGGCTTCGGCGGCGGCCGCAGGCATATCTACGGCGACCGCCGCGCCTTCCTCGCCCAACTCGAACTCTTCTACCAGGACGGCACCGCCGAACGCGTCGTCACCGACGACACCTGGCCGGCGGCCGGCGGCCCGATCGTGTCGTCGGGCATCTACGAGGGCGAGGTCCACGACGCCCGCCTGGAACGCCCCGGCTGGTCGGAGCCGAAAGCCCCACCTGACCAGGACCAACACCCCATTGAGGTGATAAATCGGGATCTATCTGTACTGACTGCCCCTACCGGCCCCCCAATTCGCCGCACCGAACTCCACCCCCCGACAGCAACCCTCACCTCCCCCTCAGGCAAGAAGATCCTCGACTTCGGCCAGAACCTCGTCGGCCGCCTCCGCGTGACCGCCTCCGGCAACCCCGGCGAACGGGTGGTACTCAAGCACGCCGAAGCGCTGGAGAACGGCGACCTCTGCACCCGCCCCCTCCGCACCGCCGACAGCACCGACGTCTACATCCTGCGCGGCGGCGACGAGGAGACCTGGGAACCCCGCTTCACCTTCCACGGCTTCCGCTACGCCTCGATCGAGGGCCCCGTCACCGAGGCCGTCGCCGTCGTCTGCCACACCGACCTGGAACGTTCCGGCTGGTTCGAATGCTCCGACCCCCTGCTGAACAGACTCCACGAGAACATCGTCTGGAGCACCCGCGGCAACTTCCTCGACGTCCCCACCGACTGCCCGCAGCGCGACGAACGCCTCGGCTGGACCGGCGACCTGCAGGTCTTCGCTCCCACCGCCACCTTCCTTTACGGCACAGCCGGCATGTTGACCTCCTGGCTGGCGGACCTGATGAGTGAGCAGGCTGAGGACGGGGCGGTTCCGCTGATCGCTCCCAACGTGCTGGGGGATGTGGCCTACATCCCTGTGGCCGGCTGGAGCGACGCCGCCGTGGTCGTGCCGTGGACCCTCTACGAGCGATACGGCGACGCCGACATATTGCGCACCCACTTCGACGGCATGCGCCGCTTCGTCGACCACGTGGCCGCCCATGCCGGCCCGGACCGCCTGTGGAACTCGGGCTTCCAGATCGGCGACTGGCTCCACCCGGCCGCACCCCCCGACCGCCCGCACGAATCCGGCACCCCGCCCGAACTCGTGGCAACCGCCTACTTCGCCCGCTCCGCCGCACTCGTCGCCGCAGCCGCCGACGTCCTGGGCCGTGAGGCGTCAAGGGAACGCTACGAGGCACTCGCCGCCGAGGTGCGGGAGGCGTTCCGAGCGGAGTACACGACCGGGAACGGCCGCCTGCTGAGCGACTCGCCGACGGCCTACGCGCTGGCCCTCCGCTTCGACCTGCTCACCCCCGGCCAACGTGCGCCCGCCGCCCGCCGCCTGGCCGCCCTAGTGCGAGCCGGCGGCCACGCGGTGCCCACCGGCTTCCTCGGCACACCGCTGATCTGCGACGCCCTGGCCGAGAACGGCCACCTCGACGACGCCTACCGCCTGCTGATGCGCCGCGAATGCCCGTCGTGGCTCTACCCGGTCACCATGGGCGCCACCACCGTCTGGGAACGCTGGGACGCCCTCCTCTCCGACGGTTCCGTCAACCCGGGCGGCATGACGTCCTTCAACCACTACGCCTTCGGCGCCGTGGCCGACTGGATGCACCGCACCGTCGCGGGCCTGGCCCCCGCCGCCCCCGGCTATCGCACGCTGGCGGTCGCCCCCCGCCCCGGCGGCGGCCTGACGTGGGCACGGGCCCGGCTGCGGACACCGTACGGCACGGCGGAGTCGGCCTGGTCGATCGAGGACGGCCACCTGACGCTGGAGGTCGAGGTGCCGCCGAACACGACGGCGCTGATCGACCTGCCGGGCGGGGAACGGGCCGAGGTCGGGGCGGGCAGGCATCGCCGGCGTGTGCCGTACGCGCCGGTGGAGGAGCCGCCGACGCTCGACAGCACGCTCGACCGGTTGGACGGCGATGTAAAAGCGGCCGTCGTCGAGGCGATCGCCCGCCATCAGCCGGATTTCGCCCCCTTCCTGCCGCGGGCGCTGAGCGGCGGGATGACCGTGCGGCGCGCGGTCGAGGCGGTGCGCGGCGGCGAGGACATGCTGGCCGCCGTGGCGGCGGCGATCAGTTCACCGCAGCGCCATTGACGGTGTGAGCGCAGTCACTCTAACGTGAATAACTACCAATCAGTTGGTCGGTTTCTGGAGCGCAGATGCACGCTTTCCTGTCCCTCACCACCGCCTTCACCCTGGTTTCGGCCCCCACCCCCATGGCGGCACCGCTTCAACAGCCCGTCTGGCTCTGCAAGCCCGGCTCCACCGCCGACTTCTGTGAGACGACCGCCCTCAACGCCACGGTCGTCAACCCCGGTGGCGCCACCTCGGTCGAACCCTTCGAACGCCCCCAGCAGCGCCCGGTCGACTGCTTCTACGTCTATCCCACGGTCAACCTCCTGCCCGAGTCCACACCGCCCACGGCCGAGGACGAAGAGGAGACCGTCACGCTCATGCAGGCCGGCCGCCTCACGCAGCACTGCCGCATGTTCGCCCCGATGTACCGCCAGGCCCCCCTGACCTCCTACGTCATCGGCGGCCTCGGCCTGCCGACCGACTTCGAGACCGGCTACCAGGACGTCAAACAGGCCTTCGCCCACTACTGGAACAACGACAACCTCGACCCGGCGACCGGCAAACGGCGCGGAGTGGTGTTCCTCGGCCACTCCCAGGGCGCCGCCGTCGTCGCGCGGCTACTCCAGGAGGAGTTCGACGGCAAACCGGAGAAGTCAGACCAACTGGTCGCGGCCTACATCATGGGCACCGACGTCAAGGTGCCCATGGACGCCACCTCAGGCGGAGGAAACGACCCGGGCGCCACCTTCCAGCACATCCCCTCCTGCGAACGCCCGAACCCCTCGGCACCGATCCCGACCGGCTGCGTCGTCGCCTTCTCCGCCTACGACATGCCCGCCGCCGACGCCGACAAGGCCGCCCTCGGCCGGACCACCAACCTCACCCACCGCGTCCTGTGCTCCAGCCCGTCCGCCCTGCTCACCGGCGCCCGGCACACCGACACGCTCCCGATGCGCGCCTACATGCCGACCAGGCAACTGCTGCGCGGCAACATCCTGTCCCCCTCGGGGGCGCTCACCCTGCTGTTCGGCGACTACCGCCCCACCACTTACCCGACCGGTTATGCGACCTACCCCGGCCAGGTGACCGGCCGGTGCACCTGGGCGACCGGGACCAAGGGCCGCGTCGACTGGCTCCAGGTCGACGGCCTTGAGAACATCAAGAAGAACCACACCGCGCTCGGCCTGCACGTCATGGACTTCAACGTCGACGCCGGCGGCATCGGCGACCTCGTCGCCGCCCAGGCCGCCACGTGGACCGCGGGTCAGGGGCACTGACCGCGATGACATCCACCCTGCCTCCAGTACGGCGGACGCCCGCCGTGCCGGGGATCGGAGAGAAGTTCGCCTACTTCGGCGGCGTGCTCGGCGCCTCCGTCATGGGCGGCGTCACCGGCTTCCTCATGCTCTATCTCACCGAGGCGGTCGGCGTCGGCGCGGCGGCGGTCGGCACCCTGCTGCTGGTGGCGCGGATCGTCGACGGCGTCGGCGACCCCGTCATGGGCTACATCGTCGACCACCTGCCCACGACGAAGCGGGGGAGGTTCCGGAGCTACGTGCTGGTCGGCGCGGTGTTGTGCGCGTTGTGCGCCGTCGCGATGTTCGTCGCGCCCGCCTGGTTCCCCTCCGCGCTGGCCGGCGCGTGGATCGCCTATCTGCTGTGGGGGGTGGTGTTCGACTTCATGCAGATCCCGCTGGCGTCGCTGGTGCCGTCCATCACCGACGATCCGAAGTCCCGCGGCCACCTCGCCGGCATCGGCGGCTTCACCACGCTGATCGGCGCGGCGATCGTCACCGGCGTCACGCTGCCGATGGTCGGCGCGTTCGGCGGCGGCACCCGGGGCTGGCTGATGTACGCGACGGTCTTCTGCCTCGCCGGCCTCGCCCTGGTGGTGATCATGGTGCTCGGCGTCAGGGAGCGGGTCGTGCCGGTGTCGCCGGAGCGCTACCGGCTCGCCGACGTGCGCCGGGTCTTCTTCTCCGGCCGCGCCGTGCCGATCCTGCTGCTGGCCAAGGTGTGCGTGCAGGTCGCGAGCGGGTCGCTCACGGCGGCTCTGCCGTACTTCTTCCTCTATTACGTCGGCGACCAGAAATACATGTCGATGGTCGCGCTGGTGATGGCGGTGCCCATGGTGATCGGCGCGGTCGTCGTGCCCGCCCTGGCCCGGCGCATCGGCTCGAAACCGTCCTACATGGTCAGCCTCGGCGTCGCCATCGCCGGCCTGGCGCTGATCTACGTGATGCCGGCCAACCCTGCGCTCGTCCTGTCGTGCTTCGGCGTGGCCGGCTTCGGGCTCGGCGGGTCGGTCGCGCTCAACCTGCTCCTGCTGGCCGAGCTGACCGACTACACCGAATGGAAACACGGCTACCGCACCGAGGGCTCGCTGAACGCGATGACGTCGTTCGCCACCAAGGCGGGCGGCGGCGTCGGCGGCGGCCTCGTGGCCTACGTGATGGCGCTGACCGGCTTCCAGTCCGGGGGAGTGGCGCAGAACGAAGGGGCGATCCACGGCATCCTGCTCGCCCAGAGCGTGGTGCCCGCCGTGATCGGGATCCTCGGCGTGCTGGCCTTCGCGGCCTATCCCATCACCCGCGCCGTCGCCGCCCGAGCCACCGCGGAACTCGCCGAGCGCCGCACAGCGACGGCCTGACAGCAGACCGCCTCACGTCCCCTAGCGTGGGACGTGAGGCCCCCACGGGAGGCAACATGATCGTCAAAACCAGTGCGGGCGAGGTCCGCGGCGTGGAGGAGGACGGCGTCCGCCGCTTCCTCGGCGTGCCCTACGCTGCGCCGCCGTACGGCGCGGGCCGTTTCGCCCCGCCCCGCCCGCACGAGCCGTGGGAGGGCGTGCGCGACGCCCTCAGCTTCGGCGCGAGCCCGCCGCAGATCCCCTACACCAAGGGCCTGGAGAAGGTGCTGCCCAGTGTGGTCGTGCCCGGCGACGACATGCTCAACGTCAACATCTGGACCCCCAGCGGCGCAGAGGGCGCCCCGGTGATGGTGTGGATGTACGGCGGAGGCCTCACCAGGGGCTCCAACGCCATCGCGACCTACGACGGGCGCGCCTTCGCCCGCGACGGGGTCGTGCTGGTGTCGGTCAACTATCGCATCGGCGCCGAGGGCTTCTCCGTTCTTTCCGACGCCCCCGCCAACCTGGGGCTCGCCGACCAGCTCGCGGCGCTGCGCTGGGTGCGGGAGAACATCGCGGCGTTCGGCGGCGACCCCGCCCGCGTCACCGTGTTCGGCCAGTCAGCCGGCGGCGGCACGGTCGCGGCGCTGCTCGCCCACCCCGAGGCGTCCGTGCTCATGGCCGGGGCGATCGTGATGAGCGGGCCGATCGGCCCCGGCGGGGGCGACTCGGGGAAGATCACCGAACTGATGGCGGCCGATCTCGGCATCCCCCGCACCCGGGAGGCGTTCGCCGCCGTCTCCCCGGAAGACCTGCTGGCCTGTCAGACGCGGGTCATGGGCGGAGCCACGGCGCTGTCCGGCGGGCCCGGCTTCGGCGGGGTCGTGGGGCAGGAGCCGCTGCCGGTCGACCCCGGTGCGGCCCTGCTGGCCGGGGCGGGGAAGGACATTCCGCTCATGCTCGGCTACACCGCCGAGGAGGCGCGGTTGTGGCTCGCCCCCACCGGGCTCAAGATCACCTGGCTGCTTCTGCTGGCGGCGCGGCTCAAACTCAAGATCCCGCGTAAGGCGGTCCGCCTCTACTATCGCAACCGGCCCGGTGCGACCGCCGGGGACGTCTTCGGTGCTCTGGTGACCGACCTTATGCTGCGGGTGCCGAAGAACAACCTGGCCGACGCCCGGTCCGGGCGCACCTGGATGTATGAGTTCGCATGGAAGTCGCCCGTGCTCGGTCTCGGTGCCGCCCACGCCCTGGAACTCGGCTTTGTCTTCGACACGCTGGACAGCGCCGACGCCGAGGCGTTCGCCGGTCCTGGACGGCCCCAGGCGCTCGCCGACGAGATGCACGCCGCATGGGTGCGGTTCGCCGCCACCGGCGACCCCGGCTGGGCGGAATGGGATGCGAGCCGCCCGGTGATGACCTTCGACTCACCGGGCAGCCGCGTCGTCCACGCCCCGCGGGAGGAGGAGCGGGCGGTGCTCAGCCTGACCGGCCGCCGATAAAGCCACTGGCGGGGGCACTGTCCTCTACGAGGTGGCCGCCTGCCGGGGCACTGCCGGTCGAGGTCGTCAAGTGGTCGCGGACCGCGCTGATCACCGCCTCGCGCCACTCGCGGGCGCTCGGCACCAGCGCGGTCAGCATCTGCGACCCGTGCACATGTCCCGCGAAGTCCAGCAGCGTCGCGGGCACGCCCGCCTCCGCCAGACGGCGGGCGTAGCGGCGGCCGTCGTCGGCCAGCGGATCGTATTCCGCGACCGCGATGAGCGCCGGCGGCAACCCCGACAGGTCGCCCGCCAGCAAGGGTGAGACCAGGGGGTCCGCAGCGTCGTGCCCGCCGAGGTAGTCCCGCACATACACCTCAAGAGCGGCGGCGGTCAACACGTACCCTTCGGCATACTCCTCGATCGACGGCGACGACAGCGTGAGGTCGAGCGCGGGGATCTCCATCACCTGCAACCGCAGCGGCGGCCCGCCGCGCTCGCGGGCCAGCAGCGCGACGGCGGCGGCGAGGTTGCCGCCCGCGCTCTCGCCGCCCACCCCCACCCGCGCCGGGTCGAAACCGAGCCGTCCGGCCTGGCCGACGGCCCAGCTGAGGGCCCGATAGCAGTCCTCCAGCCCGGCGGGGAAGCGGAACTCCGGCGCCAGCCGGTAGTCCACGTTGATCACCGCGACGTCGGCCGCCGCGGCTATGGCCCGGCAGCGGCGGTCGCCGCTGTCGAGGTCGCCGGAGGCCCAGCCGCCGCCGTGATACCAGAGGAGCGCGCCGGCGAGCCCGGTGGGTTTGCGGCGGTAGATCCGTACGGCGAAGCCATCCGGGAGGACGGTTTCCTGATGGACGTGTGCGATGTCCGGCTCCGGCTCGATGAACTCGTCGTAGGAGCGGGCGCCCGGCTGATGGTCGTGGACGAGGGGGGCGATCAAGGGGTCCAGTGCCATGTCGAAAACCTACCAACTGATTGGTCTCTTTGCTAGCATGCGAAGCGGAAGATCCCCTGCGGGGGCAGCTCGCCGGAGATAGAGAATTGCGCCTATGAAGCCAGCCGTTCGTAAGCCTTACGCCGTCGGCGTCGCCCGCAGGCAGCAGATTCTCGACGCCGCACACGAGCTGTTCAGCATCCGCGGCTACCGGGGCGCGTCCATGCGCGACGTCGCCGCCCAGGTGGGCCTCAGCATGGCCGGACTACTTCACTACTTCCCGTCCAAGGAGGACCTCCTCCAAGGCGTGCTCAAACACCGCGATGACACCGACACCCCGTGGTTTGAGGAGAAGTGGGCGGAGACCGGCAACATTCGCGAGGCCCTGCACGCCTTGATCGCCCGCAACATGGCCCAGCCGGAAATCGTCCGCCTGTTCGTGACCCTCTCCGCCGAGGCCACCGACCCCGACCACCCCGCCCACGACTACTTCCAGCGGCGCTACCGCCACAGCCGCGAACTCTTCACCCGCGTCATCACCAAGGCCCAGGAACGCGGCGAACTCACGGCAGCGGCGGACGGACCCCTTCTGGTGGCCCTCTTCGACGGGCTGCAGATCCAGTGGCTCCTGGAACCCGGTTTCGACCTGGTCGCGCAGGTCGACCGGCATCTCGACACCATCACTCCATCCCCCTAGGGAGCATTGATGATCCACGCCCGCGACCTCGACCGCCTCACCCTCGAAGAACGCGCCTCGCTCACGACCGGCTCGGGCCTGTGGACCACCCGGGCGATCGAGCGGGCCGGCATTCCCGAGCTCCGGCTGACCGACGGGCCGCACGGTGTGCGCTGGGAGGAGATCCCCGCCACCTGCTTCCCGCCCGCCGTCGCGCTCGGCTCATCGTGGGACGCGGGCCTGCTCGTGCGGGTCGGCGCGGCGCTCGGTGCGGAGGCCGCGGCGTTCGGCGTCCACGTGCTCCTGGGGCCCGGCGTCAACATCAAACGTTCGCCTCTGTGCGGCAGGAACTTCGAATACCTCTCCGAAGACCCACACGTCAGCGGGGTCCTCGGCGCGGCGCTGATCGAGGGCGTCCAGTCGACCGGGGTGGCGGCCTCGCTCAAGCACTTCGCGGTCAACAACCAGGAGACCAACCGCATGCAGGTCAGCGCGGAGGTCGACGAACGCACCCTGCGGGAGATCTACCTCGCCGCCTTCGAGTACGCCGTCAAGACCGCGCGGCCCTGGACGGTCATGTGCTCCTATAACCGCATCAACGGTGAATACGCCTCGCAGAACCACTGGCTGCTCACCGAGGTACTCCGCGACGAATGGGGCTACGACGGGATGGTCGTGTCCGACTGGGGCGCCGTCGGCGACCGGGTGGCGGCGCTCCGCGCCGGACTCGACCTGGAGATGCCCGCCACCAGCGAGGCCGCCGCCGCCCTCGTCCCCGCCGCCGTGCGCGGCGGCGACCTCGCCGAGGCCGACGTCGACCGGTCGGCCCGGCGCGTGCTGCAGCTCGCCGACCGGGTCACGGCCAGACCGCCGGCTCAGCCGTACGACGACGACATGAAGGAGAGACACCACCGGCTGGCCCGCGAGGTGGCCGGGCAGTGCGCGGTGCTGCTGAAGAACGACGGCGTGCTGCCGCTCGCCCCCGCCGCCTCCCTGGCCGTCGTCGGCGAGCTCGCCCGCACGCCCCGCTATCAGGGCGCCGGCAGCTCCAAACTCGTGCCGACCCGCCTCGACGACGCCCTCACCGAGCTCCGCGCGGTGCACACCCCGCCGGTGCCCTTCGCCGCGGGCTACCGTCTCGACGGCGCCCCGGACCCCGCCCTCGTCGCCGAGGCCCGCGCCGCCGCCGAGGCCGCCGACGTCACCGTCGTCTTCCTCGGCCTGCCCGACGGCGAGGAGTCGGAAGGTTACGACCGCACCCACCTCGACCTGCCCGCCGCCCAGCTCGCCGCCTTCGCCGCGGTGGCCGAGACCGCCACCCGCGTGGTCGTCGTCCTGTCCGCCGGCGGCGTCGTCACCACCACCGCCTTTGACGACCGGGCCGGCGCGATCCTCGCGGGCTGGCTGCTCGGCCAGGCCGGCGGTGGAGCGGTCGCCGACGTGCTCACCGGCGCGGTCAATCCGTCCGGGCGGCTCACCGAGACGATCCCGCTGCGGCTTGAGGACACCCCGTCCTACCTCAACTTCCCCGGCGACCCCGACCATGTGAGGTACGGCGAAGGCGTGTTCGTCGGCTACCGCTACCACGACGCGGTGGACGGTCCCGTGGCCTACCCGTTCGGGCACGGTCTGTCCTACACCACGTTCGCCTACTCCGACCTGACCGTTGTGCGGCGGGACGACACCGTCGAGGTCAGTGCCGTCATCACCAACACCGGGACCCGGCAGGGCAGCGAGGTGCCCCAGGTTTATGTCTCGGCGCCCGCCGCCGACGTGCGCCGGCCCCTGCGCGAGCTACGGGCCTTCACCAAGGTCACCCTCGCGCCCGGCGAAAGCACCACGGTCGTCTTCAGCCTGGGATCCCGTGACTTTGCCTACTTCCACCCCACTCGTCGCACCTGGACCGTTGAGGAGGGCACGGCGCTGATCTTCGTTGGCGCGTCCTCCCGGGACCTTCGCCTGTCGGGCGAGGTGAAACTGGAGGGGAACGCGCCGGAATCGCGGCTCACGCCTGACTCCTCGCTGGCCGAGTGGATGGCCACTCCCGGCGGGCGGGCCGTTCTCTCCCGTGAGATGCAGCCTCCGGCCGGATCGGGGTTGCCGCCGTCCCGCTTTTTGTCCGACCACTACGTGAAGACGGTGGGGTCGGTTCCTTTGAGCCGCTTGGCCCGCATCCCCGGCGCCTACCTGGATCTCACGACCCTCGCCGCCCTGGCGGACGAGGCCAACGGCTGACTTTTTCGTACACCGCCCTTTAGTCCTCTGCTCTGCGGTAGGGCACTCTTCGGTACGGCACCGCCCGGGATTCCTTGCCCGAACCCCGGCGCGGTGCTGCGTCGTCGGAAAAGGAGCGTTGCAAATTAAGAAAACTTCATTGTCTCTTAAGTCTGAGGAAAGCCTAATCGCTCGTCTTTTCCCGCGGCGGCAGGGTCGCGGAGACCATCAGGGTGCCGGCGATGAGGACCACATTCTTGATGACGAACTCTCCTTCCACGGTGAGTAGAAGCGGGTTTCCACCCTGGAACGCCAGAGCCGGGTGGATGAGCAGAACCGAGAACGTGCCGACGAGGTGAAGAAGGAGCAGAGGTAGTATCGGCCTCAGCCAGCGCCCTGTGACAAGCGCGGCCGCGACCGCGATCTCGAACACGCCAAGCCCTGTGACCAGCAGCGTTTGTGGAAGAGGTATGAAGAACAGCGTGTCGGCGACCAGTTTGCTCACCGGGCTCACATTCGCCACCTTCAGCGCCCCGAACCACAGGAAGACCAGGGCGAGGGCCCCTCGCATAATGGCGGGGAAATGGCGCTGAATAACGGCCCCGGCATGGGACCTCACCTCGGCCAGACCGCCCGCCCTATGCTCCTTGTGCGGGGGCGAACTGTGCATCCTATGCATGGCTGTCTCCTCGGCTGGGGGGTTTGCCGGGGGTCAATATAGCTTGATCGAATCCACGCGACACGCTGCTCGACATGCCTTTCGTTGTGCATTTAAGAAAAGCAAATTCCGGCAGGTGTGTCGATGGTCATGCATGCAGACTGCATGCTAACGTGGAGGCGTGGGGACCATACAGATTCGAGATGTGCCCGACGGCACCGAGCGTGTCCTGAAGGCGCGGGCGGAGCGGGAAGGCAAGTCCTTGACCGCCTACGTCCGTGACCTTCTCAACGAGGAGGCGGCCAGTCCGACCTTGGACGAGGTGATGATCAGGATCGCGGGCGACGAGCCGGTGCCCTACGATCCAGACTTCGTGCGCGAGACCATGCGCGAGGGGCGCAGATGACCTTGGTCGTCGACGCCTCGATCGTCTTTCGGCTGCTGGCCAACGTCAAGGGAGACGATCTTCTGCGTCAGAGGCTGGCTCGCAAGGTGCACGCACCGGCCCTGATCGACGTCGAGATCGCCTCGGTGGTGCGCGGACATGTGATTACCGGCAAGCCCGAGGTGCGCATCTCCGAGACCCGGGCCGCAGTGATGCTGGAGCGCTACGCCCAGCTTAGGATCGTGCGCCATCCGATGCTGCCGTTGCAGCCCAGAGTGCTGGAGTCGCGGCACAACCTCAGCGCATACGACGGCATGTACGTCGCGCTTGCCGAGTTGCTGGGAATGCCGCTGCTCACCGACGACGCCAAGTTCGCCGGTGCGACCGGACATCGGGCGGAAATCCACCGTTACCCGCCTCCCATGCTCTAGGAGGTCACCCCCTGGACCTGGTCGCACGCGTGCTCTTGCAGCCGGGAGACCGGGTGGCGGTCGCTTCGCTGTCCGCGCTGCCAAGCACCGGCTGATGCCCGGGCACCGCCGCCACTTCGCGGCGGCGGTGCCGTACGCAGGTAAGGGGTGCCTGGCCCCCGATCACGTGCGGCCGGAGGCGGCCAGCATCTCCAGATAGTGCGGGTTGTACATGAGGCCGAGCACGTTGCCGAACGGGTCGAGCACGGAAGCCGTCACGAAACCCGCCTCCCGATGGACGATCGGCTGATAAACCGTCGCGCCCATCGACACCACCTTCGCCAGCGTCGCCTCGATGTCGTCGACATGCCAATACATGACGGCCCCGCCGGGCTCGGCCGACGATCCCTCGGGCGCCCAGCTCCGGTGGATCAAGCCAAGCTCGTGCTGATAGTCGCCGACGCGGAACTCCGCGTAGGCGGGCTCACCGTCCGGCCCCGGCCGTTCGAAGTACGGCTCGACGCCCAGCAGTTCGGTGTACCACCGCTTGGCCGCCTTCAGGTCGTCGGCCCAGAAGCTGATCGTGGTGAATCCTCGCAACATCGTGTTTCTCCCTGCTCGCTGGCTTGTGCCCTCACGTTAGGAGGCCTTGTGGAACGTGCGGTTCCTCAATGGCGCAGACTGGAGAAATGCTGGAAACCTCGGTGCGACTCCTGCGCCTGCTGTCCTTGCTCATGTCCCGGCGCGACTGGTCCGGCGCCGACCTGGCGGACCGGCTCGGCGTGACCACCAGGACCGTGCGCAACGACATCGAGCGGCTGCGCATTCTCGGCTATCAGGTGCACTCCAGCACCGGCACCGCGGGCGGATACCGGCTCACGGCGGGCTCGGCCCTGCCGCCGCTGCTGCTCGACGACGACGAGGCCGTCGCCGTCGCGCTTGGCCTGGCCGCCGCCGCGGCCGGCACCGTCGCCGGCATCCAGGAGCCCTCCGTACGAGCGCTGGCCAAACTGGAGATGACGCTGCCGGGAAGGCTGCGGCACCGCGTGGACGCGCTGCGGTCGGCCACCGTCTCCGCCGCCGGGGGCGGCCCGGTCGCCGACGCCGAGACCCTGACCGGCATCGCCGCCGCCGTACGCGACCACGAGCAGCTCCGCTTCGACTATCGCGGCCACGACGGCCGGACCGGCTCCCGCAAGGCCGAGCCGCACCGCCTGGTCTACACCGGACGGAGGTGGTATCTGATGGCCTTCGACGTCGACCGGCAGGACTGGCGCGTCTTCCGCGCCGACCGCATCCGCCTGCGCACTCCGAACGGCCCGCGCTTCACCCCCCGCGAGCCTCCCGAGGACGCCGCCACCCACGTCCTGCGCGGCGTCGGCTCACGCGCGTGGCAGCACCCCGTGCGCGTGCGGCTGCACGCTCCGGCCGAGACGATCGCCGCCCGCATCCCGTCCACCGCCGGCCTGCTCACCGCTCTCACCGACGACACTTGCATGCTGGAGACAGGCGGCGAGTCGTTCGACAACCTGGCCGCGTTCCTCGGCACACTCGGCGTCGGCTTCGCCGTACTCGACCCGCCGGAGTTCCGCACGTTCCTGGCATCGCTCGCCGACCGCTACCGGGAGGCGTCCGTCGAGTCGTAGGGGGATGGTGGGATCGGCGCTGCGGTCAATATAGTTAAGCGGTGGAACTACTTTCTGAGCGGACTCAGCCCACCGGCCGGGAGATCGCACGAATACTGGCCGGACTGATGCTCGCCCTGTTCATCTGCGTGATGAGCACCATGATCGTCACCAATGCGCTGCCGTCGATTGTGGCGAGCCTCGGGGGCAGTCAGTCGGAATACACCTGGCTGGTGGCGGCGTCGCTGCTGATGATGACGGTCAGCACGCCCATCTGGGGAAGATGCGCCGACCAGTTCAACAAGAAGACACTGGTGCGGTCGGCGTTAGGGCTCTTCCTGCTCGGCTCGATCGGGGCCGGACTGTCGCAGTCGATCTGGATGCTGATCTGCATGCGCGGCCTTCAAGGCATCGCGATGGGCGGCCTCATGGCGACCACCCAGGCGGTGATCGCCTCCATCGTGCCCCCGCGGCAGAGCGGCCGCTATTCGAGTTACATCAGCCTCGTCATGGTGGTCGCGACATTGTGCGGGCCCTTGGTCGGCGGCCTGATCGTGGACACCGACTGGCTGGGATGGCGCTGGTGCTTCTTCGTCGTCGTGCCCCCGGCCCTGGCCAGCCTCGCCGTACTCCAGCGCTATCTCCACCTTCCCGTGCACAGACGTGAAACCCGCGTCGACTACCTCGGCTCACTTCTCGTCGCCGTCACGGTGACGCTTCTCCTGCTGTGGGTGACATTCGCCGGCGAGGCATACGCATGGCTTTCCTGGCAGACGGCCGCCATCCTGACCGGCACCCTGCTCATGGGCGTCCTGACCGTCTATGTCGAACGCCGCCACCCCAACCCGATTCTCGCCCTCCCTGTCCTCCGCGACCGCACCACGGCATGGGCGAGCATCGGCAGTTTCGCCGTCGGGGTGGTGATGTTCAGCTCGATGGTGTTCCTCAGCCAATATTTTCAACTGGCCCGCGGATACAGCCCGACCGAAGCCGGCCTTCTCAGCATGCCCATGCTGATCGGCACCGCCGCCGCCACCTTGGCCGCAGGCCACCTGATCGCCAAATTCGGCCGCTGGAAGGCGATCCTCGTGGCCGGCTCCGCCGTTCTGGCCCTCGGCCTCGCCCTTATCGGCCGGCTCGACGACGCACCCGCCTGGACCGTTCCCGCCGCGGCGGTTCTCGTCGGCGTGGGAATCGGCGTGGTGATTCAGAACTACGTGCTCATCGCGCAAAACGCCGCCGACCCCACCCAGGTCGGTACGGCAGGAGCCACCGTGACCTTCTTCCGCTCCCTGGGCGGCGTGCTGGGCATGTCCGCCCTGGGAGCCATCGTCACCAGCGGCGTCGGGGCCCAGGCCGACCTGGACCTCGCCACATTAACGCCGGCACTCCGAGAGGCCGCGCAGGCGTCCTATGCCGACGCCCTCGGCCTGGTCTTCGTGGTGTCCGGTGCCGTGGCCGCGGTCAGCCTCGTAGCCGCGGTCGTCATCCGCGAAACCCCTCTGCGGACCACCGTTCACAGGGCGAAATCCTGACCGGCAGCTAAGAGCTCCCGGACGGCCCTTTGTCTTTCACCCCATAAAAGGCGAAGAGAGTGGCCCGCCGGGCACAGGTCCGCGGAGGAGAACACGGTTCGGTGGCTGCTGTCGACAGCCGATAGGGTGGCGTGATCAGGCAGTCGGCAGTGCCCGTTGGCCCCGGTCGCCCCACTAATCACGATCGTCTCGGCCACCACACCCGACTCGGAGGAGCCCCATGGACAAATATTCGGATACCGAGTTGCTCAACTCAATCCGCACGGTCATCCGCCTCGCCCGGATCGCCCAGCAGGCGTGCGAGGAGGCCGGGCTCACCATGGCGCAATACCGAGCCCTGACGAGCGCGGTGGCCGGGCGGCAGCGGGCCTACGAGCTGGCTCAGTACACCGCGGTCAGCAGGCCCGCGATCTCCGCGCTCACCTCCGGCATGGTGCGTGACGGGCTGATCGAGCGCAGTGGTCTTGCCTCGGACGGCAGGGGCGTGGTGTTCGACGTGACCGACCAGGGGCTTGAGATGCTGCGCAACGCGGAGCACCTCCTCATTGAGCGGTTCGAGCACGTGCTGGGCGACGCGACGTCGGCTCTTGAGGTGCTCGACTCCCTGGCGCTGGAAGACGCGCTCGACCAGCAGGCCGACAAGGACTTCGGTGTTCAGCGCCGCCCGAAGGGTTCGAAGAACGCGTCTTAGACGACTCAGGCGATCGCCCGGCGTTTACCTAAAGGCAGCACAGAGCTACCGTGCGGCACCGCCTCAGCTTTCGCGCAGTGTATGGAACGCCGCGATGGGCCGACAACGTGTATACGGCTTCATGAACGCGTGCTTAATAAGCCTCGCACACGGTTCGTACGGAGCGAAGTTTTTCACCTACCCTTCGTGAGGTTTGCCGAAGGCGCCACGTGGCGCAAGGCTGTCGCCGGTGGGCGACATATCCCAGGATATATATGTCTCTCGTCCGTGATGTGTCGAGAGAATATCCGCGGGGATTCTTCACATTACCGCCGCTGCGCTGAATCGAGTGCCCGAAGGACGGCCCGCAGGGGAATCGTGCCGGCCGACGATGGCTTCCACCAGCGGAAATGCGCTGATCGCGCAGCGGAAACACCCCGCCTGCGGACCGTAATAGAAGCCGCCCCACAACGGCTTCTATTCCGTCGTGATCGCTTTCCTGATTTCAGGGGTGGTCCTGCCGGATCGACTCTCCTAATGATGTCTCTCACACCCCAATACCCGCTGTCAATGTTGTCATCCGATCACATTCCGTGCATCCCGCTCCCCTGGCCCGATTAGACGCCGGATTACCACGTTCCACAAAAATTTGCTCGCATTCCGGGATTGCAACCCGAGAGATCGCCTGATTTCCTCACATATGCGTACGATCCGCCGATCGTCCATTCTTCACCCTTTAGATGGGGGTTGAACCCGTGAGTGCCGTGAGTTCTCTTCGACGTGCTCGGATGTTGATCCTGGCCATCGTGTCCGTGCAATTGGCGTCCTTCCTGTGGATCCCGCCCCCCGCTCCCGCCGCCGCCCAGTCACCCCCGGTGCCGCAGGCCGGCCCCGGCGCTGCCCCGGTCAACCGGCCGATGCCCAAGGAGATCCAGCCCGACAAAGCCCTCAGACCTAACCAACGTCCACCGGTAGTCCCACTTGGCGCCAAACCCATCGGCAAGCCCACCAAGGTCGCCGACGCCCAGTGGTCGAAGCTCACGAAACCCCGCAACTCCACCAACGCCTTCACGATCCTCGACCTGCGCTCCGGCTACATCCTCGGCGACACCTCCCTGGTCGCCTACTTCACCCCGGCCGCCGCGACCGACCCCACCTGGACCGGCGTCCGCGTGCGCCTCTACGCCGCCGGATCCCAAACGGAACAGGCGTCCACCCTCATCCAACGCGCCGACCTGCAACAGTCGTTCTGTGGGGGAGCGGGCGACTTCTGCCGTTCCTTTGGCGCCGCCGACGGCTGGACGCTCACCCTCGGCCAGCAATATTTCATCACCGTCGCCGCCGTCTACCCGGCGGGCAACGAGTTGGTCTCCGGCCCGTCCAACCATGCCGGGCCCCGCCGTACCCACATGCCGCCGCCCGTGCCGAACGAGCAGGCCGCCGGCTGCGGCTGCGGCAACGCGCTCGCCCTCACCGCCGCGCACCAGGCGACCCGCGGCCAGGGTGTGAACACCGGCACCGGCGCCTATGTGCGCACGGAACGGGACCTGGCGATGGCCTCCTTCGGCCCGCAGTTCGCCAGCATGCGCACCTACTCGTCCATGAACCGCGGCGCGAGCCCGATCGGCCCGGGTTGGGCCTGGTCATACGACATGCGCGTTACTCCGGTCGGCACTGGCGGCGACGTGCTCGTACGCGCCGAAGACGGTGCACAAGGGAAGTACACCCCCACGACCGCCAATAACTACCGCAGGCCCGCCGGAGCCCGGTCCACCCTGGTCAAAACCACCAACGGGTGGGAACTCAAGACCCCACGCCAGATCCGCTACGTCTTCGACGGCCAAGGCCGGCTCACCGCCGTACTCAACGCCCGTGACGTCGGGGTCCGCCTCGCCTACACCGCCCCCGAGATCACCATCACCGACGCCTCGGGACGTACGGCGAAAGCCCGCGTGGAAAACGGATTGATCCAGGAGATCCGCCTCCCCGACGGCCGCAACGTCAACTACCAGTACACCAACGGCATCCTGACCTCGGTCCTCGACGCCCGCGGATTCCGCTGGACCTACACCTACGGGGCGAACGGGCTGATCTCCACCGTCGTCAACCCCCACAACAAGACCGTCGTCACCAACGACTACACCCCGGCCGGACGCGTTGCCGCCCAGCGCGACGCCCTCGCCAAACAGACGAACTTCGCCTGGGACGCCACCAAGGAAGAAGCCGCCACAACCGACCCGGACGGGGTGACGATCTACGACGGTTACCGCGGCAACACCCTCGTCTACTCCCAGCGGTCCACCGGCGACAGCGACAACCACCGCTACGACGCCGACCTCAACCGCGACCTCGTCGTCAACGGCAACCAACATCAGCATGAGGCGACCTACGACAGCAGCGGCAACCGTACCTCGTCCATCGCCCCACGCTCGCTGAACTTCTCCGAAAACACCACCTTCGACGCGCGAAACAACCCGACCCAGCACACCGACGCCATGGGACGGGTATGGCGAGACACCTACAACCAGTACAACGAGCTCGTCCGTAGTGTCGATCCCGAGAACCACGAGATCAACCACACCTACGACAACCGCGGCTTACTCCAGTCCACCACCGACCAACGCGGCAAAGTCTGGCGTTACGAGTACATCCCCGCGGGCAGCCTCAACGCGGGCCTCCTCAAAGCCACCGTTTCCCCCACAGGCCGCCGCAGCGAAATCGACCACGACGCCACCGGCCGCGCCGTCGCCACCGTCGACCCGCGTGGCACCGTGGCCGGTGCCAACCGTGGGGAGTTCACCACCGTCTACACCTATGACGCCCAGGACCGTACGGTTCGCACCCTCGAACCCGGCAAGATCGGCGCCTGGCGCAACGGCTACGACGAGACCGGCCGCCTCGTGCGGCAGCAAACGCCCACCGACGCCACAACCGACTACTTCTACCTCGACAACGGCCTGCTGGAGAGCGTTAAAGAGCCTCGCCGCACCATGAGGTACAAGTACACCGACGCAGGCCGCAAGACCGAGGACGCGGCGATCCTCCGCACCCGCGACCCGATCAGGACCACCTACACCTACAACGGCAAAGGCCTCCTGAAGACCGTCACCACCCCACGTGGCAACGAGGGCCCCACACCCAACCCGGCCTACACCACTACCTACTTCTACGACGCCAACGACAACCCCATCCGGATGCGGCGACCGTATCCCCTGCCGGGGGGCGCCGTCGGCTACACCGACCGCGACATCAAGGTCGACGCCCTCGACCGCACCACCGGCCGCACCGACGAACTCGGCAAACACTCCGGTTTCCAGCGCGACAACAACGGTCAGATCACTGCGACCACCGACACACTCAATCGCACCACCACGATGACCTACGACCGCAGTGGAAGGCAGACCGAGCTTAAGAACCCGGCGAACGGCATCACCAAGACCGAATACGACGCCGCCGGCAACAAGGTCAAGGAAACCGACCCCGAGGGCGGAATCACCACCTACACCTACGACGACGACGGCCTCCTGACCAGCGTCATCGAACCGCGCGGCAACGTCGCCGGAGCCAACCCCGCCGACTTCACCACTCGCTACGAGTACGACCAGGCGGGCAACCAGACCAAAACCATCGACCCCCTGGGCAACACCTCCAGCGCGGCATTCGACGCGAGCAACCGCGTCCGCTCCCAAACCGATGCCAAAGGCCGCACCACCCACTACACCTACCGTGAGGACAACCTTCCGGTCACCGTCCACACCCCCGACACGCCCTACAACCCCAACGACCCTCAGGCCCGCTCAACCGTCTACGCCTACTCGACCGACGGCCTCGTCGAATCCGTCCGCGACCCCGCCGGCCGCTATACCCGCATGGCGTACGACGACATCGGCCGCCTGACGACACGGACCGACCCACTTGGCCGCTACGTCGAGGTCACCTACGACGCCGAAAGCAACCCACTCACCGCCATCACCATCAAGGCCAACGAATGGGTCAGCCCTGCCGACCGGGAACGCCGCACCATCGTCAACACCTACGACATCCTGGGCCGCCGCACCAAGACCAACCTCGGCTCGACCGGCCCCCAATACCGCTGGGAATACGACGCTAAAGACCGCACCATCGCATATGTCGACCCGACCGGCGTGCGCGACGTCGCCTACGACGACGAAGACCAGATCACCCGTGTCACCCGCCGCACCACCGGCCAATCCGACGAAACCTTCACCTACGCCTACGACAACCGCGGCAACATCACCTCTCGCCACTATCCCGACGGCACACAGGTAACCTCCGCCTACGACGCGGCAGGCCGCCAAAACGAACACACCGTCACAGGCGGCGTCGCCGGCGGCCCCAGCACGTGGCGATTCGGCTACGACCCCGGCGGTCGCCGTACCACCACAACCCTGCCATCCGCGACAGGCCTCACCGAACGCCGCGACTACGACAAAGCCGGCCGCCTTACCTCCATTAAAACGGCGGCGGGTACGGCAGCGCCCGTCTCGGCCTTCGACCTGACGCTCGACCAGGTAGGCAACCCCACCAAGTCCATCACCACCCGGGGCAGCCTCACTGAAACCGTGTCGTACGCCTACGACGACATCGACCGCGTCACCTCGGCCTGCTATTCCGCCACCACCTGCGCTGCGGGCACGACCACGGCCGGCCGCATCGACTACGCCTACGACCTGGTCGGCAACCGCACCAGCCAGACCCGCACCGGCAGCGTCGGCGCCGACACCACCACCTACACCTACGACGACGCCGACCAGCTCACCCGCGAAAGTGTCACCCGTCCCGGCAGCACGGTGGTCCGCGACTTCGAATACGACGTCAACGGCAACCAGACCCGCGCCGGCGCCGACAACTTCACCTACAACCTGGACAACAGCCTCGCCACCGCCACCGTCGACGGCCGCAATGCGTCCTTCACCTACGACGCCACCGGCCTCCGCCTCTCCGCCGCCGGCACCACCGGCACCCAGCGGTGGAGCTGGGACGTCAACGGCACACTCCCGCAAATCGCCCTGGACACCACGGTCAACGCCAACGGCACCGTGCTCGAAAAGCAGGGCTATGTCCACGGCCCCGAAGACGAACCCCTGGCCCTCCTGAAGAACGCCACCCACGCCTACACCCACGACTGGCTAGGCGGCGTGGCCAACATGCTCTCCCCGACCGGCCAGGTCGAGGCGGGCTACGACTACGACCCCTTCGGCAACCCCCGCACCGGCCCCACCCTGCCACTCACCACCCAAGCAGCCGAAACCCCACCCGAAAAGTCCACCGAAAAATCAACATCCACCGCCAGCGGCACCATAGAAGGCCCCAAAACCGCCGCAGTCCCCAACAACCCGATGCGGTACGCCGGAGGCTACCAAGACAACACCACCGGAAACGGCAACTACTACCTCCGCGAACGCAACTACAACCCCGGCACGGGCCGCTTCACCTCGACCGACCCCATGCCGACCGGCCCCTCCAAGACCAGCGCTTACACCTACGCCTCCAACAACCCCCTGGTCTACACCGACCCCACCGGCATGACCCCCGCCGTGGGCGCCACCAAAGCAGGCGCAGGCAACCAGCCCGCCGGCCCCACCCCCGAGGACGTCGCCAAGGCCCACCAGATCCAGTCCAAGGGCGTCATCGACGTCATCCTGGAAGCCGGCGGCCAAATCCTCACCGAGATCCTCGGCGTCAACGACATCATCAAATGCCTCAGCGGCGACCTCGGCGCCTGCGTCTGGGTAATCGTCGACGCCATCCCCTGGTCCAAGATCTTCCAAGCCAAGAAGATCGTCGAAGCCATCTGGCGAGCCGGCCGAGCCGTCCTCACCTTCTTCCAAGAACTCAAATGGGCCAAAGCCATCCTCGCCGGCGCCCAACGCGCCGCCGAAACCGCCAAAGCCGCCGCGGCAAAGGCCGCCAAAGCCGCAGCCGACAAGGCCGCCGCCACCAAGGCGGCAGCCGAAGCCCACGCCAAAAAGGTCGCCGCCCAGGCGGCCGAACGAACCAAGGCGGCATCAGCTAAGGCGAAAGCCAAAACAAGGCCAAAACCCAAGTCCACTCCGAACGGCACGAACTGCCCGATCCGCAGCAGCTTCGTCCCCGGCACCCTGGTCTTGATGGCCGACGGCACCAAGAAGCCCATCGAGGACATCGACCTCGGCGACAAGGTCACCGCGACTGACCCCGCAACCGGCAAGAGCGAGGCCAAGAACGTCATCGCTCTGATGGGCAGTGGAGGTGATAAAACCCTCATCGAGATCTCGGTCACGAAGGAAGGCGTCCGAGGGCCTCCGAGCCACGCTGACAAACTGATCGCGACCGACAACCACCCGTTCTGGGTTCCTAGCCTCCGTGCATGGGTTCCGGCTTCCCAACTCGAACCCGGGATGCTACTGAGGACTTCTGCCGGCACCTATGTACAGGTCGCCACAGTAAAGACTCGTACAGCCAAACAGAATGTACACAATCTCACGGTCGCCGACCTCCACACGTACTATGCACTGGCAGGCGACACACCAGTCCTTGTTCACAACTGTGGCGACGGGGCGATCTCCAATAGCAAGCCGGATGCTCTGACGTTTGAACAGATGGCGGCTGACTTCGAGGGAGTGTCTGCGATGGCGGCCGGTTCCGCCGAGTTCAAACGGGCAGTCGAGGGCGGGGGCGAGTATCTCTGGACAGTAGGGGAGCAAGGAAATCTGAATATTGTACGCAAGCTGGGTGGAATCCATCACACGATAGCCAGCGGTGGATCACCGGTTGTTGGTGCTGGACAGATCACATTCAAGGATGGCAAGGTCACGTCGTTCGATAACTTTACGGGGCACTACACGCCGCCGTGCGCACAGTGTGCGGCTTCGTTCATCCAGAATGGAGTCGATGCCTTCGCTCTGGCTGGCACCAGGATACCGCTGGCAGTAATCAAGGACTATGGTGGGAGGGCGCCGTGAATGTGGATAGATACTGATCTCCGTGAAATTCGTAGCGTTCCCATCGAGCAGATCGCAGGTTGGGTGGCGCGTCGTTTCCCTGATGGCACCTCGCCTCAATGGTGGCTGGCGGTCTTTGAGTCTCTCGAGGTCGACGTCCTGCCCTTCCGTGACGCGACTTCGAGCCGGCGTGCACGGGACTTCAAAGTCGGCGCAGAGGTCATCGGTCTAGCTGTCAGGCTCGAGGGAGTTCGGCCCGCGGTCGGGGCCTACTGGATGCTCAGGCTTGCGACCGTCGCTCGGCGGTTCGAACCGCCGGTTTTCGACCTTCCGGAAATCCTTCTGCCTGATGGAGCTGCCAAATGGGCGCTGGGGAAGATTCCTCTCACACGTGAGCGCGCAATCGAAGAATCGGAGGTTCAGAGAGTCTGGTATCTCAATGCCGATGAGAGCTATTACGCTCCTGTCGGCGGTGAGGTGATCCTGACAGGCGAGCCAAAATTCGAGGCACTGCAAGATGTTGAGATGATCCTTTCGGCTCTCCATCGGATATCTGCTTACATCGAGGATGAAGAGATCGATCGCGAGATTCACGCCTGGCTGGAAATCCGAGATCGGCTGTAGTGATCAGGTGAACTTCGCAAGTATAGGGCCTGTTCTCCAGATTGGAGCGCAGCCTTTGAATGCACGAGGAATCGCCGCCGACTACCTGCCGGCGGCGTTTTCTTGGCCTGACGGCAACGTCAGCGGACTAGTGTACATGGGTTGGGTGGACGGACCGTACGCTGAAAAGTTTGGAGACAGGCTTCGACGTATGCTTTCCGATGCATCCGCCAAGGAGGCCGAAAACGATGTCCGCGACAGGTGACGGGGACCCGTTCGTCGGTTTCGGGACCGACGTGGCGCGCATCCGTCAGAGGTCGGCTGAGTTGGTGCAAGCCTCCTTCATGCCTGCCAGGACTTGCATGCCGTTGTTGGATTCGAGGTGATTTTGGGATAGCGCCTGAGCTGAGGAACCTGATTCTCGAATGGTGGTGGTGCCGGGAAGTCAGGCAAGTATCACACCGGAAGAATTCCTTTATTGTCTTAGGAAGAATGACGGCGTAGAACTTGGGGTCGGGCTGCTACGCGGAGCCATGGCAGCCAAAGATGCGGACATATTCGCTCCAGCGGAACCGGATGAGGCAGTGACGGTGGCTGAACAGAGAGAGTCCGTGAGGGCCTATTTTAGGTCCATCGGATACGACTTAAAATCGCTCTAGCTGCCTTTGCGGGACATGGGCTAGCGGTGTTGAATGGGGCATGGAAGCCCTTTAGATATGGAGTAACAAGCGGATAACTGGTGGTGGGTTCGCCCGGTGGGGGCTGCTGAAGGGGGCGGCCCGCACCGGGGGCCCGTTGAAGGAAGAGGGATCGGGGTGGACTGGATCAAAACTGCCGGGTCCGCATGGGGGCGGCCGGGGTTGAGTGAGTTCGATCGGCGTCAATTGCTGTATCTCGACGCGGTGCGGCGGGGTGCTGTAGACGTTGCGGATCGGCTTGCCGGTTTGGATCTGGGCGCTCCGCCTTGGCGGGTGGAGTGGGCGAGCGGCGTCGATCTCGATCCGAGGCTGCTTTTGAAGCTGCATGTCGGGTCTGTGGAAGCGGTGGCGTGGGGAGTGGTGAGGGGCAGACCGCTGATGGCCACCTGTATTCGCGAGGATGGCGAAAGAGGGAACGAACCGAGTTGTCGGTTGCAGATATGGGATGTGATGTCCGGCCGGCTGCGCGAGCTGCCGTGCTTCGAGCACGCGCAGGCTCTCTCGTTCGCGATGACGACCGAAGACCCAATCCTCGTCTCCGGGCACGACAGCGGGCATCTGCGGATCTGGGATGTAGCAGATGGGGCACTGCGTCAGACGGTGAGCACAGGTGACGGACCTGTGGAGGACATATACGTTGCCGAGTCCGGTGACCAAACGCGAGTGTGGGCTCGGAGCTCGGGGAGTCAGGTCCGATGTTGGTCGCTCAAATCCGGAAAACCATTGGGTGTGTTGGACACGCCTCAGCCGAACTCTATGTGTGGAAGCCGCTTGGTCGACGGGCGCTCTGTCCTGCTGACCGTCGGCGAGAGCCTGGCCCTGTGGGATCTAGACGATGGGGCCCGACTGGATCTACAGGCCCCTCCTGAACTGGGAACGGTGAGGAGAACTGTGCTGTCTACCCACGACCGTGACTACGTCACGGTCGTGGGGGAGTACGGCTCGATTCTCACGTTTGACCTTGCTACCGGGGCACAAATGGGACCGCCCATCACCGACCATGCAAATGCGTTGTCGAACAGGCTGATGCACATGGTGCATCTTCCGCGCCCCTATCCGAGATTGGCGGTGGTCTCAGGGACCCTGGCGGTACCCACCCAGTGGCGAGTCACCACGGTTGCAGGTGAATGCGAAGGCCTGGTCCATGCGATATCGGAGGCAGGCGAAAGGCTGGCAGTAATCAAGGACTACGGTGGGAGGGCGTCGTGAATGTGGATAGATTCTGATCTCCGTGAAATTCGTAGCGTTCCCGTCGAGCAGATCGCAGGTTGGGTGGCGCGTCGTTTCCCTGATGGCACCTCGCCTCAGAGGGCATCCGAAAAGCGAAGTTGACGATTGATCGTCGGTTATGG
>NZ_BOOW01000017.1 GCF_016863435.1 Sinosporangium siamense
TTTTCAAGAAGGGCCATCCCGATGGGATGGCCCTTCTTCTATTTCCAGGGTCTTTACCGGAAGCCCGTAAGTCACGTCTCCTGAGAAACGCAACTCGCAGGCGGTCTCCGCATATAAGACACGCCGAATGTGCTGTCCCCAAGAAGGCCGGCCGTCGTGTGGCAGTAGACGTCGACGGTGAGCCGCGGCGGTGCACTGTAATCGTTAATGGTGCCCAAGTGGCAGTACCTCCCGTCCGTGGCCGTCGAGGTGACCTGGACGTTCCCGAAGAGGATCCCCACGTTCTGCCAGGTGACCCGATACCAGCCCGTCCCGATGCGCTCGACGGTAGGTGTCTCCCCGGTGACGCTGTACGAGCGGCCGGTGTCGATGGCCGGCCCCGCCGTCACCGTCGTGTACGCCGCCGCGTCCCCGCCGACGCTGTACGACAGCAGCCACTTGGCATCCACCAGTGCCCCGGTCGAGATCGCGTAGCACGAGACCGGAATCTCCAACGCCCCTCCGGCCGCCGTCCCGGCTTGGGCCGAGCACCGTGCCCCCGTCGCCTCGTAGGCCGTCAGCTTGATGTGTCCCGTCCCCGACACGAACGACGCCCCGGGGATGACCGCCCGATACTGTCCTGTGCTGTCGCGGACCACGCTGTTGGTCTGCCCGTCGGAGTTGAACGTCCCGGAGTTGGGCTGGGTCCCGGTGTGGTGGACGGTCGCGTAGGCATAGTTGATCGCCGTGGGTGCGGTGAAGTGCACGGTGAACCACCAGTCCACCGGCGCCCCGTTCTCGTCGTAGCACTGGACCTCGACCAGCTCGTCCGCCCCGGACGGCCCGTATCCGGTCACGGCGCACGTCCGCCCCCGATAGTGGGTGCGATAGGCCGTCACGTGGACGATGCCCGTGCTGGAGGCGACGCCGGGTAACCGTACCTCGTATGCCCCTGTGCCGATACGAGTGACGGTCGCGCCTGTGCCGCCGGTGCTCCACTGGCTGTTGACGGATATGGCGGTCGGAACCCCGATAGGTGCCTCCGCCGCGGTGGCCTTGTTCACATACGCGTAGGCCCATTGAGGTGTGGGGGAGGTCGTGGCCGAGGCGGCGGTAGAAATGGGTGTAAACGGCATTAGGGCTAATAGGAGGACAATTGCCCAGCGTAATTGCGCCATGGGCACATGGTGTGGATCGGGTGCTCCCAATGTCATGGGTGTGCCATTCCCAGCCTCCCGGGAATTCTTCCCGACCTTATGGCTTATGCCGTACCGGACGGCAATCATGGGGATATGCCCGCATCGGAACGCTCGCCCGTGTTCCTGTTGCTGGCGGTTTTCCTGCTCGGTGTCGCGCTTGTCGGTGTGCGTGTGGCGACTCCGGCGGACGACGTCTTCATCAACCGGGGCAAGGTGCTGTGGCCCGACAGCCGGCTGACCGTGCAGTGGCCGACGGTCGAGGGGCTCGCGCCGGGCAGTGAGATCCTCCGCGTCGAGGGCCGTCCGCCCGCGGACTGGGTGGTCCACGCCGGCCGTTTCCCCACCCCGGTCGACAAGGTCACCTATCTCGTCAAAGATCCCAACGGACTCCTCCGTACGGTGACCCTCCCCTTACGCCCCTATCCGGTGGCTCGTCAGGTGGCGGCGAACTGGCCGGCGATCGTGTGGGTCGTCACCTTGGCACTGGTCAGTGCCTTCCTGGTTCACCGTCGGCCGAAAGCGCCGGCGGGGAGGCTGCTGGCCTGGTGTTCGGCGTTTCAGGCGGTGGCCTCCGTCTCGTGGATGTTCGGGTTCGGCGCCAGTGACCTGACCAGCCCGGCCTACACGGCGGCCTGGCTGCTCAGCGGGATCGCCTATCAGATGTTGTGGGCCTGCGGCATGCACTTCGCGCTGGTCTTCCCGCGGCGGCAGGCGCTGGTGGTGCGTTTCGGCTGGATCGTGCCTGCGGTCTACCTGCTGCTTCCCGTGATCCGGGTGGCCGGCGCGGTCGCGGAGGGCTCGTTTGTGGCGCTGCTGTCCCCCTCGCCGGCGGAGCAGATCGTCCCGGCGGTGCTGCTGGTGGTTTTCCTCTTCCTGGGCTACCGGGCCTCGGCGGAGACGCCGCTGCGTGGGCAGGCTCGCCTGGTCGGGTTGGTCATCGGGGGTGCGATCGCGGCCTTCACCGGCCTGGTGATCGTGCCGGACGCGATCACGGGCGTACCGCTGCTGGCGCCGCCGTTGCAGCCGCTGCTCTTCCTGCCGGTCCCGGTCACCATCATCGCCGCGGTGCTCAAACACCGCATGCTGGACATCACCGTGGTGGTGAACCGGTCGGCGGTCTGGTTGACGATGACAGTGGTGGTCATCTGTGGATATGCCGCGGTGGTGGCCCTGTCGAGCCTCTTGTTCGCGCGGTGGTTCCACCCCGTGTCGTCGGTGATGGCCAGTGGGGTGGTCGCCCTCATGTTCCAGCCGATCAGGGAGAGGGTCCAAGCCGTGGTCAATAAGTGGACTTATGGCGAACGCGATCCCTATCGCCTCGCCAACCGGCTCGCCCGGCGGATCGAGCGGGCGCAGACGCCCGCCGAGGCCCTGTCGGAGGCGGTGCGGCTCATCGGCACGCAGCTGCGCCTCCCTGCGGTCGCCGTCGAGCTGCCCGACGGCACCTACGTCGGCAACGGCCAACCGCGGAGCCCGGAACCCGTGGCGCTGACCTATCAAGGTACGGCTGTCGCCTCGCTCCTGGTCGACTGGCCACCGGGACGCGGGCCGTCCGCACTGGACCGGGAGTTGCTCGACCTGCTGGCGCCCCAGCTCGGGGCCACCGCATATGTCGCCAAGCTGACAGCCGACGTGCGCCGCTCACGGGAACGGCTGGTGCTGGCCCGCGAGGAGGAGCGCCGCCGCATTTACCGCGATCTGCACGACGGCACCACGGCGACGCTCGCGGCGACCGCGCTGCATCTCCAGCTCGCGCAGAACGCCCTGGCCCCCGAGCAGGAGGGCCTGCGCGAGACGCTCGGGCGGCTGGTCGCCGAGACCCTCTCGGTGGCCGACGTGGTCAGCCGCGTGATGCACAACCTCAGCCCGCCCGTGCTCTATGAGCTCGGACTGGTCAGGGCACTGGAGGAGAAGGCGATCACATTCAGCGGGCAGAACGGCCCGGTGATCTCCCTATCCGCCGACGACCTGCCGCCTCTGCCGGTCGGTGTGCAGGTCGCGGTGTTCCGGATCGCGGTCGAGGCGATGTTGAACGTCGTACGGCACGCCTCGGCGCGGCGTTGCACCGTGCGCCTGACCTTCGACGGGGCGTTGTGCCTGCGGGTCAGGGACGACGGGGCGGGGTTGCCGGTGCCGTTCGAAGCGGGGTCGGGAGTGCGGTCGATGCGTGAGCGGGCGGCTGAGCTGGGGGGATCGTGTCTGATTCATCCGGCGCAGGGTGGAGGCACCGAGCTGGTGGCGATCATCCCGGTGAGCGGCCATGAGTGAGCCGTTCAGCGTGGCGATCGCCGACGACCATCCGGCCTTTCTTGAGGGGCTCAAGCTGGTGGTGTCGAATTCGCCCGGAATGCGGCTGGTGGGTATGGCGACGACAAGCGCCGGGATCGTCGCCCTGGCGACAGAGTTGCGGCCGCAGGTGGTCGTGATGGACATTCGTATGCCGGATTTCTCAGGCATCGAGGCGACGGCGCAGATTGTGGAGAGCTGTTGTGCGACGCGGGTTATGATCCTCAGCAGTTTCGACAGGGAGGAGTATGTCGTCTCGGCGATCCGGTCGGGTGCCAGCGGTTATCTGCTGAAGACGTCACCGCTGCCGGAGTTGGTGCAGGCCATCATGGCTGTCGCCGCCGGTCAGCTCATCTTCGGGACGGGCATCGCGGCCCAGGTGGCGGGGCATTTCCGCCGGCCTGGCCCCGCCGTACAGTTTCCACGGCTGACCAACAGGGAGAGGGAGATTCTCGCACTGGTCGCCGCCGGATTCCGTAATGGTGAGATTGCTCGGCAGTTGGAGATCAAGCCGAAGACCGTGCAAAACCACCTGTCCAACATTTTTGCCGAGTTGGGGGTCGCCGATCGGGCGGAGGCCATCGAACTCGCTCGTGAGGCCGGCTTGGCTTGAGGGGCTTGACGCAGGGGGCAGGTGTTTTTTGTCCCCGATTAAGGGGGTTTTTATGACGTGGACGGTTCATGGCAGCCGCCCTGTCTATCGCAGCGACTGGGTGAATCTCGACCTGCTCGACGTGGAGATGCCGGACGGCCAGAGGATTGAGCAGAATGTCGTCCGCATGGTCCGCCCCGTGGCCGCCGGCGCCGTGGTGGTGGGGGATCGGGTGTTGCTCATGTGGAGATATCGGCATGTGACCGGTTCACGGGGATGGGAGATCCCCATGGGCCGGGTGGAGGCAGACGAATCCCCGGTGGAGGCCGCCGCGAGGGAGATCGAGGAGGAGACCGGCTGGCGGCCCGGTCCCTTGACGCTGATCGCGGCCTCAGAGCCGTCGAACGGCACCGTCGACAGCGTGCACTATCTGTTCAGAGCGGATTCGGCGCAGCACATCGGGCCGCCGGTGGACATCACGGAGGCCGAGCGCATCGAGTGGGTGCCGCTCGCGAACATTCTGGGCCTCGTGGCGGAGGGACGGATCGTCAGCGGTCCGACATTGATCGCGCTGCTCCACGTGCTGGCCGAGCGGGCCGGGCAACGCGAGGTGCCCGTGCTCTAGGCCCCGTGCTCTAGGCCCCGCGTTCCAAGCCTCGTGCTCAGGCGGCGGTGAGGCGGGCGATGCTGTCGTCGTCGCAGGTCGCCCAGAAGGTGCCGACGACGTCCTCCAGGTGGTCGAGCGAGTCGGCCCGGAAGAGCACGTCCTGATATTTGGTGATGTCGTAGTGCGTGGTCCCCATCATGGCCAGGTCCAGCGGACGGATGTCCATGCCCCGGAACTCCTCGATCTCCCCGTAGGAGGACAGGATGCCCGCGCCGTACGCCCGCAGCTCGCCCCTCTCCTGCATCACGCCGAACTCCAGGGTGAACCAGAAGATCTTGGAGATGAACTCCAGCGCGTCCTCGCTCTCGACCCGCCGGGCGGCCTGGCCGGCGAGGCGGTAGAGGCGGGAGTAGCGGTCGGAGGCCAGGGCGTTTGCGTGGCCGATGACCTCGTGGATCACGTCGGGTTCCGGAGTGTAGAAGGGCACGGAGTGGTGGCGGATGTACTGCGTCGAGTAGAAGTATCCGTCGGCGAGCACACCGTAGAAGTCGCGGAGCGGCACGAGGCCGGCGGCGGGGAGATACCGGAAGCCGGTGAGCGGGGCGAGGAGGGTGCTGACCTCCTCAAGCTGGGGGATGTGGTCCTTCGGCAGACCTAGCCGCTCGACGGCGTTCAGATACTCGGCCGGGGCGTACTTCTGGTGTTTGGCGGCGAGCTCGCGGCTCACCAGGGCCCAGACCTCGTGTTCCTCGTCGGTGTATTCCGCGACGGGGATGGGATCGCCCGGCACATACCCGATGGCGAGTGCCGCGATGGCGTTGCGGCGTCCGCGGTAGGTCGGGTCCGCCACGCCGGGGTGATCCGCCGAGAGTTCCACGACGACGGAGCCGTCGTCGCGCGTCGAAACCGGTGCAAAGTATTGTGCTTCCTCGAACATAGTGAAATCACAGCAATTCCCGGAATCTATGGCAAGAGCGGCTAGTTCTAGTGGGCAGATCGCGCATCATCGGTCAGCTTTGATCAAGTTATGCTAGGCGATTCGCACACTTGAGTTGGTAAGGGGCGCTTTGCCTGGTCGCCCTGAGCAAGCATGCCCAGGCATCATGAGTCACGCTCATGACACCGGGAGGAAAGGCGAGGGGCGCACGATGATCGACGAGCTGGACAGCCGGCTCCTGGTGACCATGCGGGCCAATCCGAGGGTCGGCCTGACCGAGCTCGCGCGGTTGCTGGGTGTCGCCCGGGGCACCGTGCAGGCCCGGGTGGAGAAGCTCGTGGCGCGTGGGGTCATCACCGACTTCGGCCCCACGATCGATCCCGAGGTGGTGGGCTATCCGATCCTCGGCTTCGTGTCGCTCCAGATCGCCCAGGGCAGGCTGGCCGAGGCGGTGGAGTCGCTGCGCGGGGTGCCGGAGATCCTGGAGGTGTACGGCACGAGCGGGCAGGCCGACCTGTTGTGCCGGGTCGTGGCGCGGGGCACGGCGCACCTTCAGGAGATCATCGCGCTCATCCTGGCGTCCCCCGCGGTGCAGCGGACCGACACCACGATCGTGTTGTCCAACCAGATCTCCTACCGCATCGAACCGCTCCTGAAGGCGGCACCGCAAAGCCCCTGATGCCCCGATGTCGGACAATTGCCGCGCTATGGGGCTCAGGGGCCTGCTGAGCGGTCGAGGAGAGGTAAGGGGCCTCTAGCCAAAGCGACCGGTGATGTAGTCCTCTGTGGCCTTCTCAGATGGGTTGGTGAACATCGCGGATGTCTCGTCCATCTCGACGAGCCGACCGGGTTGCCCCTGCGCCGCCAGGTTGAAGAAGGCTGTGCGGTCGCTGACCCGCGCTGCCTGCTGCATGTTGTGCGTGACGATGACGATGGTGAACTCGTCCTTGAGCTCCGTGATCAAATCCTCGATGGCGAGGGTGGAGATCGGGTCGAGGGCCGAGCACGGCTCGTCCATCAGCAGCACCTGGGGTTTGACGGCGATGCAGCGCGCGATGCAGAGGCGCTGCTGCTGGCCGCCCGAGAGCCCCGCGCCGGGTTTGTTCAGCCGGTCCTTGACCTCGTTCCACAGGTTCGCGCCGCGGAGCGACTGCTCGACGACCTCGTCGGTCTTCGACTTGCTTATCCGTCCGTTGAGACGCAGCCCGGCGGCGACGTTCTCGTAGATGGACATGGTGGGGAAGGGGTTGGGCCGCTGGAAGACCATGCCGATGGTGCGGCGCACGGAGACGGGGTCCACACCCGGCCCGTACAGGTCGTCGCTGTCGAGCATGACCTTGCCCTCGACGCGGGCGCCGGGGATGACCTCGTGCATGCGGTTCAGCGTGCGTAGAAAGGTGGACTTGCCGCATCCGGAGGGGCCGATGAACGCGGTGACGGAGCGCGGCTCGATGGTCATCGAGATGTCCGCGATGGCCTTGTGCGCGCCGTAGTACGCGTCTAGGCCGGAGACCTGGATCTGCTTAGCCATGGTGAGGCCCCTTATCTTCCCCGAGCGGGCGAACGCCAGTAGGCGATCAATCGCGCGACGAGGTTGAGCAGCATGACGATGAGGATGAGGGTGAGAGCACCGGCCCACGCGCGGTCGATGGCGGTGTCGTTGGGCCGCCCCGCCTGGTCGAAGACGAACAGCGGCAACCCCATCTGTGCGTTGGTGAAGGGGTTGGCGTTGATCGAGTCGGTGAAGAAGACCGTGAGCAGCAGGGGCGCGGTCTCACCCGTGACACGCGCGACGGCGAGCATGACGCCGGTGACGATGCCGGTGAGGGCGGTCGGCAGCACGACCTTCACGATCGTGCGCCACTTCGGCACGCCGAGGGCGTAGGAGGCCTCCCGCAGGTCGTCGGGGACCAGCTTGAGCATCTCCTCGGCCGAGCGGACCACGGTCGGCATCATCAGCACCGAGAGGGCCAGGGCACCGGCGAAGCCGGAGTAGTTGAGGTCGAGGAACAGCACCCAGAAGGCGAGGATGAACAGGCCGGCGACCACCGAGGGGATGCCGGTCATGACGTCCACGAAGAACCGGATGGCGTTCGCCAGGCGGCCTTTGCCGCCGTATTCCACGAGGTAGATCGCGGTGAGGATGCCGATCGGCACCGACATGAGGGAGGCGAGACCGACCTGTTGAAGGGTGCCGAGAATGGCGTGGTAGGCACCGCCTCCTGCATCTCTTGGCCCGATGTTCTTCATCGAGCGATAGAGGAAGTCGAAGTCGAAGCGGGCCATGCCGTTCTTGATCACGAGATAGATCACGGAGACCAGCGGGATGACCGCGACGGCGAACGCGAGATAGACCAGGCATCGCACTGTGAGGTCTTTGGCGCGGCGCCCGGTCGAGAGGGTCTGAATGCTCACGGCCGGTCTCCGGTGCTGGCTAGAGAGGTCATGCACTTGCTCCACTGCGCCGAGCGATGATCATGCGTGCGGCCATGTTGACGACCAACGTGATGATGAACAGGACCAGGCCCGAGGCGATCAGTGCGCCCCGGCCGACCTCGCCGGCCTCGGCGAACCCCAGGGCGATGTTGGCCGCGATGCTGTTGCCGTTGGGCCCGAGGATCCCGAAGGTGATGCCGAACGTCGCGGGGAAGATCAGGGCGACGGCGATGGTCTCGCCCATGGCGCGGCCGAGGCCGAGCATGGCCGCGCTCATGACGCCGGGGCGGCCGAAGGGGAGGACCGCCATTTTGATCATTTCCCAGCGGGTGGCGCCGAGTGCGAGAGCCGCCTCCTCGTTCATGCGGGGCACCTGAAGGAAGACCTCGCGGGAGATGGCGGCGATGATCGGGAGAATCATGATCGCGAGCACGATCGCGGCGGTGAGCATCGAGCGGCCGACGACCGGGTCGCCGCTGAACAACGGGAACCACCCGAGATATTCGTTGAGGAACTCCGAGGGGCCCTGCATGAACGGCACGAGAAAGATCACGCCCCAGAGGCCGTAGACCACACTCGGCACGGCGGCCAGCAGGTCCACGACATATCCCAGTGCTCCGGCGATCTTGCGCGGCGCGTAGTGGGAGATGAACAGCGCCACGCCGACGGCGACGGGCATGGCCATGGCCAGGGCCAGGGCGGAGCTCATGATGGTGCCGAAGGCCAGGGCGCCGATGCCGAAGACCGGCGGGGTGTTGTTCGGCGTCCAGAGGAGTTCGGTGAGGAAGGAACTGTTGTTCGCCTGGAGGGCGGGGATGGCCTCCGCGATGAGGAAAACCGCGATGGCGGCCATGATCGCTAGCAGCGTTATCCCGGCGGCGGAGGTGAGGCGTCGAAACGGGCCTTCGCCGCGAGAGCGCCTGAAGGCGGGCCGGTGTGTTTCCGACCCGCTCTGGCGAGTTTCAATGGTTGCAGTCATTGACTCTTAAGAGATCGCTTCCACAGCAGTACGCACCTTGGTGACCACGCTGGCGGGTAGGGGGGCATATCCGAGGGCGGTCAGCGCCTGCTGACCGGCGTCGCTGGAGGTGTAGGCCAGGAAGGACTTCACCAGTGACGCCTGCTCGACCGGCAGACCCTTTTCACACGTGATTTCGTACGTCACAAGGACGATCGGGTAGGCGCCCGAGGTCTTCGTGGCATAATCGATCTTCATCTTGAGGTCGTTGCCCTCGCCGACGATGTCCGCGGCCTCGACCGTCTTCCCGGCGCTCTCCGGGGTGAGTTCGACGAACTCGCCCGCGCCGTTGCCGATCTTGGCCATCTGCAGCTCGGAGTTCTCGGCGTAGGAGAGCTCGACGTAGCTCACCGCGCCCTGGGTGGTCTTGATAGCCTGCGAGATGCCGTCAGACCCCTTCGCGCCGAGTCCCTTGGCCTCGGCGGGCCACGCCTTGGAGGCCTCGTACGGCCACTCCGACGTCGCCTTGAGGAACTTGGTGAAGTTGTCGCTCGTGCCGGACTCGTCGGAGCGGTGGAACGCCTGGATGGCCGTCGAGGGCAGCTTGGCCTGGGGGTTCTCCGCCTTGATGGCCGGATCGTCCCACTTGGTGATCTTGGCGTTGAAGATGCCACTGAGCGTCTTCGGTGAGAGGTTGAGGCCGTCTACACCGGGGAGGTTGTAGACCAGGGCCACAGGGCCGGTAACCATGGGGAGGTTGATGGCCTTGCCGGTCTTGCACCGGGCATTGGCCTTTTCCGGCTCGCCCTTTTCGTCGCTAAGAGCGGAGTCCGAACCGGCCAGGGAGACCGTGCCGGAGATGAACGCCTGGACACCCGCCCCGGAGCCGCTGGGCTGATAATTGATGTTCACCCCGGGATTGGCCTGCTGGAAGGATTTCTTCCATTCGGCGATGGCGTTCGCCTGGGCGGAGGAGCCTGCGGCGTTGATGACGCCTTTCAGTCCGGCGCCCGAGCCCGATGCGGCCGGTGCGGAGCTTGGGGTGCTGCCGCCGGTGTTGTCGTCGGTGCCGCATGCGGCGAGCGAAAGCACCCCCGCGATTGTGGCCACGGCGACCCGGCCTGCGTACTTCACGGTCTTCTTCCTCCCACTTGATCCTCTTGCGCGGAATGTTTCGTCTCCCCGATGTGGCTGACCGGACGCCTGACGTGGTGCCACCCCCGACTCGGACAAACCGGCCAGACGTGCACGGTCGTGCTAGCTGACGAACAATCCTCGCTAAGGACGCTAGGGAGCCAAGGTGACGTGGTTCCCGTGTCAAGGTGAACACAGGGTGAACGTCCAGGGTCACTCCCACGCTGCGGAATCATGGGGTCATGAAGCCATTTCACGTCTGCTTGGTCTGTATGGGAAACATCTGTCGTTCCCCCATCGCCGAAGTGGTGCTCCGTGACACCCTCGCCCGCCACGGCCTCGACGGGCTGGTCACGGTGGACAGCGCGGGCACGGGCGATTGGCACGTCGGCGACCCCATGGACGAGCGGGCCGCCTCTGTGCTCGCCGAACACGGATATGACGGCACACGTCACCGGGCCAGCCACTTTCACGCCAAGAGGTTCCGCGACTGCGACCTGGTTGTGGCCATGGACAGGGACAACCTCCGCAACCTTCTGCGGATCGCCCCCACCGCCTCGGCGGACGTGCGGCTGATGCTGTCCTTCGACCCTGTGGCGGCCGAGGGCGCTGAGGTGCCCGACCCTTACTACGGAGACCGCGAGGACTTCGTCGAGGTCCTCACCATGATCGAAGCCGCCGCCGAGGGTCTCGCCAAATATCTGAAGGACAACCTCGGCGCCTGAGTTGTTCACCGTTCACCTGAATTGGTCCACTGACACGCCGTCGGCGGACCGGACCAATTCTCCAGACGGATCAGCCCTGGAGGTACGGCATGAGCCTGCTCCAGGGCCGAATCAGATGAGACGGGCCGATCAGATCAGATGGGCAGCGTGAGCCGCCCACCACCGAGCCGCTTGAGCACCTCGCTGTGGAGCAAACCGTTGGTGCACACGAGGTTGCCGCCGTCGAGCCCCGGCACACCGGACAGGTCCGTCCAGATGCCGCCCGCCTCCTCGATGATCACAGTGAGGGCGGCCATGTCCCACGGGGACAACTCGGGCTCGGCCGACAGGTCGACCGCACCTTCGGCGACGAGCATGTGAGACCAGAAGTCCCCATAGGCGCGGCTCCGCCAGACACTGCGATTGAGGCCGAGGAACTGGTCGAGGCGGTCGGCCTTCTCCCACTCCTCAAGATCGGAGTAGGAGAGCGAGGCGTCGCCCAGCTTGGCGACCGACGACACGCGGCAACGGGTGGCCTTGGTGAGGCCGCGCCCCGTCCACGCCCCGCCGTCGCGCGCCGCCCACCAGCGCCGGCCGAGAGCGGGTGCGGAGACGACGCCGACGACGACCCGGCCGAGCTCCATGAGGGCGATCAACGTGGCCCAGACCGGGACGCCGCGCACGTAGTTCTTCGTGCCGTCGATGGGATCGACCACCCACGACCGCTGGCCGTATCCCGTCCGGCCGAACTCCTCGCCGACGATCGCATCACGCGGGCGGGTCCGGCGCAGGGTGCCGCGGATGCTCTCCTCCACCGCGCGGTCGGCGTCGCTGACGGGCGTAAGGTCGGGTTTGGTCTCCACGCGGAGGTCCCCGGCTTTGAACCGCCGCATGGTGATGTCATCGGCCGCGTCGGCCATGACGTGCGCGAGGCGCAGGTCGTCGTTGTAGCCCGTCACGGGGAGCAACGCTACCGCGTCGGGAGCAAAGTGCAGGAGTCCGGAGCACGAACCTGGACCTATCCCAGCGAAGATCAAACGCGTGCTTCTTTGGTTACTCGCTAGTAGCATCATGGCATGTCGATTGACGTCGGAGCATTCCTCCAGGCCAGCGTGCCCTTCGTGAACACCCTTGGCATCACCTTCGACCACGTGGGCGACGCCAAGGCCGTCGCGCGCCTGGCCGACCGCCCGGATCTCCACAACCATGTCGGCGGCCCCCACGCCGGCGCCCTGTTCACCCTGGCCGAGACGGCCTCCGGCGCGGTGCTCGTCTCGGTCTTCGGCGACCAGCTGACCAGGGCGACGGCCCTCGCCAAGACCTCCACCATCCGCTACGCCAAACTCGCCAAGGGCGACGTGACCGCGGAGGCCCGCCTGGTGGGCTCCCGCGACGAGGTCGTCACCGCCCTGGACGCCGGCGAACGCCCGGAGTTCGACATCGAGGTCGACATCACCAGGGCAGACGGCGCCGTGGTCACCCAGATGACCATCACCTGGACCCTCCGCCCCCTACGCCTGAGGCCCCCTACGCCTGAGGCCCCCCACGCCTGAGGCCCCCCACGCCTGAGGGCGCGGTCAGTCCTCGTCCGGGGTGCCCTCGCGGCTGGCGAGCAGGCGGCGGAGGGACTGGAGACGGGCGGGGTCGGCCTGGCCGGATTCGACCCAGGCGGGGAGGGCACACTCCTCGCCCAGGTGGTTGCACCCCTTGGGGCAGTGGACGGTGCTTGGGGACAGATCGGGGAAGGACGCCAGCACCGTCTCCACCGAGACGTGGGCGAGCCCGAAGCTCCGCACGCCGGGCGTGTCGATGATCCAGCCGCCCTCGGGAAGCTCCAGCGCCACCGCCGAGGTGGAGGTGTGACGGCCGCGCCCGGTCACGGGATTGACGTGGGCCACGGCCCGGTCGGCGTCGGGGACGAGGGCGTTGACCAGAGTGGACTTGCCGACCCCCGAGTGGCCGACGAGCACGCTGACCCGGCCGTCGAGCGCCTCACGCAGGGCGTCGAGGGAACCGCCCTTCTGCACCACGACGTACGGCACGCCCAGCGGGGCATAAAGGGCCACGAACTCATCGGGCGGCGCCAGGTCCGCCTTCGTCAGGCAAAGCAGCGGGTCGATCTCCGCGTCGAACGCGGCCACCAATATCCGGTCGATCATGCGCGGACGCGGCTCGGGATCGGCCAGAGCGGTGACGATCACCAGTTGGTCGGCGTTGGCGACGACGGGACGCTCCACGTCGTCGGTGTCGTCCGCCGTACGGCGAAGCATGGATGTCCTGGGCTCCACCCGGACGACCCTGGCCAGCGAGTCGGGCCGCCCCGACACGTCCCCCACGAGCGCGACCCGGTCGCCGACCACGATGCCCTTGCGGCCGAGCTCGCGGGCCTTCATGGCGACGATCGTCTCCCCGGTCGAGGCCGTCAGGCACGTGTAGCGCCCCCGGTCAACCCCCACGACGAAGCCGGCGACGGCGTTTTCGTGCGCGGGCCTGCGCCGGGTCCGCGGCCGGGACCCTTTGCCCGGCCGGACCCTGACGTCGTCCTCGTCGTATTCCCGCCTTCTCAGCGGTCGCCCCCCAGCATCCGTGCCCACATGTGGGCGAACTCCGGAAGGGTCTTGCCGGTCGTCGCGATGTTCTCCACCTGGATCCCCGGCACGGCGAGGCCGATCACCGCGCCGGCGGTGGCCATGCGGTGGTCCTCGTAGCTGTGGAACACCCCACCCGACAGGGGCCTCGGGGTGATGGCGAGCCCATCCTCGGTCTCCCGCGCGTCGCCGCCGAGCCGGTTGATCTCGGCGGCCAGCGCGGCCAGCCGGTCGGTCTCGTGGCCGCGCAGGTGGGCGATGCCCCGCAGCCTGCTCGGCGAGTCCGCGAGCGCGGCGAGCGCGGCGAGCGTGGGGGTGAGCTCGCCGACCTCACGCAGGTCGGCGTCGATGCCCGACACACGGCCCGTACCGGTCAGCACCAGCCCCTCCCCCCTCAACTCGACGGTCGCCCCCATCTCCGACAGCAGGCCCCGCAGCTGATCGCCGGGCTGCGTCGTGCGCTCGGGCCAGCCGGGAATCGTCACCGAGCCGCCCGTGATCATCGCCGCGGCCAGGAACGGCGCGGCGTTCGACAGGTCGGGCTCCACCGTATAGTCCCTGGCCGCGATCGGGCCTGGCTCCACCCGCCACGTGTCGGGCTCGGAGTCGTCGACCGTCACCCCCGCCTCGCGGAGCATCAGCACGGTCATGCGGATGTGCGGCGCCGACGGCACCGGCGGCCCGGCATGTCGCACGGTGACACCCTTCTCGAAGCGCGCCCCGGCCAGCAGCAGCCCCGAGATCAACTGGGAGGAGGCCGACGCGTCGAGCGTCACCTCGCCCCCTGCCACAGGACCCCGCACCGTGAACGGCAGCGCCTCGCCGTGCACCTCCGCCCCGAGCACCCGCAGCGCCCCGAGGATCGGCCCCATCGGCCGCTTGCGCGCGGCCGGATCGCCGTCGAAGAAGACCTCGCCGTCGGCGAGCGCCGCCACCGGCGGCACGAACCGCATCACCGTCCCCGCGAGCCCCGCGTCGATTCGCGCGCCGCCGCGCAGCGGGCCCGGCGTGATCGTCCAGTCGACGCTGGAAGCGCTCTCGTTGTACGGCGTGAGCCCCGCCCCCAGCGAGCGGAGGGCGTCGGCCATGAGATCCGCGTCACGGCTGCGCAGCGCCAGCCGTACGGTGCCGGGTGCCTCGGCGAGCGCGGCGAGCGGCAGGGCGCGGTTGGTCACCGACTTGGAGCCGGGCAGGGGAACCGTCGCGTCGACGGGATCTGCGGCAAGGGGCGCGGGCCACAACGGAGCGGACATGACGAAAAGCCTACCGTTGCATACGGCCGTGGCAGGGTGGGTGTATGTGTGGAAGATACGCGTCGGCGCGTGAGAAGCATGAGTTGCTGGAGGAGTTCCAGGTCGAACTCGACGGCGCCGCGGACGCGGAACTCGCTCCCGATTACAACGTGGCGCCCACCAAGAATGTGTACGCCGTGCTGACCAGGATTCCGAAAGAGACCGACCACGCCGTGCGGCAACTCAGAGTGCTGAGGTGGGGTCTTGTCCCGCCGTGGGCGAAGGATCCGTCCGCCGGCTCGAAGATGATCAACGCCAGGGCCGAGACCGTGGCCGAGAAACCGGCCTATCGCAAGGCGTTCGCGCAGCGCCGGTGCCTCATCCCGGCCGACGGCTTTTACGAGTGGTACCAGGAGGACAGGACCAAGAAGAAGAAGCAGCCCTTTTTCATTCACCCCAGGGACGGGGGAGTGATGGCCATGGCCGGGCTGTACGAGTTCTGGAAGGACCCCACCAGGGCGGCGGAGGACCCGCTGCGGTGGCTCACCACATGCACGATCATCACGACCGAGGCCGAGGACGACATCGGCCACATCCACCAGCGCATGCCGATGATCATCAAGCGCGACCACTGGGACGACTGGCTCGACCCGCTTCTCACCGACCCGGGCGACGCTCTGCGGTTGCTTGTCCCGCCGGAGCCGGGCGGGCTGGAGGCGCGCCGGGTGTCGACCGCGGTGAACGACGTCCGCAGGAACGGGCCGGAGTTGCTGGATGAAGTGTCGGAAGAGGAGACCCCTCTCTTTTGACGGGTGCGTCTCTTTTTTTGATGGGCGCGGCGATGGGCGCGGCGATGGGCACGCCTGAACGGTGACCCCGCCAATTGACGTGTGAAAAGAAGACGGCGGCGGCCCGACGCGCCTATTCGGGTCGTCGGGCCCGCCGTCCAAGCAGGCGAGTCGGCAGGCAGGAGACGGGACGAAGTAGCGGAGTAAAAAATTTCCGTGTGAACTTCGTAAAAAGTGGGAATCGGGTGAGAAATAGCGGTGGCGAACCCACCGTGACACTCCCACCACGCCGGACGGGATATCCGGGGAATCCCGTCGCGGCCTCCCCCGTCTCATCCCGGAGGTGTGGATTTCGTGGACGACCGGATCGCTCGTACACGTCTACAGGACATGCTTGCCAAGATCGAGCGTTCCATCGGTGTGCTGCGCGGAGATCCCGTGGCGCTGCGCGAGAGGTCGGCGGCCGACGCAGGCGCCGACCTGACCGACACCGACCGTCATCAGGCCATGCTGGACGTCGCGTCCAAGCAGCGGGTGGCGGTGA
The DNA here is from genome assembly GCF_016863435.1 of Sinosporangium siamense. Lineage (GTDB taxonomy): Bacteria > Actinomycetota > Actinomycetes > Streptosporangiales > Streptosporangiaceae > Sinosporangium > Sinosporangium siamense. The sequence continues at coordinate 15,985 of NZ_BOOW01000017.1, forward strand.
TCGCGGCCCTCAAACGCCTGGAGGAAGGCGCCTACGGGCGATGCCTGGACTGCGGGAAACTCGTGCCGGAGGGCAGGCTGGAGGCCAGGCCCGAGGCGGCGCGCTGCGTCCAATGCCAATCAAAAATCGAAAGGCGGCGCTGAGGGCACCGGCGGGCCGCCGAGTGTCCACCCGCCGCGTGATTCTCCCGGTGGGTTTGCCGAGTCCCTGCCGAGGTTCTGCCGAGTTACTGTCCGGGCGGCGAAAGTGAGCCGCCCGGGGCTTATGGCGCTTTTCTGGCTCACTCGCTCTTGCGTGCGCTCGCGACCAGATGGATGCCCACAGTGTCGTCGTCCGGGCGCGCTTCGAGCTCGGTGGTGACCAGCCACGCCAGCGCGCGGGAGTCGGAGGCCAGCACGTGATCCACGGTCGAGGGGGACAGCACCGTGCGCGGGCGCACCCACTCGACCGTGAGGCCCGCGCCGGTCAGCAGTTCGCGGAGCTGCACGCTCGTATAGCAGCGGGTGATGCTGCCGTCGGGCCAGGGGATCAACAGCACTTCGTCGATCTGGCGTAGGTGCGCCCAGTAGTTCTGCTCGGCCAGGATCGCCATGCCGAGTACGAGCGAGTCGACGCACACCAATGCCCGCCCGCCGGGGCGCAGCACCCTCGCCACGTCGCTCATCGCCGATTCGGCCATCAGTTCGACCGACATGGCGCGCTCCTCGGCCACGACGGCGTCCACGCTCGCGTCGGGGAGGAAGCCCAGATCGTCGGCCCGCACATGGCGCACCCGGTCGGCGTCGTGGGGCCCGAAGCGCCCGGGCGTCCCCGCCGCCCGGCGGAAGTCCACCACTTCGAGCACCTTGTGCCCGGCCCTGGCGGCCTGTGCCGACCAGCGTCCCTGCCCACCGGAAAGATCAAGCACGACCGAGGGGTCGTCCGGGAGCCATCGGTCGAGCTGCTCGGCGACGACCGCTCTATAGAACGTCCAGTACGGCCCAAGAGTCCCTGAGCCGTTCAGTTCTTCGGCCGGAATGGGCAGCACAAGCGACTCCTGAGCGTCATCGTCTCCGAGGATGGCCTACCAACCGGTACGTACCTACTTTCCCCGTACCGGGTACATCTTCACCTCCATATTGCGGGAACAGACGCCCGGGCGAGCGTGTTGCCGAGTGCATGGCCGCGTTGCTTGACCTTCCGAACCGACCCAGCGAGTGGGTCTTTCCAGATGAACAGGTATCCTCCGCTAGATACGGCGTGCCGGCTCAGCCGGGCGCCAGTGATCTTAAGGGGGTGGGTCCGGTCGCTGCTACAGGCACGGAGACCGTGGAGCAGCGGAGCGCGCGGTTCGAGCGCGACGTGATGCCGTATCTCGAGCAGCTCTATTCCGCGGCTCTCCGGATGACCAGGAATCCGCCGGACGCGGAGGATCTCCTGCAGGAGACCTTCGCCAAGGCGTTCGCGTCCTTCCACCAGTTCCAGGAGGGGACGAACCTCAAAGCCTGGCTCTACCGAATCCTTACCAACACTTTTATCAACAGCTACCGCAAGAAGCAGCGGGAGCCTAAGCAGGCCGGCACGGAGGAGATCGAGGACTGGCAGCTCGCACGTGCCGAGTCCCACACCTCAACCGGGCTCAAGTCTGCCGAGATCGAGGCGTTGGAGCACCTTCCCGACAGCGATGTGAAGGACGCGCTGGCCGCGCTGCCCGAGGAGTTCCGCATCGCGGTCTACCTCGCCGACGTCGAGGGCTTCCCTTACAAGGAGATCGCCGACATCATGGGCACGCCGATTGGCACCGTGATGTCCAGGCTCCACAGGGGAAGGCGACTGCTCAGGACGCACCTTTCCGACTACGCGCGTGAGCGTGGCCTGGTCCCGGCGGAGGGATCGAAATGAGCTGCGGCGACCCGCACGACACCGACTGTCGTGATGTGCTGGACAAGGTCTACACCTACCTCGACGGTGAGCTCGGCGCGGGCGACTGCGCCGACATACGCCAGCACCTGGACGAATGCGGGCCGTGCCTCCAGGAGTTCGGGCTGGAGAAGGCCGTGAAGCAACTCGTGGCCAAACACTGCGGCTGCGACCCGGTCCCCACGGACCTGCGCGCCAAGGTCCTGGAACGCATAGCCCAGGTCCGCCAAGACCTCGGCGAGTGACGAGCCGGGCGGCAAGCCCGGTGACAAGCCGAGTGGCGAGCCGGGCGGCAAGCCGGTCGGCGACGGCAAGCCGGGTGACGAGAGGTGCGGGCGTGGCGGGCCGCCCGGCGGGCTAGGATCGCACCGGCGCCCACCGGGGGAGCCGCTCACGACTTCCAGGAGGGCCTCATATGCGCGTGCTCGTCACCGGCGGAGCGGGCTTCATCGGGTCCAACCTGGTCGACCGGCTGCTTGCCGACGGCCACGAGGTCCGGGTGGTGGACGACTTCTCCTCGGGTGACCGCGTCAACCTGACCGCCGCGGCCGAGGCCGGTGACCGGTTCGCCGTGCACGAGCTCGACATCCGCGACCCCGCGGTCGGCGAACTGGCGGCGGAGTTCCGGCCCGAGGTGATCTGCCACCTGGCGGCGCAGATCAGTGTGCGCAAGAGCGTGGCCGACCCGCTGCACGACGCGCGGCTCAACGTGGAGGGCACGGTCTCGGTGCTGACCGCCGCGCAGCGGGTGGGCACTCGCAAGGTCGTCTTCGCCTCCTCGGTGGCGGTTTACGGCAGGCCCGCGGTCATCCCGGTGCCCGGTGACGCGGCGACCGACCCTCGTTCGCCCTATGCGGCGTCCAAGTTGTCGGGGGAGGTCTACCTCGCGACGTTCAAGGCGCTTCACGGCATCGACTACACGACGCTGGTGCTCTCCAACGTCTACGGCCCCCGCCAGTCGCCGGAGGGCGAGGCGGGCGTGGTGGCGATCTTCACCGACGCCCTGCTCGACGGCGCGCCCACGGTGGTCTACGGCGACGGCGGCCAGACCCGCGACTACATCTACGTCGAGGACGTCGTCGACGGTTTCGCCCGGGCCTGCGGTGAGGCGGGCGGCGGCGGAAGGTTCAACCTCGGCACCGGCCTGCAGACCACCGACCGTGATCTGCACACGCTGGTGGCGCAGGCGGCGGGTGCGTCGGACGAGCCCGGCTTCGCCCCGCCCCGGCTCGGCGATCTCCCCGCGATGGCCGTGGACCCCGCGCCCGCGCTGGCCGGGCTGGGCTGGCGGCCCCGCACCGACCTCGCCACCGGGTTGAAGCACACCGTGGAGTGGGCACGACAGCGCAGGTCGTAGCACTGTTCGTCTCTCGCTGTGCTCGCTTGGTTACGCTTTGCTTGCGATTTCTTGCTTGGCCTGCCGGGGAAGCCGGGCTTCTGTAGCCTTATGTCTCGCGAATCTTCGTGGAGGCGTCTCATGGTGAAGGCAACGGTCATCCGGGTGGCGGTGAGGTTGCTGCTCCTGATTCCCGCGGCTGTCTTGACGGGGGCAAGCGTTCTCCCGCCGGGCATTTCCTGGGCCTGAGCGCGTTCTCCACGCCGACTGCTTCTCCCTAGGTGGCGGCATTGCGTGGACTGCCCTGGCCTGCAAAGGCCTATTTGATAGTTGTGATCGGCGCCGCGTTCGCCCTGATCTGGTATGCCCTGGATGTGTCCCGCCGGCCGGACCTGTTCGGCGAGATGGACATTTTGGTGGTCATGGTCCTCGCGATGCTGTTCGTGCTCTGCGAGTCGATGCCTACCCTCCTCAACATCAATCAGGCCGCCGTCTCGGTCAGTTTCTCCGCCGCTCTGGCAGCCGTCGTGCTCGTGGGGCCCGAAGGGGCGGCGCTGGTCGGCCTGACCGCCGTGCTCAGCGTGCGTCCCAATCTCGCTCTGGTCAAGCGGCTGTTCAACGGCGCGCAGTTCGCGATCTGCGCGCTCATCGCCGGCTGGGCCTTCGTGTGGCTCGGCGGCAAACCGGGAGTGCCGAAGGTCGACCAGTTCGACGACCTCATCCTGCCCTTCGCAGGGGCCGCCGCGGTGTTCGTGCCGCTCAACTTCGTGCTCACGGGGCTGATGCTGTGGCTGGCCGCCGGGATCAAGGCCGAGCAGGTGCCGATCGTCGGCACCGCCCAGTTCCTCGTCTCCTATCTCGGATACGCGACGTTCGGCCTGCTGATCGCGGGCTTGTGGGCCACCGTTCAGACCATCTCGGTGGTGCTCGTGCTGCTGCCGCTCTTTGTGGCGCGCTGGGGCTTCGGGCAATATCGCGCCCAGCAGCACTCCTACGACGCGACCATCGCGGCCCTCTGCCAGGCGGTTGAGACCAAGGACTACTACACCCGCGGCCACTGCACGCGCGTCTCCCTGGCCTCCACCATGATCGCTCAGGAGATCGGGATGAAGTCGGAGCGCCTGCGCGCCATCCGCTACGCCGGCATGCTTCACGACGTCGGCAAGCTCGGCGTGCCCACGAAGGTGCTGCAGAAGGAGGGCAAACTCACCGAGGAGGAGTTCGCCGCCATCCAGCTGCACCCGATGCGCGGCCTGGAGATCGTGCGCGGCATCGGCTTCCTCGACGAGGCGTTCGCCGGGATCATGCATCATCATGAACGCCACGACGGCAAGGGCTATCCCAGGGGGCTGGCCGCCGACGAGATTCCCGAGTTCGCCAGGGTTATCGCGGTGGCCGACGCCTTCGACTCGATGACCTCCGACCGTTCCTACCGCAAGGCCAAGCCCATCGAGGCCGCTATGGCCGAGTTGCGCAAAGGCGCCGGCACCCAGTTCGACCCGCTGATGGTCAGCGCCTTCATCAAGGTGATCGACCGCGACGGGTGGAGCCCGCCACGCATGGCTCCCGCCGTACCCGACGGCGGCGCCGAGACCGTCAGCAAGGACCACGACGATCCGACGACGCCGATCCAAGTGGCGTCCGAGCGATGACGCCCGAGGTGGAGAGGCCGCGCGCGACCATCGGCCCCGCCGGGCGACAGGGACACGCAGGAGCCCAGATGACCGTGGTGGGAAGGCGACCCGCGACGCACAAGGTCAAAGCCCTGTCGAGGCTGGATTCGGGGCAGTTGCTGCTGATCTGCACCGCGGGGCTCGTCTCGCTCGCGGGCATCGCCTACACCGCCGCCTCCGGCCTGCTTGAGCCGAAGGTCGCGGTCGGCTTCGGCGTGCTGATCGCCGCGGGTGAGCTGGCCAGGCTCACGATGCCGGGCAACCGCGAGGTGGCGCCGATCGGGGCCGCGGCGGCGCTCGGCTACACGCTGCTGATCGACGTCGGCGGGCAGGCCATCAAGCATCCCGCTCTGCAGGTCGTGGCCGTGCTGGCGGTCGGCATGATCGCGGGCGCACTGCCCCACCTGGCGGTGGGCACCCCGCCGCGCCTCGACGCGATGGCCCGGCGCCTGCTCACCGGCGCCCTGCTGGCCTTCGTGTTCCGGCCCATCGCCGGGCCGCTGCGCGACATGGCCACCTCCGAGGGCGGCACGTGGCTGCCCGCGCTCGGTGTGATGTCCGTGCTCATCTGCGCCGCGCTGTTCGTCGAGGTGGTGATAGCGGCGATGTTGCGTGCCGAGCAGGTGCGCACGGCCTTCCGGGTCGCGATCCGCGACGAGCTGCGCATGGCCGCGCCGCTGGGCGCCGCCGTGGCCGCCTCCGGCATGCTGCTCGCGCTCGCCTCCCACAGCATGGGGCTCGTGGCGCTGCTGGTGTTCGCCGCCCCGCTGCTGGTGACGCAGGTGGCCTTCCGGAAATACGCCGGGATACGGGCGACCTATCTCCAGACCGTGCGCGCCCTGTCGCGGGTCACCGAGGTCGGCGGATATGTCGAGCCCGGCCACTCGCGCCGGGTCAGCCGCCTGTCGCTCGCGGTGGGCCGCGAGCTCGGCATGGCCGAGCCCGAGCTGCTTGAGCTCGAATACGCGGCGCTGATGCACGACATCGGCCAGCTCTCGCTGCGCGACCCGATCCCGGGCGGCGCGACCGTGCTGACCGACCCGGGGCAGGCGAGGCGCATCGCGGAGCTGGGCGCGGAGGTGATCAGGCAGACCGGGGTGCTCGACCGCGTCGCCGAGATCGTGCGCCGCCAGTGCGACCCGGTGACCGAGGAGCCGCCGCTGGCGAGCCGCATCATCCGCACGGCCAACGCCTACGACGACCTCGTCGGCGGCTCCACCGACCGCGACCGCGCGGCGGCCGCCCTTGAGCGGCTGCGGCTGGCAGCGGGCACCGAATACGACGCGGCGATCGTCGAGGCGATGTCCCGCGTGGTCGACCGCCTGCCCCCCGGGCAGCACTTTTAGCGCGAGTACGGCGAAGCCATCCCTTAAGCATCGCCGGCATGGTGGGAGCGGGGGGCATTTCAGTGGTTTTGTGTGGGTATCTCGGCGGCCATTTGTAGCTCACCTACAGTTTCTTGTTCTCAGATCAGTGAGAATTAATATCGGGTCAACGGACAGGCTCCGGCAATAAAGTGGGCGCGTGCTGAGCGAATCCGTTCTTGTGGCCAATAGAGGAGAGATCGCGCGGAGGATTCTCCGTACGGTCCGCCGCCTCGGGCTTCGCGCCGTCGCCGTTCATTCCGAGGCCGACGCGGACCTTCCTTTTGTACGGGAGGCCGACGAGGCGGTGCTGCTCGGGCCCGCCGAGCCCGCCAAGAGCTACCTCGACGTCGAGCGGGTGCTGGCCGCGGCACGGTCGACCGGCGCGGAGGCCGTCCACCCCGGATACGGGTTCCTCGCGGAGAATGCCGCGTTCGCCAGGGCGGTCACCGCGACGGGCCTGACGTGGATCGGCCCGTCGCCCGAGGCCGTGGAGGCGATGGGCGACAAAATCAACGCCCGCAACCTCATGGAGGCCGCCGGCGTGCCCGTCGCGGACGGCACGCGTCAGCCCGTCACCGGGCTGCTCGACGCAGTCGCCGAGGCCGCCCGCATCGGCTATCCCGTCATGGTCAAGACGGCGAGCGGAGGTGGCGGCATCGGCATGGGCGTCGCCCGCGACGAGGCGGCGCTGACCAAGGCGTTCGACACCGCCTCCCGCGCGGCGGCGAGATTCGGTGAGGGCGTGCCCGCGATCCTGATCGAGCGCTACATCGAGCGGGCCCGCCACGTGGAGGTGCAAATCCTCGGCCTGGTCAACGGCACCGTCGTCGCCTTGGGGGAGCGCGACTGCTCGGTGCAGCGGCGCCACCAGAAGGTCGTCGAGGAGACCCCGTCGCCGGGCCTCACCCCCGAACTCCGCGAGCACATGCTGAAGGCCGCGGTGCGAGCCGGCGAGGTCGTCGCCTATCGCGGCGCCGGCACCGTGGAGTTCCTGGTCGACACCGTTCGCCGGGACTTCGTGTTCCTGGAGATGAACACCCGGCTCCAGGTCGAACACCCCGTCACCGAGCTCGTGACCGGCGTCGACCTGGTCGAGCAGCAGCTCAGGATCGCCTCGGGCGAGTCATATCCGATGGGGGTCGAGTCGGCCGGTCACGCCGTCGAGTTCCGCGTCTACGCTGAGGACCCGAAGAGGTTCTTCCCCGGCCCCGGCCTCATCACGGTCTGGGAGGAGCCGGAGGGCGACGGCGTGCGGGTCGACTCCGGCTACACGGCGGGCAACACCGTCACCCCCTACTACGACCCGCTCATGGCCAAACTGTGTGTTTACGGCGAGAGCCGCGCGCAGGCGCTGGAGCGCGCACGTAAGGCGGCCGAGGCATTCCGCATCGAGGGCCCGAAGCATAATCTGCCGCTTTTCACGGAGCTGCTCTCGCGAGACGAGTTCGTGTCGGGCGACTATGACACCGGTCTGGTTTCCCGCATGCGTTCCTGAATCCATCGTTCCTTGCTCTGTCCCGCGCCCGCGTCCGGACCGCGGACCTGGTCCGCGGGCGGCCTCTCCCAGGTCAGACGGCGGGACAGGAGAAAACACACGGCGTGCCGCACACGCTTTTACCGAGTTGAAACGACACCCGGCTGGTCATAATGGATCGGCCGGGCAGCCGGCGACATTGAACGAGAGGAAGTTGTTCCGGTGGCCGAAGTGTGCGCTGAGATGGTGGCGAACGTGTGGAAGGTCGTCGTCTCGGAGGGTGACACCGTCGAGGAGGGCGACACCTTGGTCATCCTTGAGTCCATGAAGATGGAGATCCCCGTGCTGGCCGAGGACGGCGGTGTGGTCGCCCAGCTCAAGGTGGCCGAGGGCGACGTGGTGCAGGAGGGCGACGTCATCGCCGTGATCGGCTGAGCACGCCGTGCGGCGCCTTTCCGCAACAGGCCTTCCTGCAATCGGCCTCTCCGCGCCGAGCCTCTCCGGGCCGGCCCTCTCCTCACCGGGCTTCTCCCCACCGAGCTTCTCCGGGCCGGGCCTCTCCTCACCGGGCCTCTCCCCGCACGAGGTGTCTCCGCGCCGGGCGACGATCGGATCACAGGGCAGGCGCTCCGGTGGCGGAACAATCCGGGGTTCAGCCCGAGCGTGAGATGAAACGCTCGCGGTCGACCACCATGCGCTCAATACGTCCTTTACTGATGACCTGCTCGCGGTCGCGCGCGGTGAATTCGAAGACCAGCTTTCGTCCGTCGACTTCGGTCAACTCGGCGACCACTTCGACGTGTGTGCCCACGGGGCTGGCGGCCAGGTGGTCGAGTTCCACTCTGGTGCCGACAGAGGTGTGTGCGGGATCAAGATGGCCGACCACCGCCTGCACCGTCACCATTTCCGCAAAGGTCAGCAACCGTGGGGTGGCCAGCACGGGCACGTCCCCACTCCCGATCTTGGACGCGGTGTCCTCCCGTTCAACCATGATCAACATCTGGGCTCGCAATCCCGGGACAAGTGTCATGGGCACACGATAGAGGTGGAAGGCGGCTTGAGCACTTTTGGGTTGTTCGAGAGTGTTGATGAAATCGCGGGCTGTATGCTATCGGCGCTTCCAGTCCTCCGCGGCGGGCCTGCTCGGGCCGGAGGGACACCCGGCGCGGGGCAGCCGGAGCCCCTTCGTTCTACGACGCCTGAGGTTGCCTCGAAGTTGCAAATCTCGCGCAGAGCTGATATTTCGGATCTTGCCCACTAATCTCCGCCCGCGCGCCTAACGTAGAGCCCGGGCGCATGTATATGCCTGCTTGGGCCCGCCCGCCAGGTCGTTGTTACCTTGGCGTTACCTGGGCGCGATAGAAATCCGCATTGTTGGAGAACCCTGAGGTTGTGGGAATGAGAGTGCTTCCTCCCTCGCCGCGCGGCAGTGTGCGGCCGCGGAAGACGTGTGTCCTCCTGCCCGTGAGCCGGTCCGCAGCCCCGGTTCGCACGCGGGGCGAAGGGTGCCTGAAGCTACGACACGACGGGGGGTAACGGGGGAATCATGGTGGCCCAAGGGACGACCCTGGCGGGTAGATACCGCTTAGACAACCGCCTGGGCGCTGGAGGCATGGGCGAGGTTTGGCGCGGGGAGGACGTCGTCCTCGCCCGCACGGTGGCCGTCAAGGTGCTGCTGCCCGGACGCACCGACGACCCCGGGTTCGTCGCGCGATTCCAGGGCGAGGCCCGCGCGATGGCGACCATCAACCATCCCGGAGTCGTCGACGTCTACGACTACGGTGTCACCGAGGTGGCCGGCGCGGGGGCGACGGCCTATCTCGTCATGAAGTTCGTCGACGGCGAGGCGCTCGACCGCCTGCTGTCGCGCCTCGGCCGGATAGGGCCCGAGCCCGCCATGGAGCTCATCGCCCAGGCCGCCTCGGCGCTTCAGGCCGTCCACGATCAGGGCATCGTCCACCGCGACGTCAAGCCGGGCAACCTCATGGTCCGCCAGGACGGCACGCTGGTGCTGACCGACTTCGGCATCGCGCGGTCCGACGTCGGCAGCAGGCTCACCGACGCGGGCATGGTGCTCGGCACCGCCGCCTACTGCGCGCCGGAGCAGGCCGAGGGCGCCCCAGTGACGGCGATGGTCGACATCTATGCCCTCGGCGTCGTGGCTTACGAGTGCCTGGCGGGACAACGGCCGTTCGACGGTGACACGCCCGTCACCATCGCGCTCAAGCACATCCGTGAGGATCCTCCACCGCTGCCCGACGACATCCCGCCCGCCGTGCGCCGGGTCGTCTCGCAGGCCTTGTCCAAGGACCCGGCCCGCAGGTTCCCCACCGCCGCCGCGATGAGCCTCGCGGCCCGCCAGGCCGTCGCGACCGGCGACCCCGCCGCCTACCAGGCCGACTCACCGGCACAGGCCGGTGCGGCACTGCCGTACCCGATGACAGGTGAGATCGCGGCGGCGCCCGCCCCGCAGCCGTCGGCTGCGTTGCCCACCGGGTTGCCGGCCGCGTCGCCGGCGACGCAGCCTCCGGTCTATCCGATGACGGGGGACTACCGGTCGCCCACGGGGCAGCCGACCGAGGCCACGCCGGTGCGCACTCTTGCCGAACCCGGACGGGGGCGGCGGCGCGCCGAGCCCCGGCGCCGCCCCGGGCGCATCGCGCTGCTCGCCGCGGGCGGGGTCGCCATCGGGGCGGGGGTGCTCGCGGTGACGCTGACGAGCATGGCGCAATCGGAGCCGCCCACGACGAACGTCGGGGCGAGCGGCAAACCGGCGCCGTCCGCCACCAAGACGACGACCCGGCGGACACCGACAGCGTCTTCTTCACCGCAGAGGACGCATGCGCGGGGATCGGTCACGGAGACCCGCGGACCGAGCCCGAGAGTCACCCCGACCCCGACGCCGAGCGATTCGCCGTCGCCGCAGCCGACGGAGGAGCCGGAGGAGACCTCGAAGCCGACCGGCACTCCCTCGGTCAAGCCGTCGACCCAGCCGCCGAAGCGGAAGGTGCCGGACGTCGAGTATCTGACCGAGGAGCAGGCGCTCGGGGTCATCAGCCGGGCGGGCTTCAAATCGAAGGTCCACTCGGTCGGCCTCGACGAGGGGCCACCCACCGGCTGCACCCAGGTCGTGCTCCAGGAACCGGGTGAAGGCGCATGGCTGGCCGTGGGCAGGACCGTGACCATCTCCGTCAACAGGAGGGCCACGTGTCCCAGCCCGTCGTCGTCGGGGGTGCCGACCCCGACACCTCACGGCAACTGAGCCGGTCGGCCGCCGGCCGGTCGAAGGCGCCGAAGGAGGCGCCGGTGAAGGTCCGGCGCCTCACGGCACGTGACCGGGTTGCACGCCGCCGGTCTACTGCGCTGTAGGAGGCGCCGGTGAAGGTCCGGCGCCTCACGGCACCTGAGTCCGTCAGATTCCGGTGGTGTTGCGCGGGTAGGCGATCTCCGGGTCGGTGGCGATGTTGACCATGTAGGGCACGCCAGAGTCGAAGGCGCGGCGGAGGGCCGGACCGATCTGCGAGGGCTCGGTCACCAGCTCCCCGCCGCCGCCCAGCGCCGTGACGACCTGGTCGTAGCGGCACTGAGGCTGGAGGTCGGCCGCCACGTCGTAGCCGTAGAGGAGCTGCATGGGGTGCTTCTCCAGACCCCACATGCCGTTGTTGCCGCACACCATGACGACGGGCAGCTTGTGGCGCACGAGCGTGTCGACGTCCATCAGCGAGAAGCCCGCCGCCCCGTCGCCGAGCAGCAGCACCACCTGCGACGACGGGCGGGCGATGCGCGCGGCGATGCTATAGCCGAGGCCGGTGCCGAGGCAGCCGTAAGGACCGGGGTCGAGCCAGCCCCCCGGACGGCGCGGCTCCACGTATTTCCCGGCGTAGGACACGAAGTCACCGCCGTCGCCGATGACCACGGCGTCGTCGGCGAGCACCTTGGCCAGCTCGCCGTAGATGCGCATCGGGTGGATAGGAGTGGACTCGGCCGCCAGGAGCTCGGCGTCCCCGGCGATGGCGGCGGCAGCGGAGTCCGCGAGCCGGGTCAGCCACGGGGAGTAACGCGCCGGGTTGACCCCGGCCTCGTCGCACGCGGCGGCGAGTCCCCACAGCACCAGCGACAGGTCGCCCGCCGCCGACCCCGCGAGCCCGATATGCCCGGCGAGCTGCGACGGCGCGTCCGCCAGATGCACCACCTTGGCCGGCGGGGCGCCGTCCTTGCCGCCGAACCACCCGTAGCCGAGGCGGAAGTCGAGCGGCGTGCCGACCACGATCACCAGGTCGGCCTGGCCGAACGCGATGCCGCGCGCCCGCGTCACCAGCAGGTCGTGGCCGGCGGGCAGGATGCCGCGGCCCTGGCCGTTCGGGATCACGGGGAGCCGCCACGCCTCGGCGAAGTCGACCGCCGCCTGCTCGGCGCGGTCCATCCACACGTCCGACCCGTACACCAGCACCGGGCGCTCCGCCTCGCGGAGGAGCCGGGCGATCCTGGCGAGGGCGTCGGTGTCCGGCTCAAGCGGGGAAGGCGACATGGTTGTCGCGAGGTGCTCCGGCGCGGGCGAGAACAGGTCGTCCATGTAGAAGTCCAGGAAGACCGGGCCACGCTGCGGGGCCACCGCCGTACGGAATGCCGTCTCGACGTCCTGGCCGACGCTGTCGGCCGAGCCCGCCGTGAAGGCCAATTTGGTGATGGGCTGGAACAGCGGGGGGTGGTCCATCTCCTGGAGCGCGCCGCTGCCCCAGCGGGAGCGCGGCGCGCGGCCACCCATGATCACGACGGGGGAGGAGTTGAAGTGGGCGGTGGCCGCACCGCTCACCCCGTTGGTGACACCGGGTCCCGCGGTGAGTACGGCGAGGCCGGGTTTTCGGGTGAGTCTCGCGGTCGCCTCGGCCGCGAATACCGCGCTCTGCTCGTGACGCACGTCCATGATGGGCAACCCCTCATGGACGGCGCCGTCGTAGAGCGGGAACACATGCCCGCCGGACAACGTGAACATGGTCTCGATGCCGTAAGCCTTGGCGACGGCGACGGCGACGTCTCCTGCGTGCTTCGCGGGGTCCATGCGGGCACGTTACCAGCGGGTTACGGGCGGTGAATAGATTGCCGTCGGCCGATCGGACCTCGATCGGCGTCGCGGACCATGCTGTGCCGGGAAAGATCGGGGCGAGCCTCGGATCCGTCCCAGGGGGCGGTTCTCCGGCGGAACGGAACGCGGGATCAGCGTGGTTTAACGGTGTGCCGGAAGGTCAGGGAGTCGAAGTGGCCGCCCAGCAGCGGTGCGAGGCCCGCGCGTGCAGCCTCGGCGAAGCTCTCCGGCGTGGCGTCCGACAACCCCTCGGGCAGGGCGCCCGCCAGCGGGCGGGCCGCGAGCATCTCCAGGTCGGCCACGTTGAGCCGCTCGGCGAGGCCCGGCCGCTCCGGCCAGGCACCGATGACGAGCCCCGCCAGGTCGAGCCCGCGGTTGGCCATGGCCTCCAGCGTCAGCGCCGTGTGGTTGAGCGTGCCGAGTGTGGCCCTCGCCACCACCAGCACCGGGGCCCCGAGAGTGTGCGCCAGATCGGCGATCGTCGCGCCGTCCTCGTCGAACCGCACCAGCAGCCCGCCTGCGCCCTCCACCAGCACCAGGCGGTGTGTCTCGGCCAGCTCGGCCACCCGCGCCGCCACCTGGGGGAGCGACACCGGAGGCAGCCCCGACCGGCGGGCGGCGGCGGCCGGAGCCAGCGGATCAGGGTAACGGGCGAACTCGAACGTCGTCGTCACCCCCGCCAGGCGCCGCACCTCGTCAAGATCGCCGGGCTCATCGGGGCCGATCCCGGTCTGTGCGGGTTTGACCACCGCGACACTCGCCCCGCGCTCACGCGCGAGGGCCGCCACAGCAGCCATGACCACGGTTTTGCCCACGCCGGTGTCGGTGCCGGAGACCACCAGGACGCTCATTCGTCAAGCGTAGCCCCGCGGAACACTCTGCTCACCGGCGCGGGAGGGTCTCACGAGCCCGGGCGCGCGACCGCGCCCGGCCTGTGATCGTCGCCCGGGGTCAGTGGCCGATCGAGTTCAAAGACGAGGGGTGCATCGGGGAGGGCCGGCGCAACCTCGTGACGAACTTGTAGCGGTCGCCGCGATACATCGACTGCGCCCACTCCACCGGATGCCCGTCGGCGTCGAAGGCGTGCCGGGTCAGCAGCAGCATGGGCAGCCCCACGTCGACGCCGAGGATCTGCGAGTCGTACGGCGTGGCCAGCACGGTCTCGATGATCTCCTCGGCGTCGGTCAGCTGCACGTTGTAGGCGTTGTGCAGCGTCTCGTACAACGACGAGTGCACCTCGAGCTCGCGGCGCAGCCGGGGGAAGCGGCGGGCCGACAGGTGGGTCGTGTCGATCGACATCGGCTCACCGTTGGCGAGGCGCAGACGATGGATGCGCAACACCCGTCCGCCGGGGTTGATCGCGAGGCGGCGGGCGAGCGGCTCGTCGGCGGTGATGTAGTTGATGTCGAGGATCTTGGTGTCGGGCTCCAGCCCGACCATGCGGAGATCGCCGGTGTAGGACGTGAGTTGCAGCACCTGCGCCACTTTGGGCTGCGCCACAAAAGTGCCCTTGCCCTGGATCCGTACGAGACGGCCCTCCACCACGAGTTCGGTCAGAGCCTGCCGGACGGTGGTGCGTGATGTCTCGAAGCGCACGGCCAGCGTCCGCTCCGGCGGGAGCGCCGTTCCGGCGTGCAGACTCTTGGTCAATTCGAGCAGGCTACGTTTGACGTCGTAGTACTTCGGAACTCGAGGGGATTCGCCAGTCACGCGTTCACCTTCATCTCGGCCACAGCGGTAAGAGCGCGTCTGATCGCGACGAGATCATCGGAACTCAGGTTGGCCCGAGCGGTCAACCGCAGGCAGGAGCGGCCGACCGGCACCGAGGGCGGCCGGAAGCATCCGGCGCGCACACCGTTGTCCGCGCACACGGCGGCGCCGCGCAGGGCTGCTTCGGGTGCGCCGAGCACGATCGAGACGACCGCGCCCGCAGGATCGTTTGTCTCAAGGCCGAGATCGCGCGCCATGGCGGCCACCTCGTGTGCCCTGGCACGCACGTATCCAGGCAGTTCGGGCTGGATTTGAAGGATATCGACAGCGGCGAGTGCCGCTGCCACGCAGGCCGGGGCCAGTCCGGTGTCGAAAATGAACGACCGGCCTGTGTCCACGAGAGTTTCGATCACTTCCGGGGCTCCAAGCACAGCTCCGCCTTGAGATCCGAGAGACTTGGAAAGTGTGACCGATCTCACGATACTCGGATCCGCCGCGAGTCCCAGCGCGTGCACCGCCCCCCGCCCGCCCTTTCCGATCACGCCCAGCGAGTGCGCCTCGTCCACGACAAGCAGGGCGCCGTGCCGTACGGCTGCCGCGTGCAGGTCGGCCAGCGGCGCGAGATCGCCGTCGACGGAGAAGACCGCGTCGGTCACCACCACCGCGTGATCCTCGTGCCGGTCGGCGAGGATCTTCTCCACCGCCTCCACGTCCTTGTGCGGGGTCACAACCACCCGGCCGCGCGACAGCCGGCAGGCGTCCACGATCGAGGCGTGGTTGCCAGCGTCCGACACCACCAGCCCGCCCCGGCCGAGCGCGGCCACAGCGGCCAGATTGGCCAGATAGCCCGAGGAGAACACCAGGGCGCCCGCGGCACCCGTGAACTCCCGCAGGCGGTCCTCCAGGGCCGCGTGGAGCTGTGTGGAGCCTGTGACCAGGCGTGATCCGGTGGAACCCGTGCCCCATTCGACTGCAGCGGCAGCCGCGGCGGCGGCGAGCCTCGGGTCTCTCGCCAGGCCCAGGTAGTCGTTTGAGGCCAGATCCACGAGACCGTCGTCGTCGGGAGTGCGTGGCCGGAGAGTTCGCCGCAGCCCGGCGGCCGACCGCGAGGCGGTGGCGGCGCGGAGTCGTGCGAGAGGATCGGTGGGAATGGCCTCCATGAGCGCATTTTCGCAAGAACATTGGTCCAGATCAGCGGCGGGTCGTTTCAAGGGTGTTTCGTAAGCGGTCATGTCAGGTTTAAGGTCAGTTGTGATGCTGGCCTTGAGTCTGCGGGCGGGTTCGAGTTGGCCATCTCGGCGTGGAAGTCGCATGATGCACAAGTGCCGACTCTCAGCGATTTGGCGGTGTCCCACACCGCTCTCGACGAAGCGGGCCTGGAGTGGATGCACTCGCTGGTCTCCGACTGGCAGCTGCTTGCCGACCTCTCGTTCGCCGACCTGATCCTCTGGGTTCCGCTTCAGGATGACTCGGGCTGGATCGCGGTCGCCCAGATGCGCCCGACCACCGGCCCGACCGTCTACCACGACGACGTGGTCGGCACCGTCGTCGCCAAAGGCCAGCGCTCACTGATCGACACCGCCTGGGCCGAACGCCGCATCTGCCGCGAAGGCGACCCGGACTGGTCAAGCGGGGTGCCCGTCCGCGAGGAGACGATCCCGGTGCGGCGTTCCGATGTGACCGCCTCCCGCAGAGGCGAACACATCCCCGGCCGCTACCTCGGCGTGATCCAGAGGTCCACCAACCTGTCGGCCGCCCGCACACCCTCCCGGCTTGAGCTCACCTACCTCCAGAGCGCCTCCGACCTCGCCCAGATGGTCGCAGAAGGCCGCTTCCCCTTCTCCGGGGAGGCTCCGAGCATGGTGAGGTCTCCCCGCGTCGGAGACGGCCTGCTCCGGCTCGACCGGGCCGGCCGCGTGACATATGCCTCGCCGAACGCCCTGTCGGCCTACCGGCGGCTCGGCCGCGGCGCCGACCTCGTGGGCGCCGAACTCGGCAAGGTGACCGCGATGCTCTGCTACTCCGACGAGCCGATCAACGAGGACCTCATGCTCGTCGCCAGCGGCCGCGCCGCCCGCGAGACCGAGGTCGAATCGCGCAGCACCGTCGTGCAGCTCAGGGCCATCCCCCTGATCGTGGGCGGGGGCAGGATCGGCGCGCTCGTGTTGATAAGAGACGTCACCGAGCTCCGCCGCCGGGAACGCGAGCTGATGACCAAGGACGCCACGATCCGCGAGATCCACCATCGGGTCAAGAACAACCTGCAGACCGTGGCCGCCCTGCTGCGCCTCCAGGCCCGGCGCCTGCGCATCCCCGAGGGGCGGGAGGCGCTGGAGGAGGCGGTGCGCCGTGTCGGCTCGATCGCGATCGTGCACGAGACGTTGTCGCACGCTCCCGAGGAGTTCGTGGACTTCGACGACATCGCCGACCGCGTCATCGCGATGTCGGGCGAGGTGTCGGTGCCCGAGGCCCAGGTGGCGCCGGCGCGGGTCGGCTCGTTCGGGGTGTTGCCGGGTACGGTGGCCACGCCGCTGGCCATGGCGCTCACCGAGCTGCTCCAGAACGCGGTGCAGCACGGACAGCCTCAGCGGCTCGACGTGATCGTGTCCCGGGGGCCCGAGCGGCTCTCGATCTCGGTGTCGGACGACGGCAAGGGGCTGCCTCCCGACTTCGATCTGGACTCCTCGACGAGCCTCGGCCTGCAGATCGTGCGCACCCTGGTGGTGGGGGAGTTGTCCGGCCGGCTCTCCCTGGCCCCACGCGAAGGCGGCGGCACGGAGGTCACCCTGGTGATCCCGCTCCCCGCCACACTGTGACAGACCGCGAGCGGCTCTTGCGACGCTCCTTGGGAGCGTGGCCCTTGTGACGGATGTCGGGGGCACGGCGTGTTGGGGAGCGCTGCCTTTGGGGAGCGCTGCCTTTGGGGAGCGCTGCCTTTGGGGAGCGCTGCCTTTGGGGAGCGCTGCCTTTGGGGAGCGCTGCC
>NZ_BOOW01000018.1 GCF_016863435.1 Sinosporangium siamense
GGAGCGCTGCCTTTGGGGAGCGCTGCCTTTGGGGAGCGCTGCCTTTGGGGAGCGCTGCCTTTGGGGAGCGCTGCCTTTGGGGAGCGCTGCCATGTGAGGCCGCGGTCACGTCGTCGCGGGTGCCCGGCCTCGCCCGGCGCCGGATACGCAAAGATCTCGCAGTGCCCCACTGCGAGATCCCGCTCTCAACGCCCTTGGGGGTCCGTCGGATGTGGAGGTCGGCCTGCTGAAATCCTCAGAAAGGCCGGGCCGTTGTCGTTAGCGGTCTGGGTCCGTGGAAGACTATGTGTTCTTCACCGCAAGACGCCGGAGCGAGAGCAGGTGGAAGTCTCCAGAAGATGTCGGCTGTCAAGGTCGGGGGCGCGAAGGCCCCTGGGGGTCAGACCGAGGCGCGTGCGCGTGCGCGGGCCGTGCGGCGCTTGAGGGCGCGACGCTCGTCCTCGCTCAGGCCGCCCCAGACGCCGGCGTCCTGGCCGGACTCAAGGGCCCACTTCAGGCAGGCTTCGCTGACGGTGCACTGCCTGCAGACCTGCTTGGCTTCCTCGATCTGCATCAGCGCGGGGCCGGTGTTGCCGATCGGGAAGAACAGCTCGGGGTCCACGTCACGGCAGGCAGCTCGGTGGCGCCAGTCCATGCGTTCCACTCCTTCGTGTGAGGAGCCTCTTGCGCGGCTCCTAGTGCGGCAAACGCTTGTGAAGCATTTCACTAGCCGTCGCGAACAGGTCCCGGCCCATGGAGGTCCGGGGGGTTCGTATGATCGCCGGGCCTGTGAGGTGCAGGTCCACCGCAAAGGTCCTACGTTCCGACGTCATTCTTGAGAGTGTCAGCCACGCTCAGTACACGCAAGAGGTTTGGACTGAAGTTTTGACGGTCATGGATGTCGGATCCGTCACACTATGACGGAATGTAACCAACTAGACCAGAACTTGTAACGCTTGCGGGATAGAGCGGAAGGTCACCCGCTCACGTTCGCCCAGGTAGTCGCCGTCCAGCTGGAACGCCGTCGGCCGCTCCGCCGTGAGTGTGAATTCGGCCTCATCGTGCAACTGGAAGAGGTTCCGGCCGATCGGCAGAGTGTCCCGCTCGCCCAGAATCTGCGGCACGAGGGCCAGGATGTTGCTCAGCTTCAAACGGCGCAACCCCAGCATGTCGAGACCGGTGTCGAAGCTCGACCACGGCGTGGGGGTCACCGGATATTGTCCGACATATGTCCAGGGAGAGGTGTTCGTGATGATCGCCATGAACACTCCGTCGGTGGAAGAGATGCCTGGCCCCTCGACCGACATCGCCGCGTGCCGCCGGTCGGTCATGAGGAAGTGGCGCAGCGCCGTGCCCATGTAGAGCGTGTGCCTCGCCGTATATCCCGCGCTTCTGAGGCCCTCCACGGCCCGGATCACCTCGGCGTCGTAGCCGAGACCCGAACAGAACGTGAAGTATCTGCTCTCGTCCTCCCAGAGCGCCTGGCCGAGCCCCACTGAACGGCGGCGTCCGTCGCGCAGCGCCTCCAGGATCGCGCCGGTGGCCTCCACGGGGTCGTTGGGCAGGCCCAATGCCCGCGCGAAGACGTTCGCGCTGCCACCGGGGATCACCGCCAGCGCCGGCCGCCGTGCTGCCCCGCCGTCGACGGCCGGCCTGGACCGGCCCCCGGATCTTGTGCGGGGGGCACGTCCGCCGGGACCGTCCGTATCGGAGCCGGCCGGGGGAGCATGATCGTCGAGGTCGCTTGGGGTGAGCAGG
Organism: Sinosporangium siamense; assembly: GCF_016863435.1. GTDB lineage: Bacteria > Actinomycetota > Actinomycetes > Streptosporangiales > Streptosporangiaceae > Sinosporangium > Sinosporangium siamense. The sequence continues at coordinate 1,738 of NZ_BOOW01000018.1, forward strand.
CCGTTGACGGTCTCGTTGACCGTTCCGTCGCCGCCGAGCACCACCACCACGTCATAACCCTTGGCGTGAGCGTTGCTCGCCAGGACCGCCGCGTGCCCGCGATAACACGTTTCCTCCACGGAAAGATCGACGGCCGCGCCGAGTGCCCGGATGAGCACGTCGGTGGTGCGCGAATGGGTGGTGGTCGCCTTCGGATTGACCAGGAGCATGGCCCGCATGTCGCCAGCGTATCCGGCACCACACACGTCTCAGGTCCCGCAGCCGGAAGGAGACCGGCCTCACCTGGCCCGGCGGGAATATACGCGATATATACGCCTCCTCTACAGCGGCGGAGCAGAGTGTTTGTCGTACGGGGGAATGTGGAGCGCGGGTCGTTTCGGGGGACGGCGGGAAATCCGCTAGAGACGGCCCGCGCCACTGCACGCCTCGACCGCGCCCGAGGTGTGCTGCGAGTAGGGTTTCCAGCGTGTCGAACCGTCCGCTGCCCCTGTATCTCGCCGCCGTCGTCGTCGCGCTCGAGGGCCTGACCGCCCTCGGGCTCGGCGCTTCCGTCGCGGTCGAGACCTTCGCAGGCTCCCCGGAGAGCCTCACCTCGTCGATCGGCGTGGCCGTGTTCGGCGTTCTGGTCGGGGCCGCGCTGCTGTGGGTGGCTTACGGGCTGCTGCGGGGCGAGCGCTGGGGGCGCGGGCCGGGCGTGGTGGCACAGATCTTCCTCGCCCCGGTCGCGGTCACATTGATCCAGTCCGACCGCTATGTGATGGGCATCGTCGTGGCGGTCGTCGCCGTCCTCGGCCTCGTGGGCCTCCTGGCCCCCGCTACCACGGCGGTCCTCTACCACGACGACGACAAACGTCGCTGAAGTCCCTTCACGGGCTTGGACGGGCTATCCGGGGAGGAAAACCTCGTGGCCCCGGCTCCGCGCTGGTGAGCGGAGCGAGGGCCACGGTGGGTGGTCTTGGGGCCTCCGGCGGTCAGTCGTCGGCGGTGAGGCCCTCGCGGAGCTGGGCGAGGGTGCGGGCGAGCAGACGGGACACGTGCATCTGCGAGATGCCGAGCTCCGTCGCGATCTGCGACTGAGTCATGTTGCCGAAGAACCGCAGCAGCAGGATGCGCTTCTCACGCGGTGGCAGGCGCTCAAGCAACGGCTTAAGCGACTCGCGGTATTCGACGCCCTCCAGCGACTCGTCCATGATGCCGAGCGAGTCGGCCACGGCCGGCGCGTCGTCGTCGCCGGAGTCGGGCGCGTCCAGAGACACCGTGGAATAGGCGTTGGCCGACTCCAGGCCCTCCAGGACCTCTTCCTCGGTCATCTGCAGGTGTGTGGCCAGCTCCGCCACGGTGGGCGCGCGGCCCTCGCGCTGGGACAGCTCGCTGATCGCCTTGGTGAGCGACAGCTTGAGCTCCTGGAGCCGCCGCGGCACACGGACGGCCCACCCTTTGTCGCGGAAATGGCGTTTGATCTCGCCCACGATCGTCGGGGTGGCGTAGGTGGAGAACTCCACCCCTCGAGCGAGGTCGAACCGGTCGATCGACTTGATCAGACCGATCGTCGCCACCTGCGTGAGGTCGTCGAGCCACTCCCCGCGGTTCCTGAACCGGCGGGCGAGGTATTCCACCAAGGGCAGGTGGAGCTCCACGAGCTCGTCCCTGATCCGCTGGCGCCGAGGATCGTCACCGGGCAACTCCGCCAGTTCCGCGAAGAGCGTGCGCGCGCGCACCCGGTCGGGCACCGCACTGTCGCTGGCGGCCATGGCTCGAGTCCTTTCCGTCACGCCGGCCTCGCCGCGCCTCGGCGCTTGCGCAGCACGATCGCCATGCGGTCGGGGGAGTCGGTCGCCGCCTCGACGTCGTCGGCCAGAGCGGTGAGCACCATCCAGGCGAAGTCATCACGCTTCGGTGGAGACGTGAGCAGAGTGTTGACCTCGACTCTCACCTGCATCTCCTGGCCGGTCAACTCGAACTCGGCTGTGAGATCGGTGCCGGGGACCGCCTGAGTCAGCAACATGGCGCAGGCCTCGTCGACCGCGATCCGCAGGTCCTCGATCTCGTCCAGGGTGAAGTCGAGCCGCGCGGCAAGCCCGGCGGTAGCCGTGCGCAGCACCGACAAATAGGCGCTCGCAGCGGGCAACCGGACGCTCACCACGTCGCGGATGCCACCGGAGACGTCCGTAGCACGCGCCGCCATTTCGTCTGTCACGTTCCTCCTCGTGCAGAGCCGCTTAGTTGCAACCTACAGCCACTCGACCCCTGCTTGCGGACTGAGACTCGCGATGAGGTGAAAAAGGTCAGGCCCCGTGTGGGCTTGTCACCACACGGGGCCTGTTCGCCTGAGATCGGGTGAGGCGTCGCCTTCAATCGATCAGCGAAGTGATCTAGGCGGCCTTGGTGGCCCAGAAGATCTTCGAGATCTCGTCAATCTTGGCGAGCAGCGTCTCGGCCTTGTCGACGTCGACCGTGCCCTTGGCGCCGGCCGCGCCGGCGAGCTTGGTGGCGTCCCAGAAGAGCTGGTGAAGCTGAGGGTACTGCTCAAGGTGCGGAGGCTTGAAGTAGTCGGTCCACAGCACCCAGAGGTGGTGCTTGACCAGCTCGGCCCGCTCCTCCTTGATCGACAGCGCGCGGCTGCGGAAGACGGGGTCCTCGTTCGCCGCGTACTTCTCCATGATGGCCTTGACGGACTCCGCCTCGATCCGCGCCTGCGCCGGGTCATAAACGCCACAGGGCAGGTCACAGTGCGCGGACGCGACCTGCGCGGGCCGCATCAGTCGTGTAAGCATCGGGGAATCCTTCCGTGATGCTGGGTGTCAGTTTGATCCATGAGGGTTCCTTGCCGGGCCTGGCCGGCCCGACACCGAACCGCCCCGGCGGCGCGGCACGGTGCTGTCGGCCTCGGCGGGGTCTCGGCTCTCGGAGAGAACAAGAAACGCTCACTAGCGACCTTACTCGCGCCCGATGCGGAAATGCCTGCCTGGGAGGGCCTTTAGACGATGAGAGTCAGAGTTGAGGGCGAATCCATGCTGCCCGCGCTCCGCCCCGGCGATCGGCTTCTGGTATGTCTTCGCGCCCAGATCAGGCCGGGAGACCTTGTCCTGGCCCGGCTGCCGGGGGCGGAGGACACGCTGATCGTCAAAAGGGCCGCCTGGGCCACTGAGCAGGGATGGTGGGTGGAAAGCGACAATCAACGGGCAAGCGGGCGTAAAGACAGTTGGGATTTCGGTCCCGTCCCGGCATCGCTGCTGGTGGGAAGGGTCGTGCTGTGCTATTGGCCGGTCCGGAGGGCGTGGCTGCGCCCCTAGAGGCCACCACACGCAGATCATGCGGAACCGTGTGACACAATCGAGCGACGGGTGACCCCCGTGCCCGCAAGGCGTCACTCTCATCGTGAGGTGAGGTCACCGGCGGCCACCAGTGCCGCCACCGGAGTGCACCTCGGAGTGCCGTCTCATGGAAGGAACCCGTCCGTCTTACCTTCAGGGGTCGCTGTGGCCGTCACGCCAGTTTCTGTTTCTCATCCGTATCCGCCCGATCTGGACTCCGACCCGGCATTTGCTTTGCACCGGGGCGGGAAGCTTGAAGTCCGATCTACCGTCCCAGTTAACAATGCCGACGACCTCGCGCTCGCGTATACGCCTGGGGTCGCCCGGGTCTGCACCGCGATAGCCGAGCAACCCGCCCTGGTGAACGACTACACCTGGGTCTCCAACACCGTGGCCGTCATCACCGACGGCACCGCCGTTCTCGGCCTCGGAGACATCGGCCCCGCCGCCGCTCTGCCGGTCATGGAGGGCAAGGCACTGCTTTTCAAGCAGTTCGCCAACGTGGACGCCGTGCCCATCGGCCTCGACTGCACCGAGGTCGACGCGCTCGTCGAGACCATCGTGCGCCTCGCCCCCTCCTTCGGCGGCATCAACCTTGAGGACATCAGCGCCCCGCGCTGCTTCGAGGTCGAAGACCGGCTGCGGCAGGTGCTCGACATCCCCGTCTTCCACGACGACCAGCACGGCACCGCCATCGTGGCGCTCGCCGCGCTGACCAACGCCGCGAAGCTCACAGGGCGCCCCCTGGCCGAGCTGCGTGCCGTGGTGGCGGGCGCCGGCGCCTCGGGGGTCGCGGTCACGCGGATCCTCCTCAACGCCGGCATCGGCGACATCGCCGTGTCCGACTCCAAGGGCATGATCTACGAGGGCAGGGAGGGCCTCAACTCCTTCAAGGCCGCGCTCGCCCGCGACACCAACCGCGGCGGCTACACCGGCTCCACCGAGGAGGCGCTGGCCGGGGCCGACGTGTTCGTGGGCCTGTCCGGCTCGACGGTCTCCGAGGCCGCCATCGCCTCGATGGCACCGGGGGCGATCGTCTTCGCCCTCTCCAACCCGACACCCGAGGTTCACCCCGAGGTCGCGCGCAAGCACGCCCGCGTGGTGGCCACCGGCCGATCCGACTTCCCCAACCAGATCAACAACGTGCTCGCATTTCCCGGTGTCTTCCGCGGCGCTCTTGACGTCCGCGCGTCGACGATCACCGAGAACATGAAGGTCGCCGCCGCGGTCGCCCTGGCCGAGGTGGTGGGTGACGACCTCAGCGAGGACTACGTCATTCCGAGCCCGTTCGACGAGCGGGTCGCCCCCGCCGTCACCGCCGCTGTGGCCGCCCAGGCGCGCCTGGACGGCGTCGCTCGCCTTTGAGCTTTCTTCGCTCCTTGAGCTTTTCGCCCGAGCTCTTGTCGGTCCCCGCCCTGTGCGGGGACCGAGGCATTTAAGGGGGCGGCGGCCGACTATGCCTCTGCCGCAGGGTGGGCTTTTGCCGTACGAATCTGTTGTCCGCGGTGGCCGTCGCGGCAAGATCTACGGCAGGGGTCCGGGTTGTGCCATGGATCGGTGAAATCACGTGGGATATCGGAACGCCCTCTCCGCTGTTTGGAGAGGGCGTTCCGCGCATTCGCCGTGGGATGCGGAAAAAAGTCGATCTTGACCTGGGGTCACAACCCGAGTGGGTCCCGATTCTCCTGGTCGTCTATTTCGGTAACCTTTCCGAACGTCTAATATCGATGACGCAACGTGATATAACAAGGACCCTCTGTCACCACTCTGGGTAAAGGGCCGCTCCCCGTGCGGCGCGCGCAGGCGGGGGAGGCTCCAAGTCCCGCCCACCCCGACCGCCGGAGGAGAGCCATGGAACGCGCGCCCAACCGATTACTTCAACGACTCATCGCGGAGGCCGGCTTCTCCCATAAAGGGCTGGCCCGGCGGCTCAACGACCTCGGCACCGCACGCGGCATCGGGGGTCTGCGATACGACCACAGTTCCGTCCTGCGTTGGATCGGTGGTCAGCGCCCCCGCGACCCGGTGCCCGACCTGCTGGCCGAGATCTTCGCCCTGCGGCTTGGCCGTCCGGTCGGCTCCGGAGATCTCGGCATGCCCGCCTGCGCGATACCCCTCGACCTCGGACAGGAGTTCACGCGCACGTGGCAGGAGGGGATCGCGGCGGTGACTGCTTTGTGGCGTGCTGACGTGGAAAGACGTCGATTCTTACTCGACTCGACATTCGCCATCGGCGCCGGGTCCGCCGGTGCCGTGCGCTGGCTCACCTTGCCGACGGAAGGCCATCCGACCGGCAAGGGCATGCGGCGCGTGGGAATGTCCGACATCGCGGCCATCAGGGAGGTCACCAGGTCCTTCGGGGAGCTCGACAACCGCTTCGGCGGCGGCCGGGTGCGCTCTGCGGTCGTGAAATATCTCGACACGGCGGTCAGTCCGCTGCTCCATGACGGCTCGTACGGCGACGCCACCGGCCGTGAACTCGCCTCGGCCACCGCCGAGCTCACCCGGCTCGCCGGCTGGATGGCCTACGACCTCGAACAACACGGACTCGCCCAGCGATACCTCCTGCAGGCCCTGCGCCTCGCCAGAGGCGCAGGCGACCACAGCCTCGGCGGCGAGATCCTGGCCGGCATGAGTCACCAGGCCATCTACATCGGGCAACCCTCCCACGCCCTCGACCTCGCCCGTGCCGCCACGCTCTCCGCCCGCCGCGTCGGCGTGCATACGCTCCTCGCCGAAGCCCACGTGCTCGAAGCCCATGCGCTGGCCGCCCTGGGCGACCGTGCTTCCTGCTCCGCCGCACTCCACGAGGCCGAACTCGCCTTCGACCGCCGCCGGCCGGGCGACGAGCCCGAGTGGCTCGGCTATTTCGACGAGGCGTATCTTTCCGCGAAGTTCGCGCATTGCTTCCGGGATCTCGGCGACGGGGCCCGTGCCGTACAACACGCGCGGCGGTCGCTGGAGATGGACACGCGTTATGTGCGGGGGCGCATGTTCAACCTGTCGCTGCTCTCCGCCGGGCTGATTCAAAGCGGCGATCTGGACGAGGCGTGCGTGGCCGCGGCCGACGCACTGGAACTGGCCGCCGAACTTCAGTCGGCGCGCACGCGCACATATGCCGCCGACCTGCGAAAGCGGCTTGAGCCCTTCGAAGGGGAATCCCCGGTGCGTGCGCTCACCGAGCGCACAAGGGAATTGACCTCGGTGTGAAAACAGGGGTCCGCTTTCGCCGGCGGACCCCTGTCCTGCCGATTACTTCAGGAGCTGGCCCTTGTCTCCGACGATGCGGGACGACTGGATGCCGTTCGCCTTGCTGTAGACCCCGTGCGTCTCACCGTCGAAGTACGGCGAGCTGATGTGGTCCACGCGGTTGTTGGCGTCCTGGTCGTGGAAAACGCTGGTGACGCCGTTGATGTAGCCATAACGCTTGGTGTTGTCGTAGCGGATCACCCACGGGCCGCCGTCGGCGCCGCCGGTCATCGCGCACTTAAGCGCCACGTGGTCGGCGACCTTGTAGTCGCTGATCTTGTAGGTCTTCGCCAGCGGCTTGCCGGTGCAGAACTTCGGCGTCACACCGGTGAACGGCTTGTCGCCGTCCGGGTGCGGCGACCCCGGGTAACCGAAGGCGATGACCGGCTCGCCGATCTTCTGGTTCCAGGCGAAGCCGAGCGCGCCGACCGCCGAGGCCAGGCTCCCGGTGTCCTTGGCCGCGCCCACGATGTAGCGGTTGCGGTAGTAGGCCGAGCCCTTGGTCCAGTAGTCGCCGGGATACTTGGCGGCGCCCTCGTTGTACTGCTCCTGAGCGGTCTTGCCGCCCGGGATGTCGATGATCTCCTCGGAGTAGGAACGCTTGACGCCGTTCCACTCGGAGTAGTCCTTCCGGTCGACGTCCTTGGCGCCGATCTCGGAGAAACCGTTGTAGACCGCGACGAACGCGTAGTCCTGGTCGTAGTCCTCGTAGACGTCGAGCGCGTAGGAGGTGACCGCCTGCTTGCCGACGTAGATGCCGTAAGGGGCCTTGCCCTGGTAGTACGAGGGAACGAAGACCCAGCGGTCCAGGACGTCCTTGTTGCCTTCCATGTCGTATACGCAGTGCCCGGCGGTGGCGACCAGGTTGCCGTAGCGCGACTGGACGGACGCGCCGGAACACCAGCGGTACTCGCCCTTATGGTCGACGAAGAAGACCTTGCCGATGGTCCTCGGCAGGTTGACGTTCTTGACCTTGGCGGTCGTGGCCGGCTTCGGGCCGATCATGCCTGGCTTGCCGTCGGTCACGTCACCGCTGCTGCGAACCAGCTTGGTGACGTCCTTGGCGTCCCAGACATACTCCTGGGCCTTCCTCATGGCCGCGCCGTTGGCGTCCAGCCAGAAGCGGGCTGCGCCGTACGCCTCGGCGGGGGAGGAAAGCAGGAGGTCGGAGGCGTAGGCGGGGGACGCCTGCGCGGGGCCGCCGAATGCGGAGGCGGCGAGTACGGCTGTCGCCGCCAGGGCGCCTAGGGGGAGTAGGCGCTTGGCACGGTTGGACACGGCAACTCTCCAGGTGCTGTGAAGAAGTCTTGCGGCTTTACCCCAGAAAAGGCCGTGGGGCCCGGCAGATGCCGAGCCCCACGGTTTTTAGCGCTTTGGTTCGAACCCAGGGTTTGGACCCCTGCGTCCGGGCGGCGACTACTTGAGCACTTCGCCGTTCGGGCCGACGATCTTGCCGGACCAGAGAGCAGCAGCCTTGTCGTAAACGCCCTTGGTCTCACCGTCGAAGTAGGCCGAGGCCACGGTGTCCCAACGCTCGTTCTTGTCGGTGTCACCGATGACGCCGGTCACACCGTTGATGTAGCCGAGACGCTTGGCGCTGGTGTAACGGTAGATCCAGGGACCACCGTCAGAGCCACCGGTCAGGGCGCCGCTCTTGATGCCGACGAGCTCCTCGGCCTTCAGGCTGAGAGCCGTAGCCTTGACGGTCTTGCCGTACGCCCACTTGAGCACAGTGCCGCTGTAGGGACGGTTGCCGTCGGGGTGCTCGCCACCCGGGTAGCCGAAGACGAAGACCGGGATGCCCAGCTTCTGGTTCCAGGCGAAGCCCTGCGAACCAACGTTGCTGTGCAGGGTGCCACGGTCGACAGCCTTGCCGATGACGTACTTGTCGATGTACCACTCGGCGTCGGCACCGGGCTTCACCCACTGCTTCACGAAGTAGTGGCTGATGAAGTAGTTGCCCTTGCCGTCCGTGGACTTGGTGCCGCGCGGCTTGTCCTTGTCGGCCTTCTTGTCGTCAACGTGGGCCTTGTACTGGGCCTCGGTGACGGGCTCGTTGACCACGTAGGCCTGCGCACCAGGCTTGTGCACTTCCGGCTTGTCGGTCGTGGCGTCGTACACCGACTTGATGACTTCCTTCGGAGCGTAGACCGCACCGGGGTAGTCGGGGCCAACCGGAGCCGGGTCAACCTTGGACTTGTACTCGCCAGTCCCGCCCTTGGCCAGCCACTCGTCGTAAGCCTTCTGGTCGACCTTGACCTTGTCGATCCACTTGTCGCCGATCCACTTGTCGTAGTCGGCCTTGCTCACAACCTGCTTGTCGCCCAGCGAGAAGCCGTTGTAGACGTTGACGAACGCGTAGTTCTTGTCAAAGTCCTCGTAGACGTCGAAGTCGTAGTGGGTGAAGGCCTGCTTACCCACGTAGACGCCCCAGGGAGCCTTGCCCTGGTAGTAGCCCGGGATGAAGATCCACTTGTCCAGGACGTCCTTGTTGCCGTCCACGTCGTAGACGCAGTGGCCGGCGGTGGCAACCAGGTTGCCGTACTTGGACTGGATGGACGAGCCGGTGCACCAGTAGGCCTTGCCATCCTTGAGGAAGAACACCTTACCGGTGGTCTTCGGCAGGTTGACGTTCTTGACCTTGGAGGTCGGCGCAGTCGACTGGCCGATCAGACCGGGCTTGCCGTCCGAAGCCGGAGCACCGGAGGAGCCCAGCGTGTGACGCTTGACGGCCTTGTAGTCAAAGGCGTACTGCGTCGCGCGCTTGAGGTCGTCGCCCTGGGACTTCAGCCAGAACTCGGCGGCGCTGTAAGCGACGGCCGGGTTGGCGGCGAGCTGGTCGGTGGCGACCACGGGGGCGGCGGAAGCGGGGGCGGCCAGGCCGGCGCCGATCATCGCGGCGGCGGCGATGGTGCCACCCAGGGGCAGAACCAGGCGCTTAACTCGGGTGTTCATTACAGCTCCTTGCGCTGATGTGGGGCGCCTCTTGCGTCCCAGGCGTCAGTAAAGGGATAGCCAGGACCATACAGTCCTGATCTTGAAAACTGGAACCCGCTTCGCGCAGAAACGTCGGCCCCTAAGGGCCTGTGACCGTTTCGTGATGTTTAAAGTGGCTCTTTACCTGTCCTGGGGTTTCGGAGGGTGAGGACAGTTTTCCCAGATCGCGGGAAGGTTGTGAAAGGTGTGACGTATGAGAGGTAAGGGGGCGTATACGGTGCGTGACGTCGCTGATGTGACGCAGATCACATCGCCAAGATGGCACCGAATCGGCGCGGCCCACGTCTAACGCGCCCGAAAGCCGAGAGCCCCGGCGAAAACGCTGGGGCCCTCATACGCACGAGATGCGAAGAAACGCTACGGAAGGGCGATTTTCTCAGCGTGGCGGTAGGCCGCCAGCGTGTAGGCGCCGAAGTAGCTCGACGAGATCGCGTCGAATCTCCCGTCGACCTTCAGGTTCCAGCTGAGGCTGTTGATCCCGTTGAGGAAGCCGCTGCCGGTTGCCGGGTTGTAGTCGACGACCCACGGCCCGCCGCTCGCGCCGGCGGAGAACATGCAGTTGCCGATCATCAACCCGTTGTTGAGCAGGTAAGTGGGGGACTTCGTCACCGTCGTGCGTCCCGAGCACACGTGAACGGTCCGCCCGTTGAAGGGGCGGCTGCCGTCGGGCTGCGGTCCCGAGGGATAACCGAAGGTCTGGGTCTGGTTGCCGGCACCCCGCGAGGTAAGCACCTTCAGCCCGCCCACCTTGTCCTGCAGCCTGCCGACCTCAGTGCGCTTGTATGTCACGGCGCCCTTGGCGTCCTTCTGCTCCGACCAGGTGAAGCCCTTGTGCACTGTGACGAAGGCGTAGTCGTGGTCGTAGTCGCCCTTGCCGGGGAAGTCCTCATGCATGGTCAGCGTGTGCCCGACGTAGATCCCGCCCTCGATCCCGCTCTCCGGGCTGGGAATGAAGATCCAGTACTGCGCCGCCTCGTAGCGCCGCACGTCATATGCGCAGTGGCCGGCGGTGGCGACCAGGCTCCGGTTCTTGGCCTCGACGGAGGTCGCCGAGCACCAGTACTCCTTGTTGTTGAACTTGAAGAAAACCTTGCCGACGGTCTTCGGAGTGATCGGGGCGCTCCCCTTCGCCGGCATGCCTGCACCGACGCTCGTGCCCGCCTCGGCGAGGCTCGGGGTGGCGGGCTTGGTGGGTGCCGGGGTGGAGGCCGTAGGAGAGGACGTCGGCCCGACCTTGGCTCCCGGGCCTGCGGGCGTGTAGCTCTCCGCGCGCTTGATGCGCTCCGGCTGCCAGTACTGCGCGACCTTCTCCCGCTCCGCGGCGGTCTTCGCGAGCGCGACCGTGAAGAGCTTGGTCTCCGTCGTGTCGAACGGCGGAGCCACCGTGCTGTGGGCCGCGAGCGCGGTCTTGCCCTCCGTCGGGAGTGTGCCCATGGCGTTCGCCGGGAATGCGCTCACGGCGAGCACGCTCGCACCCATGAGGCCGCAGAGCGCGGCCAGGAAGCGCCTCACCGGGGGGAACACGAGGGCCATACCTTTCATGGTCGTTGGGGGTTACGCAACTGTAAGGGGTGATTTTTCCAGATCAACATGGATCCGGATAGCTTGATGGAGTGATCCGGTTTGAGTCCGTTACCTGATCAAGCTTGTCTTTTCCCTGATAAGACGTCTGTGAAGGGATGGCGAGATCGGATTAGTGCGATCTCTCCCTCTCTTAACTGTGCGCTTTTTGCCGCCTGCCCAGAGTGACCATTACGACGATTCAAGCATCGTTTTGGCTGTTCAGGGGCGTGGCCGGGGTCTGGTCGCCGACCGGAAAAATCATATTGATCGTTTCCGGTTTCCTGTCGAGGGCTTCGGCGTCCGCGGGGTGGCCGCGTACTTGTAGATGCCCTACGTGCCACCGTCGAAGTACGCAGTTGTGGCCCTGCCGTCGCGCTTGTTTCCGGCGCCTTCGCGGGTGAGAGAGATCACTTCGCGGGGGTATGCGTTGTGCTTAGCGCCCGACTAGTTCATCGGGAACGATCCACCGGGAACATGCACCTGAGCAGTGGCTTGCCGTTCTCAGCCGCTCATGGTGCTCCTCGGTGCATCAGTGGTGGTGGCCTCGCCGTACCGGCCGTGGAGCGCCCAAGGGACACCACAATTACACGAAGAGGTAGAAGTGACCGTAACAGCGTGATCATTCGTATATGGTCACAAATCAGACAGGGGGCGCTAGCGATACAACTTTGTTATCGAAACGAGGGAACCGATCTTCGTGTGCGTGCGTCCAACGGCCCTTCCGGTAGGGATGGGCCCTGCGGACGACAGGTGTCTCACCCGCCGGTCATGGAATTTGAGGTCAGGCTCACGGTGCAATAAGGGACACTCCCCGCGACAGGAACATGACGTGGCCGTCGACGCAGATGACATCGTCCAGGCGGAGCCCCCCGGCGGCGGGCCTCGGCGATGGATCGGCCTTGCCGTACTCTCCGTGCTCATCGCCGTGCCCGCCGTGGCGCTGATCGTCGACTACGAGCCGCTGCCGCCGGCGCCGGTCGCCCCCACCGCCACGCCGGTGAAACGTGCGGCGACGCCCCCCAACGAGATCTATCCGAAGATCAGGAAGGTGGGGAAGCGGGAGGTCGTGCGCGTCGTCTTCCCCGACGGCAGGCGGGCCGAGATCTCCTACCCGGCGAGGTTCCCCGTCGCCTCTTTAGGGGTGTCGCCCGGTTTCCGTGAGGCGATGCTGGGAGACGACAGGTTGACGCGCAGGGTCATCATGGCCCCGCAGTGGGGGCAGCTCCCACTCATCACGCAGGCGGGGAAACTACGCGACCTCACCGATACGTCGCCCTTTATCCGTCGTCCAGCACGCAATACACCTACTCCCATAAAGGGCATGTGCTGGTCTTCACCTTCGGCCCGTGGTCGCTCGTGATGCAGGACGACGTCGAGGGCCTCGACTTCGACCAGCGCATGACGTGGGCCCGTTCCCTGCGCGGTGAGGTCGACCGTGACGGCTGGCTGACGTTGTCCGCCGAGCCCCCGCTCACCCTGCGCGACGCCAAGAGCTCCAGCCTGCGCGGCCCTCACCTGGTCTTCGCCGACCGGCACCGGGCGCTCGCCCTGATGCCACATGAGTCCTGCGCCCGCTTCGGCGACCTCAGTCGTCTGCCCTTCCGCGACCGGCCCGGCGCCATAAGCCGCCTGGGGCCGGAGTTCGACAAGATCTTCTGCCGAGGGGACTATCTGGTGTGGGTCACCGGTGATCCGGAATACACCGAGGGCCTGCGCAAGGGGTTCCGGATCACTCCAAGGTGACGCGACACAGATGAAGTGGGCGCAAGCCGTACAAGCCCTTTCTAATGCGGGTGCAGGATGTCGCGGATGCGGTCCGTCGTCTCCTCAAGCACGGCGCGCACCTCCGCCACCATCTCGGGCGACAGGTGCTCAGCGTCGGCATCGCGGCGCACGACCGCCACGAAATCCGCGAGCGCGGTGCCGAGCTCGAGGTCGAGCCGCTCATGCGGGGCCTTTGCCCCACCCAGCTGGGCCCAGATGTCGTCCCAGACGCGTCGCCACTCGTAGCCCTGCCGACCGGCCTGCGACTGCCAGGCCTTCACCCGTTCGACCCATTCGTCACGCTCTGAGCGGTGCCGTTTCTTGATGCGCTCCCACTCGGTCTTCTGCTCCTCGCCCACGCGCTTCAGCTCCTCCTTCTGCTCTCGCCAGGTGCCGCGGGCGGTGTCGGAGCTTTCCCGCCTGATCTCCTTGGCCATGTGCGTGAGCTCGTCACGGAGCGAGCGCACTGTCGCGCGCACGTCCTCCTTGACCTCGCGGGCGATGTCGCGGACCGAATCGGAGATCTCCTGCTCGAGCTCGTCGAGTTCCTCTCCCCGCGCCTGCAACTCGGCGCGGCCGCGGTCGGTGATGGAGAAGATCTTCTTGCCGTCGGCCACCTCGTGAGTGACCAGACCTTCCTCCTCCAGCCTCGCCAGACGCGGATAGATCGTGCCGGGCGACGGCGAGTAGACGCCGAGGAATCGGTCCTGGAGCAGCCTGATCACCTCGTAGCCGTGTCTTGGGCTCTCCTCCAGCAGCTTGAGAAGGTAGAGCCGGAGTCGTCCGTGGGCGAAAACTGGGCTCATCGCTCTTCTCCCTTGAGCAGTGTGATGTCGCCGGACATCGTGATCGCGCTGAGGGAGGCCATGCCTCCCCCTAGACGTCCGGACAATGTGCGGTTGGCGGGCTTGGCGGCGTTGCCCAAGCCGTCGAAAGCGGTGTCGAGCCGCCCCGAGGTCGATCGCAGGGTGACATCGGTGTTCACCTCGTGGGGAAGGCGCACCACCACCGACCCCGAGACGCTGTTGAGCGTGACATGCCCTGTGGGCGCGAGGTCCAGGTCCGCGGTGATCCGCCCGGAGACGGTGTTCGCCCGCAGGCGGCGCGGCATCCCGTCGGCGACCGTGAGATCACCCGCGACACTCGTGAAGTAGAGGTCGCCCGTGAGGAAGCGGCTCTCCACCGAACCGGAAACCGTCTCGGCGTGCACATCGCCGCTGACGCCGTCGAGGACGATCTCACCGTTGACGCTTTTGACGTTCGTACGGTTCTCCAGCCCGGTCACCACCGCCGAGGCCGAGATCACCCCAACGCGCACCAGGCAGGACTTCGGCACCGTGAGCGAGAGCGTGGTCGACCGTGTGCCGGAGCGCAGCCAGCCGAGGATGCCGTCCCAGGAAAGGTCGGTGTAGGCCACCGTGAGGGTGCCGTCCTCCTCATGCGTGACGGTGAGCGGGGGTGAGCCCACCTCGCTCACCTCCAGCGCAGGTGGCCCGTCGCTCGCCAGCACGGCGACTCGACCGGCCACGATCCGCACGTTGAGGGCGTTGACGGTTTCGAACGTAAACTGGCCCGGTTTGTCTACCGTCCACTGAGGCATGGTCCGTCCTTCATCCCTGACGCGTATCCATCTATACAACACGATATGTCGCGTCTGAGGAAAATCAAGATGTATCGCGTTTCGCTATAAGGGTTGGCGCAGTACGCGGCAGGTGCTCGAGGGCAGCGGATGAGGGTGCGGCAGGTGGTCGGGGCGGGGATACGGCAGTATCCCCGGCGAGCCTTGCTAGCGTTCCCGAGCAGCTTCCCCAGCGCCCCAGCCCCGCCACCCACAGGATGGGCCGGCAACGGAAGCCCAGCAAGCCCGAGCTTTCCCCCTCAGTCCTCTTCGTCGTCGTCGTCCAGCCGGGCGAGCCAAGTGGCCAGCCGCTCGACCGGAGTCTCAAACTCCGGATTGAGGTCGACGAACTCGCGCAGCCGCTCGGCCAGCCAGGACACGCTGACCTCTTCCTGGCCGCGCCGTTCGACCAGCTCCTCGATGCCCCGATCGGTGAAGTACATGGGCGAGAACCTCCTTGAAGCCCTGACATGAAATTGAAAAGGTCCCCCGCGCGGGCGAATCGCGGGGGACCTCTCACCTAATCGATCAACTGAAGACCTCGTGCAGCATCTGCTCCAGCTCGGCCTCGTGGGCGGCATGCGAACCCACCGCCGGGGACGAGTTGGGCTTACGCGACACCCTGCGGAGCTTGCGCCCATCGAAAATGTCAGGATTCTCGGTCAGCTTGAGCGCCAGGAACGGCCACGGCCCCATGTTGACCGGCTCGTCCTGAGCCCAGACCAGCTCCACGTCACTGCCGTAACGCGACAGCTCGGCCTGCAGCGGGTTGCCCGGGAACGGGTAGAGCCTCTCCAGCCGGACAATCGCGACATCCGTACGGTTCTGCTTGTCC
This sequence comes from Sinosporangium siamense, assembly GCF_016863435.1. Taxonomy (GTDB): domain Bacteria; phylum Actinomycetota; class Actinomycetes; order Streptosporangiales; family Streptosporangiaceae; genus Sinosporangium; species Sinosporangium siamense. The sequence continues at coordinate 17,078 of NZ_BOOW01000018.1, forward strand.
CTGGCCGCGGCGAGATCGTAGTAGATCTTGCCGGAGCACAGCACGACCCTGCGCACCGCGGACGCGTCGACCGTCTCGTCCCCGATGACCGGGCGGAACACACCGCTGGTGAACTCCGCCGTCGGCGAGGACGCCGCCTTGTGCCGCAGCAGCGACTTCGGCGTGAACACCACCATCGGACGGCGGCGGTTCGACAACGTCTGCCACCGCAGCAGGTGGAAGTAGTTCGCCGGCGTCGTCGGCTGGGCCACCGTCATGTTGTCCTGCGCACACATCTGCAGGAACCGCTCGATCCTGGCCGACGAGTGGTCCGGCCCCTGGCCCTCGTAGCCGTGCGGCAGCAGCAGCACGACCGACGAACGCTGACCCCACTTCTGCTCACCCGACGAGATGAACTCGTCGATGATCGACTGAGCGCCGTTGGCGAAATCGCCGAACTGCGCCTCCCACGCGACCAGAGCCTCGGGGCGCTCCACGCTGTAGCCGTACTCGAAGCCCATCGCCGCGAACTCGCTCAGCAGCGAGTCGTAGACGTAGAACTTCGTCGTGCCGTGGTTGAACGACTTGAGCGGCGTGTGGTCCTCACCCGTGACCCGGTCGACGAGCACCGCGTGCCGCTGACCGAACGTGCCACGCCGCGAGTCCTGCCCGACAAGGCGCACCGGGTGGCCGTCGATCAGCAGCGACCCGAAGGCCAGCAGCTCACCGGTCGCCCAGTCGATCGCGTCATCGGCGATCATGGCCCCGCGGCGCTGGAGCAGCGGCGCGAGCCTCGGGTGGATCGTGAAGCCTTCGGGCAGGTTGAGCTGCGTGTCGATGACCCGCTTGACCGTCTCATCGTTGATCGCGGTTGGCGTGTCCTTGTGCGACCACGGGATGACCTCGGGGTCGACCGGACGGGCGAACTCGCCGGTCTTCTCCCTCACCGCCTCACGCGTCTCGGTGAACGCCCGCTCAAGCTGCTCCTGGTAGTCGCGGAGCGCCTGCTCGGCCTCCTCCACCGTGATGTCGCCCCGGCCGATCAGCGCCTCGGTGTAAAGCTTGCGGGTCGACCGCTTGGCGTCGATCAGGTCGTACATGAGCGGCTGGGTGAAGCTCGGGTTGTCCATCTCGTTGTGCCCGCGGCGGCGGTAGCACACGAGGTCGATCACGACGTCCTTGCGGAACGCCTGGCGGTATTCGAACGCCAGCTTGCCGACCCGGCTCACGGCCTCGGGGTCGTCGCCGTTCACGTGGAAGATCGGCGCCTGGATCATCCGCGCCACGTCGGTCGCGTAGACACTCGACCGCGACGAGGCCGGCGAAGTCGTGAAGCCCACCTGGTTGTTCACCACGATGTGCACCGTTCCGCCCGTGCGGTAACCGCGCAGCTGCGACAGGTGCAGCGTCTCGGCCACCACACCCTGACCCGCGAAAGCGGCGTCGCCGTGCACAAGCACCGGGAGTACGGTGAAGCCCTCTTCGCCCCGCTCAAGCAGGTCCTGCTTCGCCCGCACCACACCCTCGAGCACCGGGTCGACCGCCTCCAGGTGCGAGGGGTTGGCGACCACGGACGCCACGATCTTCTTGCCCGTCGGCGACACGAAGTCGCCATGGGCACCGAGGTGGTATTTCACGTCACCCGAGCCGTGAGCACTCCGCGGGTCGAGGTTGCCCTCGAACTCGCCGAAGATCTGGCCGTAGGACTTGCCCACGATGTTGGCCAGCACATTGAGCCGGCCGCGGTGCGCCATGCCGATGACGACCTCGTCGAGCTTCCAGTCGGCCGCCTCGGAGATCACCGAGTCGAGCAGCGGGATCAGCGACTCGCCGCCCTCCAGGGAGAACCGCTTCTGCCCCACGAACTTGGTCTGCAGGAACGTCTCGAACGCCTCGGCGGTGTTCAACCGGCTGAGGATGTTGAGCTGCTCCTCGCGGTTCGTCTTGGCGTGCGGCAGCTCGACCTTCGACTGGATCCAGGCGCGCTCCTCGGGCCCCTGAATGTGCATGTACTCGATGCCGACCGTGCGGCAGTAAGTGTCGCGCAGCACACCCAGGATCTCGCGCAGCTTCATCACCGGCTTGCCGCCGAACCCGCCCGTCGGGAACTCCCGCTCCAGGTCCCACAACGTCAGACCGTGGGACTGGATGTCAAGGTCCGGGTGCTTGCGCTGGCGGTATTCAAGCGGGTCGGTGTCGGCCATCAGGTGACCGCGCACACGATAGGCGTGGATCAGCTCGATGACACGGGCGGACTTCGCCACGTCTTCGTCGTGCGTCGCCGAGATGTCCGGCACCCAGCGCACCGGCTCATACGGAATGCGCAGCGCCTCGAAGATCTCGTCATAGAAGCGGTCGGCGCCGAGCAGCAACTGGTGGATCCTGCGCAGGAAGTCACCTGACTGCGCGCCCTGAATAATGCGGTGGTCATAGGTCGACGTCAGCGTCATGACCTTGCTAACCGCGAGACGCGTCAGCGTGTCAGGCGAGGCCCCCTGGTATTCCGCGGGGTATTCCATCGCGCCGACACCGATGATCGTGCCCTGCCCCGGCATCAGCCTCGGCACAGAGTGCACCGTGCCGATCGTGCCCGGGTTGGTCAGGCTGATCGTCGTGCCCACAAAGTCGTCCACGCTCAGCTTGCCCGAACGCGACTTGCGGACGATCTCCTCGTAGGCCATCCAGAACTGCCGGAAGTCCATCGTGTCCGCGGCCTTGATCGACGGCACGAGCAACTGGCGGCTGCCGTCGCTCTTCTGCACGTCGATCGCGAGCCCGAAGTTCACGTGCTCCGGCTTCATCAGGACGGGCTTGCCGTTGACCTCGTTGAACGAGAAGTTCATCTCGGGCATCGACTTGAGTGCCCGGATGACCGCATAACCGATGAGGTGGGTGAACGACACCTTCCCGCCGCGTCCCCGCAGCAGGTGGTTGTTGATCACGATCCTGTTGTCGATCAGCAGCTTGGCGGGAACCGCACGCACACTTGTGGCGGTCGGGACCGTCAGCGACGAGTCCATGTTGACCGCGGTGCGCGCGGCGGCACCCTTAAGAGGCACCTCTTGCGCCCCAGCCGGCACCGGCGTCACCGGCTTCGGCTTCTCGGCCTTCGGCGCCGCTGGCGCCGGAGCGGCCTGCGGCTGTGGCGCAGGCGCGGCCTTGGGTGGAGAACTAATGGTGGAGGTGGCGGCCGTCGTGCCGGTCGTCGCCTCCCGGGCAGGGTTACGGCCCGGCCCATAGTCGGGGTGGTAGTCGGCAAAGAAGTTCCACCAGGCCCGGTCCACAGACTCGGGATCCTGGAGATACTTCTGGTATAGCTCGTCGACAAGCCATTCGTTTTGACCGAAGCTTGCCAGCGGGTTTGTCCGCGACGACTCAGACGACACGGCGGAAATCGCCCTCTTCCGCAGATCGGCGTTGATGATAGAGAACCTGTCCAAGGCTACTCGCCCGGACTCCTACCGTGCGCCCACCTGGACGCACCTCACTGCTGATCCTCCCAGGACCGTCCAAACTGGTCACGCCGGGGTAGCCCTTCTTGGTGGTGTGGTTCTCGTCACTTTTTGGTAACAGCCCCGGGACCGCGAACCTTCCCGCGTACGGCAGAGCCCGGTGCGCCCTCCTGGACCCATGTGACCTGAGTTCACGCAGGTTGCTCAAGTGACCGTTGATGACACCTGGGAATCCGACACACTACGCCGGCACCACCACTCGAGGCGTGGACGAGCAGCCCGGCTTTACGGCCGACCCCTAACCCACGCTCGCCCCCCAAACCCCACTTTTTCCACACCCGGCCACACTGGCCCGTTTTGGTCAAGCTGCTTCGTTTGACCAAGGCGGCGGTGCCTCCCCTGGTATAGGAGCCCTAGCCGGGCACGTGGAGCGAACTTTCCACCCTGATGTCCGGTGTGATCTCCCGAAGGAGCCCAACGAGCTCCTCCCCCGCCAAAGACAACTCCTCGACCGGCATCGGCTCCAGTCGCTCGAGCAGAAAGAGCGCATCGGACGTCTCCTCCGTGATCCGCGTCCGCACACACTGCCGCCAGTTCCACCGCCGGCACGTCACCCCATGATCATCCCGCCAGACAACCTCCCCGATCTCCGGATGATCGACCACCACCTCCCCCTTGTCGACCGTGTCGAACACCTCATCCCCGGCAGCCCGCACCAACCGCGCCACCCCCACGTAATGCCGCAGATCCTCCCCGCCAACCGGCAACACGTGCCGCACACTGATCGAGTTGTAGGCGTCGACGACCTGATTGATCTCCGGCAAAGGCATCCGCCGCAGAAGCGCATCCACCGATGGCCGAGTCCGCTGCGGCTTAGCCCCAAACCCCCGATAGGCATCCCGCCACGCCTCCACCCGCTCGTGGTCAGGCCCGGCAGCCCCTTGCGCCGCCTCGGCCAGCCACCCCCGCGACCGATCATCGCTAGGCCCATTGCGCAAGCCGTACACCTTGACCGCAAGCACCCCAAAGTCGGGACGAAGGGCTGTGACGGCGGGGTCGATCACTATGTCCATGGAGCCAGCTTAGGGAGTCTTCCGGCAGGCGACTTGACAATTGTCCCCTTCTAAGCATTTTGTGACGAATCGTAATCAAAAGCTCCTTCTGTGTGTTGTTGTCGTTTCGTGATGAAGATCCTTATTGTTCGGAAGATCGCGCCGGGTTACGTTCCAGGGTGTTTGCCGTGATCAAGTTCTCGTGCGCTCTATAGCTGCGGGGGAACACGGTCAATTCGCTCGGAACTCGTACTCGGAGGGGGACGGCGTGCGGTCTGTTTTGCGTTGCCTACGTTCGGTCCGATAGATGTCCTGGCCAGCCGTGACGGTATTTGTCCTCACTGTTCCCGGCCTGATGCAAATCTCCGCACAGCCTGTTTGGGCCGAACCTCGATCCGCGCCCCAGCCCACCTTGGAACAGATCCGGGCGATGATGCCCCAACAATTGACGGGCACCGCCGCCGGACGCCCCCACTTAGTGGACTCCTCGGCGACAAGAGCCCAAGTCGCCAGCGGCGACAAGGAAGGCAATCGAATCAAGGCACCTAAAAGACCGAAGAATTCATTGCCGGTAGAGGGTCGATTTATTGACGAGAATGCAGTGGCGCGCCGACTGGTCCCGGGATCAGGCCTTGTCGTTCCAGAAGGTGTTCATCGCTCCGAGAGGCCGAATGAAATTTCTGGGAAGGGTCGACCGATAGTCCAGAATGAACCGGTCAAGAAATGTAGAGACTATTCGCAGTGGTCGGAATGGTATCAGTATGCAAACGGCGACTACGTCACTTATAATTCTCGGATTTGGCAGGCCTATCAAGCCAACAGCAACTTCGGTCCACCGGGAGTTACAGGACCGTGGTTGGATCGTGGCGAGTGTGTGATCGGAGCGCCTCCCACGGCAGTGGCCGTCAAGCCTGACGATGAGGCTTTGATCTCTTCTCTAACCCCAACCCTGCGGGCGGACAGTCCTCCGACCGGCCACTGGTCCACGACCTTTGCTTTCAAGTTCACGGTTTGCGACAACCAGAGCATGACAGGTTCGAGTTGTGTAAGCTCGAATTTTGACGAGCCGTTCTGGACTGTTCCGGCAGGACACTTGAAGTGGGCCAAGGAATACTGGTGGACGGCTACAGTAAGGGAGTCCATCGATGGGCTCACCAATACGACGGCGAAGCGGTCGTTCACCACGGGTGTGCGTCAGCCCACCATCACTTCAAAGCTTTCCGCTCGCGGCGCCAACGGCCAAGAGTTTCATCCGCTTGCAGGAAACTACACCACCTCTTTCACTGACGCCGTGGTCAATACGGTGGGACCGCCCTTGTCGGTGGTGCGGTCCTACAACAGCATGGACCCACGCAGGACAGGCATGTTCGGTGCCGGCTGGTCGACCCGGTGGGACATGCACATCCGGCAGCAGACGCTCGCGGGGCAGCCGACACTGCTGGTCACCTATCCCGACGGGCGGGAGGTGCGCTTCGCCGACAACGGGGATGGCACTTTCCAGCCACCACCAGGCATGCATGCCACGCTTGGCACGGTGACCGGCGGCGGTTGGCGGCTCACAGACAAGTCCTCCACTACGATCTACCACTTCGATGCCCAAGGGCGTCTTAGCTCTGCCACTGACAGGCGTGGGCGAAGCCAGACCCTTACCTATGACGGGAACGGCAAGCTTGTCACCGTGATAGGCGCCGGCGGACGTTCATTAACGTTCAACTGGACTGGTGGTCAGGTAACTTCGGTCGCGACGAATCCTGTGGAGGGGAGTCCGCTCACGTGGACGTATGAGTACACCCAGGGCAGGCTTACGAAGGTCTGCTCCCCGGCTGCTGCTCCGAACTGCACTCTCTACGATTATGGAGTTGGATCCACTTACCGAACCACGGTCCTCAATGAGGATCCGACAGGTTACTGGCGTCTCAATGAGACGACCGGAGCCACGGCTTCGAATCTGGGCTCCGAGGGAGGTACAGGGGATTACTGGACTGGGCCTATAAGTGTTGCTGGAGCGCTTGAGGGCACTCCCGACACAGCGGTCGACATGAGCGATGAGACCATTATCCTTCCTAAAGGCGTGCTGCACCGCCGCGAAAAGCAGATCTCTCTAGAACTCTGGTTTAAGACCACGGCATCCGGAGTGGTAGTGGCTCCGGGAGGAGACGGGGATTTTTCCGGGACCCAACAGGGATCGGCGTTGTATGTGGGCCTCGACGGAAAGCTGCGAGGTTCCTGGAACGAGTCGGCTACACCGATCACGTCGGCAGCTCCGGTCAACAATGGCCAATGGCATCATGCTGTTCTCACCGGCGCCGCCTCAGACCAGAAACTTTATCTAGACGGTGCTTTGGTCGGCTCGTTGAATGCGCCTGTAGAGATCCCCGACGACTTCGTTACGCTCGGTTACGGCATGGCCTTGCCTGGTCATTCCCCGAGTGTGCCGGGCACTTCAGGAACCAGGACCGCTTTCCCCTTCACCGGCCATCTTGACGAAGTCGCCGTCTATGACCGGCCGCTCAGCCTGGCTGAGGTCCAGCAGCACTATGACGCCCGTTTGGCAGTACCCCACTTGATGACCAAGATCACCTTGCCGTCCGGCAGAACTTGGGCGGAGAACACGTATGACCCGGCGACTGACAGAGTCAAGACCCACACCGACCAGCACGGCGGCGTCTGGCAGGTCGGTGTGCCGGCCTATACGGCGGCTACTGGGCGATCAACGGTCATCGTGAAAGATCCTCGGAATAAGAACCTGACATATGAATACGACGCCTGGCGCGGCAACCGACTGATTCGGGAGATCGACCAGTTGGGGAGGGCGACCGGCTATGCCTACGACACTGGCGGTTTCATCTCAAGAATCACCGACCGCAACGGCCTGCAGACCCGCCAGACGTTCGACAAGCGCGGCAATCTGCTCACCAAACTGGACTGCGATCCCGCTGTCACGGGATCGTGCCAGGCCATACCTCACCGCTACACCTATCACCTGAATGCAACCGACGAGTTCGACCCGCGCAACGACCAAGTCATCACTCACCGCGACCCCCGTTCCACCAGTGCGACCGACAACACCTACGCCACCACCTGGGAGTACAACCAGTACGGCGAGCAGATCAAACAGACCTTCCCTGCCACCTCGGACTTTCCCAACGGCCGTAGCAGCACCACGACCTACACCGACGGCACCGAGCCGGCCGAAGGTGGCGGTCAGACCCTGGCTGGCCTGGTCAAGACGAATACCGACCCCAAGGGCAATGCCGTCTCCTACAAATACACCTCTGCAGGTGATCTGGCCGAGGAGACAACGGCCACTGGACTGATCCTCCGCCACGAGTACGACACCCTGGGGCGGGCGACCGCAAAAACCGAAGTCTCCCAAGCCAACCCAACCGGGGTGAGAACCACCTATACCTACAGCCCGCTCGGCCAGCTCCTCACCCAGACGGCCCCAGGCGTATTGAACGAGGTCTCCCGGGTGACGCACACCGCCGAGACCCGCCACACTTACAACCCCGACGGCCTGACCCTCACCACCAGCGTGGTCGACCTGACCGGCGGCAACCCCGAGCGCAAGATCACATACACCTACGACCCGCGCGGCAGACTGGAGACAGAGACAGACCCGGAAGGCGGCGTGGTCTCTCACACTTGGGACACCACCGGCGCCCACACCAGCTCGACCGATCAATTGGGCAATAAAACCGTCTTCGCCTACACCTTCAGAGGTGAACTCGCCTCGAAGACCCTGAAGAACTGGACCGGCAGCCCGGTGGCCCCCCAAGCCCCCGCCGACCTGGTCCTTGAGTCCTACGCTTACGACTTCGGCGGACGCTTGGCCAGCACGACAAACGCGGTGGGCCGTATTACTGCCAAGACCTACTTCCCCGACGACAAAGTCGCAACCGTCAAGGCTGTCAACGCGCGGACCAACGCAGCCACCACCGGCCGGGACATCCCACTGGAAGCCAACACCTACGACGCGGCCGGTAACCTCATCATGCAGGTCACGGGCAATGGACGCACGACCACGAACTACGTCTACGACGCGGCCAACAGGCTCACCACAAAGACCGTCGACCCCAACGGCCTGGCCCGCGCGACGTCCTTCACTTACGACGCGAACGGCAACGTCACCCGCGAGACGAAGTCCGCCGCAGGCACCAGCCGTACCGAGAGCGTCGAGTACGCCTACAGCCCCGGCGACCAGCAGACCCGCCAAACCGTCGAAAACGGTGCCCAAGACCTAGAGACCACTTGGACCCGAGACGACCGCGGCCTGGTCACTGCTATGACTTCCCCACGCGGCAACCTCCCCGGCGCCACCGGATTCAAGACCGAGTACACCTACGACAAGGTCGGCCGACTTGTGGCGGATACCGCGCCGGAAGTTCAGGTTGAGAGACACGGAGCCGCCTCTGCCAGCCGGCCCGTCACCATGCACGGTTATGACAACGCCGGCAGCAAAACCCATGTGGTCGATGCCGAAGGACGTACGAGCACCACCAATTACGACCGTCTCGGCCGGACTACCTCCACTGTCGGCGCCACCTACTTCGCTCCACTAGGCAACGCACCTGCGCCCCTGACTGGCGCGGTCGCCCATTGGAAGATTGATGAGGGCACAGGGACCGCCCTCGCCGACACCATCGGTTCACGCACGGCCACCTTGAGCGGAAGCACTGCCTGGGTGCCCGGCCGTGCAGGCTCCGGCGTACAGTTCGGCAGCAATACTCACGCTGTGACAGCTGCCCCCGTTCTCACCACCAACGCCAGCTACACCGTAAGTGCGTGGGTGCGGCTGACTCACGGTGACCTCAACGCCACCGTGAGTCAGGACGGCGCAACCAGGAGCGCGTTCCAACTTGCCTACTCTGCAGCAGATGGCAAGTGGCGCCTGGCGACGTACGACACCGACAGCGCCACTGCTGTTGAGAAGAGCGCGGTGTCCAACCGGCGCGCAAAGCTGAACGACTGGACCCACCTCGTCGGCGTATACGACGCGGCTACCGGCCACATCCGCCTGTACGAGAACGGCGAACAGGTCGCCTCCAACGCTGTGACCGCTACCTTCAACGCCGCAGGCGGCTTCCTCATCGGCAGCAGCAAACAGAACGGTGCCTACGAGCACTCCTTCCGCGGCGACCTGGACGAGGTCCAGGCGTACGGCAGAGCGCTCACCGACCAGGAGATCCGTTCCCTGTCCGGAATCACGCCCAAGGTGAGTTACCTCTACGATGCGGCCGGGCGAGAGACCAAGCGAACCGACGCCCGCGGGTCGAGCTGGACCACTGAATACGACGCTTTGGGCAACCGCGTCCGCATCACTGAGCCTGGCCCCAACGGCCAGCCCGGCGGACAGAGGGTGTCTGAGTACAACACACTTGGGGAGCAGACCGGCGCCGTCGACCCGACAGGCGCCAGGACCGGGGCTACCTACGACGATCTCGGCCGTATGGTCACCTCGACAAGTGTCGAACGCGAACCGACGCTCAGTACGCTCGTCACGAGATTTGAGTACAACGACGCTGGCAACAAGACCAAGGAAATCCGGCCCGGCAGTCGCACCACCCTTTATCAGGTGAACGCCGTCGGAGAAGTGACCTCCGAGACCAACCCGCTTAGCAATGCAACACAGTTCGTCTACGATCTAGTCGGCCGCAGCACCAAGGTGACCAACCCTCTCGGCAACGCGACCGTCACTGAGTACGATCTGGCGGGCAGGAAAACCGCAGTTAAGGATCTAAACAGCACAGGGGCCGTGCTTCGGGAAACGTCCACCAGTTATGACGCCGACGGCAATCCCGTTGCGGAGACCTCGGCTGAGGGCCATATGGTCGACCGGACGTTCGATGCCCTAGGCAGGATGACCCAACTTGTTGAGCCAGTGACCGCGACTCAGTCGATCACCACCACCTTCGGCTACGACACAGCGGGCAACCGCACCCGCACCACTGACGGGCGCGGAAACGTGATCTGGACTGCCTACAACAGCCTCGGCATGGTGGAAACCGTCACCGAGCCGGCTACCACTGCGTACCCCAACCTCGCCGACCGCACCTGGACCAGCGTCTATGACGCAGGCGGCAACGCGGTCACGACCGCTGCACCCGGCGGGGTCCGCATCGACCGGACCTTCGACCACCTGGGCAACCTCACCCGCCAGACCGGTACCGGCGCAGAGACCGCCACAGCCGAGCGGACGTTTGGCTACGACCTGGCCGGCCGGCCTACCTCGATCGGCGATTTCGCGATCGATTACAACGACCGCGGGCTCATGACAAGGGTGCTCAAGGGAGCGACTCAGCAAGGTGCCTACTCCTATGACGGGGTGGGCAACCTTCTGCAGCGCGTTGATGCCGCCGGAACGGCCAACTTCACCTGGGATACCGCCGACCGTCTCGCGACGGCGACCGACCCAGTCGTCAACCGCACCCTCACCTATGGCTACGACACGGCCAACCAAATGACGTCGGTGACCGCTACCGGCCAGGCCAGCCAGCAGACGTTCGCTTACGACGATATGGGTCGGCGCACCAGCCACACGGTGAAGCGCGGCAACGGTGTCCAGCTCGCAAAGATCACTTACGGGTGGGACAAGGACGACAACCTCACCTCCAAGACCACTGTGAGCCTGGCAGGCGCAGGCGCCAACACTTATGCGTACGACAAGGCAGGGCGCCTGACCTCTTGGACGGATCCCGCCAACACCACCACTGCCTACGAGTGGGATGCCGCCGGCAACCGCACAAAGGCCGGGAACACAGTCTTCACCTACGACGAACGCAACCGCCTCACCTCCGGCGGTGGTACCGACTACACCTACACTCCCCGCGGCACGGTAAATGGCGAGACCACCAATGGGACCACCAAGAATCTGGTGTTCGACGCGTTCGACCAGTTGACCAGCGACGGCACCACCACCTATGCCTATGACGCGCTCAACCGAGTCAGCTCCCGCACCGAAGGTGGTTCCGTTCAGCACTTCACCTACAGCGGTCTGGCTAACGACCTAGCCGCCGTCACCGACGCCGGCGGCGCGGTGCAGGCGAAGTACAGCCGTGACTCCGCAGGGCAGTTGCTGGGCCTGCAGGAAGGCGGTGGCGCTGCGGTCGCCGCCGCGAACGACCTGCGTGGAGACCTGGTGGCGACCTTCTCCTCCACCGCGGTTGTCGACTCCTTCGCCTACAACCCGTTCGGCGAGGTGGTCGCAGAGAGCGGAACGCGGAAGAACATCGGCTATCAGGGGGAATACACCGACCCGGCCTCCGGCAAGGTCAACATGGCGGCGCGCTGGTATCGGCCCGGCACCGGAGGGTTCGTCTCCCGGGACACCATGACCCTTGATCCCGCCCCCAGCGTTCAGGCCAACCGCTACACGTACGCCAACGCATCCCCGCTCACGAATGTCGACCCAACCGGAAATTACGCGCTCGAGGTGGTCAACTCCTCCTACACCTCTCCCCCTGGATCCCAATCCAGCCCGAAGCCGACCTCGTGCCAGTACTGCATGAACTGGGGGAAAGAGTGGGAGGTGGATACCGGTGGAATGCCGCCGTGGTGGTACATGAACAACGACCTCCAATATGTGAATCATCATGATGCTGAAGCGGTCCGCTGGAATCCCATCATGTCCGATGAGGAGGCCCGCGCCGCCGGAGTAATGCCCAATGGCCGGGAGTCGGAGATAGATGGCTACTGGAAGCTGGATAAAAACGCACGAGAGCTTCATTTAGGGCTGTATGAGTCGGGAATGTTTGCGAGCATTAAGACGCCTATATGTGTAAAACAGAGGCGTGCAACCTGTAAGGACTATCCTTTCCTCATCATATGCTGAAGTATGCCAAGGAGATCGCGGATGCGGCGAAGCGGTTTGGGGTTAACAAATATGCGTTGACCGCAACCATGTTGTATGAGAACCAGTTCACACATTTCGAGGTGAAGTATGGGAAGGCGGTGTGGCTGGCTTCCTTCCTGGCCAATGCGGCTACTTTGAAGCCGCAGAACGCTTCGGTCGGGGTCTCGCAATTGGAGATATATAGAGTGAAGCAGTTGATGAATGACAGGGATCTGAAGAAGCACTTCACTGCAAAAGAGCGAAGTATGTCCACAGTGCAGATCTATAATAGATTGACCCAGGATCCCGAGTACTCGATCAAGATGGCTGCTGCTCGAATGACATATGTCAAGAGGGAATTCGGGCTAGATGACTGGATGGCGACGATCGCTTATTGTGGGTGCGCTAGTAGCAATAGAGCAAATTTCCGCCGGTGGGTTGCCAGTGGATATCAATCTGCATTCGCTCCGAGCAAGGAGGCGCAAAAGCGATACAATAAAATGTTTGCAAAAAACGGCATAAGTGGGCGGGCGTTCGAGTATTGGAATTGCGTGGATAATAAGTGCTGGTGGCTGACATGAAAGACGAATCCTGCGGTATTTATAAGAGCGGAGAGCGGCGCCGTCGATTCATGTATCGTTCGGGATGTGTGATATTGAGTTTGTCTCTGGGGGTGGCTCTCGCTTCATGTGGAAGGGAGGAGCACTTCGATCCAGCTGCAGTAGCTGACGTTAGGTCGATCGGTAAAGTGCTATCTGAAGCGAATAGCGAATGGTATTCGGGAGACAATTGGTGGCCACCGCTAAGGTCCTTTGGTCGCGTGCTCGTGCTGGATGTGGGAGTAGTTGAACCCCGAGGCGCTATTGAAAAGGCTCGCAAGCTGTTGCTAGAACGCGGATGGAAAATCGATTTGCCGGTCAAAGGCGAAGAACTCTATATGAGCTCCAGAGGGCGGCAGGGGGCCGAGCTGCTCATTTTTAGCGTGAGATCTTATGTTCAGGAATGGGGCCTGGAGAGTTTGGAAGCGCCAAGCGAAGTGAAGGCAATCAAAGAGGCGCGACAAATGTCCTCCTCGGACGGTCTTCTGCTAGTCCACGTTCAGCCTTGAAGCTTTGTCCCTTAGCCTCGGGCTTTCGGGATGGGTTTCGGAGAACTTGATCGTTTGCATGAGAAAAATGCCCTTCAACTGGGAAAGTCGGGTTTGTCCAAGGTTCCGTCCAAACCTCCTGGCCGCCGTGAACTGCATTGCTAGATCTAGCGTCCATCGTCTCAGAAATCCCGCCTTGCGGCGTGGGGGGACGCGCTTCATCCGCTGAAATGGCTTTCGGGTTGGGATTGGGGTTTGGGGCTGATGATCTGGCTTGTGGCGCGCGGCAATGCTTGGTGAGGTGGGTGAGCATGCCAAGGAAGTCTTGCAAAGAGATCTTTGCATGCTTACCATGCGGGCATGGAGGAGATCTATCACGTCACGGATCCGCGCACGCTCAAGGCGGTGAGTCATCCGCTCAGGGTGCGGATGTTGGGGTTGTTGCGGGCGGAGGGGCCGGCTACCGCTTCGGAGTTGGGGCGGCTGGTTGGGGAGAGTTCGGGGGCTACCAGCTATCACCTGCGGGAGCTGGCGAAGTACGGGTTCATTGAGGATGATCCGGGGCCGCGGGTGGGGCGGGAGCGGCGGTGGCGGGCGGTGCATCGGTATACGTCGTGGAGTGTGGCGGAGTTAGGGGAGACGCCGGAGGGGCGGGCGGCGGTTCGGGCTATGCGGGGGCGGCAGCTTGAGGGGCTTGTGAGGGATTTTGAGGTTTGGAGGGAGGGGGTGGAGGAGGCGGGAGCGCTATGGGATGAGGCTTTGGGGATGTCGGATTCGGTGGTGGAGTTGTCGGCCGAGGGGGTGCGGCGGTTGGGGGAGAGGCTTTGGGAGGTTTTGGGGGAGGTGATTGCGGAGGATGTAGAGAAGAAGGCGCGGGGGGAGACTAAGCAGGTGGGGGTTTATTTGGCGTTCTTGCCTTACTCGGGTGCTGAGGGGGAGGGGCGGTGAGTGTTACCGGGCGCTATTTGCTGGTTAGTTTTCTTACCTGGTTGTCGCCTGGGTTGACGGTGGCGGCGATGGTTCTGCTTATGGGGGCTCGAGGGCAGAGTATTGCGGTTATCGGGGGGCTGCTGGCGGTTTATTCAGTGGTTGTTATCGTGCTCGAGCTGCCTACTGGGGGGTTGGCGGATGTTTGGGGGCGGCGGGTGGTGTTGGCGGCGGCTGCGGGGTTTGGGGCAGCTGGGGCGTTGGTTATGGCGTTTGCTTCGTCGTTTTGGGGGTTCTTGGGGGCGATGGTTTTTATGGGGGTGGGGCGGGCGCTTTCCAGTGGGCCTGCCGAGGCTTGGTTTGTGGATGCCTTGCAGGCGGAGAAGGGGGAGGGGGTGGATTTGCGGCCGGGGTTGGCTCGGGGGCGGACGATGGATGCCGTGGGTGTTTGTTTGGGGACGTTGGTTGGGGGGACTGTGCCGCTGTTCGTGCCCCGGGAGGCTTCCGTGGCTTTGGCGGTGCCCATGGTTTTGGGGGCGGCGGCTTCGGGGGTTTTGCTGGTTGTGGCGTTGATGGTGATGACGGAGGCTCGGCGGGAGCGGGCCAAGTTTGGGGAGGTTATGCGGGCTGTGCCGTACACGGTGGGGATGGGGGTGCGGCTGGCTGGGGTTGATGGGGTTTTGCGGAGGTTGATGGGGGTGAAGGTGGCGATTGGGGTTGTGTTGGGTGGGGTGGAGCTTCTTACGCCTGGGATGGTGCTTCAGCTCACTGGGCGGCCCACTCTGGCCGGCACGGTTTATGCGGTGATCGCGGCGCTTGGGTTTGTGGGGAGTGGTTTGGGGAGTTTTGTGACGCCGTGGGCCGCGAGGAGGGTGGGGGGTTCTCGGCAAGGAGTGCGGGGGGCTGTTGTTGGGGGTTTGGGGGCTTGTCTGGGCATTGGTGGTGTGGCGGCCGCCGGGGTTTTGGGGGAGGTGGCGGGGCTTGTCGCAGCCGCCCTGGCGTACGTGGTGTTGTTTGCGGGGCTGGCCATGCTTCAGGTGTTGTGTGCGGAGATGTTGCACCATCGGGTCACCTCTGGGGAGAGGGCGACCGTGATGTCCGCTCAATCGCTCTCGCTGCAGGTTGGTGGGGTGTGCGCAAGTGTGGCCCTCGGTGCGCTCGCGGCCGGAGTCGGTACGGCAGGAGCCTTCTTGGCGTCCACCTCGGTGATGTGCTTGTCGCTGCTTCTCTTCGTTCGGGTTCCGTTCAGCCGCGGCCGTGAGGGGCATCCCAGTCCAGGGCAGGTCCCACTGGCACAACCTGGCTCGGATTGACGTTCGTCTGCGTGATGAAGTAATGCCGTTTGATCTGGTCGAAGTCGGTTGTGTTGTGGAACGCCGGGCGTTGGTAGAGGTCGCGGGCGTAGGCCCAGAGGGCTGGATAGTCGGTGAGGCGGCGGATTGAGCACTTGAAGTGGGAGTAGTAGACCGGGTCGAACCTCGCCAAGGTGGTGTAGAGCCTCACGTCGCTGTCGGTCAGTTGGTCGCCGTGGAGGAAGCGGTGGGTGGTTAGGCGTTCTTCCAGCCTGTCCAGGGTGGTGAAGACGCGTGTGACGGCGTCCTCGTACTTCTGTTGGTTCCTGCTGAAGCCTGCTTCGTAGACGGCGTTGTTGATGCCGCCGTAGAGCCAGTCGTTCATGGCGTCGATGTCGCGGCGGAGTCTCGACGGGTACAGGTCGGGGGAGCCGGCGGCGTGCCAGGGGGCGAAGGCGGTTTCCAGGGTGATCGTGAGTTGTGGGTAGTCGTTGGTGACCAGGCGTTCGGTCTGGGTGTCCCAGATGCAGGGGACCGTGTAGCGGCCGAAATACTCCGGGTCGGTCGCGTGGTAGAGCTCCGACAAGTAGGAGGCGCCGGTGACGGGGTCGCGGTCGCCGGGGGAGAGGGTGAATCGCCAGCCTTTGTCGTCGCGGATGGGGTCGACGACGGTCAGGCCGATGATGTCCTCCAGGCCGAGGAGCTGCCGGACGATCAGCGAGCGTTGTGCCCAGGGGCAGGCATATGAGGCGTAGAGGTGATAACGCCCGGGGCCTGGCGGGTAGGGGCTGTCGGGTTCGATGCGGTTGGTGAACCGGTTGGGTTGACGGACGAAACGCCCGTCTCCGGAGATCTCGCGTCCCAGCTTCATGCTTCCACGCTACGACGCCCGACTAGACGATGCCCGATTAGAACAAGGTTCGGTCGAGAGGGCAGAATCAGTTTCGGTACCACGAACCCCCGTGAGAGGAGTGCCAGGTGGACAGCGCCCCGGCGAGGCCCGCAGGTGTGACCCCGGCTAACGAGCAGCAGCGTACGGCGTGGCGGGCGGGAGGTTTTCCCGAGGTCGAGCGGGTGCGGCCGGGGATCTGGTCGATCCCGGTGCCGCTTCCGTTGGAGGCGATGCGCTATGTCCTCGTCTATGCCCTTGAGGTGCCCGGTGGGGTGGTGCTCGTGGACGCCGGGTGGGACACCGACGAGGCGTATACGGCGTTGTGCGATGGGCTGGCGACCGCCGGTTATGCGATCACCGATGTCAAGGGCGTGTTGGTGACGCATATCCACCACGATCACTACGGTCTCGCGGGGCGGGTCCGGGAGAGTTCCGGGGCCTGGGTGGGGTTGCATCCCGCCGATGCGGCGCTGCTTGACGGCGATCTCGACGATGATCGTCTGAATGCCGCCATCGCGCAGGAGCGCTCCTCCTTGGTGCGCGTGGGAGCGCCGCCGGAGGCTCTGGAGGGGTTGGCGGGCATGGCGAAGATGTTCCGGGAGTACATGTCCCTGCCGCGGCCCGATCGGCTGATCGAGGACGGTGAGCGTCTGGACCTGCGGGGGTGGAATTTGCAGGCGTTGTGGACTCCGGGCCATTCGCCGGGGCATCTGTGTTTTGTGGAGCCCGACCGGCGGCTGCTCTTCTCCGGCGACCACGTCTTGCCGAAGATCACTCCGATCGTGGCGGTGCATGCCCGGTCGACGGCGAACCCCCTGGCGGACTATCTGGACTCGCTGGCCAAGGTGCGCGATATGGAGGTCGAGGAGGTGTTGCCGGCCCACGAGTATCGCTTCCTGGAATTGGCGGATCGGGTCGACTATGTGATGGCGCATCACCATGAGCGGCTGGCCGAGATCGAGGCGGGGCTGGGGGAGCGGGACGGGGTGAGCTGCTGGGAGCTGGCCGGTGTGCTGACCTGGTCCCGGCCCTGGGAGGCGATCCGGGGGTTCATGCGCAGGGCCGCCTGTAATGAGACCTTGGCGCATCTGGTCTGGCTGGAGGCGCGGGGGCGGGTGGTCCGGGTGCCTGGGGAGCCTGACCTCTGGTACGTCAAGCGGTGAGGGTTTCCACGCTAGTCGAGGGAGCCTGGTCTGCGGGGTGAGGGAGTGCTGGGAGGGGCGCTCCCGCTCCTCGTGAGAATTTTCATGTAAAACCAGTAGGAAATATTGACTTAGTCCCATTTCGGTCCGTACTGTCGAATCCATGAGCCAGGGCCAGAACCTGACGAAGCGCATGCATGTGGACTTCGGTCACGTGGTCAGCGCGCAGTGTTGTCGCAAGCCGTAGAGCGCGACCTCAGAGACCGTCGATCGGTGGTGCGTCGCGCGCTCAGCCCGGACGTCCACGTCTAAAAGCCGTCCCCCAGCTCTCACCGGCAGCTCCTCAGAGCCGTACGTGGCGTGATCCCGCTGAGCCCCGCCCTTTCCCATCTCCAGCGACCATCAGCCATCCAATCCCGCTATGTCCCCCGACTCAGGGATCCCCCACAGGATGCTCAGGCACCTCGCCTAGGGATCCCCCACCCCGGGATCCCCATTTTTCGGGACATGGCGTGGGTCGTGCCGGCGATCCGCCGCGCGACAAGTGAGGACGAAACCCGTGAAATCCCTCCGTCATGCCCTAATAGCCACCGTCCTTCTCACGTCCCTGACTGCCTGCGGCGCGTCCGCCGCCACCACAAATGCCGAGACCCTGGAACTCCGCTACCAAGGCAGCGTCGGCCAGGTCACCCTCCCTGAACTGGCCGAGGACCTCGGCTATCTCGCGCCTGTCAAGCTCAAGTGGATCGGCAACACGATCAGCGGCCCCCAGGACATCCAGTCCGCCGCCACCGGCCAGACCGACTTCGGCGGCGCGTTCAACGGCGCGATCGTAAAGCTCGTCGCCGCCAAGGCTCCCATCAAGGCCGTGATCAGCTACTACGGCAGCGACAAAGACTCCTTCCAGGGCTACTACGTCCTGGACAACAGCCCCATCAAGACCGCCCGCGACCTGATCGGCAAAAAGGTCGGCATGAACACCCTGGGCGCCCACGCCGAAGCCGCCCTGAAGGAATACCTCAAACGCGGCGGCCTCACCCCAGACGAGATCAAGCAGGTAGAACTGGTCGTCGTCCCGCCGGTCAACACCGAACAGGGCCTACGGCAAAGCCAGATCGACGTCGCCGTGCTCGGTGGCGTGCTCCGCGACAAGGCCCTGGAACGCGGCGGGCTACGCACGCTGTTCTCGGACTTCGACCTGTTCGGCCCCTTCTCAGCGGGCAGCTACGTGCTCACCCAGAAGTTCATCGACGAGAACCCGCAGACCGTCAAGAAGTTCGTCGAAGCCACAGCGAAAGCCATCAAGTGGACACAGGAACGCCCACGCGAAGAGGTCGTGGCGAAGTACAAGGAGATCATCGCCAAGCGCGGTCGCAGTGAGGACACCACAGCGGTCGGGTTCTGGAAGAGCACGGGCATCGCGGCCCCCGGCGGCGTGATCGCGGAGAAGGAGTTCCAGACCTGGATCGACTGGCTGGAACGCGAAGGCGAACTCACACCAGGCCAGGTCAAGGCCTCCGACGTCTACACGAACGCCTACAACCCTCTGGCAGCCAAACGAGTAGCAACGCCCGCAGGAACCCCCCAAGCAACGTCCGAAGGACAGTCGCGATGACCGCGAAAATCAGCATCAGAGGCGTCACCAAGGACTTCTCCGTACGCGACCACGACGAACCGTTCACCGCCCTCCACGACATCCACCTCGACGTGCGCACGGGGGAGTTCCTCACCCTGGTGGGCCCCAGCGGATGCGGCAAATCCACCCTGCTCGACCTGCTCGCCGGACTCACGGCGCCAACGCACGGCGAGATCCTGCTCGACGGAGTCCCGATCGAGGGGCCGGGACTCGACCGCGGAATCGTGTTCCAGCAATATGCCCTCTTTCCCTGGCGTACGGCTCTCGCCAACGTCGAGTTCGGCCTGGAGGCCAAGGACACGAAGAAGCGTGAGCGGCGAGAGCGGGCGCGGCACTTCCTGGACCTGGTCGGCCTGAGCGGGTTCGCCGAACGTTATCCCCACGAGTTGTCGGGCGGAATGCGGCAACGGGTGGCGATCGCGCGCAGTCTCGCGTTCGACCCGGATGTGCTGTTGATGGACGAACCCTTCGCGGCGCTCGATGCGCAGACACGGGAGACCTTGCAGGAGGAACTCCTCCGCATCTGGGAGAAGACCCAGAAGACGGTCGTCTTCATCACCCACGGCATCGACGAAGCGGTCTATCTCGGGCAGCGGGTCGCCGTCATGACGTCGCGCCCAGGCCGCATCAAGCATGTGCTCGATGTCGAGTTCGAGGCACGAGAGGGTGATCTGCGGGCGGACGCCAGGTTTGGGGACTATCGCCACGTGGTGTGGACCCTCCTGCGCGACGAGGTGGCGGCGGCACGGCAGGAGGCCCCCGTTGGTTAGCGTCAGCACCCCCACGACCACGGCGCCGCAGCTCGCCACCCCTCCGACAGAAGCTCCGACAGAAGCTCCGACAGAAGCTCCGACGGAAGCTCCGACGGAAGCTCTGGCAAAAGCTCCGGCAAAAGCCCCCACGTCACGTACGGCGAAGCCTGCAGTGCACCTCCTGAAAGGACTGCGGCGAGTCGCAGCAATCACACTGCTCGCCGTGGTCTGGGAGGTGTTGCCCAGAACCGGCGTCGTCGACCGCACCTTCCTCCCACCCCTGTCCGAGGTGCTGACCGCCCTGGCCAACCTGGCGGCAACCGGCGAACTCCTCGACCACACGCAGGCCAGCCTCGGCAGATCCCTAGCCGGATTCGGCCTGGCGATCGCCCTGGCCATCCCCCTAGGCCTGCTGATCGGCTGGTATCGCCCCCTCGCGGACTTTCTCAACCCCCTCCTGGAGTTGTTCCGCAACACGGCCACCCTCGCGCTCCTGCCCGTGTTTGTGCTGCTCCTCGGTCTGGGCGAGACATCGAAGATCGCCATCATCCTCTATGCCGCCGCCTGGCCGATCCTGCTCAACACGATCGCGGGTGTGCGCGGCGTGGATCCGCTCCTGATCAAGTCGGCGCGATCCCTGGGACTCCCGGCACACCGGCTGTTTCAGAAGGTGATCCTGCCCGCCTCCGTGCCCACGATCTTCACAGGCATACGGCTCGCCGGAGCCTACTCGATGCTCGTCCTGGTGGCCGCCGAGATGGTCGGGGCGAAGGCCGGGCTTGGCTATCTCATCAACTACGCCCAGTTCAACTTCCGCGTACACGACATGTACGCCGGCATCATCACGATCTCCGTACTGGGCCTGCTTTTCAACGTGCTCCTCGCCTCGCTGGAGCGCCGATTCTCAACGTGGAGGGCCACCTCATGACAGACTCCCGCAGGCTTCACTTGAACGCCTTTCTCCTCAACGTCGGACACCACGAAGCCGCCTGGCGGCACGCCGACAGCGATCCCTCCGGGGTGACCGATCTGCGGCACTTCCAGGAGCTGGCGCGTACGGCGGAGCGCGGCAGGCTCGACTCCGTCTTCCTGGCCGACGGCCTGGCCCTCTGGAACGACGTACGGCACGGCGCGGCAGGCGGCCTCGAACCGCTGACGTTGTTGTCGGCGCTGGCGGCGGTGACCGAGCACATCGGCCTGATCGCGACGGTCTCCACGACCTATAACGAACCCTTCCATCTCGCTCGGAAGTTCGCCTCGCTCGATCATCTGAGCGGCGGGCGCGCCGGGTGGAACATCGTGACATCGGCGGGTGAGGCGGAGGCCGAGAACTTCGGCAGGGAACGCCCGGCACACGCCGACCGCTACGCGCGGGCCGATGAGTTCCTGGAGGTGGTGAAGCGACTCTGGGACAGCTGGGACGACGACGCGATCGTGGCGGATCGGGTGGCGGGGCACTACGCGGACCCGGCGAAGATTCACCCCGTCAACCACCAAGGGGGATATTTCAAGGTCCGTGGCCCCCTAACCTCGCCGAGATCCCCGCAGGGCTACCCCGTCCTGGTCCAGGCGGGATCGTCGGAGGACGGCAAGGCGTTCGCCGCCCGCCACGCCGAAGCGGTGTTCACCGCCCAGCAGACCCTCGCCGAGGCCCAGGAGTTCTACGCCGACCTCAAGTCACGCCTCGCCGCTCATGGGCGCGAGCCGTACGAGGTGAAGGTGTTGCCCGGCATTTCCCCCATCATCGGCAGCACGGAGGCCGAGGCCCGCCGCCTGGAACACGAACTCAGCGAGCTGATCATCCCGGAATACGGCATCAAGCAACTGTCCGGCATCTTCGGACACGACCTATCGGGCTACCCCCTCGACGGGCCGCTGCCCGACCTGCCACCTGTGCCCGACGGCCAGCAGAGCCGCGTCAAACTGGTCACCGACCTGGCCCGCCGGGACAGTCTCACCATCCGCCAGCTGCTCGGCCGTCTCGCCGGCGGGCGTGGGCACCGGGTCGTCGTGGGCACACCCGAGCAGATCGCCGACCAGCTCCAGGAGTGGTTCGGCAACGGCGCGGCGGACGGTTTCAACATCATGCCGCCGCTGCTCCCCAGCGGTCTCACCGACTTCGTCGACCACGTCGTGCCCGAGTTGCAGAGGCGCGAACTGTTCCGCACCGAATACGAGGGTTCCACGCTGCGCGATCACTACGGCCTGCCCCGCCCGGCCGCGCGCCGTCTGGCGGTGGCGTCATGAGCCTCGTGACGGTGGTGGGCAACCCGAAGCCGGCTTCCCGGACATACGGCGTGGCGGTCGCGGCAGGCGAGGCCCTGGCCCGCGACCTCGGGTACGGCACCGCCCCCGAGGTCGTGGACCTCGCGGCGCTCGCCCCCACGCTGCTCGCCCCCTCCCCGGCGGCGGCGGTCGAGGTGGCGATCGACCTGGTCAAGGGGGCCGATGTGCTTCTCGTGGCGAGCCCCACCTACAAGGGCACCTATACGGGGTTGCTCAAGGTGTTCCTCGACCGGCTGCCCCCTGGCGTGCTGGTGGACAAGATCGCGCTGCCCCTCCTCGTGGTGGGCGACGCACGGCACGCGCTCGCGGTGGAGGTGCATTTGCGTCCGTTGCTCGTCGAACTGGGCGCCGCCGTACCGACCCCCGGGCTGGCCCTGCTGGAGGCCGATTTCCTGAAATCGGACGAGGTGGTGTCGCGGTGGGCGGCGAAGATCGGGCCGCAGGTGGCGGCGCTCCGCGGAGGGCAGGTGAGAGTCTGATGACCGAGATGTTGAACGAGCGTGTGGCGGAGGCCAGGCCGGTGGACGACGCCCGGTTCAAGCGGGCTCTCGCCGTACACGCCGCCGGGGTTGTGGTGATCACCGCACGGGTGCAGGGGGTGCCGGTCGGGTTGACGGCGACGTCGTTCTCGTCGGTGAGTCTCAGCCCGCCGCTTGTGTCCTTCTTCGTGGACGCCGCCTCCAGCACATGGCGGCGATTGCGGGAGGCCGATCATTTCGCGGTTAACGTGCTCGCCAGTGATCAGGCGGAGGTGGCGGCGAGGTTCGCCCGTAAGAACATCGACCGTTTCGCCCCGCCGACGAGCTGGCAGCCGGGTCCCCTCGGGGTGCCGCTGCTCGACGGGGCGCCGGCTCACCTGGTGTGCGCGCCGTACTCGACGGTGGAGATCGGCGATCACAACCTGGTGGTCGGCCTGGTGACGGACACGAGTGTGGCCGGGCAGGGGCGTCCACTCCTCTACCACCAGGGGAGGTTCGGGCGGTTCATCCCGCACCTGTAGCACTACAGGTGGCAGGGGGAGGCCTACGGCGTCAGCCGGAGAGCCAGCCGGAGGGCGAGGCGGTCGTGCGGGTCGTCGAGGTCGACGTTGAGCAGGGAACGAATGCGCTGCAACCGCTGGATCACGGTGTTCCGGTGGAGATGAAGGGCCACCGCGGTCTGGGAGACGTTCGACTCGGTGTCGAGATATGTCCTCAATGTGCTGATGAGCTGCCCCGAAGGGTCCGCGTCGCGGATCGGATCGGTCAGGCTCGCGACGACGTCCCGGGCCGCGCCGTCGGGAAGCCATGTGCGCACCAGACGGCTCGCGGTCATCGCGTCGGACCGCCGTACGACGGCCCGCCCCTGCTGGGCCTCGGCGAACGCCAGGGCGTGCCGGGCGTCGGCGAGGGAGAGGGCGAGCCCGCGCGGTCCCTCGTGCGGGTCGCCGATCCCGGCACGCAGCCGGAGGCGGGGATATCCCCTCTCGATCTCCGCGAGTGCCGCATGGACGCTACCGGCCAGTGCCGCCACCTGGCCGGTGTCCGGTGTGGCGGTGGTCGTCGTCCAGAAGACGACGGCCTGCCCGGTGTCGACCGGCCGGGTGTGCACACCGCTGGTTTCGAGGGCTTGAGCGAGTGATCGGGTGAGGGCCGGTGGCGGCAGGTCGGCGGGGCTGCCGATCGCCCGCACTTGAACGGCGAGATGCCACCCCACCAGCTGCCATCCGAGGGCCGCGGCGCGTTCGATGTCGGCGAGCCCCACGTCGTCGCATTTGCGGAGCAGGTCGTCGAGCAAGAGGCCGGCTTCGCGGTTCTCCCGCTCGTAGGCCAGGGACGCCTGGGCGAGGTGGCCGGCGAGTGCGAGTGCGGCGATCCGCAGGGAGGTGAGGACATAGCCGGAATGGGCGTCCAGCCCGTACGGCACGCGCACGCCGAGCCAGAGCCGAGGCCGGTCCGTCGCGGACGGGAAGCCGGCGACGATCACGAAGGTTCCCTCCGCTCCGGCTTCCACGATCATGTCCCGGGGAGCGGCGCGCCCGTCGAACGAGCGCAGCAGTTCGGCCAGGTAGTCGGGCGGCGCGAGGGTGGGGCCGGCGATCGAGTGGCCGTCGAGGCCGACCAAGGCGACCGGGAAGGCGATCAACCGGGCCAGGCGGCCCACGAGGTCGCCCACGTCGCGCACGGGGTTCATCATGCTTTCGCTCACGGTGCGGATCACGCCGACACCGACGAGTTCGGGATTGCGGACAAGCCGCTCGATACGTGAGCACAGTCCCCGGGGGTCGAGGTCGGGTTCGCGCCAGAGCACGATGCGGAACTGCTCCGCCAGCCGGCGGGTGGGGGAGGGCAGTTCGCCGGTGCCGGCGTCCACCACCACGCAGCTCACCCGTACGGCTGCCGCGCGGCGGATGATCAGGTCCAGGGCGACGTCGCCACCGGCTGCGATCTGCCTGGGCACGATGAGGAGCGCTCCGGGGTGCAACGTCTCGATCTCCTCAAGTCCGGAGAGGATCACGACGGCACTGACCGGGCGGTGTGCGGCCCTATCCCCACCGATAAGGCTTTCGCGGGCGTTTCGTCCAGCGAAGGTCTGTGCGATGGCACCCACGTTCAGCATGGTGGCTCACCTGCGCCTACATCTCGGAAAACTGCTCAGTGTGGGGGAAAAGTGTATGCACTGTGCACAGTGACGATGCCTCCTCACCTGCGCAATGCTTCACGGAAGCAAAGGGAGCAGCCCATGAGATTCACGGCTGACGATGTGGCGCCGATGGCGCTCGGCGCCGCGGTCCTAGGCGGCGGGGGTGGCGGTGAGCCGTTCCTCGCCGAGGTGATGTTGAGGGAAGCGCTCGGTGAGAGCGGGACGATCGAGATCGTCACAGTCGATCAGCTCGACGCCGATGCCGAAGTCGCGCCCTTTGTGCTCTTGGGCTCGCCCCACGCCCTCTCCGAGAAGCTGCTGGGCCTCGCCGAGCCGTCCATCGTGTTCGCCGGCGAGCCGCTTCGCAGCCGCAGGCCGTCGGCGGTCATGTCGTACGAGACGGCCGGGATCAACGCCCTCTACCCGCTGGCAGCCGCGGCGCTGCTGGGGGTTCCCTGCGTGGACGCCGATTTCTGCGGGCGCGGTGTGCCGAGCTTCGACCTGTCCGTGCTCGAACTCGACGACGTGCAGTCCGACTCCTATCTGCTGTGCGACCCGAACGGCCGCACCGTCGTGATCCGGAAGTGGGGCCGGATCTCCGTCGAGCGGCTGGTACGTCCGGTGGTCGAGACCATGGGCTGGCTGGCCGTGCTCAGCACCTCGTCCATGAGTGCGGAGTTCCTCCGCGCCCACGCCCTTCGCGGGTCGGTGAGCCGGTGCCTCGAACTCGGCCGCGTCTTCAGCGGGCTGGCGGGCCTCGACGACGCATGCGCCGCACGGCTGCTTGAGCGCTGCGGGAGCGTGCTGATCGGCAGCGGCGTGATCACCGAGCGCCTGGCCACCGCCGACCGCCTCGGCCTCAGGTCCTCCCTGTCGATCGAACACGACGACGCCGCGGAGGCGCCGCTGCGGCTTGAGGCGCGCAACGAGTTCCACCTGGCCGTGCGAGCCGGCGAGGTCCTCGCCTCGACGCCCGACATCCTCGTGGTCGCCGACCGGGTGAGCTGGCAGCCGCTGTCGACGGAGGACGCCGCGGTCGACCGCGACGTCCACGTCGTCGCGCTCCCCGCCGACGCCCGCTGGCGCACGCGGAAAGGGCTCGCGCTCACGGGTCCCCGCGCGCTCGGCTACGGCCTCGACTACGTCGACTTCTCGGCCGTGGCGACGGGAGGTGGCGTGCGATGAACACCGGGGGCCCCTTCCGTCTCGGGATCTCGATCGCCGGGCCGCGGTTCGGCGCGGTCGCGGTCGACGACTCCGGCCGTGTCGTCGCGAGCGAGGTGACGGAGGGCTTCGGGGGCTTGGCCGTCGTCGTCGGGAGTGTGCTCAAGCAGGTCGGCGCCGGGCGGATCGGGGCGGCGATGCTCGCGATGTCGGCCTTCGCCGACTGGCTCCGCGACCACAGGACCGTCGGCCGGGTCGGGGTGCTGCGCGTCGGCGCGACCCCCACGACCGCCGTGCCGCCGCTGGCCGGATGGCCGCGAGAGGTCGCGGAGCGGGTCGCGGGCCCCTGGCTCACGACCGCGGGCGGCATCGACATCGACGGCAGTACGGCAGGCGAACTCGACCTCGACGCCGTGCGGGACTTCGCCGGGCGTTGCGGGACCGCCGCGAGCGCGGTCGCCGTCTCGGGCTCCTTCTCCTATCTCGACAACCGCCCCGAACGTGCCGCGGCCGCCGTCGTCCGGGACGTCCTCGGCGCCGGCTATCCGATCACATTGAGCGATGACGTCGGTGGATTCGGGCTGTATGAACGGGAAAACGCAGCGATCCTCAACGCCGCGCTCGGCGCACGTGCCCAGACCTTGATCGAAGGGGTGCGGTCCATCCTGCATGAGCACGGCGTGGGAACCGAGCTCTTCGTCGCGCGGAACGACGGCACTCTTGTCACCGCGCCAGGCGCGGCGGCGCTTCCGATTCACATTGTCTCAGGGCATCTCGCGGCGGTTGTCCGGGGCCACGCCCGGATGGCAGGGGTTGAGAACGCCATCGTCGTCGGCGGTGGCGGTCGGCATCCGGGTGCCGGAGTGGTACGCCATGGGCGGCTTGTCCTTGAGCCGACCCCCACTCTCGCGGGCGTTCGCACGAATCAGCCCGTGCCGCTGGGCTTTATGGCGCCGGCCGGGATGACCGAGGACCACCTGGTGAGCTGGCTCCGGCGCCGGGTGGGTGATCTTCCCGTGCTGGACTCCGAGGCGGGTGGCCCGGCGATCGCCGCCGCAGTGGGGGTGGCTCTCGCCCCGGTGTCGGGGAACGTGTGGAGTTTCGTGGGGGATGGCGGCGACCGCGTCGAGGGGATCGCCGAGGCCGGACGGCAGGCCGTCGACAGGGCCGTGCTCGCGGGGGCAGACCCGGCAGGCACGGAGGTCCGCCAGGTCGTCGAGACACAGGCGACGTACATGTCGGGCGGCGCTCTGCGGCTGTTCGTCCAGGCGGCGGGCCGCCCTTTCTCATCTGAGAGCCGAGTTCCATGACCTAAATCCCTCGGTGCCCGATCACCTCAAAGTCCCCACCGAGCAGCCGCTTCCTTCGATCACGTCTCGCCTTCGACAGCCACAGACGTCCCTTTGGCGTGCCTGGAGCGTTCCCAGCGATCGGCCGCCGCATTCCGAACCATGAACGACCAGGGCCCACACCCCCAAGTAGTAGGAGAACCAACGTGCCACTACGCATCGGAATCGATGTCGGTGGGACCAACACCGACGCGGTCGTCCTAGACGGCAGTCGAGTGGTCGCCGCCACGAAGGCGCCGACGTCGAAGGACGTGACATCGGGCATCCTCGCCGCCCTGACCGAGGTGCTCGGCGCCGTGGACACAGGCGAGGTCGCGTCGGTGTTCATCGGCACGACGCACTTCATCAACGCGATCGCGCAGGGGCGGGACCTGGGGCGTGTCGCTGTGGTGCGGCTGGCCACGCCGCCCCAGTCCCTCCTACCGATGATCGACTGGCCCGACCGGCTGCGGGAGGTCGTCGACGGAGGCGTCTACGTGTGTGCGGGCGGGGCGCAATTCGACGGCTCGCCGCTCAACGAACTGGACGAAGCGGGACTGCGCCAGGCCGCCAAGCAGATCGGCGCGTCCGGTGTGCGGCACATCGCCCTGAGTTCGGTCTTCTCCACGGTCAACCCGGAACCGGAGATCAGGGCGGAGGAGATCCTCCGCGAGGAGCTGCCGGAGGTGTCGATCACCCGCTCCGCCCTCGTGGGGCGCAACGGCCTCCTCGAACGCGAAAGCGCGACGATCCTGAACGCCGCCCTCCTCGACCTGGCGGGCAGCGTGATCGACGGTCTTGAGGCTGCCGTCGCCAGCGCGGGCATCTCCGCCACGATCTCGCTGTCGCAGAACGACGGCACCGTGATGCCCCTCGATCGGGCGCGGACCTTCCCCATCTTCACGATCGCGTCGGGTCCGACCAACTCGATCCGGGGTGCGGCCCTGCTCACCGGCATCGACCACGGAGTGGTCGTGGACGTCGGCGGGACCACCTCCGACGTCGGCATGCTCCACCACGGTTTCCCCAGGGAGTCGACGGTGGCGATGAGTTTCGCGGGCGTGCGGAGCAACTTCCGCATTCCCGACGTCCTCTCCCTCGCTCTCGGCGGCGGCACCCACATCGCCGAGGACGGCTCGGCGGTCGGCCCGGAAAGCGTCGGCCACCGCATCACAACTGAGGCGCGGGTCTTCGGCGGCGACACCTTGACCTTCACCGACGTCGCGGTGGCGGCGGGCGCCGCCCAGGTCGGAGACCCCGCAGCGGTCTCCGGCCTCCCCGCCGACACCGTGCGCCGTGCCCTCGGCATCGCGACCGAACGGCTGGTCCGGGCCATCGACAAGGCCAAACTGACCGTCGCCGACATCCCCGTGATCCTCGTCGGGGGCGGCGGGCCGCTCCTCGCCGCCCTGCCGGACCTCGGAGACGTCGTCATCCCGGATCACGCGGGTGTCGCGAACGCCGTGGGCGCGGCTTTCGCCGAGGCCGGCGGCGAGGTCGACCGGATCTACTCACTTTCCGGGACCACCCGGGCGGAGGTGCTGGAGAGCGCCACAGCGGAGGCGGTCGCCCGCGCCGTCGAGGCGGGCGCCGACCCCGAGGCGGTGCGCATCGTCGACACCGAGGACGTCCCGCTCACGCACCTGCCGGGAGGCGGCGCGGTGCACGTCAGGGTGAAGGCCGCAGGCCCGTTCCGCACCCTTGCCACGACTTTGAAAGGACAGTGACGATGCGGCTCATCGACGAAGCGGCGCTCGCCGACATCACCCTCGGCTCGACGGTGCTCGGTTCAGGCGGCGGCGGTGATCCGTACATCGGCATGCTGCTCGCCCGTGAAGCGATCCGGCGGCACGGCCCGGTGCCGCTGGTCGACCTGGACGAGGTGCCGGGCGATGCGAACATCGTCTTCATCGCCGGTCTCGGCGCACCCGGCGTGCTGGTCGAGAAACTCCCGCGCGAGAACGAGTACGCGGGTGTGCTGCGCGAACTCGAACGGTTCACCGGGCAGACCTACTCCTACATCTGTCCCGCCGAGGCGGGCGGATTCAACGGGGTGACGCCGTTCACGACGTCGGCGGTGACCGGGGTGCCCGTCGTCGACGCCGACGGCATGGGGCGCGCCTTTCCCGAATTGCAGTTGGTCACCCCGACGCTTTACGGCGGTCGTGCGACGCCGCTCACGATGGTGGACGAGCACGGCAACGTGATGTCCCTCGAGAGTCCCACCAACGCGTGGTCGGAGGCCTATGTACGTGCCGCCGTGGTGGCGAGCGGAGCCCACGGCGCCATCGCGGTCTATCCGATGACGGGAGCCGAGGCGAAGGAACGCCTTATCCGCGGCCCCATCACGCTCGCCGAGGAAATCGGCCGGGCCATCCGGGAGGCACGCGCCGCGCACACCTCGCCCGTCGAGGCCGTGCTCGCCAAACAGGGGGGAGTGCTGCTTCTGACCGGCAAGGTGGAGGAGGTCGAGCGTAAGAACGAAGGCGGCTGGACGGTCGGAAAGGCCCGCCTGAGCGGACTCGACGACGACCGCGGGCGCCGGATGACCGTGGATTTCCAGAACGAATATCTCATCGCCGAGCGCGACGGACGAGTGGTCGCGACCAGCCCCGACCTCATCATGACCCTGGAGATCGACTCGGGCGAGCCGATCCCCGCCGAGGAGATCCGGTACGGCTATCGCGTCGCGGTTGTCGGGCTCCCCTGCGACCCCCACTGGCGCACCGAGGCGGGCATCGAGATCGCCGGCCCCCGGCACTTCGGTTACGACATCGACTACCGCCCCGTCGAGGAAACGGCGGGCGACGTCCGCGCCTAAACCAACCCCCACCCGGCACGCGCCCACCTCGATGAACACCACCCCCACCTGGACAGAGAGCGATTGAGCCATGCGCGCACTTTTTTACGACCTCCTCGGAGACACCGACGACGCCGCGACGGGTCTCGTCGTCCGCGAGGTCGACGTTCCCACCCCGGGCCCCGACGAGGTCCTTATCCGCGTCTCCGCATACGGCCTGAACCAGGCCGACATCCTGCTGATGAACGGCCGTCACTACACCAGTTCGGATTTCCCGATGCGGCTCGGCTACGAGGCGAGCGGCGTCGTCGAGGCCGTCGGCGCGAAGGTGACCCGTTTCCAGGTCGGCGACAAGGTGAGCACGATCCCCAACGTCGAGGACGCCTACAGCTGCGCGAACGAATTCGCGCTCGCGCGTGAGGCGTTCACGACGCCGTGGCCGGAGGGCTGGTCGGCGGCCGAGGCCACCGGATTCTGGATGCAATACCTGACGGCCTACTACCCGATGAAGGAACTCTTTCCCCTCTCCGAGGGCGACTGGGTATTCATCACGGCGGCCTCGGGCGGCACCGGCCTCGGCATGATCCGGATGGCGAAGGCCCTCGGCGCCAGGGTCATCGCGAGCACACGCACGTCGGAGAAGCGGGAGTTCCTGCTCAAGGAGGGCGCGGACGCCACGGTCGCGACGGCGGAGGAGAACGTGACCGAGGCGCTCATGGCGATCACAGGCGGGGAAGGCGTCCGGCTCGTCTCCGACGGCATCAGCGGCGGGTTCGTCGCCGAATACGTCGACGCGCTCGCCGTGGGCGGAATCGCCTTCGTCCACGGAGCACTGTCCGGGACGAACGACCTGGCCTTCCCGGTCCTGCCGCTCGTGCGCCGCAAGGCGGGGGTGCACGGCTACTCGCTGATCAACGAGACACGCGACCCGGTGACCCTGCAACGCGGGATCGACTTCGTCACCCAGGGCATCGCCGACGGCGTCCTCGGCAGGCCGGTGATCGACAGCACCTTCCCGCTCTCCGAGGCCGCCGCCGCGTACGACCGGATGAAGAGCGGCGTACAGCGCGGGAAGATCGTCGTCACGATGTGAGAAATCGTGGTGCGAGACACCATGGTGTGGGACATCACGGTGTGAGATAGGCCACTCGGCGCCGGCGACCGGGCCGGCGCCGGGCGGGCCGTGCGTGCCCGCCCGTCCCTTGTCTCTTGGCCAAGGGCATGTCCAAACACCGTCTGCCGTAGCCGTTGATCGTGCTCAACGAGCAGCCGATGACGCAGAGTGGCAAGATCGATAAATGCCGGCTCCGCGAGCGCATCGTCTCCGACATGAACCTGGAAAGGTCTGAGAATCCGGTCGTTGAAGGCATCGCCGTACTGATCGGTATAGACCGGTCGTCGGCGCGCTTTAGGCTCGGATGGGATGCTCCCGCCGCAGGTGGCTACCACTCCATGCAGAACGATCAGGAAGGAACGGTGGCGATGACGCTCGATGCCGCTACATCAGCCCTTTATCAGGACATCGTTCGTCGTAATCCCGCCGAGACGGAGTTCCACCAGGCCGTCACGGAGGTCCTGCACTCCATCCAGCCCGCGCTGCGCCGCGATCCCGCCCTAAGAGACGCGAGGTTGCTGGAACGACTATGCGAGCCCGAGCGGCAGACCATGTTCCGCGTCGTGTGGACCGACGACAGCGGCGCGGCCCACGTCAACCGGGGGTTCCGGGTGGGGTTCAGCTCCGCGCTCGGCCCCTACAAGGGCGGGCTGCGCTTTCATCCCACCGTCAACCTCGGCGTGGTGAAGTTCCTGGCCTTCGAGCAGATCTTCAAGAACGCCCTCACCGGGCTGGGCATCGGTGCCGGCAAGGGCGGCGCCGACTTCGACCCGAGCGGGCGGTCCGACGGGGAGGTCATGCGCTTCTGCCAGGCCTACATGACCGAGCTCTACCGGCACATCGGCGCCCAGACCGACGTCCCTGCCGGGGACATCGGGGTCGGATCGCGTGAGATCGGCTACCTGTTCGGGCAGTACAAGCGCATCACCAACCGCTTCGAGACCGGCACCCTCACCGGCAAGGACCTGGACATCGGCGGCAGCCTGGTGCGCCCTGAGGCCACCGGCTACGGCGTGGTGTACTTCCTGGAGGCCATGCTCGCCAAGCGCGGGCAGACCCTCGACGGCAAGACCGCGGTCCTTTCGGGCAGTGGCAACGTCGCCCAGCACGCCATCGCCAAGCTCCAGCAGATGGGCGCCACGGTTGTGGCCTGCTCGGACTCCAGCGGCTATGTGCACGACCCCGAGGGCATCCGGCCGGAGGTCCTGGCCGAGGTCAAGCAGGTGCGCCGCCGCAAGCTGGACGCCTATGCCGAGCTCGTGCCCTCCGCGGAATACATCCCCGGCAAGGCGCCGTGGAACGTTCCGTGCGACATCGCGGTGCCCTCGGCCACGCAGAACGAGCTTACCGAGGCCGACGCGGTGACCTTGGTCAAGAACGGCCTGATCGCGGTGGCCGAGGGCGCCAACATGCCGTGCACCCCGCAGGCGCTGCAGGTCTTCCAGGAGGCCGAGGTCGCCTTCGCCCCCGGCAAGGCCGCCAATGCCGGCGGCGTCGCCACCTCGGCGCTGGAGATGCAGCAGAACGCCTCCCGTGGCCGCTGGGCCTTCGCCGAGACCGACGAGAAGCTCGCCGCCACCATGCGCGACATCCACGACACCTGCCTGGCCACCGCCGACGACTACGGTCAGTCGGGCGACTACGTCACCGGCGCCAACATCGCCGGATTCCTCAAGGTCACCTCGGCCATGAACACCCTGGGCCTGATCTGACCACTCCCGCCCGTCGGTCCCCCCAGCCGACGGGCAATCATCGCGAGCCGGTACGGCAGAAGCGGGCCTCAAGCAACTCCGTGAAGGTCGCCAGCGGGTCGTCCCAGTCGCCGTTCACGTTGCTCACGACGCGGTGGGTGCCCCGCCGGCTGCCCATGGCGTAGGTCCACGACCCCGGGACCGCGCCGCCCCCGCCCCAGACGGTCACGCCGCAGCGGAGCCTCTGGGCGTAGACGCCGAGACCGTATCGGGTGTTCGCGATCCAATCGCCGCCCTCGGTGGAGACCGTGGTGAACATCTCGCGCTGCTGGGCGGGCGGGAGAAGACGGCCGCGCAGCAGGGAGTCCAGGAACCTGTGCAGGTCCGCGGTCGTCGAGATCATGCCACCGGCGGCCCACGCCCACGACACGTCCGTCTCCGTCACGTCATGGATTTGCGCGCCGGGCCCTGTGCCGTCCTTGGTGTAGTGGCGAGCGTGGGGTGTGCGGATCGCCGTCTCGCCACCGGGCAGATATGTGCCGGTCAGGCCCAGCGGGCGGGCGATCCGCCGCGCGATCTCGTCCGCGAGCTTCGCCCCCGTCACCCGCTCGATGATCATGCCCGCGAGGTTGTAGTTGAGCTTGGAGTAGATGAACCCCGCCCCGGGCCGCTCGGGGCGGGGAATCTCCTGGCCGGGCACGACATCGGGCAGTCCGCTGGTGTGGTTGAGCAGCCGCCTGAGGTCGATCTTGCTCCCGTCGCCGCCGAGCTGCTCCTCGACCACTCCGGGCAGCCACTTCGCCACCGTGTCGTCCATGGACAACCTGCCCTCGGCCGCCAGTTGCAACATCACCGTGGCCGTGAACGCCTTGGTGACGCTGCCGATGCGGAAATGTTCCCCCTGCACACGCTTGGCGCCGGTCGCCCGATCGGCCACCCCTGCCGTGCCGAACCAGGTTTTACGGTGTTTGCGGTGGATCTCGGCGACGATGCCGGGCACACCGCCATCGGCCACGGCCCGGTCGAGCACTCGTTGCACGGGGCTGCCGTCGTTCGCGGAGGCGGGCGTGGCCGTCATGGCCAGGGCGGTGACGGTGGCGGCGAGGAGCAGGCCGGTGCGGGGGCGGGAGACCGCCATGGTTGATGCCTCCTTGGGCAGCGGAAAGCGACAGAGGGTACGGCGAATGCCTTCTTGGGCCGCCCGACGCCCGCAAACGGCGTGATCGGCCGGGAGCCTGACCCGTTGAAGATCGGCATCCGCGTTCACAGGTGATCGCGCCTCACGGGCGCATGACCGGCGGACCGCCGTTGGTCAGGAGTGAAGGAGAGGGAAGGCTGCCCTCAGCCGGAGCGGACGCCGCTCGACGGGGTGTGGCTCGCCTGGTGAG
This sequence comes from Sinosporangium siamense, assembly GCF_016863435.1. Classification (GTDB taxonomy): domain Bacteria; phylum Actinomycetota; class Actinomycetes; order Streptosporangiales; family Streptosporangiaceae; genus Sinosporangium; species Sinosporangium siamense. Next base: position 51,513 of record NZ_BOOW01000018.1, read on the forward strand.
GTGTGTGTGGTGCTGATGTGCCGGCGCGTGGTGTCATTCGGTCGTGTTCGTGACATCCTCCACGGCGCGGGCCAGCAGGCCGGCCCTGTCGACGCCGGTGAGGTCGAGGGCGCGTGGCACCTTGCCCACCTCCGCCCGCAAGATCGCGATCAGCACATGCATGGGCCGCAGGTCCTTCTTGCGGTTGCCCGTGAAGATCCGATCAAGCACCTGCCTGCCGCTGGCTCCCATGCCGGACGGACGCTTGAGCGCGGGGCTCGGCCTGGGCATCGTGAACGCGGCGGTGGACACCCCGACGGAGTTGAGGCTGTGCTCGAACTCCCGCTGAAGTGCCGCGCGCACCCCCTGGTGGTCGAGCCCGGCCTCGGCCAGGAGACGCTGCGGGGCGGTGCCCTCCTGGGCCGCGACGGCCAGCAGGAGGTGGCACGCCTCGATCGTCGCCGCGCCGTCCCGCTGGGCTTCGACTCCCCCCTCGGTGATGATCGTATGGAAGTACCTCTGGAACGTGGTCACGGTGAACGTCTCCTCAGCTTCACGCCCGCGGCGATGAGCCGTTTGGCATGCTTCCTGTGCACGGCCTGGCGGGTCACGCCGAGTGCCTCGGCGACCTGCGGCCAGGTCCAGCCGGCGCGCATCGCCTGCTCGACGGCGGCGTCCTCCAGGTTGTCGGCCATGCGCCGCAACGCCATGACGGCGGCCAGCGCGTCTGCCGGATCCTGAGGGACAGGGGTCTCGCTCGCGGACATGTAAGCAACGGTAGTTGACTGAGCCCGGTTAAGCAACACACGTTGCTTAACCGCGTGCGCCGGTGCCGACCGGCCGGGCAGGCTTGCGCCGTACGAGGTTCACCACCTGGCTTCCGCCGCATGGTGCACCTGCCGGAAGCCGGGTACGGCTAAGCCAGCCGCACCGTGCCCCTCCCCGTGGCCAGTGGCAGGTCGAGCAGTGTCCGGATGCCCGGTGGCGCCGCGCACACGGCGGCGATGGAGTTGACCGCGTGTGCCGCCGCTGCGACGAGGCCGTTGGACACCTCGTCCATGTTGCACACCAGATGCGGCTCACCCTCGATGTGGATGGTGAAACCGGGCCCCGGCCAGCGCCGCACGCGGGTGGAGTCCGCCTTGTACACACACTCGACGGTCATGAACGGGCGTCCGCGCACCAGTCCGCTGAAAACCCACCGGGACGCGCAGACCGTGCCCGGCATCACACGGCCCGCCGAGATCGCGAACTCCTCCGTGGCCAGCTCGAACTCGTCGCTCTCCTCCACCTCGTCGAGCTCGACGCCGAGGGCGTCGGCCACGAGCCGCACACTTTCCCCGAACAGGGCGTGCTGGTAGGCGCGGTAGGAACGCACCGAGGTGGCGTAGTCCTTCTGTGAGCGGGTGAACCCCATCAGGTCGACCACGAACTGGCGGGAGGTGTGCCCGCGATAGTCGGACGACTCGCGCACGTAGATGTGGTCGATGCGGCGGGACAGCCCGGTGAGGGCGAGCGGCAGGAGGTCGCTCATGAACCCGGGGTTGACTCCGGTGCCGTGCAGCGATGTGCCGCCGGCGCGGCAGGCGGTCTGGACCCGCTCGACGACGCCGGGGCCATAGGAGCGGGGGTGCACGAACCCGGTGGTGGTGATGACGTTCTTGCCGGACGCGAGCAGAGCACAGATGCTTTCGATGTCAACGGTCTGGTCGCTGCCGAAATAGGAGCCTGGGAGCGGCATGTGCAGCACGCAGTCGGCGTCGGCGGTCAGCACCCGCTCGACGTCGTCGGTGCAGATCACCCCCGAGGACCGGAGGCCGACGAGCTCGCCGGCGTCTCTGCCCACCTTGTCGGGGTCGTAGACGAGCACGTCCACCAGGTCGAACTCCGCCGGGCGGGACAACAGGCCGCGCAGTGAGTCGCGGCCGAGGGCGCCTGTGGCCCACTGGACCACGCGGAGAGGCTGTGGTGCGGGCATGCAGGGCCTCCAGCCCGAGGGTTTGGGGCGGGGCTTACAGGGAGGGAAGTCGAAAGAGTGACCCGCGCCCGTGTGGTCGAAGACTCTAGCAAAGAACCACAGGCGTCATCACTATCCGCAACCGGTGTCGACCTGGGCAGTTATCACTATCCCTTGCCTGCGCATATGGAGTTGTGGTGGTCTCAGACTAGAATCACGTTCGACTTTATGGAGGCCGGTCATGGCGGAGCTCAGGTTCGACGGCAAGGTCGCGGTTGTCACTGGTGCCGGGCACGGGCTTGGCCGGTCGCACGCCCTCATGCTGGCCGAGCGCGGTGCGAAAGTGGTCGTCAACGACCTCGGCGGCGCCCGCGACGGGTCGGGTGCCTCGGCCGGGCCCGCGGCGCAGGTCGTGGCGGAGATCGAGGAGAGAGGCGGCACGGCGGTCGTCAGCGCCGACAACGTGGCCACTCCCGAGGGCGCCCAGGCGATCGTGCGCACCGCGCTCGACACCTTCGGCCGGATCGACATCGTGGTGAACAACGCGGGCCTCCTGCGGGACAAGTCGATCGGCAAGATGACGGTCGAGGAGTTCGACTCGGTGATCGCGGTGCATGTGCGCGGGTCGTTCCTGGTGAGCCACGCGGCGTTCCCCCACCTCAAAAGCCAGGGCTACGGGCGCATCGTCAACACCTCCTCCCCGTCCGGCCTGTTCGGCAGTTTCGGGCAGGCGAACTATTCCACCGCCAAAATGGGCCTGGTCGGCATGACCAAGACCTTCGCCCTCGAAGGCGCCCGCGCCAACATCAAGGTCAACGCCATCGCCCCCGTCGCCTGGACCCGCATGACCGAGGGCCTGATGCCCGCGGACTTCGAGGAACGGCTCACCCCCGCCCGCGTGACCCCCCTGGTCGTCTACCTGTGCCACGACCAGTGCGAGACCAGCGGCGAGGTCTTCTCCGTCGGCGGCGGACGCATCGCCCGCGTCTTCGTCGCCGAGGGCCCCGGCTGGAAGCAGGACGAGCACTCCGTCGAGGACATCCAAGACAACTGGTCCACCATCACCGCCGAACAGCCCTACCTCACCCCCACCACCCTCGGCGACCAGTCCGCCGCCTCCTTCAAGGCCATGCTCTAGCGCCTCATAAGCTCTGGCCGTGACACCGCTAGACCGGACAAGCCCGACCCCGGGCGGCTTCACCGCCGAAGCGTTCTCAAGGCTGCCGGGCCTCCCTCCGCATTCCGAGCTCATTGACGGAAACCTCGTTTTCCCCATTCCTCACACGAAGTGGCACAGTCGGGTCATCACACGCTGACGGGCATCCACCACGACAGGCTCAAGGTGCCGGTGCCGTACGAGATCGACATCGATCTGTCCGCGATCGGCTCACGGTGGAGGTGAACGTCTCCCCTCGAGGGGAGACGCTTGGCCGTGGGTTAGGGGAACACGATGATTTGGCGGAGGGTGTCGCCGGTCAGGGATCGAAAGGAGGTCACTCCTCCAGGGAGAGTGCGGCCTTGGGGCAGGATCGCACGGCGTGCCGAACGCGGTCGCGCGCCTCGGGCGGCGGCTCGGGGAGCAGGATGTGCAGGTTCTCGTCGTCGTCGAGTTCGAAGACCTCGGGGGCGAGCCCGGAGCAAATGCCGTTGGCCTCACACACCAGGTAGTCGACCTTGACCCTCATGGTTCCTCCGGCGTGAGCATAGAACACGTTCCACTAGGCCGGGCAAGGCCACGGGAAGCCGCGTCGCGGGCGTGGATTAGTCTCTCGTCACTATGGACATCGCCACCATGCCAGCGGACCTGCTTTTCGCCGCCGAGCACGCCAAGGGTTTCATGCCGCCGGACGAGGGACGCGCCCTGTTCGAGACGGCGGTCGCGTACGGCTCGCGCGGGCCGCTGTGCGAGATCGGCAGCTATTGCGGCAAGTCCGCCGTCTACCTCGGCGCCGCCGCCCGCCTGACTGGAACGGTCGTGGTCACCGTCGACCACCACCGCGGGTCGGAGGAGATCCAGCCGGGCTGGGCGCACCACGACCCGACACTGATGGACCCCCTCTTCGGCAAGATGGACTCCCTGCCGGTCTTCCGCCGTACCATCGCCGCGGCCGGGCTTGAGGACGTGGTCATCGCGGTCGTCGGCGGCTCCGAGCAGATGGCGGCGCTGTGGAACGCCCCGCTCGGACTGCTCTTCATCGACGGCGGCCACTCGGACGGCCCCGTGACGGCCGACTACGAGGGCTGGGCGCCGCACGTGGCCGTCGGGGGAGCGCTGGTCTTCCACGACGTCTTCGCCGACCCGGCCGACGGCGGGCAGGGGCCCTACCGCGTCTACCGCCGCGCGCTCGCCTCGGGCGCCTTCACCGAGACCCGGCACGAGGGCTCGCTGCGCGTGCTGGAGCGCACCGGACCGGGCATCGGGTAACCCTGGGACGCCCCTAGGACGCCCCAGGACGGGACCGGGCATCGGGTGACCCGAGGGGCGCTCTCACCCACCCCCCTCGGCCATGAGCGCGATCGACACCGCCTCGTCCACGCCGCGGATGCGCACCACGGTCGAGGCGATCAGGTTCGAACCGGAGCGCAACAACGCCCAGCCCCCGTCGAACACCCCCTCGACCGCCAGCGGCGCACTGGGCGGCAGCCCCGCCTTCGACAGGCACTCCACGGCGTTCCACACCCGGGTCGCCACGGTGTCCCTCGGCTCGTCGCACCGCGGCTGCAACTCGTTGACGAGCGGGGTGAGGCCGGGGCCGAGCGCCGGTACGGCACCGCCCACACGTTCCCATCCGCATGTCGCCGGGGAGGCCGTCGACAACACGTGCCCGGCGAGGTGGCTGCGCGAGCAGCCCGCCTCGGGCCGGTCGACGCTGACCCGCAGCGACGGCGAGAGGCCGAGCGCCACCGCGGCGCGCTGGAGGTAGACGGCGAGCAGGGACGGCGGCCACGGGTCCACGCGGGGCAGCGGCCCGGCGTCCTTCAGCCGCAGGCCGGTCCACGTGGCCACGGGGCGGCCTTCGCCGTTCACCGCCTCGACGTCCCAGACGTACTCGGCGATGTCGCCGTGCCGTTCCCTGGCGGAGAGGCGCACGTCGCCCCTGCCCGCCTCCGGGTGGATCACCAGGCGCTCGGCGCCGGCGGGCAGCAGCCGGCGGTGCGGCACACACGCCTGAAGCGCGTGAATCGTCGCGTCGGCGACGCCGGGGCTGCCCAGTAGCGGCGAAGCGCCGCCGAACCAGCCCTCCGGCTCGTCGCCGCGCACCTCACCCGCGCACGCGTGCGGCTCGACCAGCGTGAGCCGGGTCACCCGGCGGAAACGCCCGGTCTGGAAGCACAGCGGGCCGTAGATCTCGTCCGCCGTCAGCGGCTCGCCCCTGTTCTGCGCGGTCTGTGTCCCGGCCGGCGGGGAGTGCGCCCCCCGGGTGGAGGCGACGGGGAACACGGCGCGGACGTGATCGGCCTGGAAACCTGTCTCCTCCGAGCGCAGTACGACCTCGATCACGTCGTCGCGCCGCAGCGCGCACACCCTGACCGTCGTGCCGCCGCCTTCCGGCACGGTCACCGGCCGGTCGAACGACATGTCCGCGATCTCACTCACTCGCCGCCCCGCCACCACCGCGGCGGCCTGCGCCAGGGCCTCCAACGCGACCACGGCGGGCAGGACCGCTGTGCCGCCGGGGCGGTGATCGCCGAGGCAGGGGTCGCTCGCCAGGGACACCACGCTGTCGGCGACCAGCTCGACCCCCGGGTAGTGCACACGCACGTCGTCCACGAACCGGCCACGCCCGGGACAGGGCGCCGGGGGCTGCCCCAGCCGCCCGTGCACCGCCACACTCGGCGGGAGTCCCGGCGTGCGCAGCAGCTTCAGGAACACCTCCACACCCTCGCGCTCGGGCAGAGGGGTCACGTCGCACGCGGGATCGCGCACGTCCGACCACGTCGTCCAGTCGATGTTGAGCCCGCCGAGCCGCCTGCTCTGCTCCCGCATCAGCCCGGCGGCCAGGGCGTAGTGGCTTTCGCCCGCCATGCCGTACGTCCCGGCGACCGAGCCGAACGTGACGATGTGCTTGGGGGAGGCGGCGGCGACCAGGTGGGACAGGCCGGCGACCTTGGGGGTGAGGTGCGCGACGATCTCGTCGTCGCCGAGCTCGGCGAAACGCGCGGGGCGGTTGACGGCCGCCGCGTGGATCAGCATCGTGATCGGCCCGAGCGCGTCGGTGAGGAGCCGTACGGCACCGGCCGCCGCGGCCTCGTCCCCGATGTCGGCCAAAGCGTAGGCGTGCCGCACCCCGCGCTCGGCCAGCGCGGCCAGGTTCGCGCGGAGCACCTGGTCGTCGTCGGGCGAGGCCCGCCCGACGAGCCCGAGAGCACAGCCCGACGCCTCGGCCAGGCCGGTCGCGCAGGCCAGGCCGATGCCCTTGCCGCCGCCGCTGACCAGCACGACGTCGTCGGGGCCGACGGGCAGCGGGCCGTCGCCCGGCAACGGGATCGGGAGCGGCTGCGGGCGCGGATCGCCGGTGAAGACGTCCGGGTGCTCCAGGTGCAGGCTGCGGGCGAACCCCGCAAGCGCGCCGCCGTCGGCGGCTACGGTGAAGCCCGTCCCGTCGGCAAGCGCCTTCCTGGCCGCCCGCAGCAGACGGGCGATCTCCTCGGGGTCCAGCGGGTCGCCGACGACGAGTGTGCGCGGGTGGTGCAGGCGCGGCGCCGTGATACCGAGTGGCCGGCGCCGTGCCGCCGCCGGGCGTCCGCCGCTGCCCTGGACGAGTTTGGTGATCTCCTGCGGCCTCAGGGGGTCGTCGGTGGCGACGGCCTCCTGACGGCTTCGCCGTACCGGCGCGGGGCGGGGGGCGGTGTCCTGGACCAGTTTGGTGATCTCCTGCGGGTGCAGCGGGTCGGCCTGCGGGACGGTCTCCTGGGCGGGAGGCGACGAACCGGGGCCGACGAAATCGGGATAGGCCGGTTCGGCGAAGCAGCGCACCCACGGGGCCACGCCCGGCACCGGGGTCGGCGGCGTCCTGTCGCCGTCCGGCCCGGCGGGCGGGAGCGCAGCGATGCACTCCGCCAGGTCCGCGACGGTGATGTCCCCCGCCGGAGGCGCCACCGGGCGCCGGCGGCCCGCCGCCCGCGCCGCGCCGGCCGCGAGCCGCGCCGTCGAGGTCACCTTCAGGTCGCCCAGCAGGAACATGTCGTCCGTGACGGACTCGACGGGGAGCCCCGCCTCCGCGGCCACCAGGTCGCGGACCAGCCACACGACCTCCTCGGCGGGGAGGAAACCTCCGGCCTCCCCGCAGGCCGTGTCGTTCCCGCGCAGTCTGGAACACGGGTTCGCGATGAACACGCGGTCCCGCCAGATGTCCATCGGTCTGCCGGGCAGGTCGCCGTACAGAGGCGACAGATCCGGTATCGCGCCCGCCGCCCACAACGCGGCCGCCGTCTCCGCCGCGGGCGCCGCCGAACGGCCGAAGGCGTCCACGCTGACCGCGGGCACCCCCTCGATCAGCGCCGACAGGGTGCGGCCCGGGCCCGCCTCGCAGAACAGGTCCGTGTCACCCGCGACATGGCACACCGCGTCCCAGAAACGCACCGGGGCCGTGATCTGCCTGTGCAAGAGCAAGGCCGGATCGTCGTCGGGCGACAGCGGCGCACCCGTCACCGTCGAGATCAGCGTGCGCACCGGCGGGCGGAACCGGACGTCCTTCAGGAAGTCCGCCATGGCCGCCGCGCAGTCGGCCACGAGCGGCGAGTGGAAGGCACGCGACACCGGGAGCGCCGTCGTCGGCACCCCCCGCTCCGCCGCCCGCCGCACCGCCACCGCCAACTCCTCCAGCGACCCCGCGAGCACACACGAGGCCGGGCCGTTGACCGCCGCCAGGACCAGGGCCGTGCCCCGGGCGAGCTGCTCGGCGACCTCCCGGCCCGCTCCCACGCTGACCATGCCGGCGCCGGGGCGGCCGAGTTCGCTCATGATGTGGCCGCGCCGCCGCACCAGCCTGCGCGCGTCCTTGACGGTGAGGCTGCCCGCCCACACCAGGCCCGCGATCTCACCGAGGCTGTGCCCGACCGCCGCGCCGGCCGTCACACCGAGCCGGTCCAGTTTCCGCAGCGCCGCCAGGGACGCGGCGAGTATCGCCGGCTGTGCCTCGGCCGTGTCGGCGACACCGTCGCGCACCCGGCCGTCGGGGCTGCGCACCGGAGCGCCCTGGCCGGGGAACAGGAGAGTGACGCGGCCTCGCACGCCGTCGCCCGCGAACACGCCGGGGGCGGCGTCGAGCACACCGGGCCGGAGCCGCTCCCAGCGGTCGGCGGCGACCGCGGCGCGCTCCGCGAGCTGCTCAGGCGACCCGGCCACGAGGGCCACCCGCCTGCCGCCGGCCTGCCCCGCGTCCCCGGCCGTGCCCGGAGCACCGCCAGGACGGGTGCCGAGCGCGCGGGCCAGGTCGACCAGTTCGGCCTCCGACCAGCAGGTCGCCTGATCGGCGATGCGGCGCAGCGTGCCGAGGACGTCCTCACCGGAGATCGCGAACACCAGCGGGTCGTCGCGTGACGGCAATCCTTCCGGCAATACGCGCCGCTCGCTCACCGGATAGGCGCCGCGGACACCGGCGGGGGTGGACGACATGGGGGCTTCCGCCGTACCCGACACCACCAGGTGGGCGTTGAGGCCGCCGACGCCCGCGGCGCTGACGCCGGCGTAGCGGGGGCCGTCGGGCCAGGGTTCGGGGGCGTCGAGGATACGGAGGGGGGAGGCGGGGCCGGTGAGAAGTTTGTGGGGGTTCTCGCAGCCGGTTGTCGGCGGCAGGGTGCCTGCGGCGAGGCTGAGGGCCGCCTTGATGAGACCCGCGACGCCGGCGGCGGCCTTGGTGTGGCCGATGTTGGCCTTCACCGAGCCGAGCGCCGCCGGGAAGGCGGGCCGCGAGGTGGACAGCAGCCGGGTGAGCGCGGTGAGTTCGGCGGTGTCGCCGGCGGATGTGCCGGCACCGTGCCCCTCGAACAGCGCGACCTCGCCGGGCAGCACTCCGGCGTGCGCATAGGCCCGGCGCAGCGCGAGCACCTGCCCGTCGGCCGCGTCGGCGCCTCCGGAAGACACACCCCACCCGGCGATCTCGGCGTGGATCCGCAACCCCAGGTCGCGGGCGTCGCCGGCCCGCATCAGGGCGACGAACCCGCAGCCCTCCCCGGGCCAGAAGCCACCCGCGCGCTCGTCGTAGACACGCATGCGGTCCGCGGCGAGCACGCCGGTCTTGGCGAGGCCCACCAGCTCGAAGGGGTCGAGGCTGACGTCGACGCCGCCGGCGAGCACGAAGTCGGCTCCGCCCTCACGGAGGGTACGGCAGGCCGAGATGACCGCGAGCAGCGATGACGCGCACGCGCCGTCCACCGCGTAACCGCCGCCGCCGAGGTCGAAATGGCGGCAGACGTGCCCGGCGATCATGGTGGGCTGCGCGCCCGCGAGGCTTTCGTCGGAGAACTCCGGGAAGGGGGAGAGATAGTCGCGTTCGGCGCGCTCCAGCACACGCACCCCCGTCTCGACGGGCAGGTCCGCGAGTGCGCAGGCGAGCACGTCCCGGACGTACGGCCAGCGCAGACGCAGGGCATGAGCCCGCGTCACCTCCCCGGCGAGCGTGTTCCCGACCACCACCGCCACCCGTTCGCGGGCGAGGCCGTCGGCGCCGGGGAAACCGGCGTCGGCCAGGGCGTGGGCGGCGGTGTCGAGGGCCAGCCAGTGCGCCGGGTCGCTCACCCGGTGCACGGCGGCCGGGATCCGGTAGGCGGTCCGGTCGAACTCCCAGCCTTCGATGAGCGCGGCCCGCGTGCTGTAGGTGCGGTCGGCCGACGATCGGTCGGGGGAGTGGTAGTCGGAGAGGCTGAGGCGTTCTGCGGGAATGCGGCGGAAGGCCCGCCTGCGCCACATCACGCTCTCCCATAGCGCGGCGGGGTGGGGAGCGTCGGGATAGGCGCAGGCCATGCCGACGATCGCGATGTTCACGACCGGGCCCCCGCCAGGGCCGGTGCGGTGGGAGCGATCTGGTCAGGGCCGGTGCGGGAGCGGGCCAGGATCGCGAGACCCACCCCGCGTGCCGCGCAGACCAGGAGGAGAGCGACGAACAGCCCGTTGGAGATGTGCAGGTGCACCAGCAGCCCGTAGACCACAGCCGCCGACATACCGAAGGCCACCTGGTGCAGCGGTCTGCTCGGTGTGGTGTCCGGATCGACGATCACGAAGGTGGTGAAGAGGACGAACATCGCGCCCGTCATCGGCAGCAGCGCACCTGCCGCCGACACGTCCGTGAACAGCCCGCGCACCACCGCCTGGGCGGCGAAACCACCTGCCCAGGCCAGGATCAGCGGCATCCTCCCGGTCAGCCGCACGTGCGGCGCGACGCCGAGCCCCAGCAGGCCCAACGGCACGATCACGTCGAACACCCCGGACACCCACGCGGTGAACTGGTACGGCGGAGCCAGGTCGGCCTGCGGACACAGCACGAGCACCGCGACGACGCCCAGGGCCACCGGGTTCAGGCAGCGCGGGCGGACCACATAGGCGCTGCCGACCGCGACCACGGCGGCGAGCACGGTGGGCGTCAGGGAGGCGGTGCCGTACAGGAGCATCGCGCACAGCAGACCCACGCAATAGGACGGGAGGAAGAAATCCACTGCCCTCCCGAACGGCATGAGATAACGCGGGTGCCTGCGGTGTGCCCGCGCGTCGACCGACTCCAGCACAAGCTCGGCGATCAGCGCCGCCGCCACCGCGGCGACCGGCGCGGCATATGCCTGCTCGAAGCCGAGCACCGTGTGCCCGAGCACGGTCACCACCGTGAGCGACGCGGCGGAGCCGCGCAGCGCCAGACCGCGTCTGCGCGCCGGGCTGAGGCCCGTCGCGATCGGGGTCGTCTTCTCCTCGGTGAGGGTGGTCGTCACGTCATCTCCACGGCGCGTCCGTCGCCGGTCAGCAGCACCTTGTGCCAGCCGGGGGTGATCGAGGTCGAGGTGGTGCGTGGCACGCCGCAGGCGTCGCGCCACTTCACCGTCACAGGCAGCGACATCCGCGACGACAGGTTCTTGACCCTGCCCGCGCCGCCGAGCCCGAAAAGCAGCTCGGGGGCGGACACGCCGCCGTGGCCGCCTGCCGGATAGAGCTGCCGGGTGCTTGTCGTGCCGTCGGGCAGCGTGAGTGTGGCCGCGGCGCCGATCGCCGGGCGGGTCGTCGCCGCGCGGATCGGTGGCTTGCGGCAGCCTCCGGCCGAGAGTCTCAGCCGCAACCCGACGAAGGGGGCAGTTGTCCCCGTGTTGCGGAAAAATGCGGACCTGCCCCACTGGTTGGCCAGCGCGAAGTCCAGCCTGCCGTCGTCGTCCACGTCGCCCACCGCGAGCGCCCTGCCGGCCGCGTCCGTGGTCATGCCCGCTTTTGCGGCGACGTCGACGTAGTGGCCGCCTGGATCCTTGGTGAACAACGAGGTGGCGGTGCCTCCAGTGCGTCCGGTGCGTCCGGTATGTCCCCACAGGTCGTCGCCGGGGGCGAGGCGCGGCCACAGCCCCGGACGCCTCACGAGCAGGTCGTTGGCCATGGCCGCCTCCTGCCACTGCGGCCGGCGGTCCGCCGCGCCGGGCAGGAAACCGGTGGCGTGCACGATCTCGTCGCCGCCGTCGTTGTCGAAGTCCGCCGTCTTGACGTCCCACGACCAGCCGGTGCGGCTCAGCCCCAGCTCCTCGGCCCGATCGTCATACGGCAGTTGCCCGCGGGTGGACACAAAGGCGAAGTTCCCCTGATCGGCGCCGTTGCCGACCAGGATGTCGGGCACCCGGTCCCGGTTGAGGTCGCCGAACGCCACCCCCATGCCCTTGTACGAATCCCCGCCCAGCACGCGCGACCCCGGCGTGCCCGCCCGGCGGGCGCCTTTGACCTCGCGGAACGCGACCCGCCCCGGCGCCGAGACGTTCATGAGCAACTTGTCGGGCCCGGCGTCGTCGGCGATGTAGAGATCGGGACGCCCGTCCCCGTCGAGGTCCTGCGTGCCGAGCGCCATGGTCCAGCCCGTCGTCGAGACCGGCGCGAACGCCCCCGACACCTCGGTGAACCCGCCCGTCCCGTCTCCCAGGAACAGCCGCTCCGCACCGCCGTCGCGCGCGCTCGCCATCGAGCCGGGCATGACGAGGTCGTCTTGACGGCCCGCAGGGTCGAACACGCGGGCGCCGTCGGGGAAATAGTTGCCGAAGATCAGGTCGAGCCGCCCGTCCCCGTCGTAGTCGCCCATCGTCGCGGCGGAGGTGCTCCAGACCTCGGGCACGGCGGTGAGTTCCCGGTGCTCATAGGCCCCCGCCGACAGCGCCGCCTTCGGCAGCCGCACGAACAGCGACGGCGAACGCCCCCAGTAGTAGACGACCAGATCCTGCCACCCGTCCTGGTTGAGGTCCGCGGGCATACATCCCGTCGGGACCTCGTACGGCAGGAGCCTGGGAGCGGCCAGCGTGAACGACGGATAACGTTCGACCGTGCCCGGCGCGGGCGACACCGTCACCGTGTCGCGGCGCGGGTCCACCAGGCACACATCGTCGGAGGTGACGGCGCCGTCGGCGTCGAACAGCGCCACAGCCGCCCCTGCGGACGAGGCCCACGCGTCGACGCCCGCGTATGCCGGGGCCACCTGCCGTACCCTCCGCTCGCCCGGGCGGTCGGCGGGGCCGAGCGGCTCGGCGTCGAACCCGAACCGCTCGGCCAGCGCGCCGCCGCCGGGTCCCCCGGGGGTATCGCTCAACGACCACACGCAGACCGAGGCGGCTACGGCGAGGGCTCCCGCCGCGTGCCGCCGTGATGACCTTGAACCCTTCACTCTGCCCCCGTTCACTTTGCCCTGTGTCGCGATGGTTGTGCGGGTGTGCGGCGGCCCGAAGACGGGGGGAGACGAGAGAGCCGCGCGCACCGCAGGTCAGATGTCGAGCCGGCCCTTGTTCCTGCAGGCCCAGGACTTGCGGATGCCGGCACGCCACGACTGGTAGTGGTAGTAGGTGCGGGGGTTCGTCCCGAGTCCGGCGAGCGACTCGTCGGTCCACGCGCCCGCCTCGTCCGCCTCCACCCCGCACAGGAGAGGCGCGGCGGCCTCGGTGTGCGGGGGCATGATCCCCGACCTCAGATGCGCCGCGCAGGCGAAAGCGGCGCCCTGCGCGAGATGCGCCCGGTAGCCGTCGCGGGACGCGTGCGCCGCGAGCCCGGCGAGACCCTCGCCGTCGCACTGGCCGGTATAGGCCGCCGCCATGCCCACGCCGCTCCACAGGTCGGCGCGGCGGCCCGGCGGGAACTCCGCGACCCTTGCCGCGACACCGTCGGGGTTCGCGCACTCGTGGAACCACAACATGCGCCCGAGCCCCTGGTCGACCACGGCGCGGTGCCCGCGGCGCATCGGGCGCGGCTCACGGCGCGCGCCGACCGCCGAGTCGGCCGAGAAGAAACCCCGGTGGAAGCCGAACCCGTCGAGCGCCAGCCAGCGGAGCAGGGGGTGCGCCGTCGTGATGCCCCACATCGGGCGCGCCCGCAGCCGCGCGTAGGCCCAGCCGACACCCACGTGCACGAGGTGCGGGTATGCCAGCGCCGGGCCGTTCAGCAACTCGCGCAGGTGGCGGCCGCCGGTCAGCTTGAGCAGGTCCAGCATCGCCGCGCCCATGCCGGCGCCTTCGAAGGCGAAGCCCCGCAGATCCTCCCGGAGGCCGCCGATCGTGTCGAGGCGGCGGGAGAGCATGGCGTTGAAGCCGATCAGGAACGAGCGGCCCGCCTCCTCCAGACCCGCCCGCGCTTCGGCGGGGAGGAGGCCGAACCTCCGCAGGGCGAAGTCCATCTGCCCGAGGTCCTGCGTCAGGAATCCGCGCAGGCTCTTGCCCGGAGGGCCGTCCGGCGGCGTGCGGACCTCCTCGGCGTCGGTGCCGGTCTGCATCGTGTCCGTGCTGCCCATTCGTCCCCCGACCGTGCTCGTGGCCAGGGCCGAAGGTATTGAGCCGCATGGAGTTGATCAAGTACGCGCGCTCATGCCTCTATGTAAAGAATGAACCTTTTCCATCCTCCGGAGCGACCCGTGAAGCAAAGCCGGATCCGACCTGGTGTGAGGTCGGGGCGGCCGGGTGGGTGGGGTTGGTCGGGTGGAGGCGCGGCCTCGGGGTGATTCGGGTGGGTGGGTTGTGGTTTTGAGGGGTGGGCTTGGGCCGGACCGGTTAGGTGGTCGGGGTGTGGCTTGGGCGGGCCTGGCCGCCTGGTCAGGTGGTCGGGGTGTGGCTTGGGGTGAGGTCGCATCCGCAGGCGTGTGGATCGCTCACCGGGTTCGCCACCACGTGGCGGCCCGCGTCGCGGAACACCCCGGCCCCACCCGAGGCACCCGCCAGCGCGTCGGCGGCGAGGATCACGGCGGCCGCGGTGTAGGCGGACTGTTCGTTCGGGAAATGCTGCCGGTTCACGAACTGCCAGCCGGTCCAATAGGACCCGTTCTCGTGGCGCAGATGCTGCATGTCGGCGAACAGCACCATCGCCCGTTCCCGATCGCCGATGGCGGCCAGCGTGAGCACCAGCTCACACGTCTCCGCACCCGTCACCCACGGCTGGTCGGAGACACAGCGCACCCCAAGGCCCGGCTCCACGAACGTGCCCCACCCTGCGGAAAGCCGCTCCCGCGCCGCCGCCCCACGCACGGCGCCGCCGAGCACCGGGTAGTACCAATCCATGGCGAACCTGCTCTTGTCGGCGAACGCCTCCGGGTGCGCGGCGAGCACATGCGCCAGCCTGCCCGCGGCGAGCTCCCAGTCGGGCTGCGGATCACCTACACGCTCGGCCAGCAGCATGCCGCAGCGTAACCCCTGATGAATCGAGGAACATCCGGTCAGCAGTGCGAAGTCCGCGGGTGTGCCGTCCGCCCCCCGCCGCCACAACACCTCGCCTCTGGTTGTCGCGAGACCCACGACAAAATCGAGCGCCAGCCGTACGGTAGGCCACATCGCCCGCACGAAATCCTCGTCGCCCGTCACCAGCAGGTCGTGCCACACGCCGACCGCGACATAAGCCGCGTGGTTGGACTCACCGTCCACCTCCGTCGCCTGGCCGCCGACCAGCTTCATCGGCCAGGATCCGTCGGGGCGCTGGTGGCGCACAAGCCAGTCGTAGCCCGCGCGGGCCTGGACCGTAAGGCCCGCGACCGTCATGGCCATCAGGCACTCGACGTGGTTCCACGCGTCGACGTGGCCCTCGGGCCAGGGCACACCGCCGTCGGGGTCCTGCATCGCGGCGATGCTGTGCGCCGTCTCCACAATCTGGGCGCGCGTCAGCACACCCGGCACCTCGGGAATGGTGTGGGTCACTTCGGCTTCCGGACATAGAGGACGACGCTCTTGCCTATCAGGGGGTTGAGCACCGCCTCCGCGAGGCGGGTGACCGCGGGGCGCTTCATAATGTCCCAGACGAGCAGCTCGTGATAGGCCTTCGCCACCGGATGCTCGTTGTTGTCGACACCGACCGCGCATTTGATCCACCAGTACGGCGAGTGCAGTCCGTGGGCGTAATGACGGGGGCCGATGACCAAGCCGGTCGACTTCAGCTTGGCGCTCAGCTCGGCGAGAGTGTAGATGCGGATATGTCCGCCGGGGGCGGTGTGATAGGCCTCCGACAACGCCCAGCAGATGCGCTCAGGCAGGAAGCTCGGCACGGTGATCGCGGCGGTGCCGCCCGGCTTGAGCACCCTGGCGATCTCGCGCATGGCCGTCATGTCGTCCGGGATGTGCTCCAGCACCTCGGCCGCGATGACGTGGTCGAACGAGCCGTCCGGGAAGGGCATGTCGAGCGCGTCGCCCACCACGGTCTCGCCCGTGGCCCCCTCCGGCACCTCACCCACCTCGCGCATGGCAGCGAACATGTTCGCCACCGTCTGCAACTCGGCCGCGTCCATGTCGAACGCCACCACGTCGGCCCCGCGACGCAACACCTCGAAGGCGTGGCGGCCACCCCCGCACCCGAGATCGAGCACGCGGTCACCCGGGCCAACGGGCAGGCGGGCGAAGTCGACGGTCAGCACGTGTCGCTCCCTAGCGTTGTGGATGGTTGGGGCGTTCGGCTTGGGCTTTTCCCGGGCCGTTATCCAGGCCCTCGCCTTGCCTTCGCCCGGGCTGCGATCGCCTCGCGATATGCCTCGACCGTGCGTTTCGCCACGACATGCCAGGTGAACCGCTCCATGGCCCGGTCGTAACCCGCCTGCCCGACCCGGGCACGCTCCTCCGGGGAGTCGTGCAGCCGGCGCAACACCGCCGCCAGCTCCTCGGCGTCACCCGGCTTCACCTGAATCGCCGCGTCGCCCACCACCTCGGGCAACGCTCCCGTCCGCGAGGCCACCAGGGGTGTGCCGCACGCCATGTGCTCCACGGCGGGCAGGGAGAAACCCTCATAAAGCGAGGGCACCACGGAGATCTCCGAGGTGGCGATCAACTCGCCGAGTTCGTCGTCGGAGATCCCGTGCACGAATTTGACCCGGTCGCCGAGAGCCAGCTCCTTGACCAGCTTCTCGGTCGGCCCGCCAGGCGTCGGCCTGCTCACCACGGTCAGGTTGACATCGCGCTCGGTCGCGAGCTTGGCGACCGCGCGCAGCAGCGTCGCGACCCCCTTCATGGGGGAGTCCGCACTGGCCACCGCGACGATCGACCCCTTGCGGCGGGGTTTGTCGGGACGCGGGTGGAAATAGCGGGTGTCGACTCCGAGGGGGATCAGCCGCATGTTGGCCTGCGGCACGTTGAAGTCGCGGTGGATGTCGGCCAGACTCGACTCGCTCACCGTCAGGATCGGATTCAACCTCGGCGCCACGATCGACTGCATGCGCACGAACCCATACCAGCGGCGCATGCTCAGCTTCTTCCAGCCCTCCGCCTCCTGAAGCTCGATGCGGCGGTCGACGCTGATCGGGTGGTGGATGGTGCCCACGACGGGGAAGAGCTTCTGGATGCCGAGCAAGCCGTAGCCGAGCGTCTGGTTGTCCTGCACCACGTCGAAATCGCCGACCCGCTGCTCCAGCACACGGCGGGCACGCAGGGAGAACGTCAGCGGTTCCGGAAAACCGGCCGTCCACATCGTGCCCACTTCGAGGAAGTCGATCCAGTCGCGATATTCCGCCAGCTTCGGGGTGCGGAACGGGTCTTCGTCGCGGTAGAGGTCGAGGCTGGGCACTTTGGTGAGGATGACACCCTCGTCCAGCTCGGGGTACGGCTGGCCGGAGAAAACCTCGACCCTATGCCCGAGTGCGACCAGCTCACGGCTGAGGTGGCGTAGGTAGACGCCCTGGCCGCCACAGGTCGGCTTGCTCCGGTAGGACAGCAGTGCGACCCGCAGCGACCCCGCATCTGCCACGGCAGACCCCTTTCTCCCCTGGCCGACCGGTAGCCGCCCGGATCGGGCATGTACCGTGAAAGATGACCTTAGTCGCGAAGACTACCATTTGGTAGTTCGTGTGCGCCTAATGTGGAATTGTTCCTCATGTCACGTTTACGTCCTGTGAGCTGCGAAGTTACCCTGGCCGGGCGCCGCTCGGTGAAACCTGTTCTAGTCAGCGTGTCTCTGACCTGGACATAGGGGCGGAACTTTGTTGTGACACGAGTGTGGGAGGACCCTTGAGCAGGCGCGCGCTCATCACTGGCATCACCGGACAAGACGGCCTGTATCTCGCCGAACACCTGCTGAGCGAAGGCTACGAAGTCTGGGGCCTCGTCCGCGGACAGGCCAACCCGCGCGTCTCCCGCCTGCGCAGACTCCTCCACGACGTGCGCCTCGTCCGCGGCGACCTCCTCGACCAAGGCTCCCTCATCTCCGCCGTCGAGAAGGTGCAACCCGACGAGGTGTACAACCTCGGCGCCATCTCCTTCGTGCCCATGTCGTGGGAACAGGCCGAACTCACCGCCGAGGTCACCGGCATGGGCGTGCTCCGCATGCTGGAGGCCATCCGCGTGTGCTCCGGCATCACCTCCGCCCGCGCCGACGCCCACGGCCAGATCCGCTTCTACCAGGCGTCGTCCTCCGAGATGTTCGGCCAGGTGCGCGAGACCCCCCAAACCGAACGCACCCCCTTCCACCCGCGCTCGCCGTATGGCGTGGCCAAGGCATATGGCCACTTCCTCACCCAGAACTACCGCGAGTCCTACGGCATGTTCGCCGTCTCCGGCATCCTGTTCAACCACGAATCCCCCCGCCGCGGCGCCGAATTCGTCACCCGGAAAATCACCCTCGGCGCCGCCCGCATCAAACTCGGCCTCGCCCGCGAACTCCGCCTCGGCAACCTCGAAGCCCGCCGCGACTGGGGCTACGCCGGCGACTATGTGCGCGCCATGCACATGATGCTCCAGACTCCCACCCCCGAGGACTACGTCATCGGCACGGGCCGCACCCACACCGTCCGCGAACTCGTCGAAGCCGCCTTCACCGCCGCCGGCCTGAACTGGGAACACCACGTCATCTGCGACCAGTCCCTCCACCGCCCCGCCGAAGTCGACCTCCTGTGCGCCGACCCCAAAAAAGCCCGCACCCAACTCCGCTGGGAACCCTCCCTCACCTTCGAAGAACTCATCGCCATGATGGTCGAATCCGACCTAAACCTCCTAGCCAACGGCGGCGACCCAGACCAGGACTCCTCCTGGCCATAACCTCCACCGGTGGGGGTTATCGACGCGGTCACCCGGTTGCAGCCAGTTGCCCTCGATCCGCGTGCGGATCAAGCGCAATCCGGTGGAAGGGTCGTTCCACCAGCCGCCCTCCGGTGTTTCGGCGAGCCCCTCGACATCGGCGACGGTCTGGCGGCGAGGAACCCGGCCGTTGCCGATCGGGGTGAGGCCATCGGCCGACAGGGTCCACCTGGTCTGACGGGCGGTCACATCGGCGCCAACATTGAACGGGAGCCTCCTTCCGACGGGGCTTCCCGAGCCATGTGGGTGGGCTTGGAACCGATGTCCTGTCCGCGCGGAACCGCTGCGCCGCGGCCGGTCCGCAGAGGAGGCCGCAGCGCAGGTTGGTGCGAGAGGCCCTCATCTTCGGAGGAAGGGGCGGCGGAGGGTGCGGATGTGGGCGAGGATTCGGGTCATTTCTTCTTGAGAGGGGTGCCAGCCGCGTTCGAGGAGGGCGTTGACGATGTCGGTGAGGAATTCGGCGGTGTGGGCAGGGATCACGTCGGCGCGGACGGGGACTACGTGCCAGCCGAGCTCGCGTAGCTCATAGCGGCGGCGTTCGTCGGCGAATCTGTCTCGATCGGATGTGTGGCGGGTGTGGCCGTCGTATTCGGCTGCGACCTTGAAGTCCTCCCAGGCCAGGTCGAGGCGGGCGGTCCGGCCGCCGCTCAGGGGGATCGTGAACTGGCTCGTGGGGCGGGGGAGGCGGGCGTCGAGGACGATCACGCGCACCCAGCTTTCGCGGGGGGAGCCTGCTCGGGGGTCGGTCAAGGCGAGCATCTCGCGCACGCGGCGTCCGCCGGGGGCGCCGTAGATCAGGGAGGCTCTTCGCCTGAGTGCGTCGGGGTGGACGCCGCGGCGGAGGGCCTGGTCGAGGATCGCCACGGCTTCGAGGCGGGGGAGCCAGCGGGCGCAGTCGAGGGCGGTGCGGTCCAGGGTGGTCACGAGGAACTCGCGGTGCAGCGTGATGTCGCCGACGGGACGCACCGAGGGCGACACCGCGCAACCGGCGATGCCCGGGTCGGTGTTTGTCGCCACTTCGATGGGCCATGAGGTGGCGGCGCCGCGCATCACCTGGCCGCGCAGGCCCCAGGTGTGGGCTGCCGTCCGGCGGCAGAGGACCGCCGAGGGGACGGCGTCGAGCAGCAGCCTGACCCGCGAAAGATAGGTCGTTGAGGCATCGCTCTGGTCGGTGGACCGGACCGTGAGTTCGTTCATGCGGGACAGGATGCAGACTCCCGCCCGCCGCCGCGCCGCCGAGCGAACCATCTGTGGACAGCGCCATCAGCGCCTACTTGCTTGTGGATAACTCCCTCGGCGGGCGGGCCGATCCCCGCTGGCAACGGTCGGAGATGAACACCCCGCCCCGGCGAGCAGGCCGTCGGGGCTATGACTCATTCGCCCTGTGGTGGGCGCAGCACGGTGATTCCCCAACCTTGTTGGTGGTTGGGAGGGATCGGGGGTGGCCCGCTCGTCCGGTCAGTGGGGGGTGTTGAGGTTCATCGCTCTTGTTGGGTGCGGCCCCTTCATCCGGTTGGTAGTGGTGAGTGGGGTCTCATCCTGTGGCGAGGGCAGTGCTGTGGTTCGTCGCACCGGTCTTCGGCGGTGGTTGAGGCATTACCTGCTCGCTCGTGGATAACTCCCTCGGCGGGCGGGCCGATCCCCGCTCAGCAGGGCGGTTACAGGGTTACCGGGAGTTTGGTTATGCCGTTGAAGAAGTTGGAGCGGAGGCGGGTGACGGGGCCGGCCTGTTGGATGGTGGGGAAGCGGCGGGCCAGGTGTTCGAAGAGGATGCGGAGTTCGAGGCGGGCTAAGTGGCTGCCCAGGCAGAAGTGGGCTCCGCCGCCGCCGTAGGCGAGGTGGGGGTTGGGGGAGCGGGTGATGTCGAAGAGGTCGGGGGAGTCGAAGACGTCCTCGTCCCTGTTGGCCGAGGCGTAGAAGAGCACGACCTTGTCGTTTTCGCGGATGGTCTGGCCGCGTAGTTCGACGGTGGTGGTGGCCGTGCGGCGGAAGAGGTTGATGGGGGTGACCCAGCGGGCGATCTCGTCGGCGGCGGTGTGGGAGAGGGCGGGGTCGGCGGTGAGCCGTTCCCATTGGCCGGGGTTTTCGAAGAAGGCGAGCATGCCGCCGGAGGCGGCGTTGCGGGTGGTTTCGTTGCCGCCGACCACGAGGAGGAGAACGAAGAGGTTGAACTCGTGGTCGGTGAGGAAGTCCCCGTTGCCGTCGGGTCGCAGGAGCTGGGTGACGATGTCGTCGCGGGGGTCTTCGCGTCGCCGGGCGGCGAGTTCGCCTGCGTATTTGTGGAGTTCGAGTGCGGCGAGCGGGCCCTCGTCGGCGTCGTCGGTGCTGACGAGGCGGTTGGACCACGCGAACAGTTTGTCGCGGTCTTCCAGGGGGGCGCCGAGGAGTTCGCAGATGACGTGGAGGGGGAGTTGGGCGGCGATGTCGCGGACGAAGTCGACCTGAGGAAGTGTGGCCGCCTCGTCCAGGAGTTTGTCGGCGATTTCCCTGATGCGTTCTTCCAGAGTGCCGATGGTGCGGGGGGTGAAACCCCGGTTGACCAGGGCGCGCCGCCGGGTGTGTTCGGGGGGATCCTGGTTGAGCATCATGAGCCGCTGAAGGGATTTGACCTCTTCGGAGGACTCGTCGAAGAGTGCGAGTTCCCGGTAGGAGGAGAAAAGGTCGGAGCGCCGGGAAACATGCACGACGTCTTCGTGTTTAGTGACGGCCCAAAAACCGGGCCAGCCCAGCTCTTCGTCCCCGTCGTGCCAGTACAGCGGTGAGTTGGCGCGGAGGAGGCGTAGTTGTTCGTGGGGTACGCCGTGGCGGGCGTAATAGTCGTGGTCGACGAGGTCGACGTCCAACCAGAATCACCTCGCGGAAAAACTCACAGACATCTCTTTGATGCCGTTGATGAAATTTGACCTCAGACGGCGGACATTACCTGCGAGGGAGATATCCGGCAAGCGCCTGGCAATCATCCCAAAGAGGATGCGGAACTCCATCCGAGCAAGATGGGCACCAAGGCAGAAATGTGGCCATTCGCCACCGTAGCCGAGACGCGGGTTTGGGTCCCGGCCGATGTCGAACACGTCAGGCGAGTGGAAGACCTCCTCGTCCCGGTCGGCCGACGGATACCAGACCATGATTTTGTCGCCTCGCCGTACCCGCCGGTCGCCGATGGTGGTGTCCTGGGTGGCGGGGCGGCGGAAATGCATCACCGGAGAGGCCCGTCGCACGATCTCCTCGGCGGCTGCCGTGATGAGCGCGGGGGCGCCGAGCAGCCTGCGCCACTGATCGGGGTCGCCGAAGAATGCCTTCATGCCGTGGGCGGCGGCGTTGCCTGCCGTCTCGTTGCCCGCGATAGCGAGTCGGTCCAGTTGCCGTCTTGCCGGGGGGTGCTCGCCGTCTCCCCGCGCGGGGGTGATTTTCTACCTGATATGGGGAGGTTTGGAGTTATAGGGAGGTGTGTCGAGTGGATGCCGCCAGGGGAACGAAGCCGGCGGGTGACGTGACCACCCGCCCGCGGGAAGGCCCGGCCGGGCTGCTCCGCGGACTGCTCCCCGGTCGAAGACAGCCTCTCGCGCATTCCCGCGGAACCTAGCCCCGCGGCGCAGGTCCACCACCCCGCAGGCGGCGGCGTAGCCCCTGACACCCGGACATCCCGCGTCGGACCCCGTGCAAGCCCGGCATCACCCAGGCGGGATTCCGAAGCACCCTGAGCCGAACCCCAGCTTGAAACTTGTTCTAATTTTCCATGGAAAGAGGCGGAAGCATATGGGCAACATGGAAGCGACCGCTGAGGAATATCGCCGTTTCGGGGAAGTGCACGTGAGAGGCTCCTCCGCGCTGTATGAACGGCTGGCCCTCGGGGTGGCGGGCGACGAGCAGATGCTGGAGTTGCTCGTCACCCTGCCGAAAGAGAAGCGCCAGCCGAACCTGCTCTTCGGTGCCGTGCGCTACCTGCGCGGCACGACACCCGAATATCCGGACTTCCGGGCCTACGTTCTCAGCGAGCGCGAACTGGTGGCCAGGACGATGATGAGCCACCGCACCCAGACCAACGAACCGGCCCGCTGCGCCGCGCTGCTCGCTGTCATGGCCGGTCTGCCCGGCCCGTTCGCCCTGCTGGAGGTGGGCGCGTCGGCGGGATTGTGCCTGCTGCCCGACCGCTACGCCTACGACTACGACGGGCACAGGATCGGCCCGCCCGGCGCGCGGCCGACGATCAGGTGTGCGGTGACCGGCCGTCCGCGGCTTCCGCCGCATGTGCCGGAGGTGGTGTGGCGGGCGGGCATCGACCTCAACCCCCTGGACGTCAACGACGACGACGAGGTGCGCTGGCTTGAGGCGCTCGTCTGGCCCGAGCACGACGAGCGGCGCACCCGGCTGCGGGCGGCGCTGGAGGTCGCCCGCGCGGACCCGCCGAGGGTGGTGTCCGGCGACCTCAACACCATGCTCGACAAGCTCGCCGCCGAGGTGCCGCAGGGCGCGACGCTTGTCGTCTATCACTCGGCGGTGCTGATGTATCTTTCGCCGGTCGACCGCAACCGTTTCGCCGACCAGGTCATGGGCCTGCCGGGGCACTGGATCGCCCAAGAGGATCCGTCGGTGCTGTCAGGGCTCGTGCGCCGGATGCCCGCGAGGCCGGAGAACAGGCGCAGCCCGTTTCTCGTGGCGCTGGACGGCGAGCCGGTCGCCTTCGCCGGCTCCCACGGGGGCTGGATCGAATGGCTCGACGAGAGCTGAGGGGGCGGGTCAGGGGCGGAGGTCGGCCAGCAGGCGGCCCGCCGCGATCTCGATGCGCCGCTGGACCTGCTCATATGTCCTGCGGCCGCGGAGCATCTCCAGCAGTTCGTAAACCCACACGCTGGCGAGTGAGCCCGCCACGGCCCACTGCTCCTCGGTGGCCTGCTCGGCGGTGAGGCCGCCGGCGGCGACGCGGAGGAGCAGCTCGGTCATGCGGTCGCCGAAGGGGGTCACGACCTCGGCCATGATGATGGAGCGGATGAGGGCGTCGGCGAGCTCGGGCTCGCGCATGAGGCCGCGTGTGGCCCGCATCAGCACGTCGACGGCCCGCCCCGCGGGGGTGGTCGCGCTCAGCGGGCGGCGCTCGATGCTCTGCTCAAGCAGGTCGATCTCCTCGCCGACGACGGCGACCACGAGATCCATCTTGGACGGGAAATAGCGGTAAAGCGTGCCGAGAGCGACCCCGGCGCGCTCGGCGACGGTGCGCATCTGCATCGCCTCGACCCCGCCTCGGGAGGCCAGGGCGGCCGCGGCCTGGATGATGCGTTTGCGGCGCTGGTGCTGGCTGCGGGTGCGCACACCCACGCCGCCTGTGCGTGAGCTCTCCACGTGGGCCACCTCTGGGTCATCGGGCAACGCGGTGGAGGACGGAGCCCTGGAGCCGGAGGCCGGCAGGCCCTTCGGCTCCGTGGTCGTCACATGCGATATCCGCATGAGAACACGTTATCCCAATCTTGAGTGGCAGCGCTTGTTACCGGCGAGTCACAAAGAATTCGAGTACGCCCATGTCTGCAGGATGAACCCGATATGGCGCCGCGGGTAAATCGCGAAACCGGCAGGAGGCAAAATAGAACCCGTTTCATTAACGCGGGGGTTCGGGAGCGTGCGTGACGGAGCCCGCGGACGCGGCGGCGAGCCCCCTTACGGGTTGACGATCATAGGGACGGAGAAGAAGACGAGCAGCGCGATGGCGATGCAGATGACGAAGCCGACGAGCTCCCACACCCAGTCGAAGTGGTGCTCACGCGCCTTGACGGGCTTGTCGTCCCGCCGACGCCGCGACGTCCTCGCGGGCAGCCACGCCTCATCCTCGAAGGCGGGCAACTCCGGCAGCCGCTCGGGCTCGGCGACCGGCTCGGCCGCCGCCGTTGTCTCCTCGGAGGAGGGTACGGCAGGAGCCTGCTTTTCGTCCTCCACCGGCTCGGCCGGGATCCGGGCGTCGCGTTCGTCCGGGGGAAGGAAGTAGACGGGGGGCGTGGACGCCTGCCGGGGAGCGGGCGTGAACAGGCTGCCGGGAACCTCGTCCGGCCCGTGCCGATCGCGCGCCTCGGCGCCGGGGGCCAGGGCGTCCAGCACGTCCGCGCGGATGGGGATGTCGGGCGCGCCGATCGCCCCGGTGGGGATGGCGAGGCCGGGCGGGTCGAGGACGTCGGCGGGCACGGGGGCCGACAACACCAGCGGGCGGTGGACCGGGGGCGGGGGCGCGGCCTCCCCGGGTGCCCTGGGTGAGGGAACAGGCTCCCCGGGCAGGGAACCGGCCTCCTCCGGCCGGAGAGCGGCCTCCACAGGTGGGGAAACGGACTCCTCGGGCAGGGAAACGTCGGGAGCCGCGCGCCGGGGGCGGTAGGCGCCCGGGGCGGGCTCCTCGCGGAAACGCGGCATCGGCTCGGTCGAGGCGTCGTGCCGCAGGGCGCGCCCGAACGGCGTCGGCAGCAGGAAGTCGGCGGGGAACAACGAGGTGCTGGTCGCGGGGTCGTTGTCGCTCAGCGGGAGCGGCCAGGTCGCCGTGGTCGGCCAGAGTGACTTCACATAGAGGGGGTGGGCCTGCGCGGCATGTGCCGTACTCGCCTCGGGGGCGCCGACGGCGTGCAGCAGCTGGGCGCGCAAGTGCCACGGCGGAGCGGTCCAATGGAGGCACGCGAGAACGTCGCGGATGGAGGCGACACTCAGCGCTCCGTATATTTCCGACACCCGGTCCGGGAGCCGGGGCGACAACCGTAGCGAGGCCAGTGCATAGGTGATCGACTGGGTAAAACTGTGGCAGGCGCTGATCGTGAGTTCGTCGGCGGTGTCGGAGGCCACGTCGAGCACCCAGGCGAGTTCGCCCGTGGTGAGCCCGCACACGATCGTCAGCAGCAGCACCTCGCGCTGGTGCGGCCGGAGTTCGGCGAGGGTGCGCCGGACGAGTGCCGTCGCGGGGTCGGCCAGCGGGTCGGCCGATGACGGCGCGTGCACGACGTCGCGCCGGAAGATCTCGCGCCGGGCCGCGGCGTACAGCGCGGCACGCGGGGGTTCCACCGGAGGGGCCGTGCTGAGGACGCCGAGGAAGGCGCTTGCCGCCGTGTCCGGATCGCCGAGCTGGTCGAGGCAGTAGGCGAACAGTCCGGTTCCGTGCCGGTCGTAGAGCTCGGCGACAAGGTCGCCATATGGTCGCCGACCGGTAAGCGGATGGGCCACCGAAACCTCCGGAGCGGGCGGAACGTGCGTGGTGCCGTGGGGCGGATGTGGTGAGAGCGCCGGAACGTAAGTCAGGCAACCTGGGGTAATCATGCCAAGTCAAGAGGGTTCTCGCACCTACGGATACCCATTTGATAAGAAGTCCGACTAAGTGATCATTCGAATCTTCTGGGAAGTGACATATATCCCAATGGTCCGCTGGCCAGGGTGGGGATCTCCGCACTTGGGCAGCGATGTCCCGTAAGGTGAGGTAAACGTGGCGGTCGTGGCACGGGGCTGCGGCTTCGGGCTGAGGGGCACAAGGTCGCACCGTGATCACATTTGAGGGCGTCACTAAACGTTACGCCGACGGGACAATCGCTGTAAACGATCTCCATCTTGAGGTGCCCACAGCGGAGATAACCGTCCTGGTGGGACCTTCCGGATGCGGGAAGACCACGTCGCTGCGCATGATCAACCGGATGATCGACGCCACCGAGGGTAAGATTCTTCTGGACGGCGTCGACGTGCGCACCATAGACCCGCCCACGCTGCGGCGTGGCATCGGATATGTCATCCAGCAGGCCGGTCTCTTCCCCCACCGGAAGATCGTCGACAACGTGGCGACCGTCCCCTATCTCCTCGGCTGGGACAAGTCCAAGGCCCGCGCCCGCGCCATGGAGCTGCTTGAGCGCGTCGGCCTCGACACCGCCCTCGCCGAGCGCTATCCCTTCCAGCTTTCCGGCGGCCAGCAGCAGCGTGTCGGAGTGGCGCGTGCCCTGGCCGCCGATCCGCCGGTGCTCCTGATGGACGAGCCGTTCAGCGCGGTCGACCCGATCGTGCGCACCAGCCTCCAGGACGAGTTGCTCCGGCTCCAGAGCGACCTCCACAAGACCATCGTGTTCGTCACCCACGACATCGACGAGGCGGTCAAACTCGGCGACCGGGTGGCCGTTCTCCGCGTAGGCGGCACACTCGCCCAGGTCGCCGACCCCGCGACCCTGCTCTCCGCGCCCGCCGACGACTTCGTCCGCGAGTTCCTCGGGCGTGACCGGGGCATCCGCCGCCTGTCGTTCGTCCCCGCCGACCTGCCGCTCCGCACCGACCTCACGGTGCCGGACGACGCGGACATATCGAAGGTGGCCGGCGTCGCCGCGGCCTCGGGGCTGACCTGGCTGGCGGTCGTCGACTCCGGCGGCAGGCCGAGCGGCTGGGTCAACGCGGCCGACCTGCCTTTGTCGGGCACGGTGGCCGATTTGCGGCTCATGCCGTACGGCACGTTTGTGGCGGGACGCGACTCGCTCCGCTCGGCGCTGGACGCCGCGCTGCTCGCACCCTCCGGGGGCGCCATCGCGGTCGACGACGAGGGCCGGGTGACCGGCGTGGCCACCGCAGGCGCGCTCGCGGCGGCGACCTCCGGGATCGCGGCGGAGGGGGTGGGCACCGGCCGTGGATGAGGAGCCGTTGATCCGCTGGGACTGGATCGGGCGCAACCTGCCGGAGATCCGGGAACTCCTTGGCGATCACATCGTCATGGCCTTACTGCCGATCCTGCTCGGCCTGCTGATCGCGCTGCCACTGGGGCTCGCGAGCGTCCGCTGGCGCCGGCTCTACCAGCCGACCGTCGGAATCATGAACGTCGTCTACTCCCTGCCCTCCCTCGCCGTCTTCATCGTGCTCATCCCGATCACCGGGCTGGCCGAGCAGGCGACGGTGATCGTGCCGCTGACGTTCTACGCGCTGGCGGTCCTCATCCCCTCCGTGGTCGACGGCATCGCCTCCGTGCCCACCCATGTGCGCCAGTCGGCCGTGGCGATGGGCTTCGGGCCGATGCGGCGGCTCCTGCAGGTGGACCTGCCGATCGCCGTGCCCGTCGTGCTCGCCGGCGTGCGCGTGGCGACCGTCTCCAGCATCAGCCTCGTCAGCGTCGGCGCGCTGGTCGGGCGGGGCGGGCTCGGCTATCTGTTCATCGACGGGTGGCAGCGGCAGTTCCCTACGCCCATCGTGGTCGGCATCGTCTTGATCCTGCTGCTCGCGCTGGCCGCCGACGGCCTGCTCGTGGTCGCTCAGCGGCTGCTCACACCGTGGGCACGGGCGAGGAGTAGCGCGTGAACTGGCTGATCGAATTCTTCGGCGACCCGGACAACTGGTCGGGGTCGTCGGGCATCCCCTTCCGGCTGCTTGAGCACCTTGAGTTCTCCGCTCTCGCGCTTTTGGCCGCGGTGGTCATCGCCGTACCCCTCGGCCTGTGGATCGGGCACACCGGGCGGGGTGCTCTGTTTGTGGTCCTGTCGGCTAATGCGGCGCGGGCGTTGCCCACCCTTGGGCTGCTGGTGCTCATCGTCCTGCTGGTAGGGGTCGGCACAACTTTGCCGGTGCTGATCCCGCTCGTAGCGCTCGCGGTGCCACCGATCCTCGTCAACACCTATGAGGGCATCCGCGGGGTCGATCGCGATCTGCGGGACGCGGCGTACGGCATGGGCCTGCGCGGTGGCCAAGTGCTGCTGCGGGTGCTGGTGCCGGTCGCCCTGCCGTTGATCCTTTTGGGCATGCGCATCGCCGCCATCCAGGTGGTGGCGACCGCCACGGTGGCGGCTTACGTAGGCTTGGGCGGACTTGGGCGTTACATCATCGACGGACTCGCTACTAAGGACTTTGCCAGCACGATCGGGGGAGCCGTGCTGGTCGCGCTCCTCGCCCTCGCGGTGCAGACGGCGTTCACCCTGGTCAATCGGGTGGCGGTCTCACCCGGCGTGAGCCGGCGAGTGAAGGTCCGGTAATCTCCACATTACCTGGCGTTTTAGAAGGGAAATAGCACGATGAGACGAATGATCGGCGTGATGGCGCTCGCACTCGCCTCCGCGCTCACGCTGTCCGCGTGCGGCGGCGGAGACCCGCTCAACACCACACAGGCCACGCCGGAAGGCGGCGCCACCACACCCTCCGCGGGCAAGGTCGTCGTCGGATCGGCAAACTTCCCCGGCAGCGTGCTGCTCGGCTCGATCTACTCCCAGGCGTTGCAGGCCAAGGGGGTGCAGGTCGAGGAGAAGTTCAACATCGGCAGCCGCGAGATCTACTTCGACCAGGTGAAGAGCGGCGGGCTCACCGTCATGCCCGAATACATCGGGTCGGTGCTCGCGCACATCGACAAGACCGCCCCCACCGGGAGCAAAGAGCAGACCCTTGAGGCGCTCAAGTCGAAGCTCCCGGCCGAGATCGACGTCCTCGAACCCGCCGCGGCCGAGGACAACGACTCCCTCACCGTCACCAAGGCCACCGCCGACCAGCGGAAGCTTGTCAGCATCGAGGACCTCGCCAAGGTGGCGAAGGACTTGACCGTGGGCGGGCCGCCCGAGTTCAAGACCCGGCAGGAGCAGCGGCTCAAGGACGTGTACGGCCTTGAGTTCAAAGAGTGGAAGCCGACCGGGGACACCACCGCCGACGCGCTGAAGAGCGACACGATCCAGGTCGGCAACGTCTTCACCGCCGACCCCAAACTCTCCGACGGCACCCTGGTGCCCCTTAAGGACACCAAGTTCGTCTTCGGCGCCAACAACATCGCGCCCCTGGTGAACAAGGCCGGCGTCGACGCCACCGCCACGGCCGCGCTCAACGCGGTCTCGGCCAAGCTCGACACCGCGTCCCTGCTCGCCATGATGAAGCGCGTCGCGACCGACAAGGCCGACCCGCCGGTGGTGGCGAAGGAGTGGCTGACCCAGAACGGGCTCCTGGGCTCCTGACCGGCCTTTCAGGCCGCGGGCGCCGTGGTCCGTCGACGGCGATCTGCACGATGGGTAGGCGTACGGCGTGAGCCTCGACGCCTGACGGAGACCTGGCTGACGTGGTGGCCGCCGAGCCGGTGGCCACCAGGTGCCTTCCCGGTGAGTTCCCGTGGTTCCCTCCGATCGGGTGGACCGGAGCGTAGGCGTTGGGGCCGATAGCCTCTCCTCCGGACACGTCGGATGTCGGCGTGGCCGGGGGTGCGTGCGTGGTCGCGAGGGAAACGAGCCGGATGACGGGAGTGCGGATGAGTGAGTTCACCGAGGCGATGGCCCAATTGGCCGCCGGTGTCGCCGTGGTGGCCGTCCGCGAAGACCGCGATGACGTGGGCACCACGGTCACGGCGCTCATGTCGGTCTCCCTGGACCCGCCGTTGGTGCTCGTGAGCCTGTCCTCGGAGAGCTATCTCACCGAGATGCTGCTCCGGCGCGACACCTGGGCGGCGACCCTGCTGTCGGCGGACCAGACCGCCGTCGCGAGCCGGTTCGCCACCCCGGGGAGGCCCAGCGCCAGGCTGCTCGTGGCGGGCACTCCGCACCACCGGGGTTCCCGGAGTGAGGCTCTGATCATCGAGGGTGGTGTCGCCGCCATCGAGGCGGAGACCACACGAGTGCTGCCCGCCGGGGACCACACGCTGTTCCTCGCCAAAGTGCTCGCGATCGACTACGTCGACGCCGCGGTCCAGCCTCTCGTACGGCTGCGCGGACGTTATCGGCCGGTTTAGAGAGCCGGCCAATCGTTGTCCCCGGGCCTGGATCGGCCTGGCTCTGCCGTACCGGACTGTCAACCCGGCTGAACGGGCCCTGGGCCGGTGGGTGAAAGACACCGGCTCGCCTCCCGGGGGGCCGGGCGCGAGCCGTACGTGCCTATGGTCGCCGGTGGGTCAGCGGATGATCCACTGCCCGGGAAGGACGAGAGGGCCGGTGGCCGGGAGACCGAGCTCGGCGGCGAGGCGGTTGAGGGGGCCCCAGGCTTCGAGGCGGAGGCCGGCGGTGGCGGCGGCCTTGTCCTCGCTGGACTCCGGGGGGCGCAGCCGTTCGAGGGCGTTGGTCTTGGGGTAGGCGCGCACGGGGGAGTCGGCGGGGAGGCCGGCGCGGTCGCGGGCCGTGGCGAGGGCGTCCTCAAGGCCGCCGAGCTCGTCGACGAGGCCGTTCTCACGGGCGTCGGCGCCGGTCCACACGCGGCCCCTGGCGAGCTCGTGGGCCCGGTCGTAGTCGAGTTTCCTGCCCTCGGCGACCTTGGTCACGAAGTCCTTGTAGATCCGGTCGAGCCAGGCGTCGACGCGGCTCCACTGCTCGCCGGAGAAGGGGCGGCTGGGGAGGAACATCCCGGCGTTGGCCCCGACGTGGACCTGCTCGGAGGTGATGCCGAGCCGGTCGAGCAGTCCGCCGGTGACCATTTTGCCGCCGAGCACGCCGATGGAGCCGGTGAGCGTGCCGGGCTGGGCAATGATCGTGTCGGCGGCCATGGACACGAAGTAGCCGCCGGAGGCCGCGAGGTTGCCCATCGAGATGATGACTGGTTTGCCGGCTTTGCGGGTGAGCACGACTTCACGCCAGATCGCGTCGGAGGCGACGTAGGACCCGCCGGGGCTGTCGACGCGGAACACGACGGCCTTCACGCTGTCGTCGCGGCGCGCGGCCCGGAACGCCGCGC
Source organism: Sinosporangium siamense (assembly GCF_016863435.1). Lineage (GTDB taxonomy): Bacteria > Actinomycetota > Actinomycetes > Streptosporangiales > Streptosporangiaceae > Sinosporangium > Sinosporangium siamense. The sequence continues at coordinate 82,738 of NZ_BOOW01000018.1, forward strand.
AGATGGTGTCGGACCCCATGGCCCCGCCGCCGGCGAGCGGGCCGCGTCCGCTGCGGCCGAGGCGGATGATGCCGTGGCCGTGGATCAGGGCGACGGCCTGCTCGCCCGGGTGGGGGAGCTTGATGCTCTTGATCGTCTTGTTGTACCTGGAGACGAACTGGAGGAGCGCGTCGTCACCGACGTCCCTCTTGACCTCGTCGTAGATCTCGTCGCGGTAGGCGAGGCGGTCGACCAGCCCGGCCTCGACGGCCTCGGCTCCGAGGAACGGTCCTTCGTCGATGAGTTCGCGCACCCGCTCGGGGGCGAGTTTGCGGCCTTCCGCGACGCCGGCCACGACCTGTTCGACGATCGACTCGACGAGGCGGGTCGTCATCTCCTGGTGTGCCTCGGTCATCTGGCTCTGGGTGAAGGTGTTGGCCGCGGTCTTGTATTCGTGCCGCTGCCCGACCTGGTAGTCAAGCCCGAGTTTGTCCAGTGTGCCCTTGGCGAAGCGCTGCTCCATGACGACGCCGGTGAGGCCGACGTCGCCGGACGGCTGGAGGTAGACCCGCTCAAACGCCGTGGCCAGGTAGTAGGGCACGGTGCCCGCGCCGAACTCGCCGAAGGTCTCGGCGTAGGCGATCGTCAGCTTGCCCGACGAGCGGAGCTGGATCACCGCCTGGCGTAGCTCCTGTACGGCGGCGAGCCCCAATGGCCCGCCGACCTTGACGATCAGCGCCTTGACCCGGGGATCCTGCCGCGCTCGCTTGAGCCCGCCCAGCACGTCGGCCAGGCGCGCCTTGCGCCGGGAGAGCAGGGCGTCCAGAGGGTCGGCGGGCGGGCCTTCCACCAGGCCCTCGGTGAGATCGAGCTCCAGCACAAGCGGTGCGGTGCGCCGCCGGCGGAAACGCTCCACGGTGTCGATGATCGTCTTGGTCGGGTCCATATCGCCACCCTAAGCGACGAGCGACAGTTAAGCGGGTCAAGTAGCACGTCATCGGCCACAACCGAAAAAGCCACAGGGACCAGGTGGAACTGCCCACCTGGTCCCTGCGCCGGTCAATGCAGACGGTCACCTGACGTGGTCAGGCGGCTACCCTACTTGTTCACGTTCTTACCGAGGAACGTGGCCGACTTGCGGAGCTGCGCGGCGGTGCTCGCGCCCTTGAGGCGGGCACGCTCGGCCGAGGCCAGCGCCTTGCTCAGCGTGGTCGAGCCGCTCACGCGGTCACCGGTCTCGTGCACGCCGTGGGCCCAGTTGAGCCAGGCGGCCAGCAGCTCACGGTCGAGCGCGGCCTTGGCCGAGGTGCTCGACGGCTTGAGCACGCGGTAGGCCCGCGACAGGGAGCCGGTCTTCACGACCTCGGTGAACACCTTGCTCTTGTGCTCGGCCAGCGTCAGGGAGCAGAGCAGCGTCCTGTCGGTGAAGGTGCGGGTGCCCTTGGCGAACTCCCGCGCCCAGGTGGCGGCGGTCAGCGGCTTGACGCCGTTGCCGCGCTTGCAGACGCTGGGGACCGGAGCCGGGTCGGTGCCGATGTGCTTCGGGCCCTCGCTGTAAGTCGGGCTCGGGGTGGGCGACGGGCTCGTGGTCGCGGTCGGCGTCGGAGAGGCCGTCGGGCTCTGCGTGGGCGAGCCGGTGGGCGAAGCGGTCGGGGAGCCGGTGGGTGAAGCGGTGGGAGAGCCGGTCGGAGAGGCCGTCGGGCTCGTGGTCGGCGACGGGCTCGGCTTGCTGTTGGGGATCGCCCGGGCGAGGTTGATGCGCGGAGTCCGGTAAGAGTCGTACCTGATGGTCTTGCCGGTGCTCTCCAGCTTCTGCAGAAGCTCGGCTGCGGAGGCGCCGGGATTGGCCTCCTTGAGCAGCGCGAACGCGCCGGCGACGTGCGGGGCGGCCATGGAGGTGCCGCCGAGGCCCTCCCAGGTGTTGTTCGGCACGGCGGACTGGATGTCCACACCGGGCGCGAACAGGTCGAGCTCGGAGCCCCGGTTGGAGAAGCCGGCGACCTCGTCGGCGTTGTTGGTGGCACCGACGGTGACGGCGGACGAGAGGCACGCGGGGAAGGAGACCTCGTCCGGTGAGTAAGAGTTGCCGGCCGCGACGACGGGCGCGGTGCCGAGCGTGAGGAGCTTGTTGAACGCCGCCTTCATCAGTTCGACGCCACCGAAGGTGTCGCACTGGGGGAATGTCTCGGGGCTGCCGAGGCTCATGTTCACCGCGGCGACCTTGCCGGATGCCGCGATCCCCGCCACGTAGTCAAGCGCGCGAAGCTGGTCGGACGTCCACGAACCCACACAGGCGGTCTGTCCGGCCGGGCAACCGGTCTCAAAGCGCGAGAACACCTGAACGGCGATGATCCCGGCACCGGGTGCCACTCCATTGCCGGGGGTGTTGCCCGCCGCGGGCTTCTTGCCCGCCGCGATGCCGGCCACGTGGCTGCCGTGATAGCAGATGTTCTCGCCGCCCGCGAGGCACTTGGGCGTCTCGGCGTCGGCAGCAGCCTCACCCTGCTGGGTTCCGGTGCCGTTGGGGCAGAGGGACGTCGAGCCCCGCTCCGCGTCGGTGCTGGAGAAGCACGCCTCCGCGACAATGCGTCCGGCGAAGAACGGGTGGTCGCGGTCGATGCCGGTGTCGAGGATGGCGACGTCATAGCCGGTGCCGGTCCAGCCGCGCTGCTGCACCTTGTCGCCGCCGATCACCTTGAGGCTGTTGGTCAGCGAAGGCTTGCTGATCTTGTCCTCGAAGATGTTGTCGACCCGGGCGTCCTTCTTCAGGTGCTCCAGGGTCTTCTTGTCGACCTCCATGACGAAGAACGTCCGCGACTGTGGCTGGGGCAGCACGTCGGTGGTGGCCGAGGCGCGCTCCGCGCTGGTGGCCACGCTCGGGACGTTCTGGTTCGGGTCGACCTGAACGATCGCGCGGACCTTCTCGCCGCTCTTGACGTCCTTGGCGAGTTCGGCCTCGACGGTCGGGGTGTCGGCGGGAGCCGCCGCTGTTGCGGTGGGAGCGGTGACCAGGCCGGCCGCAGCGGCGGCAAGCAGGGTCGAGCCCGCGATAAGAGACCGTAGTCTCACGATTCCTCCGGGAAAAGGGGTGAGGGGATCCGGCGGCACGGCGCTGAGCCGGCGTGCCGGTGGGTCGGGGGCGCTAGGTCATCCGGTCGGGAAGCTCGGCAGGTGGAAGGGCTCGGAGGTTGTCGGCATCCGGCTCGGCCTGCGGGAGGCTTCCGCCAGTGGATGAGTACGGCTTAGGCCACAGGTGCGCCCGCCGAGTCAGGGAGGAGCGCACTTGCGGCGAGTGGTGTCACGTGACGCACGCGGCTCCTGTGGGTCGTACATCAGGTAGCCCGGAAATGGAAATATCCGGATAGCCCGAAGTGTGCATTTCGAGGTGCATGAGTGTAGTGGGACTAATCTTAAGCTTGGGGGAATATGGGAGTTGTCTCGTAGTTTCCTGGGGAAGGCACTCTTTGTGTCCCTGTGAGCACCTCGTCGCTCTGCGATATCAATTAGCGAGCGACCTGCATGAATTCCCGGGGAAGAGACCCGCTTGTCAATGGATGGGCAAGCATTCCCGACGCCAAGCTGTTGCGAAAGGGAGGGCCCCCGCGTCTGGCAGGCGACGCGGGGGCCCGGGTGGGGGGTGGGGTAAATGGACTATGTCGGATGATTAATCCGTTTTGTGGGGTTGTGCCGGAAATGTTTGGCTGTGGGCGGGCCGTGCATCTCCGTCCCGCCACCGAGGGGTGGCGGGCAACTCATAGGAAAGTTTCCTATTAGTTGGGAAGAGCGTAAGAGCCGGGACCCGCGCCGGTCAACGGGGTTCTGTGGGGTTAATGTGCCTTTCAGGCTCCCTTAAGCCGGTCCGCGCTATCACTCCGAGGAAGGCTCGGGTCCAGCCCAGCGCAGCCACAGGGCGCCCAGCGGTGGCACCCGCAAACGTGCGGAGTATGGGAGAGCGTGACACTCTTCCTCCACCGCCTCAACGGTGCCGAAGTTTCCGATGCCGCTTCCCGCATAGTCATAGGCGTCGGTGTTGAGCACCTCATCCCAACGTCCCGGTTGCGGCAATCCCAGCCGATAGTCGTCGTATGGTGACCCGGCGAAGTTGACGATGCACGCCAGAATCGAATCACCCTCTCCGTAACGGAGAAACGACACCACGTTACCCGCCGCGTCGTCTGCGTCGATCCACCGGAATCCCTCGGGTACGAAGTCGCGCTGCCACAATTCCCGGCTTTCGCCGTACACGCGGTTGAGGTCGCGCACGAGTCGTTGGACGCCCTTGTGCACGTCGAAGTCGAGCACCCACCAATCGAGGCCCCGTTCTTCGGACCACTCCGAGCCCTGGCCGAACTCGTCGCCCATGAAGATGAGTTGTTTGCCGGGGTGTGCCCACATGAAGGCCAGGTATGCGCGCAATGTGGCGAATCGCTGCCATTCGTCCCCAGGCATCTTGCCGACGAGGGATCCCTTGCCGTGCACGACCTCGTCGTGAGAGAGGGGAAGGACGAAGTTCTCCGTGAAGGCATACATCAGGGAGAAGGTGATCAGATGGTGGTGATACTGCCGGAAAACCGGCTCATGCTTGAGGTAGGAGAGGGTGTCGTGCATCCAGCCCATGTTCCACTTGAAGCCGAACCCCAGGCCGCCCAGGTGCACGGGGCGTGACACACCCGGCCAGGCGGTCGACTCCTCGGCGATCGTCACGATGCCCGGTTCCTCGCGATAGCAGAGGGTGTTCAGCTCCTTGAGGAACTCGATCGCTTCGAGGTTCTCTCTGCCGCCGTAGATGTTTGGGGTCCATTCGCCATCTCGGCGTGAATAGTCCAGATAGAGCATCGAGGCGACCGCGTCCACTCGCAGCCCGTCGATGTGGAACTCCCGCAGCCAGTAGAGCGCGTTGACGACCAGGAAGTTGCGCACCTCCCGGCGGCCGAAGTCGAAGACATAGGTGCCCCAATCCGGATGCTCACCCTTTGACGGGTCGGCGTGCTCATAGAGCGGTGTGCCGTCGAACCGCGCCAGCGCCCAGTCGTCCATCGGGAAGTGCGCCGGCACCCAGTCGAGCAGCACCCCGATGCCCGCCCGGTGAAGTGCGTCTACGAGATGCCGGAAGTCGTCGGGTGTGCCGAACCGCGAGGTGGGCGCGTAATACGACGTCACCTGGTAGCCCCACGAGCCGCCGAACGGATGCTCCGACACCGGGAGGAACTCGACATGGGTGAAGCCCAGGTCCTTCACGTAGTCCACGAGCTCCACCGCCAACCGGCGATAGGACAGGCCCGGCCGCCACGACCCGAGGTGCACCTCGTAGACGCTCATGGGCTCGGTCAGTGGATCACGCGCCGCCCGCTCAGTCATCCACTCCGCGTCCTGCCACGAATAGCGGGAGGCGTCCACAATGGACGCGGTCGCGGGGGGAATCTCCGTACGGCGGGCCATCGGATCGGCCTTGACCCGCCACACGCCGTCCACCCCGAGGATGGCGAACTTGTAGCGTTCCCCCTCTTTGATCCCGGGCAGGAACAGCTCCCAGACCCCCGAACGCCCCAGCGAACGCATCGGATATCCGGTGCCGTCCCACCGGTTGAAATCCCCCACGACCCTCACGCCTCGGGCATTCGGCGCCCACACCGCGAAAGCCGTACCCTCCACGTCCTCATGCCGCAGCACCCGCGCCCCGAGCACCTCCCACAGCCGCTCGTGCCGCCCCTCCCCGATCAGGTGCAGATCCACCTCGCCCAGCGTCGGCCAGTGCCGGTAGGGATCACCCGCTTCGTACGGCTCAAGCCCGGTGTAACTCACCCGCAGGGAGTAGGCCGGGGCCTTGTCCAGACCGGGCAACGTCACCTCGAACACCCCGTGGGCCACATGCTCCATGACGTGGGCGGTGCCGTCCACCAGGACCTCCACCCGCTCCGCGAGCGGACGGAGGGCTCGGATCGTCACCCCGCGCGGCCCCGGATGGGCGCCGAGGATCGAATGGGGGTCGTGGTGTGCGCCCCCGGCGAGTCTGTCGAGTTCAGGGTTCAGCAGGTGCTCCTCGGACATGTCCTAACCCTGCCCGAGATCCGGCGCTCAACCCATCTTTTCGACAAGGTGCAGGTGGAGAAGTCACCATGTCGGCGCGAATCCGCACGACACCGCCCGAGGACGCTTCCCCGCGACGCCGAAGTCGGGTGCTGAGCGTGAATGGCATCATTTCGGGCGGTCGGCCCCGTCCGGACTGCCGTGCCGAACACCTAGGGCGGGGGAGCGACGAACATCGACGACAGGCAGGCGCCGGCGGGCGACGAACGCCGGGAACGGGGGAGCCGTCGCGGTCGGCTCCTGCCGTTCTCGCCGGGTCCCCGGCGCTAGTCGCGGAAGGCGGCCAAGGGGATGTCCACCCAGGTGGGGCGGTTGCGGGCCTCGTAGACGACCTCGTAGACGGCCTTGCTCAGCTCCAGGGCGCGCAGCAGGATCGCGTCGTTCGAGGTCAGGCGGCCGCCGCCCGAGGTGTAGCCGCGGAGGAAGGCGGCGCGGTTGTGGCCCGCCCACTGGTCGGCGCGCGGGCCGAGGTATTCGGCCTCGGGGTGGCCGGCGAGCAGGTGGCGGGCGGCGTAGTCGAAGGAGCGGAGCATGCCGGCGACGTCGCGGAGTGGTGAGGAGAGGGCGCGGCGCTCGTCGAGGGGCTGACCGGGTTCGCCCTCGAAGTCGAGGATGACCCAGTCGGTCGTCGTACGCATGACCTGGCCCAAGTGATAATCGCCGTGCACCCTCTGGACGGGAATGTCGCCGGTGGTGCCGGCGAGCCGGTCGAAGGCGCGTTCGGCGGGGTCCGCGTAGGCCGCGAGCTCGGGCACCTCCTGGATGGCGCGGGCGAGTCGGCCGCGGAAGCCCTCGGTCATACGTTTGATCTCGGGCGGCTCGATGATGTCGACGGGGAAGGCGGCGGCCAGCTCGGCGTGGACCTGGGCCGTCGCGGTGCCGAGGCGCTCGGCCTCGGCGGCGAAGTCGCCGCCCGCGTCGCCCGCGGTGATCTCGGGCAGGGAGGCGTAGAGGTCGCGCACACTGGTCAGGGCCAGGGCCCAGCCGTCGTTGGCGGTGGACAGATATTCCTGGAGGAAGGCCAGCGTGGTGGTCTTACCGTCGAGGTCGGTCTCGATCCAGCCGTACGGCTTGGCGATGTGGGGCGCCCCCCGGCGCGCCAGAGCGGTGACGATCTCCAGCTCCGGGTTGACGCCGGGGATCAGGCGGCGGAACAGCTTGCAGATGTAGTCCTCGCCGTAGACGAGGGACGTGTTGGACTGCTCGGCGCCGAGCACGAGACTGCGGAGGTTCTCCTCGATCCGGATGCCTTCGATGTGGCGGAACCTCAAGCGGCCGAGGTCCTCGCCGTGGGCCATGGCGATGAGCAGGCGCCCGGTGATGTCCGCGTCGTGGGCGGCGTCGTAGTAGGAGATGTCGTCGGAGTGGCCGATCAGGGCGTGGTTCAGGCGCTGCGGCAGCTCGCTGCGGATGCCCAGCAGGAGTTGGTAACGGTCGGCCGACAGGCCCTGCCGTACTTCGACGATGACATGGTGTAGTGCGGGATCGCCGGAGATCAGGGCGAGGTCGGAGTCGACACGCACAGCGTCGATCGCACGCCCCTTGCCGGCGAACCACCGTTGTCGCGGGATCCATCCGGCAAGGAGCTCTTCAAGCACTTCTCACGCCTCCTCGATGGCGGGTGGCAAGGTGAACCAGTAGAAACCATGCCCCGGAAGTGTCAAAAGATACGGAAGTTCGCCGATTGGGGGGAAAGGAACACCGCCCATGGTCTCCACCGGGGTGACACCTTCGAATCTTCGCAGGTCAAGCTCCACCGGCTGAGGGAATCTTGAGAGGTTGTTTACACAGAGCACTCGATCGTCGCCCAGTTCCCGCACATATGCGAGCACGCTGGGGTTCGAGGAGTTGAGCTCGATGTAGTCGCCGAGGCCGAACACCGGGTGGCGCTTGCGGATCTCGATCATGCGCTTGGTCCAGTGGAGCAGGGAGCCCGAGTTCTTCTGCTGCGACTCGACGTTGATCGCCTGGTAACCGTAGATCGGATCCATGATCACCGGCAGGTAAAGCCGGCCGGGGTCGCAGTCGGAGAACCCCGCGTTGCGGTCCGGTGTCCACTGCATGGGTGTGCGCACCCCGTCGCGGTCACCGAGCCAGATGTTGTCGCCCATCCCGATCTCGTCGCCGTAATAGAGCACCGGGGAGCCCGGAAGCGAGAGCAGCAACGCGGTGAAGAGCTCGATCTGGTTGCGGTCGTTCTCCAGGAGCGGCGCGAGCCGCCGCCGGATGCCGACGTTGGCCCGCATGCGCGGATCCTTGGCGTATTCGGCGTACATGTAGTCGCGCTCTTCGTCGGTCACCATTTCGAGGGTGAGCTCGTCGTGGTTGCGAAGGAAGATGCCCCACTGGCAGTTCTCGGGGAGCTTCGGAGTCTGCGCCATGATCTCCGAGATCGGATATCGGGATTCGCGGCGAACCGCCATGAAGATGCGCGGCATGAGCGGGAAGTGGAAGGCCATGTGGCATTGGTCGCCGCCGGTCACGGGGTCGCCGAAGTATTCGACGACGTCGGCCGGCCACTGGTTGGCCTCGGCGAGCAGCACACGGTCGGGATAGAGCCGGTCGATCTCCTTGCGCACCCGCTTCAGATATTCGTGGGTGGCGGGAAGGTTCTCGCAGTTGGTGCCGTCCTGCTCGAAGAGGTATGGCACGGCGTCGAGACGGAATCCGTCGATGCCGAGGTCGAGCCAGAAGCGCAGAACCTCCAGCATCGCCTCCTGCACCGCCGGGTTCTCGTAATTGAGGTCGGGCTGGTGGTGGAAGAAACGATGCCAGTAGTACTGCCCGCGCACGGGATCGTGCGTCCAGTTGGACGTCTCGGTGTCGACGAAGATGATGCGGGCGTCCTTGTACAGCTCATCGGTGTCGGACCACACGTAGAAGTCGCCGAAGGGGCCGTCGGGGTCGCTGCGGGACGCCTGGAACCACGGATGCTGGTCACTCGTGTGGTTCATGACGAGGTCGGCGATCACCCGCATGCCGCGCTTGTGCGCCTCGTCGACCAGTTTGACGAAGTCCCCGAGGTCCCCGAAGTCCGGCAGGATCTTCGTGAAATCGGAGATGTCGTAGCCGCCGTCCCGCAGGGGGGACTCATAGAGCGGGAGGAGCCAGAGGCAGTCCACGCCGAGCCATTGCAGATAATCGAGCCTGCCGATCAACCCGCGGATGTCGCCCGTGCCGTCTCCGTTGGAGTCGGTGAAACCTCTGATGAGCACCTCGTAGAAGACTGCGCGCTTGTACCAGTAAGGGTCGCGCGGTGTCTCGTGTGTGAAGGTGTTCGGAACGGGCTGAGGTATCGAGCTCACCTTTCAGACTCCCCCCTGATTCGAGTGGTTCTATCGACGCACGGTAAAGACGTGGGCGGGGTGGATGTGAGGGTCGAGGCGCACGTAGTTGGACTGCCGCCAGCGGTATGACTCACCTGACAGTTCGTCGTCCACGACGAACTCGGCGTTCCAGTCGAGACCGAGCGCAGGGAGGTCCAGACTGACCGTGGCCTCACGGGTGTTATGTGGGTCGAGATTGACGACCGCCAGCACCACATCGCCTAGCCCGTGCCGTTGTGTGGCCGTGTCGTAGGCACCGGGGAGCCGCTTGGAGAAGCAGATCAACTCCGGTTGGTCAACGCTGTGGAACCGTAGATTACGCAATTCCTGGAGCGCTGGGTGGGCTCTTCTGAACAAATTCAGCTGAGTGATGAGAGGGGCGATGCTGCGCCCTTCGCGCTCGGCGGCAACCCAATCGCGAGGCCTATACTGATATTTCTCGCTATCTAGGTATTCTTCACTCCCCGGACGAACCGGGACATTCTCCAGCAATTCATAGCCAGAGTAGACACCCCACGTAGGCGACATCAATGCCGCCAAAATTGCACGAATCTCAAACGCCGGTCGACCGCCGTGCTGAAGGTATTCGTGAAGGATGTCGGGCGTGTTGACGAAGAGGTTGGGCCGCAGATAATGCGATGTCTCGTGGGAGAGTTCCCAGAGATAGTCCTCGAGTTCGGCTTTGCCGTTCTTCCAGGTGAAATAGGTGTATGACTGATCGAACCCGACCTTCGCCAGGGTGCGCATCATGGCCTGCCGGGTGAACGCCTCCGACAGGAACAGGACGTCGGGGTCGGTCTCGTGGATCTCGCCGAGCATCTTCTCCCAGAAGGACACCGGTTTGGTGTGGGGGTTGTCCACCCGGAAGATGCGCACACCGAGATCCATCCAGTGCCGGATCACCCGCTTGACCTCGGCGAAGACGCCGTCGAAGTCCTTGTCGAAGTTGACGGGGTAGATGTCCTGATATTTCTTCGGCGGGTTCTCCGCGTAGGCGATGCTGCCGTCCGCCCGGATGGTGAACCACTCCGGGTGCTCCTTCACCCAGGGGTGGTCGGGGGAGCACTGGAGCGCGAGGTCGAGGGCGACCTCCATGCCGAGCTCACGGGCGCGGGCGACGAACGCCTTGAAGTCCTCATCCGTGCCGAGGTCTGGATGGATCGCGTCGTGCCCGCCGAATTCCGATCCGATCGCCCAGGGCGACCCGGGGTCGTCGGGCTCGGCGTGCAGAGTGTTGTTCCGGCCCTTGCGGTGGGAGTGCCCGATGGGGTGGATGGGGGGCAGGTAGACGACGTCGAAGCCCATTGCGGCGATCGCGGGCAGCCGCCGCGCCGCTGTCACGAAATTTCCGGACTTGGGGAAGTCGTCTTCCAGTGCGACCCCCTCGGAGCGCGGGAAGAACTCGTACCACGACCCGAACAGCGCCCTCCGCCGCGACACCACCACCTGGTTCCGCCCCGACCTCGTCACCAGGTCGCGCAGCGGATGGGCCGTGAGCAGCGCGGCCGTCTCGGGGAGCTGGGCGATCGACAGCCGGGCCCTCGGGTCGAGGTTGTCGTCGCGCAGCTTGGCGGCGACGGCCTGGAGGGCGGCCCGGTGGCCGCACGTGCCCCCGCCCGCGGACATCGGGGGGATGTCGCTCTCGGCGTCGTCACCCGCGGGTTCGTCCGGTGGGCCCGGGGTGGCGACGGGCGCGGTGAAGCGGCCCTCAGGACGGCACTCGGCCGGGCGCACGGCCTTGGCCGCCCGCTCGAACAGCCGGGCGCCCTCCTCGCACATGAGGTCGGCGTCGATGCCGCGCGGGATCTTGATGCCGGCGTCGTGCAGCCAGGTGGCGAGCGGGTCGCCCCACGCCTCCACCCGGAACTGCCACTCACCCTCGGTGGGCAGCGTGACCGAGACACCCCATCGATCGGTGCCGGGGGCGAGCTCGCGCATGCGGAGCAGGGAGCTGCGCGCGCCGTCCGGATCGGTCAGCACGACTCCCGCCGCGACGGCGTCGTGCCCCTCCCGGAAGACCGTGGCACTGATCTCAAAGGTCTCACCGGCTGCGGCCTTGGCGGGGCGTGCCCCGCAGTCCACGATGGGGTGAATGTCCTGAATGGGGATTCTTCCGATCATCGCATTTCAAGGTAGCGACGGCACACCCGGTGCCGCCGGGAAGGTGAACCAAGACCGGGGTCTTGGGCTGATTAGTGAGTGGCTCTCGTCTTCTTGGGCAATAGCGAACGGGTGTCAATCAATCGTTTTCAGTCGTGCAGGTCAGGCAGGTCGCCGGGTGCTGCTCGCGGGTGTCAGGCAAGGTCATCGAGATGAGCCTTCCCCGACCTGGGCTCGCTCATCCCGCAGGCCGCCGGCGACGTCCCGCGGGCCGCAGGTCCACCACGGAACAGGACACCCGTGGACCACATCATGGCGCGTCCGCGGAGGGCCCGCACGGTGAGATCCCCGCAGGTGGGCAGGCGGCTCACCGGGCATCTCCGCCCTAGTCGCCGGCACCCCGTTCGCGACCGGGTGATGCCGGTACGGCCTCAGCCGGGCAGTGCGTCGTGCGGCGGCGGGCGGCCAGCGGCCCACGGCTCGATATAGAAGGCTGTCATTCCGCGCCGACGGCCACCGGACCCTCGGTGCGGCGAGGTTTGATGGGCTTGATACATAAAAAGGAGGTGCCCCCATAGTCGCTCTTCATGCACCCCTCTGGAAAGAGGTGTAGACCCCTTTCCTGCCAACTCTGGGGTTCGCCGGGCGCATGCCCGCGGTTATCGTGCTGGTGACGGGAAACATGCTCGGGGAGTTGCCGCAGCGGGCCCGCGCCGTACACGCTTGTCTTGTACACGATCGTGGGGGCGCTCGGTGTCCGCCACATCTCCGGGAGGGGAAATCTTGCCGTGCGGTGTTTGAACGATGTTGACGATGGTTAGGGAAGGAGTTTGGGCTTTTTCAACTGTCCCGTGAGTCGCCCGCTCCGATCCCGCACCTGATCGGGATGGGGCGTCTAAGGTCAAGATTCCTGAAGTCGATGAAGAAATACGCACTCGTATGCCGGGCTGACTGAGCCGGCATACCGACAGGAGTGTTTCGGTCGCGCTACGTGGCGCTGAGAAAATAGGGTCTGACACCGTGAGAGCAATCCGCAGGTTCACCGTCCGAACCGTTCTCCCCCCGCAGCTCGCCGCACTCGGCGAACTCGTCCACAACCTTCGCTGGTCATGGCACCCCGAGACGACGGACCTCTTCGCCGAGGTCGACCCGGTCGTCTGGGAGCGGGTGGGCCACGATCCGGTGGCGCTGCTCGGCGCCGTCGAGGCCGGGCGCCTGACCGAGCTGGCCGGCGACCGGCGTTTCCTGCGCCGTCTCGCCGACGCCGCCGACGACCTGCGCGAATACATGACCGGCCCGAGGTGGTATCAAACCCAGGCCGACGCCCCCGCCGCCATCGCCTATTTCTCCCCGGAATACGGCATAGCCGCGGCACTGCCGCAATATTCCGGCGGCCTCGGCATCCTCGCCGGCGATCACCTCAAGACCGCCAGCGACCTCGGCGTGCCCATCCTGGCGGTCGGCCTGCTTTACCGCCACGGCTACTTCACCCAGTCGTTGTCCCCCGAGGGGTGGCAGCTTGAGCACTACCCGAGCCTCGACCCCGGCGGGCTGCCGCTCACCCTCCTCAAGGAGGACGACGGCACCCCGGCGAGGGTGCACATCTCGCTCCCCGAGGGGCGCACCCTCCACGCCCAGGTCTGGGTGCTCCAGGTCGGCCGTGTCCCGCTGCTGCTCCTCGACTCCGACGTCGCCGACAACGACACCCTCGCCAGGGACGTCACCGACAGGCTCTACGGCGGCGGCGGCGATCACCGGCTGATGCAGGAGTTGCTGCTCGGCGTGGGCGGGGTCCGTGCGATCCGCGCCTACTGCCGCGTCACCGGGCACGCCGAGCCCGAGGTGTTCCACACCAACGAGGGCCACGCCGGCTTCCTCGGGCTGGAGCGCATCCGCGAGCTCACCGAGGCCCGGCTGTCCTTCGACGAGGCCCTGGAGGCGGTGCGCGCCGGCACGGTGTTCACCACGCACACCCCGGTCCCGGCCGGCATCGACCGTTTCCCCGCGGACATGATCGAGCGGCAGTTCGGCGGCGGCAACGCCTGGCCGACCGTCCCGGTCGACCGCATCCTCGCGCTCGGCGCCGAGCCGGACGCGCTCGAGGGGGAGAAGGCCGTCTTCAACATGGCCGTCATGGGCATGCGGCTGGCCCAGCGGGTCAACGGCGTGTCGGAGCTGCACGGCCAGGTCAGCAGGGAGATGTTCCAGGGCCTGTGGCCGGGCTTCGACCTCGGCGAGGTGCCGATCGGGTCGATCACCAACGGCGTGCACGCCCCGACGTGGGTGGGCCGCGAGTTCATGGAGCTCGCCGGGCGCGAGCTGCCCGAGCTGGTGGACCGCTCCCGGGGCTGGGAGGGCATCCGAGGCATCTCCGACGCCGACATCTGGGCGATCAGGGGGCGGCTGCGCCGCCGCCTGGTCGAGGCGGCCCGCCGCAGGCTGCGCAAGTCGTGGCGCGACCGCGGCGTCTCGGCGGCCGAGCTCGGCTGGGTGGACGAGGCGCTCGACCCCGACGTGCTGACGATCGGGTTCGCCCGGCGTGTGCCGTCCTACAAGCGGCTCACGCTCATGCTGAACGACCCCGAGCGCCTGCGCCGGCTGCTGCTCGATCCCGAGCGCCCGGTGCAGATCGTGATCGCGGGCAAGGCCCACCCGGCCGACGAGGGCGGCAAGAAGCTCATCCAGCAGATCGTGAAGTTCGCCGACATGGAGGACGTGCGGCACCGCATCGTCTTCCTGCCCGATTACGACATGACCCTCGGCCAGCTCCTGGTCCAGGGGTGCGACGTGTGGATGAACAACCCGCTGCGCCCTCTGGAGGCGTGCGGCACCTCCGGCATGAAGGCCGCGCTGAACGGCGGGCTCAACCTGTCGATCAAGGACGGCTGGTGGGACGAGTGGTATGACGGCACCAACGGCTGGGCCGTGCCCACCGCCGACGGCGTCGACGATCCCGACCGGCGCGACGAGCTGGAGTCGCAGGCGCTCTACGACCTCATCCAGATCGAGGTGGCCGACCGCTTCTACGACCGTGCCGCCGACGGCCTGCCCCGCCGCTGGCTGGAGATGGTCAAGCACACGCTCACCTCGCTCGGGCCGAAGGTGCTGGCCGGGCGCATGCTGCGCGACTACGTCGTCGATCTCTACAACCCGGCGGCGCTGTCGGCGCGGGCCCTGTCGGCGCGCGGGTTCGAGCAGGCGCGGGGCTTCGCCGCCTGGAAGCTCCGGGTGACCCGGGCCTGGCCGGGCGTCAGGGTCGAGCACGTCGAGACCTCCGGCGTGGGCGACACGCCCGAGGTTGGCACCGCCCTCGATCTGCGGGCCACGATCGCGCTCGGCGAGCTTGAGCCAGGCGACGTGCTCGTGCAGGCGGCCTACGGCCGGGTCGGGCTCCACGACGAGCTCACGGCTCCGCAATACGCCACGATGAGCGCCGCGGAGGTGGGGGACGACGGGAAGGCGTGCTTCACCGGCACGGTGCCGCTCGACCGCACGGGCGCCTTCGGTTACAGCGTGCGGGTCGTGCCCAACCACCCGTTGATGGCCTCACCGGCCGAGCTCGGGTTGATCGCCGTGCCCGAGGAGCCCGCGGGCATGACGAACGGCACGCTGCGCTAGCGGCTGCGGCCTCTGCGAGACCCCCTGGTGCGGCACCGCCGACTAGGGGGTCTTGTGGTCGGGGGCGGGCAGGGGTGACATATCCTCACCACGTCGTGTGGTCCTTCACAGTGGGGGCTGGGAGTCAGGGCCTGGTTAGGTTAGGCTATCTTTAGTCACCGTCAGCAGCCCGTTTGGGCCGCGCCGCGCTGTGCCCGCAAAGCCGCGTGACGAGGCCCGTCTCGTCGGCACGGTGACCTCGCCGCGGCCGACGCCCGACCGGTCACCGTGGCCATGAAGCGCAGCGGCGCCTCTCAGACCCGGTCCCCTCATCACACCCACCCCGCAGCCGCGTCCTTGGGGGCTGGACGTCCTGCTCCGCGTGCAATCCACTAGTGAGGAACCACATGTCCATGCGAAGGCTGATCGCAGCCGCCCTGCTCCCGCTCGCCCTGACCGCCGCGGCGTGCGGTGGCCAGGCCACGCAGGAGGCGCAGACCACCCCCGCGCCGGGAACCTCCGCGACGCCGGAGAGCTTCGGGGAGAACTCGCTGGTCATCTACTCCGGGCGGAACGAGAACCTGATCGCCCCCCTGATCGACAAGCTCAAGGCCGCCACCGGGGTGGACGTCCAGGTGCGCTACGGCGACAGCGCCGAACTCGCCGCCCAGATCCTCGAAGAGGGCGACCGCACCCGCGCCGACCTCTACTTCTCCCAGGACGCGGGCGCCCTCGGCGCGCTGTCCAAGGCCGGGCTGCTGGCTCCGCTGCCCCAGCCGCTGCTCGATCGTGTTCCGGAGAAATACCGCGGCGCCGACGGCACCTGGGTGGGTGTCTCCGGGCGTGCCCGCGTGATCGCCTACGACCCGCGCCAGGTGAAGGACGCCCCGAAGAGCGTCTTCGACCTGACCGACCCGAAATACAAGGGCAAGGTCGGCTGGGCCCCCACCAATGCCTCGTTCCAGTCGTTCGTGACCGCGCTGCGTGAGGTCTCCGGCGAGGACAAGGCCCGCAAGTGGCTCACCGACATGAAGGCCAACGACACCCAGACCTTCGCCAAGAACGGCGACATCCTCAACGCCCTCGACGAGGGCAAGATCTCGGCCGGCCTCATCAACCACTACTACTGGTTTGAGAAGGTCGCCGAGAAGGGCGAGGCCGCCGTGCCGTCCAAGCTGGCGTTCCCGCAGGCCGGCGACCCGGGCTCGCTCGTCAACGTCGCGGGCGTGGCGGTGCTCAAGGCGTCCAAGCGTGCCGAGGTCGCGCAGAAGGCGACCGACTTCCTGCTCGCCGCCGAGGCGCAGAAGTACTTCTCCGACGACACCAAGGAATATCCGCTGATCGAGGGCGTTCCGACCGCCGCCGGACTTCCCGCGCTCGACTCGATCAAGGGCCCGGACCTCGACCTGGGCAAGCTCGACTCACTCGACCAGACCCTCACCCTGCTGAAAGAGGTCGGGCTCGTCTAAATGGCCCGCACGGTCACATCAAGTTCCGCACGTGGAACCCGCCTGGGCCGCCCGCTCCGGCGGGTTCCGCGTGTCCTGCTCGTGCCCGCCGTTCTCACCGCCCTGATCTCCCTGCTGCCGGTCGCCTACCTCGTCGTGCGGGCGTCGGGCGGCGGAATCGAGACGGTGGTGGAGACGATCTGGCGGGCCCGCACGTGGGAGCTCACGGTGGCGAGCCTGGGGCTGGCCGCCGCCGTCACGTTGCTGAGCATCTTCGTCGGTGTCTCCCTCGCCTGGCTCGTCGTGCGCACCGACCTGCCGGGCCGCCGCGTTTTCGGCGTGCTCGCCGCGCTGCCGCTGGCGGTGCCCTCCTACGTCGCCGCCTACATCTGGATCGCCGCCTTCCCCGGCCTGACCGGATTCACGGGATCGGTGCTGGTGCTCACCTTGGTGAGCTATCCGTATGTCTATCTCCCGGTCGCGGCGGCGCTGGCCAGGATCGACCCGGCGATGGAGGAGGTCGCGCTGTCCCTGGGGCGCGGCCGTATGTCTGTCGTGCTGCGGCAACTGCGGCCGTCGGCCGCCGCCGGCGCGCTGCTGGTCGCGATGTATGCGCTGGGGGAGTTCGGCGCGGTGTCCATCATGCGGTTCGACGTCTTCACCACGCAGATCTACACCTCCTACCGCGCCAGCTTCGACCGCACCCCGGCAGCCGTGCTCGGCCTGCTCCTCGTGGTCGTCACGTTCGTGATCGTCGTCGCCGAGTCGCGGTCACGCGGCCGCGCGGCCTACGCCACCCGCGGCGCCCCGCCCCGGCGGCGGCGCGTGGTCGCGCTGCGCCCGGCGGGCAAGGCCGCCGCCCTCGTGTGGTCCGGCGCGGTCGCCGCGGCGGCGGTCGGATTCCCGTTCGCCGGGATCTGCTACTGGCTGCTGGAAGGCGCCTCCTCCGGGGTGCGCCCCGACCGGCTGCTCGCTGCCTTCGGCGCGACCGTCGGCATGGCGGCGGCGGGCGCCCTGGTGAGCACGGCGCTCGCCGTGCCGGTCGGCGTCATCGCGGCGCGTTACCGGAGCAGGACGGCCTCGGTGCTTGAGCAGGCGAGCTATGTGGGGCACGCCCTGCCCGGCATCGTGGTCGCTCTGTCGCTGGTCTTCTTCGCCGTGCGCTACGCATATCCGCTCTATCAGCGGTGGCCCATGCTCGTGCTGGCTTATGCCGTACTCTTCCTGCCAGCGGCGGTGGGGGCGGTGCGGGCGTCGGTGCTTCAGTCGCCGCCGGTGCTGGAGGAGGTCGCGCGATCCCTCGGGCGGGGGCCTTTCGCGGTGATGCGGCAGGTCACGCTGCCGCTCGCGCTGCCGGGGGTGACGGCCGGCGCGGCGCTCGTCTTCCTCACCGCGATGAAGGAGTTGCCGGCGACGCTGCTGCTGCGGCCCACCGGCATGGACACCCTCGCCACGCGGCTCTGGACCGAGACGGGGTCGGGAGCGTACGGCGCGGCCGCGCCCTATGCCGCGGTCCTGATGCTGGTGGCCGCGGTGCCGGGGTTCGTGCTGGGCCGCCGTTCCACGAAAGAGGACACATGAGACTGGAAGTCGACGGGGTGTCAAAGGCGTTCGGCGGCACGCGGGTGCTCGACGACGTGTCGCTGGTGGTCGACGACGGTGAGCTGGCAGCGGTGCTCGGGCCTTCCGGTTGCGGGAAGACGACGCTGCTGCGCATCGTGGCGGGGTTCGAGAGCGCGGACGCGGGGTCGGTCGCCGTCGGGGGCGCCGACATCACATCGTTGCCGCCGGAGCGGCGCAGGATCGGGATCGTGCCGCAGGAGGCCGCGCTGTTCCCGCACCTGACGGTGAGGCGCAACGTGGGGTTCGGGTTGCCGCGCGGGGCGGCGTCGGCCGAACGCGCCCGCGAGTGCCTGGACCTAGTGGGCCTTTCCGGTTTCGGCGACCGTATGCCGCACGAGCTGTCCGGCGGCCAGCAGCAGCGGGTGGCGCTCGCCCGCGCGCTCGCGCCGGGCCCCGGCGTGGTGCTGCTCGACGAGCCCTTCAACGCGCTGGACCGGTCCCTGCGGGTCAGTGTGCGCGACGACGTGCGCGACGCCCTGAAGCGGGCCGGCGCGACCGCGGTGCTGGTCACGCACGACCAGGAGGAGGCCATGTCGATGGCCGACACCGTCGCGGTCATGCGGGAGGGGCGCATCGTGCAGAAGGACGAGCCGGCGTCGGTCTACGCGGCTCCGCGCGACCTCGGGGTCGCCACCTTCGTGGGGGAGGCGGTGATCCTGCCGGCCTCGGCCGCGGGTGGGGTGGCCTCCTGTGTGCTCGGCGCCCTGCCGTACGCCGCAGGCGGGAGCGAGGGGCAGGGGCGCGTCGCCGTACGCCCCGAGCAGTTCGTGCTCACCGTGCCCGGCGGCGGGACGGTCGGCCGGGTGGAGCGTGTGGAGTTCTTCGGCCACGACGCCGCGCTCACCGTCGTGCTCGACGGTGAGCGCGACGGCGAGGGGGTCGTGATCCGGGCCCGCACCCGGGGCGACGCGGGCCACCGGACGGGCGACCGCGTGGGGGTCGAGGTCGAGGGTTCGGTGTTGTTCTTCGTGTCCTGATCGTTGTGTACTCGTTGTCCCTCACCTCGAGGGGGCGAACTCCGATAAGAGCTGGTTTCCTGGGAGTAATCGGGAGTCGCCGGGGACGTCGGGATTTGCCGCTAGGGTGACGTCTCATGCTCCGGTCCCTTCTCCTCGGGCTGGTGCCGCCACGGTTCAGGCGCGCCGTGGTCGCACGCTTGGACGCCCGCTATGTCACCAAGGCCGACCATCGCGACGACATCAAGGACTCCCTGTGGGAGATCCAGGTCGTCAGCCGTGAGGTCGCCGCGCTCCGCCGCGACGTGGAGCGGCTCCGGGCACAGCTCGCCGCGGCGGTGCCGAGCCCGGAGCTGGCCGGGCGGGTCGCCGAGGTGGACCGCCTGGCGAAGGAGACCGCCGTGGCCCTCGACCGCGTCCTGCAGAACGAGGTGCTGCTCTGGCAGGCGGTCGACGCGCTCGCCGAGGGCGGCGACGCTCGCGGCGACGACGGCGCACCTGAGCTCGGCGGCGAGG
Source organism: Sinosporangium siamense (assembly GCF_016863435.1). Taxonomy (GTDB): domain Bacteria; phylum Actinomycetota; class Actinomycetes; order Streptosporangiales; family Streptosporangiaceae; genus Sinosporangium; species Sinosporangium siamense. Next base: position 102,370 of record NZ_BOOW01000018.1, read on the forward strand.
GGTCCGCGCGATGCGTGTGAGCTGGACGCGGGACGGTTTCACGTGGAACCTCGTCTTCCGCCTCGACCCCGAGGACGCCATCACCGGCACAGTCACCGACGGACAGCCGGTCACCATGGCCACCAACTCGTGCCGGGTGGTCCTGCCCCGCACCGTCGCCGAGCCCCATCCGGACCTGCTGGCCGTGGCGGCCTGGTCGATCGTCGCGCCCTGGACGCGCAGACGCGTGCGTTTCGACCGGCCCATCTCGCCCGAGCTCGCGCTGGCCCTGTGGAGCGGCTGGGGGGTGGAGGCCGGCCCGGCCTCCGGCCTGCCCCGGCCGGCCGACGGGGAGCGGCTCGCCCTCTCCTACAGCGGCGGTGCCGACTCGGTGGCCGTCGCCGAGATGCTGGACGACGCACCCTTCATCCACTTCCAACGCGAGCCGCATCCCCGGGTGCCGAACCGGTGGACGCACTACCGGGCCGACGTGCTCGCCGCGCTGGCCGCCGAGACCGGCCGCGACCTCACCATCGTGCGGTCCGATCTGGAGTTCACCCTCGCCGAGCCGCGGCCCGGCTACCCCGAGCACCATGCCGTCGCGGCCGGGGCCCTGCTGCTCGCCGACGACATGAACCTCGGCGGCCTCGCCGTTGGATATGAGCTGGGCTCACGCTGGTTGGGCGGCGACCGCTACCTCCTGCGCTATACGCCGGACAACCCGATGTGGGCGCCCGACGGCATGTGGGGCCGCCTGTTCGCGACCGCCGGTCTGCCGATCGTGTTGCCCGTGGGCGGCGTCAGCGAGGCCGTCACGATGCGCATCGCCCTCGAATCCCGGCTGTCGCCGCAGGTGCGCTGGTGCCTGCGCGGCGACAAGGGCGGCCCGTGCGGCACCTGCGGCAAATGCCTCTACAAGGAGCTGATCCAGGCCGCCGTCGAACGACGGCCCCTCAACACCACGATCACCGCAAAGCGCCCGGTCGCCCGCAAGTGGCAGGACCCTCCGCCATACGGCGGCCAGGAGATGATCGAGTACGGCTGTGCCTGGGTGCCCGGCATCCAGAACACCCCGTTCGCCAAGGCGGCCGAACACCTCGGCGCCACCCCGATGTCGGTCGCCTGGCTGGAGCGCTGCTACCGCCCCGCGATCGCCGAGATCCCGGCGCGCTGGCGCAAACGCGTCGAGGACTACATGGCGCTGGAGGTCGGCTACATGAGCGACGACGAGGCGCGGAAGGTGGAGACCTGGGGCACGGCGCACGGCTTGGACCATGACGGCTCGGACCATGACTGAGCGCGGCCTGTCACGGCGCGCCCTGCTGGTCGGCGTGGGGGCCGCGGGCGGCGCGGGCGCGATGTTCGCCGCCATGAGCGCGCTCGGACTCGCCCCCGGCTCCCATGACACGCCCGCCTTCGACGCGCCCGCGCCGGGCGACTTCGCCCTGCGCGGCCGGGCGGCGGCCAGGGTCGTCGTGCTCGGCGCCGGGGTCGCCGGGCTGACCTGCGCCTACGAGCTGGGCAAGGCGGGCTACGACTGCGTGGTGCTGGAGGCGCGCGACCGCGTGGGCGGGCGCAACCTGACGCTGCGCGGCGGCGACACGCTGCCGGAGATCGGCGGTGAGACGCAGACCGCGAAGTTCGGCGAGGACGTCTACTTCAACGCCGGACCGGCGCGGATCGCGCCGTGGATGGTCACGATGGACTACTGCCGCGAGCTCGGCGTGCCGGTCGAGGTCTTCGTCAACTCCAACTCCTCCGCCTATGTCTACACCGGCGGCATGCGGGCACCCGTGCGCGCCCGCACCGCCCGCGCCGACATGTACGGCTACATCGCCGAACTCCTGGCCAAGGCCACCGACGCCGGCGCCCTGGACAAACGCCTCACCGAGCAGGACCGTGAGCGGCTGCTCGAATTCCTGAGCGGCTTCGGCGACATCGGCGGGAAACACACCTACGAGGGCAGCCCCCGGCGCGGCTTCGGCGCCTGGCCGGGCATCCTGCCGGGCACCCCGCTGCCCGGCCCCGGCACGCTGGCCGAGGTGTTGTCGGCGGGCACCGGCAGGGCGCTCACCATGGACTTCGGCTTCGACCAGGCGGCCCCGATGTTCCAGCCGGTCGGCGGCATGGACACGATCGTCACCGCCCTCGTCAAGGCAGTCGGCGAGCACCGGATCAAGCTCGGCACCCGCGTCACCCGGATCACCGACCGCCCAGGCGGCGTCGAGGTGGCCTACGACGGTGGCGCGGTCACGGGGGACTACTGCATCGCGACGCTCCCGCCGCACGTCCTCGCCAAGATCCCGCACAACCTCGGCACCCCGGTCACCGACGCGCTGCGCACACCCGTGCCGGTCTCCGCGGGCAAGATGGGGCTGGAATACGGCCGCCGGTGGTGGGAGCTGGACGAGAACATCTACGGCGGATCCTCCGAGACCGATCTCGACATCACCCACATCTGGTATCCCTCGCACGGCTACCACTCGCAGCGCGGCCTCGTCGTCGGCTACTACGCGGTCGGCAGGCACGCCGACGGCTACGCCCGGCTGACCCACGACCAGCGGCGGGCACGCGCGCTCACCCAGGGAAAGAAGATCCACGGTGAGCTCTACCGCACCGGCCTGCTGTCGAGCATGTCGATCGAATGGCGCAGGCAGCCGCACATCGAGGGGGCCTGGGTGGCCTGGCCGTCCCACGACGGCGGGTTCACCCTGTTGCAGCGACCGGCCGGGCGGGTCTACTTCGCGGGCGACTGGCTGACCAGCCTGGTCGCCTGGCAGGCCGGTGCCATGGAGTCGGCCCGCAAGGTCGTCACCGAGCTGCACACGCGCGCCCTGGCCCGGCCCGGATAAGCCGGTACGGCGGAAGCCCGGGCGGCGTCCCGCCGGGGCTTCACGGGGCCCTACCGGGCCGCCGAGGAGCCCCGGGGCGGGGCCGGCGGCGTCTCGGCACTGCTCCGGCGGGCCGGTGCGGAAGCCGTGCCCGCGTAAGGTCGGACGATTCCCTATGGTGGACGGTAAGCCTCACCTACCCGCCGCGTCAGAGGGACGGCAGGAGAAGACCGGGGGCCTGATGTGGTGTGAAAGGTGAGTTCTTGTGATCCTCGGCACGCTTGAGTGGGTTCCCGCACTCGACCGGCCCGATCTGCTGGCCGACCCCGTGGCTCGTGCCGTACGCGAGTCGGGAGTCGAGGCGTGGGTGGCGGAGATCGACCCGGCCCTGGCGGACACCGCGGCGTTCTGCGAGCGCTACGGCGTCACCATGACCGAGTCCGCCAACTGCGTGGTCGTCGCCGCCAAGCGCGGGGGTGAGACCCGTCACGCCGCCTGCATGGTGCCGGCCGATCGGCGCGCCGACATCAACGGAGTGGTGCGCCGTCACCTTGATGCCCGAAAGACCTCTTTCGCCCCGATGGATTCCGCAGTGGAGATGACGGGCATGGAATACGGTGGCATCACCCCACTCGGGCTTCCGGGTGAATGGCCGCTTCTGGTGGATGCCGCGGTGGCGGAGCATCCGTGTGTCGTCATCGGAAGCGGGGTGCGCCGCTCCAAACTCGCGGTGTCCGGTGCTGTGCTCGCCGGGTTGAAGCAGGCGGAAGTGCTCGCTCTGACAGTTTGAGCGCACGACAGGGGTTGAAGTAGTTCCCCGATTGGGAAACCGTTGGTATCCGGCCGAACGTTATGTGGTTGGAGACTGGGCGATGCCCTGTTTTCCGACCGCTGCACACCGGTGGGCTTCGGAGAGGGGCCGGAACGCTCCGCCGGATCCGCCGGGTGGTCTCGCGATCCGAACTCGCGAACCAGGGTGAAAGGTGCTCATGTGGGCAATTGGGTCGTCTCTCGGGCAGCCTTAGCGGCAACAGAGTTAAAAGTGGCGGCGTTCAAGGTGGCGGTGTTTCAGCCGGTATGGTGCTGCATGCCATGAATCAGCAGGACGATCGACTGGGGCCTTACAAACTGCTCAGGCGACTTGGGGAAGGCGGCATGGGTGTCGTCCACCTCGCCGTCGATCCACAGGGCCGCCAGGTGGCGGTCAAGGTCCTGCGCCCGGAGGTCGCCGGCGACGACCTCGCCCGGCGGAGGCTCTCCCGTGAGGTGGAGACGCTCAGGCTGGTGCGCAGTGAGCACATCGCCGAGGTGCTCGACGCCGATGTGACCGGCCTGCGGCCGTACATCGTCACCCGCTATGTGGCGGGCGACCCGCTCGACGACGTCGTCAAGCGCGACGGCGCGCTCGACCTGCAGGTGCTGCTCCAGGTCGCCTACGGCGTGGCAGCCGCCCTCGCCGCCGTGCACGAGGAAAGCGTCATCCACCGCGACCTCAAGCCCGGCAACGTGCTCATCCTCGACGGCAAGCCCGTCCTCATCGACTTCGGCATCGCCCAGGCGGTCGACGCCACCAGGCTGACGCAGACCGGCATGTTCATCGGCACGCCCGGCTACCTCGCGCCCGAGATCATCGAGGGCCACGAGGCCGGTCCCGAGGTCGACGTGCACGCATGGGCGGGCACGCTGCTCTACGCCGCGACCGGGCAGCCGCCCTTCGGCAAGGGCACGCTGGAGATGATCTTCTACAACATCACGGCGGGCCGGGCCAACGTAGACGCGGCCCCGCCGGTGCTCCAGCCCCTGCTGCGGGCCGCGCTCCAGCGCGACCCCAAGAAGCGCCCCAAGGCCACCGATCTCGCCGCCCACATCGCCCGCCTGATGCCGCGTCCGACGCCGCCGAGGCCCGGCGCCGTGCGTGTGCCGGACGAGATCATCACGGTGCCGGAGTTCGACAGCGTGCCGCCGAAGGACTCGGGGGACATCCCGACGCCCCGGGTCGTGGGCCCGCGGACCGGGCAGCGCAGGCCGCCGCCCGGCCGCCCGGCGTCCACCCCTCCCGGCGCCTCGAAAGCGATCCCCTCCGGCGCCATCCCCTCGGGTGTGGGCGGTCCCGCCGTGCCCGCCCCGCCGGACGCCGCGGGCAAGACCGGTTCTCGCGACAACCCCGCCACCGGCGACCGGCAATATGTGTCCCTGCTCGGCGACCTCCCGGCGGACGCCCCGCAGGACGACGACCAGCTACCGACCCGCAGGGTGACGACGGACGAGCTGCGCCAGGTCGCCTCCGGCACGTGGGAGCCCTCGCGGCAGCCCGAGGCCCGCGATGCCCGGAGCGACTCGGACGTGCCCACACTGCGCGTCCCGCCCGCCGAGGGCGACGTGCCCACCACGCGGGTGCGCTCGCAAGAGCTGCCGCCCGAGTACTTCCGCTCCGCCCGCCCGCCCGACCCCGCGGCACGACACAGCACCCCGCCGCACGCCCCTGTGCGGCCCGCACAGGGCGGACAGCGGCCGGCCGGGCACCAGGCCCCCTCCGCTCAGACGGCCTCCCACGCTCCGCCGTACCCCCCGCAGCAGGGGCCTTCCGGCACCGCGGCGCCCTATGCGGCGGGCCGGCGCTTCACCCCGCCCGAGGCGGACGCCCGCCGGCAGGGGGTATCCCTGCGCAGGTCGAGGGCGTACGGCGTGGCCACGGTGATGCTGGCCGTGATCATGGTGGGGCTCGCGGTCGTGGCCCCCGTGCTGGTGGCCGCGCTGGCGATTCCCGTCTCGGTGCTGCTGCGCGCGGCCGACCTCGACCAGCCGACGCTCAACGCGCGCCGGCCGGTGGGGGAGGCGGCGGGAGATGTGATCAGGGTGCTCGGCCGGCCGGGGGTGCTGGCGAGGTCGGCCGGCATCACGGCGGCGCTCGTGCCATACGCACTGGTGCTCGGGCTGCCGGTGACGTTGCTGCTCGCGGTGCTGGTCAACTCCATGCCCGTCGCGACGACGCTCAACTGGGGTGCGGCGGTCGCGCTCTGGACCTTGTGCGCCGGACCGGGGGTGGAGGGGCCGAGCCGTCAGATGAAGAGAACGCTCGCGTCCCTGCTTCCCGCGCGTACGGTGGCTGTGACGGCTGCTTGCGCGTTGGCGGCCCTGGCCGGACTGATTCTGGTCGTGGCGGCCGGTGTCGTGGGGGACGGCGCGTTCTCGATCGGCTGGACGCCGATCGACGTCGGCTTCGTCATCGACAGACTGGAAGACCTCAGATGGAAGGCGGCGGGATGAGCACGCGAGGGGGGTGCCGGGAGCGTGGCTCCCGGGACGGCGGACGAGGCGGGGTGATCCGATGAGCGCAAGTGGCGTGGAGGTGCCCGATCGGCTGGGCCCCTACACACTGATCCGCAAGATCGGCGAGGGGGGCATGGGGGTTGTCCACCTGGGCCGCGACGAGGAGGGCCGCGAGGTCGCCGTCAAGGTGCTCCACCCGCACGTCGCCGCCGACCTCAAGGCCCGCGACCGGCTTGAGCGCGAGGTGGAGACCATGCGCCGGGTCCGGTCACAGCACGTGGCCGAGGTCATGGGCGCCCAGATGGCGGGCGACATGCCCTATGTCGCGACGAGGTTCGCCCCCGGGCGCACCCTTGAGGACAAGGTGCTCGCCGAGGGCCCGCTGTCCGACCGCGAGATGGTGCGGCTGATCCGCGGCCTGTGTGAGGCCCTCGTGGCCATCCACGCGGCCGACGTGATCCACCGCGACTTCAAGCCCTCCAACGTGATGCTGGTCGACGGCGATCCCCTCGTCATCGACTTCGGCATCGCCCACCTGGTCAACGCCACCAGGTTGACGCAGACCGGCATGTTCGTCGGCACACCCGGCTATCTCGCGCCCGAGATCATCAAGGACTCCGAGATCACCCAGGCCGCCGACGTGCACGCGCTGGCCTCGACAGTGTTCTTCGGCGCCACGGGCAAGCCGCCCTTCGGCACGGGCGCGTTCGAGGTGGTCTGCTACAACATCATGGAGGGCCGGGCGCAGATCGACCTGGCCCCCGCGTGGCTGCGCGGCTGGTTGCGCAAGGCGCTCGACGTCGAGCCCGGTGCCCGGCCGAGCGCCAGGGCGCTGCTCAAGATGGCCCGCGCCCTCGACCCCGCGGTGACGAGCTTCCACGAGACGCCCGCCGAGACGCGGGTGGAGCGGCTCAGCGAGGGCACACGCGTGCTCGACACGGGGGGCACCTCGGTGCTCGACGCGGCAGGCACCTCGGTGCTCGACCCCGTGCCGGCCGGGCCGCCGGGCAGGCCGGGCGGCTCGCGGTCCGTCGACCAGAAGGACGACTTCGCCGACCTCCTGCCGCCGGTGCAATATGCCGCGCCGCCGCCCAGGCGCAAGGACCGCTCGGGTCCGCGCGAGCAGCGCATGCCTCAGCGGGCCGCCGCCGCTCCCGCGGTCGGCGCGCCCCCGCAGACCGGCGCCCAGTCCAGGGTCGCGCCCCCGCCGTACACCCCGGCCCCGCCGCCCTATCCCGACCAGCGGGTGGCCGGATATCCCGCGCCGCGCCCCACAGGACCGGCTCAGGCATATCCGCCGGCACCCCAGAAGGCCCGGCCGTACTCCCCGCCCGACACCCAGCCGCCTGCCCGGGCGGTGCGGCCGCACACCCCTCCCGCCGCGGATCGGGCGCCCTACCGGGCCGCCCACCCCGTGATCGGGGCGCTGCTGCTCGCGATCCTCGCGGGCGCGGCCTGCATGCTGCCGGTCCTCGTCAGCGCCATCGCGGTCGTGGTGGTGTTGTGCCTGCGCGTCGGCGAATACCTGTTCGGCAACCTCGCCAACCGCCGCACCGAGCGGGGCAGCAGCGCCGCCGACCCGCTCATGGTGGTGGTGGGCACACCCTGGGCGTTGATCAAGGCGGCGCTCGTCACCCTCGTGCACGTGCCTCTGTCGGCCATGGCCGGCATGTGCGTGTGGGGCATATTGCGGTTCGGCTTCGGCCTGACCACCGACTCCGCGGCGGCCTTCGCGGCGGGCGCGTTCGTGCTCGGGCTGTTCCTGCTGCCGGGCGGCGGCGCGCCGCGCAAGGCCGTCACACGCACGCTGACCGGGGTCATCCGCAGTCCCGGTGCGGCGGCGGTGATCGCCATCACGCTCGGCACGATCGCCTTCTTCGTCGTCATGACGGCGGTCGGCACGACCCCGTCCTTCCAGCCGTGGAAGCCGCCGTCGCAGGTGCTGGAGAAGCTCAGCGACGAGTTCCGGCGCACGGTGTCCGAGGGACAGATGGGAATCGTGGACGTTGTGACGGGAATGGTGGGCGATCTTATGTCTAGCCTCGGTTTGGGCTTTTTGACGCGTTGGTAAAGATCTGACGTGTCTTGACCGCTTTGAGGGGAACCCCCGTGCCCGAGGCGGGTGCAGGCCGTCAGGGCCTGGGGCACGATGTGGTTGACGTCCGGAAGGAGAGGCATGGGAACCCCGGAAGGTGACCACCTCGGTCCTTACCGCCTGCTCTCGCGTCTGGGGGCGGGCGGGTTCGGCGAAGTGCATCTCGCACTCGACCCCGAAGGCCGCACCGTGGCGGTCAAGGTGCTCCACCCCCATGTCGCCGCCGACGCCAAGGCGCTGACCAGACTCGCCCGCGAGGTCGAGGCGATGCGCCGGGTGCGCGGCCGCCACGTCGCCGAGGTCCTCGACGCCTCGCTCGACGGGCGCAAGCCGTACCTCGTCACCGCGTACATCCAGGGCCGCTCCCTCGGCGTCGTGGTGGACACCGAGGGCCCGGTGTTCGGCGAGGATCTCGTACGGCTGGCGCGCGGCCTGGCCGAGGCCCTCGCGGTGATCCACGGCGCCGGGGTCATCCACCGCGATCTCAAGCCGTCCAACGTGATACTGGCCGACGGCGAGCCGGTGGTGATCGACTTCGGGGTGGCCTCGGTGCTCGACTCCGCCTCCGTCACCGCCACGGGCGCCGTCGTCGGCACACCCGGTTATCTCGCCCCCGAGGTGCTGGAGGGCCAGGAGACCCGGCTGGAGGCCGACATCTTCGCGTTCGGCGCCACGCTCGCCTACGCGGCGACCGGACGCCAGCCGTACGGCACGGGCACGGTGGCGGCGGTCGGCTATCGCGTCGTGCACCATGAGCCCGACCTCGACGGTGTGCCCGAGTGGCTCGCCGGGGTGCTGCGCGACTGCCTCAACCCCGAGCCGGCGAACCGTCCGGCGGCGGAGGAGCTGCTCCAGCGGCTGCCCGGCCCGATCGGGGCTCCGGGGCCGCGTCATGTGCCGCGGGTGTTCTCCCGGGCGAGGATCCCCGTTCCGCCCCCGCAGGGGCAGCCGGCGGGGGAGAGTGCGCCCGCCGCGGCGGCCGGGACCGACGTGCACAACCTGTCGACCCGCGAGTGGCGCCCCGGGCAGCAGCGTGACTCGCGCCCTTCGGCGGAGGTGGCTCAGGCCCGGCGCAGGGCGCGCGTCAGGCGCATCACCACCATCGGCGCGGGTGTGGTGGCGGCCCTCGGCGCGGCGGCGATGAGCACGGGCCTGCCCGAGGTGTCGATGCTCCTGCTCGGCCTCTACGGCACGGGGGTCGTCGTTGACGCGGGCATCGGGCTCTTCATGCGCAGGGACGTCGGCCGGGCGGTGCTCGGCCTGGGCAGCGGGCTCGGGGCGGTCGGGCTGACCTTTCTGCTGAGTGCGCTCTTCTCGCCGTTCACGCTGGGGCTGGCCTTCGCCACCGTGATCGTGGTGCTGGTGGTCCTGGCAGTGGCCGGATAGCGACATCCGGATAGCAGCGTCCGGAACATAGTTCGGTAGGGTTGTGGAGATGGTGCCCGCTGTCGTGTAGGTTTGCAACAAAGCTACTCGCGGGTAACATTGTGGAAAGGGACCGGGGCAGTCACGAGAGCCCAGGCCACCCGCTGCCACCACGCTTTCGAGCACCTGGCAGTCTAGGCATCACGTACGTATCCGGCGCCGACCCACCGGCGGCGCACGCGAAGCACGGGAGGTCGTCCACCGGCCATGAACATCGTCGTCTGCGTGAAGCAGGTCCCCGACACGGCGACCGAGCGCAAACTTAGGTCCGATGACAAGACGCTCGACCGTGACGCCGCGGACGGCGTCATCAACGAGCTGTGTGAATATGCCGTGGAGGAGGCGCTGCGGGTCAAGGAGGCCCACGGCGGTGAGGTGACCGTCCTCACCATGGGGCCGAGCAAGGCCACCGAGACCATACGCAAGGCCCTGGCGATGGGCGCGGACAAGGCCGTGCACCTCGTGGACGACGCGCTGCACGGCTCGGACGCCCTCGCCACGTCGTATGCGATGGCGCAGGCGCTGAAGAAGATCGGGTTCGACCTCGTCATCCTCGGCTCGGAGTCCACCGACGCCCGCACCGGCCTGCTCGCCGCCATGCTCGCCGAGCGCCTCGGCGCGCCGCAGCTCACCCTGGCCAACAAGGTCGAGCTGAGCGGCCAGAGCATCACGATCCAGCGCCTCACCGACTACGGCTACGACAAGGTGGAGTCCACCCTCCCCGCCGTCGTCTCGGTCGTCGAGAAGATCAACGAGCCGCGCTACCCCTCCTTCAAGGGCATCATGGCCGCGAAGAAGAAGCAGGTGCAGACCCTCGGCATCGCCGACGCCGAGATCGATGCGGCCCAGGTCGGCCTGGCCGGCGCCTGGTCCGAGGTCGTCGACTTCGCCGCGGCCCCGCCGCGCGCCGCCGGCACCATCGTCAAGGACGAGGGCGACGGAGGCTCGCGGGCCGCCGAATACCTCGCGTCCAAGAAGTTCATCTGAGGGAGACCAAGGCACATGGCTGAGATTCTCGTACTCGTCGAGCAGGTCGACGGGGAGGTCAAGAAGGTCACCCTCGAACTGCTGACCCTCGCCCGTTCCCTCGGCTCCCCCTCCGCGGTGTGGGCCGGCCCCGGCTACTCCGCCGACGCCAAGGCCCGCCTCGCCGAATACGGCGCCGACAAGGTCTACGTCGCCGACTCGGCCGAGATCGCCGACTACGTCGTCGCGCCCAAGGCCGAGCTGCTCGCCCAGCTCGTCGGCTCCGCCGCCCCCGGCGCGGTGCTCGTGGCCGCCACCGCCGAGGGCAAGGAGATCGCCGGCCGGCTCGCCGTCAAGACCGGCTCCGGCGTGATCACCGACGCCGTCGGCCTCGGTGAGGGCTTCGTCGCCGACCAGTCCATCTTCGGCGGCGGCGTCAACGTCCACAGCCGCGTCACCCGGGGCACGCCCATCGTGGCCGTACGGCCCAACTCCACCGCCCCCGTCGCCACCGCGGGCGCCGGAGCCGAGGAGCAGGTCACGGTCGCGCTGTCCGACTCCGCCCGTGCCGCCAAGATCGTCGAGCGCGTCAAGCAGGAGAAGGGCGCCAGGCCGGAGCTCGCCGAGGCCGCCATCGTCGTGTCCGGCGGGCGCGGCGTCGGCTCCGCAGAGAACTTCGCCCTCATCGAGAAGCTGGCCGACACCCTCGGCGCCGCCGTCGGCGCGTCCCGCGCCGCCACCGACGCCGGGTGGTATCCGCACCAGTTCCAGGTGGGGCAGACCGGTAAGACGGTGTCGCCGCAGCTTTACATCGCGGCGGGCATCTCCGGTGCGATCCAGCACCGCGCCGGCATGCAGACGGCCAAGACGATCGTGGCCATCAACAAGGACTCAGAGGCCCCGATCTTCGAGCTCGCGGACTACGGCATCGTGGGGGACCTCTTCAAGGTCGTTCCGCAGCTGACCGAGGAGATCGAGAAGCGCAAGTAACACCTGCTGCACGGAAGCGGCCGCCTCCCGGTCTGGGGGCGGCCGCTTCGCCTTTACGGCCGTGCCTGGCCGTGCCTGGCGGTCCGGCTTCTCGTGGTCTGTGCCGTACGGCGTGAGCCCGGCTAGCGGCTTCTCGCGGGGCGGCCGGCTGCCTTGGCTGTGCCGTACGGCATGAGCCTGGTCGGCGCCGGGTCGGAGGAGGGCGTGTCCAGGTCTGGTCGACGACGGGGGAGGCCGGACTGCTCGCCGGGTCACTTATCCACCAGGCCGCCGCCTCATAGATGCGGCGGGCACTGGTCGGGTTGGCCCGGGTCCACAGCGTGATGCGCTCGTTCTAGGCTGCGACCTTGATCCGCTCGCGGGGGGTGCCGGTGACCTCGGAGTGGGCGGCGAGGCGGGGTTCGGCGCGAGGGAGGAAGCGGGCGGCCACGGCGATGAGCACGCCCAGTACCACGGCCACGCCAAGCGCCACACGTAGCGACGAGGCGTCCGAGACGAAGCCGATGACGACCGGGCCGAGCAGCAGTCCCGCGTAGCCCATGGCCCCCGTCTGCGCGATGGCCGGGCCCGGCGTGGCGGTGGCCGTGCCCGCCAGCGAGAGCGAGAGGGGCGACACGGCGGCCACGGCGATGCCGACGAAGAACATCGCGCCGATCGCCACGAGCGCGTTGGCCGCGATGACCACTACGGCGAAGGTCGCCGCGGTGGCCGCGCCGGAGGCCGCGATCAGACCGCGGGCGCCGAACCGGGACCGCACGCGGTCGGCGGTCAGACGGCCGAGCAACATGCCCGCCTCGAAGACGGGGTAGCCGAGGGCCGCGATCGCCTCGGGCGCGCCGAGGGTGTTCCGCAGGAACAGTCCGTTCCAGTCGGCCACGGTGCCCTCGACCATGAACGCGAAGAAGGCGATAGCGCCCAGCAGGTAGACGACCGGGGGCAGGCGCCGCCCGCTCGTGCGCTCGCCGTCCGCCTCGACCTGGCGGAGGTCGGGCAGGTAGGTGCGGCCGAGGAATACCAGGATCGGCAGGGAGACCGCGGCGACGAGCGTCACGTGGGCGGTGAAGGGCAGGCCGGCGGCGATGGCCGCGGTGCCCGCGAGACCGGCGGCGATGGCGCCGACGCACCATCCGGCGTGCATGCCGTTCATCACCGGGCGGCCGTAGGCGCGCTCGACCGTCGAGCCTTGAGCGTTCATCGCGATGTCGACCACGCCGAAGGCCATGCCGAACAGCGCGGCGGCGGCCAGCAACAGGGGATAGGTCGGGGCGAGGGCCAGCAGGACCAGCGCCGCCGCGCAGAGGGGGCCGCCGAAGCGCAGGACGCTTCTGCTGCCCACTCGTGCCATGATTCCGCGCATCGCCTGCATGGTCACCAATGCGCCGAGACCCCACGCGAGCAGCGCGAGCCCGACCGACGACTCGGACAGTCCGAGTTTGTCGGCGATCGCGGGGATGCGGACGGTGAAGGTTCCGCACATCAGACCGGCCAGGACAAATGTGAGGAGCGTTCCCCTGCGGGCCGTCCTCAGGTCGCGAGTCATGTTCCATTCCTTTTGTGAGCTAATGAGTGTTTTTAGTCGCTAGGCAGCCTCATACGTGTGAGGCCGTCGGGGATTCTGCAGAAAATCGGGGATCAACAGGTTTTCGAGGTTGAGGACGTGGGAAGACATAATGCGGTCGCTCTTTCCGCCTGGGCTGAAAGAGCGACCACCAGTTTTTTGGCCCCGCTATGTGTGCCTAGGCGGTGTTTGCGCAGGTCATCTGGGTTCGCGGGGGTGTGTCCGGCGACACCGTGCGCCTTGGGAGTGACGGGCTGTGTGGGGCCCGTGGGGTGGCGCGGAGTGATGTGCACCCGGCAAATTGTGGGCATGCCGTGGAGAATGCAGCCTTTTGGGGGCTATTTCCGTGGATCGCGTTCCCTGAGCTGGGCGGCGCTATCCCTCCTGTGCCGAGAGCATCGCCAGCAGGCGTTTTTCCAGCCTGTCCTGGCGCTCGCCGTTGTAAAGCTCCGGGTCGTGGCTCGCCACATCCCACACGCCCTCGCAGGCGAGGCGGACGATCTCGGCGGCCACCGGGTCGGGCTCGTCCTCGATGCCCTCGCGATGCCAGCGGGCCATCGCCTCGCGCAGGGGGGCGAGCAGCGAGGGGTCGCCCGCGGCCCCCGTGACGACCGCCCAGCGGCGCAGGCGGCCCGTGCGCACGGCGGCGAAGGTCGCGCCCACGTAATTCGCGGAATATGTGCTGTGCCCCTGGGTGGCCACGAGCTCGTCGAAATCGGCGACAAGCCGCTCGATCATGCCTTTGATCAGGGACTCTTTGCTGCTGAAGTGATAGAGGAGGCCGCCCTTGCTGCAGCCGGCGCGCTGCGCCACGGCCGCGAGCGTCAGCGCCTGAGCACCCTGCTCGGCGAGCAGGCTCTCGGCCGCGTTCAAGAGCTCATCCTTCCTCATGAGATCTACTGTACCGTCCGGACGGTAAAGGATGCAAACCTGGGGGTGGTCGTACCCGCCCGCGCCGATACCCTTGAAGGGTCAAGTAATGCAGGGCGGGAAGGGGAATGCGGCCGTGATTCCGGCCTATCTTGACCATGCGGCGACTACGCCGATGCTCCCCGAGGCGATCGAGGCCATGACCGCGCAACTCGGGCAGGTGGGCAACGCCTCGGCGCTGCACGCGGCCGGGCGCAACGTGCGCCGTGTGGTCGAGGAGTCACGCGAGAGCATCGCCGAAGTCCTGGGCGCCAGGCCCTCCGAGGTCGTCTTCACCTCCGGCGGCACCGAGGCCAACAACCTCGCCATCAAGGGCCTTTACTGGGCCAGGCGTGCCGAGGGTGCGACCCGGGTGCTGATCAGCTCCGTCGAACACCACGCCGCTCTCGACCCCGCGGCCTGGCTCGGCGACCGCCAAGGCGCCGAGGTGGAGCTGCTCGACGTCGACGAACACGGCCTGGTCCACCCCGAGACCCTCCGCGCCGCCATCGGCGCCGACCCCGGCCGCGTCGCGCTGATCAGCGTCATGTGGGCCAACAACGAGGTCGGCACGGTCCAGCCGATCGAAGTCCTCGCCGCGATCGCCCACGACCACGGCATCCCCTTCCACACCGACGCCGTCCAGGCGGTCGGCCAGCTGCCCGTGTCCTTCGCCGACTCCGGCGTCGACGCCATGACCGTGTCGGGGCACAAGGTGGGCGGGCCGACCGGAGTGGGAGCGCTGCTCCTCACCCGGGGCAGCGCCCCCGTGCCCGTCCTCCACGGCGGCGGCCAAGAGCGCGACGTGCGTTCCGGCACCCTCGACGCCCCCGCGATAGCCGGCCTCGCCGCCGCCCTCCGCGTGGCGATCGGGCAGCGCGATCAACAGGCCAAAACCCTGCGCGGGCTCCGCGACGACCTCATCGAGCGCGTCCGCGAAGCCGTCCCCGACGCCGTTCTCAACGGCGACCCCGTCAACCGGCTGCCCGGCAACGCTCACTTCTCCTTCCCCGGCTGCGAAGGCGACGCGCTGCTCATGCTGCTCGACGCCAAAGGCGTCGAGTGCTCCACCGGCTCGGCCTGCTCCGCCGGCGTCGCCCAGCCCTCCCACGTCCTTCTCGCCATGGGCGCCGACGCGGCCCTGGCCAGGGGCTCCCTCCGCTTCACGCTCGGCCACACCTCGACCCAGTCCGACGTGGACCGCCTCATCGAGGTCATCGGACCGGCGGTCGAACGTGCCCGGCGGGCGGGGTTGAGCTGAGCCTTTCCGGCACCCGTCCGCGCTGAGGCCCGCCAACGCCCTGGCGTCCGGGTCCGGGCCAGGGGCGTACGGTGACCGCCGTGCCCGGCTGCCGTCGCGTGGGCTTGGCTGAGCCGGCGTCGGCCGGCGGCTCCACCTGCCGGGCGAGTGGCCACTGCGGGGCTTCCGCCGTACTCCTGCCCGGTGGGGGAGGTTTGCGCGATGGGCCTCGTGTCCGTGCCCGCTTGCCTGCTGTGCGGGCTTGGGGTGCCGGTTGGCTGCCTGAGCCATCACCGGGCCCCGCCGCCTGCCGTGTGGGCTTTGAGCTGAGCCGGGGCCGTTCCCCTCGGGATCCGGCTGCATTGTGAGTGCCGACTGCTGGAGCTCACCTGCCGGGCGGGCGTTGCGGGGGCTTCCGCCGTACTCCTGTCCGGCCGGGCACCACGGGCCTCGTGTCCGGCTGCGCCTCGTTGGGGGTGGCCAGGCGGGCTTTCGCCGTGCAACTGCCCGGTCTGGTCCGGGGTGGGCTTCTCCGTACATCGGCCCGGCGGGTGTGGGGGCCGCCGGGCCTTGGGGTCAGCTGAGGAACGGGGCGATCGCGATCCAGCCGGGATCGTCGTTGACCTCGATCGCGGCACGGCCCTCTTTCCACGTCGCCGCCGTCTTCTTCAGGGTGTTCTGGACGCTCGCGGCGGGGTCGGCGTAGATGTGGATCAACCGTCGGCCGGCCATGCTCATGTGCGCGACGATCAGCGCGTCGCCGCCCAACTGCGCGACCTGGGCGGTGAGCCGCTCCTCGAAGTCGTTCAGCGCCGAAAGGGACGTCTCGGCGGGCAGGCCCTCGGCGGTGGCGTGCCGGTAGGGCAGTGTGATCGAGATGTGCTGGTCGAACAGGGGGTGGTCGACCTGGCGCAGCGGCATGCGAGCCAAGGCCACGATCTTGACCCCGCCGTCGGCCTGGCCCTCCAGCAGGGTCCATTGCTCGTCCTCATATCCCGAGGCGAGATCGTTGACCACGGCCGGGAGGAACGCGGCGGCGACGGCGTCGATGGGCGGGAACGTCGCCGGGGTGATCTCCCCGATCCACCTCGCCACCTCGTCCTCGCCGAGCAGCGAGTCGAGGGCCAGCAGGGTCGCCTCCATCCTCGCCTCCTCGTCCAGGTCGTCGAACACCGGATGGTAGGCCGCGACGTCCAGCCGCGGCCTGCCCGGAGGCACGCGGAGGCCCAGCGTCATCTGATCAAGCGGCACCTCAACCCCGCCGGCGTCGAGCGTCAGCTCGGAGGCGCCGAGGACGGGCTGGCGCGAGGGATAGAACTCCCAGTCGGCGTCCTCGGGGGCGGCGCGGGCCCATCGGTGCGCCGTGGACCGGAGCTCGGGGTCACCGGCCGCCGTCACCGTGAGGGCGTGTCTGGCGAGCAGGCCCGAGGTGACCTCCCAGGCCAGGCCCGGATGAATCGCGTTCACGGCGGCGGTGAGCAGCTCACCCATTTTGTCGTTGTCGTCATCGGCGGCCAGAGCGGAAAGCTCCGGACGGGCCTTCTCCCACCAGGTCCAGAACCTCTTGATCTCCTGGTCGGCCTCCGCCGAGGCGCTCTTTCGAGCGAATGGTCGCATGGCCGAGGATTCTCCCAGCCCAATTGGGGTGACGCTACCGGGTACCCTCGTTGGTGTTATGGGTCTTCGTGTGCTTGCCGCCATGTCGGGCGGCGTGGATTCCGCTGTGGCCGCCGCTCGCATCGCCGAGGCGGGGCACGATGTCACGGGCGTGCACTTGGCGCTGTCGGCCAACCCCCAGTCCTATCGCACGGGCGCGCGGGGCTGCTGCACGATCGAGGACTCGCGCGACGCGCGCCGCGCGGCCGACGTGATCGGCATTCCCTTCTACATCTGGGACATGGCCGAGCGTTTCCACCGTGATGTGGTGGAGGACTTCGTCAGTGAATACGCGGCGGGGCGCACGCCCAACCCCTGCCTGCGCTGCAACGAGAAGATCAAGTTCGAGGCGGTGCTCGACCGGGCCGTGGCGCTCGGGTTCGACGCGGTGGCCACCGGCCACCACGCCCGGCTTGTCGACGGGGTGCTGAGCCGCAGCGCCGACCCCGACAAGGATCAGTCCTATGTGCTGGGCGTGCTCACCCGTGAGCAGCTGGCCCGCGCGATCTTCCCCCTGGGCGACTCCACCAAGGCCGAGGTGCGCCGTGAGGCCGCCGAGCGCGGCCTCACCGTGGCCGACAAGCCCGACAGCCACGACGTCTGCTTCATCGCCGACGGCGACACCCGGGGCTTCCTGGCCGACCGCCTCGGCTCCCCTGAGGGGCCCATCGTCGACGCCCTGACCGGCGCCGTGGTCGGCACCCACCGGGGGGCTTACGGCTTCACCGTCGGCCAGCGCAAGGGCCTGCACATCGACCGCCCCGCCGAGGACGGCCGCCCCCGCTATGTGCTGTCGGTCGAGCCGGTCTCCAACACGGTCACCGTGGGCCCGCGCGCCGCGCTGGAGGTCACCACGATCACCGCGACCCGCCCGGTGTGGAACGGCCCCCTGCCCGCCCCTCACGAGCCACTGGCCTGCCACGTGCAGCTCCGCGCGCACGGCGAGGTCTACGGCTGCCATGCCGAGCTCTCGGGCGGCGATCTCCACATCACCCTGGCCACCCCCGCCACCGGCGTCGCCGCGGGTCAGGCGGCGGTGCTTTATGTCGGTGAGACGGTTATCGGGTCGGCCACGATCTCGGGCGCTTCCTGATCCTGGGGCCTCTGGATCGGGCTCTCTCCTGATCTTGGGGTGTTGGCTGTCCTGTCCGACAGGACCGGGCCGACGGTCCTGTGGGAGGCGGCCGTCGAAGGCCGAGTGGCCCGGCGGGGCAGGCGTGGCCAGTCGGTTGATGTGTCTCGGCCGGCGGTCCCGACGTGGCTCACATGGGGGGGTACGGCAGAGCCTGTGCGGGCGGGCTACGGCAAGGTGACGGTCTCGCCGATGGTGAGGCGGCGCATCTCGGCCGACTGGCGGTCCGACTCCAGGGCCAGCCAGTTGTCCACCAGGGCCAGACCCACGTCGTTGAGCAGGCCGTCGTGGGTGGAGAAGGCACGGCTTGGCCGCACCTCTCGCAGGTAGGTCACCATCTCGGAAAGTTTCAGCCACGGTGCCGAGGTGGGCACCATCAGCGTGGGGACCGGGGTGTCGGGGACGGTGAGCGCGTCGCCGGGGTAGAAGACCTCGTCGTCGATCATGAAGCCGACGTTCTGGATGATCGGCACGTCGGGGTGGACCGGCGAGTGCCACTCGCCCACCACCCGCACGCCGAACCCGGCCGCGGTGAACGTGTCGCCGTGCCGCACGACCGCCGGGGTGACGGGGGAACCGGCGAGCTGGGCGGCGACCGCCTCGCAGGTGTAGACCTCAAGGCCGGGGTTGGCCTCGGCGGCGGCCGACAGCAGCGCGGTGTCCAGGTGGTCGAAGTGCTCGTGCGTGATGAGCACGGCGTCGGCCTTGTCGAGCGAGGTGTCCCCGGAGAAGCTGCCGGGGTCGACGACAAGGGTGCAGCCCTCCTTGGAGAGGCGCAGGCAGGCGTGGCCGAGTTTCGTGAGCTTCATCCGACCCAGCGTAGGGCGCGGGCTTGAGAACCCGCGGCGGCGGCGGCTTCGGGAGGGCCTAGGCTTTCCGGACGTGAGTGACTTCCCGTGGGGCGAGGCGAGCGCGACCGGGGTGGGTTCGCATCCCGGTGAGAATCAGGTCGAGGCCGTCAAGACGGTGTTCGGCGAGTTGCCGGCTTTGCCGTACCTTCCCGAGTTGCCGGGGCGCGGTGTCGGCGCGGACATGATCGGGAGAGGCGCGTCGTTCCTCGTCGAGCTGCCCGTCGAGGTGTGGCCGTCGGGGTGGCGGTTCGCGGACCGGCCGGGGCGCGATCTGAGGCGTGCCCGCGAGCATCTGACCCGCGATCTCGACACGCTTGAGGAGGTGGCCCAGGGTTACGAGGGGCCGCTCAAGGTGCAGGTGTGCGGGCCGTGGACCCTCGCGGGGGCCGTCGAGATGCGCCATGGCGACAAGGCGCTGAGCGATCCCGGCGCGGTGCGCGACATCACGGCCTCGCTGATCGAGGGCGTCGCCGCGCACGTGGCGCGCATACGGCGGAGCGTGCCCGGCGTCACCACGATCGTGCTCCAGGTCGACGAACCCGGGCTGCCCGGGGTGCTGGCGGGCACGGTGCCGACGGCTTCGGGGTTCGGGCGGCTGCCGGCGGTGGAGGGGCCGGTGGCGGCCGAGGTGCTCGGGGGGCTGCTCGGCCTGCCCGGGGTGTTCCCCGTGGTGCATTGTTGCGCGCCGCGGGTGCCGGTGCGCCTGCTGCGTACGGCGGGCGCTCGTGGCCTGTCCCTCGACCTGAAGCTGATCACCGGTCGCGACGACGATCCGATCGGCGAGGCGGTGGAGGCGGGGCTCGGGTTCATGTTCGGCGTGGTGCCTGGCGTGGACTCCCCGCTGCCCGACGTCGGGGTGGTGGCACGCCCGGTGGCCGAGCTGTGGCGGCGGCTCGGGTTCCCGGCCGCGACCCTGGCGGGCCAGGTGGTGCTGACGCCGTCCTGCGGACTGGCGGGGGCCTCCCCAGCTTATGCGAAGGCGGCTTTGGCGAAGTGCCGCGAGTCCGCCCGCGTGCTTCGTGAGGACCCTGGCGAGGAGTAGGCGGCCGGCCGCTTTCGGGGGTGTGAGGGTGGGGTCGGGCGGGTCGGTCGGGAAGGCGGGCCGGTCAAATGATGGCCAGGTCGGGGGCGGTTTTGTCGGTGGGCGGCGCTACCTTTTCCCTGAGGCATTGATGAGGGGAGCAGGGGCATGGAGGCTGGCGTTGTGAGTGTGCCGGGCGACGCGAGCGTGCGGCACGCGGAGCTCGCCGAGTTGGTCGATGAGGCCAACTGGCGCTACTACGTGCTCGACTCGCCCTCGGTGAGCGATGCCGAATACGACGGGTGGATGCGCGAGCTGCGGGAGCTGGAGGAGGCTCATCCGAGCCTGCGCACGCCCGACTCTCCGACGCAGAGGATCGGGGCGCCGATCTCCACCGAGTTCACGCCCGTGGCGCACCTTGTGCGCATGGAGAGCCTCGACAACGCGTTTGACGACGAGGGGCTCGTGGCGTGGCAGGCCAGGGTGGAGCGGCTCGCCGAGGGCGACCCGGGTCCCTATCTCTGCGAGCTCAAGATCGACGGGCTGGCGCTGGCACTCGTCTACGAGAAGGGCGTGCTGGTGCGTGCGGCGACGCGCGGCGACGGGCGCATGGGGGAGGACGTCACCCCCAATGTGCGCACGATCCGCGATGTGCCGCATCGGCTGAGCGGTGACGGCGTGCCCGATCTGGTCGAGGTGCGCGGCGAGGTGTTCCTGCCGGTCGAGGGGTTCGAGCGCGTCAACGCGCAGGTCGTCGAGGAGGGGCGTCCGCCCTTCGCCAATCCGCGCAACGCCGCGGCGGGCTCTCTGCGGCAGAAGGACCCGCGGGTGACCGCTCAGCGCCCGCTGGAGATGATCGTGCACGGCGTCGGCCGGTGGGAGGGCGTGGGCGAGCCCCGCACCCAGTCCGAGGTCTACGACACGCTCGCCGCCCTCGGGTTGCCGGTGAGCGACCGCTATCGGGTGGTGCCCGATCTTGAGGGCATCCGCGACTACATCACCTATTACGGCGAGCACCGCCACGATCCCCCCTATGAGATCGACGGGGTCGTCGTCAAGGCCGATCGCATGGAGGTGCAGCGTGAGCTGGGCTCCACCTCGCGTGCTCCCCGCTGGGCGATCGCCTACAAATATCCTCCGCAGGAGGTCAACACCAAGCTGCTCGACATCCGGGTCGGAGTCGGCCGCACCGGCCGGGTGACGCCGTTCGGGGTGATGGAGCCCGTGGTCGTGGCCGGGTCCACCGTTGAGCGGGCCACGCTGCACAACGCGCAGGAGGTCGCGCGCAAGGGGGTGCTGATCGGCGACACCGTCGTGCTCCGCAAGGCGGGCGACGTGATCCCCGAGATCCTCGCCCCCGTGACCGACCTGCGCGACGGCAGCGAGCGCGAGTTCACGATGCCGACCCACTGCCCCGAGTGCGGCACCGAGCTGCGGCGCATGAAGGAGGCCGACGTCGACATCCGATGCCCCAACGCGCGGTCGTGTCCCGCCCAGCTCCGCGAGCGCATCTTCTTCGCGGCGAGCAGGAAGGCACTCGACATCGAGGGGCTCGGCTATGTGGCGGCCACGGCGCTGACCCGGCCGCTCCCGCCCGAGGAGCCGCCGATCCGCACCGACGCCGACCTGTTCAGCCTCACGATCGATCAGCTGCTGCCGATCAGGAGCCTGGTCCTCGACAAGGACACCGGCCTGGCCAAGCAGGATCCGGCGACCGGGGAGGACAAAGTCGTCCGGTTCTTCGCCAACATGGAGGGGGAGCCGAAGAAGACGGTCGAGTTGCTCCTCGGCGAGCTGGAGAAGGCCAAGAGCGCTCCTCTCTGGCGGGTGCTCGTGGCGCTGTCCATCCGCCACGTCGGCCCGTCCGCCGCTCAGGCTCTCGCGGCCGAGTTCCACAGCGCCGAGCGTGTCTTCTCGGCCGCGGAGGAGGATCTCGCCGCAGTCGAGGGTGTGGGGCCGACGATCGCCGCTTCCATCCGGGAGTGGTATGCCGTCGATTGGCACCGCGAGATCGTCGAGCGATGGCGGGCCGCGGGTGTGCTCATGGAGGACGAGGCGCCGGCGGAGGAGGAGCTGCCGCCGCAACTTCTCGAAGGGCTGACTTTCGTGGTCACCGGCACTTTGGAGGGTTTCACCCGCGATGAGGCGGGCGCCGCGCTGCAAAGACTCGGCGGCAAGGTGGCGAGTTCGGTCTCTAAGAAGACGTCGTTTCTGGTGGCGGGAGAAAACGCCGGATCGAAATACGACAAAGCGGTCAAGTTGGGCATTCCAATTCTCAATAGAGAGGGATTCGAGGTGCTGCTGACCAGTGGCCCTAAAGACGCGGCCGCATTGGCGATCACAGAAGAGGAGTGAACCCTCGCCCTTCCCCGAAGAGGCGCCTTGCGGGTGACCGACTGGGGAGGCGTCCGTCCGAGAGGTGTCCCGATTCGATTCCGGTCTGACCTCCGCTGATCTTGCATGCCCGCTTGGGCGGTCCGCCGGGTGGAGGCGGGGCGCCGGGTGAAGGGCGGGGCCGGTGAGGCGTGCGGATGATCGGTGCCGCTTTGCCGAGGGGGCGGTCTGGCGGGTCGCCCTTGAAGTCGTTAACGAAACCGTCGTCGAGGCGTCGGCGGAGCCGTCGGTGAGTGTCCGCCGGCCGTCGAGATAGTCGGCCTCGGCCATCCATGTGGGGAGGTCTGGTCGTCGTGCCCGCAGAAGATCACTGTACCGAAAGGCAGGATGAAGTGCACTTTTTTAGTGGAGGGGGGCGAAGTGGCATAAATGTTCGCGCATCTCGGGGTTCGGTATATCACAATAAAAACTACGTCTTGCGTGTGCCCACCCACAGGAGCGGGTGGGACGGCATGATGGGTTTGGGGGATTTCGCAGATTGACGGGCCAAGGGGGGCCCTGGTCAGCAATCATTTCTCGTTTTATCCACGATCCTGCTGTCGGTCGTGTGGGTGGCCGCCTGGCCTGCCCGGCCATCTCCTCGCAGGACGCTCCACAGGATGAAACGCTCATTCAGGGAGCAAGTCGGACTAATGGGAGCGGGCTACGTGATCCTCGTATAGCCGGTAGTGACGCAACGTACTCAACTGGTTTCGCGAAGTGGTTCAAAGGTCGTAGTCTCCCATAGTGAACTCCTGGGGGTTTCGTTACTCATGACCGACCCAAATGACACACGTGACACAGGTCCCCGCATCGGCTCACCCCTGTGGACGTATCTAACAGTCGTCATCGCCTTCGGTTTCACCGCGCTTGTGGCAACTTTCGTAGGCTTCGGCACCGTCGACTTCGGCAGGCTCGCCGACCAGCCG
This sequence comes from Sinosporangium siamense, assembly GCF_016863435.1. Lineage (GTDB taxonomy): Bacteria > Actinomycetota > Actinomycetes > Streptosporangiales > Streptosporangiaceae > Sinosporangium > Sinosporangium siamense. Next base: position 125,595 of record NZ_BOOW01000018.1, read on the forward strand.
CTGCTATGGGTGCTCGGTGTCCTCATCATCCTCGGAGAACTCCGCCCGGTCATGGTGTCCTCGTCCGCCGTGGTCGGAGGCACCTACCCGTCGACGATGTTCACCTTCGCCGCGCTGCTGCACTACGGGCCGAGCGTCGCCGTCGCCCTCCAGGCCGTCGCCGTGGCGGTCAACGGCATGGTCACGCGCAAGTCCTGGCACCGCGTCCTGTTCAACATCGCCCAGGCGACGCTCGCCTGCGCCATAGCAGCCGTCATGTTGAGCGCCTTCGGCATCCGGCCCACCCCCTCGGAGCCGTGGACTCCCGGCGGGGCCGACCTCCTCGCCATCGCCCTGGCCGGGGTCGCCTACTTCGCCATCCGCGCCACCCTCGTATGCGCCGCATGCGCGATCCACGAGCGCCGGCCGGTGCTCCGCGTGATCGCCGCCACCATTCCGCACCAGAGCCTGGTCTACGCCGGCCTCCTCGGCCTCGCCCCCTTGATCGTCGTGGTCATGGTGCAGTCGCCGTCCCTCGTGCCGCTGTTCGTGGCCCCCCTCGCGGCCGTCTACTTCACCGCGATGTTGTCGGTGCGCCGCGAAGACCAGGCCCTGCACGACGGGCTGACCGGCCTGCCCAACCGCAAGCGGCTGATGGAGCGCACCGAGGAGGCGCTGACCGAGGCCCGCGCCGACGAGCGGGTGGGCCTGTTCCTGCTCGACCTCGACCGATTCAAAGAGGTCAACGACACGCTGGGCCACCCCGTGGGCGACCGGCTCCTCCAGATCGTCTCCCACCGCCTCACCCACAGCGTGCGCCCCGGCGACATGGTGGCCCGGCTCGGCGGCGACGAGTTCGCGGTGCTTCTGCCGTCCATCAGGGACATCACCGCCGCCCGGGAGGTCGCCGCGCGCCTGCGGGTGGCGCTGACCCAGCCGGTCCGGCTCGAAGGCATGACCTTCGACGTGGACGCCTCGGTGGGCATCGCGCTCTATCCCGACCACGCGCCCGACTTCGAGCTGCTCCTCCAGCGCGCCGACGTCGCAATGTATCTCGCGAAGGAGAGCCGCAGCGGAGTCGAGGAATACCTCCCCGCCAAGGACCGCAACTCGCCCGACCGGCTCAACCTGCTCGGCGATCTCCGCCGCGCCGTCGACAACAACGAGCTCTGCCTGCACTACCAGCCCAAAATGGACCTCGTCGGCGGCCAGGTGCGCGGCATGGAGGCCCTGTTGCGGTGGAACCACCCCGTGCGCGGCCCGATCGCCCCCGCCGAGTTCATCCCCCTCGCCGAGCAGTCCTACCTGATGCGCCAGCTCACGGAGTTCGTGATCGACGCGGTGCTGGAGCAGACGGCCCGCTGGTGGCACACCGGTTTACGCACCCAGGTCTCGATCAACGTCACCGCACGCGACCTGCTCGACTCGGCCATGCCCGATCAACTCCAGGCCGGCCTCAAGGCTCACCGCCTGCCCGCCAAGGCCATTCAGCTTGAGGTCACCGAGCGCATCCTGATGACCGACCAGGCATACACCGCCGACACGATCAGGTCCATCGCCCGCACGGGCATCGCCCTGTCCCTCGACGACTTCGGCACCGGCTACTCGTCCCTCGTCCGCCTCCAGCGCCTCTCGGTCGCCGAAGTGAAGATCGACGCCTCTTTCATCCGGCGCATCCAGGTGTCTCCCGACGACGAGCGCATCGTCCGCTCGATAGTGGACCTCGTCCGCTCCCTCGGCCTGCGGTCGGTCGCCGAAGGCGTCGAATCCGATGAGACCGCACGATTCCTTGCCGCCATGGGGTGCGACATGGGGCAGGGCTGGTTGTTCGGCGAGGCCATGCCCGCCGCGGAGGCGACCGACTGGCTACGCCGGCACCTCGACGACGGCACCCTCATGCCCCAGGGACCACCGACGTTGACCCCGACACCGTCCCCGCTGCCCCGCCCCACCCCTCACTTGGACACACGCACGGCTTAGCCGCAATCGCAGGCCGGGTGGTGGGGGCGGATGCTTTGTACGGCGGAGCCGGGTCGGCGTTGGAGGACAAGGCATACGTACGGCTTAGCTCTACTCGCCGGTGGCCCTCAGGCCGGGCGGTGAGTGCGGATGGTTGTACGGCGGAGCCGGGTCGGCGTTGGAGCAAGGCACACGTACTTGTCGGGGGCTCGCGGGACAGAGGTGGTCGAAGGATCTACGGCGTGGCCGTGGTTTCCGGGGGAGTGGACGGCCGGGGCAGGGGGTCGGTCAGCGTGCATGTCGTATTTTTCGGGATTTTCGGTGGCCTGCACGCTGGGGGCGGCGAAAGGATCGATCGGCTGGCATGTGCGGCTTCGCCGTACTCCCCGGGGTTGTCGGTGGCTCGCACGCTGAGCTATGGCCAAAGGATCGGTCAACGTGGCCGAACGTGCTAATCAGTTCGGCCACGTTGGGTCACCAGCCCTAGGATGACAGTGTCCAATTGCCATCCAGAAACGGGTTCAACGACTCATGTCCGCCATAACCCGCGACGAGGTCGCGCACCTTGCCCGGTTGTCCCGGCTGGCGCTGTCCGACGACGAGCTCGACCACTTCGCCACCCAGCTCGATGACATCATCGGCGCGGTGGCCCGTGTCGCCGAGGTCGCCGCCGAGGACGTTCCGCCCTCCTCGCACGCGCTCCCGCTGACCAACGTCTTCCGCGCGGATGAGGTGCGGCCGAGCCTCACGCCCGAGCAGGCGCTGTCCGGCGCCCCCGCCGTCGAGGACGACCGTTTCCGCGTCCCGCGCATCCTGGGGGAAGAAGCATGAGCCTGACCCAGAAGTCGGCCGCCGAGCTCGGCCGGTTGATCGCCTCCGGCGAGACCTCCGCCGTCGAGGTCGCCCAGGCCCACCTCGACCGCATCACCTCCGTCGAGGGCAAGGTCAAGGCGTTCCTGCACGTCGACGCCGAGACCACGCTCGCCCAGGCCCGCGCCGTCGACGAGCGGCGCGCCGCCGGCGAGGAGCTCGGCCCGCTGGCGGGTGTCCCGATCGCCCATAAGGACGTGTTCACGACCGTGGACATGCCGACCACGGCGGGATCCCGCATCCTGGAGAACTGGCGCCCGCCCTACGACGCCACTATCACCCGCAGGCTCCGCGAAGCCGGGCTGGTCTTCCTCGGCAAGACCAACCTCGACGAGTTCGCCATGGGTTCTTCTACGGAAAACTCCGCCTACGGCCCCACCCACAACCCGTGGGACCTCACCCGCATCGCCGGCGGCTCCTCCGGCGGCTCCGCCGCCGCCGTCGCGGCCTTCGAGGCGCCGCTCTCCACCGGCACCGACACCGGCGGCTCCATCCGCCAGCCCGCCGCCGTGACCGGCATCGTCGGCATGAAGCCGACCTATGGTGGTTCGTCACGCTACGGGCTCATCGCCTTCGCCTCGTCCCTCGACACCCCGGGCCCCTTCGCCCGCAACGTCCTCGACGCGGCCCTCCTCCACGAGGCCTTCTCCGGCCACGACCCCTATGACTCCACCTCCATCGAGGCCCCTGTCCCGCCCGTCGCCGAGGCCGCGAGGCAGGGCGACGTCGCCGGGTTGCGCATCGGTGTCATCAAGGAGTTCAGCGGCGAGGGCTACCAGCCGGGCGTCATGGCCCGCTTCCGCGAGACGGTCGAGCTCCTCGAATCCCTCGGTGCCAAGGTCGTCGAGCTCTCCTGCCCGTCGTTCACCTACGCCCTCCCGGCCTACTACCTGATCGCCCCCTCCGAGGTCTCGTCCAACCTCGCCCGCTTCGACGCGATGCGATATGGCTTGCGCGTCGGTGACGACGGCACCCGCAGCGCCGAAGAGGTCATGGCCCTCACCCGCGCCGCCGGCTTCGGCCCCGAGGTCAAGCGCCGCATCATGCTCGGCACCTATGCCCTGTCCTCGGGCTATTACGACGCCTACTACGGCCAGGCGCAGAAGGTGCGCACCCTCATCGCCCGCGACTTCGAGGCCGCCTTCCACCAGGTCGACGTTCTCATCTCGCCCACCACCCCCACCACCGCCTTCCCCATCGGCGAACGCGCCGACGACCCCATGGCGATGTACCTCGCGGACCTCTGCACCATCCCCACCAACCTCGCCGGCAACGCCGCCATCTCCATCCCCTGCGGCCTCGCCGACGAGGACGACCTCCCGGTCGGCCTGCAGATCATCGCCCCCGTCCTCGGCGACGACCGCTGCTACCGCGTCGGCGCCGCCGTCGAACGCGCCCTCCACGACCGCTGGGGCGGCGACCTGCTGTCCAAGGCCCCGGCCCTCTAACCGGCTGAGAGGGGGACGGCGGCATGCTCACACGCATCGAGATCGACGGGTTCAAGTCCTTCGCCGATTTCAGCCTCGACCTGCCGCCGTTCCTCGTGGTCCTCGGTCCAAACGCGAGTGGCAAATCCAACCTCTTCGATGCGATTCAGCTGCTTCGCCGCTTGGTCGAGGCCCCTTCTCTAGGCGAGGCGTTCGCCCAGTCACGTGGGGAGTTCGGGGAGCTGTTTCGCCGCAGAGGCGACGGTCAGATCGTGGACAAGATGTCGTTCACGGTCGAGGTGCTCGTCGATCCCTCGGTGGTTGATCAGTTCGGTGCCGAGGTCGAGATCAGGCACACGCGGCTTCGCTATCACCTGGAGATCGTGCGCCGCTATGGAGCCGACGGGTTCGTCCGGCCTTTCGTTCTTCGTGAAGAGGTCACCCCCATCAGGGCCGGCGAGGATCTCTGGGCTCGCCGGCACGGGGTGAGCCCTTCGTTCCGCGATCGTTTTCTCCGCTATCGCCGCAAGTCGGCTCTGCTGACAACGATGCTGGACGAGAGGAAACGGCCGCTGTTCCTCATCGCGGCTGAAAAGAGGGGCGGGCAACGAGTGTTGCCGGCCCTGGCGGCCGAGGCCACCGTGCTGTCGAGCATCGCCTCAGCCGGTGAGTCTGCCCTTCTCTACGCTCTGCGCAAGGAGATCTCTTCGTGGCGTTTCCTGCAGCTTGACCCGGCCGCGTTGCGGATGCCGAGTTCGATGCACCAGCGTGGCGCGCGACTGGACCCCAACGGTGCCAACCTCGCCATGGTGCTGCAAAGAATTCTCGCCACGACAAGAGATGAATACGGCAGCGCCCTGGACGAGATCGCTGCGGACATGGCCCAAGTCGTGCGGGGGTTCGCCGGAATCGAGATCGAGGAGAACACCGCCAGGGAGCAATACGAGGTCTACCTCCGCACACGTGATGAGGGCAGGGTCAGTGCCCGCGTGGCCTCCGACGGCACACTTCGTATGCTGGCGCTCCTCGCCGCGCTTTACGATCCCGAGCATCCGGGGTTGATCTGGTTCGAGGAACCGGAGAACGGGATCTATCCTCAGCGGCTCCGTGAGCTTGTGCAGCGTCTGCGAAAACTCGTGGCCGAGCCGTCACTCGACGTCGGTGAAGAGACCACTCTGCCGCAGCTCATCATGAGCAGTCACTCTCCCTTGCTTCTCCTCACATTGCGGAGAGAAGACATCATCGTCATGGACTGGGTCACCGCGCCGGACGATGTCCCCGAAGTGGCGAGCCGCATTTCGCGTGCCCGCCAATTGATCTCCTCAGAGCCTTCGAGCGTCGAGCAGAAGAACGTGGGAAATGTGGTCACGGAGCCCGAGCGTCTGGCCTATTCGGCGATCACCGCCGAGGAGGCCAGGCAGCTTCTGGAGACGGCGACGTGAAGCAGCTCAACGCGTTCATCACGGCTGAGGGCTGCACTGATTATGATTTTCTCCCGGTGCTGCTTGAACGCGCGTTGGCGGGTGTGTGCCTTCCTTATGGAATCACCGTCGCCGCCGTTCAGCCGCTGCGTGTCACCGTGCGGGGCAAGGAGTCCAAGCATGAGGCGATCTGCAGGACCGCCAGGCTTGCTGCCGTCGGCATGACATTGCTTTTTCACCACTACGACGGCTCGGCTGACATAAACCGGGAGACCCGGAAATATTGGGATCCTCTTCTCCGTGAATGGGGTCGAAGTGGACCTGGGCGACCTCTGGTGCATGTGGTTCCAGTGCGCGAGATGGAAAGCTGGGCTTTGGCGGACGCCGCTGTTCTGAGGCGTGTCGCAGGCTCTGACTGGAATCCGAAAGATGTGTGCGACGGGGAAAAGATCTCCGATGTGGAGCGGCTCAAGGACCCGAAGCGTACATTGAATGATGTCATCGCCGCCGGAAGGCGTCGGCGCAGGGCGGGGCGCGAGCCGCGTGAATACCTCCCCTTGATCGCCGAAACGTTGAATCTGAAACTCCTGGAAAGGTTGCCTTCGTACCGTCTCTGGAAGGACGAGACGGTAGAGGCGTTGAGGAAGCTGGAGCTTGTCCGTGACTGAAACGACGACCACGCTGATGGCCTACGACGAGGCGCTGGTGCGGTTTGAGCCGGTGCTGGGGATCGAGACGCACGTGGAGTTGGGCACGGCGTCGAAGATGTTCTGTGGGTGCCCGACGGTGTTTGGGGGGGCGCCGAACACGCAGGTCTGTCCGGTGTGTCTGGGGTTGCCGGGGGCGTTGCCGGTGGCCAACGCGCAGGCGATCGAGTCGACGATCCGGATCGGGCTGGCCCTCAACTGCTCGATCGCCGAGTGGTGCAGGTTCGCGAGGAAGAACTACTTCTACCCGGACATGCCGAAGAACTTCCAGATCAGTCAGTATGACGAGCCGTTGTGCTTCGACGGTTACCTGGACGTCGAGGTGGACGGGAAGGTGCACCGGGTCGGGATCGAGCGGGTGCACCTGGAGGAGGACACCGGCAAGTCCACGCACATGGGCGGGGCGACCGGGCGCATCCACGGGGCGGACTACTCGATCGTGGACTACAACCGGGCGGGCATTCCGCTGGTTGAGATCGTGACGAAGCCCATCGAGGGCACCGACTCGCTGGCGCCGGAGGTGGCGAAGGCTTACGCGACCGAGTTGCGTGAGCTGATGCGGGCGCTTGGGGTGTCGGATGTGCGCATGGAGGAGGGTTCCATGCGGTGTGACGTCAACGTGTCGCTGATGCCGCGGGGCTCGTCCGAGTGGGGCACGCGCACCGAGACCAAGAACGTCAACTCGCTGCGCAGCGTGGAGCGTTCGGTGCGGCACGAGATCGAGCGGCAGGCCGCGGTTCTCGCGGCGGGGGGCCGGATCGTGCAGGAGACGCGCCACTTCCACGAGGACACAGGGGCCACGACGAGCGGCAGGTCGAAGGAGGAGGCGCAGGACTACCGCTACTTCCCCGAGCCGGACCTGGTGCCGATCGCCCCGGCGCGCTCCTTCGTAGAGGAGTTGAAGGCGACCCTGCCCGAGTTGCCGTCGGTGAAGCGGGCGCGGCTCATGGCCGAGTGGAGTGTGTCGGCGCTCGACATGGAGGCGATGTACAACGCCGACGCGGTCGATCTTGTCGAGGCCACGGTCGCGGCCGGCGCCCCGGCGGCGGACGCGCGCAAGTGGTGGATGGGCGAGCTGGCCCGCCGCGCCAACGAGTCGGGTACGGCTCTCGCCGAGCTGGCGATCACTCCGGCGCAGGTGGCGCGGGTCACCGAGCTTGTGGCGTCGGGGGCGCTCAACGACAAGCTGGCCCGGCAGGTGTTTGAGGGGGTGCTGGCGGGTGAGGGTTCGCCGGACGAGGTCGTGGCGGCCCGCGGTCTGCAGATCGTCAACGACGAGGGCGAGCTTTCCGCGATCATCGACCAGGTCATCGCGGACAACGCCGATGCGGCCGACAAGGTCCGCAACGGCAAGGTCGCGGCGGTCGGTGCCCTGGTGGGCGGTGTGATGAAGGCCAGCCGCGGCAAGGCCGACGCCGGCCGCGCCCGTGAACTCCTCCTGGAGAAGCTGGGCGTCACCGGCTGAGGTGGTTCGAGGCGATCGTCGGGCGGCGGTATCCCCGGAAATCCGGGCATGTCGTCAGGCGCGGCGACCCATCCGGCACCGGCTGAGGTCATGGTTCAGGCACACGAAAGCTCCGCGAGGCCGTACGCCCGCGGAGCTTTCGTGGTTACTTGTGGTCGACGGGTTCCCGGGCGGGGGCCGGCGGCCCGGGACGGCGGCTGCGCGAGCGCTTGCCGAAATACCACCGGAAGAGGGGGGTGAGCAGTGCCAGAAGCGAGAGGCCAATGAGAACGGCCGAGATGGGGCTGGTCACAAAGACGGTGATGTCGCCCACGCTCATGGCCAGGGCGCGGCGGAGCTGGATCTCCGACATCGGCCCGAGGATCATCCCGATGACCGCGGGCGCCACGGGCAGCCCGAAGCGGCGCATGGCGTAGCCGATCATGCCAAGGATGAAGAGCACGAGCAGGTCGATGTAGGAGCCCTCCAGCGCATAGACGCCGAGGGCGGCGAAGAACACGATGCCCGAGTAGAGGTACGGCCTGGGCACACGCAGCACGCGAGCCCAAATCGGGGCGAGCGGCAGGTTCAGCACCAAAAGCATGAGGTTACCGATGAGCAGAGAGGCGATCATGCCCCAGACCAGCGCGGGGTTGTGGTTGAAGAGCTGGGGCCCGGGCTGGAGGCCGTACTGCTGGAAGGCGGCGAGCATGATCGCGGCCGTGGCGGAGGTGGGCAGGCCGAGGGTGAGCAGGGGGACGAAGACCCCCGCGGCGGCCGAGTTGTTGGCGGCTTCCGGTCCGGCGACGCCTTCGATCGCGCCTTTGCCGTACTCCTCTTTGGCCACGCCCTTGGCCAGGCGCTTCTCGATGGCGTAGGAGAGGAAGGTGGGGATCTCCGCTCCGCCGCCGGGCAGGGTGCCGAAGGGGAAGCCGAGGGCGGTGCCGCGCAGCCACGGGCGCCAGGAGCGGCTCCAGTCGGAGCGGCCCAGGAAGGCGCGGCCGATGGGCACGATGTCGGGCGGGTTGTGGCGCAGCCGGGCGGCGACGTAGAGGGCCTCGCCGAGGGCGAAGAGGCCGACTGCGACGATCACAACGCTGATGCCGTCGAGAAGCTGCGGTACGCCGAGGGTGAGCCGGGCTTGTCCGCTTTGTGCGTCGATGCCGACAAGGCCAATGACGAGGCCGATGCCGAGGGAGGCGAGACCGCGCACGATGGAGCGGGAGAGCACCGCGGAGACGGCGATGAAGGCCAGCAGCGACAGCGCGAAGTAGTCGGCGGGGCCGAACGTGATGGCGAACTCCGCGACGGCTGGGGCCGCGACGACGAGGAGCGCGGTCGCGATGGTGCCGGCGACGAAGGAGCCGATGGCGGCGGTGGCGAGGGCCTGGGCGGCGCGTCCGCGCCGGGCCATCTTGTTGCCCTCCAGGGCGGTGATCATGGAGGAGCTCTCGCCGGGGGTGTTCAGCAGGATCGAGGTGGTGGAACCGCCGTACATACCGCCGTAGTAGATGCCGGCGAACATGATGAACGCGCTGGCCGGCGGGGCGTTGAAGGTGATCGGGAGCAGGAGCGCCACGGTCATGGCGGGCCCGATGCCCGGTAGAACGCCCACAAGAGTGCCGAGGGTGACGCCGACGAGCGCATAAAGCAGGTTCATCGGCGTCAGCGCGGTGTTGAACCCTTCGAGAAGCAGGTTCAGGGAATCCATCTAGATCAGCCCTTCGAGCACGCCCGCCGGGAGGGTGACGCCGAGGCCTTTCGCGAAGGCGAAGTAGGACCCGAAGGCGAGGATCACGGAGATTGCGACGGTGCGGAGCGGGTGTTTGGCGCCGAGTACGGTGGCCATCCCGAAGAACAGCAGCCCGGAGGCGATGACCCAGCCGAGCGGGGTGACAAGCAGGACGAAGCCGAGGAAGACCAGGCTGACCAGACCGAGGCTCTTCCAGTCGGTGGGCGCCGTGCTGTCGACGTCCTCGCCCTCCTCGGGGTCGCCGTGCCCGCCGCGCAGCACGTCGATGGTGTAGAAAACGCCGATCAGCACCACGGCCGCCCCGATGAGCATTGGGAAGAAACGCGGTCCCGGGCCGGTCAAGGAGGTAGCGGAGACGTTACGCGTGTCGACGAGCACGAAGACACCGAGGGCGAGTACGGCGAGAGCGAATCCGAGCTCCGGCCGCCACCATTTGCGTGTGACGGGGGTGGGCGGGGCGGCGCCGCTGTTCGCGGCGCCGCCCGACTGGTCCTGAACGGACATCAGGAGCCGATTCCCATCCTGGAGATGATGCCCTTAACCCGCTTCTCCTGGTCCTGCAGGTACGTAGCGAATTCGGGACCGGCCTGGAACGCGTCGACCCAGTTGTTCTTGGCGAGCGTGTCCTTCCAGGCGGGGGAGGCGTGCATTTTGGTCACGATGTCGGTCAGCTTCTTCTTGTCGGCGTCGCTGATGCCGTTGGGGGCGACCATGCCGCGCCAGTTGGTGAGGACCACGTCGAGGCCGCCCTCCTTGAGGGTGGGGGCGTCGACGCCGCGGATACGCTCGGCCGAGGTGACGGCGAGCGGGATCAACTTGCCGTTCTCGACGTACTCGAGGAACTCGCCGACGCCGGAGATCGCCGCGCTGGCCTTGCCGCTGAGGACCGCGGTGACCGCCTCGCCGCCGCCGGAGTGGGCGATGTAGTTGACCTGCTTGGGGTCGATTCCGGAGGCCTCGGCCATCAGGCCGGCCACGATGTGGTCGGTGCCGCCGAGGGAGCCGCCGGCGATGGAGAGTTTCGGCGGGTCCTTCTTCCAGGCGGTGACGAAGTCGGCCGTCGTCTTGTAAGGCGAGTTGGCCGGGACGACGATCATCTCGTATTCCTCGGTCAACCTGGCGATCGGAGTGGTCTGGCTGAGGGTGACAGCCGACTTGTTCGTCTCGATCGCGCCGACCATGACCAGGCCCATGGTCATGAGCATGTTGCCGTTGCCCTTTTCACCGGCCAGCTGAGCAAGGCCGATGGTGCCTCCGGCACCGGGTACGTTGAAGACCTCTACCTTGGGGGCGGAGTCGAGCGATTTGAGCGCGGCTTCCGCCTGACGCGAGGTCTGGTCCCAGCCGCCACCGGGGGCGGCGGGAACCATGATGCGCAGGGCGGCCGAGCCGGATCCTGAGCCTGTTCCACTGCAAGCGGTAAGGGCCGCGAGGGAAACAGCCACGAGGGCGGCAAGTCTCCTAAGGCGCATGGGTCTACTCCAACGTTTAAAGAATCGGTGTGGTGAGGATGCTGAGCGCTGCGGGTCACTGTGTCGATGCTTTGTGCGCTTGGCGTCGTATAGGTCGTATTGGTCATGGCTGAGCTGGGCTCCGCGACCGAGCCGTTACCTGGGACTGTTTCCATGAAAGCGGTGAGACGTCTCTTTAACGGCTCTCTCGGCACGCAGTTGTTTGTGTTGCAGATGGTGATGGTGCTTCTCGCGGTCGGGGCGACGGCGTTGGTGTGGGTTCAGCACACGCGCCGCCAACTCGACGATCAATATCGGCAACGCGCCCTCGCCATCGCCGAGTCGGTAGCCGGCCTCCCCCAGGTGCGGGCCGCCTTCGAGCAGCCCCAGCCCGAGCTGCTCCTGCAGCCGATCGCGTTGAGCGTGCAGTCGGCGACCAGGGCCGACTTCGTGGTGATCGCCAACCGCGATCAGATCCGCTACGCCCACCCCAACGCATCGCTGATCGGGCAGAAGCTGTCCACCGACGGCTCCGGGGTGATCGAGTCGGGGCGGACGTGGACGGGCATAGAGACCGGCACCCTCGGGGGGTCGGTGCGCGGCAAGGCGCCGATCTTCAACGAGGCGGGCGACGTCATCGGGCTGACCTCCGTCGGAGTGCTGGAGGCCACGGTGTCCGACCAGCTCGGCGCCGCGCTGCCGCCGCTCGTCTACACCGTGCTCGGGGTGCTCGCGGCGGGAACTCTCATCTCCGCGCTGATCGCGAGCAGGGTCCGGCGGCAGACCTTCGGCCTGGAGCCCGGCGAGATCGCCGCGCTGCTCGAACAGCGCGAGGGTGTGCTTCACGGCGTCAAGGAGGGGGTGCTCGCCCTCGACCTGACCGGCAGGGTCACGCTGCTGAACGACGCGGCGAGCGACCTGCTCGGCCTTTCGAGCGACCTGGTGGGCCGCGACCTGGCCGACATGCCGCTCTCTGGGCGCCTGCGGGACGTGCTAGGCGGCGACGATCCGGGCGAGGACAAGATCGTGCTCCACCGCGACCGGGTGCTGGTGCTCAACCGCACTCCGGTGGCGGTCCGCGGTCAGCACCGCGGCTGGGTGGTCACGCTGCGCGACCGCACCGAGTTGATACAGCTGGCGCGCGAACTCGACCACGCCAGCAGCACCACCGAGGCGCTCAGAGCCCAGGCGCACGAGTTCGCCAACCGGATGCACACGGTCGTCGGCCTGCTGGAGCTCGACGAGCACGAGGCCGCCGTCCGGTTCATCACCCAGACCACCGAGGCGTACAACCAGTACGCCGCTGAGATCCGGGCACAGGTCGCCGACCCCACGCTGGCGGCGCTCCTGCTGGCGAAGTCCGCCGAGGCGGCCGAGCGGGGCGCGTCGTTGATGCTGGCCGAGGATTCCGATGTCGACGGCGAGGGGCTCGGTGATCCACAGGACGCCGTCCTCGTGGTCGGTAACCTGGTGGCCAACGCGTTGGACGCGTTGGAGGGGACAGGCGGGGTCGTGGAGGTCTCGGTGCGCACCGACGAGGAAGGTCTCCACGTCCGGGTGCGCGACTCCGGGCCCGGCATCACGCCCGAGCTGGTCGAGGAGGTCTTCCGTGAGGGGTTCACCACCAAGGCCGCGCTGTCCGGCCCACGCGGGCTGGGGTTGGCGTTGACCCGCCAGACCTGTCTGCGGCGCGGAGGGTGGGTGCGTGTGCACAACGCCGACGGGGCGGTGTTCACCGCCTTGCTTCCGCCGTACGGCACAAGCCCCCTCAATCCTGTCCGGGAGGTGACGGGATGATTCGTGTGCTCGTGGTCGACGACGACTTCATGGTGGCTCGCATCCATAGCGGATATGTGGCAAGGATGCCCGGGTTCGCCGTGGCGGGGAGCGCGCACACAGGGCGGGCCGCCATTGCCGCGGTCGCGGAATACCGGCCGGATCTTGTGCTCCTTGACATCTATCTTCCGGACATGTCGGGGCTGGATGTGCTGCAGACCCTCCGTGGCGTCGCGCACCCGGTGGACATCCTCGTCATCACGGCGGCGCGTGACGTCGCCACGGTCCGCGCGGCCATGCGCGGCGGCGCGGTCAACTATCTGATCAAGCCGTTCACGGCGTCCGCGCTGACCGACCGATTGGAGCAATACGCCGAGACCCGGAGGCAGCTGGTCGCCATCGGCGGGGAGGTGGCGCAGGACGACGTCGACCGCCTTTTCGGTGGTTTCAAGGGCAGCGGACCCCCGCTTCCCAAGGGGTTGTCCCCGACCACCTGCACTCTTGTGGCGGAAGCGCTACGCACGACCGATTCTGATCTTTCGGCCGCGGAGGCCGCCGTGCTCACCGGTCTCTCCCGGGTGAGTGCGCGGCGTTACCTTGAGTATCTTTGCGCATCCGGGCGGGCGGAGCTGCGGCCGAAGTACGGCACGGCCGGGCGTCCGGAGCACCGGTACAGGTGGACGGGATAGCCGGTCAGGGGGCATTTCCCGCGTTCATACGTGAGCCCCTTTTCATGACATGTAGGGGGACGTGCTCTAGGGTTTGTCCCGGGGAGAGTGCCACGTCTGGACCCGCTGACCTAGGATCGAATGTCACCGCGGGTGACGAGGTCCGGAATGGGCATGGCTTCCTCCTAACCGACCACAGAACTCGTAGAACTGCATGGGAAGAGGAGGCGGGGGCGTGCGGAACGCCGGAGCGTCTCTAGGACCACCGACGGACCCTTTCTCTGCGGTTCCCCCCGCTGGAGCGGTTCCCTCCGCCGGACCCACCCCCTCACAGGGCCCGGCCACCCCCGGCCAGGCCGGACCACCCGCTGGAGCGATCCCCCCCGGGGGACCCGCACCCATGGGCGGACAGGCACCCCCACCGGGGACGGCCCCGCCGGGCGGTCCGATGCCTCCGGGCGGGCAGTTTCCCCCGCCTGGGATGCCTCCACCGGGGATACCTCCTGGGATGACTTCGCCGGGCGGTCCTATGTCCCCGGGCGGGCACGTTCCGCATCCCGGGATGACCTCTGCTGGCGGCCCGACGGCGCCGGGGCCTGCGCCCTGGGGCGAGGGGATGCCGCCGAGAGGACCGATGCCCGGAAACGGCCCCATGCCTCCGGCCGGGCAGGCACCGCAGAGTGGTCCCATGGGTGGCCAGATGCCCCCGGGTGGTCCTATGCCACGAGGCGGTCAGATGCCCCCGGCCGGTGCCATGCCTCCAGGGGGCCAGATGCCCCCAGGCGGTCACATGCCGCCCCCAGGACCTCCCACGGGCCCGCACGGCCCGAACCAGCCGTACGGCCCGCACAACCCGAACGGCAACCCTCTCGCCGCCCCCCACGGTGACGTGGCCTACCTGAGCGCGCGGGAGACGCCGCCCGGTGACGGCGGCCCGCGCGGGCCGCACGGACCCGCGCACCCGTTCACCCCGCCCCCCGGCCGTCCTCAGGGCCCCGGGGGAGCGCCGGACGACCAGCGTGACGCGAACCGCCTCCCTCCCGGAGTGTCGCCCGACATCTTCGGCTCCACCGGGTTCGGCCCGCCCGGCGGTCACGGTCACGGTCAGCGGCCGGGGCACGGGGACGGCACGTCGGCTTTGCCGTCCACCGCCCCGGTGCCGCAGCCGTGGCCCATGGCAGCGGGGGCGAACGAGGAACGTCCCGCCTCCCCGCCGCCCCCGCAGGGGCGCGGCCCGGCGAAGCCGCCCGCCGCGCCGAAGCCGGCGCCCCGCCCTTCAGGCGACGGGGACGACGGCGAGCCGAAGAGCCGCCGGGGGCTTCTCATCGCGCTTCTCTCGGTCGTGGCGCTGGCCGGTCTGGCCTACTTGATCCCGGCGCTGGTCATGTCGGGTGCCGTGTTACCGCGGACGACCGTCGAGGGTGTGGACATCGGCGGCCTGTCGGCCACCGAGGCCGCCGACAAGCTGCGGGAGCGGCTTAGCGAGCGGATCGGCGAGTCGATTGAACTTGAGGCGTACGGCCGCAAACACGCCGTGGTGCCGGAGAAGGCCGGGCTGGAGTTCGATGTCGCCGGCACGGTCGCGCAGGCGCCCAGCGGCTTCCCGTCGCCCGCCGGGGTGTGGCGCGCGCTGACCGCGGGCACCACCGTCCAGGCCAAGGTCAAGGCCGACTCGGCCAAGTTGTCCGAGGCGGTCGCCGCAGTCGCCAAGAAGATCGACCGTCCGGCGCGCGAGAGCGAGATCCGCTACCGGGGCACCACGCCGGTGGCGATCGGGTCGCAGACCGGCAGGGAGCTCGACCAGCAGGCCGCCGCCGAACTCGTGAAGGACGCGTTCCTGCGGCCGCGCACGCCGATCCAGCTCACCGTGGCCGAGGTCAAGCCGAAGGTCTCCGCCGCGACGGTGAAGCGCACCCTCGCCACCGCCAAGAAGGCCGTCTCGGGCCCGCTGACGCTCACCGCGAACGGCAGGCAGGCGCAGCTCCCCGCCGCGAGGATCGCCGCGCACCTGACGTTCGTGGCCGACGGACGCGGTGGCATGCGGCCGGAGTTCGAAGCCCACGAGGCCATGGCCGGGCTTGACGCCAAGCTCGTGCCTGCGGGCAAGGCGCCGAAGGACGCGACGTTCAACGTGGTCGGCGGCAAGCTGAAGCCCGTGGCCGGCAAGTCGGGCGAGGGGGTGGACGCCAAGGCGCTGGCCGGCTCGGTGGCCGGGTTCGTCGCCAAGGGCGGTAACCGTACCATCCCCGTGAAGATCACCAAGGTGAAGCCCCGGATGAACGTGAAGGACATCAAGGGCCTCGGCATCACCGAGAAGGTGAGCGAGTTCACCACGCCCTACACGCCGGCGCCGCGGGTCACCAACATCCAGACCATCGCCCGCATACTCGACGGTTACATCGTGCGGCCCGGCGAGACCTTCTCCCTCAACACGGTGGTGGGGGAACGTGACAAGGCCCGGGGCTTCGTGGAGGCGCCGCAGATCTCCGGCGGACGCCTGGTCGACTCGGTCGGCGGAGGCATCTCGCAGTTCGTGACCACGATGTACAACGCCGTGTTCTTCGGCGGTTTCCAGGACGTCAAGCACACACCCCACGAGTTCTACATCTCGCGCTATCCCGCGGGCCGGGAGTCCACCGTTTCGTTCCCAGAGCCGGACTTCATCTGGCGCAACGACTCGAAGTACGGCGTGCTCGTCAAGACGTCCTACACCTCGTCGTCGGTCACGGTGGCGTTCTGGAGCACCAAGCGTTACGACGAGATCAAGTCGGAGTCGTCGGCGCGGTACAACTTCACGGACTTCAAGCGGGAGACCAGCGACGCGCCCAAGTGCATTCCCATGGTCGGCACGAGGGGATTCACCATCGAGGTGTCGCGGGTCTTCATCAAGGACGGCAAAGAGGTTAAGCGCGAGAAGAACGTCACGGTGTACAAGCCGGAGGTCGACCTGAAGTGCACCAATCCCGAACGGTGACCCGCCGCGCACGCGCTGTACGGTGACCCGCCGCGCACGGCGGCGTCCCCGTGGCGCGCTCCCGGGAAGGGGAGCGCGCCGCGGCCGGTCAGCGCACGGGCACCACGAGCAGCCGGTCGTCCCCGCTCCGCGGGGAGCCTCTGCCGTCCTTGTTGCTCGTGCCGACCCACAGTGAGCCGTCGGCCGCCGTGGTCACGGAGCGAAGGCGGCCGAACTGCCGCACGAAGTGGGCCACGGGGGCTTTCGCCGTACCGTCGGCCTTGAGGGGGACCTGCCATAGGCGCTCCCCGCGCAGCGCGGCCACCCATAGGGAGCCGCGGGAATAGGCCAGGCCGGAGGGCGAGGCGTCGAAGGTGCGCCAGGTCACGATGGGGTTGATGTAGCGCTTGTCCTTGCCGGTGCCCTCGACCTCGGGCCACCCGTAGTTGCCGCCCTTGCGGATGAGGTTGATCTCGTCGTAGGTGACCTGCCCGAACTCGCTCGCGTAGAGGCGCCCGCGATCGTCCCAGGCGAGGCCCTGGACGTTGCGGTGGCCGTAGCTCCAGACCCGGGAGCCGGGGAAGGGGTTGCCGGGGGCGGGCCGCCCGTCCGCGGTGACCCGCAGGATCTTGCCGCCGAGGGATTTGAGATCCTGGGCCATGGGGCGGTCGCCGACCTCTCCGGTGGCGATGTAGAGGTAGCCGTCGGGGCCGAAGGCGATGCGTCCGCCGTTGTGGATGGTCCCGCTGGGGATCCCGTCGATGATCACTTTCGGGCCGGACAGGCGGTTGTTGTCGAACCGGTAGCGGACGACCCGGTTGTCGTTGCTTGCGGTGAAATATAGGAAGATCGACCGGTCGGTGGCGTATTTGGGGGAGACCGCCACCCCCATCAGGCCGCCCTCACCTTCCGGGGCGACGCCTTCGACCGTGCCGATCGCGGTGACCTCGCCCTCGGGGGAGACGCGGAGCAGCCGGGCCGAGTCGCGCTCGGTCACCAGTGCGTCGCCGTCCGGCAGGAACGCGATCGCCCACGGCACCTCCAGGTTCAGGGCGAGGTCACGCGGTTGCCCGAGGGCGTTGCTGACGCTGCCCGAGGCCGATGGCGCGGGTGTGGCGGCGGCGGCGTGCTCACCATGGCCGGACCCTGCGGCGTGCTCACCGTGGTCGGCCGCCGTCTGCTCGGCGGGTGCCGCGGAGCACGCCCCGAGCAGGATCACCGCCGCCGCGACGACGGCGGAGCGCGTAAGCGGGGGAGCAGTCCTCATGATCGTGGCCTCCGGCCTCGAACGAACGGTGTGTGTATCACGCTTCGGCATTGGACCTCCTCAACCTTCATGGTGGCCATCCACCCCGGCGGGTGCGAAACAGGCCTGTACGGGCGCGTGCCCGGACGTCCGGACCCCACCGGGATCCTCACGTCAGGACACGGGATCTCATGCCGGGACAAGGACGATCTAAGGTGAATCACCGTGGTGGTCACCGGCGGGAGTTCCCGCTTATAAGGAGTTTTGATGAAGATCTGGGTGCCCTATCCCTCCGTCGTCGATGTGCTCGCCGATCTGCCCTCCGTGGAGTGCGAGGTTTTCGACGGGGTCACCGAGCCGGGCGACCCCGCGGACGTCGAGGTGTGGATCCCGCCGCTGGCCTTGGTGTCGGGCATCCCCGCCATGCTCGGCCGTATGCCGAAGCTGCGGTTGCTCCAGCTTGTGACGGCCGGTGTCGACCAGTTCCTGCCGCATCTGCCCCCCGGTGTGATGTTGTGCAACGCCCGCGGAGTGCACGACGCCGGCACGGCCGAGTGGGCCGTCGGGGCGATGATCGCCGTGCAGCGCGACTTCCCCGAGTTTGCGCGGCGGCAGGCGGAGCACACCTGGGACTACCACCACACCGGCACACTCGCCGACTCGAAGGTGCTGATCGTGGGGTACGGATCGATCGGCGCGGCGGTCGAGCGCCGCCTGGCCGGGTTCGAGGTGGAGGTCGTCCGCGTGGCGAGCACTGCCAGGGACGTGCGCGCCCCCGGCGGCGGGGACGACCGTGTGCACGTGCACGGCACGGACGAGCTGCCCGAACTGCTGGGCGACGCCGACGTGGTGCTGCTGCTCGTGCCCGCGACCTCCGGCACGCTGGGCCTGGTGGACGCCTCCTTCCTCGCCGCGATGAAGGACGGCGCCCTGCTCGTGAACGCGGCGCGCGGCTCGGTCGTCGACACCGTGGCGCTGCTGGCCGAGGTGGAGAAGGGCAGACTCAGGGCCGCCCTCGACGTGACCGACCCCGAGCCGCTCCCGGCCGATCACCCGCTGTGGAGCGCCCCCGGGGTGTTCATCACCCCGCACGTCGCGGGGAGCACTCCTGCGTCGATGCGGCGGACCCTGCGGCTGATGCGTTCGCAGCTCCTGCGCTACCTCGCGGGCGAGCCGCTGAACAACGTGATCACAGGTGCCTACTAGTGTCCGCACAGGTCACGGCAGGGAGCGTGGCCGGGGGCGGGCGGGGCGATCCGGCGGGAAAGGATTCCGGAACGTGGCTACCTCGTGACCTGCGGTGCGTACCGTGGTCGGCATCGCGAGGTGTTGAAACCTCGATGAGGCCCTCGACCGCTGACGAAGATCAAAAACCTGCGCGGAGACCCGCGCATCAGATCGGTGACGACTGAGCCATTGTGACCACACGCGCCTACTCCTGGCGCACACTTGCGATGTGAGCTGGATGGACGACATTGACCCGCTGGCGTGACCCCAGGGTGTCGCTGACCGCCGCCGCCGTGATCGGCGCCGGCGGGTTCGCGGCCGCCCTCGTCATGAGCACGTCCGCCGCGGTGGTGGACGCGGCGGCGGGCGTGACCTCCGCGTTGTTCGCCGCGGTGTCGCTGTTCACCGCAGCGGGACGGCTCCGGCCGAGCCGGCGGGGGCGTGCTCCCGCGTGGCGGTGGCTCGGCACCGGCGCGCTCGTGTGGCTCGTCGGCACAGGTCTGCGGCCGGTCGCCGACACCGCCGCCTTCGCGGTCAACTTCGCCGACATCCTCGTCGTCGTGGGGGCGGTGCTGCTGGCCGCCGGGTGCGGCATGACCGTCAGCAGGCCCTTCAACGTGCGCAACGGCCTGCGCCGGCTCACAGACGCCTACTTGAGCGGCGCCTCGCTGTTCGTCATGAGCTGGGTCGTCGTGCTGGCCCCCATCTACGACAGGTTGCGCGAGCCGGGCACTTTCGCCCTCGCGCTCGCCCCTCCGATGATCTGCCTGCTCGCCGCGTGCCTGGTCACGCCGCCGTTCGTGATGGGCCGCTCCTCGTCGTGGCCGGTCGGCCTCGCGGGCCTCGCCGTCCTCGCCGTGGTCACCGCGGTCGAGATGGCCAACGCCGTCGCCCGCCTGGCGGGCGGGCCGACGCCCGTCGCCGGCGTGTGGGTTCCCTCGGCGGCGTTCCTGCTGCTGGCCGCCGCGCCCTGGAGCGGGCGCACCGCGCGCCGCGCCGGCGGGGCCGTCGCCGCGTCGCTGGTCAACGCGACGCCGCTGCTGCTGGTGCTCGCCGCCACGGGCGTCCTGCTCGGGCATGTCCTCGGCGGCCGGGCGGAGCCGCCCGCGCCGGTGGTCGCGCTTGTGTCGGCGTCGATCGTGGCCGTGCTGGCCGTCCGGTTGTTCGTGCTCTTCGCGTCGGCGGGCCGGCTGCGAAGACTTGTCGCCACCGCCGACCGCCGCCTCCGCGAGCTGGCCGAGAGCAGCGGCGACGTCGTGCTGGTGTGCGATCACGAGGGGCTGATCCAGGAGATCGGCCCCGGCGCCGAGGCCACATACGGCTACCGCCCCGAGACTCTCGCGGGCCGCGCGATCACCGAGTTCATCCACCCCGAGGACCAGCCGGACATCCAGGCGGCCCTGCGCGCCCTCGCCGACGAGACCGCCACCGACCCGAGCGCCTGCATGATCGCCTGCCGGGTGCGGGCCGCGGACGGCACCTGGCGCCCCACCGAGTCGGTGGCCGTGCGGCACGTGCGGGTCGACGAGCTGCTGCTGGTCACGATCCGCGATCTCAGCGACAAGGAGGCGCTGCGCAACCAGGTCGCCCATCTGACCTTCCACGACGGGGTCACCGGGCTGCCCAACCGCGCCTACTTCGAGGAGCGCACCCGCGAGGTGCTCGCCGGGCGCGGCCCCGGCCGCACGGCGGTGGTCTTTCTCGACCTCGACGGCTTCACCGCCGTCAACGACTCGGTGGGCCACGCCAGCGGCGACTACCTCCTCGGCCAGGCGGCCAGGCGGCTGCGGGTGGCGGTGCGCGCGGAGGACACGCTGGCGCGGTGGGGCGGCGACGAGTTCGCGGTGCTGGTCGAGAGCGGCACCGAGGCCCAGGCCGTGGTCGACCTGGCCGAGCGGCTGGTCATGGCCGTGTCGGCGGAGCCGTTCCACGTGGCCGACCGCGACGTGGTGCTCACGGCCAGCGTCGGAGTGGCCTTCTCCGAGGACGGCATGCCGGGCGGCGACCTCATCCGCAACGCGGACGTGGCCATGGCCAAGGCCAAGGAGCAGGGCGGGCGCCGGGTCGAGGTCTTCGCCGCGCACATGCACACCGACGTGGTGCGCAGGCTTGAGCTCGCCGCCGACCTGCAGCGCGCCCTTACTGAGGGGCAGTTCGCGATCGAATATCAACCGGTCGTCGATCTCGCCACCTCCCGGGTGACCGCCGTCGAGGCCCTCGTGCGGTGGTGGCGGGGCAGCGCCTTCGTGCCGCCGGAGCAGTTCCTCGGCCCGGCCGAGGACACCGGGCTGATCGTCCCGCTCAGCGAGTGGATCCTTAGGGAGGCGTGCCGGGAGGTCGCCGGCTGGCGGGCCTCCTCGTGGGACATCGGCCTGTCGCTCAACCTGTCGGCCCGCCAGATCAACGCGCCGCGTTTCGTCGAGACGGTGCGCTGCGCCCTCGCCGAGAGCGGGTTGCCGCCGAGTGCCCTCACCCTTGAGGTGATCGAGGAGATGCTCGTCGAGGACGCCGAGGACACGATCGCCAAGCTGTCGGAGCTGCGCGGCATGGGGGTGCGGCTGGCGATCGACGACTTCGGCACCGGTTATGCCTCGCTGGCCTTCCTGCGCCAGCTCCCGGTCGACATGATCAAGGTGGACCCGTCCTTCGTCTCCGGCCTCGGCCACGACGAGACGCTCACGCTGCTGACGCGCACGATCGTACGGCTGGGCCACGATCTCGGCCTGATCGTGGTGGCGGAGGGCATCGAGCGGCCCGAGCAGCTTGAGTTGCTCCGCGAGATGGGCTGCACCAGGGGGCAGGGCTATCTCGTGGCCCGGCCGATGGCGGCCCCGGGGGTGGCGACCCTCATGCGCACCAGTCTGTCGGGCGCCGAGCTCGCGGTGGTGCCCTCGGCCCGCCGTGTCGGCGGCGCCTGACGGGCGGTCCGGCACCTCCTGCCGGCCGTCGAACAGCGCTGCAATGTGCATTTATGGGACCTGGGGTCCGAATGATGAGATTCGTGTCCCGCCAATTTGACACTGCATCCCGCCGGGCGGCTATGGTTGGTGCCATGCTTCGCAGTGGAATTCTCGTAGTACTTCGCCGGCGCGCAGGCCGTTAAGCGAAGCACTCCGACCTGCGCGCCGCCCCAGCTCCGCCCACCAGCGGAAACGGGGCCTTTTTTATGCCAGTTGACTGCTCAGCCACTCAAGGAACGAGCCGATGACCGAACGGATGACAGGTGCGCAGTCCCTCGTCAGGGCACTGGAGCACGTCGGGGTCGACACGGTGTTCGGGATCCCTGGCGGTGCGATTCTGCCCGCCTACGACCCCCTCTACGACTCGACCAAGGTCCGGCACGTGCTTGTAAGGCACGAGCAGGGCGCGGGTCATGCCGCCGAGGGCTATGCCCAGGCGACGGGCCGGGTCGGCGTGTGCATGGCGACCAGCGGACCCGGTGCGACCAACCTGGTGACCCCCATCGCAGACGCCCATATGGACTCGGTGCCGATCGTCGCGATCACCGGGCAGGTGGCCAGCGCCGCGATCGGCACGGACGCCTTCCAAGAGGCCGACATCTCGGGCATCACCATGCCCATCACGAAGCACAACTTCCTGGTGACCGACCCCGCCGAGATCCCCCGGACGATCGCCGAGGCGTTCCACATCGCCTCCTCCGGCCGCCCAGGGCCGGTCCTGGTCGACATCGCCAAGGACGCCCTCCAGGCGACCACCGTCTTCGAGTGGCCGCCCACCCTGCAGCTGCCGGGCTACCGCCCGGTCACCCGGCCGCACTCCAAGCAGATCCGCGAGGCCGCCCGGCTGATCGTCGAGGCGAGCCGCCCGGTGCTCTACGTCGGCGGCGGCGTCCACAAGGCGCGCGCCTCGGCCGAGCTGCGCACCTTGGCCGAGCTGACCGGCATCCCCGTCATCACCACCCTGATGGCGCGCGGCACCTTCCCCGACAGCCACCCCCTGCACCTCGGCATGCCCGGCATGCACGGCAGCGTGGCCGCGGTCGGCGCGCTCCAGCGCGCCGACCTGATCATCGCCCTCGGCGCGAGGTTCGACGACCGGGTCACCGGGCAGCTCGCCAGCTTCGCCCCGCACGCCAAGGTCATCCACGCCGACATCGACCCGGCGGAGATCTCCAAGAACCGCCACGCCGACGTGCCGATCGTCGGCGACTGCCGCGAGGTCCTGGTCGACCTGGCCGCCGCCGTCAAGCACGAGCACAACGAGGGCCGGCGCGGCGACTACGACGAGTGGTGGGCGCTGGTGGGCGGCTACCGGTCGACCTACCCGCTCGGCTTCGACGAGTTCGCCGACGGCTCGCTCGCGCCGCAATATGTCATGGAGCGGCTGAGCAAGCTGGTCGGCCCCGACGCCTACTACGTCGCGGGTGTCGGTCAGCACCAGATGTGGGCGGCCCAGTTCATCGGCTACGAGAACCCGGGCAGCTTCATCAACTCCGGGGGCCTTGGCACGATGGGCTTCGCCGTTCCCGCCGCCATGGGCGCCAAGATGGGCAAGCCCGACGCCACGGTGTGGGCGATCGACGGCGACGGATGCTTCCAGATGACCAACCAGGAGCTCGCCACCTGCGCCATCGAGGGTGTGCCGATCAAGGTCGCGGTCATCAACAACGGCAACCTCGGCATGGTCCGCCAGTGGCAGACGCTCTTCTACGACCAGCGTTACTCCAACACCGACCTGCAGACCGCGCGGCGCATCCCCGACTTCGTGAAGCTCGCCGAGGCATATGGCTGCGTCGGCCTGCGGTGTGAGCGTCCCGAGGACGTCGACGCCACGATCGCCAAGGCGATGGAGATCAACGACGTCCCGGTGGTGGTCGACTTCGTCGTGCACCAGGACGCGATGGTGTGGCCGATGGTGGCGGCAGGCACCAGCAACGACGACATCAAGTACGCCAGGGACATGGCCCCGATCTGGGACAGCGAGGAATGACGCGCATGAGCAGGCACACGCTCTCCGTGCTGGTCGAAAACAGACCCGGTGTCCTCGCCAGGGTCTCCAGCCTCTTCTCGCGGCGCGGGTTCAACATCGACTCCCTCGCCGTCGGGCAGACCGAACACCCCGACATCTCGCGCATGACCATCGTGGTCAATGTCGAGGAACTGCCGCTAGAGCAGGTCACCAAGCAGCTCAACAAGCTGGTCAACGTTCTGAAGATCGTCGAACTCGATCCTTCGCAGTCCGTTCAGCGTGAACTCATGCTGATCAAGGTTCGAGCCGACGCCGAAACCCGGTCACACGTGCTCGAACTGGTCCAGCTCTTCCGGGCCCGTTGCGTCGACGTCGCGGCGGAGGCGGTGACCATCGAGGTCACCGGCACCCCGGACA
Organism: Sinosporangium siamense; assembly: GCF_016863435.1. GTDB lineage: Bacteria > Actinomycetota > Actinomycetes > Streptosporangiales > Streptosporangiaceae > Sinosporangium > Sinosporangium siamense. Next base: position 149,822 of record NZ_BOOW01000018.1, read on the forward strand.
AGCTGGAGGCATTTATTAAGGTGCTGGAGCCGTTCGGCATCAAGGAGATGGTGCAGTCTGGCATGGTGGCCATCGGCCGGGGTGCCCGCTCCATCACCGACAGATCGCTCCGGGCTCTGGACCGCTCCGCGTAGGCCCTGGCTCAAGCGCGCGAGCGACACCCTCCGCCATAACATTACGAAAGGCATTTCTGAAGTGACCGAGATCTTCTATGACGACCAGGCCGACCTGTCGATCATCCAGGGTCGGCACGTGGCCGTCCTCGGGTACGGCAGCCAGGGCCACGCCCACGCGCTCTCGCTCCGTGACTCCGGTGTCGACGTGCGCGTCGGCCTGCCCGAGGGCTCCAAGAGCCGCGAGAAGGCCGAGAGCGACGGCCTGCGCGTGACCACGCCCGGCGAGGCGGCAGAAGAGGCCGACCTGATCATGATCCTGGCGCCGGACCACGTGCAGCGCCACCTCTACGCCGAGCACGTCGCCCCCAACCTCGTCGCCGGCGACGCGCTGTTCTTCGGCCACGGCCTCAACATCCGCTACGGCCTGATCGAGGCCCCCGAGGGTGTCGACGTCGCCATGGTCGCCCCCAAGGGCCCTGGCCACCTGGTGCGCCGTCAGTTCACCGCCGGGCGCGGCGTGCCGTGTCTGGTCGCGGTCGAGCGCGACGCCACCGGCAACGCCTGGCAGCTCGCCCTGTCCTACGCCAAGGGCATCGGCGGCACCCGCGCCGGCGCGCTCAAGACCACCTTCACCGAGGAGACCGAGACCGACCTGTTCGGTGAGCAGGCCGTGCTGTGCGGCGGCGTCGCCGAGCTCATCAAGACCGGCTTCGAGACCCTCATCGAGGCGGGCTACCAGCCCGAGGTGGCCTACTTCGAGTGCCTCCACGAGATGAAGCTGATCGTCGACCTCATGTATGAGGGTGGCGTCTCGAAGATGTACTGGTCGGTGTCCGACACCGCCGAATACGGCGGCTACACCCGCGGCCCGCGCGTGGTCAACTCCGAGACCAAGAAGGAGATGCAGCGCATCCTCGGCGAGATCCAGTCGGGAGCGTTCACCCGCGAGCTGGTCGAGGAGTTCGACGGCGGCCAGGGCAACTTCCGCAAGTTCCGCGAGGAGCTCGCCGAGCACCCGATCGAGAAGACCGGCGCCAAGCTGCGCCCGATGATGAGCTGGCTCAAGAACGAGAGCTGACCGCTCCCTCCAGCCGGCCTGCACGGCGCCGCCCCGTTCACGTGGGGCGGCGCCGTGCTGCTTCGTGCGCCTTGCCTTGTGCATCGCTGCGCATGTGGCCGCGTCGCTCTACATGCGCCGTGCTGCTTATGCGCGGTGCCGGCTGCTTGTGCGCGCTGCCTATGCGCGTTGCCGGCTGCTTGTGCGCGCTGCTAATGCGTGCTGTGCCGTACTGCGAGCCTCTAAGCACCGGGCCGCGGTCAGCGTGCGAAGACCTGCGTCCAGTACGGCCCGCCCTTGGCGCCGCCGGCGTGGTGGCCCACACCGATGTGGGTGTGCGCGCAGTTCAGCATGTTGGCGCGGTGCCCGGCGCTGTTCAGCCAGCCCTTCACGACCGCCTCGGCGGTGCGCTGGCCCATGGCGATGTTCTCCCCCCAGCCGCGCATCGGGGTGAAGCCGCTCGCCTTGATGCGGTCACCCGGGTTCTTGCCCTCGGGTGAGGTGTGGCTGAAGTATCCCCTGTCGGCCATGTCCTTCGAGTGTCCCGCCGCGGCCGCGCGCAGGCGCGCGTCGGCCGTCACGGGCTGGCAGCCGTTCTGCCGGCGGGCGTCGTTGGTGAGCCGCACGACCTCGCGCTCGATCGCCGTGCCGACAAGCCCGTCGGTCTCGGTCGGCTCGGGCGAGGCCGTGGGCGCGACCGTGGAGGTGGGTGTGGCGGTAGGCGTGCGCGTAGGCGTGCGCGAGGGAGTCGGCCGCGTCGGCGTGGGCTGCGGCCGGGTGGGGGTGACCGAGGGGCTGGGGCTCGCGCCCGGCCCGCAGGAGAGCTTCACGGCCTGCGACTCGGCGACCAGGCCGTTGCGGCCGAGCGCGACCACGTAGTAGCTGTCGGCGTCGGAGGTGCAGTTGGCGGTCGTGGTCACCGCACCGTTGATCAGTGTGCGTGATGCGCTGGCCAGGATCGGGTCACTGCCCGGTTTGTCGGCAATAAGTCGCACCCGCAGTGTTATGGGCCGTTCGCACCCTTCCCTCTGTATTTCACCGCGGACGACGCCTTTGTTATCCACAGTGGGCTTGACGGCGACCACTTGGCAGTTGAGAGCCTGGGTCGCCGCCGCGCCGGCCGTCGCCTGCGCGGGAGCCGGTATGGCCGACAGGGCCACGACGCCTCCGATGTACGCGAGTGCCCGCGTCGGTCCACGCATGAGTCCTCCAGGGGAGCGTTACCTGTTGGAAATCGCATTCTTCTTTCGCTAGTAGGAGTATGTCCCAATATTTCTGCCGAAATCTGGGATTCCAACTTGTCCGGAAACTTGGCATATGCGCACGCACCCCCTCGGCCGGTGCAATGCGAGGACCCGGCGCGGCAGTGGCGCATGCCGACATAGACGCAGGTCAGCGCCGCACATCGCGATGAATTCACCCCGCCGAACGAGCACCGCCGTACGGCGGACCTCGCTACCGGCCGGCCCCGTCAAGCGAGCGTCGCCGTACGGCAGAAGCCCGCGTGGCCCCGGCCACCCGGCCGGCGTCGACCGTGGGTCGGTGATGCGGCGTGGCGGCGGAGCGGCCCGCCGGCACGGCCCGGTCCCGCCATGGCGCGCGCCCACCTTCGGCCGAGCCGCGAGCGCGGTCGGGTTCGATCGGAGGTCCGGCCATGCGGCGCAGGCCTGCCCCTGGTCGGCCCGCCGACCTTTGTGAGCGAGTGCCGCCGTGTGGCGAAGGCCCACGCGGCCACGGCCGTCTGGTCGGCGTCGGCCGAGGGGGGCCTTACGGCGTGGCGGCCGAGCGGCCCGCCGCACAGCCGGGTCCGGGTCGTCAGGGGGCGCCCCACCTTCGGCCGACCCGCGAGCGCGGTCGAGCTCGACGGGAGGTGCCGGCCGTACGGCGAAAGCCGACGTGGCCGCGGAGCGGCCCGGCGCGGGAGCGGGGGGCGGCCGAGTATCGCCGTACGGCGGAAGCCCGCGTAGCCATGGCACGGCACGTGGCCGGGCGAGGCGGGTGCGGGGTCAGTCGAGCTGGGTCGCCGTCGACACCACGAAGGCGCAGTCGCCGAAGGACACCTCGTCCCCCGGGCGCACGCGGGCGGGGCCCACCAGGCGCCAGCCGTTCAGCCGGGTGCCGTTGAGTGAGCCGAGGTCCACGAGCATCCAGGACGTCTCCTCGCCCTCCCTGCGCAGCTCGGCGTGGACCCGGGACACGGTCAGGTCGGCGAGCACGAGGTCGCAGGCGGAGCCGCGGCCGACGACGTAGCGCAGGCGGCTGTCCACGGGCAGGGCGAGTTTGGGCAGGCGGGGCCGTCGCCAGGCGGACTCGACGCGTGTGGTGAAGTCCGACACCGAGGACACCATCTCGGTGAGCCGGCGCCGCCAGCGGCCGCGCGGCGGCAGATCGGAGACAAGATCGTCAAGCTCGCCGCGGCTTTGGGCTCTGAGTGCCGCGTCGACACGACCGAGAAACGTGTCATGCGACAGGGCGCCATCGACGGCCCGGTCGCGGAGATCCTCGATTGCGCGATCGCGGTCCCCATCGGAGGCGCGAACCGGGGGATGCGTCGAGCTCATATCCCGAGTATCCGTCTCAACCGCTTGCACTGTCCAGATTTCCGGAAGTTCGTTGCGGTTCACATACTCAGTATGCATACTCAGTATATATGTCTATCCGGCACGGACTCTTGGCCCTTCTCAGCGGTGGCCCGCGCCACGGCTACCAGCTACGTGCCGACTTCGAGGCGTCGACGGGGGCGATCTGGCCACTGAACATCGGCCAGGTCTACACGACGCTTTCGAGGATGGAGCGCGACGGTCTCGTCACACCTGGCGAGACCGTCGAGCAGGGCCGAGTGGTCTACGCCATCGCCGAGGCCGGACGGACCGAAATGGAGCGATGGTTCAACACCCCCATCGCCCGGTCCGACCGGCCCCGGGACGAGCTCGTGATCAAACTGGCGATGGGGCTCACCGCCCCCGGCGTCGATGTGACCTCCATAGTGCGTGCGCAGCGCATCTCCACCATGCGCGCCCTTCAGGAGGCCACCAGGGCCAAGCACGCCGCCAGGGGGGACCTGTCCCAGCGCCTCGTGGCCGACTCGATGATCTTCCAGATCGAGGCCGAGCAGCGCTGGCTGGACCACTGCGAGGCGGTCCTGGGTGCCCGAGGCGGGCTTTAGGCGCCCCAGAGGAAGCACTCACCCCGGAAAGGGGCTCGATGACAGTTTTACGGCTCGACACGGTCTCCCGTATGCACGGCTCGGGGGAGACGGCTGTGCACGCGCTGCGAGAGGTGAGCCTCACGGCGGAGGCGGGGGAGCTCCTCGCCGTGATGGGACCGTCGGGATCGGGCAAGTCCACGCTGCTCAACGTCGCGGGCGGACTCGACCGCCCCACCTCGGGCACGGTGACCGTCGAGGACGTGGAGTTGACCGCCCTGCCGGCCGCGAAACGCGTGGCGCTGCGCCGCCGGCACATCGGCTATGTGTTCCAGGACCTCAACCTCATCCCCTCCCTGAGCGCGGTCGAGAACGTCATGCTTCCCCGCGAACTCGACGGCGCGAGTACGACCGCCGCCAGAAAACAGGCCATGGCGGCACTGGAGGAGGTGGGTCTCGCGCACATCGCCACGCGCCACCCCGACGAGATCTCCGGCGGCCAGCGGCAACGTGTCGCCATCGCCAGGGCCCTGTTGGGGGAGCGCCGCCTGCTGCTTGCCGACGAGCCCACCGGCGCCCTCGACACCGTGAGCGGCGACGAGATCCTCGGCCTGCTGCGCGGACGCTGCGACGCGGGGGCCACCGTACTCCTCGTCACCCACGAGGCACGTTACGCGGCGTGGGCGGACCGGGTGGTGTTCCTCCGCGACGGCGCGGTGACCGACTCCACCGCCGACGCAGGCGCCGGCGATTCCCTCACGGCACCTGATGAGCGCCGTCAGGCTCGCCGTACGGCTGTCGCTGAGGGGCTTACGCCGGACCAAGGGCCGCAGCACGCTCGTCGCGGCCATGGTGGCGGTGCCCGTGGCGCTGTTCACCGCGTTCTTCACATATATGGCCACGCTGACACTCAGCCCGTGGGAGAACGTCCCTCAGCGGTTCGGCGCGGCGGACGTGAGGATCGAGGAGCGCAACCAACTCGTGGACGCGCATGTCGGCACGCGAATACTCGAAGCCGCTCTGCCGGCCGGCACGCGGCTTCTGCCGTTCCACCAGCTCCATGTCACGGCCGGAACCGAAAAGCGGAACACAAGCGCGATGGCGGTCACCGTGATCGACCTGCGGCACCCGTTGGCGGCGGGCATGGTCACCCTCGTGAAAGGGCGTCTCCCCGTAGCCGCAGGTGAGGCCGTGGTGGCCGAGACGGCCCGAATCCCGGTCGGGAGGCCGCTGGGCCTGCAGGAGCCGGCCACCTCGGTGCGAGTGGTGGGGGTCGTGCGCACTGTGGTGGGATACGGCAACTATCTCGGCGTCTTTCCCGGCAGCCTGCCTCAGAGCAAGCCTTCCCGGGCGATGTGGCTCGCCGACCTCCCGGGCACGGCCTCGGTTCCCGCCGACGTCAGGGGCTACATCGTCCAAGCGCGCACCGACGATGAGAACCGGCGCGATGTCTGGAACCTCACCTCGCTGGACGACGACTGGGACGCCCTGCCGACCCTGGCCGTTCTCAGCGCATTGGCGGTGGTCGAGGTCGCGCTGCTCGCGGGGCCCGCCTTCCTGATCGGATGGCGGCGCCGCGCGAGGGAACTCGCCTTGATCGCGGCGCAGGGCGGCTCCGCGCGCCAGGTGAGGCTGGTCGTGCTCGTCGACGGGTTCGTCCTCGGCGCCGTCAGCGCTGTGACGGGGGCGGGTCTGGGAGTCGCCGCAGTGTGGGCCGCCGCGCGGCTGCTCCCGCCCATCCCGGCGATGGGGCCCTTTGACGTGCCCTGGATCGACGTGGGCCTGCTCGCGGGCCTGGGAGCGCTCAGCGCGTCTGTGGCGGCCCTTCTGCCCGCTCTCCAGGCCGCGCGCACGGACACGGCGGCGGTGCTGGCGGGGCGTAGGTCCGCGCCGCGCGGCGGGCGCGGACGGCCGGTCGCCGGAGGAGTGCTCCTCGTCGCCGGCGGCGCGTTGATCCTGGCGAGCGCCCAGTCCTTCAGCGCGCCGGTGTTTCTTCTCGGCGGCCTGCTCGGGCAGCTCGGTGTCGCCGCCGTCGCGCCCGGCGTGCTGGGGCTGGTCGCGAAGTGCGCGCCCTGGGCGCCGCTGCCTCTGCGGCTGGCCGTCCGCGACGCGGTGCGCAACCGCGGGCGTACGGCACCCGCCGTCGCGGCGGTGATCGCGGCCGTGGCCGCCTCCACCGGGATCATGGTCGCCGCCACCAGTGAGCACAGCAGCCGGAGCAGCCAATATCTCCAGCTCCACCCGGTCGGCGCGGCGGTTGTGCGATGGAGCGGCCAGACACCCGCCGAGTGGCGCGCGGTCGCGGCGACACTCCGCCGGGAGTTGCCCGGTGTGCCGCTGGCCGAGACGTCGCTGCTCGGGGATCGCACGCGTTACGCCATGTTCGACGCCGCCGCGGAGGGGGCGGGTTGCGTCTGGCCGTGTGATCACCTGGTCGCGGCCGGCCTTCCTGTGGGAGACGGAAACCTGCTGCGCTACCTGCTCGGGAAGGACGATCCCGTGTCCCAGGCGTCGCTGGCCGCGGGGAAGGCCGTGGTCTTCGATGCCCGGCTGGTGGAGCGGGGACAGATCCGGATCACCGTGAGGGCCGTAGAAGCCGATGACGGAGACGACGTGGAGTCCGTGCGCACCGTCACCCTGCCCGCCGTCACCGCCACCCCCGAAAGTGGCACGAAGGTCCAGATGGTGCTCCCGCTTTCGGCGGCCGAGCGCCTCGGCACGGGTGTGCGGGCGAGCGCCTATCTCGTCGACCGTCGGCTGGACGCAGATGAGCTGGAACGCGTCGAGAAGGCCCTGCTACAGCACAGTCCGCATCTCGACGTCTACATCGAGAGCGGTCCGCAGTCCAATGTGGATCTCTATCTGCGAGCGGGTGCCGTGGTGGCCTCTCTGGTGGCTCTCGCCACCGCGCTGATCATCGGCGGGCTGGCCGGCGCCGACGCCCGTCCCGACATCGCGAGCCTGACCGCGATCGGCGCGTCGCGGCGCGTGCGCAGGTGGTTCACGGTGGGGCAGGCGGGACTCATCGTGGCACTGGGGGCGGTGCTCGGTGTGATCGCGGGGGTGATGGTGGGGTGTGTCGTCGCCGCGGCGGAGCTAGGGCTGTTGTCGGGCTTCGTGTGGGAGACCACGTTCACCGGGGACAGTACCGCGTACTGGAGAGATCGTCCCGACCTGGTGCTCGATGTGCCCTGGACCTTGCTCGCCGGCACGGTGCTCGTGCTGCCGCCGGCCGCCGCTGCCGTGTCCGCGCTGTTCACCAGGACGGACGAGCCCCTCACCCGCCGCCAGACCTGACCGCGCGGGACATCCCCGGCGGCTGCCCCGCCGCCGGGGATGTGAGCGAAACCTCAAAAACCTTTGCCGGGGCAGACCACGTGCGCGCCGATCTCGACCATGCGCTGTTCGCTGCGGGAGTCGGCGACCCTGGCCATGAGGATGGGCGCCTCGCTCGCGGCGAGCTGGGGCAGGCGGGCGCGCACGCCCTTGTGGAGGTCGCGCACGACGTCCTCGGCGGCGGTCATGTGCACCTTGACGTGCAGCATGATCCCGGGCGCGCCCGACGTGGTGCGTGCCTGCGAGATCCATACATGGTGGATGAGCGGATAATCCGGCAGCAGAAGGCCCACAGCCTGCCGCAACGCGGGCAGTATCGGGTGATCACACCGCTCGTAGCCGGGGTCGACCTGTTGCATCGGTCCAGACAAATGCGGCCTGGGAGCCGGAATCCACGGGATGCCGCCCTGCCCCGGCGAGGGCGGCGCGGCCGGCCTCGACGCCGGAGCCGGGGGGCGTACGCCGTGCGGCCGCGTGGCCGGGGGCCTGGGCGGCTGGCCCAGCGGATTGGACGTGAGGGGAGCGGGCGGGAGCGGGGTCGGGGCCGCCAAGGGGGTCTGGGTTCCCGAGCGGGGGACCGCGGCCATGGCGTCCGTGGCGTATGCAGTGGGGGGCGCGCCCGAGAGCACCGGGGTGGGGCCGCTTCTGGTGGATTTGAGGAATCGCTGGATGTCGACGAGCGGGACGGCGGCCGCAGCGGGGCCCGCCGCGTCGATGACGATCTCGTGCACCCCGGTCACCCGTTGGATGTCGAGCAGGGTGTCGACGTCGCACGCCGACAATGTGTAGGTGCCGCCGTGCTGGGCATATGTCTGCCGTCCGGTGTATCCGAGCAGCACTTTCTGACCCGTCTGGGTCGTGCCGAGCACGACCGAGCGGTCGGGGCGCACGGCGACCAGGATTCCCCACTCGGTGAGGGCCGCCAGGAGGCGCTGCGGGCTGCCGTGCTGGGCGAGCACGTCGGCGAGTGTGGGGTTCCCGATGCTCATAGGACGAACGATAGGTAGTGAACCACGGCTTAACAGGTTAATCGTGAATATTTATTGCGATCAATACCAAGATGGGGTCTCCATGGATGAGATCGGGCCCCGATGGGTAGCACCCGACCGCTGATCTACCCATTCACCCCGCCCGCCTATCACGCCCACGCGATCGTTCCACGAGACGTCTCGCATGCTGGGCACTCGTGAATGCGTTCACAAGCGCCGATAGACTGTGTGAGTCTTCCGGGGGCCGGTCCGTCGCCCCTGCCAGCCCGCCTTTAGAAGGATCCACCTGTGAACAAGCCCGTTGTCCTGGTCGCAGAGGAGTTGTCCGAGGCCGGTTTGGCCGTGCTCGGAGCGGACTTCGAGGTCCGCCACACCGACGGAGCCGACCGGTCCCAGTTCCTTCCCGCCCTCGCCGAAGCCGACGCTCTCATTGTGAGAAGCGCCACTCAGGTCGACGCGGAGGCGCTGGCGCACGCGCCGAAGCTGCGCGTCGTGGCCCGGGCCGGCGTCGGCCTGGACAACGTCGACGTCGAGGCCGCCACCAAGGCGGGCGTCATGGTCGTCAACGCCCCGACCTCCAACATCACCAGCGCCGCCGAGCACACCGTGGCGCTGATCCTCGCCACCGCCCGCAACGTCGCCCAGGGCCACAGCGCCCTGAAGGGCGGCGAGTGGAAGCGCTCCAAGTACACCGGCACCGAGCTCGACGAGAAGATCGTCGGCATCCTCGGCCTCGGCCGCATCGGCCAGCTCGTGGCCCAGCGCCTCCAGCCGTTCGGCGTCGAGCTGATCGCCTACGACCCCTACCTGCCCCCGGCCCGCGCCGCGCAGATGGGCGTGCGCCTGGTGTCGCTGGAGGAGGTGCTCCAGCAGGCCGACTTCCTCACGGTGCACCTGCCGAAGTCCAAGGAGACCCTCGGCCTCATCGGCGACCGCGAGCTCCACACGGTCAAGCCGAGCGTCCGCATCGTCAACGTCGCCCGCGGCGGCATCGTCGACGAGAACGCGCTCTACTCCGCGCTCAAGGAGGGCCGCGTCGCCGGCGCCGGCCTCGACGTGTTCGCCAAGGAGCCCTGCGTCGACAGCCCGCTGTTCGAGCTGGACAACGTCGTCGTGACGCCCCACCTCGGCGCCTCCACCCACGAGGCCCAGGAGAAGGCCGGCACCCAGGTGGCCCGCAGCGTCAAGCTGGCCCTCGCCGGCGAGTTCGTGCCCGACGCGGTCAACGTCCAGGGCGGCGCCGTCGCCGAGGACGTCAAGCCCGGCCTCCCGCTCGCCGAGAAGCTCGGCCGCGTCTTCACCGCCCTCGCGGGCGAGGTCGCCACCAAGCTCGACGTCGAGGTGCGCGGCGAGATCGCGGAGAAGGACGTCCGCGTCATCGAGCTCGCCGCCCTCAAGGGCGTCTTCACCGACGTCGTCGAGGACTCGGTGACCTACGTCAACGCGCCGCTGCTCGCCAAGACGCGCGGCGTCGAGGTCGACCTCGTCACGAGCTCCGACAGCCCCGACTGGCGCAACGTCGTGACCGTCCGCGGCGTGCTCGCCGACGGCCGCACCGTCTCGGTCTCCGGCACCCTGTCGGGACCCCGGCAGATCCAGAAGATCGTCGAGGTCAACGGCTACGCCATGGAGATCGAGCCCACCGATCACCTCGCCTTCCTCACCTACGTCGACCGCCCCGGCATCGTCGGCGTCGTCGGCCGCCTCCTCGGCGACCACGGCATCAACATCGCCTCCATGCAGGTCTCCCGTGACCAGAAGGGCGGCAAGGCGCTCATCGCGCTCACCGTCGACTCCGGTCTCGCCCCCGAGGTCGTCACCCAGATCGTCAACGAGATCGGCGCCGAAAGCGGCCGCACGGTCGACCTGACCGACTGATCCACCGACACCATGCGGCTGCCGCTCCCCATATGCGAGGGGCGGCAGCCGTTTGTCGTTCCGGTACGGCACAGCACCGCCGAGCGCAGGCCGCCCGCGGGCTGTGCCGTACCGAGGCATGATCGGGAAATCTCGACATGTGAGATGCTAGGACATCCAATGAGATGCCGTGCTACCGTGAGTGCACGGTAGATACCACCGGTGTGGTGATCGGGCGGAGACCATCGCCCGGCATCTCAGGGCATTGCGGCCCGGTCGACCCCGGGCTCGAGATTCACGCGGCGCCCACCATCGTGTCCGCGGGAGTGCCTCACGCCGTGTCGCCGCCGTGCGGGAGTCGCACGGTGTTCCGTGACCGCTCTTCGCGACCGTCGCCCGCCGACGCGTCGACCCCCCAACCGCACACCCGCGGTGTCCGCCGCCGCGTGATCGCGCACACGCAATTCTCACACTGCATTGGATCTGGTCATGTACGAGATGTACTCCTGGACGTCCACCGAGGACCACCGTGACGAGGCCGCCGACGCCGTCCAGACCGCGCTTGACCGCCGTGACAACGGCGGTGTGCCCAGCGGTCGCTGACCCCTGGGTTCGCCTCGGCCCACCTGTGGTTCGCCGGGGCGAACGTAAAGTTCCGCCCATCCCGCCGCGCAGGATGGGCGGAATGGCTCAGCGTCGTTCGCTGACGTTGGCCGCCAGGGCAAGAGCCCCGAAAAGCGGAGCGTCGTCGACGAAACGTGCGGCGATGATCTCGGGTGGGAACGGCACGGCCGCCGTGACCGCCGCCGTCAGCGTCGGGACGATGCGACGGGCGGCGCCCATCATGCCGCCGCCGACCACGACCCGCTCCGGGTCGATCATGACGCAGAGGTTGGCCACGGCCATCGCGAGCCCGTCGATCGCCTCGTTGAGCAGACCTTCGACCCGCTCGTCGCCCCCGCGGGCGAACAGTTCCGAGGCGGTGATCGGTCTGCCGAGCAGTGCCGTACCGCGATCGCCGAGGGCGCGGCCGGAGATGAACTCCTCCAGAGGGGCGTGCCCGGCGGCGAAGCCCGGCTCGCCGGGACTTCTCAGCAGGTAGCCGATCTCTCCGTTGGCGCCGTGCGCGCCGGAGACGACCCTGCCCCCGACGACCATGGCGGCGGCCAGGCCGGTGCCGAGGTTGAGGTAGAGGCCGGTGTCCACACCGCGGAGGGCGCCCCAGCGGAGTTCGGCCGAGGCGGCCGCCTTGACGTCGTTGTCGATGGCGACCGGTGTGCGCCCGAATTCATGGTGGAGCAGGCGAGGCAGCTCCAGACCCTCCCAGCCGGGGACGGCGGGGGCGAGTCTCACCCGATCACCACGCACAACTCCGAATGTGGACACGCCGACCGCACGTAACCGCCCGACACCCTTCAGCAGTTCGCCGGCGGCGGCGAAGCACCGCTGCACGACCTGACGCGCGCCTTGGGAGGCCAGTGTGGGCAGTCGCACCGAACCGACGGGCTGGTCGATGCTGTCACTCCGCGCCACTGCGAGGGCGACCTTGCTGCCCCCGAAGTCGATGCCGAGTACGTGATCTTTCATCTGGTGGTGCCCTTACATGCGAGTGAGCTGGCGGCGACGGCAGCGCAAGCGCACAGCGCGGCTGTCGCCCTGTCGCGGACTGAGCGGTCCGCTTTGAGCAGCATCATGCCGATGTTGATCGATTTGGTGATCAGGGTGCCGAGCGGCACCGCGGAGACGCGGGCCGGCCCACCGTGCAGCGACGTCCATCCGGCCAGGGTGGCGACGCCATAAGCAGGATGCCGCTGTCGCCTGAATTCTGGTTGACGGCCGCTAACCGCTCGGCTGCAAGCACCGCGCCTGTGGGGAGCGCGCCCCGGGGGCGGGTGGCGCCGGCGCCGATGCGGTGGGCCGCCGGTCACGACCACGGTCTTGTGCGCGTGGCGTTGAACGTTCCAGAGCGGCGGCGCCCGATCCGAGTCTGGGGCGCCGTCGGTGGTCGGTGGAGTGGTTGAGGGCGGGGGTGAGGTCGGGGTCCGGGAGTGATGACGGCCTGCTCTGTCTGCTGCCGCACTGTGTCAGGGCTCCAATCGGAAGTGTCGACCGCGCGACCGCTCCCGGCCTTCGCCGCCCGCGGCAACGATGTGCCCGTGGTGCCGAGTGGCGGATCAGTGGGGGGCCGCTGATCGTGGTGATCCTACTCTTGAGTCCGCCACCCCCGGGTTTGAGGGCGTCGTGTACCGCTTCCGTGCTCGGAGTGCGGAGATGGACGATCTACGCCGTCACCAAATTTAAATGTCCGGTCTTGACACCTTCGTCCGTCTCGTTACATTAGTTCGTCAGGAGAGCGAACTAATGTCACGATCGGGATAAGGACCGCGATGACCAGCAGCTATCCGCTGCAATCCACCCGCCAGCTCAGCAGCCAGGCAGTCGTCGAGGTGCTGCTGCGCGAAGCCCCGCTTTCGCGCGTGCAGATCGCGAAGATCACCGGACTGTCGAAGCAGACAGTCAACGAGATCGTGCGCCAGCTCGAAGCCGAAGGCTGGGTGAGCGAGCACGGCACGTCGCAGGGCGATGTCGGCAGGCGCGCGGTGACCTACTCGATGCAGCCCGGCGCCGGGTTCGTCATCGGGGTGGACGTCGGCGCCACCAAGCTCCGGGTCGCCCTCAGCGACCTCGCCGGCTCCGTGGTCTCCCAGGCCGAGGACGCGACCGAGCTGCGCGGAGGCCCCCACGTGTTCGATCAGATCCACGCGATGTGCGTGGGGCTGGCCGAGGACGCGGGGGTCCCCTGGGCGCGGATCCTCACCTCGGCCTTCGGCAGCCCGGGGGTCTTCAACAGCGAGACCGGCCACCTCGACCTGGCGCCCAACGTGCCCGGCCTTGAGGGCCTGGACGTCGCCGGCGCGCTGCGCGACAGGCTCGGGCACGAGATCGTGCTCGACAACGACGTCAACATGGCGGTCGTGGGCGAGCGCTGGCGCGGCGCGGCACGGGAGTGCTCGAACTTCGCGTTCGTCGCACTCGGCACCGGCATAGGGATGGGCATCTACATGGACGGCGCCGTCCGCCGCGGAGCCCACGGGGCCGCGGGCGAGATCGGCTACGCGCCGTTCGTGAACGACCCCTTCCAGCCGTCGCTGCACCGGCACGGCCCGCTGGAGGAGAAGCTCTCCAGCCAGGGCTTCAGCGCCGCCTATGAGGCCCTCACCGGCGAGCACGCGCCCCCGGAGACCGTCTTCGAACGCCAGGCGGCGGGCGAACCCGCCGCAGCCCAGGTGGTCGAGGCGTACGTCCGGCAGATCGCCCTCGTGCTGAGCACGGTCACCGCCTTCCTCGACCCGGAGCTGATCGTCGTGGGCGGAGGGATCGGGTCGCGGCCCGAACTGGTCGGCGAACTGCTGCCCCACTACCGGCGGCTCGCCGCCAACACCGCCGAGATCAGGACGAGCGCGCTCGGCGCGCGGGCGTCGCTGGTCGGCGCGATCGCGGTCGCGCTCAACCACGCCCACACCCGCCTTTTCGCGGCCGACGTGCCGCAGAAACTGCCCCTGCCGACCCCCGGCGCCGGGGCCGAACCACCCGCCAGGAGCGTTCGATGACCCACGGAACACTACGTGTCTCGGCCCTCACCAAGATCTTCAACAAGGGCTCCACCACCGTCACCGCGCTTGAGAACGTCGACATCGACATCGCCGAGGGCGAGTTCGTCTCGATCGTCGGCAGCTCGGGCTGCGGGAAGTCGACCCTCCTCAACATCCTCGCCGGGCTCGAACGGCAGAGCTCCGGCCAGGTCCTCGTCAACGGCAGGCCCATCGCCGGGCCCGGCCCCGACCGGGCCATGGTGTTCCAGTCCGACGCCTCCTTTCCCTGGCTCACCGTCAAGGACAACCTCGAATACGGCCTCAAGGTGCAGGGGCGGAGCCAGGCCGAGCGCGAACGGGTGGTGGGCGAGCTGCTGCCCCTGCTCGGCCTCGACCAGTTCGCCCACGCCTACCCGCGCGAGCTGTCCGGCGGCATGCGAAAGCGCATCGACATCGGGCGCGCCTACGCCGTGGAGCCGGAGATCCTCCTCATGGACGAGCCGTTCGGCGCCCTCGACGTCGTCACCCGCGAGCACATGCAGGACGAGCTTCTGCGCACCTGGTCGGCACGGCGCTCGACCGTCGTCTTCATCACCCACGACATCGACGAGGCGATCATGCTCTCGGACCGCATCGTCATGCTCAGCCCGCGGCCCGGCCGCGTCCGCGAGGTCGTCGACGTCCCCTTCGCCCGCCCCCGCACCCCCGAGCTGCGGGAGACCGCGGACTTCTACAAGCTGCGCACCGACCTCCGCCGCATGATGGGAGAGGCCACCCGATGAGACTGCGTTTGATCAGCCTGGGCTCCCTGGCCGCCGTCGCCGCCGTGTGGGCGGTGCTCACACTCGGCGGGTTCGTCGACAAGCTCTTCCTGCCCGGCCCGCAGGACCTCATGTCCGTCGTCACCGAGTCCTGGCAGGAGCTCCTCGCCAACCTCGGCTTCACCCTGACCCGGCAGGCGGTCGGGTTCCTCATCGGATCCGCCCTCGGCATCGGGCTCGGGCTGCTCATGGCGTCGAGCCGCGTGGTCAACGCCGTGCTCGACCCCCTGGTCGAGCTGATCAGGCCGATCCCGCCGCTCGCGATCATCCCGCTGCTGATCCTGTGGCTGGGCATCGGCGTCGTGCCTCAGGTGCTCCTCGTCGTCTTCGGCTGCTTCGTGATCATGGTGGTCAGCACCGTGGAAGCCGTTCGGAACGTTCCAAGAATCTACTTGAGCGCCGCGAGAACCCTCGGCGCCGGCAGCACCCGCATCTACCGGACCATCGTCATGCCGGCGATCGTCCCCGCCCTCGTGGGCAGCATCCGCGTCGCCGCCGCGGCCTCCTTCGGACTCGTCGTGGCCGCCGAGTTCATGGGGGCGCAGGAAGGCATCGGCTATCAGATGATCCTCGCCCAGCGCTACCTGCGCACCGACCAGATCATCGTCTGCATCGCCGTCATCACCGTCACCGCGTGGCTCGTCGACCAGGCCATCCGCCGCCTGGAGAGGCGCTACACCGGCTGGACCGAACGCCACGTCACCGCGGGCGGCGCAAGCCGTACCCGCCCCAAGTCCGCCGTGGTGGCCCCCGCCGCGGCCGCGAAGGAGAACTCATGAGAAAGATCGCCGTCCTGGCGCTCGGCTGCGCCCTCACCCTCGGGCTGGCGGCCTGCGGATCCGGCTCCGAGGACAACACCGCCGCCGGCACACCCGCGAAGCAGGCCGTGAAGTTCGGCATCATGCCGTACTTCGACTACGCGCCCTGGGACCTCGCGCAGGAGCAGGGCTTCTTCGCGGCCGAGGGCCTCGAATACACCTCGACGCTCTTCCCCGTCGAGGGCAACATGGCGCCGGCCCTGGTCAACGGCTCCGTCGACGTCGGTGCCTTCTCCGACACCGCCGCCGTCAACCTCGCCGGGCAGTTCCCGAAGCTGCGGATGATCGGCTTCCAGAACGTGTTCACCGGCTTCGCCATCATGGCCCGCAAGGGCCAGTTCACCACCTACGAGGAGAACCTCGCCAAGGCCGGCGGTGACGCGGAGAAGGCCGCCGTCGCGACGATCCAGCAGCTCAAGGGCAAGACGATCGTCACCACCAGCGGAGCCGCGTTCTCCATGGTCATCGACCAGGCCCTGGAGAAGGCCGGCATGCCGAAGAGCGACCTCAAGGTCGCCGACTTCGAGCCCGACGCGGGCGTCGCGGCCTTCCAGCGCGGCACCGGCGACATCTTCCTGGGCGGCCTGCCGCAGCGCCAGCGGCTGACCGAACTCGGCAACGTGCCGCTCATCGCCGGCGACCAGATCGGGCCCGGCGCCATCGCGCTCAGCGGCCTCGTGGCCAACGACGAGTTCGCCAAGCAGCACCCCGACGCGCTCGCCGCCCTCCAGCGCGTGTGGTTCAAGACCATGGCCTACATGGACGCCAACCCGGACAAGGCCCACGGTTTCATCGCCGACTGGGCCAACAAGAAGAACGGCGCCTCGAACAAGGCGGCGGACGTCGCCAAGTTCTACACGGACTACGTCAAGCTCGCCAAGACCCCCGCCGACGCCGACAAGATGTTCTACGCGGCCGACGCTCCCAACAACTGGAAGTCCCGCCTCGGCTACCTCATCAAGTACGGCGAAGCCACCAAAGCCCTCAAGCCCGGCACGGTGCGCGCGGACGAGCTTGTCATCGCCCCCGAAGTCATGAAAAAGGTTGGGTGAGCACCTAGATGGCAGGCATCCACATCCACACCCAGGATGTGAACGACGAGGGCGTCGAGGCCATCGCCTCCCGCATCGCCCGGATGGACGACGTCGAATACGTCTTCGCCCAGGTCAACACCATCTTCGAGCGGAATCCCTCCCCGACCGGCACGCTGGAGCACAACTCGGTGCACGACGTCGTCATCGGCGAGGGGCTGCTCTACACCGGCTTCGACCCGCAGGAGGTCTATCCCGGCCTCTATCAGAAGGTCGAGCCCGACCCGGACCGGCGCGACATCCTTGGAACGTTGCAAAGGTCCACGCTCAACGAGTCGTACACGATCGTGCCGTGGATCAACGTGCTGAACGGTGACTTCCTCGGCGACCTCGACGCCAGTTGCGTCGTGGACGTCGAGGGGGAGCGGGTGGGCCATTGGTTGTGCCCCAACGGCCCGCACGTCGTGGAGATGTGGGCCAGGGTGATCGCGGCCCTGGTCGAGCGCTACGGCTGGCGCACGATCATGATCGACCGGATCCGCTACCCCGACTGGTCCGGCCGTGAGCTTGAGCCGCGCTCCATCCTGAGCTGCTTCTGCGACTCCTGCCTGCGCGGCTTCCCCGAGGCAGGCATCGACGTCGATGATCTGCGCCGCGCCATGCGCGAGGTGGCCGGCCTGCTCGTCGAGGGGCGCTTCGCCGAGGCGGTCACCTCCTTCAGGGGCTCGCCGGTGCTGGCCTCCTGGGTGGAGTTCCGTCAACGCAGTGTCACCCGCATGGTCGAGAGGCTCGTCGCGCGCACACGCGAACTGAGCGCGGAGGTCGAGCTGTGGCTCGACGTGTGGCCGCCCTGCTACGGATGGTTGCTCGGCCAGGATCTGACCGAGCTCACCAAGCACGGCACGCGGCTCAAGCACTTCCCCTACCACCGCCTCGGCGGCGGGGCCGACGTCCAGGGTTTCATCGACTACTTCGCCGCCGACGACGAGGGCCGTGAGGAGGCATTCCGGGCGTTCCTCGACTTCTTCGGCCTGCCGTACGACCTCTCTTATCGGCGGTTCAAGGAGGACGGTTTCCCGCTGCGGTTCGTGCGCGACGAGAACGACAGGGTGCGGAGCCTCGCCCAGGAGGGCACCCGCGTCTACAGCGGCGTGCAGATGTGGAACCTGTCGCCCGCCGAGCTCGTGGAGGCGACCAGGGAGGCCTACGGCAGCCAGGCCGACGACGTCATCTACTACTGCTACGGCTGGGCGTCCGACGACCTGTTCGGCGCCGCCAACGGCCTTCGCCCCGAGGGTAACCTTCGCCCCGTGCAGGGCCATCGCCCCGTGCAGGGCCTTCGCTCCGCGAAGGGCCTTCGCTCCGCGGGTGGCAGCGGGTGAGCGGTGTCATCGGCATCGACCTCGGCGGCACCAAATGCCACGGCGCTCTGGGTGACGCCGCGGGCGCAGTCCTGGCGGAGTTCCGCACCGGCACCGATGTGCCCGGCGGGGCCGGTGAGGTGCTGACCCTGGTCTGGCGGCGGCTGCGGCGGGAGGCGGAGGACCGCGGCATCGACGTACGGCACGCCACCGTCGGCATCCCCGCGGTCTTCGATCCCGTCACCGGGCAGGCCAGCCAGGGCACCAACATCGGCTGGGAGGGCTTCGACGTCGCCGCCGTCGTCGAGACCTTCGAGGTGCCGGTGCTCGTCGAGAACGACGCCAACCTCGCGGGCCTCGCGGAGGCCACGGCCGGAAACGCCGTCGGGGTGCCCGACTTCGTGCTCCTGTCCCTCGGCACCGGCTTCGGCGGCGCCCTGTTCGCCGGCGGCGAGCTTGTGCGCGGTGCGCGTGGTGCGGCGGCCGAGTTCGGGGAGATGCTGCTCGCCGACCCCGAGGGCGGCCTGGTGCGGGCGGAGGACCGCGTCAGCGGTCTCGCCCTGCGCGACGACGCCCGCAAGCTGGTCACGGGCGACGCCGGTGCCGCGGCCGAGCTGGGGGAGGTCCCGACCGCCCAGACCGTGATCGCGGGCGCCGTGCGCGGGGAGCGGCACGCCCGGCTCCTGGTCGAAGAGATGCTGGACGCGCTGGCGCTGGTCGTGGTCAACATCTGCGCGACGACGGACCCCCGGCTGGTCGTGCTGGACGGCGGGATGGGGCGGGCGCTGGCGCCGTTCACCGGCGCGCTGGCGTCCCGGGTGGCGGGTCTGGGAGTGTCGTCGCCTCGGGTCGCCGTCTCCAGCCTCTACCCCAATGCCACCATCAGTGGGGCTTTGCAGCAGTCTGTACGGTACGTGGAGCGGTGCGTTAGTAAAGCTAATTTACTATGAACCTCAAAGAGACCCCTTTGAGGAGATCCTTGGGGGAGGTGTAGCACGTGCGGACCAGGTCGGATCAATTGGGCAGCCCACGCCTGCTACGGGTTATGAACGAGCGGCTGCTGCTCGACCATCTGCTCGTCCGCGGCCCAGCCTCCAGAGCCGACCTGGCCAAGATCACCGGCCTCTCCAAGCCGACAGTCTCGGCCGCCCTCGCCGGCATGGAGGACAGCGGGCTCGTCCACCTCGCCGGTGAAGTGCTCGGCCGGCCCGGCCCGGTGACATCGCTCTACGACGTCACCGCCGGGGCCGCCCACATCGGAGCCGTCGACATCGGCCGCGACTGGATCCGCGTCGCCGTCGCCGATCTCCGCGGCCGCTTCGTCGGCCGTAAAGACGGCAGGAACGCGGCCAAGAACAGCGAAGACCTGGTCAGCCGCGTCCGCGAACTCGCCCAGGCCGCCGCCGGCCAAGCCGGGCTCCCCTGGACCTCGGTCATCACCGCCGTCGTCGGCAGCCCCGGCGTCTACGACAAAGACGCCGACCGCATGATCTTCGCCCCCAACCTGCCCGGCTGGGAAGGCTCCGGTCTCGGCGACCGCCTGCGCACCGCCCTCGGCGTCGACGTCACCATCGAAAACGACATCAACCTCGCCGCCCTCGGCGAACACGCCTACGGCGCGGGCCACGGCATCGCCAACTTCGCCCTCGTGTCCATCGGCACCGGCGTGGGCATGGGCATAGTCGTCAACGGCGAACTCTACGTCGGTGCCCGCGGCGCCGCCGGCGAGGTCTCCTTCCTCCCCGCCCCCGAACCCGTCCCCGCCGACGACGACACCCTGCGCCACGGCCTCACCGAGTCGCTCGCCGCCGCCCCCGGCGTCGTCCGCGCCGCCCGCGCCGCCGGCCTTCACTTGGACACCGCCAAAGAGGTTTTCACCGCCGCCGCCGAGGGCGACCCGGCCGCCCTGGAGGTCGTCCACGCCGAAGGCCGCCGCATCGGCGGCCTGATCGTCGCCGTGGCCTCGGTCCTGGACCCCGAACTGGTCGTCCTCACCGGGGGCGTGGGCCACAACCTCGCCCTCCTCGGGGACGCCATCACGAGTCGCTTCGCCGAACTCGGCCCCCTCCGTCCCCGGGTGGTCGCCAGCACCTTGGGGGACAGCGGGGTCCTACTCGGGGCGGTCGCGCGTGCCCTTTCTCAGGCTTGGGACCATATTTTCGACTTGCGCCAGTCGGGGGTGCAGCCACGCCAATCGGGGGTGCAGTACGGCATGAGCCGCTGAGGGTGGCCTTGCCGGGGTCTTGGCCGGCCTGGTGGCGTGTCCCGAGCGGGTGCGCCTCTGGGGGATGGCTTTCGGAGACGGCGCGGGTGGACGGCTGGGTGGATGGATCTCGGACACGGCGCGGTGTGGTGCGGGCCGCTGGGCGGATGGATCTCGGACACGGCTCGGAGAGACCGCTGGGGGGTGGTTCTCGGAGACGGCGCGGAGCGGACCGCTGGGTGGATGGATCTCAGACGCGGCGCGGTGTGGTGCGGGCCGCTGGAGGGATGGATCTCAGAGCACGGCACAGTGTGGTGTGGTGCGGGCCGCTAAGGAGCCAGAGCGGGGCTTGATTTCCGGAAATGGCGCGGCTGGCCTTTGTGGAAAGGGATTTCTGGGCTTTGCCGTACAGGACGGGGTTTTGGGCCCTGGCCATCGGTCCGAATATTGAGATCGGTGTTCGGCACACGAGACGGGGCGGTAGGGTACGGCCATGCAGGATACACGCGACATCCGTTTGGCGGTCATTCCCGGTGACGGCATCGGCACCGAGGTCGTCGCCGAAGGGCTGAAAGTTCTCGACGCGGCGGGGATCAAGCTGGACACCACCGGCTATGACCTTGGGGCGAAGCGCTACCACGAGACGGGCGAGACCCTCCCCGATGCCGTGCTCAGCGAGTTGAGAGCATATGACGCCATCCTGCTTGGCGCGGTCGGCGACCCCAGCGTGCCCCCGGGTGTGCTGGAGCGCGACCTGCTCCTGAAGCTTCGCTTCGAGCTTGATCACTACGTCAACCTGCGCCCGGTCAAGCTTTTCCCCGGCGTGCAGACCCCGCTCGGCGGCGTCTCGTCCGAGGACATCGACATGGTCGTCGTGCGTGAGGGCACCGAGGGCCCCTACGCGGGGGCCGGCGGCGTGCTGCGCAAGGGCACCCCGCACGAGGTCGCCACCCAGGAGTCGCTCAACACCGCCTACGGCGTCGAGCGCGTCGTGCGTTACGCCTTCGAGAAGGCGAAGAGCCGTCCGCGCCGGAAGCTCACGCTGGTCCACAAGACCAACGTGCTCACCTACGCCGGTGACCTGTGGGCTCGTGTCACCGACCGGGTCGCGACGGAGTTCCCCGAGGTCACGGTCGACTACTGCCACGTCGACGCCGCCTCGATGTTCTTCGTCAACCAGCCGCAGAGGTTCGACGTGATCGTCACCGACAACCTCTTCGGTGACATCCTCACCGACATCGGCGCCGCCATCGCCGGCGGCATCGGCCTCGCCGCCAGCGGCAACGTCAACCCCGACCGCACCGCGCCCAGCATGTTCGAGCCCGTGCACGGCTCCGCGCCGGACATCGCCGGTCAGGGCAAGGCCGACCCGACCGCCACCATCCTGTCGGTCGCCATGCTCCTCGACCACCTCGGCCTGGCCAAGGACGCCGCCCGCATCGAGCAGGCCGTCGCCGACGACCTCCTTGAGCGCCGCGAGACCGCGGCCACCCGATCGACCAGCGAGATCGGCGACCACATCGCCGCCCGAGTAGCCGGCTAAGGCCGCCTCTGCTCGTCGCGCCCGGCGGTCCCCCATCAAGGACCGCTGGGCGCTTTTTTGTTGTCTCATACCTGCTCAGGGGACGTCTTTCGTCCACCCGCACCTAATAGCACACCTAGCCATGCAGTAGTTTCCGATTACCTGATCCATTGCACAATGGACCTAGGGCCGATGAGTAAGAGAAGGATTAACACCATGACCTCCGCTCCCCAACTCAGCTTCGACGTGCAACTCAACGCCAACGGACGCACCCCGGCCGAGCGGGAGCAGGTACTGGCCAATCCCGGCTTCGGTCAGACCTTCACCGACCACATGATCTCGATCGACTACACCGAAGGCCGAGGCTGGCACGACGCGGCGCTCCTGCCGTACGGGCCTTTGACGCTCGACCCGGCGACCTCCGTCTTCCACTACGCGCAGGAGTTCTTCGAAGGTCTCAAGGCCTACCGGCAGGGAGCCGACTCCATCGTCTCCTTCCGCCCCTACGCCAACGCGGCGAGATTCAACCAGTCGGCGCAGCGCATGGCCATGCCCGACCTGCCCGAGCAGACCTTCGTCGAGTCGCTCGAACTCCTCGTGCAGACCGACCGCGACTGGGTGCCGACCACCGAGGGCCACAGCCTCTACCTGCGCCCCTTCATGATCGCGACTCAGGTCGGGCTCGGCGTGAACTACCCCTCCAAGACCTACAAGTATCTGGTCATCGCCTCACCCGCCGCGTCCTACTTCAGCGGCGGCGTCACCCCCGTCTCCGTCTGGCTCTCCACCGAGTACACCCGCGCGGCTCCCGGCGGCACCGGCTATGCCAAATGCGGCGGCAACTACGCCGGCGCCTTCGTCGCCCAGCGCCAGGCCGTCGCGCAGGGCTGCGACCAGGTCGTGTGGCTCGACGCCCACGAGCACCGCTGGGTCGAGGAAATGGGCGGCATGAACCTCTTCTTCGTGCGCGGCGACCGCCTCTTCACCCCCGAACTCACCGGCACCCTCCTCCCCGGCATCACCCGCGACTCCATCCTCACCCTCGCCGCCGACCTCGGTCTCAAGGCCGAAGAGGGCCGCATCTCCATCGAGGAATGGCAGAGCGCCTGCGAATCCGGCGAGATCTCCGAGGTCTTCGCCTGCGGCACCGCCGCCGTCGTCACCCCCGTCGGCTCCGTGAAGGGCACCGACCGCGCCTGGACCATCGGCGACGGCACCCCGGGCCCCGTCACCCTCCGCGTCCGCGAGGAACTCGTCGGCATCCAGTACGGCTCACGCCCCGACACCCACGACTGGATCCACAAGATCTGCTAACTCATTCGGCTCCTCGGGAATGAGGTCGTCTTTCCTGACGAGAGTCACGACATGATCGCTCCCCCGCGCCCGCTTCGGCGGTCTGGGGGAGCGATGTCACCGGTCTGGCGGACCTTCTTGCGGTTCTTGGGGGGCGGTCGGGCTTCGAGGTTAGGAGGCGGTGAGTTTGGCGGTGTCGAGTGTGACCTCCCATGGGGAGGGGAGTTCGAGGGGTTTGCCCAGTGCTTCGGTCGTCTCCTGTTCGTAGCCCGACTCGGTGGGGTGGCTGAGGAGCCTGGCCACCTGCTCGAAGGGGTCGATCACCAGGTAGAGCGGGACATGTCCTTTGGCGTAGTTGCGCGCTTTGATCTCGTGGTCGTCTTTGGCGCTGCTGGGGGAGACGACCTCGACGACCAGGAGGGTGTCGTCGCTGTGGACGTGCTCGGCGTCCCACATCTGCGGGGAGGAGCGCGTGATGGTGATGTCGGGCCGATAGCGGTCTTCGTGAAGGCCGAGGAAAACCTTGAGGTCGAAGGCGGCCACCCAATCTTGTTCCGTGAGGAAAGGAATGAGCTGGAGCAGTAGCCGATAAACGATGGTGGCGTGGTTGAAGGTGGGCAACTCCCTCACCACGATTCTGCCGTCGATGATCTCGACGCGTCGGTCCGACCAGAGCTCACAGGTCTGCCGGTAGCGCGCGTGTAGATCGTCGTGGCCCGCGTGAATGTCTCGGTTGGTGCCCATGTGTGCCGCCCCAGCCCGCTCGAGAACCTTTGACATGCCCACATCATCCCCTCCCACGATGGTAACGCAACGCGATTTCTCGCAACTCAAGGTAGCGAGTCGATCTCTCCGTGGTCCTGCGCTTGGCGAAATATTCGCTAACACTTTCGAGCCGTGTGTACGGCTGTGGGGGCGGTGTGTGGCATGAGCTGTCGTGGTGTGGGGGAATTCGAAGGGGCGCGTGCGTGAGGGGTGTCCGATTTCTGGACCCGCAGCTGAGCGCCGCCCCCGTATGGACGCCGCGTCTGGGGGTGCAGGCGAAGTGTCCCGGTGGCGCGGGCAGGGGCGGGCGTCTTGGAGGGGTGCCGAGGGGGCGGGCTCGGAGTGCCGGGGTCAGGAGGTGATGAGTTTGGCGGTGTCGATTGTGGTTTTCCAGGGGGTGGGGAGGTCAAGGGGGTGGCCTAGGTCGATCTTGACCTCGTGGGTGTATCCGGTGCCGGACGGGCGGCTGAGCAGTCTGGCCTGTCGTGGCAGTGGATGGATGAGCAGGCAGAGGGGGATCCCTGCGATCGAGTAGGTCTGTGGTTTCACCGTGTGATCGGTTTCCCGGCTGCTTGGGGACACGACCTCGACCGCCAGAAGGATCTCTTCGGCGTGGACGTGGTTGGCGTCCCACAGGGAGGCGTTCTCCGGGATCGCGATGAGGTCCGGCTCGTAGCGGTCGAGTTGGGCGGCGAAGAAGATCTTGCTCTCCGAGAGGAGCTCCCAGCCCTCCTCCTCCGCCCTTCCGGCCAGCTGCCGTTGGAGCCGATAGACGATGCGGTTGTGGTCGATGCTGGGCACGGGGTTCGTCACGACCCGGCCGTCGATGATTTCAACGCGCTGTTTCTCGTGTTGTGCGCAGAGCGCGAGGTAGGTGTCCAGAGGCTCGGCGGTGGCCGTCGAGCGCGAGCGGTCTGCCGCCTCTTGTGTGTCCACGAGCAGGTCCATGCCCGCATCCTCCCCCTCCCATAGGCCGACGCAAAGTGTTTTCGTCGCCACCCAGAGTAGCCAGGCCAGGCGTTCGGTGTCTGGGGATCTACCTGAGCTTTCGCTAATTCTTTCGAATCAAGGTGAGGCCGTCGGCGATCGGCAGGATGACCGAGGTGACGCGGTCGTCGTGGAGGACCATGTCGTTGAACTCGCGCATGAGGATGGTGGCCTCGTCGCCGGCGTGGGGGTCGGCGACGAGGCCGCTCCACAGGGTGTTGTCGGCCAGGATGAGGCCGCCGGAGGCCAGGTGGGGCATGACGAGGTGGTAATACCGCTGATAGTTGGACTTGTCCGCGTCAATGAAGACGAGGTCTAGGGCGGGTTCCTCGGGGAGGTTTTTGAGGGTTTCGGCGGCGGGGCCGAGGCGGAGATCGATGAGGTGGGAAAGGCCGGCCTTGTCCCAGAAGTGGCGGGCGATCGTGGTCCACTCCTCGCTTATGTCGTGGCACAGGAGCCGGCCGCCGGGGGCGAGGCCGCGGGCCAGGCAGATGGCTGAATAGCCGGTGAAGGTGCCGATCTCGACGGCGGTCCTGGCGCGACTGAGCTGGGTGATCATCGTCAGGAAGCGGCCCTCGTCGGGCGTGATCTGCATGCCGGCCCGCTCTCCGGTGAGCTCGCGGGTGGCGACGCGGAGCTCTTCGAGCAGGTCGTCAGGCTGGGTGGTGTGGGCGAGCACATATTGTCCGACCATGGGATCGAGGTAGGTCGTCTTCATGTCGGTCATTGTTGCCCCGACCTGCCCCCGGCTATCGGCGACACTTCGTCGTCTCACCTGGCATCTCGGATCCTGAGATCAATGTGCCAGATGTTGACGGGCTGTGGCACACTGCAAAGACCATGAACGCTGCTCTGCTCATTATTGGCAGGCGCGCCGGCACGTAAAAGGACATCGCCGGCGCGCAGACCTCTCACGTCCGTGAGGGGTTTTTTGCTTTCCCGGGGCAGCGCTTCCGCCCAGAGCAGTGTTTCCCAGGGACAAGACCGATCCCAGTGCACGCGGCTGATATGAAGATCCGCGAAGGAGACCTAAACCGATGGCCGACGACAGATTCCACATGTACGACACCACCCTGCGCGACGGCGCGCAGCAGGAGGGCCTCAACCTCACGGTGGCCGACAAGCTCGCCATCGCGCGGCTGATGGACAGTCTGGGCGTCGGTTTCATCGAGGGGGGCTGGCCGGGCGCCAACCCCAAGGACACGGAGTTCTTCAGGCGGGCTCAGACCGAGCTTGACCTGAAGCACGCGCAGCTCGCCGCGTTCGGCGCGACCCGCCGGGCAGGTGTAAAGGCAGCCGACGACCCACTGGTGGCCGCGCTGCGCGAATCCGGCGCGCCGGTCGTGACTCTTGTCGCCAAGAGCCACGACCGGCACGTGGAGCTGGCCCTCCGCACGACTCTCCAGGAGAACCTCGCGATGATCCGCGATACGGTTTCTCACCTTCGTGCGGAGGGACAGCGGGTCTTCCTCGACGCCGAGCACTTCTTCGACGGCTACAAGTGCAACCCAGATTACGCGCTTGAGGTGGTTCGCACAGCCGCCGACGCCGGAGCGGACGTGGTGGTGTTGTGCGACACCAACGGCGGCATGCTCCCCGACGAGCTCGGTGAGATCGTGCGGGCCACCGCGGCCACCGGGGCGCGGCTCGGCATCCACTGCCACGACGACACCGGCTGCGCCGTGGCCAACTCGATGGCGGCGGTGAAGGCGGGCGCGACGCATGTGCAGGGGTGCGCCAACAACTACGGCGAGCGCGCCGGCAACGCCAACCTGTTCACGGTGCTCGCCAACCTCCAGCTCAAGTGGGGATATGATCTCGTGCCGCCCGCCGCTCTGGCGGACATGACGCGCATCGCCCACGCCATCAGCGAGATCACCAACGTCACGCCCAACTCCCACGCGCCCTACACCGGCGTGTCGGCCTTCGCGCACAAGGCCGGGCTGCACGCCTCGGCCATCAAGGTCGACCCCAACCTCTATCAGCACATCGACCCGGCCCTCGTCGGCAACGACATGCGCATGCTGGTCTCCGACATGGCGGGCCGCGCCTCGGTCGAGCTCAAGGGCCGCGAGCTCGGCTATGAGCTCACCCCAGGCCAGTCGCGCGAGCTGGTCGACCAGGTCAAGGGCCTTGAGTCCAAGGGTTACACCTTCGAGGCCGCCGACGCCTCCTTCGAGCTTCTGCTCCGCGACACGGTCAACGGCGAGCGCAGGCGGCACTTCTCGGTGGAGTCCTGGCGTGTCATCGTCGAGCGCCGCCCCGACGGCGAGGTGGTCGGCGAGGCCACGGTCAAGCTGCACGCCAAGGGCGAGCGCATCGTCGCCACCGGCGAGGGCAACGGCCCCGTCAACGCCCTCGACCGCGCCGTGCGCAGCGCGCTGGAGCAGCTCTACCCGGAGCTCGCCGGCGTCGAGCTGATCGACTACAAGGTGCGCATCCTGGAGGGCTCGCACGGCACCGAGGCCATCACCCGCGTGCTGATCACCTCGAGCGACTCCGAGGGCGAGTGGGCGACCGTGGGCGTCGACGAGAACATCATCGAGGCCTCCTGGCAGGCCCTTGAGCAGGCCGTCACCTACGGCCTCCTGCGCGCCGGCCACGACCTGACCTGACAACCCCGACGTCCGCCACGGCACGGGTCCGCGACACGTTCGCCAGGCCCGTGCCGTACTTTCGCCGTGCCTTCCGCGCCGGCCGCGATCCGGCGTCTCGTACGGCACGAGCCCGCGACACGTTCAGCGGGCCCATGCCGTACCTCCACCACCTCTCCCGCGCAGGCCCCATGTGCTCATGCTCTGGTGATGAGCTGCTCTCCGGGGGTGATCTCCACAATGAGATCAGGTGCCACCCTGCTGAGGGCCTGCCGCTCGACCTGGTTGAGGCGCTGCCCGCGCAACGGCATGAAATGGGCCTCGTCGACGGCCCGGCCTACAGCCCGGCCCTTGTTCACGTCGAGGACCATCAGTGCCCCGTGATTGTGCTCGCCGGTGTAGGGCGCGACGATGCGGCCGCCGTCTTTGCACTGCTCAACCCAGGGGTAGGGAATGGTGTGCGCCGCCGCTGTGGCGATCACGCGGTCGAAGGGGGCATGCCCGGGAGCGCCCAATTCGCCGTCCCCCACGACGACGGTGACCTTGTCGGCGAACCCCGCGCGGTTGAGAGACCGTCGCGCGGCCTCGGCCAGCCCGGCATCGATCTCGACGCTGACCACGATCGAGCCCATGGCGGCGAGCGCGGCGGCGTTGTAGCCGGTGCCGGTGCCGATCTCCAGGACAGTCATGCGGGGAGCCAGGTTGAGGGCGTCGAACATGCGCTCCATGAGCCAGAGGGCTGTGGACGAGGAGGTGGGGAAGACGTTGCCCCATTTGCCAAGCTCACCGTCATCCACTTGGGTGATCACCGGGTCGTCGGATGCCACAAGCCGCTCCCACTCGGCGGGGTTTTGCGTCCGATCAAGGGGCTCAAGCTGGCGGCCCCTGCCCGGGGAACGCCAAATGACGTCGGGAATGAAGAGGCGACGGTCTACGGCACTTCGCCAGTCCCGTTGCATAGGCGGCAATCGACCTCCTCTATGACTCCGTCATAGCACTGCTCCGCCTTGCCTGTGCCGTTGCATGCCGAGCAGGGTGTCTTCTTCTCGTGCTTGCCCATAGGTGCCTCCGCACACAAATGAGTAATCACTCAGTCGCATAGCGTAGAAAGCTGGGCTGCTGTGTGGCTATAGCTTGTGAGGGCTACGAGAGGTTGGCGCCGTTCGTGCGGAAGTTTGTGCTGCCGTCGGCGGTCTGGACGGTGACCCGGCCGCCGGAGCAGGTGACGGAGGGTTTGTCCGTGCCGGGCACGACGATGGTCAGGAGGGCCGGGGCGGCGGGGGAGACGATCGCCGGGGCGGCGGTTTTCTCCATGTAGGTCGGGGAGACCCAGCCCTGGAAGGGGTTGCTCTGGCCGCGGGCCACCGTCTGGCCGCCGACGGGCTTGCACGCCGGCATGGCGAGCTGCACGAGGCTGGTCTTCCAGTCCTTGTCTCCGAGGACGACGTGGCCGCCCGAGTTGAAGACGACCTTCAGGTCGGCGGGGAAGTGCCACAGGTTGCGCAGGTGGGCGCCCGAGCCCGCGGTGTCGAGGACCGCCATGAGGTCGTCGCCGTGGTTGACGAGCACGGACCGGGTACGGCTCACGCCGTACGCCTTGTCGCTGAAGCGGTAGGACTGGCGGCCGTCGCCGGGGTTGGCCTTCTGGAGTGCGGTAGGCGTGGAGGGGCGCAGAGAGCGGCCCACGATGGTGGGCACGTTGTGGGCCTCGGGGGAGAGGGTCCAGTAGCGGTAGGGATTGTTCTCGTAGGAGTGGAATCCTACGTCTACCAGCACGTCACGGCCTTGAGCGTAGTAGGTGACGCCCATGTGGTCCTCGTGCCCGTGGTACTTCATGCCGGGGCCGAAGCGGATCGAGTAGAAGGCCGAGGAGGGTTTATCCCAGTTGGTGCGGCCGTAGACATAACCCGAGGAGCTGAAGATCTTCACCCGCTGCTTGGGGATGGTGAAGCCGCTGGGGCGGACGTCGGCGGAGCCGTCGCCGATGGGAACCATGAAGCCGTTGGGCTGGGTGGAGTGGGTGATATATCCCTCCAGGCCCTTCCACCTGCGCTCGATGCGGGAAGGCACCTTGATGCCGCAGCTCTTCATGTTCTCCATGGCCACGCTGAGCCTCTGGTGCACATAGAGGCCGTAACGCGGAGCCTGTTCGCGGAGGGCGCCCTGAGGGTCGACGTCGAGTTCGACGGTCTCGATCAGGCGGCGGATCGCGAGGTCCGACCATTTGTCGCGCTTGTAACGGCAGCCGATGCCGAGCAGGGCGATGTCCTGGTCGATGCCGTGGTTGTGGCCCTTCTCATAGAGCTTGGGGTTGGACAACATCACGGCGTGTTCGGCGAGGCTGGTGCGGAGCCAGGAGTCGCCGACGTGTTTGCTCAGGCAGACGAGCGCGGGGGCGCGGAGGGCGATCGGGTGTTCGGCCCAGGCCTGGGGGCTGATGCCCGCCTTGCCGCGAGGGTTGTCCCGCACCCAGTCGTAGGCGATCTCCTTGGCCCGCGCGAGGTAGCTCTTCTCACCGCTCACCTCGTAGTCGGCGACCAGCCGGCCCATCCACCGCAGGGAATGGAAGACCATCTCCCAGGAGCGGTTCTTATACGGACTCGACTTCCAGTCGACGTCCTTGCCCACCTTGACGACGGGCAGTCCGACGAAGGAGAGCTCACCCTTCATGACCTCGGCGGAAGTCGGGGTGGCGGGCAGCCAGTCGCCCTGGCACTCGGCCGTGAGTTTGCCCTGGACGCCCTGCGCCTGGGCCGGGGCGGCGATGCCGAGAAGAGCCGGCGACAGGGCGAGTGTGAGACCGAGAGCACGTGTGCGGCGACGCACGATGAGTCCTTCCAGAGCATTCCAAACGGCGGAATGCTCTCGAAGTCACAGTGACATGGTCAAGTCACATCAGTCACTGCAGCAACATCGTTATCAGGCCTGTTTCGGGCCGGTGCTCTCCACGACCTCGAAGGACCAGATCTCCGACGACGTCGCAGCTGCGCCGCCTTGACCGTGTCCGTGCCCCTGCCCTTGGGCGCCGTGCCCGTGCCCTGCGGCTCCCGCAGCGGCCGCGGCCTGGGCGTGGCCGGCCTGGAATGCGGCGCTGCTCTGCCAGCGCTCGAAGTCCTCCTCGCTGCGCCAGCGGGTGTAGACCATGTAGCGGTCGGTGCCCTCCATCGGCCGCAGCAGCTCAAACCACTCGAAGCCATCCGCGGACTCGACCATCCCGGCACGCCCGGCGAATCTCCGCTCAAGCTCCTCACGCATCGCAGGAGGCACCGTCAGCACATTGATCTTCACGACAGCCATGAGGGGGATTCTGTCACAGCGACCCGTCAGGCCACCCTGTGGCGCGATGCGAACTTCCGGCTGAACTTCAGGCGGGTGACGGTCCGCAGGTGGTCGGTTTCCAGAGCCTCACGGATATGCGGAATGGCCACATCCCCTAGGTGTGCACGAATCTCATTGATCGGGGCGTGTTCTTCCATGAGGACGCGCAGACGCACGCCGGGATGCACACAGGTGCCGACCAAGGTGGCGCGAGCGCCGAGCACGCCGGGGTGCGAGGTGATGTCGGCGGTGATGGCGTCGGCGAGCCCGCGAGAGGCCACCCGCGTCTCGCCGCCGGGCCCGGTGGCCAGCGTCATGTCATGTACGGCTTCGCCCCGCCCTTGCGCGAACAACCATCGCAGCGCGATGAGGGCGAGTATGACGGCGAGAATCCCGATCACCCACCAGAGCCACCCGCCGGCGGCACCGAACGCCTGGCGCACCGGCCCGTTCACCAGCGGCTCCCCGGCGGGAGCGAAGTGCTGCGGCAGCAGCCCCAGCCCTCTGATCAGGGTGAACAGCCCAAGAAGCACGAGGGTGAGACCGGTCACCAAAAGTCCGAGCCGGTTCCCTCTGGCCGTCTTCCTGTCGATCACTTCACTCACCTCGCAGATCCACACGCACCGGATAGGAGCTGATCGGGCCAAGCACGTGCATCTGCGTCTCCACCGCATGCCGGACCTTCTCCGCCAGCCCACGCGTGTCGTGCAGCCTCGTGCGGGCGATCACATGGGCGCTGCCGCCGCCGAGCCGCACCTTGGCCCGGTTGATGCCGCTCACCGCTTCGGCCGCCTGGGCGAGCGACCGGGCGAAGCTCCTGCGGCGCATCCCCATGACCAGCTCTTGGTCGCCCGTGTGCAGCGGCACGAGGCTCGGCCGCCCCGGCCGCAGCGCCAGAACGATTAGCCACAGGCCGATCAGCACAGCGATCGCGGCGCCGATGAGCAGCGGCGGGTTCTGCCACGGCGTGGCCGACGCCCAGTTCAGCAGCGGGCCGTAAGCCGGCCGCCCCGCCAGCGTGGAGAACGCCCCGATCGCCACCACGACTCCGAAAAGGATCAGCAGGACGGAGACGATGACCGACGGCAGGGTACGGCGAGGCCGGAAGGCGTGGACGGCGGTCCGGTCGGCCGCGCTCATGATCGGCACGGTGTCGGATCGCGGGGTGGTGGAGGCGGTGCCTTCGTCCCGCGGAGGTTGATCGTGTGAATTGTCCATCGCCTTCGTCGCGGGCCCGGTCGCCGGGCCGCTCGCCCGCGTGTCCGGAGGTTCCGGAGGCACGGTGCTCACGCGACCTCCTCCCGGCGGGCCGGCACGAGGCCGGGCACGTCGACGTCGATGTGGGCCACGGTGAGCCCGGTCAGCGTGTGCACACGTTCGGCCACGTGCAGCCGGACGTTCTCGGCTACCTGCCGGATCGGCATGGGGTATTCAACCGTCAGGTTCAGCTGGACGGCGGTGACGTCGCCGTCCACGGACGCGCTGGCGGTGCCCCGCGGCGACGAGCCGCGTCGTCGTGCCCTGCCCACGCCCGCCACCTCCATGGCCGCATAGCCCGCGATGCGCGATACGACCCGTTCGGGCACGATCGTCACGCCCCGGGGCTCGTGGGCCGCGATCGCCGGCGGAACGGACTCGACGGTCATCGGCGCCTCGGAGATAGGCCGGACAGGTCGACACCGCCGGTCTCGGCGATCCTGCCGACCAGGAATCCGATCGCACCAAGCACGAGGACGAGCAGGAAGGCGCCGAGCCCGCCGAAGGCCCCGGCGAGTCCGAGCGCGATGCCCGCGGCAAGTCCGACGATCGACCAGATGGGGAACGGGTTCATTTCAGTCCTCCGATGTGGATGTTCACGGCACGGCCCCCGGTGAGTTCCTTGATCGCTTCACGCACCTCGCCGGCGATCTCGGGCAGCGGACGTCCCGCTTTGGCGACGATGGAGATCTCCACCTCGTCGTCCCGTATGGCGACGCCGGGCACCGTCTCTCCCGGCAGATAGGTCGCCACAACTCCGAACGGCCCGCCGGACAGCCCCTCGACATCCGGGCACTGCCTCACCCGGTCGGCTATCTCGTGGGCCGGCGTCTTCGCCGGCATGTTCGTCGGCCTGCTCACTGGATCCGGCCACTTACTCGACTCGCGCCTGGGGCCGCTGCTGCTCTTCCTCGGCCTTCTCCTGGCCGGGCAGGTGTACGTCGTCGACCCGGATGTTGACCTCGGTCACCTCCAGGCCGCACATGCGCTCGATCTGCGCGATGACGTTCTTGCGCACACCGTTGGCGAGGTCGGGAATGGCCACGCCGTAATCGACCACGAGGTCTATGTCGATGGCCGCCTGGCGTTCGCCGACCTCGACCGACACGCCTTGGGTGGCACTGCGTTCACCGCCTACGATGCCGCGCACGGCGCCGATGGCCCGTGCCGCACCCGCGCCCATCTCGTGGACGCCGGTGACTTCGCGGGCGGCGAGGCCGGCGATCTTGGCGACCACGCTCGGGTCGATGGTGGTCGTGCCCTTGGCCGTCACCAGGGCGCTTTCCTTTGTACGGGCTCGCGGCACAGAGGCCTCTTCGCCGGTGGCTTTGCCCGTGCTCACATCGGTCACGTCGCTTCCTCCCCCCGAAGGAGAACGCCGTCTCCACTGGGGAGACCGCACTCTCACTGCAGCGACCGTCTATTCCAGGTAATACCCCCCATATCATGCGTAACCAGGATTTAGAGAACCTTGGTCTAATCCAGAAACAGGCGCGGCGCGGCGGAGGGAGAACGACGCATCAGACGCGTCAACTAGCCTTGAGCGCGTGCGTATAGCGAGGTTCTCCACAGGTGGCAGTCCGGCGTTCGGCGTGGTCGAGGGGGCGATAGGCGAGGAAGTGATCTCCGCCATCGCGGGCCACCCCTTCAACGCCATCCAGTTCACCGGCGAGCGTTACCCCCTCGCCGAGGTCAGACTGGTCGCCCCGATCCTGCCCACCAAGGTCATCGCGATCGGCAAGAACTACGCCGGCCACGTGCGCGAGATGGGCGGCGACCAGCTGCCCGCCGAGCCGGTCGTCTTCAGCAAGCCGTCCACCTCCGTGATCGGCCACGGCGAGGCCGTGGCATACCCGGAGAAGCTGTCGCAGCAGGTCGACTTCGAGGGCGAGCTGGCCGTCGTGATCGGCAGGCTCTGCCGGGAGGTGCCGGTCGAGCGAGCCGCCGAAGTGATCTTCGGCTACACCTGCGCCAACGACGTGACCGCCCGCGACCTGCAGCAGCGGGACGGCCAGTGGACCCGGGCCAAGGGATTCGACACGTTCTGCCCGCTCGGACCCTGGATCCAGACCGACCTCGACCCGAGCGACCTCGCGATCACCACGACCGTCAACGGCGAGATCCGCCAGAGCGGGCGCACATCCCAGCTCCTGCACGACGTTCCGGCCCTGGTGGCCTACGTGAGCGCGGTCATGACCCTCATCCCCGGCGACGTCATCCTGACCGGCACGCCGGCCGGGGTCGGCCCGCTCGCCGTGGGCGACGAGGTCAGCGTCGGCATCGAAGGCATCGGCACACTTACCAACCGGGTGGTTTCACGTGATTAGGGTCCGTTTCGCACCGTCGCCGACCGGCATGTTCCACGTCGGAGGAGCGCGCTCCGCGCTTTACAACTGGGCCCTCGCCGAGCGGTCCGGCGGCCGGTTCGTGCTGCGCATCGAGGACACCGACGCGGCCAGGAACCGCCCCGAGTGGACCGAGGGCATCATCTCCGCCCTCGCCTTTCTCGGCATCAGCGGCGACAACCCCGTCTTCGAGGGCCCCTACTTCCAGTCGGCCTACGAGGCCCAGCACCGCGAGGCCGCGGCCAAGCTGGCGGCCGACGGGCGGGCCTATTACTGCACCTGCACCCGCGACGACGTCAAGGCCCGCACCGGGTCGGAGCACCAGGGCTACGACGGCTTCTGCCGCATGCGGGGGCTCACCGAGGGCGCGATGCGCTTCCGCACGCCCGACGACGGTGTCACCGTGGTGCAGGACCTCGTGCGGGGCACGGTCGAGTTCCCCAACGAGGCGATGGAGGACTTCGTCATCGCCCGCGGCGACGGCTCCCCGCTTTTCGTGCTGGCCAACGTGGTCGACGACATCGAGATGCGCATCACCCACGTCGTGCGCGCCGAGGAGCACCTGTCCAACACGCCCAAGCAGCAGCAGCTCTGGGCGGCGCTCGGCGTCACGCCGCCGGTGTGGGCGCACGTGCCCGTGATCGTCAACGAGAAGCGGCAGAAGCTCTCCAAGCGCCGCGACAAGGTGGCGCTGGAGTCCTACCGCGAGGAGGGCTACCTGCCCGAGGCGATGGTCAACTATCTGATGCTGCTCGGCTGGGGCCCCGGCGACGACCGCGAGATCATGCCGTGGTCGGAGATGATGCCGCTGTTCAGGCTTGAGGACGTCAACCCCTCGCCGGCGTTCTTCGACGAGAAGAAGCTGCGGGCCTTCAACGGCGAATACATCCGGGCTCTGCCGCTGCCGGAGTTCGTACGGCGCTGCCAGGCGTTCCTCGACCCCGCGTGGGACCTTGAGGTGTTCGGCCGGGTCGCCGAGCTGGCACAGACCCGCGTCGCGGTGCTGTCCGAGGTCAAGGCCAACGTCGACTTCCTGTTCCTCGGCGAGCCGGTGTTCGACCAGGCGTCGTGGGACAAGGCGATGAAGGCGCACGCCGACGACATCCTCGCGGGCTACGCCGAGCGGCTGGAGACGGTCTCGTTCGACACCGAGTCGCTCAAGACCGCCCTGGACGAGGTCGGCGCCGCGCACGGCCTCAAGCTCGGCAAGGCCCAGGCGCCCGTGCGGGTGGCGATCACCGGCCGCACGGTGGGGCTGCCGCTGTTCGAGAGCATCGAGGTGCTCGGCCGCGAGCGGGCGCTGACCCGCCTGCGGGCCGCCCGCGAGCGGCTGCGCGCCGGGGCCTGAGACGCGCCCTGCGGGGTGTACGGCACAGCCGGCTGTGCCGTACACCCCCCGAGGTCAGAGCAGGCCGCGGCGGGTCAGCAGCGGCTCGATGCGCGGGTCGCGCCCGCGAAACGCCCTGAAGGCCGCCATCGGGTCGACCCCGCCGCCCTTGGAGAGCAGTTCGCGGCGGAAGTGGTCGCCGTTGGCGCGGGTAAGGCCGCCGTTCTCGGTGAACCACTCGACGCTGTCGGCGTCGAGCACCTCGCTCCAGATGTAGGAGTAGTAGCCCGCCGCGTAGCCTCCCGCCCAGATGTGGGCGAAATAGGTGCTGCGGTAGCGCGGCGGGATCAGCGGCAGATCGACGCCCGCCCGCTGCAGCGCCGCCGTCTCGAACTCCTCGACCGAGCCGAGGTCCTCACCCGGCGCCACCGTGTGCCACGCCCAGTCGAGCAGGGAGGCGGCGAGGTATTCCACCGTCGCGAACCCCTGGTTGAACGTCTGCGCCGCCTCCAGCCGGTCGGCGATCTCACGCGGCAGCGGCTCGCCCGTCTCGTGGTGCCTGGCGTAGTTGGCGAGGATCTCCGGCCACAACACCCACATCTCGTTGACCTGGCTCGGATACTCGACGAAGTCGCGCGGCACCGCCGTGCCCGACACGCGGGGGAAGCGCACGTCGGAGAAGAGCCCGTGCAGGGCGTGGCCGAACTCGTGGAACATCGTCCTGACCTCTTCGAAGGTCATCAGCGTCGGCTCGCCGGGCGGCGGCTTGACGATGTTGAGGTTGTTGACCACGACCGGCCGGGTGCCCATCAGCTCCGACTGCTTGACCAGGCTGTTCATCCACGCGCCGCCGCGCTTGGACTCCCGCGCGTAGAAGTCGCCGAGGAACAGGCCGAGCGGCGAGCCGTCCTCCTCGGACACCTCGAAGACCCGCACGTCCGGGTGGTAACCCTTGAGATCTTCGCGCTCGGTGAAGGCGAGCCCGTAGAGCCGGCCCGCCGCGTGGAACACCCCGTCGCGCAGCACGCGGTTGAGCTCGAAGTACGGCCGGACCTCGGAGATGTCGAGGTCGTAGCGCGCCTTGCGCACCCGCTCGGCGTAGAACGCCCAGTCCCACGGGGCGAGCTCGTGCCCGGCGTCCTCCCGCAGCGCCGCGGCCTCCCGGTCGGCGTTCGCGACGGCGGCGGGCGTGAGCTTGGCGAGCATCTCGGTCACGGCCCGGGTGTTCGGCGCGGTCTGGTCGGCCACGACGTATTCCGCATGATCGGCGTAGCCGAGCAGCGCCGCGCGCTGCGCCCGCAGCGCGGCCATGCGCAGCACGGTGGCGGCGTTGGACTCGGCGCCGCGGCCGATGGAGGCGGTGTGGATGCGCTCACGCAGCGCCCGGCCGGTCAGCGACGCCAGCGGCGGCTGCCCGCTCGGCAGCACCAGTGTGATCACGTGCTTGTCGGGCAGGCCGCGCGAGCGCGCCGTCTCGGCCGCCGCGAGCACTCCGTCGGGCGACAACCCGTCGAGCTCCGCCACGTCGTCCACCACGATCGCGGCGGCGTTGGTGTCGTTGAGGAGAGTCTGCTGGAACGTCGTGGACAGGGCGGAGAGCTCCTCGTTGAGCTTTTTGAGCCGCTCCTGGTCCTCGGGCCCGAGTTCGGCGCCCGCCCGCACGAAATCAGTGTGATAGCGCGTCAGCAGCCACCGTTCCCGCTCGTCCTCCGGCGGATTTTCCATGAGCGCGGTGATCCGGGCGAACAGCGCCGTGTTGAGGTTGATCGTGTCGGCGTGCCTGGCCAGCTCGGGGGTGACGCGCTTCTGGATCTCCTGCACCCCGGGGGTGCTGTCGGAGGACACCTGGTTGAAGAAGACCACCGACACCCGGTTGAGGAGCTGCCCCGACAACTCCAGCGCCTCGATCGTGTTGGCGAAGGTCGCCGCGGCGGGGTCGTCCGCGATCGCGCCGACCTCGGCGAGGTGCTCGGTCATCCCGCGCTCGAACGCGGGCAGGTAGTGCTCCTCGCGGATCTCCTCGAACGGCGGGAGCCCGTATGGCAGTGTGCTGGGGGTGAAGAACGGGTTCTCAGCCAAAGCGCGACTCCTCATGTGGGGTGGACGGGTCCTCAGCGTCGCACACCTCCGGCGGGCCGGATCGTGTGGAGGGAGGGCCACGCGGCCAATCGTTTTGGCCTTGCGGGCCAAGCTGGGCTATTCTTTCGGACGTCGCCAGCGATCCCCAAGGGGGAGAGCAGCGGTGGGGTATGGGGTAATTGGCAGCCCAACTGATTCTGGTTCAGTTAGTCTAGGTTCGAGTCCTGGTACCCCAGCCATAACGGCTGGTTGATAGGCGGATGTCCTCGCAAAAGGCATCCGCCTTCATCGTTTTTCACCCCCTCCATCAACCGATTGGTTGATGGAGGGGGTCAACCGATCAAGCCCGCAAACGGGCGATCCTCGAGAAGGCCGCGGTCACGCATTCTCAGCTGTATGCCAGTCATCGAGGTACGAAACCTTCACAAACGGTACGGCGAGCGCATCGCTGTCCATGACGTGTCGTTCGAGGTGGGGAAGGGGGAGATCTTCGGCATCCTCGGCCCCAACGGCGCGGGAAAGACCACCACCGTCGAATGCCTCGAAGGGTTGCGCCGCCCCGACGGCGGTGAGTTGCGGGTGCTCGGCCTCGACCCCCGCACCGACGGCGCGGCGCTCCGCGAGCGGGTCGGGGTGCAACTCCAGGAGAGCCACTTGCCCGAGCGCATGCGGGTGGGCGAGGCCCTGGAACTCTTCGCCTCCTTCTATCGCTCCCCGGCCCCCTGGCGGCGCGTGATGGACGACTGGGGGCTCACGGGGATCGGCGACAGCGCTTTCGGCGCTCTGTCCGGCGGCCAGAAGCAGCGCCTGTTCATCGCCCTCGCCCTGGTCGGGGCGCCCGAGGTCGCCGTGCTCGACGAGCTGACCACCGGACTCGACCCGCAGTCCAGGCGCACGACGTGGGAGCTTGTCGAGCAGGTCCGGGACCGGGGGGTGACCGTCGTCCTGGTCACCCACTTCATGGAGGAGGCAGAACGGCTCTGCGACCGGCTGGTCCTGATCGACTCCGGCCGGGTCGTCGCCGGCGGCACCCCGGCCGAGCTGGTGGCGCGAGCCGTACCCCACCATGTCATCGCATTCCACACGGCCGAGCCGCTGGACCGCGCCCTGCTCGCCGGGGCGCCCGGCGTCGTGCGGGTCGAGGCCGACGGGCTCAGGACGGTGGTGACCGGGACCGGCAACCTGCTGCACACGGTGATGTCGGTGCTGATCGGGCACGGGATCGTGGCGGAGGACGTCAGGCTGGAGAGGGCCGGGCTGGACGAGGCGTTCCTCGCCCTGACCGGCGCGGGGAGGGGGCGCGCGTGATGGTCAAGCTGATCCGCTCCGAGACGCGGCTCTTCCTGCGGGACCCCGCCTCGGTGCTGGTGGTGCTCGCCCTGCCGGTGGCCCTCGTCGCGCTCTTCGGCGTGATCGCGAGGCCGGGGGAGGGCGACGCCGCCATTAAGACCTACTTTCCCGCGATGGCCCTGGCCCTCGGACTCGCCCAGCTCACCTTGAACCTGGTGCCCGGCACCCTGGTCGGATATCGGGAGCGGGGGGTGTTGCGGCGGATGGCGGCGAGCCCGGTGGGGCCGGGCAGGCTGCTCGGCGCGCAGCTCGCGGTGGGCGGGGTGTTGTCCGTGGTGTCCCTTGTGCTGGTGGTGGCGGTCGGCACGCTGGGCTTCGGCTTCGAGACGCCGGCGCGGGCGGGCGCGACGCTGATCGTGTTCGTGCTCGGCACACTCGCGCTCTTCGCGGTCGGGATGCTCGTGGCGGCGCTCGCGCCGAGCACGCGGGCGGCGACGGGCATCGGCGTCGGCGTGATGTTCGCGAGCCTGATCTTCGGGGGAGTGTTCATGCCGGCCGAGAACCTGCCGGACTTCATGGTGGCGGTCGGCGGCTACACGCCGCTGGGGGCGTTCACGCAGGCCCTCAGAGCGTCGTGGGCGGGCGCGTGGCCCGAGGTCCTGCACCTGGGCGTCATGGCGGGGTGGGCGGCGCTGTGCGGGCTGCTGTCGGCCAGGCTCTTCCGGTGGGAGTAAACCCGGGGACGATAGTGGTTCCGCAGGTGGGGGGTGACGATGTGGCGTGGTTGCGGCCGGAGGAGAACTCCGAGCGGGACGGACGCAGGGCGCGGTGGATCTACCTGGCCGTCGCTTACGTCCTGCTGATCGCCTCGGGGTGCCTGGCGCTCCTTAACGGCACACCGCCGGCGGAGTTCGCCCCCTATGCGGTGGCGGCGGCGTTGTGGTTGCCGCTGCTGTTCCCCCTCTACCCCGCGCGCGGGCACGCGATCTGGCTCCGCTGGGGCTACTACATCGTCCTCGTGGCCCTGGCCACCGCACTCGTGTCCACGAGCGCCTTCTTCGCCGCTTTCAGCGCGATCGGTTATTCTCTGGCCTTCGCCCTCTTCTCGTCCTGGTGGAGCATGGTCGGCGTCGCCCTCACCGCGATAGGCACCGTGATCGCCCAGAGCGAGGGCTCGGGCAACCTGTCGATGCTCACCGTGATGCTGGGCGTCACCCTGCCGCTCCTGTTCGCCGGCTGGGCCGTCGGCGTCGAAAGCGAACGCCGCAAAACCCTCATCGGCCGGCTCACCGCGGCCAACGCGCGCATCACCGCCGCCGCCGAGGAGAACGCCGCCCTCCAGGCCGAGCTCGTCATGCGCGCCCGCGAGGCGGGTGTGCTCGACGAGCGCCGCCGCCTCGCCCGTGAGATCCACGACGCCGTCGCCCAAGGTCTCATCGCCCTGATCACCCAGCTCAGGGCGGCCGACCTGACCAAGGACGACCCCGCGGAGTGGCGGCGGCACATGGACAATGTGAACATGCTCGCGCAACAGAGCCTCGGCGCGGCCAGGCGCTCGGTCCGGGCCCTCCGCCCCGAACAGCTCGAACGCTCCCACCTCCCCGAGGCCGTCGCCGACCTCGCCGAGCAGTGGGCCGCCACCGAGTCCGTCTCCCTCATCACCGAGATCACCGGCACGCCCCGGCCGCTCGCCACCGCCGTCGAGGTCACGTTGTTCCGCGTCGCTCAGGAGGCCCTCGCCAACGTCTCCAAACATGCGGGGGCGCGGCGGGTCGCGCTCACCCTCTCCTACCTCGACGACGACGTCCTCCTCGACGTCCGCGACGACGGCGACGGCTTCGACCCCGCGGCGCGCGGTCGTGAGGGGGCAGGGCGTGAGGGGTCAAGGCGTGAGGGGTCAGGGCGTGAGGGCTTTGGGCGTGGGGGGTTCGGGCTGACCGCCATGGAGCAGCGGGTGCGCGGCGTCGGCGGCACCTTCGCCGTCGAGAGCGTCCCCGGCGAGGGCACCGCGATCGCCGTCGCCGTGCCCGCCCTGCCCCGCGAGGAGGGATCCACGTGAGCGAGCCGATCCGGCTGATCATCGTCGACGACCACCCCATCGTCCGCGACGGGCTGCGCGTCGCCTTCGCCGCCGAGCCCGGCGTGCTTGTGGTGGGGGAGGCGGCCAACGGGGCTCATGCCGTACGGCTGGCGCGTGAGACGCGGGTGGACGTGGCGCTGATGGACCTGCGCATGCCCGAGATGGACGGCGTGCGCGCCATCCGGGAACTCGCCCTGGTCAGCCCCGTCACGCGGGTGCTCGTCCTCACGACCTTCGACACCGACGCCGACGTGCTGCCCGCCGTCGAGGCGGGCGCGACCGGCTATCTGCTCAAGGACGCACCCGCCGACGAGCTGCTGAGGGCCGTCCACGCCGCTCATCGGGGCGAGACGGTGTTGTCGCCGTCGGTCGCGGGGCATCTGCTGGACCACATGCGCCGGCCCGCGAGAGGCGTGCTGAGCCGCCGGGAGCTCGAGGTGCTCAAACTGGTGGCGGAGGGGGCGACCAACCGCGAGGCCGCGGCCCGGCTGCTCATCAGCGAGGCCAGCATCAAGACGCACCTCATCCACATCTACGCGAAACTCGACGCCCGCGACCGCGCGTCGGCCGTGGCCGAGGGTTATCGGCGGGGGTTGCTGGGGTGAAAGTGCGTTTGTTGGCACTCTCAGGGTGCGGTAGAGTTACTGCCGTTGCCGGGGGAGTCCGGTGATCTCCACACACAAGATCTCCTCCCTCCCCGGTTCCGATGTGACAAGGTCCCGTCGTCTAGTGGCCCAGGACGCCGCCCTCTCAAGGCGGTAGCGCCGGTTCGAATCCGGTCGGGACTACCACTTGTCACTCATCGCAAGGCTCCGTCGTCTAGTGGCCTAGGACGCCGCCCTCTCAAGGCGGTAGCGCCGGTTCGAATCCGGTCGGGGCTACGGTGGCGAAACCCCAGAGTTCACCTCTGGGGTTTTTCGCTTTCCCGTGCCCTTTAAATCCGATGTTGTACATGGTTCAAGTCGAGTTGTACGTTGCACTTGCACATTGTTCAAGTCCCGATGGTGCAGTTTGGAACGCCCGCCGTCCCGCCCCTCCCCTGGGATTCACCGTGCCGCCGACCGTCGCCGTTGCCGCCACCTTGCAACTCCTGCTCGCCGCAACCTTCTTCGTCATCCCGATCACGGTCTGGTTCACCGGAGCCGCCGCCCAGCACGCCGCCGAAGCCGAAGTCGCCCGGCAAGGTCACCCGCCGGAGATCCTCGCCCGGCACGGCGTCGCCTTCAGGGAAAACACCTGGCAGCTCCTGCTCGCCCTCTTCATCGGCCTGGTCATGACCGTGCCGGCGGCACTCAACCTCGCCGGCGACGGCACCGGCCGCGTCATGTCCTGGATCATCCAACCGATCGTCTTCGTCGTGGTCGGCCTTGTCACGAGCGGCCAGGTGTTCGCCACACGCGCCACAAGAGCGGCCTTCCGGAAATCCGATGACCCCGCCGCCCGCACCCTCGACACCGACGCGATGCTCACCGCGGCCATGACCGCCTTCCCCTCGTGGCTGCGCCCCCTGATCCTCCTCCGCTTCTCTCTCGCGACCCTGGGCTCCCTCATCGTCATCGTCCTGCTCACCCTCCCCGCCTCCGGCACCCACTTCCTGTAGCCAGATGGCCTAGTCTTGGGGAGATTTGTGCAGATGGAGGTACGGCGAAGCCAAGGGTGACGCCTGCCGCTTGGGCAGCGTGACGGGGGAGGCCCACCAGTGAACGCGCGGAAAGCCGGAAACCGGCTCGCCCGGCTCGCGGCCCTGCTCTTGCCGGTCGTGCTGGCGTCCGGTGTCCTGGCCGGTCAGGGGCTGCTGGTACGCCGCCGGACGCCTCGGCTCCCCGAAGCCGACGGCCCCCGCCAAGGCACCACCCCACCGCCATACGGCACCCCCGCCCAGTCCGAACCCAACGGCCCGCTGCGCCTCGCCGTACTCGGCGAGTCGACCGCCGCCGGCGTCGGAGTCGCGAACCACGACGAGGGCCTGGCCGGCCACCTGTCCAGGTCACTGGCCCGCCGCACCGGCCGCGCCGTGGAGTGGCAGGTCGCGGCCCGCAGCGGCGCCAACGCCAAGGTCACCATCCGAGACCTGCTCCCGCTGCTCAA
Organism: Sinosporangium siamense; assembly: GCF_016863435.1. Taxonomy (GTDB): domain Bacteria; phylum Actinomycetota; class Actinomycetes; order Streptosporangiales; family Streptosporangiaceae; genus Sinosporangium; species Sinosporangium siamense. The sequence goes on from NZ_BOOW01000018.1 coordinate 193,094, forward strand.
ACCGGCCGACCTGGTGGTGATCGTCCTAGGGGTGAACGAGCTGCTCGACATGACCCCCCTCCGCTCCCTCGAAGTCGACCTGATCCACCTGATCGACAACGCCCCCGCCGACCGCGTCGTCGTCACGGGAATGCCGCCGGTAGCCCGCTTCCCCGCCCTCCCTCAACCACTACGCGCCACGATGGGCCTGCGCGCCCGCGCCATCGACCGAGTCCTGGCCTCCGCCGCCCGCAAATCCGGCGCCCACTACGCCCCAACCTCTCTACCCGCCGCCTTCTCCCCCCACAACGGCCCCACCTTCTTCGCCCCCGACGGCTTCCACCCCTCAGCGCGCGGCTACGCCGCCTGGGCCGAAGACCTGGCATCAGCCCTGAACCTCCTCTCACCAACCGAGTGACCCACTTCCCGACGACCTCGGCCGCGGAACTCCCTTCCCCAGCGCTGTACGGCGGCAGCCGGGAGCCGGGACGCCGAAGGGCGACGCGCAGCACGATTGGGTTGAGTGAGGGAAGAGCGACCACGCCCCTTCGACGGCTTCACCGGCACGGTTCGGCAAGCACACCCTCCACGAGATCCCCTTGCTTCCCTGTTATCGCGGCGGGGAAGACCGGAAGGCAGAAAGGGATTACCGGAAGGCCCAGGGGCGAAGAGGAGGCCGACACCGGCCAGCGATCCGCCGCTTCCCTGGCGTGGGCGCAGCCGGGCCCCTCAGCTGCCCTGCCCGCCCCCTAATTTTCCCGCGCCAACAGAGCGGCAGCCGGGAGCCGGGGCCGGGGTTCAACCGGCCCGTAGGTTGACGGGCTGGGATGGCCGCCGATCGGTGTGGCGTTTGGGGATCACGTGCTGGTCGGCGGTGAGCCGGCCATCGGCTCACGCTGGAGGATGTTGTCCTCGCCTACCTGGACAGCCAGCTCTTTCCTGGCGCCGGTGCGGCGGAGAGTTTCGCGGACCGGACCGGCGCACATCGACGGTCGGCAGCCAAAGCGGCCCTGGAACAGGCCGATAACCAATTCAACCCCGATGCGGCCCGCCGTACAAAAGCAAGACAGGCGGCACTCCTGGGAAAGGAGTGCCGCCTGGACGGGTGTTACTGGCGTGAGCGGGCCTTGAAGAGGGCGCGTTTGGCGACCTTCACGACCTGTTTGTCGGGGTGGGCGTCGGCGATGAGTTCCAAGAGCTCCTCGACGTGGGGGTGGGGGACCTTCCAGATGACGTCGAGGAGTTCGCACAGCACGTTGGCCGGGCCGATGTCGTGCAGGCTGCTGACGAACTCGGGGCGGCCGAGGCCGGAGGAGATCGTCCACATGTCGAGCACGATCCAGTGCGTGTCCGCCTGGGTGGGCTCCGGGGCGCCCTCGACGTCGAGCTGGGCCAGGTGGGTGGCCGCGTAGGCGCGCAGGGAGGGCTCCTTGAGGGCTTCCTCCCAGGCGGGGACGGCGGCCTCCTGCAGGGAGCTCACCAGGCTGGCGGCCTGGACGCGGATGAGCGCGTCGGCGTCCTCCTCGACGGCGGCAGACAGGAGCTCGCGGGCGGCCTGCTCGGGCTCGCGCCGGGCCAGCCAGGCGGCGAACTCGGCGTCGGACTCCTCCTCTGTCAGCTCGGGGCCGAAGGCGAGGAGCTCGAACGCCGTCATCGCGTCGATCGCGGGGCGGGCGTCAATGTCGATGTCGGCGTCGTCGACGAGGTGGACGATGCCCTCGGTGCCGAGCGGCGTGAGCCCGATCGTGTCGCCGTCGACGGTCACCATGCCGTAGCCCGTGAGCCATTCGACCGCGGAGGCGAGCGGGTCGCCGAGCTCCGCGGCGGCTTCGGCGAAGGCGTCGCCACCGAGGTCGTCGAGGTCGGCGGCGGCCTCGGCGAGGTCGTCGCGCAGGGCGGTCAGCGTCTGGGAGCCGCCGGCCAGCAGCAGGCGCAGCAGCAGCGCCCGGGTGAGGCCGGACAAGACGAGGGTGAGGTCCTCGTCGGCGAGCTCGGGGTCGCCGTAGTCGACGGAGTGCATGCCGAGCGTCCAGGCGTCGAGCACGTCTTCGTCGTCCTCGAAGGGCCAGGTGGCCGCGTCGGGGCCGACGCTCACGGTGTCGTCGTCGTCGGGGCGGAGGAACTCGAGGTCGACCGCGAGGTTCCAGAGGTTCCAGAGCTCGGGCACGGCCTCGGCGAGGGCGCCTTCCGCGGCCTCGGGGCGGCCGATGCCGACGGCGGCCAGCGCCTCCTCGATCTCGGGGTCGCTGAGCAGGCTCTCCTTGCCCATGGGGCGCTCGGTGCCGACCCATACGGCGAGGTCGCGGGCGCGGGCGATGAGCGGCACCTCGCGGGCGGCGGCCGCGAGCTCGGAGTCGGGCCGCAGCCGGATGGTGGGGAGGGCGGCGATCTCCTCGGTGTAGGACTCGAAGTCGCCGAGGCCGTCGCTCACCTCCTCCTCGTCGAAGTCGCCCTCCTCGTCGATGAGCTCCTCCATGGCCTCGACGAAGTCGTCCTCGAGGGCGTCGAGCTCGGACTGGAGGTCGTCGATGGTGTCGGAGCCCTTGCTGAGCCGCCCGGTGGCGTCGAGGAAGGTGAGGTAGGCCCGGACCGACGGCACCATGCCGTCGGCGGCCTCGTCGGGATCCTCGACGACTTTGGGCATGCGGTCGAGCAGCACCGTGCGGAGATCCGCCCTGCGCCACCTGCCGACGTCGTCGGAGGCGATCAGCCGATGCCACAGGACGGCGGGGCCCACCAGATCTGGGTCGCTGTCGGGCGCGTGGTCGGGCGCCCACAGGATGAACTCTTGGAGCAGGGGGCGCAGTTCGGCCGCGGCTGCCTCGATGCGATCGGTCACTCGATCAGGCTAGTAGGCGCGGGCAGTGGTCGGCTCCCGATATCGAGCCTCAGGCCAGGATTCAGCTAGCCCGACATGTCGCGCTTGGGAGGAGTTTAGCTGGCGCGGCGCATCGCTTCCGTGATGCGTTCGGCCGCGGTGACCACCGGAGCCGCGTGTAGCCGGCCCGGCGTCCTCGTCAGGCGCTCTATCGGCCCCGACACCGACACGGCGGCGACGACCTTGCCTCCCACACCCCTGATGGGGGCCGAGACGCTCGCCACACCCTGCTCCCGCTCGCCGACGCTGTGCGCCCACCCCCGCCGCCGCACGCTGGCCAGCGTGGCCGCGGTGAACTTGGCCCCGCGCAGCCCCCGGTGCAGCCGGTCGGGCTCCTCCCACGCCAGCAGCACCTGCGCGGCGGACCCGGCGCCCATGGGCAGGCCCGAACCGACGGGTACGGTGTCCCTCAGGCCGCTGGCGCGTTCCGCCGCGGCCACGCAAACCCTCTCATCCCCCTGACGGCGGTAAAGTTGAGCACTTTCCCCCGTCAAGTCCCGAAGGTGGGTCAAAACCGGCGCGGCGATGGCGAGCAGACGATCCTCTCCGGCAGCCGTGGACAACTCGGAAAGGCGCGGGCCGAGGATGAATCTGCCCTGGGTGTCACGGGAGACGATGCGGTGGTGCTCCAGGGCCACGGCCAGCCGGTGCGCTGTTGGGCGGGCCAGACCGGTCGACTGCACGAGCTGGGCCAGGGAGGCCGGGCCCGCTTCCAGGGCGTTAAGCACGAGAACGGCCTTGTCGAGTACTCCGACTCCGCTAGAGTTGTCCATAACCCGATACTGCCGTCTCGGCATATGAGAAAGCAAGTCGGGTGCGAGAAGAGATCGCAAGGAGGCGACATGGGCCGCACACTGGCCGAAAAGGTCTGGGAGCAGCACGTTGTGCGACGTGCAGACGGTGAGCCCGACCTGCTCTACATCGACCTGCACCTCATCCACGAGGTGACCAGCCCGCAGGCGTTCGACGGTCTGCGTCTCAGCGGCCGGAGTGTGCGACGTCCGGAGCTGACCATCGCGACCGAGGACCACAACGTCCCGACCGTGCTCGGCCCGATCACCGACCTCGTGTCCAAGACCCAGGTCGAGACCCTCCGCAAGAACTGCGCGGAGTTCGGCATCAGGCTCCACCCCATGGGCGACGCCGGTCAGGGTGTGGTCCACATCATCGGCCCGCAGTTCGGCCTGACCCAGCCCGGCATGACCGTGGTGTGCGGCGACTCCCACACCTCGACCCACGGCGCCTTCGGCGCGATCGCCTTCGGCATCGGCACCTCCGAGGTCGAGCACGTGCTGGCCACCCAGACGCTCCCTGCCTACCGGCCCAAGACGATGGCCATCGAGGTCAACGGGCTGCTGCCGGTCGGCGTCACCGCCAAGGACCTCATCCTCGCGATCATCGCCAAGATCGGCACCGGCGGCGGCCAGGGCTACATCGTGGAATACCGCGGCGAGGCCATCCGCGCGCTCTCCATGGAGGGCCGCATGACCGTCTGCAACATGTCGATCGAGGCGGGCGCCAGGGCCGGCATGATCGCCCCCGACGAGACCACCTTCGCCTACCTCAAGGGCCGGGCCCACGCCCCCGAGGGCGCCGCCTGGGACGAGGCCGTGGCGCACTGGAAGACCCTCCGCACCGACGACGACGCGGTCTTCGACAAGGTCGTGGAGATCGACGCGAGCACTCTCACGCCGTTCGTCACCTGGGGCACCAACCCCGGACAGGGTGCCCCGCTGGGCTCCGTCGTGCCCTCGCCGGAGAGCTTCGCCGACCCGATCGAGCGCTCCGCCGCCGAGCGCGCGCTCGACTACATGGGCCTGACCGCCGGCACGCGCCTGGTCGACGTCGAGGTCGACACCGTGTTCGTGGGGTCGTGCACCAACGGCCGCATCGAGGACCTCCGCGCCGCCGCCGACATCCTGCGCGGGCGCCAGGTCGTCACCCGCACCCTGATCGTCCCCGGCTCCATGCAGGTCAAGAAGGCCGCGGAGGAGGAGGGGCTGGACGAGGTGTTCAAGGCCGCCGGCGCCGAGTGGCGCCAGGCCGGATGCTCCATGTGCCTCGGCATGAACCCCGACACGCTCAAGCCGGGCGAGCGCAGCGCCTCGACCTCCAACCGCAACTTCGAGGGCCGGCAGGGCAAGGGCGGGCGCACCCACCTGGTCTCCCCGGCCGTCGCCGCCGCCACCGCGGTCACCGGCAAGCTGACCGCCCCCGCCGACCTCTGAGGAGCCGTGATGGACGCCTTCACCACCCACACAGGGCGCGCGGTTCCGCTGCGCCGCAGCAACGTCGACACCGACCAGATCATCCCCGCCGTCTGGCTCAAGCAGGTCAGCCGCACCGGGTTCGAGCGCGGGCTGTTCGCCGCCTGGCGCGAGGACCCCGGGTTCGTGCTCAACAACCCCTCCTATGAGGGCGCGTCCGTCCTGGTGTCCGGGCCCGACTTCGGCACCGGTTCCTCGCGTGAGCACGCCGTGTGGGCGCTTCAGCAATACGGCTTCCGCGCCGTCATCGCCGCCCGCTTCGGTGACATCTTCCGCAACAACTCCACCAAGATGGGCCTGCTCCCCGTCGTCCTGCCCAGCGACGAGGTCGAGGCCCTGCAGGCCGCGGTGGAGGCCGACCCGGCCCTCGAGGTGACCGTCGACCTGGTCGAGCGCCAGGTCCGCTGGGGCTCCAAGGTCCTGGGCTTCGAGATCGACGACTACACCCGGTGGCGCCTGCTGGAGGGGCTGGACGACATCGGACTGACCCTGCGTCACGCGGACGACATCGACACATACGAGAATGGTCGGCAGACATGGCTGCCGACGACCGTCTGATCCGATCCGCGACGCCCACGGGCACCGCGCCGGACGAGCTTGCGCGGCGGTTGCGCGATGCGCACCGCCGCGTTCGCGCGCTGGACGCACCACGGGAAGATAAAGAACGATTCTTCCGCCGTTTCCTCGCAATCTGCGACCTCGCCAAGCGTGATCTGAACCACGCCGCCGGGCGACTTGACTTGCTCTTGGCGGAGATTTCGGCGCTCCAGAGCGCCTCCTCCGACCGCTCTCCGCCGCCTTCCGCGCCTCCTCAGGCCCCCGAGAACGACACGCCGAGTGAGCGAAACATGGCGCAAGGTGATTGAGTCACGCGCGATAGTCCCCTAATTTCAAGCGGGTAAGGGGTTTCTAACCTCGACCTTCGAGTGTGACTGAGAGAACCCCGAGCCGTAACAGGGGGAGCAACCTAGATGAACAAGCGCGAACTCGTCGACGCGATCGCGGACCGGGTCGGCGACAAGAAGACGGCCAACGAGGCGGTGAACGCCGTGCTTGAGGCCATTCAGACTGCGGTCGCCAGCGGTGACAAGGTCTCGATCACGGGCTTCGGCGCGTTCGAGATGGTGCACAAGCCCGCTCGCACGGCCAGGAACCCTTCGACAGGCGATCCGATCAAGGTGGCGGAGAGCTGGGCGCCGAAGTTCCGGCCCGGTGCGGATTTCAAGGAGCTGGTCAACGCCGGGGGCAAGAAGGCCGCCCGGAAGAGGTAGCCGGTTTCGCCGCTTCATCCCGCCTGCGGCCCGCGAGACGAGCCGGGCGGGCGGCAGCCCGCACGGCAGGCCGAGGGGGGCGCGGAGCGGGGATGAGACGGCGTGACCGCAGCCGACGTGGCGGGCGCCCGGACCGGTCCACGGTCCGGGCGCTCTGCTCGTGGAGACGGCGGCCCAGTCCGGCTGTGGGGCTTCAGTCCGGCAGTGGGAAGGTCGAGAGCGTCACATAGACGATCTTGTCCCCTTCCATCGCGATGTTGACCCGCTGCCCGGACCGGAGCAGCCGCAGCGGACCGGCGTCGAAGGCCGGCGCGTCGAAGGGGATCTCGGTGCCGTCGTCGAGGAAAACCGACCCTGAGCGAGTGGCGGGGTCAAAGGAACGCACGGTCGCCTGCACGTCGATCAGCGTAACCCCTGCGACCGGCCGCATCCGCGCGACAACCCCGCGGGTGCGGGGGCCGAGCCCGAGCGCCACCGCGTCGGCGAGGTCGGCCGGGGTGTCGACGTCGCGGCGCACCGAGGCCACCCCGTCGAGGACCAGCTCCTTCGCGCCGCCCGCCAGGTGCCGCTCCCGGGAGCTACCGCCGAAGCGGGGCCGGAACGGCACACCCCGCCGCACCCCGTAGAACGTGGTGCCGATCTCCGCCGCGTCCGGCAGGAACGACTCCTCCGCCTCACCCGCCGCAGACAGCACCCTTTCCAGCTCACTCGCCCGCAGCGCCGGGAGATCGGCCTGGAGCGCGGCGACCGGGCAGCGGGCGTCCAGCCGTACGGCATGAGCCGCCCCGTGGCGCAGCGCCGCGTTGAGCCCGGCCTGGGGGTCGTCCACCACGAGCGCGCCGATGCGGCCGAGGGTCTCCGCGGCGATCTCGTCGCCGGTGACCACGACGACCCGCGCCACGCTCGGGCATGCGAGCGCCGCCGCGACCGTGTCGCCCGCCACCGCCACCGCGAAGGCGGCGCGGTGCGGCCCGGCCAGCTCGGCCAGGCGGGACTTGGCGATGACTAGCGTCTTCACCGGTACTACCAGGGACCAGCCGGGGTTGTCCGCCGCATGCATAACCTTAAGCATCCCGCCTCGACAGTTCGCGGAGCCAACCGGGAGACTTATCCCGCCTTGCCAGATGAGTGGAGGAAGCCAGTGACGTCCTCCCCTTCGCGGATGAGGGGGTTCCGGCGCCGCCGGGATCCCGCCTCGCCGCCGACGATCCTTCGGAGAGGAGGCTGCCCGTTGCCGTCCCATATCTGCTCCGCAGGTGTCTCACTCCTGCGGGGGCCTCACGGCGGGTGGACCACACCCGGGCCGCTGCCGGCCCGTGTCCGCTTCGCAGGTGTCTCACCTCTCCGCACGCTCGGCGGTGAGGCCGGGTTCGCACGTCTCGCCGCACGTCCGCCGACGTGCTCGCGGCCGAGCCCGCGCCGCTCGCCCGTTCGCCACGCCCGCCTTGGTCGCATGGCGTCGTTCCCGCCCCGCCCGGTGTCGGGGGTCTCCACACTTCAGGAGTGCAGATGAGTCGCCCCGGACGCCCGCCCGCTTTCTGGGAAGCCCTGGCCGTAGTGCTGATCAAGCCGTTGCTGCTGCTGTTCATCAAGCGGAAGTGGCACGGCAGGCAGCACATACCGCGCCAAGGCGGCATGATTATCGCCGCCAACCACCTTTCGTGGTCGGATCCCGTGCTTTTCGCGCACTATGCCTACGACAACGGACGCTGGCCGGTATATCTCGCCAAGGCCGGGATCTTCGATGTGCCGGTGTTGGGGAAGATCGTGCGCAAACTCCGCGCGATCCCCGTGCAGCGCGGCAGCACGGACGCGGCCCGCTCCCTCAAGGACGCCGAGAAGGCGCTCAGGGAGGGCGCGTGTGTGATCTTCTACCCCGAGGGCACGTGCACCCGCGACCCGGAGCTGTGGCCGATGTCGGCCAAGACCGGTGTGGCGCGGCTGGCCCTGGCGACCGGCGTGCCGGTGATCCCGGTGGCGCACTGGGGGGCGCAGGAGCTTTTGCCATATGGCGAGAAGCGCCCGAGGTTGCTGCCCCGCAAGAAGTTCGAGGTGATCGCAGGGCCGCCGGTGGACCTGTCGAGGTTTGAGGGCCTGCCGATGCGTTCGTCGGTGCTGCGCGAGGCGACCGCCGACATCATGGCCGCGATCACCGGCCAGCTCGCCGAAATCCGCCGGGAGAAGGCTCCCGACCTGCCCTACGACCAGCGGCCGGAGATTCCTCCCGCGCAGTGATCGGCCGGTGGCGCGGAGGGGGACCGCCGCGCTCGGCCGCCTTTGGGGTGCCGTGGTTTCCAGCGTGTCGCCAGAATGCCCACAGGACACGTCCAGAACACCCCAAAAGCCCTCGATAACCCTGCCGAGATCTCCGCGAATATCCCATTCTGTCAACTAATATCGACGTACGGTGAAGAGATGACCAAGGCCGCCGTTTTCGGAACAGGCTCGTGGGGCACCACGTTCGCCACGATCCTCGCTGAGGCTGGCACCGGCACGACCCTGTGGGGCAGGCGCCCGGAGGTCGTCGAGGCCATCGACCGGCGTCACGAGAATCCCGATTACCTCCCCGGGCTCGCGCTGCCCTCGTCCCTGCGGGCCACCGCCGACCCCGAGGAGGCCCTCGACGGTGCCGACTTCGTGGTGCTGGCGGTTCCCTCGCAGTCGCTGCGCGCCAACCTCGCGGCCTGGCGGGCCCACATCCCGGCTCATGCCGTACTCGTGAGTTTGATGAAGGGGGTCGAGATCGGCTCGTGCAAGCGCATGAGCGAGGTGATCCGTGAGGTGGCAGAAGTTCCCGAGGAGCGTGTCGCGGTCGTGTCGGGGCCGAACCTCGCTCTGGAGATCGCCCAGCGGCAACCCGCGGCCACGGTCGTGGCCTGCACCGACGAGTCGGTCGCCGAGCGGCTGCAGGAGGCGTGCCATGTGCCGTGGTTCCGCCCTTATACGAATACCGATGTGGTGGGGGTCGAGCTTGGGGGAGCGGTCAAGAACGTCATCGCCCTCGCCGTTGGGGTCGCGGCGGGCATGGGCCTCGGGGACAACGTGCGCGCCACCCTCATGACGCGCGGGCTGGCGGAGATCACCCGGCTGGGGGCGGTGCTCGGCGCGGACCAGCACACGTTCGCGGGACTAGCCGGAATGGGGGATCTTATTGCTACCTGTACGTCTCCATTGTCCAGAAACCGTACTTTCGGGGAGAATCTGGGACGCGGAATGACCCTCGCCGAGGTTGTCGCCGCGACCAAACAGACCGCCGAAGGTGTCAAGTCCTGTGAATCGGTGCTCGCGCTCGCCGGGAAACACGATGTGGAGATGCCCATCACCGAAGTCGTGGTCGGCGTCGTCCACGACGGGCTGACCCCGGCGGAGGCCGGGGTGCTGCTGATGTCGCGCACCCCCAAACCAGAACGCTACGGAGTGTGACGTCCGCCTGAGGGGGACGCACGCGAACGGAGTGAACCATGAAAGACCGCAGGTCCCGGGGTGAGAACACCCGCTCGGTTCATTTGCCGCCGATGCCCTCGCCTCGGCATGCCGCCCTCGGCCAAGCGGTCTGGAGAACGACCTCCTGGGGTTTCGAGGACTCAGGGGAGTTCGCCGCGGTGCTCAACGAGCGCAACCAGGGCGCGACCTACGGTCAGATCGACAACCCCACCACCGCCTCGCTCGCCGCCGCCGTCGCCTCGCTGGAGGGCGCCGCCGCCCCCGAGGACGTCGCCGGCCAGGCGTTCTCCTCCGGCACGGCGGCGCTGAGCGCCGTCTTCATGACCTTCCTCAACGCCGGGGCTCACGTCATTGCCCCCGCCCCCGTCTATGGCGGGACATATTCGCTTCTGTCCAAGGTGTTGTCTCGCTTCGGCGTGTTGTCGGACTTCGTCGACTACACCGACCTCGACCGCGTCCGGGCCGCCGTACGGCCCAGCACGAAGCTGATCTTCGCCGAGACCATGGCCAACCCCTCCATGGTGGTGAGCGACATCCGCGCGCTCTATCGCATCGCTCAGCAGACCCGCGCGATCCTGCTCGTCGACTCCACCAACGCCACGCCCATCGTCTGCCGGCCCCTCGAACACGGCGCCGACCTCGTGCTCCACTCGGCCACCAAGTATCTCGGCGGGCACGACGACTGCACCGGAGGCGTTGTCGTCGGGCGGCCCGACCTTCTCATCAGACTCAGAGACGTGCGCATCGACACGGGCGCCTCCATGTCACCCGACGACGCCTTCCTGCTCCGCCGCGGCCTCGCCACCCTTCCCCTGCGGGTCCGGCGCATGTGCTCCACCGCGATGTTGTTCGCCGCCTCCATCGCCAAACATCCCGCCGTCCGCCGCGTCGACTATCCCGGCCTGCCCGACCACCCGAGCCACGGGCTCGCCCAGCTCCTGTTCGACTCCGGCCCAGAAGGCACCCGCTACGGCGCCATCGTCACCGTCACCCCCCACGGCGGCTACAAGGCCGGCATGGCCCTCGCCGACAACCTCCACCTCACTCGTGTCGCGACCTCCTCCGGCGGCACCACCACCAAGGCCGCCCACGTCGCCTCCACCTCCCACCGCCAGCTCGACCCCGAAGTCCTCACCGCCTCCGGCATCGACCCCGGCGCCGTCCGCTTCTCCATCGGACTCGAAGACGCCGAAGACCTCATAGCCGACGCCACCCAAGCCCTCGACACCCTCGCTACCAGGACCAGCGCCTAGCCCGATTTCCCTGGGTTCCCCGGTCTGCGTCTGCTGCCCGGTTGTGGAGGTTTCTTGCTGTGTCGGCGATTGCGGGGCTTGTGTGGCTGATTGGGGTGGAGAGTGTGGAGTGAGGGGGTTGGGGGGCGGGTAGGAGGGTCCTCGTTGTGGCGCGAAGTGGCGTAAATGAGCACTGATAGATTCGGGCATCATGAACGAGAAGCGTGAGACCCGGCCTCGGGTGGCGGTTGTCTTCGGCGGGCGCAACTCCGAGCACGCGGTGTCCATCATGGGGGCCGGCAGCGTGCTGGAGGCCATCGACCGGTCCAAGTACGACGTGGTGCCCGTGGGGATCGCTCAGGACGGCCGCTGGGTGATCGCTTCGGATATGCAGAGATTCGCGATCGAGGACGGGGTGCTTCCCGCGGTTGTGGACTCGGGGGCGGAGGTGGCGCTCCGAGCAGGGGACGCCTCACTCGTGGTGTCGGAGCCGGGGGCGGTGCCCGCGGTGCTGGGGCAGGTCGACGTGGTCTTCCCGGTCATGCACGGGCCCTTCGCCGAGGACGGCACGATCCAGGGGCTGCTGGAGATGGCGGGCGTTCGCTACGTCGGGTCCGGGGTGCTGGCCAGTGCGGTCGGCATGGACAAGGCGTATATGAAGCTGGTGCTCGCCGCCGCCGGATTGCCGATCGGGAAGTATGTGGTGATCCGGGAGCGCGATTGGCGGGTGGATCGAGCAAGGGTGCTTAAGGAGATCGAGGATCTCGGCTGGCCGGTCTTCGTGAAGCCCTCCCGGGCCGGGTCGAGCCAGGGCATCTCCAAGGCACACGATCTGGCCGAGCTTGAGGCCGCGGTCGAGGCGGCCCGGCTCCACGACCCGAAGGTGCTGGTGGAGGCGGCGATCGTCGGCCGGGAGGTCGAGTGCGCCGTGCTGGAGTCCTTGGACGACGCACCGGCGGCGGCCAGTGTGCCGGGCGAGGTGCTGGTCGCCGACGGGCACACCTTTTTTGATTTCGCGGCGAAGTACTACCCGAATGAGATGTCCCTGACCGTCCCCGCCGACATTCCCGCCGAGGTGGCCGAGGAACTGCGCGGCCTCGCCGTACGCGCGTTCGAGGCGCTCGGGTGCGAGGGGTTGTCGCGGGTCGACTTCTTTTACACGCCAGAAGGTCAGCTGGTGCTCAACGAGATCAACACCATGCCGGGGTTCACGTCTCTATCGGTCGCGCCGCAGCTCTGGGGCGCGACGGGCCTGCCGTACGCGGAGCTTGTGGACCGGCTGATCGAACTGGCCCTCCGCCGCTCACCCGGCCTGCGATAGCGCCTTCACGATGGGCGTGGCGAGATCCACCATGACGGTTGCCGGGGAGTGGGCGCGGGAGACCGTAAGCTCGATGTAGCCCTGGTCGGTGACGGCGGTATAGAGCGTCGGCCTGTCCGGCGAGGGGAACCACCCGACTCCGTTGACCTCGCTGAGCTGATCGGTGGCCGCCATGTCGGCCGGGCGTGGCACTCCGCAGCGCAGGGCGATGGCTCCTGAGTCCCACACAGCGACAAAGGGGGACGGTGGGGTTGATTCGGTGCGCTGTGTGTGATCCAGGGTGTTTGGGAGCAGAGGTGCAAGCTTCGTGCACATGGCCACCGCATCTCCTTCCGGGCGCGGCGGCTCGACCTGAACTGCGCCGCCGCACCCGCCGAGTGCGAGTACGGCGAGCACAGCGAGCAACGGCTTACGCATGGCTAGGAGTTCAGATGAACGATGGGGCACGTCAGCGTTCGCGTTATGCCGTCAACTGCCTGAATTCTGGCCACAACAAGCTTGCCGAGTTCGTCCACGTTGCGGGCTTCTGCGCGGACGATCACGTCATAGGGGCCAGTGACGTCTTCGGCCAACAAGACGCCCTCAATCGCGGCGATCTGTCGGGCCACATTCGCCGCTTTGCCGACCTCTGTCTGGATAAGGATGTAGGCCTGCACCATCACGTCCTCCCGGATTCGATCAACCCCGGAGGGTCACCGTACCCTGAGTTGCCCCAGGAGGTGCGCCATCAGAGTCGGAAATCTCGGTGAATTCAGCCTGATTCAACGTATTGTCGGACGCTTACCCCAAAGCGGCACGGTTTTACTCGGCCCGGGAGATGACGGGGCCGTTGTCGCTGTGCCTGATGCGCGCGTCGTCGTCACAACTGACCTGTTGCTTGAGGGTAGGCACTTCCGTAGGGATTGGTCTAGCGGCTACGAGGTCGGGAGGAAGGCCGCGGCCCAGAATCTATCCGATGTCGCTGCCATGGGAGCGCGCCCTACTGCGCTTTTCTTGGGACTTGGGCTTCCTGCGGATACAGATGTGGCGTGGGTTGAAGATCTTGCCGATGGGATGCGTGACGAATGCCACATTGTAGGCGCGAGTGTCGCCGGTGGCGACATTGCTCAATGTGACCTTGTCGTACTCGGAGTGACCGCTCTAGGTGACCTTGGAGGCCGGGCGGCGATCACCCGTGCGGGCGCGCGGCCCGGCGACGTCGTCGCCGTCACCGGGCGGCTTGGATGGGCCGCGGCGGGATTGGCCCTGCTTGAGGCGGGTCATCGGGAGAGTTCCGAGCCGGACCTCGCGCGGGCGATGGACGAGGTGATCGGCGCGCATCGCCGGCCTGCCCCGCCGTATTCGTGCGGCCCGGAGGCCGCCGCGCTCGGTGCGACCGCGATGCTCGACGTGAGCGACGGGCTGATCCAGGACATCGGGCACATCGCCGCGGCGAGCGGGGTGGGTGTCGAGATCGATCCGGCGGCGTTTGAGGTGCCGGGTCCGGTCGGGGTAGCCGGCCGTTTCCTCGGCGTCGATCCGCTCGACTGGATGTTGACGGGTGGTGACGATCACGCGCTCGCCGCCGTTTTCCCCGTGGGCATAGGGCTTCCCGCACACTGGACCGTGATCGGCGAGGTGATCGAAGGCGCGGGTGTCCAGGTCGATGGGCGCGTCTATGACAGAAGTGGCTGGAATCACTTTCAGGGAAAATTGTGACAAATTAGAAGCTTTAGTGTTACAAAGTTTGGCGGCAGGTTTCCGTTCGGGGAGGATTGTGATGGGCCGCCGCGGAACAGAAGATCCTGAGCACTCAGGGTGGGGGCAGCAGCGCAGGTCAGAGAGTTGGGACGACCTAAGCGCCGCCCCCGGTCACGGCGACCCCTCTCGCAACGACCCCGGCGACCCCGGCACCGACCCGGCCGCCTCGTGGCCGCCAGTGCCTCCTTACGACCCGCTCCAGAGTGCCCCACCGGGCGGAGGCGGCACCCTGCCGTACATCCCGGGCCCGGAGCAGTCGCCACCGCCACCGGGGCCGGAACAGCAGGTCGGCGACTCCACCCAGATCTGGCCTATGCCCGACGATAACCAGAAGGCAGCCAGTCAGTCCGGTGAATCCACTCAAATGTGGCCGATGCCTGATGACAACTGGCAACCGTCCGGGCCCATGCCCGACGACCTCAACAAGACGGGCGGCTGGTGGCCGGCGCCGCCGCCTCCGGCGGAGGCGCCGCCTCCGGCGGAGGCGCCGGCGCCGCACACCTGGGCGTCCCAGGACATGCTCGATCCGCAGTCGCAATCCAGCGCCGCACCGGGGGCGCCGGGCGGTCCGGACAGCACGCGTCATAGCGACGTGTTCGACACCCGTCCCAAGGAGCCGCCCGGCGAGCGGCTCGACGACGTGTTCTCCACTCGCCACAAAGAGCCGCGTAACGACCGGCTCGACGACGTGTTCGCCACCCGTCACAAAGATCCGCTCAGCGACCCCCTCGACACCCGCCAGCACGATGTGCGCGACGAAGAGCCGAGCTGGGCGCAGACCGGGGCGATCGCGATGCCGCCGGACGCCTTCGCGGCGGAGCCCCCCAAAGCCGACCAGCCGGAGGTCGAGCCGAGCTGGGCGCAGACCGGCGCCATCGCGATGCCGCCGGACGCCTTCCAGAACGATCCGCGTACGGCCGACGCCACCCAGATCCAGAACCCTCCCGGCGGCGGGGACCCCGGGGCGACCCAGGGCTGGCCGCTGCCGCCCGAGCAGTCGCAGACCAGCGTCCTCGGCGCCCCCGTCTGGCCGCCCGCCCCCAAGGACGCGCCGGCCGGCGGCGTGCCCGGCGCGGAAGAGCGCACCGGCTTCCTCGCCGCCGGATGGTCGCAGGACGCCGAAGAGGACAACGATCGCCCACGCCGGCGCCGCCGCGCCTCGGGCGGCGGGGGAGACGACGGGGCCGAGCCGCGCCGCCGCAATATGAAGCTCCCCCTCATCGCCGCCGCGGCCGCCGTGATCGTGGTGGGCGGCACCGTGCTCGGGGTGAACCTGATGTCCGGATCCGGGCAGGCCGCCAACGAGTGCACCACGGGAGCCAACTGCGCGGCGACCGCGCCCGCGTCCCCGGCCTCCTCCGGCGACACGACCGAACCCCTCGAAGAGGACGAACCCCTCCCCGAGGAGACCGGTGAGGCGGAACCCGAACCGTCGGCCCCGGCGGAGGACCCTCCGCCGACCACGAGGAACGCCCCGCCTCCCCAGCCCGTGCCCGTGCGCAAACCCACGCCCACCAAGGCACCCAAACCGGAGCGCCAGGAAGAGCCGCCGCCGGACCCCGAACCCGAGCCTGAGATCACCGACGAGCCCACGCCGACTCCGACGGAATCCGAGGTGGTGATCAGCCACTCGCCCAACCCCGGGCACCCGGAGCCGTCCAGTTCGGTGCTGTCGATGCAGTCGGGCGGGTCCATGCGCATCGGCTACGGGGTGGTGAACCAGTCGTCGGCCGACTACACCGCCGCGCTGGTGATCGTGAACCAGTCGAGGACGGCGCTCCCGAGCTGGCGCGTCAGCCTGCCGGTGACCGCCGAGGTGGCCAACGTCAACGGCGGCGTATGGCAGCAGCAGAACGACATGCTGACCATCACCGGCCCCCGCGCCCTTCGGGCCGGCGAGGAGATGGTGATCACGTTCACGGCCAACGGCGTGGAGTCCCGTCCGGAGAGCTGCCGCCTGACCGGCGGGGAGTGCTCGATCGGGTAGCGGGCGACGGCCGGGAGCTCCGGTGCTCACGGCGTGGGCGTTGAGGGGTGCCGCCAGGCTTCCCGGTGCCGGAGGTACGGATCGGACCCCGGCATCGTTTGTGAGCGCGGACCGGCGGCCGGGGGTGCGCCGGCTCGGGCAGAGGTCCCGGTGGCCGGGTTTGGGTCCTATGCCTGGTTGGATGGGGACATGACCGTTGTGACTCCCCCTCTGGTGCTGACCGTCGCGGGCTCGGACTCCGGTGGAGGTGCCGGCATCCAGGCCGACCTCAAGACCATGCTCGCCCTCGGCGTGCACGGCATGAGCGTGATCGCCGCCGTCACCGCCCAGAACTCCCTCGGCGTGCAGGGTTACTGGGAACTCCCTGAGGAGGCGGTCAAAGCCCAGCTCGATTCCGTGCTGGGTGACATCGGTGTGCACGCCGTCAAGACCGGCATGCTCGCGTCCCCGGCACTGGTCGAGACCGTCTCCGCGGCCCTCGCCGGCGTGGACGCGCCGATCGTGGTCGACCCGGTCGGGGTGTCCAAACACGGCGACAGCCTGCTCGCTCCCGAGGCCGTGGAGACCGTCAAGGCGAAACTGCTGCCCGTGGCGACCGTCGTCACCCCCAATCTGTGGGAGGTGGCCCAGCTCACCGGCGTGAAGGTGGCGGACGAACGCCATATGCGCCGGGCCGCCGACGCCATGCTCGCTCTCGGTGCCCGCTGGGCCCTGATCAAGGGGGGCCACCTGCCCGGGGCTCCCGTGGACCTGCTGACCGACGGCTCCGCCGTACACACCTTCGGGGCACCGCGCCACAACAACCGCCACACCCACGGCACGGGCTGCACCCTGGCCTCGGCCATCGCCTCCTACCTGGCACTGGGCCACGAGGTGCCTGAGGCGGTTCGCCTGGCCAAGGAATATGTCACCGGGGCCATCGCCCACGGCTTCCCTCTGGGCGCCGGCATCGGCCCGGTGGACCACGGCTGGCGCCGGCGCTCCGAGCCCGCCTAGAGGCCGTCCCGCACCCCCGCCCTGCGGGTTGACTTCAGCCTCCGTCTGCGGCGGGCTCTCCGGCGGCGCTGGGCGTGCTGACGACGGCCCAGCCGGCGCAGGGCGTCCTCGGACGGTGGCCCCGGTTCCACGGCGTACAGCCCGAACGTCTGGTCGAGGTCTCCCAGGGGAGCGCCTGCGGGGTGCGGCCTAAGGAGAGCCTGCGCTTACGTTGGCTGAGAGCGGTCGCCGGACCGCGTCCTGTGTGACCCGGGCGGTAGCCGTACCCCTCGCATATGCGAAAACGCGACAGCCCGGCACCTCGGCATGTGGGTCCGAGGTGAACCCACATGAAGGAACCGGGCTGTCGCGAAAGCGCTTGGCGTTGGCCTGCGCGGTGGATCAGCCGGGACTAGCGGCTGACCTTGCCCGCCTTGATGCAGGACGTGCACACCTGGAGACGCTTGGGCGTGCCGCCGATCTTGGCCCGCACCGTCTGGATGTTGGGGTTCCAGCGGCGACGGGTGCGGCGGTGCGAGTGCGAGATGTTGTTGCCGAAGGTCGGCCCCTTGCCGCAGACGTCGCAAACGGAAGCCACGGTATCGCTCCTTAGATCAGTCGATAGCCCGATCCGCAGCCTCTGCAGGGCGTCATCGGGCAGGCCGGGACAACCGGCTGGCCACACGAGAATATCCGATGCCCGCGAGTGCACGCCACGCAAGACGTTCCGAGGGCACGGACGTGGATAATCTCCTCACACAACCGTAGCGCATCGAGGAGGACTGGCATGCTGCAGGTGCTCGATCCGCCTGCGGTGCGGCGTTGGTCCAAATTGTCGGCTGAAATTCTCGGCAAGGCCAGGGCGGAGATCGACGCGCTCAACGTGTTCCCCGTGCCCGACGGCGACACCGGGACCAATCTTCACCTCACGATGTTGTCGGCTGCCGAGGCCATCGACGCGCTGCCCGACGAGGTCGGTGCGGATGTCATATGGCAGACCCTCGCCTACGGCGCCATGGTCGGCGCGCGCGGCAACTCCGGTGTGATCGTCAGCCAGGCGCTGCGAGGCATGGCCGAGGTGTTCAGGTCCGCGCCGGGTGGGGGCGACGATCTGCGGCAAGGGCTTGTACGCGCGGCCGAGCTGGCCAGGGGCGCGGTGGCGAGGCCGGTCGAGGGCACGGTGCTGAGCGTGTTGACCGCGGTGGCCGGCGCCGTGCTCCAGGGCGGCGGGCAGGCGCTGGCCGGCGTGGCGAGCCAGGCCGCGCGAGAGGCGCGGGCCGCTCTGTCGCGCACCCCCGAGCAGCTCGACGTGCTGGCACGCAGCGGTGTGGTGGACGCGGGCGGCGCGGGGTTCGCGCTGATCCTGGAGGCGCTGGTGGCCGTGGTGACGGGTGCGTCCCCGGCGCGGTTCGATGTGCCGGCCCCGGCGGCCAGGGTTGTGCCCGCGGAGGTGCCGGGCGGGCCCGCCTACGAGGTCATGTACCTCCTCGACGCCGACGACAGGAGCGTCGCGGCGTTGCGGGCGGAGCTGGACGGACTCGGCGATTCGCTGGTGGTGGTCGGCGGCGACGGCCTGTGGAACGTTCACGTGCATGTGGACGACGCCGGAGCCGCCGTCGAGGCGGGCCTGCGCGCCGGGCGCCCCCACCGCATCAAGGTCACCTATCTCGCCTCGCCCGCCCGTGTGCACCCGGCCCGCACCGGCAGGGGTGTGGTGGCGGTGGCGGCGGGGGAGGGCCTCGCTGGGCTGTTCGAGCAGGCCGGCGCCGTCGTCGTCCGCCGCGAACCCGGCGGCGCCCCACCCATGCCCGCCGTGTTGTCCGCCGTCCAGAGCGCCGGCACGGAGGTCGCGGTCCTGCCCAACGACGTCGGCGCCCGCGAGATCGCCCTGGCCGCCGCCGAGATCGCCCGCGAGAGGGGCCTCACCGTCAGTGTGCTCCCGACCAAGTCGTCGGTGCAGGGTTTGGCGGCTCTCGCCGTACACGACCCGCTTCGCCGCTTCGACGACGACGTGGTGGCCATGACCGACGCCGCCGGGCACACCCGCGCGGGCCACGTCTGGGTCGCCGACCGCGAGGCGATGACGAGCGCCGGCCTGTGCCGCCCCGGCGACGTGCTCGGGGTGGTCGACGGCGACGTCGCCGTGATCGGTACGGCTGTCGCCGACACGGCGACCGAGATCACCGCCCGCATGCTGACCCCGGCGAGCGAGCTGGTGACCTTGCTGACCGGCGAGAACGCCTCCCCGGCGCTGGTCGAGGCCGTGCGCGCCGACCTCGCGCTGCGGCGCCCCGACGTCGAGGTGGTGGTGTTCCAAGGGGGACAAGGGGGCTATCCGCTGCTCATCGGGGTCGAATAACCGGCGCCTTCTCGCGGCGCCCGGGCCGGAAACGCCGACACTGTCGGAGGCAGACGGTAGAACTGAGTGGTGTGAGCCGCTTCGACGAGCCGCTGGCCAAAGCGCTGGACCCTAAGACGGCCAAACTACTTGAGACCGTGCTCGACCTGACCACGGTCGGCGATCTGCTGCGTCACTACCCGCGGCGATATGCCGAGCGGGGCGAGCTGACCTCGATCGACGCCCTTGAGGTCGACGAGCACGCCACCATCGTGGGCGAGGTGACCCGGGTCATGCGCAAGCCGATGCGCAACCGCGGCGGCACCTGGCTTGAGGTCGAAGTGGTCGACGGCTCGCGCAACAAGATCTATCTCGCCTTCTTCGGCAAGACCTCCCACGTCGCCGAGTCCCGCCTCAAGCCCGGCAGGCGGGGCATGTTCGCCGGCAAGGTGGGGGCCTTCGGCCGGTCGGACAAGCCCCGGTGGCAGCTCGCCCATCCCGACTTCGAGTTGTTCGACGACACCGAGGACTCGGCGGAGGAGTTCGCGGCGACCCCCGTGCCCATCTACCCCGCGGGCAAGGACATCACGCCGTGGGCCATCCGCCGCGCCGTCGGCCTCGTGCTCGACACGCTCGGCCCGCTCGACGACCCCCTCCCCGCCGCGCTCCGCGGCCGCCACAAGCTGCCCGGCCTCGCCGAGGCCCTCGTGGCCGTCCACCGGCCCAAGGACTTCGCCGATGTGAAGCGGGCGCAAAAGCGGCTCAAGTTCGACGAGGCGTTCGTGCTGCAGTCGGTGCTCGTGCGCCGCCGCCTCGCCGCCGGACGGCTGCCCGCCAAGCCCAGGCCACGCGCCGAGGCGGGCGTGCTCGCGGCTTTCGACGGGGCTCTGCCGTTCCAGCTGACCGACGGCCAGCACGAGGTCGGCGAGGAGATCGCGGCCGACCTCGCCACCGCCCACCCGATGCACCGCCTCCTCCAGGGCGAGGTCGGCGCGGGCAAGACCGTGGTCGCGCTGCGGGCCATGCTCCAGGTCGTCGACGCCGGGGGGCAGGCCGCGCTGCTCGCCCCCACCGAGGTCCTCGCCCAGCAGCACCACCGGTCCATCACCTCGATGCTCGGCGAGCTGGCGGGCGGCGGCATGTTCGGCGGCACGCGGGTGACGCTGCTCACCGGTTCGATGCCCAAGCCGGTCAGGGCCGCGGCCATGCTGGAGGCCGCCTCCGGTGACGCCGGCATCGTGGTCGGCACCCACGCGCTGCTGCAAGACCAGATGCAGTTCCAAGACCTCGGCCTGGTGGTGGTGGACGAGCAGCACCGCTTCGGCGTCGAGCAGCGCGACGCGCTGCGCGCCAAGGCCGGTGACGGCAGGCCGCATGTGCTGGTGATGACGGCCACCCCCATCCCGCGCACGGTCGCCATGACCGTGTTCGGCGACCTTGAGGTGTCCACGCTCTCCCAGCTTCCCGCCGGTCGCGCGCCCATCTCCACACACGTGGTGCCCGCCGCCGACAAGCCGCACTACCTTGAGCGGGCCTGGGAGCGGGTGCGTGAGGAGGTCGGCCTCGGCCGCCAGGTCTACGTCGTGTGTCCCCGCATCGGCGACCAGGAGGGCGACGAGGGCGACCTCGACGCGCCCGGCGACGAGCGCCGCCCGCCGCTGTCGGTCACCGAGGTCGCCGCCGTCCTCACCCAGGGGCCCCTCGCGGGGCTGCGGCTGGCGATCCTGCACGGCAAGCTTCCCCCCGAGGAGAAGGACGCGGTCATGCGTTCCTTCGCCAAGGGCGACCTGGACGTCCTCGTGGCCACGACCGTGATCGAGGTGGGCGTCGACGTGCCCAACTCGTCGGTCATGGTCATCATGGACGCCGACCGTTTCGGGGTCTCCCAGCTCCATCAGCTCCGCGGCCGCGTCGGCCGGGGCGGGCTTCCCGGGCTCTGCCTGCTCGTCACGGAGTTCCCCGCGGGCACCCCGGCCCGCGGCAGGCTCGACGCCGTGGCGGCGACCCTGGACGGCTTCGAGCTGTCCCGCGTCGACCTTGAGGCCCGGCGCGAGGGCGACGTGCTCGGCGTCGCCCAGTCGGGGCGCAGGTCGTCGCTCAAGATGCTGCAACTGCTGCGCGACGAGGACGTCATCGTCTCCGCCCGCGAAGAGGCCGTCCAGCTCCTCACCGAGGACCCCGACCTGACTGCCCACCCCGCCCTCAACATGGAGATCGACCGACTGCTGGGGGACCAGAAGGCGGAGTTCCTGGATAAGACCTGACCCGGCCCGTCCCCCGGCCCTAGACGCGAGTACGGCACGGGCCCACGGCCACGCTTTTGAGCTCGGTTGGACGTGAGGACCGCGTTCTCAGGCTCGGTTGGACGTGAGCGTGGAGGCCCCGTCCCTGGGCTCGCTCCAGCGAGAAGACCGCGTCCTCGAGCCTCCGATCTCGCAGTTGCCCGGCTTGGGCGCGCGGCGAGTGGGTGGTGCGGGCCGATCTCAGCCGGAAGGCCACACCCCTGGGCTCAAACCTGGCCTTCGGTCCCGCAGCCCTTCGACTTGCGCGGCTGGGCAGTGCGGGTCGGCCGGGCCCTTCCCTGGGGCCGGACGTCACCGCGCTGCCGAGGTCGGGATGGATCACGTCGTGCCCGTCGAACTCCGACCCGGACCCGAAGGTCATCGGCCCGGCCCACGCGGCGTGCGTCCCCATCCCAGCCGTGCCACCTTCCTGGCTTTCGGCGCTCCGAGGGCGCAGCCGGGGGCCTTGGGAGTGGCGACCGAGGGGGTGGCGACCAGGCATTCGGTAGGCCTGCGGTGGAGGCGATCAGGGCCGCCGTCGGCCTGGGACGTGTTTTCAGGCGCGGAGTACGGCAGAGCCTGGCATGTCGACCGGCTGAAGGCGTGCTGTGTGGCGGCTCGCGGGTTGGAAGTGGGTGGCGGGGGCGTCCGGGCTGGGACAGACAGTGCCGTGTCGGCGGGTTGAGCGGGTGCTGTGTGGCGGCTCGTTGGGTGGAGGGCGCGCCGAGGTGAGAGAGGGCCGGATCGGGGGCTGAGAAGTGTTGTGCCGCCGCTCGCCTCCCGGAAGTGGACGCGGGGCATGGAGCAACCCGCCGGAAACGTGTGAGGCGTGGCGCATAACGCGTATGGCGACGCGCGTAAGGAATGACCCAGGGCCCAGCCACGGGACGGCCTCCCCCCGAATGCCGTCCCCGGCTGGGCCCACCCTCGGGTCAGGTGCCGAGGGCACCGGTGTGCGGAAGGGCTCACGATCACACCGGTCGGCCTTCCCCTGGGTCACCTTGAAGGCCGCAGAACCCATCATGCGGGTCGGTCTCGGCGATCGGAACGACCCTTACACATTCGTCGCCGACACTTGCTGACTCTTGACTCGATCTACGGTGCGGAGAGGGGTGGCCGGGTCTCTTCACCCCTTCTGGCCAGGGATTTTCCCGTCCGGAGGTAGGGGGAGGCGAGGGTGGGGGCGGCTTTGCGTGGTGGTGGGCGGGTCACAATGGAGCTGTGACACGAGTGATCGCGGGGACTGCGGGTGGGCGTCGGCTGGGGGTGCCGCCGGGGAGGGGCACGCGGCCGACGAGTGATCGCACCAGGGAGGGCTTGTTCTCCACGGTGGGCTCGCTCGTCGGTCCGTTGACCGGGCTGCGGGTGCTCGATCTTTACGCGGGGTCGGGGGCTGTCGGGCTGGAGGCGCTCTCGCGGGGGGCGGCGCACGCCACGTTGGTCGAGTCCGACGCCAAGGCGGTGCGCACGATCAGGGCCAATGTGGCCTCTCTCGGGCTGCCCGGGGCGGAGGTGCTGGCCGACCGGGTCGAGCGGGTGGTGGCCAAGCCGTGTGCTGAGCCGTACGACTTCGTGTTCGCCGATCCGCCCTATGCGGTGGGCGATGGGGCCGTGAAGGCGGTGCTGGAGGCGTTGATCTCGCGGGGATGGCTCAGTGAGGCGGCGCTGGTGGCGGTAGAGCGGGAAAGTCGAGGGGATGACCTTATATGGCCTTTTGGGCTGTGTGAGGAGAGGGTCCGTCGATACGGTGAAGCGGCCGTTTGGTACGGTCGCGCCGCCGAGAACCCTTAGAACCTGGGGGTGCGCTTTGCGCCGCGTTGTCTGCCCGGGGTCGTTCGACCCTGTCACAAACGGTCATCTCGACATCATCGGCCGGGCCTCCCGGCTGTACGACGAGGTGGTCGTCGCCGTACTGATCAATATCGAGAAGAACAGCCTGTTCACCGTCGAAGAGCGCATTGAGATGCTCACGGCTGTGACGAAGGAATACGGCAACGTGAAGGTCGACAAGTTTCACGGGCTTCTCGTTGACTACTGCCGTCACCACGAGATTCCGGCGATCGTGAAGGGCCTGCGGGCGATCAGCGACTTCGACTACGAGTTGCAGATGGCTCAGCTCAACTACCGGATGTCCGGGGTGGAGACGCTCTTTATGTCCACCAACCCGGAGTACTCCTTCCTCTCGTCCAGCCGGATCAAGGAGATCACCAGGTACGGTGGGGATGTGACGGGTTTGGTCCCCGACCTGGTCCATCAACTGCTGGTGGAGCGCCTGCGGGGATGATCACCGCCTGGGGGCCGTGGCTCTGGCGTTGAGGGGCGAAGTCGGGCCGCTCAATCACTGGTAGTATTCAGCTTCGGCCTTGCACGACGGTGATGATTCGCCATGCCTAGCGAGAAGCAGGATGAGCCCGCACAACCTTGACCCCCGCGCCCCCTGGGTGCTCTCGACCCACGAGTTGGGTCGACGGCCTGGGTCGATGTTGCGTAAGCGCCTGTCGCTCCCGGCGCCGGCGGATCTCGGTGTCGAAATGATCGGCGTCCCCAAAGACGCCGAGGTCGAGTTGGACATCCGGCTTGAAGCAGTCATGGAGGGCGTGCTCATCACGGGCACGGCGCACACCCCGTTGTCCGGGGAGTGCGCGCGGTGCCTGGATTCGCTGACCTCGGAGCTTGAGGTCGACTTCCAGGAGTTGTTCTTCTACTCGGCGGAAGAGACCACCGAGGAAGACCTGCTGCTCGACGGATACCTTCTCGACCTTGAGCCTGTGTTCCGCGACGCGGTGGTGCTTGTGCTGCCGCTGCGACCCCTGTGCGACGACGCTTGCCCGGGGCTCTGCGTGGAATGCGGGGTCAAGCTGGCTGA
The DNA here is from genome assembly GCF_016863435.1 of Sinosporangium siamense. Classification (GTDB taxonomy): domain Bacteria; phylum Actinomycetota; class Actinomycetes; order Streptosporangiales; family Streptosporangiaceae; genus Sinosporangium; species Sinosporangium siamense. The sequence continues at coordinate 217,674 of NZ_BOOW01000018.1, forward strand.
AGCCGGCCCCGACCACGGGCACGAGGTGCTCGACCCCCGTTGGGCCGCGCTGCAGGGTCTTGTAACCGATAACAACAAAGATCAGGAGGGCTGACGTGGCCGTCCCCAAGCGGAAGATGTCGCGGAGCAACACTCGCTCCCGCCGCGCGCAGTGGAAGACCGCCGCGGTCTCGCTCGTGAGCTGCCCCCAGTGCCGCTCGCCTAAGCGGCCGCACCAGGCGTGCCTCAACTGCGGCACTTACAACCGTCGGCAGGTCATCGAGCCGTCGGCCTGATCACGCTGAGAGCTGACGGGATGCCGACCGGGGAAATGCGCAAAAGCGCACCGGTCGGCGTTACCGTTTGAGAGGTTCACGCGGTGGCGGCCGGCCCGCGGCCGTGGTGGACGCCGGGGTCTGCCGCAGAACTCCCGGCGCCCACCACGTTCTCGGGCATCGTTCTCGATCCCTACGCCATCGCGCTCCGCTAGGAAAGATCATGCGGGTCTATAGGGATTTGCGGCAGATGCCCTAGGAGGAGACATGGGCGCAGCACCGAAGCCGGTGGCCGTGGAGGTCGCCAGGGACGAGTTGGAGCGGGTCCTCGGTGTCGGTCTTGACACCGACATTCTCGAGCGAGCGCTGACACACAGATCGTTCGCCTACGAAAACGGTGGTCTGCCCACCAACGAGCGCCTGGAGTTCCTGGGCGACTCAGTGCTGGGCCTTGTGGTCACCGACACTCTTTATCGCAACCACCCCGATCTGCCCGAGGGGCAGCTCGCCAAACTCCGCGCCGCCGTGGTCAACATGCGCGCGCTCGCCGATGTGGCCCGCACCCTCGGCCTTGGGCGTTTCCTGCGCCTCGGCCGCGGCGAGGAGGGCACAGGCGGCAGGGACAAGTCATCGATTCTCGCCGACACCCTCGAAGCCCTCATCGGAACGGTCTATGTGGACAAGGGCCTAGATGAGGCCTTCCGCATCGTCCACATGCTCTTTGACCCGCTAATCACGCGTTCGGCCTCTCTGGGAGCCGGTCTCGACTGGAAGACCTCCCTTCAGGAGCTGACGGCCTCCGAGACGCTCGGCGTCCCCGAATACCACGTCAACGAGAGCGGCCCCGACCACGCCAAGTCGTTCGTCGCGGTCGTCGTGGTCGGCGGGGAGGAATACGGTTCGGGTTCGGGCCGTAGCAAGAAGGAAGCCGAGCAGCAGGCCGCCGAGGCCGCCTGGACCCGCATCCGCGCCGCCAGAGACGAGCGCCTGAGCTCCACCGCAGGCTGAGGACGATGCCCGAGCTGCCCGAGGTCGAGGTCGTGCGCCGGGGGCTGGCCCGCTGGGTCGCCGGCCGTGAGATCGCCGAGGTCGAGGTGCTCCACCCGCGCGCCGTGCGCAGACACCTGCCCGGCGCGCGTGAGTTCGAGGCGCGCCTGTCCGGGCGGGTGATCTCCTCGGCTGAGCGCCGGGGCAAATATCTCTGGCTGCCCGTCGGCGACGACAGCTCGATGATCGCCCACCTGGGCATGAGCGGGCAGCTCCTCGTCGTGCCGCCGTCCGCGCCGCCCGAGCGCCACCTGCGGGTGCGTCTGAGCTTCGCCGACGGCGGGCCCGACCTGCGCTTCGTCGATCAGCGCACCTTCGGCCACCTCATGCTCGCCGATCTTGTACGGCTGCCGCCTGCCCGCACCGTTCCAGAGCCGATCTGGCACATCGCGCCCGATCCGCTGGAGGAGCTGTTCGACGACCGGCTGTTCGCGCGGCGGTTGCGCGCCAAGCGCACCGAGATCAAGCGGGCGCTGCTCGACCAGTCGCTGATCAGTGGCGTGGGCAACATCTACGCCGACGAGGCTTTGTGGCGTGCCAAACTGCACGGCACACGGGAGGCGGACTCGCTCACGGGTTCGAAGACCGCCGAGTTGCTGGCGGCCGTCCGCGACGTCATGAACGAGGCGCTGGATCAGGGTGGCACATCTTTCGACAGTCTTTACGTCAACGTCAACGGGGAGAGCGGTTACTTTGACAGATCGTTGGCGGTCTACGGCCGCAAGGATCTCCCGTGCTCCCGGTGCGGCACTGCGGTCACCAGGGAGCCGTTCATGAACCGCTCGTCCTACAGCTGTCCGCGCTGCCAGCCCAGGCCCAGGGTGAGACGCCCGGCGGGGCGGCTGTGAGCGACGAGGTGCGCCTCACCGCCTGGGTGCGGGGACACGTGCAGGGCGTGGGGTTCCGGTGGTGGACGAGGGCCAGAGCGCTCGAACTGGGGCTCGTGGGGTGGGCCAGGAACACCAATGACGGCCGGGTCGAGGTCGTGGCAGAAGGGACCCGTGAGGCGTGTGTCAAGCTGCTTGAGCTGCTCAGAGGTTGCGGCACCCCGGGCCGGGTCGATGGAGTTGTCGAACGTTGGGGTGAAGCACGAGGTAGTTTGACCGGCTTCATAGAACGTTAGGGGTCACCATAACACTCTAAATGGGGTATATTGGTGCGTCGGGAGTGCCCTCCGGTCCATCTATGCGGTGCGGTCAACTTGACCGCCCGTGCGACCGGTGCGACTCTTGATAAGTACCACGCGCACCCCTCCCGCGGCATAAGAGTGCGCGAACCAGTCTGGTCACTCAGCGTGGAGGACCCTTTACCATGGCGAAGGCTCTACTCGGCCACGTCGGCGGTCCTGACCCTCGGATGGTCTCGGAAATGCGCCGTCTCCAACAGCGAATCCGGGATCTAGAGGCAGAGCTCATTAGGCTCCAGGCGCAGAATGACGCTCTCGTCGCAGATAGTCGCGACGATGCGTTCACTCGCCTGCAGGAACGCGAGCCGGCCCTCACCTGAGCGGTCGGAGGCAACTTGCCCAAGGGCGCCTTGAGGCGCCCTTGTCATATCTCTTAATAAAGTAACTCCTGCCGTAATCTGAGGACATATTTCGGGACGCCCAACCTCGGATGGATCCGTGATTTTATGTAATCAAGGGTTAATTTTTGCCCGGGATACTGCGGCATTTGCTACTTGAGCGGCCTTGCGGGTCGTGAACCGGTGGCGCTGAGCCAAGCGCCCTCGGTGACGAGCCCTCCAGGCCGATCCGTCACGCCCCGGCGCCCGTCGGCCACCTCCGGCCGGTGGGCTCGTGGCCTTACCCCCACCGCACACACTCCCGCCCCGACCAACCACCCTGTACGGCATAAGCCGCACACCTGGCGTCGGGGCACTTTGACGAGCAACGTGCGGAACCGCTCACCAGCGCCCCGCGCTGGACGCCGGCACCGACCCCACGCCCTCGTGGGGTCGGAAGGTCCGGCCCTCCTGGTCACTCGCGGCCTACCCGGTTGTCTGGGTCACACCTGCTCGTCTGCGCCCTACCCGGTCATCGGCGGAGCTGCGCCCCACCTGGTTCCCGGGGTCGCGCCTGGTCGTCCACGCTCCACCCGGTCATCTGCGAATCTGTGCCCCACCCCGTTGTCGGGGTCGCGCCTGGTTCACATGTGCCGCACCCGCTTCTCTGTGGCACGCCTGGTCATCTGCGCCCCACCCGGTTGAGTCCGGTCACGTCCGACCTTCTTCCCCTCGGTCTCGCGTCGCTTCCCGCTGGATATCGCTATAGCCACGTGCCACATGTTCGCGGGAGTGACGTCACCAGCCTGCCCCGGCGTCTTTCCCGCCGTATATTGCCGCGGCCGAAGGCGTGGACAGCCTCTGCGGCCCCTTCCCCGCGCTGCCCTTCCTTGCGCTCGCGTGTACCGGCAAGCAGGGCCACTCGACCGCAAGTGTCACCTGGCGCACCGCTTCGGAGGCCGCCATGGTCGTGTGTGGATTGCGCCACTTGGGGGTGGGCGGGTGTGTGGGTTGTGGCGGGTCGGGCTGTTGGGGATGGAGTGACGCGACTCTCTCACCACCGCTTTTGTGCCTGGCGTGGCTGCCATGAGCAGTAGTCTGCTGCGGACGGTGGTTGGCCAGGGGAGGGGGCGCGCGGCCGGTGTATCTGAAGAATCTCACGCTGCGCGGTTTCAAGTCCTTCGCCTCGGCCACCGCTTTGCGCTTTGAGCCGGGGATCACTTGTGTGGTGGGGCCCAACGGGTCCGGCAAGTCCAATGTGGTCGACGCGCTTGCCTGGGTTATGGGTGAGCACAGCGCCAAATCGTTGCGTGGCGGCAAGATGGAGGACGTCATCTTCGCCGGCACGTCCTCGCGTCCGCCCCTCGGCCGTGCCGAGGTCACGCTGACGATCGACAACACCGACGGTGCACTCCCGATCGACTACACCGAGGTCACGATCAGCCGCCTGATGTTCCGGTCGGGGCAGAGCGAATACGCGATCAACGGTGACACCTGCCGTCTGCTGGACATCCAGGAGTTGTTGTCCGACTCCGGCATCGGGCGCGAGATGCACGTGATCGTCGGTCAAGGGCAGCTCGACGCGGTGTTGCACGCCGGGCCGGAGGATCGGCGGGCGTTCATCGAAGAGGCCGCGGGTGTGCTGAAGCATCGCAAGCGCAAGGAGAAGGCGCTCCGCAAGCTTGACGCCATGCAGGCCAACCTCACCCGGGTGCAGGATCTCGCGACCGAGTTGCGGCGCCAGCTCAAGCCGCTCGGCAGACAGGCGGAGATCGCACGCAAGGCCGCGGTGATTCAGGCCGATCTTCGCGACGCCCGGTTGAGGCTGCTGGCCGATGATGTGATCACCTTGCGTGAGACGCTCAACCGGGAGGCCGCCGACGAGGCGGCGATCGCGGCGCGGCGGGGCCAGGTGGAGGCCGATCTGGCGGCGGGACAGGCACGCGAGGCCGAGCTTGAGATCGCGGCCAACGAGGCGCAGCCCCGGCTGGCCGCCGCGCAGGAGACGTTCTTCCGGTTGTCGTCGTTGCGCGATCGGCTCAAGGGGTTGCTGGGGCTGGCGGTGGAGCGCCGCCGGCACGCTCTCGACGACGCGGCGGTGGAGCGGCGGGGCCGTGACCCCGAGGAGCTTGAGCGTGAGGCCGCCGAGATCCGCGAGCAGGAGTTGATGCTTGAGGCGGAGCTTGAGCACACAGGTGACGCGCTGGAGGCCGCGACGGGCCGCCGGGCCGGGGCCGAGGCCGAGCTGGCGGAGGAGGAGCGGCGGCTGTCGGCTCTGGCGCGGGCCGCGGCGGACCGGCGTGAGGGGCTCGCGAAGCTCCGGGGCCAGGTCGGTGCGGCCCGCAGCCGCGCGGGGGCGGCGGAGGAGGAGATCGGCAGGCTCACGGCGGCGTTGACGGCGGCGGAGGAGCGGGCGGCTGCCGCGCAGGCCGACTACGAGGCCGGTGAGACGGCCGAGCCCGACGCCGATCCGGCGCTCATGGAGGAGCTTGAGACGGCCCAGGGGGGCCTCGACGCAGCCAAGGCCGCGCTGGACGAGGCGCGGGCGGTTGTCGATCGGGCGAAGGAGGCCGTGAAGGCCCCCCGCGCCGAGGTGGCCGCCGCGACCGCCGCGTTGACGGCGGCCCGTGCGGCGGATCAGGCCGCGCAGCGTGCGGTGGCCGCGCTCCAAGCCCGCAAGGAGGCCCTGGAGCTGGGCCTGGCGCAGGGGGCCGACGGCGGCGCGGCGGTGCTCGCGGCGGGTCTCGCCGGTGTGCTGGGGCCGGTGGCGGCCATGGTGTCGGTGCGTCAGGGGGCCGAGACGGCCATCGCGGCGGTCTTGGGCACGGTGGCCGAGGGTGTGGCGATGGGTTCGCTGGCCTCCGCGGTCGACGCCCTTGAGTTCCTCCGGGCCAAGGACGGCGGCCAGGCCACCTTGGTGATCGCGAACCCCTCGGCCCGGAGTGGGGAGCCTGGCGGGGATGAGCACGGGGCACATGCTCACGGAGCTGTGCCGTACGCCCGGGACGGGGAACCCGATGGGGACGGCCGGGCCGCACCGCATGGCGGGGATGAGCGCGGGGGACACGCTCATGGAGCTGTGCCGTACGCCCGGGATGGGGAGCCTGGCGGGGATGAGCACGGGGCACAGGCTCACGGGGCTGTGCCGTACGCCCGGGGCGGGGATGGGCGTGGTGGCCGGGTGCACGGGGTGGTGCCGCAGGCACGTGAGGGTGGGGTGGCCGGGGTTCAATCGCGTGGGCGGGTTGTGACGGTTGTCGGGGGGCGCCGGGGGTCTGTCCCGGTTGACGGTGGGGTGTGGGCGGGGGAGCTGGTCAGCGGGCCCGAGGAGCTGCACGCCGCGCTCGATCGGCTGCTGGGCGACGTCGTGGTGGTCGACGACCTGCAGGCCGCGCGGGAGGTCGTGGAGAGCCGGCCCGAGCTGCGGGCGGTGACCCGCGCGGGTGATCTGCTCTCGGCCCATGTGACGACGGCGGGCGGCGGGGCTTCGGCGCTCGGGGTGCGGGCCGCCTTGGAGGAGGCGGTGGCGGACCTCGCGGAGGCGGTCACGCGGGCCGAGGAGGCCGCGGCGGCTCATGAGGAGGCGTCCGCCGCGCTTGAGGGGGCGCAGGCGGCGGTCGAGGAGAGCGAGGCGGGGGTGGGCGCCGCCCAGGGCGGGGTCAACACCGCGCAGGGTGGAGTGAACGCCGCGCAGGCGGAGCTCGACCGGGTGCGAGCGAGGCAGCGGGAGGCCGATCAGCGGGCCGCCGCGGTGGCTCGCAGGCTGGCGCAGCTGGAGGCCGCGGCGCGGGCGGCGCGTGGTGAGTGTGAGCGTCTGGCGGCCGGTGTGGCGTCGGCGGAGCAGGCCCGGGAGCGTGACTCGCTGGGGCTGGCCGAGCTGGAGGAGCGCCTCGCGGCGGCCGAGACCGCCGACGAGCTGGCGGAGGAGCCCACGACGGACACGCGCGACGAGCTCGATGCCGCGTGCGCGGCTGCGCGTCAGGCGGAGATGGAGTTGCGGCTGGCCGTCCGCACCGCCGAGGAGCGGGTCAGGGGCATCGCCGGGCGTGCCGACGCCCTCGTGCGGGCCGCGCACCAGGAGCGGCGCGACCGTGCCGAGGCCGCTGGGCGCCGGGCACGCCGCAAGGAGCAGGCGCAGGTGGCGCTGGCCGTGGTCACGGGTGTCGAGCGCACGCTGGGCGTGCTGCAGGGCTCCCTCGGGGCCGCGGAGGCGGAGCGCGACGAGGCGGAGCTGGCCCGGGGGCACATCGAGGCGGAGCTCAAGACGGTCCGCGGCGCGGTGCGTGAGTTGTCCGGCGAGCTCGACCGGCTGGTCAACCGCGCTCATGGGAGCGAGGTGGCCCGCACCGAGCAGCGGCTGAGGCTGGAGCAGTTGGAGGTGCGGGCGCTGGAGGAGTTCGGCGTGGAGGCCGAGGCGCTCGTGGCCGAATATGGTCCGGCGGTGCCCGTGCCGGTCGCCGACGGCGGCGACCCCGTGCCCTATTCACGGCCCGAGCAGGAGAAGCGCGCGAAGGCGGCCGAGCGGCAGATGACCCAGCTCGGCAAGGTCAATCCGCTGGCGCTTGAGGAGTTCGCCGCGCTTGAGGAGCGGCACGGCTTCCTCAGCTCGCAGCTTGAGGATCTCAAGAAGAGCCGCCGCGACCTGCTGACCGTGGTCAAGGAGGTCGACGAGCGGGTCGAGACGATGTTCGCCTCGGCCTATGAGGATGTGGCGAGGGAGTTCGAGCAGATCTTCACCCGGGTGTTCCCCGGAGGTGAGGGGCGGCTCACGCTGACCGCGCCCGACGACATGCTGACCACGGGTGTGGAGGTCGAGGCGCGCCCGCCGGGCAAGAAGGTCAAGCGGCTCTCGCTGCTGTCCGGCGGCGAGCGGTCCCTCACCGCCGTGGCGTTCCTGATCTCGATCTTCAAGGCGCGGCCGTCACCGTTCTACGTCATGGACGAGGTCGAGGCCGCGCTCGACGACACCAACACCCAGCGGCTGCTCACGCTCTTCGAGGAGCTGCGGCAGAGCTCGCAGTTGATCGTCATCACGCACAACAAGCGCACGATGGAGATCGCCGACGCTCTCTACGGCGTCTCCATGCGCGGCGACGGCGTCACCCAGGTCGTCAGCCAGCGCCTGCGTGAGACGGGCTGAGGTCTTTCACGTCGAGTACGGCTTTGCCGGCGATACGTCGTTCCGAAAGGGCACGCATCGCGTCGGCGAAGCGGTGCCAGGGGCCGCGCCAGTCGATCTCGGGGGAGAGCCTGCCCTCGGCGAGGAGGCCGAGGAGGGTGCCGAGGTCGGTGGCGGTGGGGGAGTCGTCGCCGAAGGAGCTCAGCGTCTTGGCGGCGCCGGGCGCCCACGTGGCATATGGCGGGAGCACGGCGGGTTCGCCCGAGGCCCAGCCGATGCCCTGGATGTTGCCGCCGGGCGCGAGAAGGTTCCACGCGGCGACGAGATGGGGGCCGCCGAGGTTGTCCAAGACGAGATCGACGGGCGCGCCGACGCCGTCGAGGCCGACGACCACCTGGTGGGCGCCCAGCCTGGCCGGCCCCTCGGCGCGGTCGGCGGACCGCACGGAGGCGATCACGTGCGCGCCGCCGAGGACCGCGAGTTGTACGGCCATGCGGCCGACGCCGCCGGACGCGCCGTTGACCAGGACCCGTTTGCCCAGGATCGGTCCGCCCGCGCGGAGTGCGCGCAGGGCGCTGAGACCGGCGACGGGCAGCGCCGCCGCGTGCGCCGGATCGGCGGCGGGCGGGATCACCCCGAGGTTGGCGGTGTCCACGGCGAGCCGCTCCGCCCAAGCGCCGGCGATCAGGGCCGCGACGCGGGTGCCGGCGGCGGGCCCGCTGCCGTCGGCGGCGACCTGGACCACCACCCCCGAGGCGTCCCCGCCGAGCACGGTCCCGGCCGGGCGGGCGCCGGTCAGCAGGTCACCGTGGTTCAGCGCGACGTGGTGCACCTCGACCAGCGCCTGGTGCGGCTGGGGGCGCGGGGCCGGAATCTCCCCCATGCGCGCCCCGCCGGGAATATCCGGATCCACTACCACGGCACGGACGACGCTCATGTGAACTCCTCCAGGGCAAGCGGACTGTCAGTCCGGTTATGGCTCCCGTAATATACGGACCGACAGTCCGATTGTCCAGACGAGCGGACAGGCGAGTGGGCAGGCGGCACGGAAAGGCGCCGGGGACGGAAAGGCGCCGGGAACGGGGAAACGGTGAGTGAGCAGCGACGCGAGCGTGCCGACGCCGTGCGCAACCGGCGGGCCATCCTGCACGCGGCCGAGACCCTCCTCGCCGCGCACGGGTTCGAGCACGTCTCGCTCGACAAGGTCGCGGCGGCGGCCGGTGTCGGCAAGGGCACGGTCTTCCGCAGGTTCGGCGACCGCAACGGCCTCATACGCGCTCTACTCGAAGAACGGGCGGAGGCGCTGGGCGAGGCCGTCGTCTCGGGGCCCGCGCCTCTCGGCCCGTCCGCGCCCCCCGGTGTGCGGCTCGCCGCGTTCCTCGACGCGCTGGCCGATCTCGCCGCACGCAACGTCGCCATGCTCGCCGCCCACGACCGCGCGTGCGCGGAGGACAGGCTGAACGACCCGACCTACGTGCGCTGGCACCGGCACGTCACCACCCTGATCGGTGAGGCGAGACCCGACCTCGACGCCGAGTTCTACGGTCACAGCCTGCTGGCCCTGTTCGACGCCGCGCTGGTGAAAAGGATCACAGCCGGCGGAGGCGCCGCCTGCCTCTCGGCCTCGGTGTGTGAACTCGCCGACGCCATCCTGAGGTCGCCCCGACGGTCGGTCTAACCGGCAGGCGGGCTCTGCCGTACACCGTGGTTCTCCGACCTGGGATGTCAGGTGTCACCGGGCTTGAGACCCATATTTGTCGGGTCTGAGGCAGGTTCGGTAGGGAACCTTGTGTGGAGCATGGGTGCTCGTCTGGAAAACTGACATCTTGTGACTGACTACCTCGGCATCATCGCCATAGCGGTCGTCGTCGCCCTGTTGGCGGTCGGCGGCCTCTTCCTGCTGTTCCGGCCCAAGGGCAAGGACCTTCCGCCGCCCGCCCCGCCCAAGGAGGCGCCGCAGCCTCCGAAGGACACCGAAGGTGTTCCGCGCGGCGTGAGTGAAGGCGAAGGCGGCGTGACGACGACGCTGCCGCCGCCTTCGGCGCCGGTCGAGCCGGCGGTGAGGATTCCCGAGGTCGAGGTGCCGCCGCCGTCGGCGGGGCGCATGGTGCGGCTGCGGGCGCGCCTGGCGAGGTCGCAGAGCACGCTGGGCCGCGGGTTGCTTGAGCTGCTCTCCCGCGACCGGCTCGACGACGACGTGTGGGACGAGATCGAGGACACCCTGATCACGTCCGACGTGGGGGTAGGCCCCACCCGCGCCATGGTCGACGAGTTGCGCACCAAGGTGAAGGTGCTCGGGTCCCGCACCCCCGAGGAGGTGCGCGGTCTGCTGCGGGAGCAGCTGCTCACGCTGGTCGGCACCGACCTCGACCGCACCCTGCGTGTCCGCTCCCACGGGGAGCGGCCCGCCGTCGTGCTCGTCGTCGGCGTGAACGGCACGGGCAAGACGACCACGACCGGCAAACTCGCGCGTTCCCTGGTGGGAGACGGCAAGAAGGTCCTGCTGGGCGCGGCCGACACGTTCCGGGCCGCCGCCGCCGATCAGCTGCACACGTGGGGTGAGCGTGTCGGCGCCGAGGTCGTGCGCAAGGACGAGGGCGCCGACCCGGCGTCGGTGGCCTTCGACGCGGTCGCCAAGGGCATGGACGACAAGGTGGACGTCGTGATCGTCGACACCGCCGGCCGCCTGCACACCAAGACGGGCCTCATGGACGAGCTCGGCAAGGTCAAGCGCGTCATCGAGAAGCGCGCCACTGTGGACGAGGTGCTGCTGGTCCTCGACGCCACCACCGGCCAGAACGGCTTGCGCCAGGCACAGGTGTTCGCCGAGGTCGTCGACGTCACCGGCATCGCGCTGACCAAGCTCGACGGCACCGCCAAGGGCGGCATCGTGGTCTCCGTGCAGCGCGAACTCGGCGTGCCGGTCAAACTGGTCGGCCTCGGCGAGGGCCCGGACGACCTGGCGCCGTTCGACGCCGAGGTCTTCGTGGACGCGATCCTGGGCGACTGATCTTTCATGCGCCGCCGGGGCTCACGTCCCCGGCGGCGGGGCGCGGGCGCCGTCAGCCGACGGCGACCTCCTTGGGGGTGACGCCCGCCTGCGGGGTGTGGCGGGTGCCGATCGGGACGACCATCGGGGTGCCCGACACCGGGCAGGGGATGACCTTGGCGTCGAGGTCGAAGACGGCCAGGAGGAGCTCCTCGGTGAGCACCTCGTGCGGGGTGCCGGCCGCGACCACGCGGCCGTCGCGCATGGCGACGAGGCGGTCGGCGTAGCGGGCGGCGAGGTTGAGATCGTGGAGCACCATCACGATGGTGCGCCCGGCCTGACCGTGCAGCCGCCGTACAAGCTCCAGCACCTCCACCTGGTGGGCCAGGTCGAGGAAGGTCGTGGGCTCGTCGAGCAGGAGCAGGTCGGTGCCCTGAGCGAGGGCCATGGAGATCCAGGCGCGCTGGCGCTGGCCGCCGGAGAGTTCGTCGAGGGGGCGTTCGGCGAGGTCGAGCAGGCCGGTCATGTCGAGGGCCTCGGCGACGGCGCCCTCGTCGTCGGCGGACCACTGGCGATACCAGCTCTGGTGCGGGTGGCGGCCTCGGGCGACGAGATCGGCCACGGTGAGCCCCTCGGGGGCGGTGGGCGCCTGCGGGAGGATGCCGAGGATCTTGGCGACCTCCTTGGTGGCGATCTGCTCGATGCGCTTGCCGTCGAGCAGGACCTGCCCGCCCATGGGCTTGAGGAGGCGGCCGAGGGCGCGCAGCAGTGTGGATTTGCCGCAGCCGTTGGGGCCGATGATGGTGGTGACGGTGCCTGCCTCGATGCCGAGGTCGAGCCCGTTGACGATCGTGCGGTCACCGTATCCGAGTTTGACGTCGACGGCCTGGAGTCTCATGTGATGTTCCTTCGCTTGAGTACGCACTCAGGTGCGTCGTTCCCGGCGGATACGGATGAGCAGATAAATGAGGTAGGGCGCGCCGAGCACCGCTGTGACGACGCCTACGGGTAGTTCGGTCGGGCTGAACAGTGAGCGGGCGAGAAGATCGGCCGCGACGGTCAGGACGGCGCCGACGAAGGCCGACACGATGAGGGGCGGCTGGGCGGTGCGGACGAGGCGCAGGGCGATCTGCGGCGCGGCGAGCGCGACGAAGGCGACCGGGCCCGCCGAGGCGGTGGCGACGGCGGCGAGGAGGACCGCGATGAGCAGCAGCACGCCTCGCGCCCGGTTCATCCGCATGCCGAGCCCGGTGACGGTGTCGTCCCCGAAGCGCAGTGCGTTGAGCGTGCGGGTGCCGAGCAGCGCGGCGGGCACGAGTACGGCGAGAGCCGACAAGACGGGCCACACGTGCTCCCAGCCTCGCGCGTGAAGGGAACCGCTGATCCACACCATCGCCCGGCTGCTGTCGTTGACGTCGCCCACGGTCAGCAGCCAGTACTTGAGGTTGGTGAACACCGCGGAGATGCCGATGCCCACCAGCACGAGCCGGTGCCCGGACAGTCCGCGCCGCCAGGCCAGGGCGTAGACGACCACCGCGCCGGCGAACCCGCCGAGCAGGGCGATCGCCGGCAGGCCGACGAGGGCGAGGGTTCCGCTGGCTCCGCCGTACGTCGCTCCGGTGAAGACGATGACGGCGACGACGGTGACGCTCGCGCCCTGGGTGACGCCGAGGACGTCGGGGCTCGCGAGCGGGTTGCGGGCGATGGCCTGGGTGATAGCGCCCGACACCGCGAGGGCGGCGCCGACGAGCGCGCCGGTGAGGGCGCGGGGGAGGCGGAGTTCCATGACGACGAAGGAGTGGGCGGTGTCGCCGATCGTGGCGGCGACGACCTCGGCCAGTGTCATGGGGATGTCGCCCATGCGCATATTGAGCGCCATCAGGGTGAGCAGCGCCACTGTGCCCGTGACGGCCATGAGCAGCCCCCGGGGCCGCACGAGCCAGGAGGCGCCGCGGACCCGCAGGGGTCTGTCGGCGGTGATCCGCGGGGTGGTCTTGACGTTCACAGGCGCACCGGCTTCCTTCTGCGCACGAGGGCCACGAAGAACGGCGCGCCGAGGAGGGCGAGCACCACGCCGACCTCCAGCTCGCCCGGCAGGGCCACCACCCTGCCGACCACGTCCGCGACCAGCATCATGATCGCCCCCAGGAGCCCGGAGTACGGCAGAAGCCACCGGTTGTCCGGTCCCGCGAGTGGCCGGATCATGTGCGGGACCATCAGCCCGACAAAGGCGACCGCCCCGGCGGCGGCCACGGCGGCCGCGGTGAGCAGCGTGATCGCGGCGATGCCGACCGCGCGGGTGAGGGCGATGTTCTGGCCGAGGGAGCGGGCGACGTCCTCACCGAGGGAGAGGGTGTTGAGGCCGGGCGCGTTGGCGAAGGCGAGCACGAGTCCTGCGGCCACGAAGGGGAGCACCTGCCACACGACCGCCTCGCCGCGCCCTTCGATCGAGCCCGCCTGCCAGAAGCGGAACACGTTCATGGCCTGCTCGTCGAGGAGGACCAGGGCGGAGGTGAGGGCGTACAGGAACGCGCTGACGGCGGTGCCGGCGAGGGCCAGCGTGACCGGGCTGGACCCGCCTCTGCCGCCCGCCGTGCCGAGGGCGAAGGCGCCGACGCTGGCGAGCAGCGCTCCGGCGAGGCCGAACAGGATGGTGGTGGACATCCCGGTCACGTTGAGCAGCAGGATGCTCGCCACCATGGCGAACGCCGCGCCCTGGGTGACGCCGAGGAGGCCAGGGTCGGCCAGCGGGTTGCGCGTGTGGCCCTGCATGAGGGCGCCGGCCACGCCGAGCGCGATGCCCGCGACGACGCCGAGGGCCGTGCGCGGCACCCGCAGGGAGCGGATGACGATGTCGCTCTCGCTGCCGGTCGGCGCGGTCAGGGCCTGCCATACGCCGGCGGGGCCGACGGGGTTGGCACCGACGGCGATGCTGAGCACCACCGCCGTGACGAGGGCCGCGAGGAGGGCGCCGAGTGTGAGGGTTCTGCGTCGCCGGATGGCGCGGAGCCGCTCTTTCGCCGGGGGATGCGCGACGGCTGCCGCTGTACTCACCCGCGCTCCTTTCGTGGCTCCTGTCCGGATTGCCTTGTGTGTCGTGCTTTGGGGGGCCTACAGGATTATGACACTTAGGTATGGCTAATCTTAATGAGGTTAGCCTTGCCTTTGCTGAAGGGAACTTTGCCGATGAGAGCGCTACGCGCCTTGGCCATGGGCGTGGCGGGAGCCGTACTCGCCTTGGGAGCCGTCGCCTGCGGCTCGAACTCCACGACGGACACCTCTGCGTCGGCCACTCAAAGCGGGGCTCCCGCGGCGAACGGCGCGGCCTATCCGAAGACCGTGAAACACGCCATGGGCGAGACCACGCTCCCAGCCCAGCCGAAGCGAATCGTCGCCCTGGACCAGAGCTTCGTCGACGCCGTGCTCAGCCTGGACGCCGAGCTGGTCGGCTTCACTGAGTATCGCTCGATGAGCGACAAGCTCCCCGACTACCTCGCCCCCGTGCTCGACAACGCCAAGAACGCGATCACCCTCGGCGCGCTGGAGAGCCCCAGCCTCGAAAAGATCATCTCCCTCAAGCCGGACCTGATCGTGTCGGCGAAGGTCCGCCATGAGGCGTTGTACGCGAAGTTGTCGCAGATCGCGCCCACGGTCTTCAGTGAGACCACCGGCGCGGTCTGGAAGGACAACATGTGCCTCGTCGGGCAGGCGCTCGGCAAGGAGCAGCTCGCCGACGACGTGATCAAGAAGTTCGAGACGCGCGCCACCACCATCGGGGAGTCCGTCAAGGCCGCGAACGACGGCAGGCTTCCCACCATCTCCATCACACGCTTCGCCGGCGAACCCACCGCGCGCCTATACGTGGAGAACTCCTACTCGGGCATCGTGCTCAAGGACGTCGGCTTCCCTCGGCCGGAGGGGCAGCCGACCACCACAGAGACCATCAACGTCGACATCAGCGAGGAGCGCATCCTCGACCTCGACGCCGACCACATCTTCGTCTCCACCTATTCGCCGGACGGCAGCGGCAAGGACGCGGCGATGGAGAGGTTCACCGCCAACCCGCTGTGGGGCAAGCTCAAGGGCGCCAAGCACACCGTCAGCGACACCACCTGGATGACCGCCGTCGGCCTCCAGGGGGCGCACTTGATGCTCGACGACATCGCCAAGATCTTCAAGGTGGATCCGGCCAAGTCCTGATCAGTCCAGACGATCAGTGCGGTCCGTCAGTGCACACGGTGGCACGCCACCGTGTGCCCGGCTCCCGAGCCGGGCAGGAGCTCCGGAGCCCGGTCGCGGCAGACATCCATCGCCACCGGGCAGCGCAGATGGAAGTGGCAGCCGGGAGGCGGCGCCAACGGGCTCGGGATGTCGCCCGACAGGGTGATGCGTGTCCTGCTCCGCTGCTCGTCAGGATCGGGGACCGGCGCGGCGGACACCAGCGCCCGCGTATACGGATGAGCGGCCCGCTCGTTCAGGCCCGCCGAGTCGATCGTCTCGACCACGCGCCCGAGGTACATCACCATGACGCGGTCGGCGACGTATTCGACGGCGGCCAGATCGTGGCTGATGAACAGGCACGCGAACCCCAGGTCGCGCTGGAGGTCCTTGATGAGGTTCAAGATCGACGCCTGGATGGACACATCGAGCGCGGAGGTCGGCTCGTCGGCGACGACCAGCGCGGGAGACGCGATCAGCGCACGCGCGATGCTGACGCGCTGCCGCTGTCCGCCGGACAACTCATGCGGGAAACGCGCCGCCGTCATGTGAGGCAGTCCCACCAGGTCGAGGAGTTCCCGCACACGCCGGTCGCGCTCTCCGGGACGCCCTTTGCGATGGATGACCAAAGGTTCGGCGACGATGTCGCTCACCTGCATCCGGGGATTCAGCGAGGTGGCCGGATCCTGGAAGATCATGGTGAATCCGGTGCGGAGCCTCCTGACGCCACCCCGCCGCAACCCGGAGATCTCCACACCGTCGACGACGACGCTGCCCGCGGTGGGCGGGCTCAGCATCACCACGCATCTGCCGACCGTCGACTTGCCGCTGCCGGACTCCCCGACCAGCCCGACGATCTCGCCCTTGCCGATGGAGAAGGTCACGTCGTCCACCGCGCGTACGGTTCCCGCAGCCGTCTTGAAGTGCTTGGTCAGCCCGGTGACCGCGAGGGCGGGTGCGTCGGTCGAGGCGGGCGAGGTTCCGTTCAGGGCGTTCTTCATTTCAGGGCTCCCGTCGCGGCGTGGCCGGTCTGTGCGCCCGGGTGCCAGCACGCGGCGGCCTGGCCGGGAGCCGACTCGGTGAAGGGTGGCTTCGCCGTATGGCATTGCTCGGAGGCGACGACGCACCGCCCGGCGAAGGAGCACGCCGCCGGGGATTCGTGCAGTGTCGGCACCGTGCCGGGGATGCCGGAGAGCCTGCGGCCGGGGTCGCCTCCGCCGCCGCGCCGCGGGATCGCGTCGAGCAGCCGCCTGGTGTATTGGTGGCGGGGGTCGGCGAACAGCGCCCTGACCTCGGCTTCCTCGACCTTGCGCCCGGCATACATGACGATGACCCGGTCGGCGATGTCGGCGACCACACCCAGGTCGTGGGTGACGAGCAGGACGGCCATGCCGGTCTCGTCACGCAACTCCTTGAGCAGCTCCAGGATTCCCGCCTGGATGGTCACGTCCAGCGCGGTGGTCGGCTCGTCGGCGATGAGCAGGCGCGGTTCGCAGGCGACGGCCATCGCGATCATGACGCGCTGCCGCATGCCCCCGGACATCTCATGCGGATAGTTCGCGTAGCGTTGCGCCGGGGCGGGGATGCCGACCCGCTCCAGCAGATTGATCACCTGCTTCTTGGCCTGTGCGGCCGACAGGCCCCGATGTCTGCGCAGGACCTCCGCCACCTGTTTTCCCACGGTGAGCACGGGGTTGAGTGAGCTCATCGGGTCCTGGAAGACACAGGCCACCTGCTTGCCGCGGATGGTGGACAGATGCTTCTCCGAGGCGTGCAGCAACTCGCGGCCGTCGAAGAGGGCTGACCCGGAAAGCCGCGCGCTCGGTCCTTGGAGGCCGAGGAGGGACAGGATGCCGACGCTCTTGCCGCAGCCGGATTCGCCGACCAGAGAGATGATCTCGCCGGGTTCCACGTGGTAGGTGAGCCCGTCGACGGCTAGTACGGGGCCCTTCTTGGTGGGGAAGCTCACGGTGAGGTCGCGGACGTCCAGCAGCTTCACGCCGGTCCTCCTTTGAGCGTTCACCGGGTCACCGACCGGGGGTCCAGCGCGTCGCGCAGGGCGTCCCCGACGAGGTTGAACGCGAGTGTGATCAAGACGATGGCGATGCCGGGAAAGACCGGCATCCACCAGGCGACCTGGAGGAAGGACTGGCCGCTTGAGAGCATCACGCCCAGCGACGGCGCAGGCGGCTGGACGCCCACCCCGAGAAAGGACAACATCGCTTCGCTCATGATGGCGGCCGGTATCGAGACGCTGATCTGGACGAGCAGCGCGCTCGCCGAGTTGGGCAGGATGTGCATGAACAGGATGCGGCTGTCGCGGGCCCCGCTGACGGCGGCCGCCGCGACGTAGTCCATCTCACGCAGACGCAGCGTCTCACCGCGCAGGACCCGCACCATGCCCGGTAGCTGCGAGATGGCGATGGCGATCGCCGCGTTGACCCCGGAGGCCCCGAGGATGGCGGCCAGGCCGACCGCGGTCACCAGGTGGGGGAAGGCGAGGGTCACGTCGACCACCCGGGAGACGACCATGTCGACCCGCCGGTAGTAGCCGGCGAGCAGGCCGAGCACGACACCGAGGGCCGTGGCGGCCAGCACGGCGAACAATCCGATCTGGACGGAGGCCCGCAAGCCGTAGATCGTGCGGGACAGCACATCGCGCCCGAGGTCGTCGGTGCCGAGGAGGTGCTGCCCGCTCGGGGCGAGCAGGGCGGAGTCGAAGCCGGTGGCCTCGGGGTCGTAGGGGGCGATGAGCGGAGCGAGTACGGCCACGCCCACGATGCCGGCCACGACCAGCATCGAGGTCACGGCAGCGCGGTTGCGGATCAGCGAGAAGCGGGCCTGCGGGGTCGCGGCAAGCTCGGGGCTGGTCACGCCGCACCGCCGGTGGTGACGCGCACTCTCGGATCGACGACCGTGTACAGCAGGTCGGTCAAGAGGTTGATGACGATATAGGCGGTAGCTGTGATCAGGACGACCCCTTGGATGAGCGGGTAGTCGCGCGTGGCGACCGCGTCGATCATGAGTTTGCCGAAGCCCGGGATGACGAACACCTGCTCGGTGACGACCGCCCCCGCGATCAGTGCGCCGAGTTGGAGACCCACGATCGTCACCACGACGATGAGGCTGTTGCGCAGGGCGTGCTTGACGACGACCTGGCGCCTGCTCAAGCCCTTGGCCGTCGCCGTACGCACATAGTCGGTGGTGAGCGCCTCCAGCATCGCGGCCCGGGTCTGGCGCATGATCACGGCGGCGAAGGCGGAGCCCAGGACCAGCGACGGCATCACCAGGTGGGCGACATGGGCCACGGGGTCGATGTCGATGGGCACGAACCCGGACGCCGGGAGGATCGGGATCGTGATGGCGAACAGGAGGATCGCCATGAGCCCGAGCCAGAAAGCGGGCACCGAGAGGCCGATCAGCGCGGCGACGCTGACCAGCCATCCGGCGAGCCTGCCCCGGTGCAAGGCCGCGATCACCCCGGCGGTGACGCCGATCGTGATGGCGACCAGCATGGATACCGCGGTCAGCTCCAGGGTGACCGGGATGGCACCGGCGATGACGTCGGTGACCGGCAGGCCTGTGCGCACCGATTCGCCGAGGTTGCCGGTGACGATCTGCTGGAGATACTTCACGAACTGCACGATGACCGGTTGGTCGAGGCCGTACTGCTCCCGCACCGTCTCAAGGGCGGTGGGGTCGCCCTCCTCACCGAGGAGGGCGACCGCGGGGTCACCGGGCAGGGCTCTCACGCCGAGGAAGACCACGGCGATCGCGATGAGCAGGGTGAACAGGGCGTTGCCCACACGGGCGAGGAGGCGGACCACGGTGTTCGCCCGGGCTCAGCGCGTGAAGCGGGCGGCGCGGAAGTCGACGATGCCGTTGGGCTGGGCGGTGATGCCCTCCACCGACTCGCGCATTCCGGCGTAGAAGGACGGACGGATCAAGAAGATCATCGCCACGTCCTCAGCGAGCGTCGAGCTCAGCTCCCCGTAAAGTTCACGCCGCTTGCCGGGCTCGGGCTCCGACCGGGCCGAGGTCAGGAGCTTGTCGGCCTTCTCGCTTGAGTAATTGCCGAAGTTGGACGGGCTGCCGGTCGCCGCGAAGCGGGTGATGTTGGCGTCCGGGTCGATGCGTCCCGACCAGGAGTTTATGTAAAGGGTGAAGTCGCCGGCACTCGCGGCGGCGAGCGCGGCGGTCGACTCCTGCGCGTTGATCTGGAGGTCGAAACCACCTTCTGCGACCATCGACTTGAGCGCCTGGGCGATGCGGCCGAACTCGGGGGTGTTGTTCAGGACTATCGACACCTTCAGCGGCGTGGTCACGCCCGCTTCCTTCAGCAGGGCGCGCGCCTTCTCCGGGTCGTGCGGCGGGCAGGCGGTGGCGGCCTCGCTTGCCAGGGTGGACGACGGTGCGACGAAACCGCATGCCACGGCATAGCGGCCGGTGTAGACGACCTTGTTGAGCGCCTCGCGGTCGATGCTCAGCTCGAAGGCTTTGCGGACCCGGGCGTCCGTGGCCAGGGGGCCGTCGACCTTGCCGGGTTTGCCGACGCCGTCGGAGTTGCCGATGTTGATCTCCAGGCTGATGAACCCGATGCCCTCGGTCTTGACGACCTTGGTGCCGTTCTTGCCGTCCAGACTGTCGATATCCGTGGTGGGGATTCGCTCGATGACGTCGATGTCGCCGGAGCGCAGATTCGTCACCCGGATCGTCGAGTCGGGAATGATCTGGTAGGTCACGCTGTCGAGCTGAACTTTGGCGGCGTCGTAATAGTTCGGGTCCTTGACGACCTTGACGTAGTTCTGCGAGGCGCGCTCGGCGTATTTAAAGGGACCGACGCAGACGGGGTTGTTCCCGAAGTTGTCCCCGGCCGATTTCAGCGCCGTCGGCGACATGATGATGCCGGCCCTGTCGGTGAGCAGAACGCTGAAGGCGCCGGGCGAGATGGGCTGCTTCATCTTGAGGCGCACGGTGTGCTCGTCGGCGACCTCCACGCTGTCCAGCGCCGCGAGTTCGGTCTTGCGCTGGGAACTCGGGAGGTTCATGTGCCGGTCGAGCGAGACCTTGACCGCTTCGGCGTTGAACGGCGTGCCGTCGGCGAACTTCGCGTCCTGCCGCAGTTTGATCGTGACGGTCTTGTAGTCCGCGCTGAACTCCGGCTCACCGGTGGCGAGCCTGGGAACCATGGTGGCCTCGGGGGACACCGCGTAGAGCTGTTCGCAGATCGAGTCGAAGATCGCGGCCGAGGTGAAGGTGTTGGCCAGCGTCGGGTCCAGTTGTCCAGGCTCGGCTGCTACGGCGAAGGTGAGGTCCTTGCCCCCACCCCCGCCGGTCGCCCCGGTCGCGTTCAGCTGAGAGCTGCACGCGCCGAGGGCCAGGACGCCGGTGAGGGTGAGAAGAGTGAACAGGCCGCGCCGCGACCCTCCGTGAAATGCATGGACAGATCCCATGTGGTTCCTTGGAGATCAGGAGGTGTGGTCCAGTGGCGGAACAGGGGTCGGGGCGGCGCCGCCCGGTCGGACGGCGCCGTGGCGTATTCAGTTGTGCCGGCGGCGGGCTGCTTCAGGCGACGGCGCCGCTGCTCCAGACCGTGCGACCGCCGAGGAGCGTCAGCTCCGAGGTGATCGTGTGGATCTCCTCGACCGGCACGGTGAAGAAGTCCTTGGACAACACGGCCACGTCGGCCTGATAACCGGGCAGCAGCCTGCCGCGGACGTCCTCCTCGAACGTGCACCACGCGCTGCCGACCGTGTAGCCGCGCAGCGCCTCCTCCCTGCTCAGCAGGTTCTCCTTGGAGAGCGTCGGGGTGCCCGACACCGTCAGCCCGGTGAGGAACCACTGCATGCTGGTGAACGGGTTGTACGACGCCACCCGCATCGCGTCCGACCCCAGCCCGATCGGCACCTCCGCATCGTGCAGGGCCCGCAGCACCGGCGACTCGGCGACACGCTCGGCGCCCCACGTGGCGATGGCCTTCTCGCCGTTCAGGCGCAGCAGGCTCTGAAGCATGAGCCCGGCCCCGAGAGCCTTCAGCCGCTCGATGTGCTGCTTGCCGACCGGCTCGGCGTGCACGAGGGTCCAGCGCAGGTCGCGGATGGGGTGCACCTTGTCGATGCGCTCCCACAGGTCGAGCAGCCGGTCGATGTAGCCCCGCTGGTGGGCGTGGATCTGCACGCTCCAGCCCTTGGCGGCGAGCGGCGCCAGCAGGCGCTCGTGGTGGTCCATGGCGTCGTCGGAGGTGTCGCCCGGTTCGGCGATGCCGTCGTGGCTGCGGTAGAGGATCACCTCGCCGATGCCCGACACGCGCAGCAGGTCGTCGCCGAAGCCCGGCTCCAGGTAGCGCGCGTAGCCCGCGATCTCCTCGTCCTCCATGCCGGGAGCCGAGGGGTGCTGGTAGAGCCGCACCCGGGTGACCAGCTCGCCGCGCCGCCACGCCTCATAGACGGGGCCGTAGACGTCGGGCCCGGTGTTGTAGCCGCCGCCGTCGATGCACCCGGTCATGCCGAGCCGGGCGAACTCCCTCGACACAGCGGCGGTGGAGGCGACCTGCTCCTCGAAGGTGGGAGCGGGAAGCTGCTTGTAGAACCACGGCATGAGGAGCCGGCCGGAGCCGCGCCCGGTGAGCGCGCCGGTCTCGTCCCGCTCGAAGGTGCCCTGCGTGAGCCCGGCCACCAGCTCGTCGTCGATACCCATGGTGGTCATGGCGAGCGTGTTGAGCTGCACCCAGGCATATTGCATCTGCACGTACACCGGGTGGTTGGGGGCGACGCGGTCGAGGTCCTCCCTGGTGGGGCCGCGCCCGCCGTCGGTGAACTGCTTCTCGTCCCAGCCGCCGATGACCCTGATCCAGGTGCCCTCCGGCTGGTTCCTGGCCGCCTCCTCGATGGTCGAAAGCGCGGTGGACAGCTCGTAGACGTCCTCCCAGCGCAGCTCGTCGTTCCAGGTGAGCCCGGCGCGGACGAAGTGCACGTGCGAGTCGATGAGGCCGGGGACGACCCTGCGCCCGCCTAGGTCCACGACCTCGGTGGAGTCGTCGGCGAGCGCGCGCACCTCCTCGTCGGTGCCGACGGCGGTGATCACGCCGTCGCGGATCGCCAGCGCGCTGACCTCGGCAGGGAGGTCACCGCCGTCGGCGAGTGTGGTGATGAGTCCGTTGACGAGAATCCGGTCTGGGGTCGAGGGCAAGACCCGCACCTCCGCCTTACATCGATCAGGTTGATAGGACCGGTACGGCATAAGCCCGCGATCGACGAACATCCGAACGAATGCCCAGGTCCCGGCCACGTTTCCTCTCATCGTCGCCCTTCTCCTGTCCTAGGTCCAACAGAACGTTTTGCAGGCAGCAATCGATATATTCGATAGATGGAACTGCGGCAGATAGAGCACTTCATCGCCGTGGCCGAGGAGCTCAACTTCTCCCGCGCCGCGCGGCGGCTGAACCTCAGCCAGTCGGCGGTGTCGGCCTCCATCCGCGCTCTTGAGCGCGACCTCGACGCGTCGTTGTTCCACCGCAGCAGCCGCGCCGTGGGGCTCACCGAGGCGGGCCGCGTCTTCCTCACCGCCGCCCGCGGGCTGCTCGCGGCGGCGCGCGACGCCCGCAACGCCGTGACCGCCGTCGGCGGCCTGCTCGCCGGCGCGGTGCGCATCGGGCTCATCCAGAGCCTGGAGGGCCTCGACATCTCCGGCGCCCTCATGGAGGTCCGCGATCGGCATCCCGGCCTCACCCTGCACCTGCGCCAGGGCTATCCGGACGCCTTGTTGTCCGATGTGGCCAAGGGCAGGCTCGATCTCGCCGTCGTGCCCATGCGGGAGGCCGTCCCCGAGGGGGTGCGCCTGCGCCTGCTGCACAGCGAGGACCTCGTGGTGGTCACCCCGCCGTTCCATCCGCTGGCCGGCCGCGCGACGATCGACCTCGCGGAGTTGTCCGGCGAGGTGTGGGTGGAGTTCCTGAAGGGCACGGCCCTGCGGGAGACGACGGACGCGGCGGCACGCGCCGCGGGTGTCGCCCGTGACGTCGTCGCGGATGTGGGGCAGGTGCCGCTGCTGGTGGAGCTGGTGCAGGCGGGGGTCGGCATCGCGATCCTGCCCCGGTCGGTCGCCGAGCACGCGGCCCTGCCGCTGGTCGCGATCCGCAGGGACGCCCCGCGCCGCGTCCTGGCCTTGGCCGGCCCCGACTCCCCGGCCAGCCCGGCGGCCGGCGTCGTGAGCGAGGCCCTGATGTCGGCCAGGCGGCGGTCCACGACCTGAGCCGGGCGACACCGGGCGATGTACGGCGTAAGCCACGGTAACCCTCTCGGCGAACCCGATGGTGCTTGAACGGGCGGTGCCGCGGTTCCGCCTCACATGCGATTACGGCTATGAATGGAACACCGTACCGGGGTAGTCATAAAGCTTTCGAAACAAACAGGTGGCTCGCGAATCCTTTTCAACGGTTGACTCCGGATAAATCCCGCAAGAGGATCGCGATGTCGTTCCCCCTGAAGGAGAAATCAAGCATGGTGCGTTCTATTCGGCATGCCCGCGCATGTTTGCGGGTGATTCCGGGGCTTGGAATGGCAGCCACCCTACTTGTGGCGACCCCCGGGGCCGCCATGGCCGGGCCGCGTCCCGTGGACTCGGCCGCTGCGATCGATCGGCAGGGGCTCCAGCGTGCGCTTGGTGATCTGATCGCCGCGGGCATGCCCGGGGTGTACACGGCCGTCCGCGACGGCCGCGATCGCTGGGCGGGCGCGGCGGGGGTGGCCGACCTGGACACCGGGCGGCCCGTGCAGCCGTGGATGCGGCACCGCGTCGGCAGTGTCACCAAGACGTTCGTCGCGGTGGCGGTGCTTCAGCAGGTCAAGAAGGGCACGATCGAGCTGGACGCGCCGATCGGCCGCTATATGGCAGACCTGGTGCCGGGGGAGCGGGGGCAGAAGATCACCGTGCGGATGTTGCTCAATCACACGAGTGGCATCAACGACCACATCCTCGGAGCGTTCCCATCGGTTCGTCAGGGGTCGCTGCAGAGCCTGGAGGACAATCGTTTCCGCACCTTCCGCCCCGAGGAACTGGTCGCCTTCGGGCTCGCCGAGCCGCCCACGGGTGAACCGGGTGCGAAATCCGTCTACTCCAACACGAACTACGTCCTCGCTGGAATCCTCCTGAAGAGAGTCACCGGCCAGGAACCTGAGCGCTATATCACCCGCAATGTCATCCGCCCGGCCGGGCTGGAGAACACCTATTTCCCGCGCACGCCGTACATCGTCGGACCGCATTCCAAGGCATATGACCATTTCAATGGGCTGCTTCCGGAGCTACGTGACTTCAGCGTCTACGATATGTCGTGGCTTGGCACGGCGGGATCCATGATCTCGACCGTGGACGATCTCAACCACTTCTTCCGGCTCCTGTTCATCGGCAGGGTGCTGGACCCGGCGGAGATGCGCGAGATGCTGACCACGGTGCCGGCGCACGACCAGTGGGGCGCCCCGATGGGGGACTACGGGCTCGGCATCTACGCCATGGACACGCCGTGCGGCCGTTTCTGGCTGCACAGCGGGGGAGTCTGGGGCATGGGCACCTACGCCTTCTCGACCCTCGACGGGAAGCGGCAGTTCAGCCTTGGCATCAACCGACTGCGGTGGAGTGAGACCGACGAGAACGGCGCGCCGCGGCCGCATCCCGTCGACGGAGCGCTCGTCGACGTGCTGCTGACCGGTCTGTGTGGCGGGAAGCAGACCGCGGCCAAGAGCGCCGACGCCTGGAAGCCCACGTTTGTCACGGACTTCCGGATCAAGCGCTGACCCCGCTCTTCGCGGGATGAGGTCGGCGTGGTCATTCGCGAGATGTAGACGATCTCCTCCTCACTGGGGAGGAGGTCCGGCGCGCGAGATGTCATGCTTCGTCTGCTGCCCCGATCTTGCCGAGAGAGGCGAAGCGCTGGGGTGGCTTCCGGCCGGCAGGCCGAGGGACCTGTCGGCCGGTGCAGTCCGCAAGCGATCCCTGAGGGGATGTGTCGCCCTGCCTCCCGGACACCTTCCTTCACCGGCTCCCGCACCTTGGATCCGCTCCTGCCGGGATCGCTCCGTCGTTCCCCTTAAGGAGAGAACTGAATGGTGTCTTCTGGTTTAGGTGCCTCTCGACGCCGGCGTACGGCCGCAGGTGTCGGAGTGGCCGTCGCCCTGTTCACCCTGACCCCCGCGACCGCGGCGCTGGCGGAGCCGGTGCCCTCCGAGGGGGCCTCGGCCGCGGTTTCGGGGATCGACCGTCGTGAGCTTCGCCGTACGCTCGACGGGTTGGTCGAGGCGGGCATGCCAGGGGTCTACGCCGGGGCGCGTGACGGGCACGACCGGTGGTCGGGTGCGGCAGGGGTGGCCGACCTGGAGACCGGGCGGCCGGTGCGGCCGTGGATGAGGCACAGAGTGGCCAGCCTCACCAAGACCTTCGTCGCGGTCGCGGTGCTTCAGCAGGTCAAACAGGGCACGATCGAGCTAGACGCGCCGATCAGCCGCTATGTGGCCGATCTGGTGCCGGGGGAGCGCGGTGACAAGATCACCGTGCGGATGTTGCTCAACCACACGAGTGGGATCAGGGATTACATCCTCTGGGCGTTTCCGTCGTTCCTTGAGGGATCAGCGCAGAGTGTGGAGGACAATCGCTTCCGCACCTTCCGCCCCGAGGAGCTGGTGGCCCTCGGGCTCGCGGCGCCGCCGACGGGGCAGCCGGGGGAGATCTCCCTCTATTCCAACACCAACTACATCCTCGCCGGGATCCTCCTGAAGCGGGTCACCGGCCTTGATCCCGAGGCTTACATCACCCGCCACGTCATCCGTCCGGCAGGGCTGAAGGACACCTATTTCCCGCGCACGCCGTACATCGCGGGGCCGCACTCCAAGGCATATGACGACTTCCACGGGCTCCTCACCCCCGTGCGCGACTTCAGTGTCTACAACATGTCGTGGCTTGGCACGGCGGGATCCATGATCTCGACCGTGGACGATCTCAACCGCTTCTTCCGGCTCCTGTTCACCGGCATGGTGCTGGGCCCGGCGGAGATGCGCGAGATGCTGACCACGGTGCCGGGGTACGACCAGGGCGGCAATCCGCTAGGCGACTACGGGCTCGGCATCTATGCGCAAAACACCCCGTGTGGTCGGTTCTGGGCTCACAGTGGGGTGACGTTCGGCATGGGCACCCTCGTCTACTCCACGCCGGACGGCGAGCGGCAGTTCAGCGTCGGGTTCAACCAACAGCGGTGGCACCGGCTCGACGGCAACGGGGTGCCGCAACCGCATCCCATCGACAGGGCGCTGGGGCAGGTGGTGCTGACCGGCCTGTGCGGCGGGAAGCAGACGGCGGCGAAGGCCGCCGATGCCTGGAAGCCCACGTTCGTCACGGACTTCCAGATCAAGCGCTGACCTCACGCGCCGCAGGGCGAGGCCGGTGTCGTCAGTCGCCGGCCTCTTCCGCGTTGATGCCTTCCCCGGGGGAGGGAAAGGGGAACCAGCCGAGCTGGGCCAGCAGTTCCAGCTGATCGAAGTAGACGCGCAGGCTCACGATGAACCCGTCTTCCATCGAGCACAGAAAGCAGCCTCGCACCCGGATGGGGCGGCCGGTCGCCGGGATGATCCGGCCGTCGGGCAGCGGGTAGGGCCCTCTGTGGGTGCCCACCAGTTGATATTCGTCGACTGTGGTGTCCGTGTGGTCGATGGATTCCCACACCGTGGCGTGCAGATCGGGGAAGGTCGTCCACAACTCGGTGAGGAAGTAGGCCAGTTGCTCGCGCCCCTCGGCCTGGCCCTCCGGCGTGATGGTCACACCCCTCGGGCTGAAAGTGGGCAACAAAGTGTCCAGATCGTGGGCGTTGAACCCCGCCAGGTAGCGGTCGCGCAACTCCGAGGCCTGAAGCATGTCGCCTCCCCCTTCCCGGCCGCCCGCGGATGAAAGACGGAGGCTGTGCCGCCGGTGAGCCACCCGCATTGGTCCGCGTCATCCACGCTATCCGGGCGAACGTGCATGGGCGAGGACCGGGGACGGGTGGCTGAAGGCTGTCCGGGGAACGATCTACCAGGGCCTCTCTCACTCCGTGAGAAAGGCCTTCAGGTCGGCCAGATGCGGGGCGAGGTCGAGTCCGCGTGCGGCGAGCCAGGCGTCGTCGGCGTAGGTGCCGCGGTAGCGTTCGCCGCCGTCGCAGATCAGCGTGACGACGCTGCCGCTTTCGCCCGCCGCGCGCATCTCCCTGATGAGGTGTACGGCTGCCGCCACGTTGGTCCCGGTCGAGCCGCCGACGTCGCGGCCGGTGATCTCGCGTGTCCACCTCATGGCGGCGATCGACAGGGCGTCGGGCACGCGGATCATCCGGTCGATGACCTGGGGAAGGAAGGACGGTTCGACCCGGGGGCGGCCGATGCCCTCGATGCGTGAGCCGGGGGCGGTCACGGTGGCGTCGTCGGCGATCCAGGAGTCGTAGAAGGCCGACCCCTCCGGGTCGACGACGGCGAGCCGGGTGTTGTAGCGGCGGTAGCGGATGTATCTCCCGATCGTGGAGGAGGTTCCGCCGGTTCCCGCGCCGACCACTATCCAGGTGGGCTCGGGGGCGGGTTCCATCGCCATCTGGCTGAAGATGCTCTCGGCGATGTTGTTGTTGCCCCGCCAGTCCGTGGCGCGTTCTGCGTAGGTGAACTGGTCCATGAAGTGGCCGCCGGTCTCCGCGGCGAGCCGGTGGGACTCCTCGTAGATGGCGGTGGGGTCCTCGACGAGGTGGCACTTGCCGCCGTAGAACTCGATGAGGGCGATCTTCTCGGGGGACGTCGAGGCGGGCATGACCGCGATGAAGGGCAGGCCGATGAGACGGGCGAAGTAGGCCTCGCTGACGGCGGTGGATCCGCTGGACGCCTCGACGATCGTCGTGGATGGAACGATCCATCCGTTGGCCAGGCCGTACAGGAACAGGGAGCGGGCCAGGCGGTGTTTGAGTGAACCGGTGGGGTGGACCGACTCGTCTTTAAGGTAGAGGTTCACACCCCAGTGAACGGGGAGCGGGAAGACGTGTAGATGAGTGTCACAGCTTCGGTTGGCGTCGGCTTCCACGGTGCGGATGGCCTCGGCGACCCATGTGCGCGCCCGGAGGTCATGGCGGTCGACGTATTCCATGGGGTACACGGTAGCTCTCGGCACATATGTGTGACTCTGGCCACATTTTACTTTGAATCGAGTGAAGAGTGTTACGATAATGAGACTTGTCCGGCTACAGGCGTGAGAATGCCGCCGTATGCCGTTGAGCCCCCTGACCAGGCAGGACTCTTAACAGCACCCTTACGGGCCTACTGCAAGGATGATCTAAGCCGTCAGAAGGTCCGACGGTGGGGCTTGCCTGCGGACCTGATGGGTAGTGGGGGGATCATTACGAGGGGGAGAGCATGATCTCGATGACCGAAGAGCAGCGCCAGACGTGGTTCGAGCGTGATGTCGTTCCGGTGACCGGCCAGCTCTACGCCTCCGCCATGCGGCTGACCAGAAACACGGCCGATGCGGAGGACCTGGTCCAGGAGACCGTGGCGAAGGCCTTCACCTCTTACCACCAGTTCCGTGAGGGCACCAACCTCAAGGCGTGGTTGCACCGCATCCTCACGAACAACTTCATCAACGACTACCGCAAGAAGCAGCGCTCTCCGAGGTTGTCGGCGACCGAAGAGATCGAGGACTGGCAGCTCGCCGCCGCCGAGTCCCACACCTCCACCGGGCTCAAGTCCGCCGAGACCGAGGCGCTTGAGCAGCTTCCCGACAGCGTCGTGATGGACGCGCTGCGGTCGCTGCCCGAGGACTTCCGTGTGGCCGTCTACCTGGCCGACGTCGAGGGCTTCGCCTACAAGGAGATCGCTGACCGCATGGGCACCCCCATCGGCACGGTCATGTCGCGGCTCCACCGCGGACGCCGCCAGCTTCGGACCATGCTGGAGAGCTACGCCCGAGACCTCGGCTTCGTGCGCCTGCCCGAGCAGCGCCAGGCCGCCTGACCCCACATTCGCTTAAGCAGGAGGGTCCGTACCACCCGGTGCGGGCCCTTCGGCATGTCCGGGCGTGGGTTCTGTACGGTGCCGCCACGCTGGACCGATCACACGTGCGTCCTGGCGGGGTCGGACGAGCTTCATATGCAGTCTTCAGACCAGCTTCATGTGCAGTCTGACGTGCAGCGAGCCGTTCTGCTCGCGGATCTCGACCAGGTCGCAGAGCTGCCTGCTGATCCACAGGCCGTAGCCCCGGTCGGACTCCGGCTCGGGAGGCAGATAGCCGGGCAGCGGCGCGTTGATCGCTCCACCGGGGTCGGCGATCTCGCAGACCAGCTCCTGGCCGGTGGTCCACATGGCGAGCACGCCGTGGCCTGCTCCGTGTTTGACGCTGTTCGCGGCGATCTCGGACACGCTGAGCACCAATGACACGACCTGGTCGCGCGGCATGCCCGCGCGCAGGGCGTAGTCGGTCACGGTCTGGCGGAGCCGGCCGAGATCGCCCGGGGTGAACTCCGCGGAGACCGACGGCGAGGGCGGCTCGGTCAGCGGAGTCTCGTCGCCGTGCAGCCTGAGCTGGTCTGGCGGCACATAGGCCGTGCTGTGCCGGACCGACTGCCCGGTCAGGTAGCTGGGGTGGGTGCGGGCCACCTGCGCCAGCACGTGGAACGGGGTGCTGCGCCGGTCGAACAGGCACATCGCGGTGACCTGCGCGCCGCTGAACAGCGCGTTGACCACCGATTCGTAGCGGATCCACTCGCGGGTCTCCCGCTCGTCCCGTCCCGGCCAGATGGGCTCGCCGATCAGCAGGGTGTGCCCGTGATGGCCCAGCGAGTAGTCGTGTGTCGCGGTCAAAGTGCGATAGGGGTGGAGATACCAGGAGTCCGCGGGCCGGTGGTCGACGCGTGAGATGTCGGGGCCGAGGGCCGCGGCCAGCAGGTCGCGGATCAGCGGGCCGGTGCTCAGAAGGACACGGTGACCTGCACTGATGGCTTTCTGGACGGCGGGTAGAAGCACCCGCAGCGACTCGTCCTCCGAGGCGTAGGGCACGGCGATATGCGCGAAGGCCTCACCTGCTCGGGCGTCCCGATCGGGCTGCACGGGCAAGACCGTAGCAAGCCCTCGACCCCAAGACAACGCGTGAGGGCCGGGGCGCGCCGTACCCCCTCGTCCGTGCACCGTTCCACAGGCCCCCGGCCGGGGAAACGGGGGCGGGTGATCAGGCCGGTCATCCCGCCGCGATGAGTACGGCGGCGCCGAGGGCGAAGCCGACTCCCGCCAGTTGCACCGGGCCCAGGCGTTCGCCCAGCACGTAGCGTGCGAGCAGCAGGGTGCCGACGGGATAGAGCGACGAGAGCACGGCGACGAGGCTGATCATCCCCCCGCTCTGGACGGCGAGCAGGTAGAGCACGTTGGCCGCCATGTCGAGCACTCCGGCGCCCACGATGAAGGGCAACGAGCCGGGGCCGGGCTTGAGAGTCTGGTGCGTGGCGAGGGCCAGGGTGACGATGAGGGTGAGGGAGGCCAGCCGGGCGCCGACCAGGGGCCACATGCCCGCGTTGTCGGGCGCCAGGCTGAGAAGGATGAAAAATCCGCCGAAAGCGGCGCCGGATACGAAGGCTGCCACCACGGGCCTGGCGGTGGTCCCGGCTTTGGGTGCTTCCGCCGTACGGCTCACGAGCACGACCGCGACGAGTGCGACGGCGACCCCGGCGAGGGCGAGGGGTTGTGGCCGCTCGCCGGTGGCCAGGCCGAACACGACGGGCACGGCGGCCGAGGTGCTGGCGGTGACGGGGGCGACGACCGACATCGTGCCGTTGGCCAGCGCCCAGTAGAAGAGCACGAGCCCGGCCGCACCGGCGAGGCCCGCGGTCATGCCCCACACGAGCGCCTCCGCGCCGAACGCGCCGGGCAGGACCGGGAGCAGGCCGGCGACGAGCAGGAGTCCGGCGAACTGCGAGAGTCCCACGACCGCCATCACACGCGCGCGCCGGCTGGCGAAACCGCCCAGGAAGTCGGCGATGCCGAACACCGCCGCGGAGATCATTGCCAAGAGGGCAGCTGTCATGGTTGTCGCCTTCGCTCGGACCACTGTGTTGCACTAATCGTGCAATCTAGTGGATGCAGCATAGTGCACTTTAAATGCAATAGACTGCACTCGTGCCGGACCATGAGACGATCACCGCCGCCATCGCCGGCAATGTCAGAGGTCAGCGCCTGCATCGGGGGATGACGCTCGACGAGCTCGCCGCGCGGTCGAGCGTGAGCCGGGGCATGCTGGTCCAGGTCGAGCAGGGGCGGACCAATCCGAGCGTCAACACGCTGGCGCGCATCGCCGACGCGCTCGGCATCACGGTGGCCAGGCTCGTCGAGGTCGCCGATACCCCGCCCGTGCGGGTCGTGCGCCCGGCGGACGTGGTGACGTTGTGGCGGGGGGACAAAGGTGGGGCCGCGCGCATGCTGATCGGCACGGACGCGCCCGCCATCCTGGAGTTGTGGGACTGGGTGCTGGGGCCGGGGGAGCACCATGACGGCGACGCGCATCCCGCCGGCACGCGCGAGATGCTGCAGGTCATCGAGGGGGAGCTGACGCTCACCGTGCAGGGCGCGAGCCATGTGGTGGAGGAGGGCGGCGCGATCCTCTTCGCCGCCGACCGGGCCCACCGTTATGCCAACAACGGCGAGGGCTCGATGAGGTTTGTGATGGTTGTCTCGGAACCTCGGGATGTGCCAGATCAATAGCTGAAAAAATCCCCATGATGACACCATGAAGTCACATGATTACCTCATGTGTTCGTGTTGTCGCCGGGACCGCCCGAGGGCCGGCCGGATGAACGACTCGTGTGGCGCGATCGAGAAACTCCTGGCGGAGCTGGCTGAATTGGGGGTCGTCTCCGCCTACGAGATCGGTGACGCCATGACCTTGTCTGTGTGGTTTGGGCTGGTGGTCAGGTTCCGTGATGGTTTTTACCGCTGGCAGGAGGGCGCGGTGAAACAGCGCCATCTGGGTACTGATCCGAGTGGTTGTGCAATTCGCGTGGCGCGTCGCCACGCCGAATTGCAGGCGGATGTCCCACCCTGGTGGGAGGGCCTGGTCAGCGTGCTGCGGGGGGATGTGACCAAGGGCCACCCGTAGCAGTTGTTCGCACCCCTCGCGTGGCTTTCGGGGGGAAGCATGCGGGTGCGAGGGGTTCCGCTCGCGGTGCTGGCCGGGTTGATGTGCTGTACCACGCTCAGTTGTGGCTTTGGATCGTTCCAAATCGGCCAGCTGGTCGGTCACCTGCCCCGGCGGACCGCCGCCGCGGCCCGTCCGGCGGTCCCGGCCGCCGTCGATCCGATGGCCCTGGCGGGCAGGCTGCGCGCGATGCAGCCCGCCTGGCCCGCCCCGCCGCGCGGGGCGACCTTCAGACCCCGGATGCTCAACTGCTCGATGCTTAAATGTGTGGCCCTCACCTTCGATGACGGCCCGGGGGAGGCCACCCGCCGGCTCCTCGACGATCTCGCCGTCCGGCAGGTCAAGGCCACCTTCTTCGTCGTCGGGCGGATGATCGTGGAGGACGGCCCGCACACGCTGCGCCGTATGGTCGCCGAAGGCCACGAGCTCGGCAACCACACCTGGGACCACCCCGCCCTCACCTCCGTCTCCCGCACCGCGCTCAGGGAGCAGATGGACCGCACCCAGCGGGTCGTCGGCGCCGCCGTCGGAGTCAGGATGCAGATCATGCGCCCGCCGTATGGCGCGACCGACGAGCGCGTAGCGGCCGAGATGCGCCGCCTCGGGCTCGCCCAGATCCTCTGGAACGTCGACACCCTCGACTGGCGCGACCGCGACTCCGAGATCGTCTACCGGCGGGGGGCGAAGGCACCGCCCGGCTCGATCGTGCTCATGCACGACATCCACAAGACGACGGTCGCCGCCGTGCCCCGGATGGTCGACACCCTCCTCGCCAAGGGCTACACGTTCGTGACGGTCTCCGAGTTGTACGGCAGAGCACCTGCGCCCGGCGGGCGCTACACCAAACGTTGACGGGGGACATCGTGATCGAAGAAGTCGAGCAGGGATATGCGTTCGACGGGCCCACCTTGGACCTCGGGGCCCTCTACTGGGACGGGCAGACCCGCCCGGAAGCGCAGATACACATCCCGCTGCGCATGCTCAACCGGCACGGCCTTGTCGCCGGAGCGACCGGCACCGGCAAGACCAAGACCCTGCAGCTCATGGCGGAGCAACTCTCCAATCAGGGGGTCCCGGTCTTCCTCGCCGACGTCAAAGGCGACCTCACCGGCCTGGCCACCGCCGGCACACCGTCCGACACGGTGAGCGGCCGCGCCGCCGAGGTCGGCCAGACCTGGCAGGGCGTCGCCTGCCCGGTCGAGTTCTACTCCCTCGGCGGGCTCGGGGACGGCGTGCCGATCCGCGCCACCATGACCGACTTCGGGCCCACCCTGCTGTCCAAGGTGCTGGCCCTGAACGAGACCCAGGAATCCTCCCTCGGGCTCGTCTTCCACTTCGCCGACTCCCAGGGATTGCCGCTGCTGGACCTCAAGGACCTCAGGGCCGTGATCCAATATCTCGTCGACACGCCGGAGGCCCTGAAAGGCGTCGGCGGGCTGTCCAAGGCGACCGCGGGGGTGCTGCTGCGGGCCCTCACCAACTTCGAGGCCCAGGGCGCCGAACGCTTCTTCGGCGAACCCGCGTTCGACACCCTCGACCTGCTGCGCACGACCCCCGACGGGCGCGGCGTGGTGTCGGTCCTGGAGTTGCCCGCCGTCCAAGATCGCCCGGAGATGTTCTCCACGTTCCTCATGTGGCTGCTCGCCGACCTGTTCAGCGCGCTGCCTGAGGTGGGCGACCCCGAAAAGCCCGCTCTGGTGTTCTTCTTCGACGAGGCCCACCTGCTTTTCACCGGCGCCTCACGCGCCTTTCTCCAGTCGATCACGCAGACCGTGCGGCTCATCCGCTCCAAAGGCATCGGCGTCTTCTTCGTCACCCAGACCCCGAAGGACGTGCCAGCCGACGTGCTCGCCCAGCTCGGGGCCCGGGTCCAGCACGCCCTGCGCGCCTTCACCCCGCAGGACGCCAAGGCCCTTAAGGCGACCGTGTCCACGTTCCCGGCTTCGCCGTATGATCTTGAGGAGGTGCTCACCGGGCTCGGCATCGGCGAGGCCGTGGTCACCGTACTCTCCGAACGCGGCACACCCACCCCCGTCGCCTGGACCCGCCTCGCCGCCCCGGAGTCGCTCATGGGCCCCTCGTCCCCTGACACCGTGCGCCGCATCGTCGCCGCCTCGCCCCTCAACACGAAATACGGCGAGGCCGTCGACCGCGAGTCGGCCTACGAGATGCTGACCACCCGCCTCGCCCCCCACCCGCACCCCGAAGAGGAACAGCAGGTACGGCGTGAGCCCGCCGAACACCACACGAAACCGGAGGGCGTGGTGGCGAGTGTCCTCGGCTCCACGGCATTCAAGTCGTTCGCCCGCTCGGCGGGCACCGCGCTCGGCCGCGAGATCACCCGCACGGTCTTCGGCACCTCGCGCAGGAAGCGTTGAATTTGCTCACGGGCGGCCCCGTGAAGGACCCGCCCGTGAACGTTTCCCGAAGTGCGGTCACAGGTGTGACCACCTCCATTTGGACCTTGCTTATGGGGGCCGTGATGGGCGTCCTGAACGCTTCTGTGGGTGCCGGGGGGCATCAGGCGGTCCTGTGGGCTGTTCGCCGCATCCGGAAGTCCCTGCACGACGGCCACGTCACGAGGGCGGGGTGACTCTCGGCGTTCCCCGGCCTGTTGGCCGGGTCCACGGGCGGCAGGTGCGTGCCGGGGCTCCTCAGGTCCCTTAGACGGCGAACGGCCGATCCCCGGGTGCGGGATCGGCCGTGTTCTTGGAGCCGTCAGTTGTTGCGCTTGGCGCGGGCCGCGGTGCGGGCGCGCTCGGCGGCGTTGAGGACGACCTTGCGCAGGCGGATGGTGGTGGGGGTGATCTCCACGCACTCGTCCTCGCGGATGAACTCAAGCGCCTGCTCCAGGCTGAGCTGGCGCGGCGGGATGAGCCGCTCAAGCTCCTCGCCGGTGGAGGAGCGCATGTTGGTGAGCTTCTTCTCCTTGGTGATGTTGACGTCCATGTCGTCGGAGCGGGAGTTCTCCCCGACGATCATGCCCTCGTAGACCTCCGTGGTGGGCGGCACGAATAGCGTGCCGCGCTCCTGGAGGTTGAACATCGCATAAGAGGTCGCCGGGCCCGTCCGGTCGGCCACCAGGGAGCCCGTCGGGCGGGTGCGCAGCTCGCCGAACCACGGCTCGTAGTCCTCGAACACGTGGTGGGCGAGGCCGGTGCCCCGGGTCTCGGTGAGGAACTCGGTGCGGAACCCGATGAGGCCGCGGGCCGGCACCAGGAACTCCATGCGGATCCAGCCGGTGCCGTGGTTGGTCATGTGCTCCATGCGGCCCTTGCGGACGGCGAGAAGCTGGGTGATCGCCCCGAGGTATTCCTCCGGGCAGTCGATCGTGAGCCGCTCGACCGGCTCGTGCACCTTGCCGTCGACCTCCCGGGTGACGACCTGCGGCTTGCCCACGGTCAACTCGTAACCCTCGCGGCGCATCTGCTCCACCAGGATCGCGAGAGCGAGCTCACCCCGGCCCTGCACCTCCCACGCGTCGGGGCGCTCGGTGGGGAGCACACGCAGGGACACGTTGCCGACCAGCTCGCGGTCAAGGCGGTCCTTGACCATGCGGGCGGTGACCTTGGACCCCTTGACCTTGCCCACGAACGGGCTGGTGTTGGTGCCGATGGTCATCGAGATCGCCGGCTCGTCGACGGTGATCAGCGGCAGCGGCCGCGGGTCCTCCATGTCGGCGAGGGTCTCGCCGATCATGATGTCGGGGATGCCGGCGATGGCGATGATGTCGCCGGGGCCGGCCTCCTCGGCGGGCTTGCGCTCAAGCGCCTCGGTCATCAGCAGCTCGGAGATCTTGACCCGCTCGATCGACCCGTCGATGCGGCACCAGGCCACCTGCTGGCCCTTGCGGATGGTGCCCTGGTGCACCCGGCACAGCGCGATGCGGCCGAGGTAGCTGGAGGAGTCGAGGTTGGTGACGTGCGCCTGGAACGGCGCGGCCGGGTCGTAGACCGGCGCGGGCACCGTCTTCGTGATCGTCTCGAACAGCGGCTCCAGGTCGGCCGCGTCGGGCATGCCGCCGTCCTCGGGCCGGTTGAGGCTCGCCCGGCCGGCCTTGGCCGAGGCGTAGACGATCGGGAAGTCGATCTGGTCCTCGGTCGCGTCGAGGTCGAGGAACAGCTCATATGCCTCGTCGACGACCTCGGCGATGCGGGCGTCGGGCCGGTCGACCTTGTTGATGCACAAGATGACGGGCAGCTTGGCCGCCAGGGCCTTGCGCAGCACGAACCGGGTCTGCGGCAGCGGCCCCTCGGAGGCGTCGACCAGCAGGACCACGCCGTCGACCATCGACAGGCCCCGCTCGACCTCGCCGCCGAAATCGGCGTGGCCGGGCGTGTCGATGATGTTGATTGTCATGTCGCCGTGACGGACCGCGGTGTTCTTCGCGAGAATGGTGATGCCCTTCTCGCGCTCAAGGTCATTGGAGTCCATGACCCGCTCATCCACGTCCTGATTGGCGCGGAACGCTCCGGACTGCCACAGCATGGCATCCACCAGCGTGGTCTTGCCGTGGTCGACGTGCGCGATGATCGCGATGTTGCGCAGGTCGTCGCGGCTGTTCAAAGGCATGATGGAGTCTCGCTCTGGGATCGTGGGTGCGGGCCGCGGACATGCGGCCAGCCCATTTTATATGGCCTTCGGCCATACACGCGGCGGGTGCGTTCTTCACGTAGTTCTCAGCAAGCCTTGCGGAACGTTCAAATGCTGTGCTCGTAGGCTCGTGACATGTCCTTCGCCGTGAGTTTTCCCGTGATGTTGCGCACCAAGGACGGTGTGCGGATCGACGCCGTCCACACCCCCTCCCGCGGGCCCGGTGATCTCTGCGTCGTGATCGCCCACGGATTCACCGGATCCTGGCGCGAACGCACCAGCAGACGCATCGCCCACGTCTTCAGCGCCTTCGGCGGAGTCGTCGCCTTCGACTTCCGCGGGCACGGCCGCTCCGGCGGCCTCAGCACCGTGGGCGACGAGGAGGTGCTCGACGTGGCGGCAGCCGTACGGCACGCCCGCACACTCGGCTACGCGCGGGTGGCCGTGGCCGGATTCTCGATGGGCGCGGCGGTCGCGCTGCGCCACGCCGCCCTCCACGGCGGTGTGGACGCGGTGGCGTCGGTCAGCGGCCCCGCGCGGTGGTACTACCGGGGGACGGCGCCCATGCGGCGCGTGCACTGGGCCATGGAGCAGCGCATGGGACGGGCCGCCGCCCGCGTGTTCAAGGGCACCCGCATCCGCTCCACGGGATGGGACCCCGTGCCCCTGGCCCCTTTTGAGGCGGTGCCGTTGATCAGCCCCATCCCGCTGCTCGTCGTGCACGGCGACCGGGACGCCTTCTTCCCCCTCGATCACGCCTACCAGCTCTACGAGGCGGCCCAGGAGCCCAGAGAACTGTGGATCGAGGACGGGTACGGCCACGCCGAGAGCGACGCCACCCCCGAGCTCATCCGCCGCATCGGCCGCTGGGTCTCCGCGTCTGTGGCCGGCTGAGCCGCGCCGCTCGGGCCTCCTTCTGAACACCTGGGCCGCGCCGCTCGTGCCTCCTTGAACCCCCGCCGGGCGGCGGTTACGTTGGGTGACTGCTCGCCTCCCCCCGATGCGACTCACCGGCAATCGGCATCAAGGGGGAGACGGAGCGATGCGCAGCGTCTATGTGGCCGGCCTCGGGCACGGCGACGGCCTGCAGGTCGTCGAGCTCGGCCTGATGGAGCTGCTCGCGCGCCGGGTGGAGCGTCTCGGCGTGTTCCGGCCCGTCGCGCCCAGAGGAGCCGACCTGCGGGTCGATCCCGCCGTCGAGCTCATGCGGGCGCGCTATCGGCCTGCCCACGTCGCGAGCGGCGTCACCCTGGAGGAGGCCGAGGAGACCATCGCGGCCCAGGCCACAGGGGCGCTGCTCGACCGGCTCGCCGAGCGGTTCGCCGTCTTCGAGGCGGCCTGCGACGCGGTGCTCGTGCTCGGCGGCTCCTCCGCCCTCGGCGACCTCGCCGGCGAGCCCGCCTTCGACGCCAAACTCGCCGCGCGGCTGTCCTCGCCGGTCGTGATCGTGGCCGGCGGGGTGGGGCAGGACGACGACGTCACCTCCAAGTCGCTGCGCATCGGCTACCAGGCGTTCGTCGAGCAGGGGTGCCCGGTGCTGGCCGTGATCGCCAACCGGGTGCCCGCGGGCGCCGTCGTCGGCGCCGACCTCCCCGTGCCCTGCTACGTCATCCCCGAGAACGCCGCGTTGTCCGCGCCGACCGTCGCACAGGTCGCCGACGTCTTGCGCGCCGTGCAGGTGCAGGGCGACGCCGCGAGCCTGCTGCGCGACGTGTCGGGGGTCCTTCTCGCCGGCGAGACCCTGCCTGGATTCCTCGATCATCTGCGCCCAGGCTGCCTCGTCGTCACCCCGGGAGACCGCACCGACCTGCTGCTCGGTGCCGCCGCCGCCGACGCGGCCGGCACCGCGCGTCCCGCCGCCGTCGTGCTCAGCAACGGCGTCAAACCCACCCCCGCCGTCCGCGGGCTCACCGCGCGGCTCGCCCCCGGCCTGCCGGTGCTCTCGGCCGCCGCCGACAGCTTCGCCGTCGCCGACGCCGTGACCGGCCTGCCCGGCAGCCTGTCCGCCGACAACCCGCGCCGCACCGAGCAGGCCCTCGGCCACTTCGAGAGCCACGTCGACTCGGTCGGCCTCGCCGAGCGCCTCGGCCTCGGCCGCCCCCGGCGGGTCACCCCGCTGATGTTCGAGCAGACCCTGATCGAGCGGGCCAGGGCCGAGCGGCGGCACATCGTGCTGCCCGAGGGGGAGGAGGACCGCGTGCTGCGGGCGGCCGAGGCCGTGCTGCGGCGCGGCATCGCCGACCTCACCCTGCTCGGCAGGGAGGACGTCATCCGCCGCCGCGCGGGCGACCACGGGCTCGACCTCCAGGGCGCCAAGATCGTCGACCCGCTTACCTCGCCGATGCGCCACTCCTTCGCCGAGCGCTACCACGCGCTGCGCGAGCACCGCGGCGTGACCGTGGAGCGCGCCCGCGACATGGTGACCGACGCCAACCACTTCGCGACGATGATGGTGCGCGCCGGCGTCGTGCACGGCATGGTGTCGGGCACGGTGCACAGTTCGGCCGCGACCCTGCTGCCGGCGTTCCAGATCATCCAGACGGTGCCCGACATCTCCACCGTCTCCTCGGTCTACTTCATGTGCCTGGCCGACCGGGTGCTGCTGTTCGGTGACTGCGCCGTCAACGCCGAGCCCGACGTGACCCGCCTGGCCGACATCGCCATCTCCTCGGCCCGCACCGCCGCGCGTTTCGGCATCGAGCCCCGCGTCGCGATGCTGAGCTACTCCGCGGGCGCCCTCGGCGCCAGGGCCGACGTCGACAAGGTGCAGGAGGCCACCGACCTCGTGCGCTCACGCGTGCCGGAGCTGCTGGTCGAGGGCCCCATCCAATATGACGTCGCCGTCGACCCCCGTGTGGCCGCCGCCCGCCTCCCGGAAAGCCGGGTCGCCGGCCAGGCCACCGTTCTGGTCTTCCCCGACCAGCACACCGGCGCCAACACCTGCCTCGCCGTCCGCCGCTCCGCCGGCGCCGTGGCCGTCGGCCCGATCCTCCAGGGCCTGCAACACCCGGTCAACGACCTCGCCCGCGGCGCCGATGTGGAAGAGATCGTGACCACGATCGCCATCACCGCGATCCAGGCCCAAGGACTCTGACGCCGCATCCCCGCCGCTCGACGCCCGAGAGATGCGGCGAAGTCCGCCGATCCCGCTAAGAGCAGGCAACGAGCAGAAGAGCCACGTTGCCGAGGACCGTCCCTCGCGATGTGTGGGGCTCGGGCGGCCCTCGTAGGCGCGGCTATTCAGCCACAGGGCTTACTTAGAACCTTTTTCGCCTCCGAACCGAACCTTTTCCCCACAGTCCTCGTCTATCTACAGAGCCGGCACACGAACACCAGGTGGGAGGCCCAGCGATGCGGGGGCGTGCTGGGTCTCCCACCTTTCCAGGTGCCCGGGAGAGGCTGGGATCGCCTGATCGGCGTGAATCCCACCCGACAAAAAGAGCCGAGGGCCCCCTTGAAGGGGGCCCTCGGCGGGGTTCGAGGGGGTTAACGGCTCAAGAGGTGCTGCATGGAGCGCTTGACGAGGTCGGTGCGCTGGGCCTGGGTGGTGAGGCCCTCGCCGCCGAAGCCGGTGTAGACGGTGTCCTCGGTGACGATGCCGGCGCCCTCTTCGAAGATCTTGTCGGAGCGGGTCCAGTTGTTCGGGGACGGGGTGCTTCCGGCGGGGGCGCCCGCCGCGGCCCAGCCGCCGAAGTCGGTCTCGAAGGAGGTCTCCTCGGCGGTGGCGCCGTCGAGGGTGACCTTGGCGTCGTCGAGGAAGACGCCGGCGCCCTGGGTGCTCCAGTCGCTGATGTAGGAGATGGAGAGCTCCACCTTCTTACCGGCGTAGGGGGTCAGGTCGACCTTCCACTGCTGCCAGCCGCCGGAGTTGCCTGAGGCCGCGTTCCACGCGCCGGAGGTGCCGGTCGGTTCGCAGTTCGGGCCCTGGTAGCGCGCGGTGAAGGGGTGGATGGTGCGCCAGCCCTCGGTGCAGCTGTCACCGGTGACCTGGCTGGTGTGGCCGTTGAGGTCGGGGAGGGTGGTCCAGTCGTCCTGTCCGGCGGTACGCGCCTCGACGACGAGGTGGTCCCAGTGGGACTCGGTGTCGTAGGAGGTCCAGAACTCCAGGGCGCCGCTGCTCTTGCCGGTGAGGTCGACGGTCTTGGAGAGCCGCTTCCACGTCACGTCGGCGATGGAGCTGTGGACGTTCCAGGCGCCCGTGTGCGGGTCGAACGGGGCGCCGGG
Organism: Sinosporangium siamense; assembly: GCF_016863435.1. Taxonomy (GTDB): domain Bacteria; phylum Actinomycetota; class Actinomycetes; order Streptosporangiales; family Streptosporangiaceae; genus Sinosporangium; species Sinosporangium siamense. The sequence goes on from NZ_BOOW01000018.1 coordinate 258,787, forward strand.
GCGGTCCCACTTAAGCGGGGCGGAGCTGGCGAACTGGGGGAACCTGTCGGCGGGCAGGAGAGCGGAGGTGGCGAGGAAGGACCCGGTGTGGTCCTGGTTGTTCGCCGAGTCGCCGCCGTTGAGGGTGCCGGTGAAGCCGTTGAACGCGCCGGAGACGCCCTTCAATGGGTGCGGCGTGTTGGTGGCGGGGTTGTTGCCGCCGTTGTCGAAGTAGATGTAGGCGCCGAGGTAGTACTGCTGGAAGTCGTTCATCAGGGGCAGGCAGGGCTGCGCCGGGTCGTTGGTGCACTCGGGGTCCTGCGGCCGGTAGAAGTAGTCCTCGTTGAGGTTCTGGGCGTAGGACGCGTACTTCCCGGTGTGCAGGAGCTTGCCGCCCTCGTTGAGATAGTCGCGCATGGCGATTTCGATCTCGTTGGCGAGGCGGCTCGCCGTACCCGGCACCTGTCCGGCGCTGCGCGGGATGATGTCGTCTCCGGTCTCCCAGATCACCGCCTTGTAGTGGCTGAGCACACCGAGCGGGTGGGGCGCCTTGCGGGCGTGCTTGTCAACGTCGTAGACGTCGGAGGTGTAGCCCGCGGCGGTCAGCGCGGTCGCGTAGTCGTCGGCGTACTTCGCCTCGGTGACACCCTGCGCGGGGCTGATGCCGGTGACGTCCTCGGCGGCGACGACGAGCACCTTGCCGCCGATGTCGTCGGCCACCTTGTAGGTGAAGTCCGCGCTGGTCTTGCCGCGGGCGGTGAACCACACCTTGACGCTGTCACCGGGCTTGGTGCCGCTGATCTTGCCGCGGAGGTGGTGGTAGTAGGTGTTGTAGCCCTTGCCGTACTTCTCACCGCCCCGCCACTCGCGAGTGGGGACGGTCTTGGTGCGCCCGTTGTTGACCGAGTAGCGAAGTTGGACCGCGCCCAGCTTGCGCTTGGCGTTGACCTGGACGACCTGGTCCTTGCCGTGGCTGACCTCGAAGGGGTCGATTACGAAGTCGGGCGTGGTGTTGCCGAGGTGGGAGGTGGGCTCGACGGGGTTCTGGGCCGACTTGGCGACGTCGAGGGCGAAGGGCAGGTTCTTCTCGAACTGCGCCTGCACGAGCGCCTCGTCGTCGGGGAACACGAACCCGCAGCCCGCGCAGCCCTCTTCGAGTTCGGGCGTCCACGCGAGTGTGCCGTACTTCCCGTGGGCGTGGTCGGTCGTCTCGCCGTTCGTCGTGTAGAGCTCGGCCGACAGGTCCGGGTCGAAGCCGGGTACGGCGGGAGCCGCGTCGTTGCCCGTGAGCGCCTCGTAGACCGGGTTGTCGGCGGTGGGGGTGCCGGTCTGCCACCCGATAGGGTAGAGCAGCAGCGGCCCGTAGGAGTGGTAGTTGACCTGGAACTCGAAGCCGATGCGCCGCAGCAGCCCGTCCATGGCCTTGGTCTCCGGCTCGCTGGCCGGGCCGGTGCCGCGGTAGGTCTGGCTGCTGGGGACGGAGCTGGACCCCTCTTCGTCGTAGTAGAAGTTGGTGGGGTAGTTCCGGTTGGGGTCGACGCCGTCGAGGCCGGTGATCTGGTTGTCGCCGTCGTTGTCCCGGAGGTTCTTGCGCCAGAGGCGGTTGCCCTCGGTGAAGGTGAAGTCGTAGCCGTCGGGGTTGGCCACGGGCACGAACCAGAGCTCGGTGGTGGCGAGCAGGTTCTTGACCGCCGGCGTGTCCTTGTTGGCCACCACATATTTCAGCAGCCGCATGTCGACCTCGGTGGCGATCCACTCGCGCGCGTGCTGGGTGGCGGAGTAGAGCACGGAGGGCCTTGAGCCGTCACGGGTCGTGCGGGCGTTCTTGGTCGCCTTGATCGACAGGATGTCCTTGCCCTGGATCGTCTTGCCGATCGACTGGAGCTTGAGGATGTCCTTGTTGGCGTAGGCCAGGGACTCGAGCTGGTCGGCGATGCCGCCGTTCTCCGAGTAGGACTTCCATACGGTGAAACCGCCCGCGGCCTGGGCCTTGGCCGCCTGCAACTGGGTCTGGCCCTGCGGGTTGGTGACCGGGGCGGGAGTGTGTCCGAGTTTGGCGAGGCGCTTGAGGTCGCTCTTGCTCGCGGCCAGCTCGATGTGTTCCTTGTCACCGACGATCTGCTTCTGGACGACGTCGATGCCGTTCTCGATCAGGGTCTGGCCGGTGCCGGGCTTGGCGTCCAGCTGGTAGAGCTCGATCTGGTCGGCGGCGGGAAGCGGATCCCGGGCGGCCGAGGCGCCCGCCTGGGCCGGCGAGAGCAGGGTGCTCGCGCCCAATAAGGTTGCCGCGACAAGGGCGAGTCTTCGGGAAGACACAGGGGGGTCCCTTCAGTGGGCGGCGTCATCGATGCCCGAACCGCCCACACGTAGGCGTCACGATCTAAGCCGAGTCCTATCGATCGTGTTGTCTGGTCGAGCGGACGCGACCCTACGAAATTTCACCTGATATGCCGATCCCGACAAGACCCAAATCTGATCACTTCGCAGCGCGATAGTCACCTAAAGTTGCCGATACTTCGCAAATGGGATGTGATTTCGCCTGTTCAGGTGGCAGGTTCCAAGATCGTCTTCTATAGTTTCGCTGCGTCTGGGAGGGAGAAGTACGTGGAATCAGGCCGCCCGGGCAAGTGGGGCAGGGCCGCGATGAGGGTGTCCGCCGCAGCTGCCGCGCTCATGCTCATGGCCGTCGGCCTTCCCGGCGCGTCCGCGCTCGCCCCCGCCCTGGTGCTCGAACGGCACAGCCCCGACCGCCAGAGCAAGATCCGCCGCCTCACCCTGGAGGCCGCCGCGCTCAGCAAGGCCTACCGCGGCGAGATCAGGACCCTCGACGACGCCCGCGACGAGGCGAAGAAGGCCGACCGGCGCGCCGACCGCCTCACCCGCCAGGTGGCGGGCGCCGAGCGCGAGCTGGTCCATATCGCCCGCACGTCCTATATGAGCGGCGGGCTCGACGCCATCCAGCTGTTCGGCCTGCAGGGCGAGGCCACACAGGCCATGTCCAACATGGCGCTCGTCACCCATCTCGCGGGCGAGCGGGCCCAGCGCACCACCCACCTCAAGACCCTCCTGAAAGAGGCCAACGCGGCGCGGAAGACCGCCGATCAGAAGATCGACAAGCTGGAGCGCGACATCGCCAAGCTCAAGACCAAGCGGCGCGACGTCGAGCGGCTGCTCGCGAAGTTCGGCTTCCAGGAGCCCGACGCGGGGTCGGGGCTCACCGCCCGCATGGTCACCATCCGCAACGAGATCATGGCCAACTTCCCCATGCCGTACGGCGTGGGCTGCCTGAGGCCGGGTGACCCCGGTGAGCACGGCAAGGGCCGGGCCTGCGACTTCATGACGAGCCCCGGCGGGCGGGTCTCGACCGGCGACGACGAGGCGCGCGGCGACGCCCTCGCGCAGTGGTGCATCAACAACGGCCGCCGCCTCGGGATTATGTACATCATTTGGAAGCAGCGTTACTACGACATCCGCACCGGAGGCGGCTGGGACACCATGTCCGACCGCGGCGGGGCCACGGCCAATCACTACGACCACGTTCACGTCAGTGTCTTGTGAGCATGTGGCGAACATGTGTTGTGGGCTGTGAAGGGCTGTCTGGGGCACAACCCGCTAATTCGGCCGCATAAAATACGGTGAAGGGCGGCTGAAGGGATATTGCCTTCGTTTCAGCCGGGGATGAGGAGGAATCAGTCTTTTTCATCCCATTGTGTGAGCCTTCGTGGCTCGCGGTGACCAGTTGCCTGGCCCGGAGGGAATCCCCCTGATTCAGCCGGGTCGCTCAGGAGGATGAGAGATGCCCGGTGAAAGGGTGACCCCCGGCCCGCGTGGATTCCATGTGCACCTGACTGTCCGCGATCTCGTCGCGGCGGTTGACTTTTATCAACGGGTGTTCGGCGCCCGCGTGCTCCTCACCGATGCGCCCGCCGAGGGGGCGCCGGGGTTCGCGGAAGTCGTGATCGGCGGCATCGCGGTCGTGGTGAGCGAGGAGTCCGTTCACTATGACTATTCTCCGTCGCCCGCCTCCCTCGGCGGCAGCCCGGTCCTCCTGACCCTTCACTATGACGACCCGAGGGCGGTGTTCGACGCCGCGCTCGACGCGGGCGGCGAGGTGGAGCTGCCCTTCGAAGAGGAGGTTCCCGGTGACGGCTACGGCATCGTGTGCGACGTCGAGGGGCATCGCTGGGCACTGAAGTCGGCGCGCAGGCGCGCCCCGGAGCCCGACCCGGCCCCGCCCGGCCCGGTGGACGCCGAGCCGTCGCGGGAATCCGGCGGTCCCGCGGAGAGCCAAGAGCAGGACAAAAGCCACGAGCAGGCTGAGAGTCGGGATCTTGCCGCCGAAAGGGAACTGGCCGGCAGCGGGCAGTGATTTCAAGCATCAGCTGAGTTTGCTCCCCGAATGAGTAGATTCGTCCTTTTTGGGGGAGTCTCGATGGCTTCCGGGTTTTAAGTGGCAAGTCTTCCGCAGCGGAGACCTGTCCGCTCAGGCTCGACGGTTCGGGACAGTCGATTCCATGCGCTCGCCATAGTGACGAGAACGCGTTTCTTGCGGGAAACTCACAGTTTTTCACAGGCTTAGTTCAGCAATGCGGGCATCTGACTTCCGACCCCTCATCCGCCGCGATCTGGAAAAGGAAGTTTTGGGAGGGAGGGCGGGGGGCGGGTATCGGCTTCCATGGGGTCTCGAGTTCGTATTCCGGGTTAATGGATGCTCCATCCCGGGAGACAATATTTGCGAGGAGACCTCATGTTACCGCGCCGTAGGTTCAAAAAGGGAGGATGATGGTTCCCATGACGAGCGTCTCCGGAGGAACCTTGCGCCGTCGACCCGCTCAGCGTCGCAGCCTGGAGCGGGTCGAGCGCATGCTGGACGAGTGTGCGCGACTGCTGGATGAGGTGGGTTACGACTCGCTGACCACCAAAGAGGTTGCGCGAAGAGCTGAAGTTCCGATCGGCACCTTCTATCAGTTCTTCTCTGACAAACAAGGATTGGTGCGTGCGCTTGCGCTGCGCAACCTGGAGTCCTTTCTTGAGCGCATCGCCGACAAACTGGGCGCGGTCGACCTCAAGCACTGGGGCGATGTCGTCGACCTGGCTGTCGACGAGTTCGTGCAGATGAAGCGTTCCCGGCCGGGCTTCGCCGTCGTCGACTTCGGGGAGATCCTGCCCTCTCCCGGCGGGCCCGCACTGAAGGGCACCCAGCACATGCTCGACGCCGCGCTTGAGAACAACGCCGTCGTCGCCGACCGGCTGCGGCGGCTCGTGCTTGAGACGCTGGACGTGCCGGTCATCCCGGGCCTCGACCGTGCGCTGCTGGTCGCCGTCGAAGCCGGCGACGCCGTACTCAAGCTGGCCTTCCGGGTCAGTCCGGAGGGCGCCCCCGAGTTGATCACCGAGTGCAAGATCATGATCCGCCGTTATCTCGCGGCTCACCTCCCCTGAACGCCCCGTGCGCTGAGGAGCCGTGCCAACCCCCTGGCCGGAGAGAGCGGGGGTGGCGCGGCACCGAGGAGGGGGCGTGGCACAGAAAAGGCGGGCTCGGCGGTTGACCTGGAGCCCACTCCAGGTGGCATGCTCGCGATGTGAAAACCTTCACCCCGGCCCAGGTGGTCTCCGAGACCGGCTTCAGCTTGGACACACTCCGCTATTACGAGCGCATCGGCCTGCTTGACCGCATCGAGCGCAACACGGCAGGCCAGCGCCGTTTCACCGACCGCGACGTCGGCTGGCTGATGACGATCCGCTGCCTGCGCGACACCGGCATGCCGATAGCGGAGATGCTCAGATTCGCCGAGTTGACGCGCGCGGGCGATCACAACATCCCCGAGCGCATCCTCCTGCTGGAAGAGCACGACCGGCGGGTGGAGGAGCAGATCGCACACTGGCGTTCGAGACAGCAGGGCGTCCAGCACAAGATCGCCTACTACCGCGACGTGGTGAAGCTGCACCATTTCGCCGACACCGGCGACGACATGGCGGAAGTCTGACCGCACGTCACGCCCGGAAGACCTTGCCCATCAAGGCGCGCACAGCCGAGGTCTGACCGCACGTCATGCCTGAAAGACCTTGACCCGCCACATAGCCGTCAAGCCCACTCACTCTCCCTTACCGCCTGCTAAACCGGTAGGAGCATGGGAGGGGGCATGATCGGAGCACGCACCGAGCGGATGAACATCCCGCTCCGGCACACCGCCGTCGCCTGCGGGGTGATGTTGTTCGCGTTGCTCGGCAGGGTCACGATCATCCAGGCATTCCAGGCCGACGGACTGCGCGCCGACGACCGCAACTCCCGCACGCTGATCGCACGATTCGAGCACCCCCGTGGCCGGCTGCTCCTGCGCGACGGCACCGTGATCGCCGACAGCCGCAAGGTCACCGCCGGCGTCTACCGTTATCGCAGGGTCTACGCCGACGGCCCGATGTTCGCCGCCGTCACCGGTCACCTGTCGCTCTTCAGCCGCAGCGGCGTGGAGAAGAGCGAGGACGCCGTGCTCGCGGGCACCGACCCCAAGGTCAAAGTGCGCGCCCTCATGCGTGACGGCGTGCCGTCGGGGGCCACACTCAAGCTCACCCTGGACGGCAGCGCGCAGCGGGCCGCCTACGACGCGCTCCGCGCCACCGGCCGCCCCGGCGCCGTGGTGGCCCTCAACCCGGCGACGGGCGCCGTGCTGGCGATGGCCTCCGTCCCCTCCTACGACCCCGGCATCTACACGAGTTTCGACGTCCCCGCACTCACCTCGGCCGATCGGCGGCTGCAGACCGACCGCGCCCGGCCGCTGCTCAACCGGGCGCTTCGCCGTACATATCCACCGGGGTCCACCTTCAAGATCGTCACAGCGGCGGCGGCGCTCGAGTCCGGCGACTACTCACCCCGGCGTGACGTGCGCGCTCCGGTCGCGCTGCGCCTGCCCGGCACCCGGATCTCGGTGCGCAACGCCAAAGGCGCGGCCTGCGGGGACGGCAGGCCCTCGCTCGCCTACGCCTTCCGGGCGTCCTGCAACACCGCCTTCGCCGCGATCGGTCTCGAACTCGGCCAGGAGGCGGTGCGTGAGCAGGCGCGGCGGTTCGGCTTCGACTCCGACGACCTCGTGGTGCCCATGCCCGTCGCGGTGAGCGCCTACCCCACCCGCATGGACAGGGCGCAGACCGCCATGGCGGCGATCGGGCAATACGACGTGAGGGCCACGCCGCTCCTGATCGCGATGATGTCCGCCGCCGTCGCCAACGGCGGGGTGCTGATGCGGCCCTACCTGGTCGAGGAAACCCGCCTGCCCGACGGCACCGTCATCGACAGCGCCCAGCCCACCCGCTACCGCGACACCATGAGCGCCCGCACCGCCGCCTCGCTCACCGCCATGATGACCGCCGTCACCAGGAACGGCGGCACCGGCACGGCGGCCGCCATCCCCGGCGTCACCGTGGCCGCCAAGACCGGCACGGCGGAAAACCACGCGGGCCGCCGCAGCCACGCCGTGGTCACGGCCTTCGCCCCCGCCAAGGACCCCCGCGTAGCCGTCGGGGTGCTGGTGGAAGGCGGCGGCTACGGCGGCCGCACGGCCGCCCCGATCGCCAGAGCGGTCATGCGCGCGGTGCTCTCGCTGTGACCCCGCGGGTACGGCTCGCGCCCTGCTCTTGTCGTCGGCCGCCGGTCAGGGTGAGTCGGCCGTCGGGCTGGGCAGTGGCCGTCGATCCCGGGGTGGGGCGGGCGGGCTCGGATCCTGCGCGACCCGAGCCCGCGGTCGCATGTCCCACGGCGAGAACTCCACCCCTCCGAGGAGACCCCTCCGTCGAGCAGGACATGCGACGATCCCGGTGATGCGACCGTGGCCCCTGGAGTGTGGGCCACTGTCCCTGTGACACGGTGTTGTGGCCACGGGACCGGTCGATCACAGGTGTCAACGTAGGTGACGCGGGCCGGCCGGCACATGCGCCGAGATGCGTATATGTGTGTGTACCTGCGAGTCCCCGCCGTGTGTAGAGCAACATGTGTAGATCAAGTGGGCTCGTGCCGTTCGGACTCAAGCACCCACGCCGCCACCTGTGTACGCGAGGAGAAGCCCAGCTTGGCGAGGATGTTGGCGACGTGGCGCGCGGCGGTCGCCGGGCTGATGACCAGTTCGTCGGCGATGGCGCGGTTGCTGAGGCCGCGGGCGATGAGCCCGGCCACCTCGCGTTCGCGTGCGGTGAGGTTGCCCGCAGGGCCGGCGCCGCGCCACGCCGGCCCTGCGGGCAACGTCTCGGCGGAGGGAAGCTCGGCGCCTTCGAGCGCGCACTCCACGGCCTGATCGGGCGTCATGTTGCTCCCGGCGGCCCAGAGCCGCTCGACCAGGGTGTCGCCGAGTTCGTGGCGGGCCGGGTCGAGCAGTTCGGACAGCCGGGCGCCGAAGCCGGGGGAGGTGGCGCCGGTGCTGTCGCGCAGCGCGGTGGAGGCGGCGGCGAGCAGGACGCTGCGCAGCAGGTCGCCCTCCATGGCCACGAGCCTGGCATATTGCTCCAGCCTGCGCGCGATGCCGAGCCGCAGACCGGCGTCGCGGCTGAGCAGCAGTGCCTCGGTCAGCCGGACGCGCGCCTCGGCCAGGTCGCCTTTGCGGAGCGCGATACGGCCGAGCCCCGATAAGCACCTGATGATCAGCTGGCGGGCGTCGAGCCCGTCGAGGAGTTCGAGGGCGTTCTCGAAGTGGCGGCGGGCCCGGGCGAGGTCGCCCCGGCGGTGCGCCACATAGGCGAGGCCGATGTGCCCGTGGGCGACGGCATGGGTGACGCCGAGCGGCTCCATGAGCTTGAGCGCCTCCTCGTAGCAGCGCTGCGCCTCGCGCAGCCTGCCCTTGTCCAGGGCGACCGTGCCACGCACGCTGTGCGCGATCGCCTCGACGAGCACGTCGCCGGACTCGCGGCTGATCGCGGTCGCCGTGTCCAGCACGCTCGCGTCTCCGGTCGCGAGCGCCCAGAGCACGCACCCGACCGCCTCGCCGTAGGCGTCGCCCGCCTGGCGGCACAGGGCCAGGCCGGCTTCGCCGTACGACTTGGCGTCGGCCACGTCGCCGCGGGTGAAGGCGAGGTCGCCGCGCAGGATGAGGGCCTGTCCGCGCAGGCCGGGGGGCACGCCCGCGTTGTCGAGCACGAGGGCCCGGTCGAGGAGGCCCGCCATGTCGGCGAGGGCGCGGCCGGTGCCGAAGAGGGCGTAGCGGATGTCGGTGAGGATGCGCAGCGCGGGCTCGGCCTCGCCGTTGCGGATCGACCACTCGGCGGCGGTGAAGAAGTTGGGGGTGAGGGTTTCGAGGCGGGCGGCGATGTCGCGGACCGCCGCCCACGACTCCAGGCGGCCGGTGAGCGCCTCGCGCAGCTCGTGGGTGACCGCCATCATCGCCTCGCGGTGCCGGTGGCGCAGCGGCTCCTCCTCGCCGCGCGCCTTGAGCTGCTCCAGGGCGTATTCGCGGACGGTTTCCAGCAGCCGGTAGTGCGCCTCGCCGTTGACCTCGCCGTCCACGACGACGAGTGACTTGTCGACCAGGCTGAGCAGGAGCGCCATCACCTCGCCCCGATCCAGCCCGTCGCCCGAGCAGACCCGCTCGGCCAGGTCGAGGCTCCACGCCCCGGGGAGCGCCGTGCAGCGCCGAAGGAGCGACTGCTCAAGCGGGGTGAGCAGCCGATAGCTCCAGTCGACGGTGGCGCGGAGGGTGCGCTGCCGGGCGGGAGCCGTACGGTCACCCCGCGACAGCAGGGCGAACCGGTCGCTGAGCCGGGACACGATCTGGCCGACCGACAGCAGCCGCGTCATGCCGGCGGCGAGCTCGATGGCGAGGGGCATGCCGTCGAGCGCGATGCAGATGCGGGCCACGTCGGCGGAGTTGCCGTAGGTCAGGGCGAAGTCGCCGCGGACGGTGCGGGCGCGCACCGTGAAAAGCTGCACGGCCTCGAATTCGCACACCTCGGCGGGCGGGACGGCGCGGCGGCCGGGCGGAAGGGCGAGGGGTGGAACGCGCCAGACCGTCTCGGACGGCACCCGGAGGGGCTCGCGGGTGGTGGCGAGGATGCGCAGGCCGGAGCAGGCGGCGAGCAGGCGCTGGCACAGGCGGGCGCATTCGTCGAGCACGGTGTCGCAGTTGTCCAGCACGAGCAGGTGTTCCCTGCTGCCGATGGCGTCGGCGAGCGTGTCCATGAGCGGCCGGTCGCCGTCGTGCTCGACCCCGAGGGCGAGGGCGAGTCTGCCGGTAGGCTCCCTCAGGTGCTCGGCGTCGGCGAGCTCGACGAGGCGCACCCCCTCGACGGAGGCGCGTAGCCGCGTGGCGAGCCGGATGGCGAGGCGTGTCTTCCCGATGCCTCCGGGGCCGCAGAGGGTCACCATACGGGTGGCGTTCAGCAACTGGGCGAGCTCGTCGATGTCGGCCTCGCGGCCGACGAACACGTTGGGCTCCAGCGGAAGATTGATGTCAGGAGTCATCGGCCCTTGGTGGTTGACGGGGGTCAGAGGCACGGGTCGGTGAGGGGGGATGGAGCTATCGTGCTGGTCATCGAAAGTGTGACACTGATTACCTGACCTCGCCCAGACAAAAGCGGTTTCGGACAGCACCTTTCAGCACCTGTTGTAACACATGACGCCCAGCACACCACCACTTCTTCGGAATGCCCGGAACTCACGATCATTCGGGCATTCCACACCAAGCTACGGGCTTGATCTCATCTCCGCGGGAGAAGCGGGGAAGGTTCAGAAAAAGAGCCTATTAAATAGGAAGTAGACTAAAGGGGTGAGGTAAGAGTAGCTAAATGGCTGCCATCGCGCTCAGACTGCAGTCATGGTGGACACGACTGAGCACACAGCCGCACTCCCCGAACTGAAGGACCCCAACTGGTACGCCCTGTCCGGCGACCTCTCCGGCATCGGCTTCCTGACCATCGCCCGGAGGCTCCCCGCACTCATCCGGCAGGCGCTCGCCATGGCCTGGGAGGCCGGTCCGCGCGACCTGGTGGCCACAATCGTCCTCACCCTGCTCGGGGGCGTCTTCACCGCCTTCGGGCTGCTCGCGACCACCGGCGCTCTTGAGGCGCTCTTCTCCGCCGGTCCCACCCCCGAGCGGCTCAAGGCCGCGCTCCCCAGCCTGATCCTCGTGGCCGCCGCCGCGGCGCTGCGCACCGCGCTGAACGCCGGCGCGGGCTGGGCGCAGGCCAGGCTCGGGCCCCAGGTGGCCCGCATCTCAGAACGCAGGATGTACGGCCTGACCAGCCACGTCGAACTCGCCGCCTATGACGACCCCGACTTCCACGACGCCCTGCAGCGGGCCCGATCCCGGGGCATGGCCGTGGCCGACACCCTGGTGAGCACCACGCTCGACACCCTCACCGCCGCCACCGGCATCGTCGCGGCGGCCGGTGTGCTGGGGGTGCTGCACCCCGCGCTGCTGCCGCTGCTCGTGGCCACAGTGCTGCCGGACGGGTGGGCCGCGGTGCGTTCGGCGCGCATGAGCTACGAGGTGGACTACGCGCTCATCCCGGCCAGGCGCCGCAAGTGGATCCTGTCCGACCTCATGGCCTATCGGGAGCCCGCCGCCGAGGTGCGGTCGTTCAACATGCGGGGCTTCCTGCTGCGGATGCACGACAAGATCGCCCGTGCCGAGCGCGACGTCCTGCTCGATGTGGCGCGGCGGCAGACGGTGGCCAGGGTCGCGGGGGAGGTGCTCGGCGGTGTCGGCACGCTCGCGGTTTACGGGGTGCTGGGATTGCTGCTGGCCCTCGGAACGGTGCCGTTGTCGGTGGCGGGCACCGCCGTACTCGCCATCAGGTCGGGGCAGTCTTCCCTGCAAAACCTGATGTTCGCGACAAATCGGCTATATGAGGAAGGTCTGTATTTCACCGATTTTATGGAGTTTTGTGCGGCGGCGGAGCGGCGGCTTCCGGCTAAAAGCGTGAACGACACTCCCATCTCCTTTGGCCGGATCACCGTGGAGAACATCAGCTTCTCCTATCCGGGGGCGGAGACGGCGGCGTTGCGCGGCGTGTCAATGCATATTGAGAAAGGAGAGGTGGTCGCACTGGTCGGGGAGAACGGTTCCGGCAAGACGACCCTCTCCAAAGTGCTCGCGGGGCTCTACTCTCCGGGCAGTGGACGTGTGCTTTGGGACGACCACGACATCGCCCACGTCGACACCGACCAATTGCGGCACAACATCGCGGTCATCGCCCAAGACCACACGCACTGGCCGCTTTCCGCCCGGCACAACATCACCATGGGCACCGACAAGGGCGAGGCCGAATTGCGGGCCGCCGCCGCTGTCGCCGGCGCCGACGAGGTCGTCGACACGCTGCCCCACGGCTATGACACGCTGCTCGACCGGCGTTTCAAGAACGGCCAGGAGCTCTCCGGCGGGCAGTGGCAGCGCATCGCCGTCGCCCGCGGTTTCCACCGGGACGCGCCGCTGCTGATCTGCGACGAACCGACCGCCGCCCTCGACGCCCGCGCCGAGCACGCACTGTTCGAGCGGATCCGCGGCCACGCCGAAGGGCGCACCGTCCTGCTCATCACCCACCGGCTGGCCAGCGTCCGCTACGCCGACCGCATCTACGTGCTCGACGGCGGACTGGTCCTGGAGGAGGGCACCCACGAGAGCCTGATGGATAACAAGGGGCTGTACGCGGACCTCTACACACTCCAGGCGACCGCCTACTCCTAACCCGCTTCCGGAGTGGTGAATACACATCCACGTACATACATCTGCCGATGCCTCGCCGAATGATCGCGGCGTACGGTCGCGGCATGATGCCCCTCACGCCTTCGGCGACCGGCGCCCTGCCGCAGCAGGTGCTCGGCGCCGCCCGCGAGCGAGGTGATCGTCCGGCGCTGGTCGACCTCGGCGGGGGCGTCGTGTACGGCTATCGCAAGCTGTTCACCGAGGTCACCCGGGCGGCCTCGGCGTTGGTCGCGCGGGGCGCACGTCCCGGGCAGGCCGTGGGTGTGCACGTCGGCACGGTGACCTTTCAGACCCTGGCCGTGCAGACGGTCGTGGCCGCTGGGGGCGTCGCCGTACTCCTCCCGGCCGGGGCGGAGGAGGACGAGAGCGCGCGGCTGCTGACGGAGCTGGACGCCAGGGTGCTCATCACCGGTCCCGAGCTGCTCGACGGCGCGATGCGCCTGGTGGAGGCCAGCAGGGTGCGCCAGGTCGTCGCCTTCGGCCCGGCGCCGGACACGGTGGACTTCCACCATCTGATCGACATGGATCCGCGGCCGCTCCCGGAGATCGACCCGAAGACCCAGCCGGCGCTGGTGACCGCCCGCGGCCGGGTGTCGACCCACCGCGACGTGCTCACCCGGATGGCCGAGATCGACGCCGAGGTGGCGTTGACCGAGTCCGACGTCGTGCTGGTCACATGGCCGCTGGACGGCGGGTGCGACCTGCCGGCGCTGGTCGGGCTCGCCGTGGCGAAGGGGTGTCTGGTGGTCGCCGCGCCCGGCTTGAGCCAGGCGGAGGCGGCGGGCACGGCACACGACTTCGGGGTGACGGTGACCACCTTGCCCCACGGCGGGATCGCCCGCACGACGTGACGTCCCGGTGACCGCTAGGCGGTGGTGCGCTCCCAGACCACCTGGAGGCCGTCGCGCTGTCCGAAGCCTTCCAGGTGCCGTCCGAGGACATCCTCCACCACGGCGAGGTTCTCCGGGTTGTCGGCGCTGGCCCGCAGGGTCAGCATCCCGGGGGTCGCGGTCACCTGGCCGAGGCCGGCGTCAAAGGTCAGCGTGCCCTCGGTGTCGGTGTAGTCCGCCTTGATCTTGCGGCCGAGGTGGGCGCAGAGCTGCTTGAGGTAGCGCTCGGGGCGGTCGGTCGCGACTGTGGCGATCGATTCCATGCGAGATCCCCTTCGGTTAGATTAGGCTTACCTTATCGGTTGGCGCCGACCTGGCGGCGGCTCCAGAGGTGTGTGGCGCCGGTCGTGCGATGCGGTGAAACGCACCTTCTGTGAGGCATGATTAGGTTAGCCTTACCTTACTGGTGTCTCTCGGGGGTTGTGAATGTCGGCTGTCGCGTCTGATCCGCTCGATGTGAATCCGCTCGGCGGGCTCACCGGCCTGCTCGCCCGGGCCGCCGAGGAGCGCGGCGGGGCACTCGGCGTGCACCCCGGGCTCGTGGTGGACTCCCTCGCCGGCTGGTCGCGCACGGCCGACCTCGTGCGCGAGCCGTACACCGAGTTGCGCCACCTCATCGAGGCGCATGCGCGCCGCAACGAGGACGCGCCCCTGCACGTGGCGGCGGCGCTGCTGTGGAAGGGGCTCGGTTACTGGCAGGTGCTGCCCATGACGCTCGGGTGGGCGCTCAACCGCAGGCTGCCGCTGACCAGGCTGGAGGACACCCTCTATCGCATCTCCGGCGACGGCCGCGTCACCATCGGCGCGACCGCCGTCACCACCGCGGTGCTTCCCGGTGATCCCTTCGCGGGCGCCCCCGGCACCGTCGTGGTGAGCGACCTCGGGGAGACCCTCAGGCAGTCGCTCCACGCCGTCCAGGCACCCGTGATCAAGGCCATCCACGCGGTGGCACGCGTCGGCATGCGGAACCTTTGGGGGTCGACCGCCGAGGCGCTGGTGCAGCCGCTGCGGGCCTACGCCGAGGCGCTGCCCGGCGACCCGCTCGTCGACGTGCCCATGCTGCTAGGGCTCGTCGACAAACCGGTCGTCAACCTCATCCAGCTCACCGACACGGGATATCGCCGGCGCACCTGCTGCATGTGGGTCAAGGTGCCGGGCGCGGAGGCGTGCGCCACCTGCTGCCTCGGCAGATAGCGGCGCACGCCCCCCGTCAGGCCACGTGTTCGCGCGGTGGCGCGTCCAGCGGCTCGTCGAGCGGTCGCAGCTCGTCGGCGTAGCTCACCGACGTCCGGCGCATGACACCGGTCGTGCTGATCGAATATTGCCCCATCCGCCAGAGCGGCGGTGAGTAGGCGTGGATCGACACGCTCTGTTCAAGGGCGCCCGTCAGCCGGTGGATGTGGTCCGGGCCGAAGGAGAACGACTCGCCGTCGCTGACCACGGTTTCGAGGTGTTCGCCGCCGATGCGTGGGTTGCACTCCCGCAGCGCGCCCTCGACCACGTGCACCGCGCCCGAGGAGATGTCGTGGTCGTGCCACCCCGTGTCGTCCTCGGGCCGCCAGCAGAGCAGCCAGATATCCACATAGGCATCCCGGTAGAGCGAGGCGTAATGCCGCCCGCCCTCACTATCGGGAAAACCCACGTGCTCCTTCCACAACTCCGGCCGGCCGGCCAGGTCGTCAACCAGTCTTTGCAGCTCCCTGCGGTCCAAAGCCCGCTCGGGCAGCCCCGTCCAGCTCATCGGGCCGCCCCTTGGCCGA
Source organism: Sinosporangium siamense (assembly GCF_016863435.1). Classification (GTDB taxonomy): domain Bacteria; phylum Actinomycetota; class Actinomycetes; order Streptosporangiales; family Streptosporangiaceae; genus Sinosporangium; species Sinosporangium siamense. The sequence goes on from NZ_BOOW01000018.1 coordinate 274,099, forward strand.
AGGAACGCGCACAGAGCTTCATGCCCGGGATCTGGCTCGTGTTCATCGACGCGACTCCCTCCTGATGTGGATATGGCCACCGGCCGCGATGCCGGCCGGGGTCGTGGGCTCGGCGGCGCGGCCGAGCAGGCGCAGGGGATTGGCGGTGCGGACCGCGTGGTCGGCGGCGGGGCCGAGCCCCGTGGCGGGGGCGGTCGCGTACGGAAGATCCGAGCCGTTGACGATCACATCGACGCCCAGTTCGCGCAGCACCGCGTCGATCGCCCGCGGGCCGTAGGACGAGGTCTCCACGAAGACGTGCGGATCGACCTCGCCCCGCCCGCCGCCGCCCCGGGTGAACAGGCGTTCGGAGTGCAGTGGGGCGAGCCCGGCGAGCAGCGCGAAACACACCCGGAGGTCCGGGTGCCGGCCGCGTCCCACCGCGTGGAAGGCGTGCCAGGCGGCGTGCATCTGCTGCACGTACGGCACGAGCGCGGGCCACCAGGGCGCCCCGCCGTCCTGCGCCGGCGCCGGTCCCGGGTGCACGAACAGCGGCAGGCCGCGCTCCTCCAGCACCGACAGCAGCGGCCCGACGCGCAGCAGCCCGGCAGGGCCGGCCACCGCCGTCGCGGGCACCTGCAGCCCGGCCGCGCCGCGGTCGAGGTCGGCGGCGAGGCGAACCGGGTCGGGCTCGCTCAAGCAGGTCGCCGCCCAGGCCTTGAACGGCGTGGGCAGCGCGAACGCGCCCTCGTGGTAGGCGTCCAGCAGGGGCCAGGCGTCCTCCGGCGGGAGGTGCTCCACACCGAGCGGGCTCGACAGCCCCACCACCGCCAGCGCCAGATCGGCGTTGAGGCGGAGGCGCCGGTCGAGGTCGTGATCGCGGGGATCGACCTCGTAGGGCGGCTCGCCGGCGAGGTGGAGCGTCCACCCGCGCGGTCCGGCGAGGCGCGGGGGCGCGGTCCTGGAGCGCAGCGCCTCGACGAAGGCAGGGGTCCAGAGGTGCTGATGCACGTCGACGACCACACGTCCTCCATTCCGTCAATCCCTACTCAGAATATAGGTTATTTTCTCCGGTGTGTGCGGGGAGAATCCCCGCCGGGCTACCGTGGATCAGCTGTCGAAGGACATAGATTGGTCGGATGCCGCCGAGAAAACGAGCCACGCTACGTGAGGTGGCCAAGGCCACCGGGCTGTCGCCGGCAGCGGTCTCCTACGCCCTGCGCGGCCTGCAGGTGTCGGACGAGACCATCGAACGTGTCCGCCGCGCCGCCGCCGAACTCGGCTACGAGGCCGACCCCATCGCGCGGGCCCTGGCCAGCGGGCGCACCGGCATGATCGGGCTGCTCTGCGGGTCGCTTGAGGACCTCTGGCAGCAGTCCCTGGCCGTCGGCATCGGCCGGGCACTCCTGGCAAACGACAAATATGCCCTCATCCTCGACGCGGCGGGCGATCCCCGCAGGGAGCAGGCCCTCGCCGCCAGGCTCCGCGATCAGCGCGTCGACGGGCTCATCGTGCAACCGGTCGACCCGGCTTCGCCGTACTGGGCGGAGTTGTGCGAGAGCATGCCGGTCGTCGCGGTGGGCGACGCGCTCGGGGCGGTGGCCGGGGCAGGGGAGGTCGTCTTCGACAACCGCGCCGGGGTGACATTGGCCTTGCGGCACCTGCGCGATCGGGGCCACCGCCGCGTCGCCGTCCTCACCCCCACCCAGGCCAGCACGCCCGACCGGCCCGCCGACGTCTATGTGACGGCCGAGGCCGAGCGCCTCGGCCTCGACATCAGGGTCGTCACGGCCCCGCAGTCGACCTCGGCGGCGACAAAGGTGGCGTGGGAGCTGCTGGGGGAGCCCGAGGGGGAGCGGCCGCAGGCGGTGTTCTGCTTCGCGGACTCCATCGCCTACGGCGTCTACGCGGCGGCGGCCAGGCGGGGGTTGCGCGTTCCCGATGACATCTCGGTGATGGGCTATGACGACCACCCGATGTCCGCGCTGCTCACCCCCGGGCTGACCACCGTCAACTGGGATATCGACGGCATCGTCCGCGCCGCCGTACACCTTGTGCTTGAGGCCGTCGACGCCGACGGGGAGGGGGGCCACCGCCGGCGTGTCGTCCAGGCTCCCGGCCTCAGGGAGCGCGGCTCCGTCCGCGACGCGGCCGTCAGCCGGGGATGATCAGGTCGAGGATCCAGCTCACCACGGCGATAATGATCGCGCCGAAGAGGGCCGGAATGAATCCGTCGACGTGGAAGGGGACGTTGATCTGCTCTGCTATCCAACTGGTGAGCAGCAGCAGGCCGGCGTTCACGATGAACGCGAACAAACCGAGGGTCAGCACGTAGAACGCGCATCCGACGACTTGGACGATGGGCTTGATGACGGCGTTGACCAGGCCGAAGATCAGCGCCACGACGATCAGTGTGCCGATGCCCTTGGCGGTGGTCGAACCTCCCACCGTGATCCCGGTGACGAGCTGGGTCGCGACCCATAGGGCCGCGGCCACGATCAAGGTTTTGACAACGAATCTGATCACGCTTTGACATCCTCGCATCTGTGATCGGCCGCGCGGGGGATCCGCAGGGCCATGAGGGGACAGGTCAGGACCTTGGCGACGGCGGCCGTGCCAATGGCGGAGGACGGCCCCTTGGTGCGCCGGCGCAGCAGCACATACATGGGTAGTCCCCGAGCCATCACGAACAACACCGGAAACAGCGGAACAGGCAGCGATGTCTTGCACCTCGCCAACGCCGCTCCCCCCAATCGATCCCGGGACACCGCTCGTCCCTTGACTGCCAGTCTGGTCGGTCGGGCGGCCATCCGCGATCTGCACGCCTCGCGGGTCGCTGCGCCGGTCGCAAAGGGTTCAATGAGAACGTGGGGGATAAAGGGGGAAGAGACCTAGCGGGGTGGGGAGTCCATGGACATGAAAGAGCGCGAGCTTGAGGAGCTGTCCACCAGGGAGCTGCATGATCGCGCCGTCGCGTACGCCGTTCGCCGCGGCGACTTCGGCTTCCTCTGGAACCTCCTCAAGGCCATCCCGGCCGCCGAGGCCGCCAGCGGCCACGGCGCGGAGACCGCCAACGACCTCAGCCGCCTCTCGGCCCTTCTCAGCGACGCCATGTCCGCAGGGGAGGGCCATCTCGGGGAGGCCCTCAGGCCGATCTACATCAACTACCTGGCCGCTCATGAGGACGCCTGAAACCCTTGACTCGGACATTGCCTTGGCGGTGTCCGCCCGAGGTCGGCCGGTCGGCAGGGCAAAGCGAGCCCCATCTCGCCCGGAGATCTTCCGCCGCTTGGCGGTCGGGCGTCCTGCCGGGGTGGGCGAGGAGATAGTTGGAAGCCCCGACAAATACGGTGCTGTACGGCGGAAGCGGGCCGCTTGGCCGGGCCTTCCGGGCAGGTCGTACCAGGTCAAGCACGGGTGTAGGAGAGAAATCAACCTCGGGATGACGAGTCCGTGGTGTTCGTCTCTGTACTGTTGAAGCAGGTTCGAAAGAGCCGCAGACTTTTCCCGGTGCGGCACGCGGAGGGGGACCGCTAACCGCACAGCCGGACCTGTCGGTGTCAGGGGGGAAGGCACCGAAAGGACCGCGCCAAGTCGAGGCCGGACAGTTGGGGGACTGTCCGGCCTCGACGCTGTCCGGGGGCTTTCCCGCCGGTCTCGGGGGCTGGTTTCCGATGTGCGTAGGTCCTTCCGGTGCTGCTAGAGTTACGGCATCGCAAGGCGCCGCTAGCTCAGTTGGTTAGAGCAGCTGACTCTTAATCAGCGGGTCCGGGGTTCGAGTCCCTGGCGGCGCACCACATGAGAAGCCCCAGGTCAGTTTGCTGACCTGGGGCTTTTTGGTGCTCAAGCCTCTGCTCGCCAGACCGGGCCGCCCGCCGGTGACGGGCCGGGGCGGAGCGGTCGCGCGCTCGCCCGTAGCCGCGGCGGGACGTCTCGATGGCCTCGATGTTGCGACGGGTCCACTCGCAGATGCCGGTCACCAGCGTCAGCAGTTCCCGCCCGATCGGCGTCAGCTCATAGTCCACCTGCGGGGGAGCGGTGACCCGCTCCGGCCGGAGGCTCGCGATGGCGGGCTGTCCGGCCGGAGTCGGGGGAGTGTCTCGCTGTGGGCGGCTCAGGGTTCGCAGCTGAAGACGTCCTTTGATTTGAGCCTCCGTCTGCCTGTGCGGGCTGGGCCGGTGCCGGGCGCTGATGGCTTATTGACCGCCCATGTGGAGCGATCTAAGATTTCTTAGGAAAGTTTCCTAAAGGAAAGTCGTTGGTTCCCCCCAGCCTCTAGGAGATCCGTTATGACACTTCGTCGTCGTGTAGCAACCCTCTTGGGCGGTGCCGCCTTCGGCCTGAGCGCCGTGGCGTTCACTCCCGGCGCGGCCATGGCCGCCCCCTCCGGCTGCACCGTGCAATACGACCTGGCCCAGCGGTGGGCCACCAGCCACTGCACCTCCGGCACGGGTAGGCACATGGTGGTCGTGCGGCAGCATCACGCCAACCCTCAGCTCAATCCCATCGTGATGGCCGGTCCCTGTGTGCCCGTCGGCCAGACCTCCTACACGACGATCACGTCCTGGCCCGTTGTGGCCGCCAACTGGGTTCCGTGCTGAAGCATTTGGCCCTACCGGTCGTAGATGTGCTGAGCTGCAGGAACCCCCTTCTTCGCGGCAAGTCTGGCATCGACGGCGAGTGAGTGTTACTGGGGAGAGCTGTCCCACAGGGCCGCTGTGGGGTGGATCAGGAGATGGCGCCCTCCGGCCAGGCCCGCTTTAGGATCTCGTCCACCGTCTGATCCACGGTCTGGCCGGAGGTGTCGAGCCACAGTCCGATTTCGGGGGTGTGGTCGCGGAGCACCTTGTCGAGGTCATGGGGAGTCCAGTCGGGCCCGTAGCCGGTCTTGGCGCGGTGATTCTCCCGGTCGGCGACCGCGTCCGGGTCGGGGGCCAGGACCACGACCGCCAGCGGGCGGCTTTTGATCATCTGGGTGATCTCGGGCAGGAAGTCTCCGATCAGGATGTCCTGCAGGATCACCGTGAATCCCGCGTCGAAGTAGGCGTCGGCGACCGCAGCCGCCTGGGAGTGGCGGAGCCGGAGCTGGGCCACGGCCTCGGGGGACCCCTCGGGGGTCATGTGGACCTGCCCGTTGACGATCATGCGACGGAAGAAGTCGCCGCGCACGTGCGCGGAACGCGGCAGGCGCTCGGCCAGTGCCTGCGCGACGGTGGACTTCCCGGAGGCGGAGATGCCCGTGATGACGAGGACGCCGGGGTCGGCGTCGAGCTTCACGGTGTCGGTGGCTGACATGCGAGAAATGTATTCTTTCTGGCTTTCCGGCTCAGGGTCGGCGCGGGTAACCCTGTGCGATAGCAGGCGCCACGCGGTCGATCGATACCCCCGGACCGGGGGAGACCTGATGTGTGCTTTGTCGCTCGGAGAGCCCTAATGAGTGCTTTGTCGCTCGGAGAGCCCTCAGGTTAGCTTTGTCTGACGGCATAGCTCATCCTCTCCTCCGGCGCGCGGGATCGCCGGCAAACGCCGAAGGCGCCAAAGGTGTCTTGTAGCGAAACTCCGGGGACACAATGCCATTGCCGGCGACAAGAGAGGGGAAAGTCAGCGGGGCGCGAGACGGATTTTTCAATGTGCAACCAGATTCCTTGGTGAGACGCTTCACGCATGGACACCTTTGGCCGGTCGGCGGATGATGTCTCGAAGTCGGATACAGAGTCGGCATCGGAGCGCAGAGGCAAACGTGAGCAGTCTGGCATTGACCGACCAAGAGCTAATCGTCCACGTCTTCGCTCCCGCGGACGGGCCTTATGCCGACGCGGCTTACGAGCAGATCCGCCTCGTCTGGGCACGGTGCAGGGAGTGGCTGGGCATGGCGTTTCCGATTCCCAACACCGGCCTGCCGGTGGATTTGCCGGCGACTCCGTCACGAGAGGGCCGGAGGGAGCGAGCTTTGGCGGGGCAGCAGGATCAGGCCGCACACTGCGGGATGATCGTGCGCCGCGTCCATGAGGTGATGAACCTCTCGATAAGGTTCGCCCCGGCTCGGGGGGCCGATCACACGGGGAAGTTCGCGCGCAAGGATTGGGCGGAATTCGAGAACTGGTGGACCGGGATCTCGTCGGGGGTGAACACGATTTTCGGAGCGGCCCAAATCTATCAGACCAAAATCTCGGCGAAGCAAAAGTCGCGGGGACAGGAGTTGGTCAACGCCGTCCTGCGGCAACTTCCGCTCAGCATGCACGGCAAGCCCTGCCGTACCTGGCATTTCCAGAACGAGGGCTGGGTGCTGTGGGAGTCGGACACTGAGGACGAGGGGCGCGGGGTGCGCAACTTCGCGATTCTTGTTTCACCCGCCCAGGACGACCGTTTGACGGAGTGGACATGGAGTCGCGGCGATCTCGCGGCGCCCGTCTTCGCTCACTATCTGATGCAATGCGCGATGATCCGCCAGGAGATACGGGGGTGGACCGGCGAACCGGTCGAACGGCTGGCGGACGAGGTCGACGGTCGCCTCGACCAGGTCCACAGCCTTCTGCGGGAGCCGGTGACCGGCCCCGGCTTGCAGGCGGAGTTGCGGCGGCTGCGGTCAAACGTCGCCGACATGACGACGACTCTCACTCGTCTGCGCAAGATACGTCACCGCGTGGGCATCCTGGTGGACAACTTGAGTCGCGTGATCGGCGAGCCGCTGGCCTGGGACCTGATGGACGCCCACCAGCTTGTGCATCAGCTGGACGGCCGGAGTCACCAGCTTGACCTGTCGTTGCAGAACGCCACGGTGGTTCAGGAGATCGCGCAATCCCTGGCATCGCAACCTCTCGCGCAGGAGCAGGCACTCGACGGCCCGGTTCAACGCGGCAACCCCAGGCACATTCGTATGGGGTTCGCGGTGGACATCGTTGGCTACAGTGCCCGTACCTCGCCGCATCGGGACGCACTTCAGGAGCGCCTCGCGGCGATGCTTGAGCAGGTGGCGGCCGACCTGGGCGTCGTCGTCGCCCCGTCCGACCGTCAGGACACCGGCGATGGGATGAACGTGTTTCTCCCGCCCGATCTGGAGGTGCACGTGGTGCTGCCCCGGCTGCTTATGGCGTGGCTCCGACGCCTGTGCGCCGACAATCAGGCGCATGCCGATCGCATGCGCCTGCGGATGGCAGTGGTGCTGGGGCCGGTCGGCACTGCCGCCATCGGCTATTCCGGGCAGACCATCGTCGAGATGAGCCGCATGCTCGACAGCGACGTACTCCGGCAGGCCGTGCGGGATCACCCCGGCGCCGACCTGGTCACGCTCGTCTCCGACCAGCTCTACAGATATGTGGTGGGAGAGGGATACCCAGGTCTCAATCCTGCCGATTTCCACAAGTGCAGGGTGGAGGCCAGATCGTTTGTGGCCGACGCGTGGTTGTGGGTGGCGAAGTGATCTTCAATAGGCGGGGCGTGATGAACAGGGAGTCTCCACCCAGCGCGTTCAACGTGGCGCTCGTGGATCACGGTGCCACGGACGCCTGGAAGGCCCTCTTGCTGATCTTCGACCTGGTCAAGCACGCCGAGACCAAGGCCGGGCTCACCCTGGCCGCCTCCGGGGCCTCCGGCGGCGTCGTATACGCACTGATCAGCGGTATGGGGCGGGAGAACATCGTCTTCCAGGCCGCCGCCTGGTTGTGCGCCTGCCTCGTGATCGCCGCCGCCTGCTCCGCGGGGCTGGCCCTGCTGCCCCGGAGGCGCACCAACCCCGAACCCGTCAACCTGCTCTACTACCACCACATCGCCCGGCATTACAGTGGCCGCTCCGACGTCTACGCACGCGAACTCGCCGCCCTGATGAAGAACTCCGACGATCTCGTCGCCGCCATAGCCCAGCAGGTGTGGTCCAACGCCCACGTCGCCCACCAGAAATACCGCTGGGCCGGCCACGGCCTGAACGCCCTGCTCGCGGCCCTGGCCGCTCTGGCGGTCGCGGCGGCGGTCGCCGTACTCTGACCCGCTGGCCGATCTCACCGGCGGCGGTCGCCGTACCCGCTGGCCGATCTCACCGGCGGCGCGCGCCGGCCGGCTCGGTGAGATCGCCGGCGGTGCTGTGCCGTACTCGTGCGGCACATAGGGACTACGGCGGAGCCGGGTTTTGAGGGGGCGTGCGCCCTTCATCCACATCGGCGTGGGCCGGCGTTGAAGAGCACGAAGTGAAGGCACCTCTATAGGGCCCGCGTTTTGTCGGAGGCAATCTCTACCGTCGCAGCCATGACTCAAGCGGTGCAGGCATATTCCTATGTCAGGCCCTCCGCGATTGTGGGGGATCACCTGGGCTTTTCGACTTCCGGCGGGCGGACCGCGAGCGGTTTGGCGGGCAATCCGCGCTTCTTCAGCGGCGTGATCACTCAGGCGGCGCCGGCCGCCGCGGGACTGCTCGCGCTGGCGGATGTGGCGTTGGCGCGTTACCACCAGCCCCGCGCCGGCAGTGGCGCTTTCAGCCGGGATCCCGTGGTCACGGCGGACGGCGAGCGGTTGAGGTTCGAGTCGTTCTCGGCGTGCGGGGGGGTTTATGCCCGGCTCGACATGATGGGCGGGGCGCTCGACGGTGAGGTCTTCGACCGGGGCACGACCAACGTCGACGTCAACCGCCCGCTGCGTGAGGCGCTGGCCCGCGTGGGTGGCCGTGACCCGCTGCACCTCGGGGTGGGGGCCGACGAGCTGACCGTGACGACGCTCGACGGCGCGGTCGTGGAGAAGAAGGTGCCGCTGCCGGAGAGGTGGTTGCGCGGGTTCGCCGAGGTGCAGGTGATCGCCTCGGGGTTCGACCTGCGGGGGGAGCTCGCGGGCATGGCGGCGGTCCGCTTCCTGCGGGGCCTGCCGAAGCGGGCGACGTCAAGTGTGTGGGTGGTCCCCACCGGGCGTGACCTGCGCGTGGTGGCGGGTCCCACCCGCGGCGCGGTGTGCCTGTCCGGCGTGGGGCGGCTGGCCACGTTGCATCCGCTGCTGCGGTTCGCGAAGGCGCTGCGGGTCTACGGTCCGGTGGCCGGCGATCGGGTGGAGTCCAGCGCGTGGGAGCTTGAGCTGCCCGGCATGCGCTACACGCTGGTGTTGTCGCCGGAGGCGTGGCGCGGATTCTCGGGGGAGGGCGCCGTGCTGACCGACCTGGCCGGTGAGGACGTCTCGGCCGACGCCGACGTGGTCGGCATGTTGCTCAACTTCGAGCCGGCGGTCGAGGTCGGCCTGCTGGCCGATCGATCGGGTCTGTCGCCCGAGCGGGTGCGGGCAGCCCTGACCCAGCTCGGCACAGCCGGCCGGGTCGGTTACGACCTGGCCGAGGCGGGCCACTTCCACCGCGAGCTGCCCTACGACAAGGTGAGCGTCGAGGCACTCAACCCCCGGCTTCGCGCCGCCCGCGCCCTGGTCGAGGCGGACGCCGTGCGCCTGGAGGGCGAGGGGAAGGCCCACGTCACGACGGCGGGAGGTGTGCGTGAGGTCCACGTGACGTCGGGGTCGTGCACCTGCGCGTGGTGGTTCGACCACCGCGGCTCCCGGGGGCCGTGCAAGCACGTGCTGGCGGCCCGCATCGCGGTGCGTGCCCGTGAGGAGGCCGTGCGGTGAGCGTCCGGCGGCTCGCAGTGCGGTGTGTGCACCGGGGGAGGCCGGGTCGCGGTTTGTGGTGGCGGTGGAAGCGGATATGCATCGCTATGCGTGCTCTTGAGGAGGCTGTGAGATGACCGGTGTGTGGGATGAGGTTCGCGATCTGATCGACGCGGGTGACGTCGATCCGCTTGTCGACAGGCTTGTCCGCTTGGACGACGCCGAGCGCAAGGCGGTCGCCGCGGAGTTGCCCGGCCACATCCCGGTGCTGCGTGAACGAGCGGCGCGCATGCAGCTCAGGGAGTGGGATATGGACGAAGGCGAGGGCAACCCTGAGGAGTGGGTGAGCCGCTGGGAGCTGCCGGACGGCTGGCCCGATCTCATCCGGCTGGCCGGCGCCGCGACGATCAGCGCGGTGACCGGAGTGGTGGCGTGGGTCAATCGTCGCGAGTTCTCGACCTGGCGCTTCTCCGCGAGGGACGCCGGGTTCGGCCACCCGGAGCCCGTGGTGCGTGCTCTCGCGGGCAGGCCCGCACAGTGGAAAGCCGATCTCGCGGTACGGCTGGCGGCCAGGGTGCGTGGTCCCCGTGACGCCGGCGCTCCTCTCGCGCTGGCGATGCTGCGGCACACAGGCGTCGAGCCGCCGGCCGTCGATCCGCTGGTCGTGGCGTGGGTGTCGGGCGGACCGGGGTCCAAGTCCGACCCGCTGTTCACCTCGCTCATGCCCAGGATGTTCGAGGCCGAGGGTGTCGGCCGGGAGCTGCGGCAAGAGCGCCTCGACCCCATCTCACCGTGGCTGCGCACCCTCTCCAAGCGGGCGGCCAAAAGCGAGGACGAGCGCGAGACGATGCTCGCCGGGTGCGTGCGCCGTTTCCTCTACGGTGGCACCGCGCAAGACCTGCGCTTCTTCGTGCGGCTGCACGACCTGCTGGAGCCGGGCGCGGCCGAGATCGCGGTGCGGCGGCGCGACTATCTGCGACTGCTGCCCGCCGCCCCTGGCACCGTCGCCGAGCTCGCCCTGCGCCACCTGCGCACCCTCGACGATCACGACCCTGCCGACGTCGTCGAGGCACTCGAGGCGCTGCTGTTCCGCGCCGAGGCCGCCTTGGCGCGCAAGGGCCTGACCTGGCTCGACCAGGTCGCACGTCAAGCCCCGAAGCGCGTTGACGACCTGGTCCCGGCGCTGGTCACGGCCTTCTCCCACGAGTCCTACGAGGTGCAGGGCCGCGCCGCGCAGGTGGCGCGCAAGCACGCCAAGCATATGAGCCCGATCGCCGCGGAGCAGGTCAGGCAGGCCGTGCTCTCACTTCCGCCGGCACTTGGGGCTCAGGTGGCCGAGGTCTTCGGCGGGCAGGTTGTCGACGAGGAGGCCGTTCCGGCTTTCGAACACCCTCTGCTCCCCGAGCCGGTCGCTCCCACCCCGTTCCCGGTGGTGCCGACGAGCTCGAAGGAGTTGTCGGCCCTGCGAGAGAGCCCGTGGGGGTGGCAGGTGGTCGAGCGTTGGCTGGCCGCTTTCGTGCGCCTTGCCGGAAAGGAACGCGGGGAGTTGAGCACGGCGCTGAGCTCCTACTTCAGCTACCCCTCTCTGGAGTTGTTCGACCGGACCGAATGGGCACATGCCTTCGAGTGGCAGGAGGCGATGGCCCGGGAGCTGGCCACACCCGGCGCGGACACGGGCATCCCGCTGCACAGGCCTGGGCCCGACGGAGAGGTGGTGGCGGAGCCGCGCCGCGATCGGCTGCCCGGCTCTGGGGTGACGGTGCTGGACCTCGTGTTGTTGCGAAGGTGCGAAGAAATCCTCACCGCGCTTAAGGAAGACCGCCTGCCGCCGGTCCTGCTCGCCACCCCCACCTGGTCTACTTGGGCACTTGACCCGGAGACGCTCCTCGACCGGCTGGCGGAGTGCCAGGCGGCCGGGGCCACGCCCCTCCCGGCCGACCTGCAGCAGGCCCTGCTGCGGCTTCCCCGGGGCGACCACCCCGAGGCGGCGGCACGAGCGGAGCTCCTGGGGTCCGAGGCGGGGCACACCGCGGCCCGGTGGATGACGACCGGTGGCCTGAGCGACCCGACGAGCGGCGTCGGCCGCTTCTACCGCGAAGGCGGCACCGAATACGACTTCGACGAGCGCGAGCCCACACGTGTCATCGACAACCTCCACTTGCGTCCGAAGCTCAAGGCCACCCCCACGGGGTTGCAGCTCGTCGACGAGTTGCTCAACGAACCGCCATGCTGGAGACGGGGTGACCACGGCATCAACACGGACTGGTGGACCGCCGTCCTGCCGTCGCACCGGGAGATCGCGGCCGTCTACATGCTGCCCTATCTCAGCCGCTGGCACTGGCCGCGCATCGACGCCGACCACACGGCCATGCTCGCCGCGGCGGACGGTCCGGCCGGCCCCGCGACCGCGGCAATTCTCGCCCACTTCCTCACGCAACCGGACGCCGAGGTGGCCGTGCACAGCTTCGTCACCATGGCCGCCCGTGGTGACCTCCCCGCTCGCGAGATAGGCAACCAGCTTGGGGCGTATATCCATGTGGAGTGGGTGAAACCTCAGCAGATCGCCGACTCGCTCACCGCCGCGGCCCAGCTAGGCGCCCACCGTGAGGTCTGGCAGGTGCTGGAGGTGCTGCTTCCCTCCCTGCTCCCAGCCACAGGGGCACGCCCGCGGCCCGGACTGGACAAAATCGTGGAGATCGCCGTCGTGGTCGCGGAGTGGACAGCCGCTCGTGGTGAGATCCCCGGCTGCGCCGAACTGCTCGCCGGCAAGAGCCGCAGCGCCCTCAACCGCGGGCTCTCCCGCCTGCACGAATATCTCACCCGCCCCTGACCCAGGCGATCAGCCTCGTCGGCCAGGAACGATGGATGTGGGGGAGCCCCGATTCGGTCGCGGGAGACCGCGGCCGCAGGGTGGGGGCCGGGCCCCAAAGTCGTGAGGCGGCGGCGACCTGGGGTTTTGCGGCGAGAAAAATCTTCCGGCGAGTCCTATCGGAAGAGCACCCCTATTGGCGACACGAATAGAGGGGTGTTCCAGCCTGCCTCTAATCTCCATGCGGGCGGGGCGGCCGTCCACACTTCGAAACCAAGTGGAAACGTGACGTGAAACATGAAGTGGGCTCGGGTTGTCCTTCCTGAGGGTTTAGGAGGATTGCTTGCTTAGACCTAGGGGTCGCGGTTAGTTTGAACCAGTAAATATATCGCTGTCTCCGCAATTCGGTGTTCGGTGTCGGTAGATTCGAGGGCGACCTACACATGCCAAAGTGCGATCTTGTGGCCTCGTGGCGGTCCGTCCACGGGCTCCGCAGGTGAGCCGACTCTCTGGGGGGACGCGGGCTCGGGGGGGAGTCCTAGCCCGCATAGCCCGGCGGAGGGCGTGAAGGCAAATCGATGGCTGGTGATTCCAGCACGTGAAGCAATTGTGCGGCGAAACCAAAAGTTTGACGTGCGGAACTATTCAGTTCATCGTGATCACTGGGGGACTGCAGTGGCACTGGTCGAACGGACTGGAGAATTAACGGAACTCGCCCGGATCTTTGCGATGACAAGTCTGGGAAGTGGCCAGATGGTCGTCATCCGAGGAGGAATCGCCTCGGGCAAGACGGAGCTCGTGCACGTGTTCGGGCAACATGTGCGCGACGCGCAAGGGATCATGCTGGTCGCCACGGGCTCGGAGGCGGAAAGCACGCTGCCACTCGGCGTGATCAATCAACTGCTCAACGACGAGCGGCTGCCGGCCGCCGCCGTCACCGAGATCCTGGATCTCATGGCACGCGCCGACACTGCGGGGGAGCCGGAGGAGACCCGCATCAGCCACGCGCACGCCAAGATCGCTCATGCGTTGTGCGTGATGCTGCTCGACGTCGCACGTGAGCGCGCCGTGGTCGTCGCGGTGGACGACGTGCACCTCGCCGACAGCCCGTCCATCCACGTGCTGCTCTACCTTGTGCGGCGCATCCGCTCGGCCAGGGTCATGACGGTGCTGACCGAGCGGGTGGGGCAGCGGGCGCAGGGGACTTCGGTGCACGCCGAGATCAGCCGCCACCACCGGCACGAGATCGGCCTGCGCATGCTCGGCGAGGCCGGGATCACACAGCTGATCAGCGAGCGTTTCGGCGTGGCGCCGCCGGGCCTGGCGGCGGCGGTGGCGCGGCTGACCGGCGGCAACCCGCTGATGGTCAACGGGTTGCTCGACGACCAGCCGGCCATGGGCGACGTCTCGGACGAGCCGCTCGTCAGTGACTGCTACGCCAAGGCGGCGTTCGCCGTATTGCACCGGGGCGAGCCGGCGGCGGTCCACGTCGCCCGCGGCCTCGCCGTACTCGGTGAACGTGCCACCCCAGCGCTGCTCGAACGCCTCCTCGGGGTGGAGTCGGAGGTGCGCGCCAGGGTGGTGCAGGGGCTGGAGGAGTCCGGACTGGTCGCCGATCTCAGGTTTCGCCACCCTGATGTGGCTGCTGCCGTACTCGACTACACGCCGCTCTACATCCGCGCCCGGCTCCAGCTCGACGCCGCCGGATTGTTGCACCAGATCGGCTGCCCGGCGCTGGACGTCGCGCGGCTGCTCATCGCCGCCGACGAGATCGCCGGGCCCTGGGCGGTCTCGGTGCTGCGGTCCGCGGCCGACCACGCGCTGGTCGACGACGACGTGGAGACGGCGATCCGCTGCCTCGCCCTGGCCCTGGGCTCGTGCGGGGACGAACGGGAGCACCTGGAGATCACCGTGGCGCTCGCCAAACTGGAATGGAGGTTGAACCCCGCCGCCGCGGCGCGGCGCCTGGAACCGTTGCGCGGCAAGCTGCTCAACGGCGAGCTGAGCGGGGCCAAGGCGGCGATGGTGGTGCGCCACATTTTGTGGCAGGGCGATGTGAGTACGGCGACGCGGGCGGTGGCCTTGCTCGAAGAGGCGGAGGAGGTCCAGATCGCCGCCGAGCTTCGCTTGGTGCTTCAGACGATCTACGGTCGCAGACGCGGGGGATCCGGCCAGACACGGGTCTCCAGCGCACGGGAGCCGCTTGGAGCGTCGATGAACCCCTGGACGCGAGCCGCTACCTCGCTCGCCGCCATCGTGCACAGGGGAGTGCGAGAGGACACCGTGGCCAGGGCGAGCCACCTGCTGGCGAGCTGCACCCTCGCGGATTCGAGCCTCGATGTGGCGGTGGCCGCGCTGCTGGCGCTGGTCCACAGCGACCGGCCGGACATCGCGGCCGGCCACTGCGAGCCGCTGGCCGAGGAGGCCTCGCGCCGGGGGGCGGTGACGTGGCAGGCGGTGCTGCTCAGCGTCCGCGCCGAGGTCGCGCTGCGGCAGGGGGATCTCGCCAAGGCCGACGCCCGTGCCCGGGAGGCGCTCGACCTCATGCATCCGGAGAGCTGGGGTGTGCTCGTCGGCGGTCCGCTCGCCACGCTCATCGCCGCCAACACCGCCATGGGCAGGCACGCCGTCGCGGCCGAACTCGTGCGCCAGGTCGTGCCGGAGATCATGACCCAGACGGTGACGGGGGTGCGCTATCTGCGCGCGCGCGGCCACTATCACCTGGCGACCGATCGGGTGCTGGCGGCGCTCGAGGACTTCCAGGCGTGCAGCAGGCTGATGGTCGAGTGGGATGTGGACCGGCCGTCGTTCGTGCCGTGGCGCAGCGACCTGGCGCAGGCCCAGCTGCGCCTCGGCATGCGCGAGAGCGCGCGGGACCTCGTGACCGAGCAGCTGGAGCGGCCCGGCGATCTCGGGCCGCGGGTCAAGGGCATCTCGCTGCGGGTGCTCGCCGCCGGCACCGATCTGCGACAGCGTCCGCCGCTGCTGCGTGAGGCGATCGACCTCTTGCAGAGCGCGGGCGACCGGCTGGAGCTCACCCGCACGCTCTCGGATCTCAGCCAGGTCTATCACAAGCTCGGGGAATTCGGCCGGGCCAGGATGACCGCGGCCCGCGCCGAGCAGGAGGCCAAGGCGTGCCACGCGCACATCGTCCCTATGCAGGTCACCCGGTTGAACGGCGCCGAGGGGCCGGTCGACACGGAGTCCCCTGCCACGGGCGAACAGGTGCTGAGCAACGCCGAGCGGCGGGTGGCGACGCTGGCGGCGCTGGGGCACACCAATCGTGAGATCGGACAGCGGCTCTACATCACGCTGAGCACCGTCGAGCAGCATTTGACGAGGGTCTATCGGAAACTAAATGTCAGTGGTCGTAAGGGGCTTCCGGCGGGCCTCCTACCGGAGATGCTTCACTAATAGGGGTGTATGCCGCTCCACACTTTCGCATCCCCCTAACGTGCCCTCGTCCGAGGACATGTCAGGGGGCTGTGAGGGAGTACGGCGAAGCCCCGCACGGCCGGGTAGGTCAGGCGGTGGGCGGCTTGGGGGCCGGGAGTGGGCTGTCAGCCCGGTGGCGTAGTGTCGTGGCATGTGCCGGAGTATCAAGACACTGCGGGAGCCGTTCGCCAGTGACGTGACCGATGAGGACATGAAGGCTGCCGCTCTGCAATACGTCCGTAAGATCTCGGGCTTCCGTGCCCCCTCGGCGCGGAATACCGAGGCGTTCGACAGAGCCGTCGAGGCCGTGACAGTGGCGACCCGCGACCTGCTGGCCGACCTCCAGGTGAAACCCTCCCCCCAGACCGACTCCTGACCCACCCATAAAGACCTGCCCGGCTTGGGCGGGTCGCTATTCGCCGTTCTCGAGCTCGTGCCTGCGGCGCAGCAATACCGCTCGCCGGGCACGGGCTCGGGCCAGCAACACCGCCGAGGTCGCTACCATGAGCGCCGCGAAGGCCGCCGCGGCGACCGTCACCCAGCCGGGCCGCGTGATCGCGAGCACGATCACGCCCGACATCAGCAGGATGTTCGAGGCGAGTGCCAGCCCCCCGGCGATCACCCCGTCCAGCGCGTAGAGGGGCGTCCTGCGGGCGATCCGCCACGTGCCGAAACCTGCCCATGCCAGGCAGGTGATTTCCAACATCCCGAACGCCACGTGGGTGTGGGCGCGGAGGCTGGGCTCGGTCGCCCAAAGGGCTCCCAGGAACACCGCTCCGCCCAGCCCCAGGACCAGTGCCGCCACCGCGCCGATCCGGCTGCGCAACGACAGGTGACCGGAGAGCCTGCCGTACATCTCCTCGGGGTTCATTCCACGCTCCCTTTCCTCACCAGACGGTCGTGCAGCATGCGACGTGCGCGAGACAGACGGGATTTGACGGTGCCGACGGGGATCGCACAGATCTGGGCGCAGTCCTCCAGGGAGAGATCCTCCAGGTAGAAGAGCACCAGGATCTCCCGTTCGATGACCGGCAACGCCGACAGGTTCACGATCATCTCGGCGCGGTCGAGCAGGACGTCGACGGCGTCCCCCACGACGGGGTCGGCCGCTATCGGCACCTCGGGCCTGGCATATTCCACCCGCAGCCGGTTGCTCACCGCCCGCCGCGCGATCGTGAACAACCACGGGGCGAATCGTGCGGGCTCCTTGAGCCGGGGCAACCCGCGGAAGACCGCGAGCCACACCTCCTGAGCCACGTCGTCGGCCTCGGCGGCCGACAACATGCGCCGCACGTAGGTCCACACCGGGTCGTGCCAGGTGCGCACCAGCTCGGCGAACGCCTCGCGTTCACCGAGCCGGCAGCGGATGATCATCAGTTCATTGCTCACCCTGCCTCCTCGTCCGGCACAGTCGCCGGACGAGCGGATCAGGTTCACGCTTCGCTCGATCGGGATCCATCATTTTGACCGCGTGCTCAGTGTTGTCCACGATCACCCGAAGCTCCATGTGAGGCGCCTGTTTCCTCGCCCGTGCGCGTTGTCCAAATGGCCAGGTGGGCGTCGATTTTGGGGCACCGTTCTCCGGTCGGAGTGACCGGCACACGCCGGCTTGGCACGTGCCAAGCGGAGGGCTTCCGCCGTACGTGTTTCGCAGTGTGGGAGGACTGTCACAATTGGCGCTGAAATCCTGGCCTACGCCTTCATCTTCGTGGGAATTTCACCCGCTGCGGAGGGCCCGAGAAGGCGCTCCGCAAAATCACCTAGACCTACGGACATTCCTGAGCGTCACCCTGAAAATCTGCCAGGAAGAGGTGATCAGTGGACCTTTCCAAAGAGGCGGGTCAAGATCTAAAGTTCCGTTACCAACGTGGTGGTCCGCAGGGCTGCCGGAGTCTACGACACCCACAACGAGGCAACAGATGTCCATGGAGAGCACCGGCTCCGCACACACCGCCGGAATCGCCGACGAACCCCCCGACTCCGGTTTCGTAGGGCTCTCCGGACTGCCCGGCGAACTCCTCATCGATCCAGAATCCCTCGCCGCCGCCGCGGACGACTTCGGTCACATCGTGCACCGCATCCCCGCCGCCGTCCTGCGGCCCGGCTCGGCCGCCGACGTCGCCCACGCCCTCCGCTTCGCCGCCCGCGCCGGGATCCCCGCCCGGGCGCGTGGCGCCGGACACGCCACCCACGGCGGCGCCCAGGTGCAGGGCGGCCTCGTGATCGATATGACCGCGCTGCGCCGCGTCCACGCCGTGGCCGGCGACCGGGTCACCGTCGACGCCGGCGCGCTCTGGAGCCACGTGCTCGCCGCCACCCTCCCGCTGGGCCTGACCCCGCCGGTCCTCACCGACTACCTCGAAATCACCGTCGGCGGCACCCTGTCCGCGGGCGGCCTCGGCGGCACGAGCCATCGCCACGGCGCCCAGACCGACCATGTGCTCTCGCTCGACGTGGCCACCCCGGGGGGCACGGTCACAAGGTGCGGCCCCGAGTCGAACCGCGAGCTGTTCGACGCCGTGCGCGCGGGCCACGGTGACCACGGCATCATCGTCTCCGCCACCGTGCGCCTTATCCCCGCGCCCGCTTTCGCCCGCCGGTGCAAACTCGTTTACCCCGACCTGCACACCCTGGCCGCCGACCAGCGCCGCCTGATCGCCGAAGGCCCCTTCGACTTCGTCCAGGGTCAGGTCATCCCCACGCTTGAGGGATGGGGCTACTTATTGGAAGCCGTCGCCTATCACGCGTCCGGCCGCCGCCCCGACGACGCCGCTCTCCTTGACGGCCTTCACCATCTTCCCGGCGCCCCCGGTGAGGAATTCGAAGACCTTGCTTATGGGGAGTTTCTCCACCGCATGGCCTCTGGTGCGGCATTTCTCCGCGACACCGGAGAATGGCACCATCCGCACCCGTGGCTTAACGTATTCATCCCCGGGAGCGTGGCCGCCGACCTGACCGCCGACATCCTCGCCGACTTCACCACCGACGACCTCGGCCAAAGCGGCGTCATCCTCTTCTACCCCGTCAACACCACCCACATAAAAACCCCCAACCTGGCCCTCCCCGCCGAACCCGAAGCCTTCCTCCTCTCCCTCCTCCGCACCTCACCCCCGGAAGACCTGGAAGCCGTCAACACCGCCCTCACCCAAAACCAGGCCATCCACAACAAGATCACCGCCACCGGCGGCACCCTGTACCCGATCGGCACCCGTTTTTAGCGATCTACCCCGACATTCCCGAGGAGGTGTAGCCCTCGACGAAGCGGCGTTGGAGGGCGATGAACAGGGCCAGGACCGGGAGGACCATGATCAGGCCGGCGGCGCTGACGAGGGCCCAGTTCGGGGAGAAGCCCTGCTGGAAGGAGTAAAGCGAGATGGAGGCAGGCAGGTTCTCGCTGTCCTGGATGAAGGTCACGGCCAGGAGGAA
Source organism: Sinosporangium siamense (assembly GCF_016863435.1). GTDB lineage: Bacteria > Actinomycetota > Actinomycetes > Streptosporangiales > Streptosporangiaceae > Sinosporangium > Sinosporangium siamense. The sequence goes on from NZ_BOOW01000018.1 coordinate 293,315, forward strand.
CTCGTTGTACGCCTGAAGGCCCGCGACGAGGCCCGCGGTCAGGATGCCGGGCCAGACGAGGGGGAACACGATCCGGGTGAAGACCCTGATCTCGCCCGCGCCGTCAATGCGGGCGGCGGCCTCATATTCCTTGGGCACGGCGATGAGGAAGGACCTGATCAACAGCGTGGCGAACGGACTGTAGATCGCCCAATAGATGACGATCAACCCGAACCGGCTGTCATAAAGCCCGATTTTCGTCCACAGCGACAACAACGGCACAAGGAACAGCTGGATCGGCAACGAACTGGCGACCAGCAGATACAGGATGAACACCCCGGGCTTCGGCAGGTCCAGCCGAGTTAGCGCATAGGCCGCGCATCCCGCGATGACGCACACCCCGACCGCCGTGGACACCGCGATGACGACGCTGTTCATGAGCCCCGCGCCCATGTTGGCCTCGACCCACGCGGTGGCGAAGTTGTCCCACCGGAACTCCCCGGGCAACCCGAGCGGGCTCTCGCTGATCTCGCTCGGCGTCTTGAGCGAGGCCAGCACAAACACGACCATCGGCCCGATCGCATAGAGCGCCAGGATCGACAGGATCAGATAGGCGACCGGATGCTTCGCCGTACGGCGGGAGCCTCGGCGTTTGGCGTGGGACCGGGGGCGGCCGCGGTCGAGTGCGGGTACGGCGGTCATGGAGTGCACCTCATATGTCCCACCGCAGGCGGCGGCGAAGGTAAAGGTATCCGCAGACGGTTCCGGCGCTGATCAGGGCCAGCATCACGCCGATGGCCGAGGCGTAGCCGGCCTGCTGCTCACTGAAGGCCGCGCGGTACATGACGGTGCTGAGCACGTCCGTCGAGCCGGCGGGGCCACCCTGGGTGAGGATGTAGACATAGTCGAACACCAGGAACGACCAGATGACCGTCATCAGCGACAGGAACATGAAGGTCGGGCGGATCGACGGCAGTGTGATGTTCCAGAACTCACGCCACGCGCCGGCTCCGTCCATGCGGGCGGCCTCGTAGAGCGAGGGCTCGATGCCCTGCATGGCCGCCAGGAAGATCACGACCAGGAAGCCCCACCACTGCCAGTTGTTGATGAACGCGACCGCCCCGAGCGCGATGTCCCCGTCGCCCAGGAAGTTGACGTCGTCGAGCAGTGGAATGCCCAGGTTGGACAGAGCCGGGCCGATGCCGCTGGTGGGGCTGAGGATCTGCCGCCACACGGTGGCCGAGACCACGGTGGCTATGACGTACGGAATGAAGAAGAGCACCCGGAACAGCAGTTGCCCCCGCCGGATCCGCGAGAGCAGGAACGCGCCAAGAAGACCCATCGACATCGGTACGACCAGGAAGAACACCGTCCACAGCAGGTTGTGCAGCAGGGCGCGGCGGAAGTCGGGATCGCCGATGAGGTCGGTGTAGTTCGAGAACCACACGAAATCGGCCTGGTCGAGCCCGTCCCAGTCGGTGAACGAGTAGTAGACCGACATCAGACCCGGCCCGGCGATCACCAGCACGTTGACGATCAGCAGCGGGGCGATGAACAACCAGGCCGTCAGCTTCCCGCGCGCGACGCGGCGGCGCCGGCGCGCGGGAGGCCGCGCAGAAGTCTTGATCATAAGCGAGAGATCAGGCTTCGGGGGTGAACGGCTTGGGCACCGAGCCCGAGGCCAGCTCCTCGGCGAACGCCTTCTGCAGGCCGGCGCAGAAGTCCGCCGGCGACATGCCCCCGGTGACGACCTTGTCGAACTCGGTGTAGAGGTAGGTGTCGGTCTTCGGCGGCACGAAGCTCCAGCTCGCGTAGCCGAGGTTCTTGGTTTCGGGGATGGCCTTGTAGAGCCGCGCCACACGCTCGTCGACCTCGGCGGGGTATGCACTCGGGTCGATCTTGAGCGGGGCGGGGTTCGTGCCGGTGGCGGCGAGCATGCCCAGCATCCGCGACGGGTCGGCGATCATGTAGTCGATGAACTCCGCGGCGGCGGCCGGGGCCTCCGACTTGGCGTTGACCGACAGCGTCGTGCCGATGGCCAGCGGGTAGACGCCCGCCGGCACCGCGTCGCTGAGGGACGGCAGCGGTGCCCAGTCCCACTTCTTACCATCGGTGAAGAACGTGTCGGCCGAGTCGAAGCTCCACGTGCCGGACATGTACATCGCGACCTTGCCGTTGGCGAGACCGGTGAACATGTCGGTGTCGGTGTTGGTGAAGTAACGGTCGGCGCTGCCGCCCCACCAGCCCTTGTCGATCCACGACTTGACCAGCGTGATCGCGTCCACGAAGACCTTGTCGTCCCACTTGCGGGCACCGGTCAGCGCCTCGTGCAGCGCCTTCGGGCCGACAGCCGCGTTGAGGACACAGGTGAGATACCACTCCGTCTGCGCCTTGTAGCCGCTGTTGCCCGCCCCGACCGGGATCATGCCCTTGCTCTTGGCCTCCGCGCACACCTTCTCGAACTCGGCGAGCGTCGTCGGCACCTTCCACCCGTTCTTGGTGAAGGTCTCCGGGTTGTAGTAGAGCACGAGCGAGCCGTATCCGACCGGCACCGAATAGAGCTTCCCGTCCACCTTGCTGACGTCGTAAGCCCAGGGGAGAAGCTTGTCCTGCCACTTGTACTTCGTCGCGTACTCGTCGAGCGCCACCGTCTTGCTGCTCTTGGCGAACGACAACGCCGCCGAAGGGCCGTCGGCGTAAACCACGTCGGCGCCCTTGCCCGCCGCGACCGCGGTGTTGGTGAGCTGCCCGAGCGTCATGAGCTGCTTGACGTCCATCTTGACGCTGACGTTCTTCTGGCTCTTGTTGAACGCGTCGACGAAGTGCTGCTGGAAGTATTTCTGGCCTTCCGGCGTCGCGAACGCCGCCCAGTACGTCACGTTCTTGGGGTCGGCGGCGCCGCCGGAGGAGGACCCGGACGAGGAGTCCGACGAGCCGCACGCGGCGAGCACCCAGCTCGCGGCCAGTGCGCCGCCACCCAGTTTCAGCAGGTCGCGGCGGGCGAGGTTGGGGGACAAGGGGTTCTCCTTCGGTGCGGTGGTGCTGGTGGTGCTTAAGACGACTCGCGGACGATCAGCCGGTGGGCGAGGACCACCTCACGGGCCACGTCGTCGTAGTCGCCGGCCAGACGGTCAAGCAGCATGCGGGCACAGGTGCGGCCGATCTCCCTGGCCGGGTTGTGCACGGTGGTCAGTGCGGGGGTGACGAGGGAGGCGGCCTCGATGTCGTCGTAACCGGTGATCGCCAGATCGCCCGGCACCGACAAGCCCAGCCTCCTCGTGACGTCGAGCACGCCGACGGCGATCAGATCGTTGCCGCACACGATCGCGTCGGGCCGGGATGTGGAGCGCTCCAGCAGCGTGGTCGCGCCCTCCACCCCGCCCGCCCGGGTGAACGTGGTCGAAACGATCAGCTCCGGATCGATCTCCCGGCCGGCCTCGCGCATCGCGCGCTCATAGCCCTCCAGCCGGATCCGGCTCGGGTGCGCGTCACGCTCCCCGTTGACGAACGCGATCCGCGCATAACCCCGCTCGATCAGGTGGCTCACCACATCGTGCATCCCGCCGACGTCGTCGGCCCGGACCACGTCACCGAACTCCGCCCGGAAACGCCCGCCCAGCCGGACAAGCTTGGTGCCCGAACGCGCGATCTCGGCGATGTCGTCGTCGGTCGCGCCATACGACGCGAGCACGATCCCGTCCACCCGCCGCGCCAGCACATGCCGCACGACCTCGCGCAACGCGCGGCTCGGCAGCGCCGCGTCGTTCACCGACAGCAGGTAGCCCTGGCCGAGCAGCACATCCTGCAACCCCGCGGCCACCGCCGGATAGAACGGGTTGGTGATGTCGGGCACGATCAGCGCCACCGACTCGCTGCGGTCCGTGCGCAGGCTGCGCGCCGACGGATTGGGCCGATAGCCGAGCCGCTCGATCACCGCCTCGACCTTCGCCCGCGTCGCGTCGCTGACCGGCCTGCGGCCACTCAGCACGTGCGACACCGTGGTCACGCTGACACCCGCCGCGGCGGCCACGGCGGCGATGTCGGGACGTCGATCCACGTGCGTCAAGGTCGCTCCAACGGGGTCGGGTGCAAATCGTTTTGCATGCTATTGGGACTCTCAGCTTGGGATGGACTTCCAGCCCAGGTCAAGAAGGGGGGTGGTAACAATCACGTCTCCGAGGCCGGCGCCGCTCGCCGGGCCGCTCCGGCTTCGCCGTACGAGTGGAGGCTCGTCGCCTGAGATCTGACCAGAGGGAGTTTTACCAGCTCACAGTAGCAGAGCAGAAGAGAGGTACGGCGAAGCCCACCTCGCCGGGCACCGGGACCGGGTGGTGTGCCGGGTCGCGAGGCTGCCGTAGCATCGTGCAAAACGATGCAACTCTGGAGACCGAGTGACGACACGAGACCGGTGCCGGGGCGCACTCCTCGGGCTGGCGGCCGGAGACGCCCTCGGCGCGCCCACAGAAGGCATGACCCAGGCGGCGATCCGCGCGAGCTTCGGCCGAGTCACCGGCTTCCTCAGCGACGACGCCGCCGGCACCGACGACACCGAATACGCGGTGCTCTGCGCCCAGGGCCTGCTCCGCTACGGCACCGCCATCACCGCCGACGACGTCGCCGAACTCTGGCTTGAGACCGTCGCCGCCCAGCAGGGCGGCTTCTACGGCGCCGGATTCAGCGAAATGGTGGCCATCGCCAACCTCCGCGCCGGCCTCCGGCCTCCCGTGAGCGGCGCCGACAGCTACGAGATGTGGAGCGACGGCGCCGCCATGCGCGTCGCCCCCGCCGGCATGCTGTGCCCCGGCGACCCCGTCGAAGCCGCCCGCCTCGCCGCCGTCGACGCCTCCATCAGCCACGCCCGCGACGGCGTCCACTGCGCCCAGGCCGTGGCCGCCGCGGTCGCCGTGGCCATGACCGCTTCCGGCCCTTCCGCCTACAAGCAGGTCCTCGCGGCCGGCGTCGCCGCCCTCCCATCGGACGGGTGGTCCTACCGCCTGGTCAACCGCGCTCTCGACCTGGTCGCCGGCGCCCGCACTCCAGCGGAGGCGGAAGACGCGCTTTATGCGAAGATCCCGCTTTTCCATTACCCGTGGGCCGACGTCGCTCCCGAAGCCGTCGCGCTCGCCTTTGGGCTGTTCGCGGCGTACAAGGGGGAGTTTGAGGAGGTTGTGCTTGGCGGGGTCAACATCGGGCGGGACTCCGACACCATTGCCGCCATGACGGGCGCCATGGCGGGTGCCCTGCACGGTGCCGCGGCGATCCCGGAGAAGTGGCGGCACCAGGTCAGGCAGGTCACGGGGCGCTGCATCGCGAGCACGGCGGGCACGGACCTTGTCGAGCTGGCGGACGCGTTGTACGCGGCGTCGAGGGGAAGAGCGGTGTCTTCGGAGAGGGGCGCGATGCCGGACGGAGGGCCTGCCTCCTCGGACAGAGGTGTGACCTCGGACGGAGAGGCTGCCCCCATGGACGGAGGTGCCTCCGGAACCAGAGCCGCATCCCAGGCCAGAGCCGCATCCGGAACCAGAACCGCATCCCAGGCCAGAGCCGCATCCAGCACAAGCAGCGAAAGAGGGGTGCAAACCGATGCGCACTGACCGACAGCCCTACGCGGCCGGGGCGCTGCTCGGCCTCGCCCTCGGCGACGCCGTCGGACTGCCGGCGCAGTTCCACCGCCGAGCCCGCTCCGGCTGGGCCCGCGCCACCGGCTGGCGCCTCACCGCCGACCTCGACGAACAGCGCGTCTCCCGCCCCCTGCTCCCCTTCACCCTGGGCGCCGGAGACGACATCCCCCTCAGCCCCACCGACGACGCAGAAACCGCCGCCGTCGCCGCCCTGATCCTCCTCCGATCACCCGACCACAGCCCGGGCGCCCTGTTCGCCCGCTGGCGTGAGCACATGATCGACGCCCCCGACGTGTGGACCGGCATCGCCGAACGCTCCGCCACCCTCAACGCCGCCCACGGCCTGGAACCCCCCGCGACCGGCACCGACAACCCCGCCCACTACACCGACAGCGCCGTCCCCGCCGCCGTCAGCATCGGCATCCACTACGCCGGCGCCCCCGCCCGAGCCGCCGAGGTAGCCGGCCACTACGCCCAGATCACCCATGCCGAGGACGGCATCTGGGCCGCCCAAGCCATGGCCGACGCCATCGCCCGCCTGGTCGCCGGCACCCCCCTCCCCGAAGCCCTGGCCGCCGCCACCGCGACCGTCCCCTCAGGCAGCTGGCTGGCCCGCAACCTGGCCCGCGCCGCCCACATCCGCACCACCGCCACCTCCCCCTTCGAAGCCGTCCCCGCCCTCATCACCACCCTCAGCCCCGCCACCTACAGCCACGGCGGCATCGCCCCAGAAACCCTCCCCGTCGCCTTCGCCCTCACCCACCTGGCCCAAGGCGACCTCCCCACCGCCGTCATGGCCGCGGCCCTGATCTCCCGCCAGTCCGACAGCATGCCCGCCATGGTCGGCGCCCTCTGCGGGGCCACCCACGGCCTGGAAACCATCCCCGAAACCTGGCGCTCCCACCTAAACCCCCTGGCCGGCGTCCTGACCCCCCACCTCAAAGGCATCCACCTCACCGACCTGGCCCACCGCCTCACCGCATGACCCCATCGATCAACGCAACCCGTATCGCGTGGCGATCGCCCTGGCCTCCTCTTCGCTCACCCGCGCAGGAGTCCTCGCCAGCACCCGCCTGAGCTCAGCCACAACCCTGTCACTAGACGCCCGCACCCTCGCCCGATGAGCGACAAACTCCACCTCAAACCGCTTAGCCGCCGGCCCAGTCCACACCTTGCCGGACTGGAAGGTACGGCACGGCCTGTCAAAGTCATTCCACAACTCCTCCGCCAACGGCTCAACCGCCCTCAGCGCGTCCCCCAGGGCTTGATAGAGGGGATTAGGCACCAGCCCGGCCATAATCAACTCCCCTCGGACACGGGAGACGACGAGGCAGACAACATCCTTGGTGCGATCAGTTTCATTAGCGCCAGCACGTCGGCAACGCCGTCACGACCCTGGACAGGTGCCAGCTGTGCGATGGCCAGCATTTTCTCGCCACGCACTAGCATTGCATAACCCAGTGACTCTTCGGTTTTACGGTAAAAACCCGTGGAATTGGGAAGCATCTCCGGTAGTGGTGTGCCTCCGGAGGCGAGGCCGTCTTTAACTCGGTCGGGGGACGCGTTGGCCGTGAGGACAACCTGTAGAACCTTTTGCCTATCCCCTTCCCGTCTATAGGCCGAGCAGGATCCTACTCCCACGCTCTCAGCTGTCTTTGGCCCGAAGCCACCGCTGGTCAATGGATCGGATTGCCCGATCAAGAGTTCCACTGCTCTCTGTGGAATATGCTCGCAAATGTAAGGCGGTGCGGCTTCTGTGGGGAGAGGAGATCGATCGACGGCTGTGAAGGTGCTGCCATCGTCGCCTTGGCAGGCGACCAGCATTAGGAGTGCACAGGTCAAGAATGTGGTTTGGATCGTCTTCTTCATGATGGGCCAAGCTTGGGAAATGATTCGGAGAATCCTAGCTGCATTTCGCGGTCCACGCTTCGCCATAGAGGGCCCGACAGTCCTCTGAGCAGCCACCTGCGGTATGCCCACTCTCGTCGTGAGGAATCTGTGCTGTTGGAGGCTGCCTTGTCGTGCATCTCCTCCCTGGTCATGAGCGTCTTGCCGTCATCCTTGATGAAGTTGTTGGGGTTCTGGCGAGGCTCGTCTTCCTTCTTCAGGCCCTCTAGGGAAGCCCACGGATGAGGAGCGGTAGGAGGATCCGCGGAGCCCAGCATGCCGTGGCGAAGCAGCGCGGATGCTGTGAGGTCGCGGAACATGACCCTATTGTGATCGACCTTCGCGTTCTCCTCTATGCGCGCTTTATTCTCTTCCTCCTGGCCGACGAGTTCCTCGGCCATACCCGACCAGGCTGAGATGACCTGCCCTGTGACCATCCAGGCCGGCGCCGTCGCGGTCACGGCAAAACCTGTATTGATTGCCGCCATAATAAGCTTGATGTTCCGCTTTCGCGTCTCGTCGAGGTTTTTGGCGTCCTCGATGCGTGCGACGCCGGCCGCGTTCGTAATCAATCCGAAGCCCGCTCCGGCCATGTTGGCATTGGTAAGAAGCGATTCGAGATTTTTGTCCTTGGTGTATTTCATAGCCCCATTATTCAGAAGCCAATTGGAATACTCCCGTTGTGCGAGTATGACAGTGCCGAAAGCTTTAGGTTCGACGGCGACTTCCTTGAGGATCAGTTCGAGGTTGAACTTGGCGAACTGTGCTCCCCATGGATCCACTTGAGGGCCGGTCGGATCGTCCGCGCTGATGACCTGCGGTTTATCGGGCACATCAAGTGCCGACGCCGACCAGTTCAGATCGCTGATATAGCCGGCGAGAATCTTGCCGAGGGTGTCCGTTTGCAGATGTGAGGATGGCGGCTCGCCCGTTCTTATTCTGGCGCCTTCAAGATGCACAAGCTCCGAGGCGAGCTTGGCCGAGATGAAGCCTCTGGAAGGGGCCTGCGGCGTGCCGTCGTGGTCACGGAACTTAAGTGTGGCGAGCTCCAACACCACGCCAAGAGCCTTGCCCTGGTCGCCCATAGGCCGCTCGATCAGGAAGTGTTTGAGAGCTGTCTGATCCTTGGCGAAAAAGTCTTGAGCGGCCTCCGGATCGCGGCTGAGTGCCTTCATGACGGTCACCATTGGGTCGATGTGGGGCACGTCCATCTGGGGGATGAGGCCTATGGTCGAGCCGCGGGGTTGTTTGCGGTCCCAGTCGTTGAGTTTTGTGGCGACCGATGTGAGGAAGGCGGTGTCGAAGGGGCCGCCGGTGAGGAGTGCCTGGGCGATGCTCTGGGCGTTTGCGCGTTGTTTGGGGGTGAAGCCGTTGAAGGTGGTGAGGTCCTTGCGCCAGGGTTCGCCGAGGTGGGGGCTGGCGGTGGCGAGGGTTTTGGCGAGGGCGTCGCGCAGGCGGGTCTTGTCCGCGTTTCGCGGGCCCTGCATGGCGAACACCATGAGGGTGCGGAACTGGGCTCCGCCCATGGCGTTGAGCAGGGCGGCGGTGAAGGTCTTGTCTCCGGTGCGTTTTTCCAGCTCGGCTGCGGTTTTCGGGTCGAGCTTGTGGGTTTTCTGGGCGTCGGCAAGTTTGACCAGCGCCGAGTAGACGTCGGGGTTTTGGGAGGCTTTGCCGTACACCGCCTCGTCGAAGTCGCTCAGGCCGGTTGGGCCGGTGGGGGTGGTGCTCCATTCTGTGTGCTGGCTTCGGATGGTTTCGCTGCGGCGGCGGAGGTTGGGGCGGGTGGTGGTGATCCAGCCTTGGGTTTCGCGCAGGGTGTTCAAGGCGGAGGTGTCGAGGTCGAGTTGCTGGAGGAGGCGGCGTATTCGGGGCTCGTTACGGCCTATGGTGTCGCCGGCGCGGGTGAGTTCGCGTTCGAGGGCGTCCATTTGTTCGGGGTCGATGCCTGAGTACTCGAAGTTGACTCCTTGGTACCCAGGGGCGACGGGAGGTAGGGGTGGGGACTGTGGATTTGTAGGCTTTTTTGGTGGCTTGGGGCTTTCGTGTGGTTTTGCAGGGGATGGTTGCGGGGCGGGGGAGGGTTGAGGATGCGGGTGTGTCATGAGGAGGGCGAGTCCCGATGATTGGCGAGTTGCGACAATTTCGGTATTTTTGGCTTGCTGCGTGTGTCGCAGGCCTTTCTTTGGCAGGTTGCCTTGGTGGCGTTTCGCAGTGCCCGCCTGTTGTGGTCGGGCGCGCTACGTTTTAATGTAACCCCCGGCTCAGGTCGAATGCGACTGTCGTTAACGCATGTCTTGAGACCGCAGTCTGTGGAATCGACTGTCGTCGACGCCACGACGTCGCTTCACTTATCTGCACTAGGTCAGAATAGTGATAGTGGAGAATATCCTCGGATATGAATGCTGTTGAGCTCCGAGGGCTGAGTTGAGTCGACCGGGCATTGCGCGTGCGCATGTCCGTCGCGGCCTAGAGGTCCTTCGGGGGGCGTCCGGCGCGGTGGTGGCCTACGAGGTGGTCGCGGAAGCTGGCGTGGCGGAACTGGTAGACCGCGCCTGTCTGGCGGAGTACGCCGCGTTCGTAGGCGTCGTCGAGGAATCGCCTCGGTCGCCAAGGCAGACGGCCGGTGAGCGGGAGCCACAGACGGGCGAAGATGAGCCAGCCGCCCCATGCCGAGAGGAACAACCGTGTCAACGCCGCGAACGATCCATACAAGGTGCCGTACAGGACACCTTGCCGGATGAACGCGCCGCCCAGGAGTTCTCCGTATTGGCTTCCCACCAGGATCAAGTTCACCAGCCACACCACGAACCCGACCATGCCGGCCCGGAAGAGTGTGACCGCGCGGTCCGTGTGCAGGAGTTCCCAGGTGCTGACGGCGGAGCTCTGGTCGGTGGGCCCGCTGAAGAGACAGACTATGAGGTTCACGAGCGCATACGAGATTCCCACCAGAAGGCCTAGGAGCAGGCCGGCCGCGAGGTAGACGGGCACACCGGTGCCGCCGAGCAGTGTGGTCAGTGACGGCACGAACGCCTGCACGAAGAGTGCGGCCGAGGGATGTGAGAAGTCGAAGGCGAAGCCGTACACGAGCCACGAGGCGACCGAGAACAGGATTCCCACGGATAGGCCGACGGCGAGTTCGGTGCCGAGTCCGTGCAGGGCTCGCGCCGGTATGGAGCCGGGCCATCGGGTTGTGCGCAGGCGAAGTCGTTCCGGGGCGCGTCCGCGTGCGGTCCGCATTTCGTTGACGAGTCCGGACACCAGGCCCGCGACAAGGCCGGTGCCCATTTCCAGCAATCCCTGGCCGAGTTGCCCGCGGTCAATGGTCGTCCCGGACAGGTAATCGGCGATGACATAGCCCAGCACCCCTGCGATGGCCCCCAGAGGCAGTCCCACGAGGCCCGTGACGAGGATGCGGGTGAGCCGGGGGAGGGTGGCGCCGAGATGCCACCATGTGAGGTCTTGTGTGTTGAGGCGGGTGAGGTGGTCGGCGAGATGGCCGAGCCAGCGCCGCGCTTGCTGCTCCGTCCAGGGGCCGGTTCCGGTTTTGCGGCGTGGATCGTAGAGGGTGGCGAGGTAGGCGCCGAAAAGGTGTTCTTCGAGGGCGGCCTGGGTGGGGAATCGGTCGCCGTCGATCAGGTCCGTGGGATTGTTGTGCGGAGTGTCGTGGTAAACGGTGCGGGCGAGCATGACGAGCAGCGGTGTGGCCAGAACCGCCGCGAGGTTCCGGCAGGCGGGGTCGCCGGGATTGGCCCGCATATATGCGAAGGTCGATTCCCATTGGGCGGCGCGGGCCTTGCTCGTAACGGCCTGTAAGTAGCTTTGGACCCGGTCGAAAGTGAGGTCTTCGAGTTCGATGACAGCGGCTTTGCTGAGCGTTCTCCCGGCGTGGACCGCGGTGATGAATTCCGCGGGCCGGGTGGTGAGGATCAGCGGGCCGTCAAAACGGCTGATCTCACTGATCGCCGCCTCACGGTGTTGTTGCCGGATTCCCTCGAAGCCATCCAGAACCGGAAGGATCCGGCCGGCCTCCAGCAGGAGTCTGGCGAGCGTGGTCCCCTCGGCGGTCTCCTCGTCGAGGAAGGCATAGTCGCCGATGAGCCGGTCCGCCAGCCAGCTGTGGAGATCGGTGCGATGGGGATCCCACGTGCCGAGGCTGAACGGCACGGGCACCCGAGGCGGATCGGCCTGGGCGTTGAGGGACTCCAGGATCAGCCGGTGGGCGAGCACGCTCTTCCCCGCCCCGGCCCGGCCCATGATGACCAGGCGGCCCGTCGGAACGCTCCGGTAGACGCGGCTGATGTCGGGAAAGTCCGCGGCCAGGGCAGAGGACTGCCGTCGCCGGCGCGGATGTTCTCCCAGCGATCGATCACGTCCCCGGCCGCGGCGTGCCAGCTGACGCGCAGAGGGTAAGGATCACCGATGCGCCAGTGCCTTTCTTCCTGCCGGCTGACCCCCTGCACCCGTAAAGCCAGAACACGCGCCGCGGAATCCAGCTGGGACTGTGTTTCGGTCACATTCGGACGCGGCGGCGAAAGTGAGTTTTGCACCTGCAGGAACAATGCCACCGAGGCGAAGACCGCCGAGGCGATTCCGGCGACCTCGTTGCCGGCGTCGGTTCCGCCGCCGAGGACGGCCGTGGCCACCCACACGAGAAGCGCCGCGCCCGCGACGGCGAAAAACAGCAACACCCAACGGCTTGCCCTGCTGCGCCGGCGGACCACGCCGCGCCACCCCCGCCCATGGTCGCACGGTCGCGATTCACCCGTATATTAGCCAAAAGAAGCTTCCCGCGCGGCGGTGCATTAGCGGGTCACGTGTTTATCACTCGCCGCGGGAAATTATCCCCATTTGATAGAGACGACCTCAGGTGGCCGCGCTGCGGAGGGCGCGGTAGAGGAGGCGGGGGTCGCCGAGGCGGTGGCGGAGGTGTTTTTCGAGGCCGCCGATCGGAACGAGGTTCTGGGGTGCGCGCGGGTCTTTGTAGTCGACGCCCGCGAGGGTGGGGAGCACAAGGGCGGTGGCGTCGGCCAGGGCGGTGACCTCGGTGATGGTGAGATCGGCGCCGGCTTCGCAGCGGGCGATGCCGGACCAGTGGGTGGTGTGGGTGCCGGGCAGGCGGAGATACCACGCGTGGCGGCGCCAGCTCGTGCCCATGAGGAAGACGGGGGTGCGCTGACCGGGACGCAGGGCGGTGACGACGGCGGCCTGGGGCGGGGGGAGATAGGCGGTGTGGTGGGTCTTGATGTAGCCGATCGTGCGCGGGAGGTGGCTGCGGCCGCGCAGGGGGCCGTCGACGAGGAGGAGGTCCTGACCGTCGTGGTCGGCGCGGCAGGCGGTGGCGAGGGCGATTTCGAGCTCGGTGAGCTGCTGCTGGAGCGCGAGGGAGAGCTGCTCCATGGTGGCGTCGGCGGTGACGCGGGCGGGGTAGGAGCCGTGGGGGGTGTGCACGGTGGGCGTGGCGGGAGAGGGGCTGAAGACGGCGCGGCGGACGTCGGCGGCGGCCAGGGTGGCCGGGCCGCCAGGGGTGCAGCGCACGACCCCGGCGGCGTAGGACGCGGCGATGCCGGGCGCCGACATGGCGGCTTCGTGGTCGTGCACCCAGACGCGGGCGTCGATGCGGCGCACGCCGTCGGCGACAAGCAGCACTTCGGGGGCGGCGGCCCCGTCCGCGGGGGACAGGGGCCGCCACTGCTCGGCGGGCGACTCGCGGTCGAGGTCGAGCTCGGCGGAGGATCTGGCGTCGATCTCGCTGAGGGCTTCGGCCGAGACGGCTGCGCCGTAGCCGGGGTCCCAGGGGTCGATGGAAAGCCCGGTGGTGGGGAGGCTGGTGACAGTCATCGGTTTTCCATCCTTATGCGGTCAGCACACGCAGTTTCGAGCCGCTCTCGTCCTTGCTGATCTCGAACCGCACCGGCACCCGCTCGGCGAGGGCGGGCACGTGGGTGACGAGCCCGACCATGCGGTCGCGGCCGGCGGCGAGGCGCTCGAGGGTGATGGCGACGGTGTCGAGGGTGGCGGGGTCGAGCGTGCCGAACCCCTCGTCGAGGAAGATCGAGTCGAGGCTGCGCGCGGACGCCGCAGCCATGCCGGCGACCTGGTCGGACAGGGCGAGGGCCAGAGCCAGGGCGGCCTGGAAGGTCTCGCCGCCGGACAGGGTGCGCACGCTGCGCGCCAGCCCCGCCTCACGGTGGTCGATCACCTCGATGTCGTGTTTGTCGTTGAGCGCGAGCTCGAACTGGCCGTCGGACAGGTCGCGCAGAGTGGCCGAGGCCGAGGTCAGCAGCACATCGAGCGCCTCGGAGCAGAGCCACGTCTCGAAGTTGTTGGCACGCAGCATCTGCGCCAGCTCGTGGGCGACCTGGGCCTGCTCGTCGAGCGCGGCGGCCTCGGCGGCAAGACCGGCGGCCCGATCGCGGTCGCGCCGGATCCGCTCAAGCTCACCGGCGGCGACGGCGGTCGCCATGACGGCGGCCTCATGGAGCGTGGTGGCGTCGGCGCCGTCGGGGACGGCGACGTCGTGGCCGCGGATCGTCTCGACGAGCGCGGAACGCTCCGAGGAAAGGGCACGCGTAGCCTCGGTGAGCCGGCCGGTGAGCGCGGCCAGGACCTCGCGTTGTGCGGCTGCCGCGCCGTCTCGCCAGGTCAGCAGGGTGGTCCAGGCGTCGGCGAGGTCACCTGCGGGAAGGGTGGGCACCCCGGCGGCGACCACGGAGTCGCGGGCGGCCGACAAAGTGTGCCAGGCCCGCTCGGCGAGGGCGGTGAGCTCGTCGACCCGTTTGAGGGCGGCGGCGTGGGCGGCGCGGGAGGTGCGGGTGGCGCCGCGGGCCCGCTTGGCGTGCTCCTCGGCGGCGGTGGCCTCCTCGATCATCCGGTGGAGCCGTGTCTTGTCGGTGATGGCGGGCGCCGGGAGGGTCGTGAGGTTTTCTGTGAGGGTGGTGACCTGCTGCTGGAGCTTGAGCGACTCGAACTGCACCGCGCGGTGGGCCTTGTCGGCCTGGGCACGTCTGTCGCGGGCGCCGGCGAGGGCCCGGTCGGCGGTGTGGAGCCCGGTGGGCGGCGGGTGGTGGGGCAACTCGCCGACGGTGTGCAGGCAGGTCGGGCACGGCTCACCGACGCGAAGCCGCCGCGCGATCTCGACCGCGGCGTGGGTGTCGCGCACCCGCTCGCGCTCGGCGTCGGCGGCTGCGACCTCGGCCTCGGCTTCGTTGAGGCGGGAGGCGAGCACGGCGACCTCGTCGGCCGTCGCGGCGGCCTTGGCCTGCGCGGACGCGAGATCGGCGGCGGCGTGCTCCTGCTTGTGGAGCAGCTCCAGGTTCTGCACCAGGCTGATTCTGTCGGGCAGCTCCGACAGTTTTTCCTCGGCGGCCCGCTCGGCGAGCTCGAGGTCCGAGATCTCCTGTTCCTTCTCGGCCGCAGCCTGACGTGCAGACCTCATGGAGTCAGCCAATGTCGGCACATCGGCGGGCATGGCGAGGGCGGTGAGGGTCGCAAGGCGTTCGTCCGCCGCGTTCCGTTCGTCGCGCAGCCGCCGCAGCTCCTCGTCGCGCGAGCGCAGCGCCGCCACGTCGCGTCCCACCCGCACGCCGAGCTCCTGCAGTGCCGACAGGCGTGCCACCGCCGCACGCTCGGTATCCTCGTCGGCTCCTCGGATCTTGCCAAGCTCCTCGCGTACGAAACCCGCGCGCTGCCGCGCGGCACGCTCCTCCTGCCCGGCCCGCGTGCCGATGCGGCCGTAGATCTCCGCGCCGAGGAGCTGCACCAGCAGGTCCTGCCGTGCACTCTTGGAGGCGTGCAGGAAGTCGGCGAACCTTCCTTGCGGCAGCACGACGCACTGTTTGAAGAACTTGTACGGCAGGCCCGTGATGCGCTCGACCGCCCCGGTGACCTCGTCCCCCTGCCCCAGGGGCCGCACCGACGCGCTCAGCAGGTCGCCGAGCTCGGCGCTCTCCGGCACCTTGGCGCTGAGCTCCTCGATGCGCGCCTCGCGCGTGCCCACCGTGCCGCGTTTGTTCCGTTGCAGCACCCGAACCACGCCGTAGCGCCGCCCGCCCGCCTCGAAGACCAGCGCCACCTCTCCGCCGGAGGCCGACGGGGGGAGTGCGGGGGCCACGTAGTTCTCACGTTCCCATCGCGGCACACTGCCGTACAACGCAAAGCAGATCGCATCGATGACGGTGCTCTTGCCGGCGCCGGTCGGCCCGACAAGGGCGAAGTAATCGACACCGGCGAAGTCGACGGTGGTGGGTTCGCGGAAGCTGCAAAAATTCGACAGGTGGAGCCGTAGCGGGCGCATCAGTTCGTCTCCTCGTCGTAGAGGCGGTCGAACAGCGACGTCACCCTGTCGTCGTCCTTGCCGGTCGCCGACAGGTAGTCGCGGAACAGCTCACGGGGACTGCGGGCGGCCCCAGGGGTGGTGCCTTTGGCACGGGTGGCCGAAACCGGGCGGAACCGCTCGTCCACCCGCACGTCCAGCGCGTTCGGCAGGATCTCCCGGACAAGCTCCGCGAGTCCGGCGCGTGGCTTCTCCTCGACGATCACACGCAGCCATGCCCCGTCGTCGGGCAGCGCGGACAACTCCTCAAGCGTGCCGTGCACGGTCTTGAGCTGTACGGCACGAGCCAGCATGACCTCGGTCACCCGCGCCGGCCGGTCCGGCTCGACGTCGATCAGCAGCGCGCCCGGCGTGTTGTTCTCCTCGCCGAAGTCCACGGCGATCGGCGACCCGCTGTACCAGATCGGGCATGGGCCGGGAATCTGCTGCCTGCGGTGCAGATGCCCGAGCGCGGCGTATTGCGTGGAGACGGGAAAGGCGGTCGGCTCGAAGTAGTACGAGAAAATGGACTGTGCCTCCCGCTCACCTCCGCCGAAGGCGCCCCCCGGCATCGTGCCGTGCGAGGTCACCAGGTTGACCGTGCCCCCCGCGAACCCCTTCGTCAAAGCGGCTGTGAGCTGCGCGAACCTGTCGGCGTAGAGCCGGTTGTGCTCGGCCGCGGTGCCGCCGAGGGCCTCGGCGGCCCGCACGACATAACGCTGGGAAAGAAAGGGAAGCACCGCGAGGCGCACATCCTCCCCCGACCTCGCCTGAATCTCCAGCGCTCCCCCCTGATCGGGGCGGCGAAACGTCCCGACCACGTGAATGCCCAACGCCCCCAGCACCGGCCGATAAGCATCGAACAGGTGGGCGTTGTCATGGTTGCCCGCCAGTACCACCACGTCCCGCTCGCCCTGTTCGTGCAGGTCGAGCAGCGTCCTCATGACCAGCGACTGCGCCTCGGGAGTGGGGGAGGAGGTGTCGAACAGGTCACCGGCGACGATGACCATGTCGACGTCCTCGTGCCACACCCTCTCCACAAGTTCCCCGAGCACCGCACGGTGCTCGTCCATGCGAGGGCGGCCTTTCAACACCTTGCCGACATGCCAGTCAGCCGTGTGCAGGATCTTCATCGCATCTCCGCATGAGGGGTTTAGAACGGAGGCACGTCGTCATCGGCGGGAAGCCCCGCGAACGGGTCGTCGGACGTGCCGGTGATCGGGTTGCTGTGGGGGCGTTCGGCCTCGGAGGGCCGTGTCGCCCAGGCCGGGAAGGGGAAGGCGACGGCCAAGGGCACCGGGATCTCCGGCTGCGCGACGAACATCGTGCCAGGCTTGGCGATCGTGGCCCGCTCCCGCGCCGTCGACGTCAACCAGCCGTATTCCGACCGCGTCGCCTCGGCCGGGTCGAGCCTGCCCGCGACCCGCACCGCGCAGTTGGCGACGATGCGCCGCTCGACCTCCGAGGCCGTCTGCTGGGCCCCGATCAGGATCACCCCGAGCGACCGGCCGCGTTCGGCCACGTCGAGCAGGATCTCCTTGATCGGGGAGTCGCCGTCGCGCGGGGCGTACTTGTTCAACTCATCGAGGACCACGAAAAGCAGCGGCCGTGCCGTACCCGTGCTCTCCTTGCGGGCGAACTCACCACGCAACGTGACACCGACCACGAAACGCTGGGCGCGCTCCGGCAGGTTGTGCAGGTCTACGATCGTCACCTGAGCGTCCGCGGTGGTGATGGAGTGGGGGCGCCGCGGCGGCAGGTCGCCGCGGATCAACGGGGACAGACCACGCACCGAGGAGCGCAACCTGCGGAGAAAGGCGTTGATGGTGCCCATCGTCACCTGCCGGCCCGCCCACCGATCCCGGGTGTCCTCGTCGGTCACCAGGTCCTCGATAAGATCGACGAGCTGCTCATATGTACGGCACGGCGGGCCGTTGTCCACACGCACCGCGCCCGCGTCGTCCGTCCGGATCGCGTCGGTGCGCAGCCGGGCGGAGACCTGAGCCACGAGCATGGTGTATTGCGAGCGTTCGTCCTCCGCGTCTGCGAACACATATCTGAGCAGTTCGTCCCGGCAGAAGTCGGCCAGCGTCCAATAGAACGCGCTCACATCCCGGGTGCGGGCGCTGACGTGCGGCACGGCGTTCCGGTCGCCGGGGCGGGGCGGGGCGAACACGTGCACACTGCCGAAGGGCTGCGAAGGGAGGCCAAGTTTGGCGTAGTCGCTGCGCGCCTTGTCGTCGATGCGGATGTTCGCGTGGTCCAGGAACAGCAGGTCCTCGCCTTTGACGGAGAAGATCAGCGCCTTGGTGTTCGCCGCCTCCACCTTGAGCACGCCCGAGGTGAAGATGGAATACAGCAGGAAGGTGGCGAACGACGTCTTCGTCGCCACACCCGACACGCCGGAGATCGAGACGTGTGCCCCTCTGGTGCCGTCCAGGAAGTCGAAGTTGAGATAGAGCGGTTTGCCGTCCCGCCCGAGCCCCATCGGCACCCGGTTTTCCATCACGTCGAAGTAGAGCGCCTGATCCCGATCCGCACTCTCAGCCCGATAAGCGGGCGAACCCGGCAGCGGTGGGACGAAGACCTCCGGCTCCACCCGCGTCACCCGCACCTCCGCGCTCTCCACCACCGCCGCGGGCAGTTTCCCGTCGGCGATCAGAAACACGTCGGAGTCGAACGACGCCCCCTCGTGCCGGGCCTCCACGTTGGTCACGACACCGGCGACGAGCACCTCGCCCTGCCCAGGCACCTCACGCCGCGTGACCACCACGTCGTCGAGTTGCACGACCTTGCCGGGTTCGAGCCCCACCCAGAACGACAGTGGCGACGCGGCCTGCGTGCCGAGCACGCGCCCCACCATCTCGGCGGAGGACGCCGAAGAGCCGGAGGGCAGGCCGTTGGGCAAGGTCACCGAGATCTCCCTAGCAACGTGCGGTGTCGGTAAAGGCAGGGTAACCGGCGCCACCGACTACCCGGTTTGAATGCACGATTTGCCCCCCGCCCGGATAGGGCAGGATGGGAGGTATGAACAGGCCCGTGCTCGTCTACGACGGCGACTGCAGCTTCTGCACCACATCGGTCGCGTTCATCAAGCGCCGCATGCGGGTCGACGCAGAGATCACGGCGTGGCAGTTCGCCGATCTCGCCGCGCTCGGCACCACGCAGAAGCGCGCGGAATACGAGCTGCTGTGGGTGCGGCCGGACGGACGCACGTACGGCGGAGCCCAAGCCGTGGCCAAACTCCTCCTGGCGGCCGGGCTCCCCTGGTCACCGCTGGGCGCGATCACGCGCGTCCCGCCGTTCCGCTGGCTAGCTCACGGGATCTACCGCCTGATCGCCAACAACCGCCACCTTCTGCCCGGCGGCACCCCCGCCTGCTCCCTTCCTGCCGATCGCCGCCCGTAGCCGCACCCGCTCCAACGGCAGGAACACCAGCAGACACACCACAAGCGGCAGGAAGTGGATCGCGATCGTCACCCACGTCATGAGGTGGAAACCGAGGAAGAAGACGACCCCGGCATGCAGCGCACGCCCCCGCAGGAACAGCAGGACGGGCGATAGCAGCTCGGCGATCAGCACCCCCCACTGCGACAGGTGGAGCAGTGTGGGGAAATCCGCCAGGAACTGTCCCACGGGTGTGCCGCGCCGGCTCATCGCCCAATGGAAGGTGGCACCGTTCGGCCACTCCCAGCCGCCAAAGCGGATCTTCGCGTAGGTCGACAGGAAATAGGTCGCTACCACTGCGATCTGCACACACCGGACCGCCCACCCCGCCGCCTCGGCTTTCGCCGTATCCGGCGTCCCGGGCTGTGCCGTACGGCTGCCGCCGACGTGGCCGATCGTGGGCAGAACGAAGAGCGCCACCATCAGCGCGAGGTGGTCGTGGTCGACCTTGCCATACGACATGGCGAGGATCGCCCAATAGCCGAACCCCAGCGCGGCCGTATATCCCGCGACGCGTGGGAGCCGGCCGGCCGCCGCCACCAGGCAGGCCACCAGCACGACGCCGAAGAGCACCGGCACCGACACCTCGTTGGCGGCGGGCAGATGCAGGAGCCGCGCGATCAGGACCGGGCGATAGTTCGCGGCCGAGTGCACATGGCCCCAGGTGCTGCCCGTGAAAAGGAACATGTCGATCGGTACGAACAGATACACGAGCGCGCGGAACACCGCGATGCGGCGGAGGGGGACGGGGGCGAAGAACCAGCGTGTCACCGGACCTGCCATGAGACCTCCTCGATGAACCGGGTCGCGGAGGGAACCCTGTCCTTGAGCTTGATCACTTTGGTCCTCAAGGTGAGCGTGGCCGGCGCGGCGTCTCCGGGACGGAGTCTGCGGTGGGCATCGGCTAAATGTTGTAAGAGGGAGGGGTCTTGGCGGTGCCGTCCGAGATGGCTCTCGATTTCGGCACGGCGTACACCTACGTAGTAGGGCTCAAGTGGGATTTCCACCTCTTGGCCCGCTGTTGTTCGGGCGAACAGGTGGAGGGAACGGATTTCACCGTCCGGCGGAATGCTGAAGGCGTACTGCACCATCGGGCCAAGCGGGAAGAAGTCATCTGTTCCCCATACGGTGCCGTAGAAAAGACCTGCGGCTACCGCCCCCGTGATGGTCACACGCCACGCCTTCGCGTATGGCGAGAGAGACATCGCGCTCACCATAGCCCTTTTTCCGGGCATCCTGGGAGTTCTTACTGGATGCTCATCGGAATAGTCGCTCTCCGTGGCGGAAGCCCTGTTGTCCTGCAAAAACGTAATTATGCGTGTTTTGTCCTTTGTTTCGCCGTATTTACGGTAGGCGGTGCTCTTCCCCTGATCGGGGGGCACGGAAGAGACGATCGGCGGACGCGCCGGATGTTGTCCGGCCCGGTCACCGTCTCCGGCACCCTCGTCGTCCCGTCCGGCGAACCGCCTGCGGGTCGCAGGGGGGCCACGCTGCGCTTTACACCGCTTCGATGGCCACCGGATATGCCCCCGAGCTGGATTTCCGCGGCGCGGTCGCCACCGCGCCTCCCACTAGCCTCACCAAGCTGACCCTCGACAAGACCGAGGCGGAATCGGAGGAGCGCCGCCTGCGCACCGCGCTCTATCCGCTGTTCCTGCTCGGCGTGAGTGTGAAGCACACGACGGTCGATCCCGAGGCCGTGGTCTCAGGCAAGGCGCTTGCGCTGATGGAGGTCGCCGAGAACAAATGCCTGATGGACGTCTACGACGAGATGGTCAAGCGGAAATCGACGACAGGAACTGCTGGAAGGTGCCACCGCACGAGGTGCCGGAGTTGACGGCGGCCATGCCGGACATGGATGTTCCGGTGAAGAGATATGACCGGCCTATCTTCATCGCCCAGGGAGCGAAGGACGAGATCGTCCAGGCGGAGGTCACGGCCGGTTTCGCCGAGCAGATCAAGGCGGCCGGCAGTGATGTCGTCTACAAGGAGTATCCGGCCGGCCACGACGTGCCCGGACATTCCTGGGGCGACGTCAAGGTGTGGCTGAAGCAGCGTTTCGCCGGGTAGGCGGGTTTCTGCGGGTGGTGCCGCGGGCCGGAGGCGAGGTCCGCGCCGGACTCTCGCCTCCGGCCCGCCATCAGGGCTTCCGCCGTACCGCGCCGAGGAGGCGCGTCATGGCGTCCGCCGTGGTGGAAACCGGATATGGCACGCGTCCCACCGTGCGGCATGCCATATCCGGGGTCTCAGTGCCGGCGCAGTGCCGACAACAGTGCCGATAAAACCCCTGCGGCCGGGGGTTAGCCGCGCTCCCAGAGGGCGGCGACGTTCGGCGGCTCCCACCCGGCGAGGGCGGTGTGACCCTGGCGGCATGTGTACGTCACGCCGTTGTACGTCACACGCTGGCCGGTCGTGTAGGTGGTGCCCGCCGTCCATGAGGTGGAGCCCGTCTGCGTCGGCGAGGGCGACGGGGTGGGTGTCGCCGAGGTGGTGGGCGACGGGGAGGGGGAAGGCGACGGGTCGGGCGTGTTGCTCACCGTCGGGGTGGGCGTCGGGGTCGGGTCGACGTCGTTTCCGAACACCACGTCCGAGCAGGTGTAGAAGGCCTCACCGCTGTCCGAGCGCTGCCACACCGAGTAGACGAGGTGGCGGCCCGACTTGCCCGAGGGCCAGCGGCCGTTCATCACGTAGGTCTGGTTGCTGTCGAGCGTCGGGTTCGTCGCCGTGAGGAAGGGGGCCGCCTCAAGGTCGGACCACTTGAGCGCCTGTGACGGGTTGTAGCCGTCCTTGGTGATGTAGACGTCGAACGTGCCCGGGTGCGGGGCGGTGGCCTTGTAGCGGAACGTGTACGACGCCCCGGCGGTCACCTTCGTCGACGGCCAGTCGCGCCTTGGCACATCGAAGGCGCGGTATTTGTCGCGCCCGCCGCTGCACATCTTGCCGTCCGGGACGAGCGGCTTGTGATTGCCTGCCGCGTTCGCCTGGTTGACCTCGTTCCAGTCGTAAAGCGGCTGGGTGCCGCCCATCGCGACGGCATCCTGACAGGCCGCGCTCTTCGGTGTTTCTGGGCCTTCCAGGAAGCAGGCGTAGGTGCGGCTGATGGGAGTCTCCATTGACCCGTGCGCTCCGGCGGTGCCAGGAGCGATCACAAGGGCGGCTACCCCGCCGAGAGTGGCGAGGATTGCGGCGCTTCGCCTGTGCATCTTCAGGCTTCTCCTTTAAGGGGGAGTTATGGGGGGTATCCGCTGGTCAGGGCTTCGGTGCGGGCTTAACTCTTAGTTAACTTTCCTAAGAGTTTGGAAGAGGGTAGTCCTCGTGCCCAGACCGGTCAAGCGATTCGGAAACCCCGCATCACGACTTTCGGCGTGATCACAACTCGCCGCGGTTACGTCTGCAGGTGGCCGCCTTGTCTCGTATGCGACTGGTCCCGAGATCGCGCGCCGCGGCGATCTCGGGACCGGCTGCCGACCGTCGTCACCCCGCTGAGCCGAGACGGTCCTCCAGGAGTTTGGCGTCCGGGCTGCGCTTCGCGATCGCGGGTTCGATCAGCCAGAACCAGCCCGCGGCCACCGCCACCAGCGCTCCGAACGCCGCGGCGGGCCAGCCGGACAGGATCGATTTCGTCACCAGCGCCACGGCGGAGGTCATCGCCACGGCGAGAAAGAACGCACCGGCGATGCTCAGCCTGTTGGCCCGGCGCAGGAGAAGGTCTTTGGACCCGGTGCGAAAGAGCACCCGGTGCTGGGCGGCGGGAGTGATGAAGCAGATAGAGGCCAGGGCGGCGCCCAGGAGCGCGATAAAGTAGAGCCACTGCCCGGAGTCGTCCACCTTCACAAAACCCGTGGCATAAGGGATCGTCAGCAGGAATGCGAAAAGCACCTGCACCCCGGTCACGGCCACGCGCAGTCCCTGAAGCAATTCGAGCAGTTCGCGGTTCAGCCGTTCCTGCCGGCTCTCCTCGGTTTCCTGCCGGCTCTCCTCGGTTTCCTGGCTGCGCCGATCCGTCCGCTTCGCCTCGACCGCGTTCCGTTGTGCCGGTCCGCCGGTGCCCCCGCCCCCCGCGCCTCGTCCCGCTAAGTCTTCGTCGGTCTTCAAACTCTGGTCTCTGCGCTCGTAGTCCATCGTGCGGCAGCTCCTCACCCATCGGCGTCACGCTGAGTCAGGCCGCCTGTCCCTTCGGACTCGGGTCCTGCGTTCACCGGGCGGCCTACCCAAGCCGGAGACGGCTCTCGAATCACAAGTGATCCGAAGC
Organism: Sinosporangium siamense; assembly: GCF_016863435.1. Lineage (GTDB taxonomy): Bacteria > Actinomycetota > Actinomycetes > Streptosporangiales > Streptosporangiaceae > Sinosporangium > Sinosporangium siamense. The sequence continues at coordinate 316,812 of NZ_BOOW01000018.1, forward strand.
CGTCTCCGGTTTGTCGGTTCTTTTCCAGAATGTCGGCATTGCAAACGAATGCCGGCCTCGGATCGCCCCCGCGATGGGAAGGGGATTCACCGGGCGGACAGAATGCGTCCGAGTACGGCAGGAGCCAGCAAGGCCGCCCCCTCCCGGCTGAAATGCACGTCGTCTTCGCGCAGCCGCACCCCCGAAAGCGTGGCCGGGCACGGCATGCCGTTTGGGCAGGTCACCTGGGCCAGGTCGACGACCTCGACCTCGCCGGTGTGCCGGGCGGCCCACTCGATGTAGAGACGGCGAAGGTGTTCCGTCGAGACCGACGCGGCCCCGCACCGGGCCGGCTCGAAATGGAACTCGCCCCCGCAGTCCCGGCGGGTCGAGGCGCCCGCACCCCACGCGGGCAGCAACACGACGACCCGAGCGCCGGCCCTGGACAACCGTCGCAGAGTGGCGTTCCAGTCGGTGAACCTATGTCTGATCCACTCCGGCGAACCGGCCTTCAACGTGCGTCCCGACACCTGCATGTCGGTGCGGTCGCGGGCGCTGTGCCAGATCACGACGCGCGGATCGAACCTGGTGATGAGTTGTTCCTGCAAAAAGGGAGTACGTTCGGCGCACGTACGCGCGATGGAGAACGGGAACCCTTTCTCGTCGAGGAGGATCGCCGACCCGACGCCGCACCCCGGACGGGCGGCGGAGACGAGTGTGTGGCCTCTGCGGGCGGATTCCTGTGCGAGACCCTCCTGGAGGCTGACGGCGATGGAGTCGCCCACGAGCCCGATCACGGGTGCACCCGGCACGGCGTCCTTGTGCAGAACGAGACCGTCGCGCTGCCGTACATAATCCGGCACGGGTGCGGCCCGCCATGTCGCGGCCACCGCCGCCGACGCGAGAAACAGCGAGGACGCGACGGCGAGCGCGGGCGCGGCGATCCGGCTCGCCGGCCACGAGCGGGTGAGTATTGGCCGCTCCACCAGGAAATACGATCCCGCCGCCGCGCACAGCATCACTAGCGATTGCAAGGCGACGAGTGTGGGCCCGGCCAGGCCGATGCTTTCCGTGGAGAGAATGGCGATGACGGGCCAATGCCAGAGATACAGGCTGTAGGAGATCCGGCCGATGCCGGAGACCGGCCGCCATGACAACGCCTTGACGACGACGCCGGCTTCTGTGCCTTCCCGAACCGCTCCCTGGGTGAGGGCGACCCCCGCGATGAGGGCCGCCGCGCCCAAGGAAACCAGTGCCGACCCGCCCAGATAGTAGAAAGGCGCCCGGTCGTCGATGAGAAAGGCACTCGCGACGACCGTGACCAGCCCCGTCCACGCGAGCATGGGTGCCGCCCTGCGCATGTGTGGTGCCCTGCGCCGGCCGAGAAACACGGCCAGGGCCACCCCGATGAGCAGCTCGTGGGCGCGGGCGTCCGTCCCGTAATAGGCCCTGGAAGGGTCCGCGCCCTCATAAAGCACTCCCAGCACGACCGTCGAGGCGGCGATGCCCATGACGATCAGTGCCCATCCGATGCGCCGCCGCGATCTGCCGGCCAAGACCGCAAGACCGAGGCTGAGAAGCAGTGGGAAGACGAGGTAGAACTGCTCCTCCACGGCCAGCGACCAAAAGTGCCGCAGCGGTGAGGGCGCTTGAAACTCCGCCGAATACGACCGCCCCTCCAGGACGAAATGCCAGTTGGCCACATAGGTCGCCGCACTCAGCAGGTCGCCGCGCAGCGGCGTCTGAGCCGGCGGCGGGCGTGTGGCGGCATAGACCGTGAGAACTCCGAGGAGTACGGCTACCGCGGGCAGGAGGCGGCGCGCCCGCCTGGCCCAGAAGGCGAGCACGTCAAGACGGCCGGTGGCGCGGATCTCGGCCATGAGAAGAGAGGTGATGAGGAAGCCGGAGAGGACGAAGAAGACGTCGACTCCGAGGAAACCGCCCGGCAACCAGGGGGCTTCCAGGTGATAGAGGATGACGAGAAGGACCGACAGTGCTCTCAGCCCGTCGAGCGCGGGCAGGTGCCTGTCGAGAGAGATGCCGACCCATGTCCTGTTGGCCATTTTCTCTTGAGCTCCATATGAGGAAGAGAACGATCCCGTGGTTAGGGTTCTGCTAGGCGCGGCGAGGAAAACCGGTCGGCGGCGGGCTCTCGCCTGCATGCTGTGACCGGCCGAGGTGCTGAAGAGATTTTCCCTCTGAGCCTTTGGAGGAGGCAGGTTGTCCAGGCTACAGGTGATCAAGTGTGATGGTCGACCGGACGGCGTAATTTAGCCGCATTGTGGTTTATGTCTGACTCTGCGTGATTAAGCGGGCGAAGGGGGCAGGCTTTTTAGGGGAAGTTCTAAGCTCACGGTGGCGGCGTATGCCATTGTGTGGATGATGTTGACTGTCGGGTTGCGCCGTCATGCAATGGCGTATACAAGCGCTGCCAATCTGTATAACCCTTATATAGGTAGGTGCGCACCAATCCCTGGCCAGCCTTTTCGGCCCTGAAGGTGGGGATAAATGAGGAAGTCTGATTCCCGGGACGGTGCCGGCATCGCAGCCAAGGCCGTCTCGGTCCGTGTCACCGGCACCCGGGCCCTCACCCGGGTCGCCGTCGCGGCGTTGCTGCTGACAGGCGGCGGTGCCGTGCCCGCCTCGGCGTCCTCGGGCGCCGCGGCCTTCAACTGCACCGGCAGGAACCCTCAGCACATCCTCGCGCGCTACGGCCACAGTGCCGACGGCGCCGAATATCCGGTGCCGCTGAGGTGCGGCAATCGGCGCTGGGGATACAAACACTTCGCCCACCGGTGGAGCAACTCCTTCGAATCCCATCTGGAGCGCACGCTTAACGATCCGACGGTGCAACAACGCGGCGGCAGCACCCGCGTCGTCTGCCGCCGGGTCAACGCCTCACCCGAACGCCAATGGTTCAAGGTGGTGCACACGACGGATCCCGGAGATCGGAACCTCGGCATTATCACAGCGGTCTGGGAGGGGCCCTCGGGGACCTGCCTTTAGTGGATGAACAAGGTCGGCATGGAATCATATGAAGCGCAGTTGATCGATATTGTCGCGCGGCTCCTCGAAACCCTCCCGATTCCCGGTCTGCGAATACAGAAAATTCGCGTCGAGGGCGCGGGGGCCGCCGAGGAGATTGTTCTGGTCTTCCACCGCGAAACCCCCCTGGGCGGCAGGCTCGGCTTTCGTTTCCCGGCGTGGGACGAATCCCTGGGCCGGACGGACGCCGACCAGTGGAGCGCGGTCGTGTGGGCCAATCTGGACGAGGCGATCAACGCGACGGACTGGGGGAGCTCCATCGCGCCGGACCCCGACGGGATCGCCTGGATTCCCCCATGCGAGGGGGAGGACTAGCACCTGCCGGTGACACACCGGCAGACGATCACGTGAGGAGGAAAGGTGACCATCACCAAGCGGCTGTTCACGCTCGGAGGAGGTGGGGCACTGGCCACCGCGCTGCTGCTCGGCGGGACGCACGCGTGGTCCTACGCGGCATACCTCGGCCGCGACTACGCGATCACCACCAACCAGGACAGGATCGCGAGGGTCTGCGACAACACAAGAAACGACGCGAACGTGAAGGTCGAGTATTTCCGGCTGAGCGGCACCCGCGGCAACAGATGGAATTACAGCGACGCCGGGTGCAGCGAAACCGGCGCCGGCACGGTCGTCACGCAAATGCGGGTGTGCGAACAGTCGCCCGGCGACGAACGATGCGGTGGCTGGGCCTACCGTCCCTGACCCGGACGTGCGCGTGAAACCGGTGGTGAAGGGCGAACTCCTGCCCTTCACCGCTGTGGCCGCGGCCACAGCCGTTCTCACCCTCGCGGTGCTCGCCCTCATCGTGGTGGTGGCCGACCATGACGGCCGGTCGGTGCGAGACGCCGAACGCGGCCCGCGACTCGCCTCCCGGCATCCCGGTGAACGGGTCACCGTTCTCTGGGCGCCGGGATTCGACGACGTCGGCGGAATCCAGCACGCGGTGGTGGCGATAGCACCGCTCACCCACGGCGCCGTTCCGCCTCCCGGCCTGTCCCGTTGGCCGGGACACGGCGAGGCGGTGCTTTCACCGGCCTTGTTGCGGGAGGGGGAGAAGGAGGGAATCGGCGAGAGATACGGCAGGCTCGCGGGCCTGATCAGCCGTGAGGGCCTGGTCTCCGTGGAGGAACGGCTCGCCTATGTGCGCCTGCCGCGCACCGACCTGCCGAAGGTTTACCGGGCGACGGGCTTCGGCGACGTGAATCCCCTTGTCTTCGGCGAATCCCAGGAGCGGCAAGGCATATCGTCGCTGCTCGCTGCCGTGGTGTTGTTCATCGTGTTTCCCGCATGCGCCCTGTTCGTCACGGCGACGCGGGTGGCCACGGCTCTTCCGCCGGCCCGCAGGCGATTGCCCGGCGCTTTGGCGGGCGGCACGCTGGTCGCCGGGCCGGTGGTGGTTGTACTGACCACCACCGATGTACGCCTGCCGGTCACGGGATATGTGTTGTCCGCTCACTTCATGGCCCGTTGGCTCTGGCCGATGTGCGCGACGCTCGGGGCGGTCGCCGTCGTGGCCGCCTTACTTGGGAGAAAACGCGCTTACGCTGCCCCGGTTCACCGCGCCACGACATTTGGCGTCCGGGCCTTCGTCGGGTGCACATGCGTCACGGCGGCGGGCACTTTCGCCGGCACTGGCGCCGCCGTGGTGTCTCTTCTCGGGGCGGTGGGTTTTGTGCTCACACTCCCCGCAGTCATCACCGCCGCAGTGCGACGGGGGGCCGTCATGTCTTCACGATCACGGCTCGCGGGCGCCCCCGGAGGCGTCTCCCGGCTCGCCTGGGCCGTGGCCGTCCCGCTGGTTCTCGTGTTTCAACTCGTCGTGTGGACAGGTCGGTCGAGCGAGGCGTCGGACGCCGCCCGGCAGACCTTCGAGCGAATCGGCACCTCGGTGGCGACCGTTCACGCCGGAGGAATGTCCCCCGACCGCATCACCACTTTCCACGCCCGGCTACTACCGAAAGGCTGGGCACTGCTGAAGGCGACAAGAGACGAGTACACGAGTACGGTCACCCTCCACGGCGAATGCCGGACGCTGAGCCGCCTCGGCATGGAATGCGCGGACATCCCCCGGCCGGTGCGATCCACCGATCCCCGTGCCCGGGAGATCCTGAGATGGACCGTAGGCACGACGGGAGATGCCCTGTCGAGGCGGTGGCGGCCCGGCAAGGAGGAGACGGGAGTCCCTCAGCCGGAGTTCCTGCTGGTGGTGGGCGAGAAAGACACCCTCGGGGAAGTGAAGAGAATCGCCTACCGGATTTTCCCGCGGGTGCCCGCCGTGGATGTGCTGGGCGCCTCGTGGTTGACCGTCGAGCTGGGGGCGAGGCGCACGGCCACGTGGGTGACGTTGCTGGGCCTGATCGCCTTGGCCCTGACCACCGCCGCCGGGCTGATCAGGGCCTCGGCGGATTTCCACATCCTGGCCGGCGAGGGCATCTCGCGAAAGGTCGCGTGGTGGGGCCTCGCCGTTCCCGTCCTGCTGATCACTCTGATGGCGAGTGCGGCGGCGTGGTGGCTGGGCGGCATGCTGAACATGCATCTCGAAGGACGCGGGTGGCTCCCGTGGTCGTTTTTCGGCGGCGTTTTCGCGGTCACCGGCACGTCGGCACTTCTGGGGGCGCCGGCCGCCGCGGCGGGGTCGGCGAAAGCATGGCGCAAGCCGTACTCCGGGGTGGCGTCAGGTTGACGGTCGCCAGGGAATGAGCGGCATCGAAGGTGATCTTCTCGGGTCGCCGCAATCGAGCAGCTCACGGGGGAGACATGGTGGAGCCGGGCAGGCGCGGCCTGTTCAGAATGGTGGCCGGAGGTGCGGCGGCGCTGGGGGCAAGTGCTTTCGACGTGCCCGCTTCGGCGTCCCCCCACATATGGGCCGAGATTTCTCCTGTGCCGACCGGGTGTTCCTCCGAGACCTATCAGGGGCGGCAGGTGCAGATCTGCCCGGAGGCGCCCGTCGTCGACGGCGTCGTGGCCCGGGGGGTCTTCATCGACGGTGTGCCGCTCTTGGTCGTGGTGCGCCACGGGCAGTTCACCAGCGCTCTCAACGCACACGCCCGCCATGGGGAACTGAGAGCCGCCGCCCACGACGCGGTGAACCTGCTGGGGGGTGCGGCGCTCGAACTACGGCGATGCCGCCTCGACCCGCCGCGACACCTCGCTCCGCCCCCGGAAGCCCGTGGAAGACCGGCGCGCAGGAACGTGGCCACCCTCACGGCGCGCGAAAGGGCCGACTTCGTCGACGCCCTTCTCACCTTGAAAAGCGAAGGCGTCTACGACTACCTCGTCGACCTGTATCGCCGCGCCTTCAGCAACCCGTGGAACGTGCACACGCACACCGCTTCCCTGCCGTGGCACCGGGCCTTTCTCCTGCTGCTCGAATCGCAAATCCAGCGGATCGCGCCCGCGTCCGCTCTGCCGTACTGGGAGGGGGACACGCGGCGAAGCCGTGGTGAGGCGCCTTTCAGCGCCGACCTTCTCGGCGGCGACGGCTACACGGGTGACGATGCGGGAACTTCCGGGCGACCACGGCCCGCCGAGGTCGTGACAGGGCCTTTCGCCGCCCGCACCGGGCAATGGCCGATCACCGTGCGCGAGGACAACCGCGGCTACCTCCGGCGCGAAATGGGCCGGGCGGCAAGCGGCACCGGAAGCCGGTGGGGCGGCAGAAACACCTCGCTCGGCCAGGCCCATTCCTGGGTCGGCGGGACCATGTCGTCCGCCTCCTCGCCCAACGACCCGATCTTCTTCCTCCACCGGTGCAATGTCGACCGGCTCTGGGCGCAAAGGAGGCACCCCGCTCTCGCCGACGTGCTTTCCGCCGAGGTCCTCGACACCCCTCTGGAGCCGTTCCACCAGGAACTCAACTGGACGATCACCCCGCGCCAACTGCTCAAACACCGGCGGCACCGGGCCTACGCGTGATCGGGACGGTCTGAGCATGGTCTGAGTACTGTCCCGAGGGCGCTAATCTTATGGATGTCAGGCGCCGCTAGCTCAGTTGGTTAGAGCAGCTGACTCTTAATCAGCGGGTCCGGGGTTCGAGTCCCTGGCGGCGCACCCGACAGAAACCCTAGCTCAGTGTGCTGAGCTGGGGTTTCTCGGTTCTTGGGGCACCTCCGCCTCTGTCTGTGCGCCAGGCCGAGGTCGATGCCGGGCAGATCGCCGAGGTCCCCGCGCGCTCACGGGCGGCTGCGGTGCGCTGCCCCCGTGCCTCTGACCTCCTGGCTGACCTGCCTTTACGGGGTCAGCAGGGCCGTCGGCTGGTTGAGGACGTCAACGGCCGCGTCACGGATGGCCGCGGCCACCTTGGCGGCGTCCGCCGGGAGGACTGCGCCGGCGTTGAGCCGGAGATGCCGTTGGTTGCCCGGGGTCACGAAGAACGGTTGCCCGCCGGCAAGGAGAAAGCCGTGCCGTGCCGCCGCTTCCACCATCCGGTCGGCGTCGACGCCCCTCGGCAGCGTGACCCAGAGGTGGAGCCCGTCGGGGCCGACGTGGTCCACGCTCGCGTCCAGGCCGTGGGTGTCGCTCGCGATCAGGATCGCCTCGTGCAGCGTGGTCCGCCGGCGGGTGTACTCGGTGCGGGCGCGGAGCAGAAGCTCATCGGTCCTGGCGTCCGACAGCACTGCGGCCAGGATTCGCTGGGAGACCCGTGGCGTCCAGCCGTCGGCGAACGACTTGGCCATGAGCAGCGAATGGCGGATGGGTGGTCGCGCGACGGCCAGCGACAGCCGTAGGTCGGGGGCGATGGACTTGGAGAACGACCGGAGGTAGATCACACGGTCCTGGAGCCGCGCGTCGTTGTAGAGCGACCCCGGCCGCGAGACAGACGCCTCGGCGAAGTGGTCGTCCTCGACGATCCAGACCTCCGGGTATGAGGCGAGAACGTCGGCGAGGGCCCGCCTTCGCTCCACGCTCCAACTGCAGCCTGTCGGGCTCTGTGCCCGGGGTGTGAGGAACACCGCGGAAACGCCGGACTCCAGCGCGGCACGCAGTCCTTCGACCGTGACCCCGGACTGGTCGAGCCGCATGGGGATCAGGGTGAGCCCGGCCAGCTCCAAGGTGTCCATGGCGGTCTGGTATCCAGGCTCCTCGACCCCCGCCAGGACCGGCTCCTCCGGAGAACGCTGCCGCAGGAGCAGCGCCAGCAGGGAGAGGAACTGCTGTGTCGAGTTGCCGACCAGCATGTCGGCGCTGTCGGCCGCCAGCCCGTCGGCCATGAGCCGGGGCTGGAGCGCCTCGGCCAGCTCCGGTTCGATGCTCAACGTGGAGGGATATTCCAGATCACGCGGGCGCAGGGAGGATGACACGGTCTTCATGGCGTCCCTGATCGCCTCAACGGGAAGCAGTTCAGGGTCGGGGCTGCCGCGCATGATGTCCACCGCCGCGGGGAAGCTCTCGATGAGCCGCGCCTCCGTCTGGGCGAGGACCATACGGCGCCAGGCGCTGCTGGTGCGGCGGGTGGGCGGGCGCCGTGTGGGTGGGCGGTGGACCGGCTCCGCCGGGGCGCTGTCCGTGTGGGCCTGAGCCTCGTCCGATTTGGGGCGCTCGCTGATGAAGGTGCCGCGTCCCGCCTCGCCGCGGACCAGACCGCTCTCGGCGAGCATGTTGTAGACGCTCATGACGGTCGTGACGCTGAGGCCCGCGTCGGTGGCGAGCTGCCGCACGGAGGGCAGGCGCTCTCCCGGCTTCAGCTCGCCCAGCCGGATGGCCTCCGAGAGTTCATGGGCGACGCGCTCGTAGAGGGGCCGTCCGTTGCCGGATGAGTCGCGCAGGCCGGTCAGTCGCTTATGTACCTCGAACATCACGCATACATTCTAGCCGTTGTCGTACGGGATCCCGCCAGAGTAGCGCTCTTTCGCGGCACGCGATAGCGGATGACCAGACCGTCACGCGAATGTACTCGTAACGTATTGACAGCGTATGGCTGTCATGGGAACGTCCCGGCTCAAGCACCCTGTCGCGAAAGGAAACGTACGTGACCCAGCTCATCACCGCCACCGGAGACATCGTGCTCACCAAGTCGCTCAATGAGGTGCCGGCCGATCCCCGCTTCACCGCGCTCCAGGAGATCCTGCGTGCCTCGCCCTGCGTGCTGTCGAGCGTCGAGCTGCCGTTCTCCGACAAGGGGCACCCCTCCGACCGGCTGCTCAACTTCCGCGCCCGCCCGGAGCTCGCCGGCGAACTCGCGGCCTTCAACCTCCGCGTCGCCACGCTGGCCAACAACCACAGCTCCGATTACGGATGGAGCGCCCTGGCCGACACGGTGAGCCGTCTGCGGGCGACCGGGGTGACGCCGATCGGCGCGGGCGAGACCATCGAGTCGGCCCAGGAACCCGCCGTCATCGAGGTCGGCGGCCGATCCGTGGGGATCGTCGCGTGGTCGTGCCTGCTGCCGCTGGGCATGGCCGCGGGCCCGGCCAAGCCCGGAATCTCGCCGATCCACGTGGAGACCGAGTGGGTGGTGAACGGTGAGTTCCAACTGGAGGAACCCGGCGTGCCACCGGTCATCCGCACCCGCGTCAGGGAGGAGGACCTGAATCGCGTGCTCAGCCGTGTACGACGGCTGCGGAGCTCGGTCGACTTCGTCGTGGTCACCCTGCACTGGGGGTTCGGGTTCGGCGCCGCCCGCGCGGAGTACCAGCGGGTCCTCGGCCGTCTTCTCGTGGACGCCGGCGCCGACGTCGTCCTCGGGCACCACGTCCACGCTCCCCAGGGCGTCGAATCGTACCGGGGCAAGGTCATCGTCTACAGTCCGGGCAATTTCGTGGCCCAGCAGCCGAGGGGCGGCGTTTCGCCGGAGATCGAGGCCATCTACCGGGCGTTCAGCAAGGACGCGTTCGTCAGCGTCGTGGAGGTGGACGGCGACGGTCCGCGTGTCTCGCTCGTCCCGATCATGACCAACGACTCGGGGCTGCCCGTCCTGGCCGATTCGGAGAACGCGCGGCGGATCGCCGGACGGATCGCGTACGAGTCGGCGGAGCTGGACACCAAGGTGTCGTTCGACGGCACGCGGATCCACGTCCACTAGTTCATGGGGCGAAATCACAGTCCCCGCATGTGGGTTTCGGGCCCACGCCAGGGAACAATCTGCCCGAACCGCTATCCATCACTATCAGCCGTGCGTACTCATAACGTTCTGGTGATGTCATCTGGACAGCTTCGCGGTCGCGGGCTATGTTCGGTCGAAACCAGGGGAATTGGCTGGTCCGAAAAGGATCAGGCGTTCCCCACCTCCCCCTCGATGGGAGCTGTAATGAGCCTCAGGACAGGAATCCGAACCACTCCCCGCCTCCTCGCCCTCGGGGCCCTGCTGTCCGGCCTCGTTCTCGCCGGCTGCGCGAGCACGAGCGGTCAGGCGGGCCAAGCCCAGGACGCCGCGGACGGCAAGACGGTCGCGCTGGTCACGCCACAGAAGGCAGGCGACAACGGCCCGACGGACAACCTCGTCGCGGGCCTCGACCGGCTAAAGGAAGCCGGGTACACCACCCGGTTCGTCGCGGCGACCGACCCCTCCTCCCACGAGTCGACGCTGCGCAGTCTCGCCCAGGCCGGGACTTCCGTGATCGTCGTGTCGTTCTCGGAGTTCATCCAGCCGATCAAGGCTGTGGCGCCGGAGTTCCCCGACACCCGGTTCGTGCACATATACGCGGATCCGTACAAGCCCACGATCCCCAACGTCCAGACCGTCGTCTTCGATACGAGGGCACCGTCGTACCTCGCAGGAGTCCTGGCCGCGACCGTCTCCAAGACGGGGGTCATCGGGTTCGTGGGGGGCACCGCCATTCCGCCGCTGTACGCCGACTTCCACGCGTTCGAGGCGGGCGCCAAGGCCACCCGGTCCGACATCTCCATCAAGAGCGCCTACGTAGGCTCGTTCGGAGACCCGGTCAAGGGACAGCAGATTGCGCAGACCATGTTCAACAACAAGGTCGACGTGATCCTGGCCTACGCCGGCGGCTCCTCACTCGGCGTCGTGCGCGCCGCCGACCAGGCGGGAGCCCACGTGATCTACGACAACGCCGAGACCCCGGAAACGGCAGGCAGCGTGATAGCCGTCGCGTCCCAGCACTACGGGGACACCATGGCGCGCAACGTGCTGACCATCCCCGCCGGGACCTGGAAGGCAGGTGAGATCGTGGCCGGCCTCGCCGAGGACGGTACGTTCCTCAAGCCGGCCGCGCAACTGGACTCCGTGAAGCAGGGCGCCGCCGAGGTGCGCGCGGCGTTCGAGACCGTGGAGGACGTCAAGACCAAGATTATTAATGGTGCAGTGGATGTCCCGTTCAACACCGAAGCCGGCTGAGCCCGGCATGATCCCGCGCCGCTCGCCGATCCGCCCGGCGACCCGCGACGGAGCCACGCTGACCTGCGCCGGCGTGTCCGTCGACTTCGGTGGCTTCCGCGCTCTCAGCGATGTCACGGCCACATTTCCCGCGGGGCAGGTCCATGCGGTGGTCGGCCAGAACGGTGCCGGCAAGACCACGCTCTCCCGCGTCATGGCCGGGCTGGTCACTCCGGCCGCTGGAACGGTCCAGGTCGGCGACCGCCTGCTGCCCGGCGGGAACGTGAGCGAGGCCAGGCGGAACGGCGTGGAACTGGTCCACCAGCACTTCGCCCTGCCACCCGACTTCACCGTCGCGGAGTGCTTCGAGCTGTTCAACGGCGAGCAGGGGACCGTCGGCGCGTTCTCGCGCGCCGGGCTGACGCGCCGGGCGGCGGATCTGCTGGCCGGAGCGGGTGCCGAGGTGGCCCCCGACGCGGTGATCGGCCGCCTGCCGGTCGAGACCCTGCAGGCGGTCGAGATAGCCCGCGCCCTCGCCTCCTGCCCCAAGGTCCTGATCCTGGACGAGCCGACGGCCGTGCTCCCGCCCCCGGCGATGCGCGGGCTGTTCGACCGGCTGCGCCGGCTCGCGGCCGACGGAATGTGCGTGATCGTGGTCCTGCATAAGATGCGCGAGGTCTTCGGCGTGGCCGACACCGCCTGTGCGCTGCGGGCCGGCCGGCTGGTCCTCGAACCCACTCCGATCGGCGAGCTGGACCCGGCCACGCTGTCACGGGCCGTCGTCGGCGACGTGACCGTCGAGGCGGCCGGGACCACCCCGGAACCCGCCACTTCGGCTCCGGTCGAACTGGAGGTGCGCGAGCTCGGCGCCCGGTCAGGGGCGCACGACGCGAGTGCCGCCGATGTCTCGCTGCGCATCCGCCAAGGGGAGATCGTCGGTGTCGCGGGCGTGGAGGGCAACGGCCAGCGCAGCCTCGTCGAGGCGATCGTCGGCGTGACGGGCGTACGGAGCGGATCGATCGCCATCGGCGGGACCGACGTGTCCGCCGCGCCCGTACGCGAGCGGCGCGCCCGCGGCCTGCGGGTGATCCCGTTCGAGCGCAACGTGGAAGGAGTCAGCCTGTCCAGCGCCCTGTGGGAGAACCACGCGGCCATGGACGGCGGCCGCGGCGCCTTCCTCATCACGCCGCAGGCACTGAAACGGCGCTGTCAGGAGGCACTGCGGCGATGGAAGGTGAGCTACCGGTCCGTGGACCAGCAGACCGGCAACCTGTCCGGCGGCAACGTGCAGAAGACCATCCTGGCTCGCGAGATCACCGATGGCCTCCGGGTCCTCGTCGCGGCACACCCGACGCGCGGGCTGGACATCGCGGCGGCCTCGGACGTCAGAGGGGCACTGGTCCGCGCGGCGGAGGCGGGGGCGGCGGTGCTGGTGGTGAGCGCCGATCTGGAGGAGATGTTCGAGGTCTGCCATCGCGTGCTCGTCATGCTCGGCGGGCGGGTGGTCGCCACGTTCGAGCGGCCCTTCGACGCCGAGCCGGTGGGGGCGGCCATGGTGGGGGGAGGCGGCGGATGAGACGTCTGCTCGGAGACGGGCGCGTAGCCGAGGCCGTCCGCCCGATCGTGGTGGTGGCACTGTCGCTCCTGCTGGCCGTCGGCGTGTTCGGCCTGTCCGGCTACCCCGTGGCGGGAATCGTCGGCGGGGCCGTCGAGGGGAGCGTGGGCTCCGCCGCCGCTTGGACGCAAACCCTGCGGTGGGCCATCCCCCTGCTCATCATCGCGCTGGGCGTCGGTATCACCTTCCAGGCCGGCTACTTCAACGTCGGCGCCCAGGGCCAGATGTACGCCGGCGCGATCGGCGCCCTGGCGGTCGGCCTGGCACTGCGGGACGGCCCCGCCATCGTGGTGGTCCCGCTCGCGCTCGCCACGGGCGTCGCCCTGGGAGCGCTGTGGGCCCTCGTGCCCGGGGTGCTGCGCACCCGGCTGGGCGCCGACGAGGTGGTGACCAGCCTGATGATGAACTTCATCGCGGTCCTGCTGCTGGAATGGATCTGTGTCGGCCCGCTGAAGAACCAGGACGGATCCGGTCAGGCGGCCACGACGGACATGCTTCCCGCCGCGTTCCGGATCAGCGACGGCAGCGGCGTGTCCCCGCTCATGCTCGGCATCTGCGCCGTGCTGGTGATCGCGGCCGTGGCCCTGCGCAGTCGTACCCGTATGGGGCTGGAGATCCGGATTGTGGGCCGCAATCCCGTGATGGCGGAGTGGATGGGCATCCGGTCCTCACGGGTTGGGCTGCTGGTGTTCGGGCTGGGCGGCGCGACGGCCGGCCTGGCCGGCGCGGTCGAGGTCTTCGGCCCGCTGGGCAGCCTGCGCGCGGGCTTCTCGCCGCAGATGGGGTTCATGGCCGTGATCGTCGCGCTGGTCGCCGCACTCGGCCCGGTGCGCACGCTCGTGGCGGCCCTGTTCTTCGGCGCCCTGCGGGCGGCGACGCTGTACCTGCCCGTGGTGAACGACCTGCCGTTGGCGGGGTTGGACATGCTCAACGGCATGGTGGCGCTCTGGATCACCGTGTCGGCGGTTCCCGTGATTCTGGCCCGGCGGGCTGCCCGCCGTACCCAGGGCGCCGCGACCGTGGCCGCGCCGGTCGAGAAGCCGGTCGAGAAGGAGGCGGTGGGCGAGCATGGGTGACTTCCTCGTGACATGCCTGCAGGCCGCGACGCCCATCTGGCTCGCCGCGCTGGCCGGTATGTACGCCCAGCGTGCGGGCGTCGTCCATCTTGGGCTGGAAGGGCTCCTGGTGAGCGGGGCGTTCGCCGCCACCGCCACCGCGGTCGGCACCGGCTCGATCGTGCTCGCGCTGGCCGCCGCCGTCGCCGTGAACCTGGTCCTGTCCGCGCTCTTTTGGGTACTGACCACCTACTTCAAGGCCAACGTGATGATCGTCGGCCTGGGCCTGTCGCTGACTGCCGCCGGCGCCACGGGATACGCCCTCGTCGTCGTGTTCGGCTCCGAGGCGGCCATCCGGTCGCCGATCGGGCTGCCCCGGCCGTTCGACGGGCTCTCCGGCCCACTGGCGCCGCTGGGCGATCTGTCGATCGTGACGTTCGCGGCCGTCGTCTTGTCGTGGTTCGCATGGTGGTCGATCCGGCGTACGCGGGCGGGGCTGCGGCTGAGCGCCTGCGGCAGCGACCCGTTCGCGGCCAAGAGCGCGGGCGTGCCGGTGGAGCGCTACCGGCTGGCGGCCCTGCTGATCGGCGGGTTCCTGTGCGCGCTGGCGGGGGCCGAGTTGTCGCTGGCACAGGTGCAGTCGTTCTCCGACGGCATCTCCCAAGGGCGCGGATACCTCGCCTTCGCGGCGGTGCTGCTCGGGGGAGTGGCTCCTGTGGGAGTTTCGGTGGCCTCGCTGTTCTTCGGGCTCGCGGCTGCCCTCGGAATCCAGTCGCAGGTCGATTTCAACGACGCGCTGCCGCCCCAGTTCGTGCTGATGGCGCCGTACGTGGTGACCATCGTCGCCATTTCGGTGACCGCGCTGGCCAACCGGCGCCGCGGCAGGCAGCAGACAGTGATCATGGAGCGAACGCTATGACGTACGTGGTTCTGGCCGGGGCGCTGGACACCAAGGCCGAGGAGTACGCCTTCGTCAGGGACCTGCTGACCGGGGCGGGGCTGCGGCCGTTGCTGATCGACACCGGCATCAGGGGTACGGCAGGGATCGCGCCCGACATCACGCGGCAGGAGGTGGCGCGTGCCGCCGGGCACACCCTGGAAGAGGTCGCCCGGTTGCCGGACCGCGCGACGGCGCTGACGGCCATGGCCACCGGGCTACTCGGCGTCGTGCGTTCCCTGCACGAGGCAGGAGACGTGCGGGCCGCCTTCGGCATGGGGGGCTCGGGAGCGCTGAGCGTCCTGGCCCCCGCCTTCCGGTCCCTGCCACTGGGGACGCCGAAGCTGATCGTGACCACGATGGCGTCCTCCGACACCAGGCCATACGTGCGGGAGAGCGACCTGCTGCTCGTGCCCTCGGTCGTGGACATCGCCGGCCTCAACACCTTGAGCAGGTTTGTTCTGGAACGTGCCACCGCCGTGCTGGCCGCGCAACTGCGGCACCAGATACGCCGTGACGGTGGCGCGCCCATGGTGGCCGCCAGCATGTTCGGAGTGACCACCACCGGCGTGACGGCGGCGTGCAGGTTGCTGGAGTCGCGCGGCCTGGACGTGCTGGTCTTCCACGCCAACGGCCTCGGCGGCAGATCCCTGGAGTCGCTGGCCGGCCAGGGCTGGCTCAGCGCCGTATTGGACCTGACCACGACGGAGCTGGCCGACGACATGCTCGGCGGGGTGGCGAGCGCGGGACCCGGCCGCCTCACGGCCGCCGGGCGGGCGGGCATCCCTCAGGTGGTGTCCTTCGGCGCGCTGGACATCGTGAACTTCGGCGCTCCCGACTCGATCCCCGAACAGTATCGGAACAGACGGCTGTACCGGCATAACACCACCGCGACACTGATGCGGACCACGCCGGATGAGGCCGCGGCTCTCGGTGCGCGCCTGGGCGAGCGGCTCGCCGCGGCGCGCGGACCGGTCACGCTCCTGCTCCCCTCAGGCGGTCTGTCGGCCCTTTCCGAGCTCGGTGGGCCGTTCTCCTGGCCGGAGGCCGATGCGACGCTGGAGGCGGCGGCGGTTGAGCACGCCGGCCCCGGCGTCGCCGTACGCAGGAGCGCCGCGCCGGTGAACTCGGCGGCGTTCGGCGAGCAGGCAGCCATGCTGCTGCTCGACCATCTTCACACATTGATCCCAGAACGTATTGCAAACACTCACTAGACAGTATCGGTACGGTGAGATACGGTCTGACAGTGCCGAATCCCCCTCCACCGACGAGATCGAGAAAGGAGCCGGACATGCACGCAGCGTGCGATGTCCTGATCGTGGGAGCCGGACCATCGGGCGCCGTGGCCGCACAGGAGTTCGCGCGCAGCGGCATGCGGGTGATCTGCCTGGAGCAGGGCGACTGGCCCGACTACAGCCGGGCCCGGCACGGCCATCCGGACTACGAGCTGGTGTCACGCAAACACTGGGCGTGGAACCCGAACGACCGGCGCGGCGTCGGCGACTACGCGGTCGACGACACTGAATCCGACATCTCCGCCCTGATGTACAACGGCGTGGGCGGCAGCACCGTCCTGTACGCCGCCCAGTGGGAACGCTTCCAGCCGTCGGACTTCCGCACCCATACCCTCGACGGCGTCGGCGACGACTGGCCCTTCGACTACTGGGACCTGGAGCCGTACTACGAGGAGGTCGAGCGCCAGTTCGCCGTGAGCGGCCTGGCGGGAGACCCCGCGCTGCCGCCCGCGAAGGCGCCGCCGCTGCCGCCCGTCCCGCTCAACAAGGTAGGGCGGCGCGGGGCCGAGGCACTCAACCGGCTCGGCTGGCACTGGTGGCCGGGCACCAACGCGATCGCCACCGCCGACTACGGCCCGCTGCGCGCCTGCGACCAGCGGGCGGCTTGCCCCTTCGGCTGTCCGACCGGTGCCAAGGCGTCGGTGGACCGCACCCACTGGCGGCCCCTCCTCGGCAAGGGCGTACGCCTGGTGGTCCGCGCGAGCGTCGAACAGGTTTTGCTCGATGAGCGCGGCCGGGCCGGCGGCGTGGTCTACGCCGATGAGAACGGCGTCCGGCACCGGATCGAGGCAGGCGTCGTCGTGCTCTGCGCGAACGCCCTGGGCACCCCGCGCATCCTGTTCAACTCGGCCGACGGCTCCGGCATCGCGAACTCCAGCGGGATGGTGGGCCGGCGGCTGATGACCCACCCGTTCGGCAATGCCATCGGCATCTTCGACGAAGACCTCGAATCATGGCGCGGTCCGATCGGCCAGTATCTGCACTCGCTGCAGTTCTACGAGACCGACCGCTCCAGAGGGTTCGTCCGAGGCGCCAAATGGAATCTCATCCCCTCGGGCGCGCCGCTGTCGATGATGCTGACCACGACGTGGGGCGACGAGCCGATCTGGGGAGAGTCGTTCACGAGGCTGCTGCGCGAGCGGCTGGGCCGCTCTGTCATCTGGGGCGTCATCTGCGAGGACCTTCCCGACCCCGACAACCGGGTCACGCTGAACGACCGGCCGGACGAGCACGGCATACCGGGGGTGAGCCTCCACTACCGCGTCTCCGACAACACCAGGGCGATGATGCACTGGCACATCGACCGTGTGTCCGAGGTGCTCGACGTCATGGGGGCCAAGCAGAAGATCCTCAACCCGATCATCCCGGGCATCGGCTGGCACCTGATGGGCACGGCGGTCATGGGCCGCGACCCCGACAGCAGCGTGGTCGCCCCGGACGGGCAGTGTCACGACGTACCCAACCTGTACGTCTTCGACAGCTCGATCTTCCCCACCTCATCCGGCACCAACCCGGTCGCGACCATCGCGGCGAACGCACTGCGCTGCGCAAGATCGCTGGTCGCGCGCCGGCGCGAGCTGGAGGTGGCGTCATGACCGGCCAGGACCCGATCCGCATCGAGGCGCGAGCCGAGGTCGAGATCACCGCAGATGCGCGCGACAGGCTGGCCCGCGTCGCCGACCTCCTCATCCCGGCCGGCGCCGGGCTGCCGTCGGCCCGTGCCGCCGGCGTGCACAAAGGCCTGCTCGACCAGGTCGCGCGGGCGCGGCCCGACCTCGTCCCGCCGCTGCTGGACGCCCTCGCCGCGCTCGGCGATGCGCCGGGCCTCGCCCTCGTCGAAGGGCTGGCCACGACGGCGCCAGACGCATACGCGGCCCTCACCCTCGTCGTCGCCGGCGGCTACGTCATGTCCCCGCAGGTCACAGAGCCGCTGCGGTACACCCCGAACGAGACCGAGATCGTGGACCCCCGCGACACGCTGAACGCGGTGGCGGAGGGGCTGCTCGACCAGGTCAGGGCCCGCGGCCCGATCTACCGCGTGCCGCCGGACGCGCCGCCGGGACACGGGTCGTGAAAGGCGCAGGACCGCATTCTCCCATCCGCCAACCGGAGGTATTGAGCATATGAGCCGCCAGCGGTATGTCCCGCACTTCCACGACCGGGTCAGGGCCGGTCGCCCCCTTATCGGCGCCGGAGCCGGCACCGGCCTGTCCGCCAAATGTGCCGAGCAGGCCGGAGTCGACTTCATCGTCATCTACAACGCGGGCCGGTTCCGCATGGCCGGGCGCGGGTCCATGGCCGGAATGATGCCGTACGGCAACGCCAACGACATCGTCGTGGAGATGTCGGCCGAGGTCCTGCCCGTGGTGAGCGGGACGCCGGTGCTCGCGGGCGTCTGCGCCACCGACCCCTTCAAGAACATCCCCCTGTTCCTGCGGCAACTGAAGGAGCTCGGCTTCGCCGGGGTGCAGAACTTCCCCTCCGTGTGCCTGCTGGACGGCAGCGTACGCGCCGATCTGGAGGCCACCGGCTACGGCTTCGACAAGGAGGTGGAAATGGTGCGCACCGCCAGGGAGCAGGACCTGCTCACCGCGACGTATGTGCGGACCGAGGAGGAGGCACGGGCCATGGCCGCCGCCGGCGCCGACGTTGTCGTGGCCCATGTCGGGCTGACCGCGGCGGGGCTTATCGGCGCCACCTCCGCCATCTCGATCGAGGAGGCGGCGGCCCGCACGCGGGCGATCCACGACGCGGCCAAGTCCGTACGCGACGACGTGTTCGTCGTGTGCCACGGCGGCCCCATCGCCACCCCGGACGACGCGCAGGAGGTGCTGCGCCGCGCCCCCGGCACGGCGGGCTTCCTCGGCGCCTCCAGCATGGAGCGCATCCCGGCCGAGACAGCCCTGATCGACACCATGCGCCGCTTCACCGAGCTTTCGCTCGCATCGGATATCGAGGAAACGGAGGTTGTGGCATGAGACTGTTCCGCGCCACCGACCTGCTGGCGGATCCGACACCTGTGCCCGAGCCGGCGCGCTTCTTCGGCGCGGCGTTCAGCTCCGCGATCCAGTCGGGGACGACCGACAAGGTCACCACCGCGCTCATCCGGCTGGACCCCGGCTCCCGCGGCCACTGGCACTTCCATGCCGACGGCCAGGTCATCCACGTCCTGCGCGGGACGGGCCTGGTCGGGCGCAGGGACGCCGAGCCGCTGCAGATCGCGGCCGGCGACACGGTGTGGATCGAGCCCGGAGAAGAGCACTGGCACGGCGCCTCCTCCGAGGGCTTGGCGCAGTTCGCCTTCTCCTTCGGCCCGATCACCTGGCTGGAGCCGAGCCCGTGACCGATTCCGGAGCGCCCGCATACGAAGAGGTCGCGCAGGCCTTACTCGACGCCGCCGCGCGACCGCTGCCCGAGGACGCGGCGGCAGCGGCGCGAAGGACGCTCTACAACGTCATGGCGGTCGCGCTGGGCGCCGCCGGCTCGCCCGAGGTGACCCGGCTCGCCACGGCGCTCGCCACCCCGTCAGGCGTGCCCGCGGCGCCCGGGGTGCCCGGCCACGCCGATGCTCCAGGCGCGGCACTGCTGACCGGATTCGCCGCGCACCTCGACGACTTCGACGACACCCACCTGGCCACGGTGATCCACCCGGGCGCCGCCGTCCTGGGCGCCGCCTGGTCGGCGGGCTGGACCGCCGACCAGGCGGGAGAGGGGAGCGGCCTGCTCACCGCCTTCGCGCTCGGCTGCGAGATCCAGCTCCGGCTCGGCCTCGCGGTCACGCCCGACCACTACGAGCGCGGCTGGCACATCACCGGCACCTGCGGAGTGATCGGCGCCGCCGTCACCGCGGGCCTGCTAGGCGGGCTGGGACGCGACGCGCTCGCCGGCGCGCTGCGGCTGGCGTCCCTGCGGACCGTCGGCCACAGGGAGGCGTTCGGCACCGAGGTCAAGCCGTTCCACGCCGGCAAGGCCGCGGCCAACGGGCTGCTGGCGGCGCAGGAGGCCGAGCTGGGCGCGGAAACCGCTGCGGCGCTGCCCGACCTGGGCCATCTGCTGGTGGCGTTCGCCCCCGGGCACCGGAACCCCTCCGTGCTGCTCGACGGCTTCGGGAAGCAGTGGGAGGTCGTGGCCAACACATTCAAGCCCTACCCCTGTGGCATCGTCGCCCATCCCGGCATCGACGCCGCCATCCTGGCCCACCGCCAGGGCCTGCGGCCGGCCGGCATCGCCCGCGTACGCTACCTGTGCCACCCGCTGGTGCCCGAGCTGATGGGCAGGCTTGACCCGCGCACCGGGCTCGAAGCCCGCTTCTCGGCCGTGCACGGGGTGGCGGCGGGCCTGACCCGAGGCGCCGGCGGCCTGGCCGAGTTCGCCGACACGGCCATCGCCGATCCCGAGTTGAGCGGAGTTCGCGCCCGCATCGAACTCTGTCCCGACGAGGCCATGCCCCGCGACGCGGCGGCGTTGGAGATCGAGGCCGTGGACGGCGCCGTCACGCGGTGGCCCGTCGCCCACGCCCGCGGGAGCCTGCTGCGCCCGCTCACGGACGACGAGCTGATCGGCAAAGCCGAGGCCCTCGCCCCCGGCCGTGCACGTGCCCTCTGGACCGCCGTTTCGCGGCTGGACCGCGCGGCGACGTCGGCGCAGTCCCTGCTCGAACCCCTGCCCCAGGAGGTGGATGCCCGATGACGGCTGTCACACGCACATTGGCGGCCTTCGCGGCGGAGGCCGTGCCGGGACCCGCCGCGCTGGCCGCGGCGCGGGGTGCGCTGCCGGGGACAGAGGCGCCCACCAGGTCCGGCGGCGAGGCCGGTCCTGACCGTGCCGCCGCTCACTGGACCGCCTGCGCCGTCGTCCACCACGCCGCCGCCCGCGAAGCCACACCTGGGCAGGCCGAGCACGCGCTGGCCGTCGGGATCGAGGTGGCGCTCCGCCTGTTCGGCTCGCTCGACGGCCAGGTGGTCGGCGGGTGGGACCCGGTCGGCTCCGCCGTACGAGTGGGCGCCGCCGCCGCCGCGGCCCGCCTGAACGGGCTCGACGCCGGACACGTGGCGCGAGCCATTGGCATCGCGGCCACCCAGGCGGCCGGGCTGGCCGTCGTCGAGGGAACGGCGCTCGGCGCCTACCAGCATAAGTACGCCGCAGGTGACGGCCTGCAGGCCGCCCACCTGGCAGGTGCGGGGATGACGGCCCCGGAAACCGGACTGGAGGGCCGCCGCGGGCTGTTCGCCCTGCTGGCGCCGGAAGCCGACCCGGCAGGCGTCGTCCAGGAGCTGGGGGAACGCTGGCTCGTCACCGAGCAGCGTCCCGGCGTGCCCGCGCCGATCGGCGCGGCCCAGTGGGCGGACGCCGTCGCCTACGCCCGGGAGGCCCTCTCATGAGCGCCGCCGGGAACGCGGTCGACGCCGTCGTCAACCCTGCCGTGGACGCGCAGGACCTCGCGGAGCGGCTGCGCCCGGACCGCACCGCGCTGATCCTCATCGACCTCTCCAACGACTTTGTTCACCCACGCGGCAAGGCCGCCGTCGTGGGAGGCAGAGACGTCACCCATGCCCTGCGCATCCTGCCGGCGGCAGCCCGGCTGGCCGCCGCCGCGCGCGCGGCGGGGGCGGCGGTGATCCACTGCCAGCACACGACCCTGCCGGGCGGTGCCGGGGACTCGCCGGTGTGGCGTGACGCCAGGTCGCGGGCCAGCTACTCGGCCGAGGACATCTGCCTGGACGGCTCGTGGGGGCAGGCGATCGTGGACGAGCTGGCTCCCGAGCCGGTGGACCACGTGGTCAAGAAGTACCGCTACGGGGGATTCGCCGGCACCAACCTCGAACTGGTGCTGCGCAGCCTGGGCCGCGACAGCGTCATCTGCTGCGGCGTGTCGACGAACGTCTGCGTGGACACCACGGCCAGGGAGGCGTTCGCCAGGGAGTTCTACGTGACGATCCCCTCCGACGCCTGCGCCTCCTGGGACATGGACCTGCACGCCGCGGCCCTGGCCACGGCCGAGCGGCGTTTCGCCCGGGTGGCCGCCGTCGAGGACGTCGTGGCCGCCTGGGCCCGGCGCCAGGGCAACCGATCGCAACCGACGAGGACAAGCACATGATCGCAGAACTGCGTTTCTACACCATCACGCCAGGGCACACCCAGGCGCTGCTCGACCAGTTCACCAATACGAGCCTGCCCCTGTTCGCCAAGCACGGGATCGCGGCCGGCGGTCCTTGGCTCCGCCGGCTGACGAAGGGAGAGCAGCTTGTCTACCTGCTGGAATTCGCCGATGAGGACGACAGGCAGCGGCGCTGGACCGCTTTTCGCGAGGACCCCGAGTGGCGTGAGGTCGTCGCGTCGGGCGCGGGCCAGGTGCCGCACGTCGCCGGATCCGAGATCGTGGAGCTGATCCGATGAGCCAGATCACGCTGGAAGGCGTTCGCGCCTACGGCCACCACATCGACGGCGAGCGTGTCGACGGCCCTCCGCTGGAGCGGCGCGACCCCGCCAGGAACAAGATCGTGGCGACTTGCGCCGCGGGCGGCCGCGCCGAGGTGGACACCGCGGCGAACGCCGCGGCAGTCGCGTTCGCCTCCCCCGTCTGGCGGCGGATCCCCGCCCAAGGCCGGGCCGAGCTGCTGGAGACGCTGGCCGGCCTGCTCGAACGGGACGCCGACCGCCTCGCCGCGCTCGACTCGCAGGAGGTCGGCAAGCCGCTGCGGTTCGCCCGCGGTGACATCGCCCTGGGCATCGGCCACGTCCGCCACGCCGCGGCGCTGGCAAGGACGCAGAAGGGCGACTCCTATACCGGCCTCGCCCCCGGCTACACGGTGCTGGCCACCAGGGAGCCTGTGGGTGTCGTCGGTCTCATCACCCCGTGGAACTTTCCGGCCCTGATCACGCTGCAGAAGCTGCCGTACGCCATCGCCGCGGGCTGCACCGTGATCGTGAAGCCGTCGGAGTTCACCTGCAGCAGCAGCCTGGAGATCGCGGCGCTGTGCGAGGAGGCGGGCCTGCCGCCCGGAGTGGTGAACGTGGTGACCGGCACCGGCCCGGACGCCGGGGAGCCGCTGGTCACCCACCCGCTCGTCGCGTACGTGTCCTTCACCGGCTCGACCCGGGTCGGCCAGGCCGTGATGGCCGCTGCCTCCACCTCGCTCACTCGCCTCGGCCTGGAACTGGGCGGCAAGACGGCCAACGTCGTGTTCGCCGATGCCGACCTGGACGCCGCAGCCGACGCCGTGGTCTTCGGCGCGTTCGCCAACCAGGGCGAGTCCTGCGTGGCCGGCTCGCGGCTGATCGTTGAGGCGGCGATCGCCGAGGAGTTCACGGCCACCGTCGTCGCACGGGCGGGCGCGCTACGGGTCGGCATGCCCGACGACCCGCGCAGCGACATCGGCGCGCTGATCCACCACGAGCACCGCGCCAAGGTGCACGCCGCGGTGCTGGCCGGCACCGCGGCCGGAGGGGAAGTGTTGTCGGGCGGCCGGGCTCCTGACAGTCCCGAGCTGATGGAGGGCGCCTTCTACGAGCCCACCGTGATCGGCTCGGTCGGCCCGGGGTCGCCGGTCTTCACGACGGAGATCTTCGGCCCCGTGCTGTCGGTGACCTCCTTCGGCTCCCCGCAGCAGGCGCTCGCACTGGCCAATGGGACGCCCTATGGCCTGGCGCACTCGGTCTGGACCTCCAACCTGGACCGCGCCTTCGAGATGGGCCGCGGTCTGGAGGCAGGCACCGTATGGGTGAACACCACCAGCGACGGCTCCCCCGCCTTGTCGTTCGGTGGTGTCAAGCAGTCGGGGTTCGGGCGCGAAGGCGGCGAGGAGGGCCTGCGGGAGTTCACCGAGTACAAGACTCTACAGTTCCGGGGCGAACCCCGGCCGAGCCCGTTCCGCGCCCGCGGAGACGACAGCACAGGAGAAGATCAGGCATGACGGAGTCCGTGACAAGGGCCGTCGGATTCATCGGGCTCGGCGCGATGGGACTCGGCATGGCCGCCAATCTCGTCAAGGCCGGGCACGCGGTCTACGGTTACGACCCCTCAGAGGAGCGGCGGGAGCTTGCCGACGCGGCCGGGATCACCCTGGTCGGCTCGCCGCGTGAGGCGGCCGAGCGCGCCTCGGACGTGGTGTTCTCCGTGGTCCGCGACGCCGCCCAGACCCAGGCCGTGCTACTGGGCGAACAGGGCGTGGTCCGTGCCGGCGGGCCGCGGACCGTGGTCGTGGCGAGCACCTTGGACCCGACCACCATGGTCCGCCTGGAGGCGGATCTCGCCAAGCACGGGGTGACCGCCGTCGACACCACCATGTCGGGCGGTCCCTGGGGCGCGGAGGCGGGCACTCTGACCCTGATGGTGTCGGGCGCCGGGCAGGTCTTCAACCGGCTGCGTCCGCTGCTGGACGTCATCGGCGCGAATATCTTCCACCTGGGAGAGCGCGTCGGCACCGCGCAGGCCACCAAGCTGGCCGTGCAGCTCACGTTCGGGATCAACATGATGGGGGTGTTCGAGGCCATCCGGCTGGTCGACGACTACCAGGTGGACGAGGACGCGCTCATGGCCGCGCTGTCGGTGAGCGTCGGCGGTAGCTGGGTCGTGGACAACTGGCGCCGGGTCAAACCGTGGTGGGAGCACTACCGGGCCGGCGAGGACCTCGACATCCTGCTCAAGGACATGCGGGCGGTGCTGCGCGAGGCCGACGCCGCGGGCTTCCCGATGCCGGTTACCGCGCTCTCCTTCCAGCTCATGCGGCACGTGTGGCCCGCCTGGGCGGCCCTGAAGGAGTCGGAAGGCGCTGACGACCGGACCTGCGAAGGCCGCGACGAGTGAGCCCGCGCACCGAGGCCGTCAGCCCTGACGGCACCCGCCTGGCCGTCGCGGTGGACGGAGCCGGGCCGCCCCTGCTCTTCCTGCACGAGGTGGCCGGCGACCTGGACGACTGGGAGCGGCAGGTGGAGCACTTCGCCGGCCGCTACACCTGCGTGCGGTACAACGCCCGCGGCTACCCGCCGTCGGACGTGCCCACAGGGCCGCATCGCTACGGGCAGCACGCCGCGGTTCAGGACGCCCTGTCCGTGCTGGACTCGCTCGGGATGTCCGCCGCCCACGTCGTGGGTCTGTCGATGGGCGGCTTCTGCGCGCTGCACCTGGCGCTGGACCACCCCGGCAGGTGCCTCAGCCTGACTGTGGCGGGCGCGGGCTACGGCTCCGCGCCGCACCAGCGGGCCGGTTTCGCCGAGGAGGCGCGCACCGCGTCCCGGCTGTTCGCGACCGACCCGGTCGCCGCCGCGAGCGCTTACCAGGACGGACCCACCCGCCGCCAGTTCAGGCGCAAGGACCACGCCGCGTGGCGGGCGTTCGGCGCGCGGCTGGCCGCCCGCGACCCCGTGGGCATGTCCATGACCTTCGCCGAGGTGCTGGCCCGCCGCCCTTCTCTGTACGACCTGCGTGACCGCCTGAGCGAGCTTCGCACACCTACGTTGCTCGTCGTCGGCGACGAGGACGACGGCTGCCTCGACGTCAACGTCATGCTCAAGCGCACGATGCCCGCCGCGGCCCTGCACGTGCTGCCGAACACCGGCCACACCGTCAACCACGAGGAGCCCGAGGCGTTCAACGCGCTCCTCGATGTCTTCCTGGAGCAGGTCACCGCAGGCCGCTGGCCCTCCAGGGACCCCGCCACGCTCGGCAGGGGGCTGGTCGGAATGGTGAACGACACCTCCGCGCCCTCGCCCGCCTCCGTCCGGGCTTCTTCTAAGGAGATCTCATGACCGAACCCACCCCTTCCGGGCAGCCCGTCGTCCGCCAGCTCCGGCTCGTGGTCGAGGCCGAGGACTACGAGGCCGCGGTCGCGTTCTACCGCGACGCCCTGGGACTGCCCGAGCAGGCCGCCTTCTCCAGCGGCGACGGCCGCGTGGCGATCCTGGAGGCGGGCCGGGCGACCCTGGAGATCGCCAACCCGGCGCAGAAGCGGATGATCGACGAGGTCGAGGTCGGCCGCCAGGTCTCCCCGCGGATCCGGGTCGCCTTCGAGGTGGACGACGCCAAGGCGGCCACCGACCGGCTGCTGTCGTCCGGCGCCACCGAAATCGCGCCGCCCACGGTGACGCCGTGGCGGTCGCTGAACTCCCGCCTGGACGCGCCCGCCGAACTCCAGATCACGCTGTTCCAGGAACTCCTCCCGCTCGACGAGCGCGAGTCGCTCGGCGGCTTCGGCACCGACGGCGAGGGCAGGAACGACGCCGATGCCGGATCCTGACCAGGTGGCGGGTTCCGGCTCGCTGAGCGGCCCCGACCCGCTGGTGATCCGCAACGCGCGGATCCTCGACTCCGACGCCTTGGTCGACGTCCGCATCGACGGCGGTCACGTGGTCGCCGTCGGTGCGGTCCCGGCCGGGCGGGAGGAGGTCATCGACGCCCAGGGCGGCCTGCTCGCTCCCGCCTTCGTCGAGCCGCACTTCCACATCGACAAAGCACTGAGCTTTCCAGGACTGCCGGCGGCAATGACCCAGGCGGGGCCGGTCGAGGCGGCGGTCGAGCGCACGCGGCTGGCCAAGGCCCGCTTCACTCCGGACGACCTGCGGGGACGTGCGATGCGTTCGATCGAGCTCGCCGTCGGCCACGGAGTGGGAACGCTGCGCGCCCACGTCGACGTCGACCCGGTCGGCGGCCTGCGGGCGCTGGAGGTCATGGCGGAGCTACGTGAAGACTGCCGGGATCTGATCGACCTCCAGTTGGTGGCCTTCCCGCAGGAGAGCATCGTGCGGGACGGTGCCGCCCGCCGCCTCCTCGGTGCGGCGCTGACCTCCGGGGCCGACGTCCTGGGCGGGGCGCCGGATGTCGAGGAGCCGCGGGATCGCAGGCGGCATATCGAGCTGCTCGTCGAACTCGCCCGCGACCACGACGTGCCCCTCGACGTGCACTGCGACTACAGCTACGACCCGGCGCAGCGCGACCTGCTGTTCCTGGCGGAGCAGACCGTCGAGGCCGGGTTGACGGGCCAGGTCAGGGCCGGTCACTGCTGTGCGCTGGACGCCTACGACGACGATGTCGCGGCAGAGGTCGTCGCCGCGGTCCGGGCCGCCCGGATCGACATCTGCGTCTGCCCGATGGGCAACCTGCTCCTGGTGGGCGACGGCGCCCGGCCGCTCGGCCGGGGTGTCGCCCGGCTGGACACCCTGCTCGCCAACGGGGTCACGGTGGCGGCCGGCAGCGACAACGTGCACGACATGTGGTTCCCCTTCGGCCGCCTGGACCCCGCCGAGGTGGCCATGGTGACCGCCGTCGCGGCTCGGCTCTGGACCGACCGGGCGGCCCGGCAGGTCTTCGACATGGTGACGGTCAACGCGGCTCACTATGTGGGCGCGCCTGCCACGGGTGCCTGGGTGGGATCGGTCGCAGACCTGGTGCTGTTCTCCGTCGGCACCCTGCATGACGTGCTCAGGAACGCACCCGGACGTCGCACCACGATCAAGCGCGGGCGCGTCGTGGGCGGGTCCGAGTCACGGGTGTGGACCCGGCGCGGCCCGACCTGGGCTTGATCTTCCACCTTTCTGTACAAGTCGCGCTGCCGGTGTGGTTTCTCGCTTGATGGTTTCGCCGACGTCGTAGCGTGGTGCGGGTCGACGGCTCGTCGAGCCGACAGGCCGCCCGGGGCCGGGCTTGCCGGGTTTCGAGCTTCTCGCCATGCGCAAACTCGGCCTGGCGGGCGCAGGGGAGATCGACTGGCGTAATCCGCGTCTGGTGTGTGTGGCCGGGGACTTCAACCGCTACGACGAGCACGCCGCGGGCCAGATCAACCGGTCCATCGAGCTCGTCCGGTATCACGAGTTCGGGGTGAACCCCTAGGCGGTCACCCCGGACATCGCCTCGGCCGCGCGAAGCTCATCTTCAGGGTTGTCTTGCCACCAAGGCGAGGATGCCGGGCTTGTCGGGGTCGAAAGGCACGGGCTCCTCTGTGTCGGCGGGGCGCCACGCGTGGACGGGGACGATTCCCGGCTCCAGCAGCTCCATGTCCTTGACCAGGGCGGCGAGGTCGTCCGGTCCGCGTGAGGTGAGTGAGCCCGTGTTGGTCGCGCGGTAAATCCGTTGGCCCGCCTCGCGGGTCATCGTGTCGGCGTCGCCCTCGAAGGCGTGGCTGACGATGAGGTGACTGCCCGCGACGAGTTTTCCCCTGATCACATCGATGATGTGTGCCACCAGGTCGTGGTCGGAGATGAAATGCAGCATCGCCACCATGAGTACGGCCACGGGCCGGGTGAAGTCGATCTGCGTGGTGATCTCGGGGTTTGTGAAGAGTCGTGCCGGCTCTCGCATGTCGCCCGCGACGACTGTCGTGCCGGGCGAGTCAGCCAGAAGCGCGCGGCCATGGGATAAAACGATGGGATCGTTGTCCACATAGACGACGCGGGCCTCCGGGACCACACGATGTGCCACCTCGTGCACATTCTCCTGCGTCGGAAGCCCGGACCCTATGTCCAAAAACTGACTGATCCCGGAGCGGGCCGCGTGGTCGACGGACCGGGCGAGGAAACCCCTGTTGGCCAGCGCTATCTCCCGAATCCCGGGTAGCAGCCGGATGAACTGCTCGGCGGCCTCGCGGTCCGCTGCGAAATGGTCTTTCCCGCCGAGATAGTAGTCATACATCCGTGCGACACTGGGGACGCGGGGATTGATGCCCGCCGGAATGTGCAGACGCTCGGACACAGTGATCCGCCCTTTCCTGGCCTCAGGCGGAATCGTAGAGACCCGGCTCGGCATTGTGAATCACTTACGTGGTTGACAAGTGCTCACCGCAGCGGTCTGAAATAGATTGTCCAGGCACGGTCATCGGTTTTCAACGGCATAAAACATTGTCATGGGCATCCGTGCGTGTAGAGTCGCGCCGGACGAAGGAGTCATCTCATCCCGGTGCGGCCGGCACACATCGCACCGGCCGGCGCCGACGCGGAGGGCAACGGCAGTGAAAGGCTCACCCCGGATCAACCATCTTTCCTCCGGCCTGATGGAGGTCGACGGGCTTGAGCCGGGGAAGGACTTCAAGCTCTATCCCGGGGGCGGCCGGGAGTGGGACTGGGGGGAGACCGGCACCCGGCACAGCCCCGGCGTTCAGCCCGCCGACGTCATGGAACTCCTCGACCACGGATGCACGGTGATCGTGCTGAGCAGGGGCATACAGTCGCGCCTGGAGGTCATGCCGGCCACCGTGAAACTGCTGGAAGAGCACGGCGTCGCCGTGCATGTCGAGGAGACCACCCGGGCCGTCGAGATCTACAACCGGCTCGCAGGCGGCGAGCAGGTCGGCGGGCTTTTCCACTCGACCTGCTGATCAAGGCGCGACGACCTCACTGGCGGGGTGCACTCCCGCGTTCACGAGTTTCCGGCCGCCGAGGGGTGCGGCGAGTTCGAGGGTGTACGGCGTAGCCGGGTTGCCGATGCAGGTCTGCGGTTTGCCGTCGTTGACGGGTTCGACCCCGATGACGACACGCACCTCGGCAGTCGTCTCCTCCAGGGCGACCAACCGAATGCGCCCGTCCGCCGTCCGGCCGCTGACACATTCGCCTTCGGTCACGAGAAGGGGCACGCCGTTCCCGCTGGGCGCGGCGGCGGGGTTGAGCGTGATGTCGACGTCGTGCAACCCGGAAAGCACACGCTTGAGGTCACACCGCGAAGACTTCTTCAAATGCCAGCCCGGACGGCCTTCCGCGTCGGGTGGGCCGAAACGTTCGATCACACGCACCTCGTGTGTGAACAAAGAACCCTGTTCACGCTTGCCGGGCGGGTCCAGAGGCCGGACGAGCGCCACCCGTTCGCCGCCCTCCTCGATGACCCGCCAGGTCGCAGGATCGCCGATCGGAGAAACCTCGGTGCCCCGCAGCGCCGCCTGCCCGTTCTCGCCGAGCGTGCTCGCCAACCGGCCATTGGCCAGCACATCCAGGGGCACCTCGGTGCCGTGACACGCATAGATCACCTCGGCCGAACCGGTCGAGTCCGTCGAACCGGTCACCGTACCGCAGCCTGCGAGCAGCGCTAAGGGCCAATCAACCGCCACATTCGTCCCATACACGGACCACGTCCCCCACGGCCCAGGGGTTCACGAGAAACCCGCGCTCACGGAAGAGGACGCGCGCATGTAACCGCGAGTCGCTGCGGAGAATGGCCCCCGGGGATTTGTACGGCACAGCCATACGGACGCGGGATGAATGCCTACGCCGGGCTGGACCCCGATGGGAATGTTCTCCCCGAGCGCTTACCCAAGTGGATACAAACGGCGAGGTGCGCCTCGATGGGAAAGCATTAGGTGACGCCGCCGCGCCTAGGCCATGGGCATGGCTATGCCAGAGGGAGACGGAATGGTGCCGCCGCCGCGCCGGGGCGTTGGTGGGATCGCGCTGCGCCGTGGGCATCGTTGTGCCGGGGGAGACAGACGGCAGGGCCGCCTTGATGGGAAAGCTCTAGGTGACGCCGGGCGTAGGGGGATTGTCCTGCGCCGGCGGCATGGTTGTCGGGGGGAGCGAGATGTGATGGTGCCGATGCCGCGCCGGGCATAGGTGGGCTGGACCTGGGCCGTGGGCATGGTTTTGCCGGAGGGAGGCGCGATGGTGCAGCCGCAGCGCCCGGCGCTTGGTGGGATCGCCCTAGGCCGTGGGCAACGTTGTGGTGGAAGGGGCCGTGATGGTGCCGGGAGGTGGCGTGAGGGTGCTGGGGGGTGGCTGGACGGCGCCGAAGGTGCTGTTGACGAAGAGCAGTGGTTTGCGATCTTCGGCGAGGGAGTCGAAGGCTTTGACATTGCCGACGACGATCCAGTGGTCGCCAGCCTCATGGATGCGGTCGATGGTGCAGTCGAAATAGCTGACCGCCGAGGGGAGCACCGGCGATCCGGTGTGGGGGCCGGGAAACCACTCGATGCCTTCGAAGGCCTCGTGGCCGGAGGGCCGCTTCGGGTTGGCGAACCAGCGGGCGAGTTTTTCTTGGCCCTCGCTAAGGATGCTCACGGCGAAGATGCCGGAGTCGCGCATCTGGCGGAAGGTGCGGGACTTGTCGCTCATGACGGTGAGCAGGAGTAAGGGTTCCAGCGACACCGTGACGAAGGCGTTCGCCGTCATCGCCTGCGGCACGCCGTCGGAGATGGTGGTGAGTAAAGTGACGCCGGTGGGAAGGGTGCTCGACACCTGGCGGAATCTCGCGGTGTCGAACACCGGGCCGGCCTGAGAGTTCATGGCTGGCGGATCTCCTTCAACGAACGGTTCCTCCAGTCCCCTCAAGACCGGTCCGGCCTCATGGGAACGGCTTGCGCCCCCCGCGTGTTATCCGTCGACCCAGCCGTGTTCCTCGGCGAACTTCGACAGGGACCTCCGCACAGCGACGATCTGAGCTCCCGTGAGCTCCGGCACGACCTCAAGGATGAGCTCGGTGACCTCGTGCTGGAATTCCTGTGCGGTGAGCACGTCACAGGTGTCGTCGCGCTCGCTTATGGAGCGGGTCGAGGACGGCGTGCTCGTTGCTATTTTTTCGGGAATATCCCCGTTGATAATTTGAACGTCGAAGGCCTTGCGGCCGCGTTCCCCCTCCAGCGTCTTAAAATGAACCCGCTTACCGATGCGCAGGTGCGACTTGACCTCTTCTTCGAGGGCGGAAGCGTGA
The DNA here is from genome assembly GCF_016863435.1 of Sinosporangium siamense. Taxonomy (GTDB): domain Bacteria; phylum Actinomycetota; class Actinomycetes; order Streptosporangiales; family Streptosporangiaceae; genus Sinosporangium; species Sinosporangium siamense. Next base: position 348,632 of record NZ_BOOW01000018.1, read on the forward strand.
ATGAAAACGTCTTCCCCGCCGTCGTCCGGCTCGATAAACCCGTAGCCGCGGTCGCCGTCGAACCGCACTACCACCCCGGTCGCCATTGTCTCCTCCAGCTCAGAACACCCAGATGGCCTTGTGGATCTCCAGCGACCCTCAATGCCGGTTCTGAGTAAACCCGATCATCCTACTGTCTGCCACCCCTAAAGCGAACGACGAGCCCGTATCCCCTATTCCGCCGGTGCCGCGGTGCCTCTGTGGCGGGTGCGGAGGTGTGTGGTCCGGCGGTAGGACGGGTGTAGTCCCAGGTGTGAGTGTTGAGGCTGAGGGGGTGTGCTGCATGGAAGGTGCTCTTCGCCGGTAAGGGTGTTTTCGGGGTTGACGTGTGAGTGGAGGGTGCGGTGGTGCGGAGGAGGGGGATCCGGCGGCGGTCACGGTATTCGGTGGTGCCCACCAGGCGTCCCATATGAATACAGGCGCAATCATCCGAGATTTTACGTGGTCGTATCCCGGATGGTCGATGCGGGTGTTTATGCGGCCGAAGCCGATGACGTAATCAGCACTCCCGCCGGCGGTATGCGGTTTGATTAGGTGAAACGGGTGTCCGGATGGGAGAGTGGTCTATGCCGGGCTTGTCGATCGGTGACTCGAGCCATGAAACACGGCAAAGATGCCTAATCGTGCACAGAACCACACGAAGGGTGTCTTTCTGGATATTTTCCACGTCAACATCGGCACCTGGGCGGGCGCGTGAGTTTACTATGGCGATCTCGGCCGGTCAAGTAATTCTTTCCGCGGTCGCATCCGCTTTATCTGCAGTCCGCTTTCATTAAGTCGCTAATGGCGAACCGCGCCACCCCCCCCGCATGCGGTGTCTCCTCCGCGCGGGCCGCTGGGCTGGGAGCCGGGGCTGTAAGAGCATGCTTGATGGACATTCGTCTGGATAGTATGGTGGCCGCGACGGGGTTTACCGGACGGGGTGAGTGCATCGGCGGCGCCGTCCGGCTTTTATTCTGCTGTTTTGCAAGGCCTCTGGGGGAACGAGGCTAATGTCAATGGCATTATGTGGGATAAGTGCTGCATTTGAACGGTTGACCGCCCTCTACACATCGTGCGACCAAGCCAAAGACCGGGTCGTGCTTGTCGACGGGGGAATGGCGGTCGGGAAGACCGAACTGCTGCACGTGTTTTCCGAGCACGTGCGGGAAAACGGCGGGCTGCTGTTAAACGCGACCGGCGCGCGTGCGGAGCGCACGCTGCGCATGGGGCTCATCAGGCAACTCTGCGGCAGCGGCAGGCTGCCGCCCGAGACCTCCGCACGACTGTCGCGGCTCATACGCGCGGACGATCAACCGGGCGGCGATCCGGAAGCCCGCGCGGAACCGGCCGCGGCCATCGGCAGAGCGATCGACAGGGCCGACGCCGAGCTGACGGACATGTTGTGCGCCGCGGTGCTCGAGTTGTCGGCCGATCGTCCGGTGGTGTTGTGCGTCGACGACGTGCACTTCGCGGATGACGCGTCGCTGCAGGCCCTGCTTTATCTGCGCCGGCGCATCTCCTCGGCCGCGGTGATGATGGTCGTGAGTTTCTGGGAACGCCCGCGCAACGACCTCCGCGCCTTCTGTGCGGAGATCACGAGGTTCCCGCACGAGTGGGTCAGGCTGCGTTCGCTGAACCGCGACGAGGTGGCCGACCTGGTGAACCGGCGCATAGACCAGGCCGACACCCGCACGGCCGACCTGTGTTACGCGATGAGCGGCGGAAATCCACTGCTCGTCGACGCCTTAGTCGACGACCACCTCAAAGAGGCGACCGCCGACTACCCGCAGTTCGCCGGCGCCGCCTTGAGCTGCCTCTATCGGTGGGAGGCGGCGATCCTCGACGTCGCACGTGCCGTCGCCGTGTTCGGCGACCACGCGACGATGTCTTACACGGCGCACCTGACCGGCCTCGACGAGGAAACGGTCGACGAGTCGTTGTCGGTCTTGACGGGGGCCGGTCTGCTCGACGGGATGCGGTGGAGGCATATGGGCATGGCCGACACGGTCCTCGCCGACATTCCCCCCGAGACCCTTGGTCAGCTCAATGCCGAGGCCGCCCAGACGCTGCACCGGGACGGAGCATGCGCCCGGGTGATCGCGGAATTCCTCGTGAAAGCCGGCACGGCACAGGCCCTGTGGGCCGTCGAGGCCCTGCGGACGGCGGCCAAGGAGGCACTGCGCGAAAACAACGCACCGGCTGCCGCGCGCTATCTGGAATTGGCTTTGCGGCACGGCGCGGACGTACAAGACCGGTTGCCGATCGCCATGGCGCTCGCCCGCCTGGAATGGCCGGTCGATCCCGCCGCCGCGAAACTGCGGCTGGCTCCTTGGCGCCGGGCGATCGTCGGCGGGCATCTGGCGGGCGCCGACGTCGTCACGGCGCTGAGGACGCTGCTGTGGTTCGGCGACGGAGATTCCGCGGCCAAGGCTCTCACCGCGTTGGGCGGCTCCCTGGAGCCGGGGGCGGCGGCCGGTGTGCGGTCGATGTCGCACCTGGTCTACGGCTCGCCGGACCGGCTGCTGCCACTGGGCGAGGACGCCGGGGCACTCGCGGCCGACTCCAGGCTCAACACCACCAAGGTGCTCGGCACCGCGCTCACCGCCAGGCCGTCGGTGGACATTACCGGAGCAGCCGATTTCCACCTGCGCGGCGACCTCCACGATTCGACTGCCGAAAGTGTGGTCGTGGCGCTGCTCGCCCTGATCCACACCGGCCACACCGGACAGGCGGCAGCCGCGTGCGCGCGTCTCCTCGTTCAGGCGCGCACACGCGGGTCCACCACCTTTCTGGCCTTGCTCGAATGCGTCCAGGCCGAGATCGCGCTGCTTCACGGCGACCTTCCCGGCGCCGCCGAGGGCGCGCGCACGGCGCTGGATCGGCTCGACGCCAGGGGATGGGGGGTCTTCATCGGCTATCCCCTTTCCATCGCCGTGCAGGCCGAGACGGCGATGCACAGATATGAGAATGCCGCCGAGCTGCTTCAGCGGGCGGTTCCCGAGGCGATGCGCCGCACGGTCTTCGGGCTGCGTTATCTCTATGCGCGCGGCCTTTTCACCCTGCACGCGGGCCGCACACCGCAGGCCGTCAACGATCTCGAACGCTGCGGACGGCTGATGCGCGAATGGCGCATCGACGCACCGGCGTTCATTCCGTGGCGCGGCGCCCTCGCCGAGGCCCACATGAAACTCCACCGGCCGCAGATCGCCCACGAGTTGCTCACCAGGCAACTCGCGCTCACCCCGCCGGCCGCGTCACGCACCCGAGGCGTGACGTTGCGCCTGCTCGCCTCGGTGAGCAGGCGCAACGAACGACCGCGCATATTGCGGCAGGCGCTGGAGCAGCTCCGGGCGTCCGGCGACCGTTTCGAAGTCGCCCGTGCGCTTTTCGACTTCAGCCGCGCCTGCACCGAGATCGGCGACGTGGCACAGGCCAGACTGGCCGACCAGCAGGTCGAACGACTCGGCCTCACGGCGGCACGCGATCCCGGGGAGGCCCCGTTGAAGAAAGGCACGCGGCGGCGGACGGCGTCGTTGCTGAGCGAAGCCGAACGCCGGGTGGCCACTCTGGCCGCCCGGGGACGCACCAATCGTGAGATCGGCCGGGAGCTTTACATCACCGTCAGCACAGTGGAGCAGCATTTGACCCGCGTCTATCGCAAACTTCAGGTGAGAAGCCGCACCGATCTGCACCTGGGGCTTTTCCTGGACCCCAAGGCGGCGAACCCGGGAACATAGTCCCCCCGCGGACGTGTCGGCCCGCGGGATATCGGGAAGGTGTTGGTTTCACCTGCGGCGAGGGCCGCGCCCTCAACCGGGGGCGCGCACCCGGACCTCAAACAGACCGGACCTCAAATACACCCCGGACCCCAAAGAGACCCCGGCCCCAAAGAGACCGGACCTTAAAGTGACCCGGAACTCAAAGAGACCATGGAGGATGCGCGATGGCGAAGGTGCTGATCGTCACGGGTGACGCGGCGGAGGATCTTGAGGTCCTCTACCCCTACCAGCGCCTGCTGGAAGAGGGCCACGAGGTCGACATCGCGGCGCCGAGCGCGAAGAAACTCCAGTTCGTGGTGCACGATTTCGTGGACGGGTTCGACACCTACACCGAAAAGCCCGGCCACGCCTGGCCTGCCGACGTGGCCTTCGCCGACGTCGACGCGCCCGCCTACGACGCGCTGGTCGTGCCCGGCGGGCGTGCGCCGGAATACATCCGCAACGACCGCCACTGCCAGGAGATCGTCAGACATTTCGCCGAGGCGGGCAAGCCCATCGCGGCGTTGTGCCACGGGCCGCTCGTGCTGGCCGCCGCCGGGGTGCTGAAGGGGCGGGTGAGCAGCGCCTACCCGGCGTGTGCCCTCGACGTCGAGCACGCCGGCGGCACGTGGGTCGACAGCGAGGCCCACGTGGACGGCAACCTGGTGACGGGCCGCGCCTGGCCCGACCACCCGGCCTGGATGCGAGCCTTCCTCAAGGTGCTCCGCGCCGCCGTCTGACCGCGCGGGAGCACCAGGCGGGAGTACCGCGCGGAAGTACCAGGCGGGAGTGCCGCGTGGGGGTAACACGCGGGAGTAAGGCCACGGAAGCCCGGCCAGCGCCCGGCCGGGCTTTGTCATTTTATTTCCGGACAAACGGATACAACTTCCCCCGGTGTGCCGGAGCCCGCACCGAAAGGCATTCCGCAGGAAGACATGCCGCCCGACCAGCAAGACAAGCCTCCAACCGGTCACGTATTGCCCTTCGACACCGGTATCCCAATGGTAAGGCGGCCGAATGATATGGACAGATGGTATGCACTAGGCCCTTAACCAGCTAATGACCTCGGGATAACGTCGAGCGGAATAGCCACCTAAAGAGGAGTGCTAACCGTGAGCTCTCGGTTTTTGGCCTTGTTAGCCTCGGCGACCGTCGCGGCGACGACTCTCATCGGCCCCACCCTCCCCGCCACCGCTGAAGCCGGCGCTCCCTCAGCCGTGGTGGCCGAGGACGAACTGCTGAACCGCCTGCGTGCCATCCCCGGCCTGACCGTGGTGTCCGAGACCCCCGTCACCGGCTATCGCTTCTTCGTGCTGTCCTTCACCCAGCCGGTCGACCACCGCGACCCCGGTGAGGGCACCTTCCAGCAACGCCTCACCCTGCTCCACCGGGAGGCGACAGCCCCAGTCGTGCTCTTCACCAACGGCTACGGCCTGGCCGTGAACCCGGTGCCCTCCCGCACCGAGCCGACCCGCCTGCTCGACGGCAATCAGCTCTCCGTCGAGCACCGCTTCTTCCGCTCCTCGCGTCCCGACCCCGCCGACTGGGACGACCTGAACATCTGGCAGGAGGCGACCGACGAACACCGCATCGTTCAGGCGTTCAAATCGATCTACAACGCCAAATGGATTCAGACCGGCGGCAGCAAAGGCGGCATGACCTCCGTCTACCATCGCCGCTTCTACCCCGGCGACGTCGACGGAGTCGTCGCCTACGTGGCCCCCAACGACCGGGTGAACCACCACGACCGCGCCTACGACAGGTTCTTCGAAACGGTCGGCGACGCCGCATGCCGTACGGCATTGGAAAACGTGCAGCGTGAGGCGTTGAAACGGCGTGACCGCCTGGTGCCGATGCTGGAGGCGGAGGCGGCTCGCAACGGGCTCACCTTCACAAGGACGCTGGGCACGGCTGACCGGTCATTGGAAATGACGGTGCTCGACACCGCATGGGCCTTCTGGCAATATCTCGGCCCGGCCGACTGCGCCGGTGTGCCGCCGGTGACGGCCACGGACCAGGAGCTTTACGCCTGGATCGACCGGGTCTCGTCGTGGACGTTCTACACCGACCAGGGGATCGACTATTACACGCCCTACTACTACCAGGCGGCCACCCAGTTGGGGTGGGGCGATCTGAAGTTCCCGCACCTGCGTGAGCTGAGGCGTTATCCGGGGCTTTACCAGCCCAACGCGGTGCTTCCGCGTGAGCTCCGCTCCCGGCACGATCCGCGGCCGATGCTCGACGTCGACCGCTGGGTGCGCACGAAGGCGGAGCGCATGCTCTTTGTCAACGGGGAGTTCGACCCGTGGGGCGCGGAGGTGTTCACCCCCAGTAAGCGGGACTCCTACAGCTACACCGCCCCGCAGGCCAACCACGGCGCCAACATCTCCCGGCTGAACCCGGCCGACCGTGACGCGGCCACCGCCACACTCCGGCGCTGGGCCGGTGTGACGGCAGGCGTGGCGGAGCAGAGGACACCTGCCATTCCCGACGACGACATGCGGCCCACCCGCCCACGCCTCAACGGGAACCAAAGCCCCAACGAGAGCTAAAGCCCGAACGGGAACCAAAGCCCCAACGGGAAGCAAGACCCCAACGGGAACTGAAGCCAAACAATGGTGGGGGGAGTCGCCCGGCTCCCCCCACCACGTCTCACCAGTCGGTGGCGATGTACTTCGTCTCGGTGTACTCCAGCATCCCCTCGTGGCCGCCCTCGCGCCCGAGGCCGCTCTCCTTCACCCCGCCGAACGGCGCCGCCGGGTCGGAGACCAGCCCCCGGTTGAGGCCGACCATGCCCGCCTCCAGCTTGCCGGCGACGCGCATGCCCTCACGCAGGTCCGTGGTGTAGAGGTAGGAGACCAGCCCATAGGGAGTGTCGTTGGCCATGCGGATCGCGTCGTCGACGTCGCTGAACCGCACGATGGGCGCCACAGGACCGAAGATCTCCTCGGCCAGGATGACCGACCCCGCGTCGACCCGGTCGAGCACGGTGGGCTCGTAGTAGTAGCCGGTCCGATCGGGCGCCTTGCCACCGGTGCGGATGACCGCCCCCCGGTCCACGGCGTCCTGCACGAGTTCGTCGACCTTGCCGCGCGCCGACTCGTTGACGAGCGGCCCGAGTTCGGTGGACTCCTCCAGGCCAGGTCCCATCCGTACGGCCTGCATGGCCTCGGCGAACTTGCGGCTGAACTCCTCGGCGACAGACTCGTGCACATAGAACCGGTTGGCCGCGGTGCACGCCTCGCCGCCGTTGCGCATCTTGGCGATCATCGCGCCCTCCACCGCCGCGTCGAGGTCGGCGTCGGCGAGCACGAGGAAGGGCGCGTTGCCGCCGAGCTCCATGGACGAGCTGATCACGCGCTCGGCCGCCTGCCTGAGCAGCACCCGGCCGACCTCGGTCGACCCGGTGAAGGAGAGCTTCCGTACGGCGGGCTGGTCGAGCAGCGCCGTGACGACCTTGCTGGAGCGGTCGGCGGGCACGACGTTGACGACACCGGGCGGCGCACCGGCCTCCAGCATGAGCGCGCCGACGGCCAGTGCCGTGAGCGGCGTGTCGCTGGCGGGCTTGAGCACGACCGAGCAGCCGGCCGCCAGAGCCGGGCCGATCTTGCGGGTCGCCATGGCCGCGGGGTAGTTCCACGGGGTGATCAGGACGGCGACGCCGATCGGCACCCGGTCGACCACGATGCGGTAACCACCCGAAGGCGCGGTTTGGATCGTTCCGGCGAGCCGGACCGCCTCCTCGGAGAACCAGCGGAAGAACTCTGCGGCGTAGTTCACCTCGGCACGCGCGTCGGCGAGGGCTTTGCCGTTCTCGGCGCTGATGAGCGCGGCGAACTCCTCGCGGCGCTCGATCATCAGCTCATAGGCCCGGCGGAGTACGGCGGAGCGCACGCGGGGCGGTGTGTCGGCCCAGCCCGGCAGGGCGCGTGACGCGGCGTCCACCGCCGCCACGGCGTCCTCGGGGGTCGCGGAGGCGACGTTTGCGAAGACCTCGGTGGTGGCCGGGTCGACGACCGAGATGCGGCGGCCGTCGCTCGCGGGCACCCACGCCCCGTCGATCAGCAGCTCGGTGGGGCAGCGCTCAAGCGCCTGCTTAAGACTCACTTGTCTTCCCCTTTCAGGGCGGAGATCTTGGCCTGCACCGCGTACAGCGACAGCAGGTCGTCATCACCGTGGCCGAGGCCGACGGCGGCCTGGATGGCCTGGTGCACGGTGGCGCCGACCGGCATCGGCACCTCTTCCCGCCGGGCGGCGGCCAGGCCGAGGTCGAAGTCCTTGCGCAGCAACGTGGCGGTGAAGGTCGGGGTGAAGTCGAGCGCCACCAGGTCGGGGGTGCGCTTGCGCACCCAGTCGGAGGCGAGCACCGTGCCGTTGAGGAACTCAAGGAAGTTGGCCCGGGGCACCCCGGCCTTCTCGGCGAGGGTGGTGACCTCGGCGAGGGCCTGCACCATCATGCCGAGGTAGAGGTTGTGCGCGAGCTTGACGAGCCGCGCCTGCTCCTCCTCTCCGGCCCAGACCGCGACCTTGCCGAGCACATTCAGGAAGGGCTCGACCGCGTCGAACACCTCACGCGGCCCGGAGGCGATCAGGCAGGCGCCGCCCTCGGCGACGACGTGCGCGTTGCCGCTGACCGGCGAGGCGAGGAACGCCACACCGAGTTCCGCCGCCCGCTCCCTGACCAGGGCGGAGCTCTCCGCGGAGACGGTCGAGCAGTCGACGACCACCTTCGGCCGGAGGTCGCCCGACAGCAGGCCGTTCGCCCCGATGACGACCTCTTCCAGGTCCTTGGAAGCCGAGACGCAGATGAAGACGACGTCGTTGCCGGCGAGTTCCGGGATGGTGTCGACGACGGTCGCGCCCGCCGCGGCGATCGGGTCGGTCTTGCTCTTGGTGCGGTTCCACACCGTCACCGGGTGCCCGGCGTCCAGCAGGCGGTGCGCCGCGGCGGCTCCCATCCTGCCGGTGCCGAGCCAGCCCACGGTCTTCAAATCGATCATCTTCAGGTTCTCCTCACTGCCCGAACTCAAGGCCGGTCCAATAACGGGTGCCCGCCACATACAGCTGGTCGGCCGGGAAGCGGGTCAGCAGCTCGCACCCGTTCGCGGTGACCACGACCTCCTCCTCGATGCGTGCCGCCGCGCTGCCGTCGGGGGTCGGCCAGTAGGTCTCGATCGCGAACACCATGCCCTCGTGGAGGGTGATCGGGTGGTCGAAGGAGTGCAGGCGGCTCATCAGCGGGCGTTCCCAGTTGGACAGGCCCAGGCCGTGGCAGTACTGGAGCCCGAACGCCTCCTCCTCGGTGGCGTAGCCGAACTCCTGGGCGGCGGGGAAGTGCCGGACCACGTCCGCGCTGGTGGCGCCGGGGCGGATCTCGGAGATGGCGCCGTCCATGAACTCCCGGGCACGCCGGTAGGCCTCGCGCTGCGCCGGGCTCGCGCCGCCGACGTTGAGGGTGCGGTAGTAGCAGGTGCGGTAGCCGTTGAAGGAGTGGATGATGTCGAAGTAGGCGGTGTCTCCGGGGCGGATCAGCCGGTCGGAGAACACGTGGGGGTGGGGGCTGCAGCGCTCGCCGGAGATGGAGTTGACCGCCTCGACCTCTTCCGAGCCGTGCTCGTAGAGGTAGCGGTTGACGAGGGCGACGAGGTCGTTTTCGCGGATGCCGGGGCGCAGAGCGCGGTAGAGCTCCTCGTAGGCGCCGTCGACCAGGGCGGCGGAGTGGTCGAGCAGGGCGATCTCGTCGGGGGTCTTGATCTGGCGGACCTCCTGCATGAAGCCGTGCCCGTCCTCGATGTGCAGCCCTTCGGCCTCTAGGGCGCGCAGGACCGGGAGTTCGACGACGTCGACGCCGATCGCTTCGCCGGCCAGGCCGTTGTCGCGCAGGATGCCGGCGATGCGGGCGGCGTTGCCGCGTTCGATGCCGACCTCGACGGGGATGGAGCCGCGCCAGCTGGACAGGCCGGCCTGCCAGCTGGCGGCGTCGAACCAGTCGGCGTGGCGCTGGTGGGTGCGGGCGGCCGAGCCGATGTCCCACAGGATCGGGTCGTGGCCGCGCATGACCAGCACGCAGCGGAACAGCTTGTCGCGGGCCCAGTTCCCGATGTGCGTCGCGGTGGTGTAGCGGACGTTGTTCATGTCGAAGAGGATCAGCGCGCCGAGGTGGGAGGTCTCCAGGGCGGCCTGGACCTTGGCGAAGCGCTCACGGCGCAGCCGGTCGAAGTCGACCCGGCGTTCCCAGTCGACCGCCATGCTCGCACCGGGTGAGGCGATCGGGGTGGACTGCTGGTTGGCGGCGTAGTTGAGGGTCAACGCACTCTCCTCTTATGATTCGGTGCTTTACACCGGTGCATATTCACCGCTGTCGGCGCTCGCCGCGGTCGCGACCGGCGGCGCGTCCCCGCGCCCGAGTGCGTCCCAGGCGGCGTCGACGATGTCCTGCGTGGACAGGCCGTACTTCCGGAAGAGGTGCGGCGCCGACTTCGCCCCCTCGGCGAAGGTGTCGCCGATCCCGACCCGCCGCAGCGGCCGCGCGAGCCCGGCCTCGGCGAGCGTCTCGGCCACCGCGCTGCCGAGGCCGCCCACCACCGTGTGGTTCTCCGCGGTCACCACGGCGCGCACGTCACGCGCCACCGCCTCGACGGTGCTCGTGTCGAACGGCTTGACCACGGGCGCGTTGACGAGCGTGACCCCCACCCCGGCGTCGCGCAGCGCCTCGGCGGCCGACAAAGCGGAGGAGAGCATCATGCCGTTGGCGATGATCGCCACATCCCCACCCGACTGGAGCACCTGGGCGTGACGCAGGGAGAACTCGTGGTCGTCGCCGAAGACGACCGGGATCTCACCCCGCTTGAGCCGCAGATAGACCGGACCCGGGAGATCGACGATCTGCCGGACCACCTGCCGGATCTCCACCGCGTCCGCCATATCGATCACGGTCATGCCGGGCAGGGCGCGCATGATGGCGACGTCCTCGATCGCCTGGTGGCTCGGCCCGCCGGGGCTGGACACCCCCGGCATGAACCCGACGATCCGCACCGGCAGCCTCGGATAGGCGATCGCGTTGACGATCTGGTCGAACGGCCGCCGCGTCGCGAACACCCCGAAGGTGTGCACGAACGGCACAAGCCCGCGCCTGGCCATCGCCCCGGCGATGCCCATCATGTTCGCCTCGGCCATGCCGGTGTTGACGAACCGCTCGGGGATCTCGTCGCGGAACAGGTCGACCTCGCACTGACGGGTCAGGTCGCCCGACAGGCAGACCACGTCCTCGCGCTCCCGGGCCAGCTCCAGCAGGGCGGTGCCGTACGGCTTGAGCACGGTGGGATAGGGCGGCTTACGCAAGACGGCTCTCCAGTTCGCGCACGGCCGCGTCGGCCAGCTCCGGCGGAAGCTTGATGAAGTGCCCGTCGGCGTCCTCCGGCAGGCAGGCCAGCCCGTGCCGGGTCGAGGTGCGGGCGACGACGATGCTCGGCCTGGGATCCAGGGCCGCCTCGCCGAGAGCGTGGGCGAGCCGGGCGACGTCGTGACCGTCGACGTCGGCGGCGTGCCAGCCGAACGCCTCCCACTTGGCCGCGATCGGCTCAAGCGTGGTGATCTGCGAGACCGGCCCGTCCACCTGCGAGTCGTTGGCATCGAGGAGTACGGTGACCGCGCCCAGCCCGTGATGAGCGGCGAACATCGCCGCCTCCCACGTCTGACCCTCCTCCAGTTCGCCGTCGCTGGCGATGACGAAGACCCGTCGGCCGGCCTCGCCCTTGATGCGGTCGGCGAGGGCGAAACCCAGCCCGGCCGACAGCCCCTGGGAGAGGGAGCCGCAGGTCAGGTCCACCCCCGGGGAGGTCTCGGTGCCGATGGCCTCAAGATCGGAGTCGTCCTGCCCGTAGGTGGCGAGGACCTCCTCGGGGAGCTGCCCGACCTCAACGGCGGCGGCGTAGGCCGCGATGATGTAATGGCCGGGAGAGACGACCAGCCGGTCGTGGTCCGGCCGGTAGGCGCAGGTGTAAAGCGCCGCGAAGGTCTCGGCCGACGACAACGCCTGGCCCAGGTAGCCGAAGCCTTGGGGAGCGACCATCCGCACCGCCCGCAAACGCAGCCGATCGGCGAACCGGCGCATCCCCTCCTCGGACGTGGTCATCGCTATCCCTCCTTTGGCTAATTGGCCTGGCCAATTGTGACTGCCTGCGGCATGCGCGTCAAGAGCCGGGGGCCGCCTTGACCGGGACTTCTACCATGTGGTCAGACTGTGGCATGGCCAATTTGCCGGACCTGGTCAGACGTGCATCTCCCGCCCCCCGGACGAGGACGGTTCTGTGAGCTTGACTCCACGCGCACTGCGCCTGCTGGAGGCGGCCGCCTTCACCAGTTCCTTCGACAGGTTCGTGATCGCCCCCATGCTGGCGGCCATCGCCGTCGGCACCGGCTCCACCCTGACCGCCGCCGCGCAGGTCGCGAGCGTCTACTTCCTGGCCTACGGCCTTATGCAGGCCGTCTGGGGCCCGGTCTCCGAACGCCTCGGCCGCCGCCGCACCCTGCGCCTGTCCCTCGCCCTCGCCGCCGCCGGGGGCCTCGGCGCCGCCCTGTCGACCGGGCTGGAGATGCTCACCCTCAGCCGGGCGCTCACCGGCGCCGCCTTCGCCGCCGCGGTGCCCGGCGGCATCGTCTATGTCGGCGACACCACCCCCTTCGAACAGCGGCAACGCCCCCTCACCAGGCTCATGACCGCCGCCGCCGTCGGCCTCGCCCTCGCCTCCGTCCTCGGCGCCGCGGCAGCCGAATACCTCCACTGGCGCGCGGCCTTCGCCGTCACCGCCGTGACCGCCGCGGTCCTGGCCTACGCCCTGCGCACACTGCCCGAACCCGGCGACCTCCCCCGGCAGAGGAAAGGCGCCCTCAAAGCCATCGCCACCGTCCTCGGCGACCGGTGGGCACTGCTCGTGCTCGTCCTCGTCTTCGTCGAGGGCATGGTGCTGCTCGGCGCCGTCACCTTCCTTCCCATCGCGCTCATCGCCAACGGCGTCCCGGACACAGCTGCCGGCCTCATCTCCGCCGCGTACGGCATAGCCGTCCTGTTGTCCGCCGGACTCGTCCGCCGGGCGAGCCGCCGCATGTCCGCCGCCGCCCTCATCGCCACCGGCACCACCTGCGGCCTCGCGGCCACGGCACTGCTCGCCTACTCCCAAGGAGTCGCCGCCGTCCTCATCGGCGGCGCACTCCTCGGTGCGGCCTGGGCGTTCGTGCACTCCACCCTGCAGACCTGGATCACCGACGTGGTGCCCCACGCCCGCGCCACCGCCGTCGGCCTCTTCGCCGGCGCCCTGTTCGTCGGCAGCGCCGCCGCCACGGCGGCCGGCTCCCTCCTCGCCGCGGGCGGCGACTACCGCACGCTGTTCACCGCGGCGGCGGCCCTCCTCGCCCCCATGGGCCTCGCCGCCGTCCTCGGCCGCCGCCGCTACGGCGGGAGCCGGAGCGGCGGCTAGGAGGCGGCTGTGCCGTACTCGGGTCACGTGGTGGTGGTGGACGTGGAGACGGCGCCGCCGAAGTAGAGGGCGGCGATCTCCGGGTTGTTGAGGACGGACTCCGCCGGGCCGGTGAGCAGCACGCGGCCGCTCTCCATCACGATGCCCTCGGTGGCGATGCGCAGGCCGAACCGCACGTTCTGCTCCACCAGCAGGACGGCCTTGCCCTGGGCGCGCATCAGTTCGACCGACTCGTGGAGCTGGCCGAGGGCGAGCGGGTCGAGGCCGAGGGAGGGTTCGTCGAGCAGCACCAGTTTCGGCTGGAGCATGAGGCAGCGGGCGAACTCCACCATGCGGCGCTGCCCGCCTGACAGGTTGCCCGCCTTGTCCTTGGTGCGCGCCGCTATCGCGGGGAACAGCGTGAGGACCTCGTCGTAGCGGCTCCGCACGAGTGCCCGCTCGCCGCGGATCACATAGGCGCCCATCAGGATGTTCTCCCGCACGGTCAGGTTGGGGAACACGCCGCCGACCTGCGGCACCTGGGAGACCCCGGCTTTGAGGATCTCGGCCGCGGACAGGTCGTGCAGGGCCCGGCCGTCGAGCGTGATCGTGCCCGAGCGGGGCTGGAGCAGTCCGCTGACCGTGCGCAGCACGGTGGACTTGCCCGCGCCGTTCGGCCCGACGATGCACGCCACGTGGCCGGGTTCGACCGACAGGGTCACGCCCTGCAATACGTTGCCTCCGCCGTACCCGGCGACCACGTCGGTGAGCGTGAGCATCAGCGGCCTCCGTTGGTGGATTCGAGCAGGTAGTCGTCGCCGAGGTACGCCTCGACCACACGGGGGTCGCGCTGGATCTCCTGCGGTGTGCCCTCGGCGAGGCAGCGGCCCTGGGCCAGCACGCGGATGGGGTCGCACAGGCCGAGCACGAACGGCATGTTGTGCTCGACCAGCAGGAACGTCTTGCCGTCGGCGTTCAGCTCGCGGATGAGCGAGCCCATGCGCTCGATCAGCGTCGGGTTGATGCCGCCGGCCGGCTCGTCGAGCAGGATCAGGCGGGGGTCGAGCACCAGGATCTGGGCGAGTTCGACCAGCTTCTGCTGCCCGTAGGAGAGTTGCCCGGCCGGGTGGTCGCGATAGGCGCCCATGCCGACGAAGTCGAGCAGCTCCTGCGCCTTGGCCGCCTCGGCGCCGCTGACGCCGTCCAGCCGGAGTTGTCCGAAGGAGAAGTCGCGCAGCGGCGCCACCACGTTCTCCAAAGCCGTCATCTCGTTGAACAGGCGTGTGGTCTGGAAAGTACGGCCCAAGCCCAGATGAGCTCGTGACCATGGCGGCAGCCGGTCGATGCGCCTGCCGTCCAGCCAGATCTCGCCGCCGTCGCCCTCCATCGAGCCGCCGATGAGGTTGAACACGGTGGTCTTGCCCGAGCCGTTCGGGCCGATCAGACCGGTGATGCTGCCCTCGGGCACCGTGAACGAGCAGCCGTCCACGGCGCGCAGCCCGCCGAAGCTCTTCGCGAGCCCCTTGACCTCCAGCAGCACCTTCCCGCTCGGCGCGGGCGCGGCGGGGGGAGGCGGGCGTTCCGCGATCTCCAGCCGTGCCCCGGTCAGCCCCGCAGTGCCGCGGGTGCGGCGGCGGGCCGGCAGGCCGGCGACGGTGGGCAGGATGCCGCGCGGGAGCAGCAGCACGAGCAGCACCAGCAGGGCGCCGAACAGCAGCAGTCGCACGTTGCCGCCGCCGAACTCGTTGTTGGCGACCGCGTTGACCGGCTCGATGATGAAGGCCCCGAGCACGGGACCGAAGAGGGTGCCGCGCCCGCCGAGGATGAGCGACAGGACGATCTGGACGCTGACCAGGATGGTGAACATGCCGATCGGGTCGACGAACGTGAGGTAGTAGCCGTAGACGGCGCCCGCCATGCCGACGAACAGGGCACTGGCGCCGAAGGCGAGGAGTTTGTAGACGGGGGCGTTGACGCCGATGGTGCCGGCCTTGTCCTCGTCCTCGCGGATGGCGATGAGGCCCATGCCGAACTTGGTGCGGCGGATCCACCACGACATGACCAGCGAGAGGGCGAGCAGCACCACGAGGGCGAGGTGGAAGGGCCAGTTGCCGAGAGCCGGGTCCCAGTCCGGCAGCGGCATCGTGATGCCGGCCGAGCCGTTGGTGAGGGAGGTCCAGTTGGTGGCGACGAACTGCACGAGGAACAGGAACGCGATGGTGATGATGACGAACGACGGACCCCGGGAGCGGAACGTCACCAGCCCGAGCAGCATCGCGACCGCCGCGGCCACGACTCCGGCCAGCGGCACCCAGACGAACGGGGAGACGTCCACGTGCTGGGAGAGGATGGCGCAGACGTAGGCGCCGATGCCGAGGAAGGCACCCTGGCCGAGGGAGATGTAGCCGGTGTATCCGGTGATCACATTGAGGCCGGCCGCGCTGATCGCGAAGACCAGCGAGAGGATCACCATGTTCTGGTAGTAGAGGTTGTCGGTCAGCGCCGGAAAGAAGGTGATGACCGCGGCGACGACGCCGATCGCGACGGTGTACGGCGAGAGCCTCATGCCGGCGCCACATCCTCTCGCAGGCGGGTGCCCATGAGGCCCTGGGGGCGGACCAGCAGCACGATGAAGATCACCAGGAACGGCACAGCCGTCGTCCACTCAGGACCGATGTATGAGCTGGCCATGACCTCGGCCACGCCGATCAGCAGCGCCCCCACGACCGCGCCTGGCAGGCTGCCGAGGCCGCCGAGCACGACGATGGCGAGCAGGCGGGCGATCCACTGGTAGTGCGAGCCGGGGAGGAAGGGATAGAGCATGCCCATGATCGAGCCGCCCATCCCGGCCCCGGCGACGCCCAGGGCGAAGGTCATCGCCGCGACCGAGCTCACCGAGACGCCGACCAGCCGGGCGCCCGGCTCGTTGACGGAGCTAGCCCGGATGGCGCGGCCGAGCCAGGTGCGCTGCATGATCAGGTAGAGAGCGGCGAGCACGGCGAGTGCGAGGAGCCCGCCGTAGACCTGGACCTCGGGGATGTAGAGACCCGCGAGGGTGAAGGACTCGTCAGCGTAGGAGGGGCGGATCGAGTGTGAGGTGTTGCCCCACACCACGCCCATGAGGCCCTCAAGGAGCAGGGCGACGCCGAAGGTGAGCAGCACGGTCGTGGTGATGGGGGCGGTGCGCACAGGGCGCAGCGCCACCAGGTAGACCAGCCATCCGACGCCGAACATGACCGCGGCCACCACGACGGTGAGCAGCAGCGGGTCCAGGCCGCTCCACCGCCACAACGTGTAGGCGAGGAATGCGCCGGTCAGGATGAACGCGCCGTGGGCGATGTTGATGACCCTCATGACGCCGAAGACGAGGGTGAGGCCTGAGGCGAGCAGCGCGTAGACGCCGCCGGTGAGTATCCCGAGGACGAGGATCTGGAGGAAGGAGGTCACAGGTCGCCTCCGCCGTACCGCACGAGGCGTTTGCTGGTGGCGACCTCGGGCGGGAGCACGATCTCGGCTTTGCCGTTCTGCCACTGCCCGACCAGGTATTCGCCGGTCGGCCTGCCCGCCTTGTCCCAGCTCAGGGTGCCGAGGATGGTGTCGACCTTGTTGGCGTGCAGCCAGTCGGCCAGTGCCTTCTGGTCCTCGATGCCGCCGACCCCCTTGACCGCGGCGGCGACCACCTCGGCCGCGGCGAAACCGTCGGCGGCGTCCTCGGTGGGTTCCTCCTTGAACAGTTCACGATATTTCGCGACGAAGGCGGCGTTGCCGGGGGTCTCGGCGACCTCGTTCCAGCTGGTGGAGTAGAACATGCCCTCGGTGGCCTTCTGCCCTACACCGTCGAGGTACTGCTTGCCAAAGGCGGGCGCCTGGCTCTGATAGATCAGCTTGGGCTTGAAGTTGGCACGTTCCATCGCACGGACGAACGTGACGCCGTCCTCGAACACAGAGCCGTGCACGACGGCGTCGGCGCCGCTGGCGGCCACGGCGTTGACGATCGAGTCGAGGTTCTTGGTGCCCAGCGGATAGACCTCCTTGTAGGCGGTCTGGATGCCCGCCGCGGTCAGGATCTTCTCGACGCCGTCGGCCACCGACTTGGAGAAGGGATCGTCGACGCTGGGATAGGCGACCTTCCTGGGGCGTTTGTCGGCGGGGAGGGAGGCGACCCACTTCGCCCAGACGGCGCCCTGATAGTCGGTGGTGGCCTGCTGGGAGAAGAACAGATAGGTGAAGCCGCGTTCGAAGAGTTCAGGGGCGCCTCCGGCCGGTTCGACATAGAGCATGCGGTTGCGCTCGGCGATGGCGGAGGCGGGGAGGTTGAGCAGGGAGGACTGGGTGCCGAGCAGCAGGTCGACCTTGTCCTGGGCGATGAGGGCGTTGTAGTCGGTGACGACGGTGTTCTGGTTGGTCGCGTCGTCCTTGACGATGATCTCGACCTGGCGGCCGAGGAGACCGCCGTTCTGGTTGGTGAGCGCCACCCAGGTCTGGTAGCCCTTCTGGGTGGCTTGGCCGGCCTCGCTGAACTCCCCGGTGAGGGGGAGGGAGGAGCCGATCTTGATGGGGCCGTCACCGCCGCCGCTGGAGGCGCCCTGGCCGCAGGCGGCGGTGAGAAGGAGCGCGGCTGCCGCTGCCGAGCACAGCCGAAGGCGTGAATGCCGATATTTCCGTAGTTGCGTCACTTGTCCGCCTCTCCGGGGGGAATCCAGGAAAACGCGTGGGACATGCGGGTCGCCGGTCGCCGGGCCGCGTATGAGGCTGTGGATACGGGCCCGTGCGGGATATCGGTGTGCGCTCGCCGGACAGTCCGGGACTTGTGGTCCGATCGGCTCTCCGGGAGCGTCGGGGAGTTTCCGTACGGAGGGAACCGGTGTGCTGCCGGTCCGGGGACCCCGGGCGTATTCCGGGGCCTTCACCGAGGTGGGCCGGGGGCCTGAGCTGTGGCCGGCGGTCGTCTCGGTCGCGAGCGTGCGGGGGCCGGCCGGCCGGGGTGGCCGGTCGGTCCAGTGGACAACTGGCTTTGCCACCTGACAGTAAGCCGCACTTTTCCGTCACGTCAACAGTGCGCCCGCCGTCACCTCACGATCGGGGCTGCGGTTCGTGTGATCGCCGGGCGAACAGGGCGGTTCAGGACCGGTAACCGGATCACCCCGAGATCCCGTCCTCCTCTTCTTGGGCGGGTGAGGCGAGCGAGGCGAGAGTGTCCGTGACGTCGTCGGCTCCCAGGCGGCGGTGGTGAGGTATGTACCTGTCCCATGCCCTGTTCCATCGGCGACCGTCACTTCCCGTTAACCTCACGAGGGTGCCCGGTCGCCGATGATGGTTCGAACGATCGATCAATAGCAGCGCTCAGCCCGCACGGCCGGCCATCGACTTCTCCTGCACCGTCTCACCCAGATCGTCGCCGAGGTCCCGCGAAGGGGCCTGGCGGTCCCATGCGGCGCGCTCGGCTGCCGGGGTCCACCAGACGCGGCGCACGCCCTCGATCGGGGTGCCGCAGATGCGCGACGTCGACTCGTTCACCAGCGCCCTGATGCGGTCGTAGTCGACGTCCACGAGGCGGCCGGCCCGCTTGCGCACCTGGCCGTTGACGATCACGGTGTCGACGCTGTGCCGGTCGGTGTCGTAGACGATGTACGCCTCGGGCGAGGCGGCCGTCAACCCGAACTCGTTCTCCTTGATCAGCACGATGTCCGCCTGCTTGCCGGGGGTCAGGCTGCCGACCTTGTCGCCGAGGTTCAGCGCGATCGCGCCGCCCAGCGTCGCCTGCTTGAGGATGTCGGCCGGGGTGATGAACGGCAGGCCCGGGCGGCGCACCTCGCCTCGGCCCTGCGCGCGCTCGGTCCACATGTCGGTCGCCCGCTGCATCTCGCCGACGAGCCGCACCTGCGACAGCAGGGTGCCCGCGCCGAACACCACGCTGTCGATGCCGTAGGACACGTTGAGGCCGTGCCGTACCGCCTCGGTCACGTGGTGCCACAGCCCATGGCGGTAGTCCGCGACCGGCGTGATGTTGACCGACATGCCGTTCTCCTTGAGCAGGTCGTACTCATAGGAGCTGAACACCCGGCAGTGCGACGGCAGGAAGTCCGGTCCGAGGACCCCGTAGTCGTTCAGCTTGGTCATGTGGTCCTGCGAGGTGCTGTGGATCGTCATGAAGATCCCGTGCTCGCGGGCGAACTCGGCCTCCCGCGCCATCCAGTCCCAGCGCTCGCCGGCGGCCCGCACGAACGGCACGTCCGTCAGCGCCATGCCGGGGTAGAGCAGGCCGCCGTTGTCGTCGGCGAGGATGTGGTCGCGCGCGTCGAGCACGGCGGCCAGGCGCTCCTCGTGGGTCGACGGGTTGCCGGCGCTGCGCGAGTTCATGGTGGGGGCGTAGACCGTGCGGAGCCCGGCCTCCCTGGTGCCGCGCACAGTGGCGTGGGACTGCTCGACGTCCGGCACGTCGTGGCAGTGGTCGATCGCGGTGGTGGTGCCGCCGGAGATCGCCTCCAGAGCGCCGACGTAGTTCGCGACGTACTTGTCGTGCGCGGTGTAGTTGTTGCGCAGGCGCTTGACGTTCGCCTGATACTCCGGACCGATGATCTCGGCGGCGGCGCCGCGCACGGTCGTCTGCCACAGGTGGATGTGGGTGTCGATCAGGCCGGGGATCACGAAGGTGCCGCGGGCGTCGACGATCTCGTCGGCGGGCTCGTCGATGTGCTCGGCCACCTTGGCGATGCGGGTGCCTTCGATGAGCAGGTCGCCGGTCTCGAAGTCGCCGATCAGGTCGTCCATGGTGAGGATGTGCCCGCCGCGGATCAGGATTCGGCGTTCGGACATGGGTGGCCCCCTTCGTGGTGAGCACTGTGCTGGTTGTGCGCCTGTGCTGCCTAAGCGCTGTGTTGCCTAAGCGCTGTGCCGGGCTGAGCGCTGTGGACGGTGTCTCGTGGTGCCTCCGAGTCACGGGCGACATCGGTGTGACGCTGTGACCCAGGTGCACGGGGAGACGCCACATTGCGGCTAAGTGGCATAGCCAGTATTCAGCGCCGGTACGGTGCCCTGTCAAGAAGGCCCGATAACCGTCGGCCTCGGCACTCACCCTCCGGTTAGCCTCGAAGGTATGTCGACGCCCCGCATTTCCTAGCTGAGGACCCGCTTCCCCGCCCCAAACTCGGCTACTTGGCGCAGGAGCACGACACCCTGCACATGGGCCGCTCGGTCCTGTGGAACCTCACCGCCGCCGCCCCGCACCTGACCGAGGGCGAGGCCCGGCAGGTGCTGGGCGCGTTCCTGTTCGGCGGAGACGACATCGGCAAGCCCGCCGGGGTCCTGTCGGGCGGCGAGAAGACCCGCCTGGCGCTGGCCGGGCTGGTCCACTCCGGCGCCAACGTGCTGCTCCTGGACGAGCCGACCAACAACCTCGACCCGGCCTCCCGGGAGGAGGTCCTCGCGGCGATCGACTCCTATCCGGGGGCGATCGTCATGGTGACCCACGACGAGGGCACGGCCGACGCCCTGCACCCCGATCGTGTGCTGCTGCTGCCGGAGGCCGACGAGGACTTCTGGAACGAGGACTACCGCGAGTTGATCTCACTCGCCTGACCGCGGGTCACCGTACCGCCGGGAGAAGCCCTCGGAGGCGGCGGCGAGCCGAAGACGGTCGTGCCGCGGCTCCATGTCCTGCGGCGGTGGGACGTCCCGGCTTGCCTGGTCGCTGCCCCGGGGGATGGGCCACGGTGTTCGTCCCCGGGGCCCATCCCCCCTGGGGACGGACACCGTGTCCGTCGCTAGGCGGCCGCGGTCGCCGCCTCCACCGGGCGGAACCTCGTGGCGCGCCAGGCCGGCAGCAAGGTCGCCGCGAAGGTGATCAGTACGGCGCAGGCCACGACCGCGAGGTAGATCCACAGCGGCACGGGCGGAACCACCTTGTCCAGCTTGGCGAGGCTGTAGGGGAAGACGGTGACGGCCGCGGCGACCGTGCCGAGGAACACCCCGGCGATCGCGGTGAGCACGCTCTCCAGGCCCGTCATCGCCATGACCTGCTTCCTGGTGAAGCCGGTGAGCCGCTGGAGCCCGAACTCCCTGCGGCGGCGGCCGGTGGCCGCGATCAGGGTGTTGATCACGGAGATCGCGGTGTATCCGACGATCAGCCCCACCACCAGGTAGTTGACGGTGGCCAGTTGCTGCTGGCCCGCGGTGCGCTCCGCGGTCAGCGCGCCGCTGCCCGACACCTCGACGCCCGGCTGGTCCTTGACGAGTGCGGTCACCGCGGCGGTCACCTTGGCGGGGTCGGTCCCCGCGGCGTGGCGCACCAGGATCTGCTTCGCGACTTTGTCGGTGGTGTGCGGGGCCAGCAGCGGGGCGGGCATCAGCAGCGCCCCCGCGTCGCCCTTCGGGTGGTAGGTGGCCACCACCTTCACCGTGACCGGGGTGCCGTCGCCGAGCCTGAGGGTGACGGAGTCGCCTACCTCGCGCCCCAGGGACTCGGCGTGCTCGACGGGCAGCGCGACGCTGTCGCCGCGCAGCTCGGACAGCGATCCTGTGGCGGCGCGCACCGTGAGGTTGCCCGCGTCGTCGACGCCCTGGAGCGGCCGGCCGTCGCCGGTCTGGGCGGCGTCCTCGGGGCTCTGCACGAAGCCTGTGCTGGTCACGTAGGAGGAGGCCGCGTCGACGCCCGGCACCTGCCGCACCCGGTCGAGGGTGCCGGGGGCGAACCCGCCGGCCCTGGAGGTCAGCACGTTGTCCGCGCGCAGGACCCCGGTGTGCGCGGCCCGGTTGGAGGCGTCCTCGATCTGCTGCATGTACAGCGTGCCACTGGCGACGCCGGTCAGCAGGATGATCGGGGTGATGGTCGAGGCCATCCGGATGGTGTGGGCGCGGGAGTTGAGCACCGCCATATGCCCCGTGAGGCCGGTCAGCGCGCGCAGCGGGCCCTGGAGCAGCCACACGATCGCCTTGGTGAAGCCTGGGGCGAGCAGTGCCAGGCCGATGGCCCACATGATGCAGGCGGGGCCCGCCGTGCTCGCCGTCAGGTCGCCCTCCATCATCGTCACGGTCATGACGGCCATGGCGGCGCCGCCGGCGAGGAAGAGCACCGACAGCACGATCCGGGTGCGGGTAAGCCAGTGGCCCTCGGTGGCGCTGCTCGCCAGGGCCTCGGTGGCCCGGGTTTCGGCGACCTTGCGTGCGGTGATGTGCGCGGCGCCGACCGCGGCCAGCAGCGAGGCCGCGACGGCGACGACCGCGGGCGCGAGGCCCTGCCGGAACTCGACGGCGCCCGAGACGATCCCGGCGCCGACCAGCCTGTCGAAGAGGAGGTGGCTCATCAGCGCGCCCGGCAGGCAGCCGAGCACCGAGGCCAGGACGGACACGACCAGCGTCTCGCCGAGGATCATGCGCCGCAGCTGGGACGGGGTGGTGCCGATCGCCTTCAGCAGGGCCATCTCGCGCTGCCTCTGCCGCACGGTCAGGCCCAGCGTCGAGGACGCTCCGAACATGGCGACCAGGATCGCCCAGCCGCCGAAGATCGCGGAGAGCATGACGAGGTTCTGCTGACTGCCTGCGGCCTCGGGGAACTCGGCGAGCCCCCGGTTGTCGCCGGTCAGCGTCACGGCGGCACCGGGCAGGGCCTTGTCGATCCGGTCGCGCAGCTCGGCGACGTCCGTGCCCGGCTCGGGCAGCACCCCGATCGCGTCCACGGTGCCGCCGCCGAACGCCGCCGCCTGCTCGCCGGTGAAGAACACGGCGGGCTGCGCCGCCGCACGCCCACCGGCCTGCTTGACGATGCCGGTCAGCCGGAACTCCTGGGTGCGCCCTGCGGCGGCGATCCGCACCCGGTCGCCCACGCGGGCACCGGCCCGCTCGGCGAGACCGGTGTCGAGCACCACGTCACCCACCTCGCCGGGCCGCGATCCTGAGGTGAGGGTGTAGGGGGCGAGCTCCGCGGAATCCCAGCCGTGGCCGAGCGGGCGCCGCTCGTCGCCGGCGGCACCGCCGGACTCGTCCGTGACCGGCCGGCCGTCGCCGGCGACGGCCACGGGGAAGGACACGTCGGCGACCGCCCTTGCCACCCCGGGCACACCTTCGACCGTGCGCACCAGCGCCCGGTCGAGCCGCACCCGCTCGGAGAGCCGGGAGCCGTCGTAGTTCTGATCGCCGGCCACGACGATGGGCGCCGCGGCGAGCCGCTGGGCCGGCACCGCGTTGCGGACGCCGCTCTCCATGAGCCCGCCGCAGGCCATGATGAGGGCCGCGCCGAAGAACACGGCGATGAAGGTGGCCGCGAATCCGCCGAGGCGGAACCGTAGCGTGCGCAGGGCCAGAGACAACATCAGAACGTTCCTCCGGTCGCGCTGGGCTGCCGGTCGTAGGCGCCGTGCGCCTCGTCGGCCCACGCGCCGAGGCGGGTCATGCGCTCCGCGACCGCCTCGGCCGTCGGGTTGTAGTAGTCCCCCACGAACCGGCCGTCGGCGAGGAACACCACCCGGTCCGCGTAGGACGCGGCCACCGGGTCGTGCGTCACCATCACGACCGTCTGCCGCAGCGCCCGCACGGACTCCTGAATCAGCAACAGCACCTCGCGGGCGGTACGGGTGTCGAGCGCGCCCGTCGGCTCGTCGGCGAAGACCACCGCGGGCCCGGTCACCAGCGCGCGGGCGATCGCCACGCGCTGCTGCTGGCCGCCCGAGAGCTCTGCGGGACGGTTGTTCGCACGGTTGCCGAGCCCCACCCGCTCGATGACCTCCGCCACCCGCCCGCGGTCGGGGCGACGCCCCGCGAGCTTCAGCGGGAGGGTGATGTTCTGCACCACGGAGAGGGCGGGCAGCAGGTTGAACGCCTGGAAGACGAAGCCGATGCGCTCGCGCCGCATCTTGGTCAGCGTGGTCTCGTCGCAGCCGCTCAGGTCCTGGCCGTCCAGCAGGACGGTGCCCGAGGTCGGCCGGTCGAGCCCCGCCGCGCAGTGCAGAAAGGTGCTCTTGCCCGAGCCAGAGGGACCCATCACGGCGGTGAAGCTGCCGCGCCGGAAACTCAGGCTGACGCCGTTCAGGGCCGTCACCGAGCCGGCGCCCTGGCCGTACACCTTGCGAACCTTGTCTAGCCGTACTGCGTCGTCCGCAGCGGTGGTGGTGTTCATTCAAACTCCCTGAACCTGTCGCGTGCCCCACGCGATCACGTTGTCCACGCTATGGACGGGCAGGGGGCCGGGCCGATGGGTCTTCTTCCACAGGCGGGGTAGAGATAGCCCTACCCCTGACCTGGGCTGATCCCCATCGCTTCACCGGTGTTCACATGGGATCCTTGAACAGGACGTGAGGCCGGGGCGGGGGGCGTCAGGCCACCTGGAACCCCCGGCGCCACCCACCGCATGCGTGCGGTGGTGGGGCACAGGAGGTTGGCGCAGGTGGACAAGGTCGGGGCCGCACGGTCACCGCGGCGGCTCGGGCTCGTGGAGCGGCTGCGCTGGACGATGCGGGGGCTGCTGGTCGCCGTGCTCTCCCAGGCCGGGAGCGTCGTCCTGTGGACCGTCACGGTCGTCACCCTCGCCACCCTGGTGGTCGGCATAGGCTTCCTCATCCTGCCGATCGTCGTGAACGCCGTGCGCGGTCTCGCCGGCTTCCACCGGCGCACCGCCCGCGAGTGGTCGGGTGTGGCCATCGATGTCCCCTACCGGCACACCGCCGCGGACGGCGCCTACGACACCGCGGGCACCTTCGCCCAGTGCCGCCGGCTGCTGTCCGACCCCGCCACCTGGCGGGACATTCTGTGGATGACGCTCAACGCCCCCGTGGGCCTCGTCCTCGGGCTGCTGCCCGCGGCCTGTGTCGCCTACGGACTCAACGGCATGTTCGTCACCCCGTTCCTCTGGGAGAGCATGGGCCCGCACTGGGGCTTCGGCGTGACCTGGTTCATCACCGACCAGGGCGAAGCCAACCTCGCCATCCCGCAGGGCCTCCTCTTCGTGGTGCTCGGCCTGCTGATCGCGCCGGCGCTGGGGCGGCTGCACATTCGCTTCAACCGCGCGCTGCTCGCGCCCACCCGCAACGCCCGCCTCACCCTGCGCGTCGAGCACCTGACCGAGACCAGGTCGGACGCTGCGGAGGCGCAGGCCGCCGAGCTGCGCAGGATCGAGCGGGACCTGCACGACGGGGCGCAGGCCCGCCTCGTGTTGCTCGGCATGAAACTGGGGTTCGCCGACACCCAACTGGAGACCAACCCCGCCCTGGTGCGACAGCTCCTCGCCGAGGCCATGGAGTCCAGCAGCCAGGCGTTGACCGAGCTACGCGACCTGGTGCGCGGCATCCACCCGCCGGTGCTCGCCGAGCGCGGGCTCGACGGCGCCGTCAGGGCGCTCGCGGTGGCCCTGGCCATCCCCGCCGAGGTCTCCGTCGACCTGCCCGGACGGCCTCAGCCGCCGATCGAGTCCGCCGCCTACTTCGTGATCGCGGAGGCGCTCGCCAACGTCACCAAGCACAGCGGCGCGAACCACGCGAGCATCCGGCTCTGGCACGCCGGCGGCAGACTCCGCGCCCAGGTCGGCGACAACGGGCGCGGCGGCGCCAAGGCCGAGGGCGGTAGCGGCCTGCGCGGGCTCCAGCGCCGTCTGGCGGCCTTCGACGGTGAGCTCGACATCAGCAGCCCGGTGGGCGGACCGACCCTAGTGACGATGGAGATCCCGTGCGAGTTGTGATCGCGGAAGACCTGGCACTGCTGCGGGAGGGCCTGGTCCAATTGCTCACCGCACACGACTTCGAGGTGATCGAGGCGGTGGACAACGGCCCGGCGATGCTGCGGGCCCTGCTCACCCACCGGCCCGACGTGGCCATCGTCGACGTGCGGCTGCCCCCCACCTTCACCGACGAGGGGCTCCAGGCCGCCGTCCAGGCCCGCGCCCAGGTGCCGGGGCTGCCGATCCTGGTGCTGTCCCAGCACGTCGAGCAGATATACGCACGGGAGCTGCTGTCCGACCAGAACGGCGGCGTGGGCTATCTGCTCAAGGACCGCGTCTTCGACGTGCGCCGCTTCGTCGACATGGTCAAGCAGGTAGCCTCAGGTGGAACCGTGATGGACCCCAAAGTGATCTCCGAGCTGATGATCAAGCACGACACCGAGACCAGCCCGGTGCACAGCCTGACCGAACGGGAGCGCGAGGTGCTCGGCCTGATGGCCGAGGGCCGCTCCAACGCGGCCATCGCCGCACGGATGTTCTTCTCGGAGAAGGCGGTCAGCAAGCACACCAACAGCATCTTCTCGAAACTGGGCCTCGCCGCGTCCGGGGACGACAACCGCCGTGTCCTGGCGGTCCTCGCCTACCTGAACGCCGAGGCCCAGGTCCCGCCGCCGAGGACTACCGCGAGTTGATCTCACTCGCCTGACCGCGGGTCACCGTACCTCCCGGCGTGCGGCGGGTCAGGTGGCAGGACAGGCCCTCGGGGAGCAGCAGTGAGCCGAAGACGGTTGTGACGCGGTCGAGGTCGCGGGCGGTCAAGTCGTAGTCCGCGGCGATGAGCGCGGTGGCCTGCGTCAGCACGCTCAGGCTCAGGTAAGTGCCGGGGCACCCCCGGGGGCCTGTGGCGAAGGGGAGGTAGGCGTGCGGCGCGTGCGGTGGTTCGCCGGTCAGCCAGCGGCCGGGGTCGAACCTCGCAGGGTCCCGCCACCAGCGTTCGTCGTGGTGCATCAGATAGGGGCTGAACATGATCGCCGTGCCGGCCGGCACCTCGGCGTCGCCGAGGGACACCGGCGTGATCGCGTCCCGCCCGACCAGCCACGCCGGGGGCCGCACCCGCAGCACCTCTTGCACGAACGCCCTGGTGTACGGCAAAGCACTCTCGTCCAGGTGGCCCGCGGCGTCGGCCTCGGCGCGGACGCGGTCGCGTGCGTCCGGGTGCCCGGCGAGGTAGTAGAGCAGCCATATCCAGGCCCCGCCCATCGTGCCGATGGACCCGAGCAGGATGAAGCCGAGCGCGTCCTCGGCGACGTCGGGCGGCAGCGGGTGCTCCAGCCCGGCGAGGTGCTCAAGCAACGTGTCCGGTCCTGCCTCCGCCCGCCCTGGGCGGGCCTCGGCGAGCAGGGTGACGGTGTGGTCGCGGATCCGGCGGTCGGCCGCGGCGACGCGCCGGCGCAGGCGGCTCGGCAACCACCTCGGGACGCGGATCGCGGCCTCTCCGGCCCGCCGCCCCTCCCTGAAGGCCGCGAGCATCGCCTCCAGCAGCTCGGGCGCCGGGCCGCGGACGAAGAGCGGGAGCATGGGGCGTACGGCTGCCGCCCAGGCGTGCTCGACGGGGTCGAACCACGTGCCCTCAAGCGCCCGCAGGTCCTCGCTGAGGACGTCGCGCACGGCGGGCAGGTGTGCCGGATAGGAGCCGGGTTTGAGCACCGGCAGCGCCGCCTGGCGCACCTTCATCCACTGCTCGGTCTGCTCCGGGGTGGGGAGGCGCCCGCCGTGCAGCGGATTGGCGTTGGGGACCGAATCCCGGTTGGTGCGCGCCAGCACGCCGTGCACGAGCGCGGGATCGGTGACGACGACCACGTCCGCGTCGAAACCGAAGACGTCACCGTATTCCCGCCGGCACTTGTCGAGGAATCCCGCCGGGTCGGACTCGTAATCCATTATGTGGCGGGCGAAAAGGCCGCCTTTCGGGCCGGGGACGGGGGATGCCGAGCGCGCGAACATAATCCTCCCTGCCTTTGGTCGTTCCTCTCGTCCGTTCACGGGGAGTGGTGGGAAAAGGCCGTGGAAAACTCTTGGCAGACACGCCCGCCGTGAAGTGCGCGGTGCCGGTGCGCAGACCTCTCTCCGTCCCTTCCGCCGCTCCCTTGGCCGGGCCACCGGCCGACCGCCTGACCTGGCCGGACGGGTGCCGTGAGGGGAGGGGGTCCGGCGGACGGGAAGGGGGGTGAGGTCGTCGGCACCGCGCGCCGGCTCCGGCTAGCGGAGGCGGTAGATCGGGTAACGGCCCTTCATCTGTCCGCGGTGCATGCGGAGCGCGCGTTTCACCATTCTCAGCATGATCTTCACCTCCTTGCAGCTTCCCGACTTATCTCTGTTTATCTATGCATATTTCTGCGAGCGGGGCAACAAGAGTATTTTCCGTATTACACCATCGGTTCCAGCCTTAATCGGGGCGTCATTCCGCACCGTGCCCTCACCGGTGCATCCGTCCACGCACAGCGATCCGCCCATGGCCGCCGAGCCGCCGAACCCGGCGGCGGCGTGAGCGCGCCGGGCGCCCGAGCCCATGGGCATGGGTTTTGTGGATTTCTTCGCTGATCGCCGGTCGGACAGAATATTCCTCCGCTGCACCGGTGAAGACCCGGAATCCACGTGATAGCGTCCGCGTCAGCACCAACGTCCGACTCGGCTTTCGCAGCTCCTGCCGACTTCCCCGAGGGTACGCGGTGACACATAGCGACATGACGGCTCGCGCCCGGCGCGGGTGCCACGAAGATCCACACGAGAATCCGGCGGGCGCCGCGTGACGCTTGACGTAGCGGCGCTCACACCGTACCTCGCGAAGGTGTGCCCGCCCGCCGGGCGGCCGATCTCCGCCGCGCTGATCATCGGCGGGCGCTCCAACCTCACCTACGAGGTGACGGTCGGCGACCGGGCGCTCGTGTTGCGCCGCCCCCCGCTCGGGCACATGAAGGCGACCGCGCACGACATGCGGCGCGAGGCACGGGTGATCAAGGCGCTGGCGGGCACGGCGGTGCCCGTGCCGACCGTCGTGGCCGAGTGCGACGACCCCGCGGTGCTCGGCGCGCCGTTCTACATCATGGAAAAGGTCGCCGGTCGCGTCTACCGCACGGAGAAGGACCTCGCCGAGATCGCCGGTCCGCGGGCCGAGCGCGCCGCGCACAACCTCATCGACACCCTGGCCGAGCTGCACTCGATCGACCCCGCCGCCGTGGGACTGGGCGACTTCGGCCGCCCGGAGGGATATCTGGGACGGCAGGTCAACCGCTGGCGCGGCCAGGTGACGGGCTCGGAGGAGCTTCAGGAGTTCCCCGGCATGACGGCGCTCGCCGACGGCCTGCTCAAGGTGGTGCCCGAGACCGGCAGGGCGGGCATCGTGCACGGGGATTACCGGCTTGACAACGCCATCCTCGACGCCGCCGACCCGGGGCGGATCCGGGCCGTGCTCGACTGGGAGATGGCCACGCTCGGCGACCCGCTGGCCGACCTCGGGTTGTTCCACATCTACTGGGTCGGGTGGGAACGTGTGGGCGACGGGGTGGCAGCCGCGCCCGGCGCCGTGGCGGGGTTTCCGAGCTGGGACACGCTGGCGGAACGCTACACCCGGAAGTCGGGTTACGCGCTGGACGACCTCGACTTCCACATCGCCCTCGCCTACTTCAAGCTCGCGGTGATCCTCGGCGGCATCCACGGCCGGCACAAACGCGGCCTCACCGTCGGTGAGGGATTCGACGGCATCGGGGAGATGGTTCCCGTCCTGGTCGAGCGCGGCCTCGCCGTGCTTCCCGTATGACGCCGCCCCGGCACGATCACGCTAAGGAGAGTGCGATGGACTTCGCCTACGACCAGACCACCGAGGACCACCTCGAACGGCTGGCCGAGTTCATGGAGTCGCACATCTATCCGGCGGAGCCGCACTTCACCGAGGAGGTCGCCTGGGAGCGGCCCCCCATCATGGCGGAGTTGCGCGCCGAGGCGAGGTCGAGGGGTCTGTGGAACCTCTTCCTGCCCAAGGACCACGGCGGCACCCTCACCACGCTGCAATATGCGCCGCTCGCCGAGATGTCCGGCCGCAGCCCGCTGATCGCCCCCGAGTCGATGAACTGCGCCGCGCCCGACACCGGCAACATGGAGCTGCTGACCCTCGCCGCCACCCCCGCACAGCGGGAGCAGTGGCTGGAGCCGCTGCTCGACGCGCGCATCCGCTCGGCCTTCTCCATGACCGAACCGGAGGTCGCCTCCTCCGACGCCTCCAACATCGCCACCCGTGCCGTGCGCAAGGGCGGCGAATATGTCATCGACGGCCGCAAGTGGTGGACGTCCGGGGCGATGAGCTCCGACTGCAAGATCTTCATCGTGATGGCGGTGACCGACCCCGGCGCGCCGCCGCGCGGGAGATACAGCATGTTGCTCGTGCCGCGCGGCACCCCCGGCATGCACATCAAACGCGGGATGAGGGTGTTCGGCTACACCGACGGCACCCACGGCGGGCACGCCGAGATCGTCTTCGACGGCGTCCGGGTCCCGGCCGCGAACCTTCTCGGTGAGGAAGGCCAGGGCGGCGCGCTCGCCCAGGCCCGGCTCGGGCCGGGGCGCGTGCACCACTGCATGCGGCTCGTCGGCATGGCCGAGCGTGCCTTCGAGCTGATGTGCAAGCGGGCCGCCGGCCGCACCACCTTCGGCCGCCCGCTCGCCGAGCACGGCGCGGTCGAGGGGTGGATCGCGGACGCGAGGGTACGGATCGACCAGCTCAGACTGCTCGTGCTGCACGCGGCGTGGATGATCGACAAGCACGGCGCCAAGGCGGCCAGGCGCGAGATCTCCGCCATCAAGATCGCCGCCCCGGAGACGGCGG
Source organism: Sinosporangium siamense (assembly GCF_016863435.1). Lineage (GTDB taxonomy): Bacteria > Actinomycetota > Actinomycetes > Streptosporangiales > Streptosporangiaceae > Sinosporangium > Sinosporangium siamense. Next base: position 379,388 of record NZ_BOOW01000018.1, read on the forward strand.
GCTGGGTCGTCGACAAGGCCATCCAGGTGCACGGCGCCGGCGGCGTCTCCCAGGACTACCCGCTGGCCATGCTGTGGGCGGGGGCACGCGGGCTGCGCTTCGCCGACGGCCCGGACGAGGTGCACAAGATGGTGCTCGCCCGCCGCGAGATCGCCCGGGTCGCCGGCCGGAGCTGAGCCCGCGGTTCCCCGCTCGTCTCTCAGGTCGAGAGCGGGAAGGTCGCCTCGCCCTGCGATGTGCGGACGCTCAGGCCGCCGTCCGCCCAGGTGACGGCCGGGTGAGCGTGGCCGGGCACGATGACGGTGAGCACGGCGGGCGCCGCGGGGGACTCCACCACGGAGGTCTCGGCCGTTTTGAGGTAGCCGGTCGAGATCGTGCTGTGCCGTACCTCCTGGCCGGTCAGCCGCTTCCCGGACGGCGGGGCGAGCTGGGTGATCGACGCCCGCCAGTCGCCCTTGCCCAGCACGACCCTGCCGTTGCGCGCGGAGAGCACGGCGAGCCCGGGGGCCACGTGCCACAGGGTGCGCAGCATGGAGCCCGTCTCCACCGTGTCGTGCACCACCATCGCACCTAGGCCGTGGTCGACGAGCACCGAGCGGGTACGGCGGGCGCCGTAGGCGTCGTCGCTGAGGGTGAAGCTCTGCCTCCCGGGTTCGGCGGACGAGGCGGTCAGGTGGGTGGGGACGCTCTCGCGAAACTCGGCGTCCACGACGATCGGCACGCTGTGCGCCTCGGGGGAGTAGGTCCACTGCTGGTAGGAGGTGCGTTCGTAGGAGTGGAAGCCCGCCTCGACCACGATGTCCCGCCCGTGGGCGTGGTAGGTGATGCCCAGGTGGTCTTCGTGGCCGTGCAGCCGGCGGCCGGGGCCGAAGCGGAGGGAATAGTACGCCGCCCATGCGACGCCCGGCGCCGTGATCACAGTGCCTTCCCCCGGCATGATCCGCCCTTCGAATCCGATCGCCGTCGTTTGATATCACCCGATGGCCGGATCCGCTTTCACGGATTTGGAAGGTTTTTTTACCCCGGATCCAGCGGATGGTCGGCGTGCAGCGCTTGGAGGGCGAGCCAGGCGATCACGCGGTCCTCGGTTGTGGAGATCGACAACCCGGTGAGCTCCTCGACCCTCGCCATGCGTTGCCGCAGGGTGTGCCGGTGGATGCCGAGCTGGGAGGAGGCCGCCTCCCAGTTGGTGTTCTCGCTGAGGAACACCCGCAGCGACCGCAGCAGCACCCGCGTGGTGTCGCCGGCCAGCAGCGGCAGGAGCGGCGTGGTGAGCGCGGTGCGGGCGGCGGGGTCCAGATGCTGGAGGATCAGCCGCCCGGTCGCCAGCCCGGCGAAGTCCACCACGGGTTTGGCGTCGGCGACCGCCACCGCGAGCGCCTGCGCGGCCTGCTGGCGGCTGAGGGCGGAGGCCGCGAGCGGCTGTGCCGTGCCCAGGCCGCAGCGGGCGGGCACCCCCTCGCGCTCGACCGCGCGGGTCACCCGCTCGCGCCAGCGCGGCACCTCGTCCACCGGCACGAGCGCGGTGACCAGCGAGGACTCCTCGCTGACCAGGGGCGGCAGGTCGAGTTCGGCGCACCAGGCCAGCACGTTCTCCTCCAGCGGCACGGCGCGCGAACGCGACCGGAGCAGGGCGACCGTCACATCTCCCGCGACGAGGTTCCACCGTGCCGAGACCCGCTCGATCAAGGTGGAGTCCCCCGACATCAGCGCGTCGACCGCGTCGGCGCGCGCCAATCCCCAGGTGTTGCCGCCGCTCAGCGGGTTGAGCGCCAGGTCGAGCAGGAGTGTCGCGTGTTGCGCGAGTTCGCGGGTGAGGCTGATGCGGTCGGGGCGGGGGGCGACCACGAGGTGGGCGCGGGGCCGCACGGGGTCGCCCACGCCGTACACCGTCAGGCCGGGATGCCGGATGCGCGACCTCTGCCCGAGCGCCGCGGCGCGGGCGTCGTCCACGTGCACCCGCGCTGCCCCGACGGCGGCGTGGATCGTGCCGTGCGGGTCCATGAGCACCGCCCAGCTCTCGATGCGGTGCGCGAGCGTGGCGACGATCCCCTGCGTGCCGGCACTCCGCGCGACCTGCGTCATGGCGCTGACCCCTTCGGCGATCAGCCGCGACTCGGCCGCGCCAGTCCGGAGGAGATCGGCGTTGAGCTGATAGGTGATGTCCTGGAACGCCACACCCTGCGGGATTTCGAGTACGGCGAGGCCGTGCCGTGTGGCCTCGGCCACCAGTTGCGGGGGCACGGACGGATGGTGCGTCCCGATGCCGAAGCCGAGGGCCGCGATGTGTGCCTGCGCGAGCCGTACGGCATAAGCCGCGAAATCTTCGGCGTCGTGGAGTTGCAGTCCCAGTGTGAGCAGGAGTTCGCCGCCGCGCAGCCAGGGGGTGGGGTCGATCAGCTCCGAGAGGTGGGTCCAGCGGATGGGGCGGGTGAGACCGGCCTCCCCGGTCGGCACCCGCAGCCGGAACCGCTGGGCGACGTCGCCCACCGTCTCCAACATGACACGCCCTCCCTAGGTGTCGATCTGTTCCCTGTGAGCGGCGCCTTCGCCGGTTGACGGACGACCCTGGCACGCGGGCCGCGGATCAAGACATGTAGCGGAACGGCGGCCCCTGTCCCACCGGGTGGACATTTGGCTACATGCATAGATAGATGTTCCGTTTTTAGGATGAACCTCTCATTTGGGTCATCTTCATGCTATGTGCCGGTTCACGTGCTGTGACCTGCGTAAACAGGCGCGCCGGATGGAGGGCCCTCACACGTTCGCCGGGGGTTCGGCCCGGCTCTAGGGGAGGAGTCGCATGCGCGCTGCGGTATTCGAAGCCGCTGACAAACCGGTCAGGGTGGAGGACGTCGACCTCGCCCCGCCGGGCCCGGGCGAGGTCCGCGTCAAGATCGCCGCGGCCGGTGTCTGCGGATCCGACCTCCACGTGCGCAGAGGCGAATGGGACGTCCACGTCCCCATGGTCATGGGCCACGAGGGCTCCGGCGTCGTCACCGCGCTCGGCCCCGGCGTGACCAGCCTCGCCGAGGGCGACCACGTGGTGCTCTCCTGGGTCGCGCCCTGCGGGCGCTGCCGCTATTGCCGGTCCGGGCACGAGGCCCGCTGCCAGGTCGCCGCCAACGTCGTCGGACCCGGCGGCGTGCTCCAGGACGGCACGAGCAGGCTGAGCCGGCGCGGCGAGACCGTCTACCACTACCTCGGGGTGTCGTCCTTCGCCGAGGAGGCCGTCGTCCCCGCCTCCGGCGCGATCAAGGTGCGTGAGGACGCCCCGCTCGACACCGTGGCCCTGGTCGGCTGCGCCGTGGCCACCGGCGTCGGCGCGGTGACCAACACCGCGGCGCTCGTGCCCGGCAGCACCGTCGCCGTGATCGGCTGCGGCGGCGTCGGCCTGTCGGTCGTGCAGGGCGCCCGGCTCGCCGGCGCCGAGCGGATCATCGCCGTCGACACCCGCCCGGAGAAGACGGCGCTCGCGATCACCCTCGGCGCCACCGACCAGATCGCGGGCACCGGCCTCGATGTGGCGGAAGCCGTACGCGACCTGCTGCCCGACGGGGTCGACTACGCCTTCGACGCCGTCGGCCACCAGGCGACGCTGGAGGCGGCGATCCGCATGCTCGGCCTCGGCGGCGCCGCCGTCGCCGTCGGCCTGCCGCCCAAGAACACCCTCGCGAGGTTCGACCCGCTGGTGCTGGCCGAGGCCGACCAGCGCATCCTCGGCTCGAACTACGGCAGCGTGCGGCCGGCCATCGACATCCCCGCCCTGGTCGACCGCTACATGGACGGACACCTGCGCCTGGACCAGCTAGTCAGCCGCCGGGCCTCCCTCGACGAAGCCCCCCACGCCCTGGAGGCCCTCGCCAGCGGCGAGGCGCTCCGCACCCTCCTGATCCCCTAAGGAACCCGATGTCAGAGACAACTCTCCCCAGGCAGGACCGCGGTCTGCGCAAGGGGGCGATGTCCGGCGGCGAGGTCGTCGCCCAGGCCATCGCCAACATCGCCCCGAGCGCGGTCATCGCGTTCACCGTGGCCGCGATCTACGCCAGCGCCGGCAATGCCTCCTGGTTGTCGTTCGCGCTGGCCACCGTCGTGATTCTCGCGGTGGGCTACTGCATCTCCCAGTTCGCCAAGCGCAGGGCCTCGGCCGGGTCGCTCTACAACTACGCCGCACAGGGGCTCGGGCCGTTCGGCGCGTTCGTCACCGGAATCGCCCTGCTCATCGGCTGTTTCGGCATCGCGTCCGGCTCCCTGGGGGGAGCGGTCTACCACTTCAACGCGTTCCTGTCGTCCATCGGGATCACCATCCAGAACACCGCGTGGAACGTCGCGCTCGCCCTCGTGATCGGCGCGCTCGCCATCCTCTTCACGGTGTGGGGCATCCGGCTGTCGGCACGGGTCTCCCTCATCCTGGAGATCGTCTCGATCGCGATCATCACGATCATGCTGTTCGTGGTGCTGTTCGCCTCCGGCGGGCCGGTCGTCGACGACGCGCAGCTCTCCCTGTCCGGGGCGACCCCGCACGGCGTAGCGCTCGGCATGGTGCTCGGCATCCTCGGCTTCGTGGGCTTCTCCAGCGCCGACGCCCTCGGCCGCGAGGCCCGCAACCCGTTCAAAGCGATCCCGCGGGCCATCATGTGGAGCGCCTTCGGCGTTGGCCTGCTCTACGTCTTCGCCGCCTACACGCAGGTCGCGGGCTACCGCGTGCTGGGCGACCTCGGCGCGAGCGGCAACCCGCTCGACGAGCTGGCCGTGGCGACCGGCATGCCCGGGTGGTTCCGGCCCGTGCTGAGCCTCGGCATCACCGCGTCGTTCTTCGCCGTCGTCGTCGCGCCGATCAACGTCATCGGCCGCATCGTCTTCGTCATGGGCAAGGAGGGCGTGGTCAGCCGCTCCCTCGGCCGCACCCACCACAACCAGCGGACCCCGCACCGCGCCATCCTGGCGATCGCGCCCTTCGCGGTGCTGCTCACCGCGCTCCTGCTCGGGCTCGGCGTCGACGGCATGTCGATCGTGGTCAACGTGGACACCTACGGCACCTACGGCTACATGGTGGCTTATGCGGTGGTGGCCGTCGCGGCACTGATCTATCTGCGCCGAGAGGGGGTACGGCTGCCGCTCCTCTGGCCGGCGGTCCTCGTCTCGGTGGTCGGCATGGCCTACGTCTTCTACGTCAACGTGGTGCCGTGGCCGTCCTGGCCGCTCAACTTCGTGGTCATCGCGTTCTTCGTCACGATGGCCGTGGCGGTGGCGTGGTACGCCTACCTCAAGGTCGCCAGGCCCGCCGTGACGCAGGCGATCGGCACCACCGAGACCGACTTTCCGGAGATGGCCTGACTCCTGGAAATGACGACGCGGCTCGCGAAATACGCGAGCCGCGTTCGAGTCAGCTCGCCTGGGCGCTCAATGCGCTCCGCCGAGTGTCGAGCAGAGCGTGGAGCACGGGTGGGTCCAGGCCACGCATCGGCCGCAGATTGACGTTGGCGGAAATTGTGACCGACTCCGGACCGACGGTAATCGGCCCGTGTGTGCCGACGCACGACGCGGGGTCGGCCAGGAGATCGTCACCGAGCAGATCTTCCTTGCCGTGTGGCATGGAATGGGCGAGGACATACCAGATGCCCGGTGCGACGTCCGTAAGCGTATATGGACCCGGTTGGGAAAGCACAGCAGATCGCACCGGAGCCCCTTGCGGGATCCAATCGGGGAAGAGTCCGATAAAGATGCGTCCCGGCTCTCCGGTCTGCGGGAAGGTGATCTTCCCCCGCAGTGTGGCGGCACGGTGCCCTGCCGCGTCCTGGACCTTGTTCTGGACGAGGTCGGTCCTGACCCCTCTGAGCTGCCGATACTGGGTGGGTGCCACCCCGACACTGCTCTTGAAGCGCGTGCTGAAGGTGCCGACGCTGGTGTAGCCGACGCGGTTGCTGATGTCGGCGACGCTCAACGACGTGGACAGTAGAAGCCGCTTTGCCTCCTGAAGGCGCACCGCCGAGAGGAATCTGCCGGGCGAGACCCCGGTCACCTGACGGAACACGCGTGAGAAATGAAATTTACTGAACATTGCCGTGCGCGCCATGTCGTCGATTGTTAACTGTTCCCCGATATTCTCATACATTCTATTGATTGCGCGTCTTATTGCTTGTTCGATGACCTCTCCCATTTCTTTCTCCTGTTCTATAGAGATCTCACGCGAGTGGGCTCGCGTTTGCAAACGCGGCTCGGTCTCTGCCCCCGGATATTCGGAGATCATGACCAAAGTGCCGCGTTCTCTGTTTCCCCCCAGAAGACGTTCGATGAGAGTTGTCGCAGGCGTGCGTCATCGGTTCCGCCAGACCTGGCGCTGACTACGTGAGCCGACCCATAGTGCGATATAACTGCAGGTGATAGCCGATCAATAGGGTGACGCCTACGGTGGAACACGTGGTGCCTGGTGATGTCTGCGCGGTGGGTCAGACTCCCATATCACCTGCACAGTGCGATGTTACGCAGGGCTTCCGACGCCTTTGGTGCTCCAGGTGGTGCACGCATGGCTTTTCGGGTGCATAACCGTCAGACTAGCAGTTGACTGATTAGAGTCAACTGCTGGCGAATGGAAATTTAGGGCATCAGTGGGAGGTTCATAACGTCTTGTGTGGACGGCCCGTCCCTGTCACTTGCCGGAGATGAAGTAGCCGCAGGTGCCGCACCGGCCATTGATCAATTGGGTCGGCTCGGTCTCCCAATTCCCGCGTCGCACAACGGCCGCATCGCAGCCGGGGCACCGGGTCTCGCGCCACTCCTCCCCGAGTGCCCGTTCCGCGTAGAGGTGCCGCGGGCCGGCCTGCCGCCCGATCCGGCACCGCCGTACGCAGGGCCTCCGGGCCGGTCGGCGAGGCGGTCGTCATCCGGCAGGCCGGGTGAATCCCAGGAGACGCCGTGGGATGTCGGAGACTCACATCCGCAATATGTAGCGCAATCAATCGGAGTTGCGATGACGCACTGCAATATGCGGGAATTGATGGAGGTGCTCACGTCCACCCGGATACCTTGCTCATGCGTGCCCGCAATGTGGAGAGCGCCCGCCGCAGCGGTGCCCCGTCAGCCGGTGGTCGGCGCGCTAGTCACAAAGGAACGTGCACCCGGGGGCCGCCGGCGTCGGCGCCCGGGTGCACGGCCGATAGTGATGGAACGTCTTGCGCACACCGGGCCCTTATCCGCACACCGGCCACGTGCGAACCCGGGGCGCCCGCCGGTGCCGTCCGCCGCTCTCCGGCGGTCGTGTGCCGGTTGGTGTCGCCGGTCAGCGCCGACCGGCCGCCTCGGACACCGTCAGGTGGTCGGCGAGGTATTCCTGGTTGCGATAACGGGGATGCTCCAGGTTCTTGATGCGCCGGTCGGCGATGAGCGACTTGAGCTCGATGATCCCGTCCTCCACGGTCAGGCGGGGGGTGAAGTCCAGGAGACGGCCTGCTTTGTCGCTGGTCACCCGATAGCTCCTGAGGTCCTCGAACATGGCGTCCGTGGTGACCACCACGGCGTCCGGGACGAGGTCGCGGACCCGCCGGGCGATGTCGAAGATCCGCACGTTCTCCGAGTGCAGATTGAAGATCCCGGCATGCCGGGTTCCCAGGCCGTTCACGATGGCTTGAGCGGCGTCGCGCACATGGAGAAGGGGACGGTGCTGCTGGCCCCCGAAGACGTGAAGCTTCCGCTCGGTTATCGCCCTCATGGTCATCGTGTTCACCACGAGGTCGAGCCGGATCCGCGAATATGCGTCCCCCAGCCCGTAGAGCGTGCCCAGCCGGAACGTGATCGCGTCCCTGGCCGCCAGATGCAGCTCCGCCGCGAGCTTGGTCTCGGCATACAGTGACAGCGGATTGGTGGCCATGCCTTCGGTGCACACTTCGGGGCTCGCGCCGTACACCGAGCATGTGGAGAGGAACACGATCCGGCCGTTGAAGTTCTCGGCCAGCCATTTCACAGAATCGAGGTTCAGCTCCCTGGTCAGCTCCGGTCGCAGCGCACATGCCCCGTCGCCGACAAGCGCCGCCAGCCAGACCACGGCGTCCGCCCACCGCAAATGCCGCGCCAGGAGGTCCCGGTCGCGGACGTCGCCGCGGATGAAGGGCACGGGCTTGAGGTAGTCGTCCTCATAAAGCAAAGCGTCGTAGACCCGCACCTCATGCTCAGTATCGGCGAGGATGTCGGTCAGCGCGCCGCCCAGATATCCCGCGCCTCCGACTAAGAGGATTTTCATGCCGGCCTCGCCACGGCTGCCGCGGGCGCCGGCCCACTCAGTTGACCATGCGTCATTACTCGGAACCTCGTTTCGACGTGATCGAAGGAAACGCCGTGGGATGGGGGAGACTCAGGCCCGTCCCACGGTGGCATGGACCGAGAGGTCCGCCGCATACGCCCCGATGCGGCGCATCGCATCGCATACGCCGTCTACCTGGTCCGGTGTCATTTGGGAGAACATCGGCAGGGCCAGAACCCGTGCCGCCACCGTTTCCGTGACCGGCAGCGGGCCTGAGGTGTCGGCCCACCTGCGGTAGGCGGTCTGCAGGTGGAGCGGCGGATCGAAATACCGGCGGGTGTCGATGTTCTCGCCGCGCAGCGCCGCGGCGACGGTGTCCCGATCCACCCCGAACAGATCGGGGTCGATCAGGATGACGAAATCCTTGTATGTGCTGCGGGCACCCTCGGGAATGTGCTGGAAGGTGATCCCGGCGACGTCGTGAAGGTTGGCCCGGTAGTGTTCGGCGACCTGCCTGCGCTGCTCGATGTAGCCCGGCACGCCGGGCAGGTTGTGCAGGCCCAACGCGGCCGACATCTCGGGCAGGCGGCCGTTGAGTCCGATGAAGAGGCTGTCGAAGTCTCCGGGATTGCCATATTCACGCGCGATCTTCAGCTCCCGGGCCAGATCGGCGTCACCTGTCGTGATCAGACCTCCCTCGCCGCAGGTGAACGGCTTGGTGGGACTGAGACTGAACACCTCCGCCGTGCTCTTGGAGCCGATCATCGACCCGTCGGGGTAAACACCCCCGAAACCGTGCGCCGAGTCGAGGATCAGAGGGACCGCGTGCCTCGCCGCCGTTTGTTCAAGCTCCTCGACGTCGCAGGGGACGCCGAACGTGTGCACCCCCATGACGAGGGACGTTCGTGAGGTCGACACCTCGGCGGCCGACTCCGGCGAGAGCACGAAGGTCTGGGGATCGATGTCGGCGAAGACCGGATCGAGGCCGTTCCACCGGGCGGCGTGGCCGCTGGCCATGAAGGTGAAACTCGGCAGGATCACGTCACCGGAGAGCCCGAGACAGCGCATGGTCAGCATCAGTCCGGTCGTGCCGCTTGAGGTCACCACCGCGTGCTCCACGCCCAGGAAACGCGATATCGCCTCCTCCAGGCGACGCAGTTCGGACCCCTTCGTGAGAGTCCCGGAAGCCAGGATCCCGGCGATGGCCGAGGTCACCCGGGCGTCGGCGGAGGTCGTGGGCCGGGTGAAGGGAAGCGCGGTCGCGAAGGCGGGCGCACCTCCTAGGACGGCCGGCTTCTCCATGCCCATACGTGCTCCTTCTCAGCTGTGAACCACGTGCGTAAACGTGTCGTGCTTGGGGGAGGGCTCTCCGCCGGCCGGCGCGCATTCACCTCTCCTGTGCCGGCCGCTCGGGCCCGGCCGGTGCCGGTGCCCCGTCGCGGCGCATCAAGACCGCGGTCGCGTCGTCGTGGTGCTTGCCGTGGAAGCGGCCGGGCGGTGTGTCCAGTTCGGCCTTTCTCGTCTCAGCGATCACCTCTGCCGGTCCATGCCTCTCAAGCGTGCCGAGCAGCGCCGGCCAGTCCCAGCCGTAACGCTCGACCAGTCGGGCGGCGCCGTCGCTGAGCAGGGCGGCCACGTCGACCTCCGGCACCGAGCCGACGACGGCGTGATGGGCGGCCTCGGGCCTGGCACCGGCCACCCAGAAGCCACCCGGCACATTGCGCACCTCACGCAGGCGCGACCAGGGCCAGTCGTCGTAGGCCAGAATGCGGTCGTCGCTCACCACCCGAATGCGGCCGCCGGGTGCCCGGAACACGACGACCGCGTCACCGAGCACGAGGTAGTCGGCACCGCCCGAGTTCTCCCTGACGATCGCCACCGTCGCCGACGGGCTGCACGGGTTCGTCAGGTCGCAGGTGCCGGAGTGCGAGGCAGCCACCCCGGCACACGCGTCGTACAGGATCTCGGTCAGCGGTGCGCTCGCCGAGTCCGCGGCGGCGAGCAGATGTCCGAGGCGACCGGCCAGCTCGGTGGCGAACCACCGCACCTCGTGGTGACAGCCGGGGTCGGTGTCGGGCTCCGCCGTGGCCCCGTCGAGCACGACGGCGAAGCCGTCTCCGGTCACGGCGGCGTCCTCGTTGGGCCGTCCGGGGTTCGGGCGGGTGGCCAGTCGGATCTCCATGCTCATCCCGGCTCACCCCGCCTCGTACGCAAGCCACTGGGCCACCGTCCGCAGGCCGTCGGCCAGCGTGATCGCCGGCCACCCGCTCTTCGCCGGGCCGGACACGTGTGCGGCGGGGGTGCCCCGTCCTGGGTCCGGCCCGCCGTCTCCGGTCACCTTGACCGGCACCGGCTTGATCACCTGGGCCACGAGCCGGGCCAGGTCCACCGGGGTGACGGCCGCCTCGGAGCGCAGGTCGCGGAATCGCGGCGGGGCGTCAGTGTCGAGCACCTGGTTCACCACCGCCGTCACATCCCATACATGGACATAGCGGGCCTCCGGGTGGGCTGCGGAAACAGTGATCGGTTGCTTGACGAGCGACCGGGACACAAAGCCGTTCAGCGGCTCGCAGTCGATCTGCGGTCCGTAGACGGCACCGAGCCGCAGCACCGTCGCCCGCACCGGCCGGCCGGTTCCCTCGGCCTCTTCGGCGGCCGAGGTGTCGCAGCGGGTCAGGTGCACCACATGCCGGGCTCCTGCCGTACGAGACTCCGCCTCTTCGGCGGCCGGGGTGTCGTAGCGGGTCAGGTGCACCACATGCCGGGCTCCTGCCGTACGAGCGACCGCGAGCACCTCGCGTAACGCCGCCGCGCAGTCCTCAGGGGAGGCGCCGGGCCGCGTGAGGTGCACGATCCCGTGGGCCGTGCGGGCGGCCCGCCGCAGTTTCGCGGCGAACCCGGGGGAGCCGTCGTCGTCGAGCGGCGTGACCTGCCGCCCGTGGTCGGCGAGGCCGGCCGTCAGGCACCGGCCGAGCTCGTCGCCCTCCGGCCCGGCGACGACGACATGGCCGGAGTCCGTGGCTGAGTGCGCCGCCGGCACTCCCGCTCGTGCGGGCCGCCCGCCGGAGCGGGAACGCGGCCCGGCGCCGGCGATGCCATCGGAGCCGGAGTGAGCACGTAGCCCCGCGCACAACGCCTGCCACGCCAGCGCGGCCAGTGGCCGGCGGATGGCGGCCAGCTCACCCGCGCTCAGTTCCATGCACAACCCTCCGGGCCCGAGGGTGCCCGCGGCGTGTGCCACCAGCGGATCGGCCGTCCAAGCCGCCAGTTGCGCCTCCACGCCGGGAAAACGGTCCGGTCGCCGGCCGAGGAAGCCCAAGGCGTACGCCGTGTTCCACAGCGCGGTCGCGACCGGCCGGGAGATCCGGCCGGGCAGCGGGTTGAGGAGTTCGAGGCTTCCGGCCTCCTGCTCCAGCGACCGCCGGCAGGCGGTGAGGTCGAGGCCGATGCGGTGGGCCCCGCGCTCCCATCCGACCGTCAACGCGCGGCCGGTGTCCCGGTCGCGCACGACGACGTGCGCCATGCCGAACTTGAAGAACGGCAGCACCTCGTTCGCGGGTGTGCCGCGTGGTCGCCAGTCGATGTCAGGGGGGGCCGGAGAGTAGCAGGCCGACAGCCGCAGACCGTGGTAGTCGTTCTCCGTGACGCTCGGATAGTCGCCGTGTTCGACGAGGTTGGGCACCGTGACATAGCTCGCCACCCCGACACTCTTAAGATATCGCGCCATGACGACGTCGTCGGCCCACGTGCCGCCATGCCGCCTGGCGTAGTCCGCGAAACCCGCGCCCACATCGGCCGGCAGCAGCAGCGCCACGGTGGGCGTGAACTCGTTCGCGGCCGCCGCCCACCGTTCCCCCCTCAGCGCCGCGAGCCGGACGGCCGCCGCACTGCGGCAACTCCAGTTGACGTGGAAGGAGACGGCGGCGTCTGGTACCGCCGCGGCGGCGGCCACGGCGTGTTCCTCGAACCAGTCCGGGAGTTGTGCGTCGTCCTCAAGCACGAGGTGGTGGGTCGAGGTCGCGGGAATCGACGACCAGGCCCGCATCGCCGTCCTGAGGCCGGTGGGAGGGCCGTCCGGCATCGGGTCGGGCACCACCGTCAGGAATCCGGGCCTGGTCGATCGGACGAGTTCTATCCCCGGTTCCGGCCGTCGCGGATGGACCATGACGGCGCCGCTCAGCCGGACAGGGCTCCGCACGCCGCTCTCGCCGCCCTGTCCGGATCGTCGGTCGCCCGTTGCGGACCGCATCAGTCGCTGAGCTCACGGACGAGGACGAACGGCTCCGCGCATTCCCAGCCGGCCCATGTTCCCCAGCTCTCGGCGGTGGCACGGATCGCGCGGGCCGAGCGCGGATGTGGCCAGGGCCGGGTCTCTGTGGTGTAGCAGTCGAACGCGGCCACCTTGGCGTCGATGGTGCTGGAAATGTTGGAGAACCAGGTGGGGGCGAAGGACGACTCGAAGGGAGGCGTCCATTCGACGCCTGACGTGGTGGCGTAAGTCAGGATTCTCCGTACGGAGGTCGAGTATGGCCTGGTGGCCACCATGACGGAGCGGAAGACCGTCCGGTGGTCCACGTTGACGTCGGGGTGCACGGTGTAGACCGTGTCCGGCCGGATTTCGCGCACGGCGCTCTCGATGGGTTTGTTCACCTCGATGTGCGGCAGCGTGTCGAGCCGCATGTCCGGCAGGCCGCTCTGAATGCAGCGCGACACCCCGAGCAGCTTCGCCGCGGCCTCGGCCTCGGCGAACTTCCGTTCGGCGATTTGATGATCACCGGGATATTGCGCTGAACTGCCCTCGGAGACCCAAAGAACCGTCACCTCGGCGCCTTCGTGCAGAGCGTGTTTGGCGATCGTGCCCCCCATCCCCAAGATCTCATCGTCGGGGTGGGCCGCCACGACCAGGATCCGGCGACTCGACATGTCCTACCCTTTCTTCCGGCTCGTCGTTGACTGCTAGTTCTCTCCCCGCGGGGCCGGCTTCCCCTTGCGGACCACGAAGTCGCCGACGGCCAGGACGTCGAGCCCCGTGGCCCAGAAGGTGCGCAGCGCGTCCTCGGGGCTGGAGACGATCGGCTCACCGCGGACGTTGAACGACGTGTTGAGGAGGATCGGCACACCTGTCAGCGCCTCGAACTCCGTGATCAGCCGGTGGTAGAGCGGGTGTGTGTCGGGGTGCACGAACTGCACGCGTGAGGTGCCGTCGGTGTGCACGATCGCGGGAGCCTCCGCCCGGAGCCGGTCGTTGGCGGCGAAAGCCATGGTCATGAAGCGCGAGTCGGTGAAGTCGTCGAAGTATCGGCCGGCGGCGGAGGCGAGCATGGAAGGGCCGAAGGGCCGCCACATCTCCCGCTGTTTGATAGCCGCGTTGACCCGGTCCCTGACGGCGACGGTGCGCGGATCGGCGAGAATGCTGCGCTGGCCGAGCGCCCTCGGGCCGGCCTCCAGCCGCCCCTGGCACCAGCCGACGATCCGGCCCGCGGCCAGTTCCGCGCCGATGGTCCGGCAGATGTCGGGACTGCGTTCGAAAGGGACTCCGGCGTTGCGCAGCACCGTGGCGATCTCGTCGTCGCCGGCCTCCGGCCCGAGTGCCAGGGTGGTCAGCGGTCGCGGCGCCGCGCCGGTCTCCCGAAAACATGTGACCAGAGCGGCACCCGCCGCCTGGCCGCTGTCCGCGCACAGGGGGTGCGCGAACACGTTCGCGACCTCGGGCAGCGCGTGGATGCGGGAGTTCATTTTGACGTTGAGTCCGACACCGCCGCCGATGCACACGTCGGTGGTGCCCGTCTCCAGAACCGCCCACCTGACCAGGCGGCATGCCGCCTCTTCGAGGGCCTCCTGTACGGCGAAGGCCACGTTCATGTGCCACGGAGTGACGGGCTCACCGGGCAGCCGCGGCGGCGCCCCCATCAGCTTGACCAGCTTGTCCGTGTGGCGGCGCGAGTAGGAATGGTCACCGTAATGGATGTAGGACGGATCGAGCCGGAACTCCACCCCGTCCTGGGCCGGCATCAAAACTTGTCCGACCAGGTCGCGCAGCGCGGCGTCCGGATGCCCGTGGGCGGCCAGCCCCATGACCTTGTATTCGCCGTCGTAGGCGTCGAAGCCGAGATACTCGGTGAACGCCGCGTAGAACCAGCCGAGCGAGTGGGGCATGTGGATCTCGCGCAGCGGCCGCAGCACGCCGTCCTCCAGGTGCCACACCACCGTGGTGTGGCTGTCCCCTGAGCCGTCGACCGTGAGCGCCACGGCCGACTCGAAACCCGACTCCAGGCCTGCCTGGAAGGCATGGGTGTAGTGGTGCGGGGCGAACTTGATCGGCGGGAAGGCGATGTCGCCGAACTCCCGCCGCCACCTGAAGTGGTGCTCGCGCTCCTGGCTCGCGATGCTGTATTGGTTGAGGCACCCTCGCTGCCAGTCGATTGTCGGCTGGTCGACCGGCCACTCCTTGGCCATGCTCGCGTAGAACTCCGCCATACGTCCGTCGGTGTAGGCGCCGAGGTCGAACGCGATCGTCACCGACGAGACCTCATCGAGCCGTTTCCCGGTGGCGGCCAGGCAATACCGCAGGGCACGCATCGGGTATCGGCCCACGGCGTGCTTGTCCCTGACGAACCGCTCCTCCTCCGCGTAGGCGACGACGCGCCCCTTCACCACCGCCGCTACCGCCGGATCGGCGTCGGTCGGGCCTGCGCTGATGCCGAGGAATACCTGTTCGTCCGCTGATGCCACGGTGGATCTCCTCACTCTCTGTGCGGTACGCGGAGGGGCGGGAGGCGAACCGGCCCGCGGGCCGCCGGCCGGTCCGGGTCATTACGGCTGCTGCGGGAAGAGGCCGTTCAGCGTCACTTCCGTCTTCCTGGCGCTTTCGATGTCGCGTTCGACCAGGCAATACCAGAGGGTGCTGCTCGGCCGATCGAAGGCGCTGCAGAAGATGACGCCGGTCCGGGTGGCCGGGTCATAGGTCAGTCCGGCGTCCCGCACGGCTGCTGCAGCCTCTTCGAAGGACGGCACCCGCCAGCCGACGCGCTCGAAGAGCAGGCGGTCCTCGGCGTAGTCCGCGCCCACGATCCGCTTGCCCAAGACGGCGTACAGGTGGGTGGAACCGGTGACGCGGCCGTTGTACTCGGTGAAGTAGATCTCACCGTCGGGTGTGACGATGGCGTCCGCGCTGAGCCTGCCCCGGTATCCCATGGCGTGCAGCGTCTCGCAGAGGCGACGGGAATGGTCGACGACCTGCGGCATCGACTCGGACAGCGGCGGCGGTGCGGGGATGGCCTGGGCGTTGGCGATCGGTATGTAGAACATCTGACCGTTCCCACCGAACTCAGGCCCGTCATCGGTGATCAGGAACTCCGCGAACACCGCCGTGCTTTCCGGGTAATACTCTTCCACCACCAACCGGTAGCGGCCCTCGCCGGTCAGCCGGTCCCAGTTCTCGGCGAAGAACCCGGCGCACGCCACCCTGTCGGGCACGACGGTGACGCGCCGGGCGCCAAACGGCCGCACGCCCTCGTCCCGGCTGAGGATCTCGTTGCCCATGCCGCCCGAGAGGAACTCGTGTTTCACGATGGCGGGACGCCGGCGCTCAAGCAGCTCCATCACGGCGTCCTCGGCGGCGCGCGGATTTCCGCACACCGCGCCGGCGGGCAGCGGCAGACCAGTGCCCATGGCGACGGCACGGAAGATCGCCTTGCTGTTGACCAGTGCGCCACCGCCCTGGCTCGCGAAACCCGCGCCCGGCACCGCTTCCTCGCAACCGAGTGACCGGGCCAGCGCGACCACCGACGCATCCGGCCACAAGGCCAGCACCTCGTCGACCTTCCGGCCCGCGAACGCCTCGCCGAGCATGTCCGCCAGGACCGGGCTCTGCAGGCGGTCCGCGCTGAGCCACTGCATGCCGTCGACTCCCGGCGGCGGCACCACAATGCGCAGCGACGACGGGTCCGTGCCGGTCATCGACGTGACGTAGTCGAGGTAGACGCCGGCGGGCGGTTCCGACATGACGATCACATCGTCGTCCTCGGCGAACCAGAGCAGGCGCAGCGCCCACCAGGCCGCCCCACGCTTCTCGCTCTCGTCGACAAGGTCGGCGTTGGTGCTGTTACCGATGAGCAGCCTCACAGAATCCATCCTTGTGTCGGTTCGAATCGGATCGGTCGGCGCGCATGTCACCTACCGCCGGGACCACGCCCGCGTCCCCGGGGCCCACGTCGTGCATGTCCTCGTTTCCGTGGCTACCACCGCACCAGGGCGAGCTCGATCGTCGAGCCCGGCCCCATCGTCATCAGCACTCCGAAATCCCCCGGTGCGACCGCCCCCTCGGCCGCCAGACGCTTGTAGGAGAAGGCGAACGATCCGCTCGACAGGTTTCCGTGGTCGCGCAGCACGCTGAAGGTGTGTCGCATGTCGTGGCGGCTCAGCCCCAAATTCAGGCGAACCGAATCGATGACCTTTTTGCCGCCGGAATGCACGATCCAATGAGCGATGTGCGATCGCCGCAGCCCGGCTCCGCCGAGCAGCCGGCTGAGCGCCGTCTCCGCGTGGGCTCCCACGACGTAGGGCACCTGCGGGTCGAGGAAGAAGCTGAACTTGCCCTGGTCGTCGTCCCAGTCGTAACGCATGGCGCCGGCCGCCTCGGGGATGATGTGACTGGAGAACCGCAGCAGGGCGGGCCCTTCCCGGGCGGCCGGGCCGTCGTCCCCGGGCGCGACGACTCCGAGGGCCGCGGCGCCGTCGCCGAACAGGCTGTTGACCACAGACGTCCGCATGCTCCCGTCGAAGACGTAGGCGGCGGAACACGCCTCGATGCACACCATGAGCGCGAGTTCGCCGGGATGGGTGGCGGCCCATCCGGCGACGGCGGTCAGCGCGTTCAGCCCGGCGTTGCAGCCCATGCCGACGACGTCGAGCCGGGCGCAGTCGTGCGCGAGCCCGAGGTCCTTGATCAGCAGCGCACTGAACCCGGGTGAGAGGAAACCCGTCGAGGAGACGCAACATAGATAGCGCACGTCGGATCGCCGGGCGCCGGCCTGGTCGAGGCACCGGTCGATGGCCTCCCTGCCCATGGCCAGGCCGCCGCGGGTGTGCTTGCGCAGAAGCTCACCTTGGCTCTCGACGAGCGGCACTCCGTCCGGACCGGTGGGTGGCAGGACCAGGTTGCGCCTCTCGATCGAGCCGCTGAGGAAGAGCGAGCGGACTCGGGGATCGCGGACATGGAACTTCTCCAGAAGCTCCTGCTGGGTGTAGGACGTGGGGGGCACCGCGGTGCCGACGGCCACGATGTGGGGCCGGCGTTCGTCGCGGGGTTCACCGGAGACCGCGGCGGCCGAGTTTCGGATCGCGGGATCCCCGATGACTTGGGTACGGACCACAGGATTCTGGATGGTCATCTCCAACCCTGTCCTCCTTTGTCGCGGACTCGCCTTGGCCGCCGGCCGAGGCGCATGCGGCTTGCGCGGTCAGTCCAGGTGCTCGCCGGTCGGCACGTTGCCTGAGGCCGGGCGCCGGCCTCAGACACTGACCGGTTACGTGGTGTGCCACGGTCAGTCCAGGTAGTTCTCGGGGCCGCCCGTCCGGACGGTGTCGAGGGTGAAGCAGTGGAAGCCGCCACCGAAGAGGCGGCGGTGCCGGTGGCGGACCGGCACCACCGTGAAACCGTGCCGTTCAAGCGTCCGGATCAGTTCGGGGCACGCGTCGTTCACGAGTACCGTCTCCGGATCGACCGACAGCACGTTCATGTCGATGTATGGGCTGGTCAGAACCAGGTCATCGTCGTCGTACTGGGGAAAGTCGTTCACCGTCGGAGCCGGTGGGACGATCATGTCCCAGCTGCGCAGTTTCTCCGGCAGGAAATCGGCGACCGACTCCGAGCGTGTGAGCAGCAGGCCGGGCCGGAGCGCGAGCAGCATGCTGTCGATGTGGCTGTCGCTCAGCCGATGCACCCGGTGAATGCGGAACCGGCCTTCCAGGTGGCGCTCCAGCCAGTCGCACGCCATCGCATGGTTCGCCGTCGAGATGTTGACGATCAGATCGCGCCCCAGCTTGAGGCACTGGGCGCCGTCGAACATCATCTCGAATCCCACGTCGTAGGGCGAGGGCCGCGGGTCGGTGACGGGCTCGGTGGGGCCGCCCGCCGAACTGCTGGCATAGGAGGGGTCGAAGGATGCGTCTGTCATCAGGGGGCGCGGCATGACGGTCCATTTGGCGCCCCGCCGAAAGTATTCCGCGAAGACGGGGGTGAGGAGTTGCGTCTCGAAGTAGCGCGAGCGGACCATCGGTGGTGTCTCGATGATCTCGTCGCCGAGGATGATGCTGTTGTCGCGCACGTTCAACGCCGGCACCATCGCGGCCGACCAGGCCGGTGTGCGCACCTCCGAGGTGGACTCGTCCAGGGGCAGGGGGCGGTGCACGGTGACCGAGAGTGACTCAAGTGCCTTGACGATGCCCTCGACGTCCTCGTTGAGCTCTTCGACGTAGCGCTGCTTTATCGGAGTGGAACTACGCGGCTGTGAGCCGGATCCCGCCACCGACAATCGCGGATAGTACCACTCGGAGCGAATGAGGTTGTCGTGGAAGAACAGGTCGAACGATAATTCGCGCTCATGCGATGTGTAGTTCGCGGCCGAACCGACGACCACCTCTTTGAGAGGTGACCACTCGTCATAGCTGTTCAACTGCACTTGCCATTCCTCCTGAACCCTCTGCCGGCTGTGACGGACCGGCAAAATATTGTTCCGGCTAATTGGCGTGCGCGGGACGGGGGCGGCGACACGGTGGCGGCAGACCGATCAACGGATAATTCATGAAGTGGCTCTGGTGGAACGGGGCCGGGCAGAGTTTCCGGCGTCCCGGAAATGGCTTTGCCGATGCCCTAAATAAGCGTTCCGCGGGTGGGCCGACCCGGAGCGGCGGGTATCCCAGGTGTCCTGGACAGGTGATCTCCCAGTTCGGAGCGGTCGCCAGACGGAGGCAATCCGTTGATGGCGCTGATCTGACGCGTAATGAAGGAGAACCAAATTCCAGAAGTACGAGTCGAGCACCACCTCCGGCGGAAGGGGAGCCGCACAATTCGGATAATTATGCGGAGGTGCGGGTCAAGGTCGACTTTGCAGCGAAACTGTAACCTGGCCGACCTTGATCGTCAAGCCTTCCCGGTCATCACTCCCGGTCGGCCGTCCGTTACAGAGGTGGATTTGAGTGGTGCTCGCAGAAAAGATTTATTGGACAGCGGGCGCTCTTCTTGGCTATGGTCGGCACCGACTTCTGTATTGCTGTCCTGCGCACGCCGCAAGTGACCGCCCCAATACAGTAAGTGATCGCGTGCCACCCGTTCCACCGGCTCAGTATTTGAAAATGCCGGGAAAGCGCAGGACGCATATCGATGCGGCCGGCGGCGAAATTAGGACCAGGCATACAGCGCACCTGACGGTTGTCACCGGGAGTGGCAGGCCCCTCCCGCCTCAGCACTTTGGAGTGGACATTCACATGCCAAAGGACGTCGGCGAAGACAGCGAGCGGATCTACGAACGATTCCAGCTGATCGTGAACGGTCCCGCCTTGTTCAATGCGGTCGTGACCGGTCTCGACCTGGACATCTTCGGGTTCCTCTCGCGACACCCAGGATCCACTTTCGAGGATCTCCGTGAGGCCACGGGACTCCTCACCCATAAGTTGCGTGTCCTGATGCTCGCATTGTGCTCGACCGAATTGGTGGATCGGCGTGAGGGGAGATACACCAACTCCGCCGTCGCCGAGGAACTCCTCGCTCCGAACTCCACCGAGAGCTGGCGCCACATCCTCCCCGGCTGGCAGAAGATCTACTACCCGGCGTTCCCGCACATGACCGAGGCGCTGCGGAGCGGAACGAACACACTGGCCCTGGCCGCCCATCCAGGTACGGAGCCGACCCTCTACCAGCGGCTGGCCCACAATCCCGAGCTGCAGGAGGCTCTGCACACCTCGATGGCCGCCTTCACACTGCGGTCTCTGCCCGCTCTTCTGGACAATCCCGAGATCGCGACGGTGAGCCACCTGCTTGACGTCGGAGGTGGCGACGGCACCACAGCCCGGCGCCTGGCCGCCCGGCACACCGGCATGAGGGTGACTGTCTTCGACATGCCCAGCGTGACCCGGCTGGCCGGGGACCCTGCGGCGACCGGGGTGGAGCGGGTGGGCCTTCACCCCGGAGACATCTTCCAGGACGCGTTTCCGCACGGGGCCGACGGCGTTCTCTTCAGTCATGTGCTTGAGGTCTTCTCGCCCGAGGAGATCACCGGTCTGCTGGTGAAGGCGTTCCGCGCTCTGCCCAGTGGAGGAAAGGTTTTCCTCTACGGCTTCAACATCCCCGAGGAAGAGAACCGCGGGGTGCTGTCCGCCCGCTTGTCGCTATATCTCAATGTCCTGGCCACAGGACAGGGGATGGCCTACCCCGCACAGGACTACGAGCGGTGGTGCGAAGACGCGGGTTTCAGCGACGTGAAGTCCTTCACGGATCTTCCCTATGAGCATGGCCTGACCGTGGGCACCAAAGCGTGAGGAGCGGGCCGCCCCGCGCCCGCCGGGCGGCAGCGGCCGGCGGGCCGGCACATCGCCGGGGGACCTCGCCGGCCGTCTTGGCCGCGTCCAGGCCAGACGGCGGGAACGGCTTGGCCGAGCCGCCGCGAAAGGAGGCTTGACGATGAAAAAGATTGTGATCACCACCTCGTTGCCCAACGGGCTGGGCCCGGTCGCCGACATCGACGGAAGGCGCCCGCTCGCGGAGTTGACCGCCGTGGTGAACGCGGCCTGCGACGATGTGGAGTCCCGCCAGGAGAAGTCGGTGGTGGTGCTGCGGCTCTCCACCACCCCCGCGAGCTCCAGAGCATGGCCGGGTGTTGTGGACATCCGTGAGGTGAACCGCTGGGAGCGGGCGGTGCACCGGCTGGAGCGGCTCGCCGCCATGAGCATCGCGGTCGCGCACGGCGTCTGCGGGGGGCCCGCGCTGGACATCCTGCTGGCCGCGGATTTCCGCATCGGCGCTCCTGACCTCCTGCTCATGCCGCCGATCAACGAAGGGCACTTCTGGCCGGGCATGTCGGTCTACCGGCTGGTTCAGCACCTAGGAGTGACCAGGGCGCGGCAGATCGTCATCTGGGGCGACGACATTTCCGTGGACCGGGCCAGGCAGCTGGGCCTGATCGACCAGGTCAGCAACGACCTTCCCGAGGCCGTGCACACAGCGGCGGTGCTCATGGGCCGGATATCGGATCAGGAGATGGCCATGCGCCGCCAACTGCTGCTCGAAGCCGCCTCGACGGAATATGACCAGGCGCTCGGAGTCCACCTGGCCGCCTGCGATCGGGAATTGCGGCGGCTGAAGAACGGCGACGCGGCCACTGAGCCGGATCCAGCGTCTTCCGTGCTGGATTCAGCGTCTTCCGTGCTGGATCCAGGAAAAGGGGGAGGCTCTTGACCGGCGGGAGAGCCGGTGGCGTGGAGTCGGCGTCGCCGGCCGGGACAGTGCGGTTCGGCGGTGATCTCGCCGAGGACACTTCGCTGCTGGCGGGCTATGTGTCGGAGGGGGAGCGGCTACTGGCCGAGCTTCCGGCCAAAGCCGCGCGCGACGCTCTCCAGCGGCGACTGGCGGCCGACATCCTCTCCGCTTCCAGAGCCGTCCGCTCCGCCTTTCTCACCTTGCACGCCGGCACCGTGTACGAGACGCTCACCGCGGCCCGCACGCGGCCTCTGCGACTGCCCGAACTCGTATATGCCGCGGCCGACCGTTTTCCCGGCCTGGTGCCCACCGCCGCGCAGATGGCGGACGAGTTTCGCAAGCCGCAGGCGGAGAGAGAAGGGCGTGAGATCGATCAGGGCGTGTTCTGCGGTGCCGTACTCCGGTGTCCGGTCGCGGGATCCCACCTCATTGACGTGATGTCGGCGCCCGTGCCGCGATCCCTTGAGCTGATCGGCGACTTCCAGCGCACGGGGCGGGCCGGCCTCGGATCCGTGGAGGTCGAACGGCGAGGCCACGCCGCCCATGTGACCTTCCGCAACGCCCACTGCCTCAACGCGGAGGACAGCAGGCTGATCGACGACCTGGAGACGGCGGTCGACCTCGTCCTGCTGGACGACCGGGTGCGAGTGGGAGTCCTGCGCGGCGGCTTCGTGGAGCACCCGCGTTACCGCGGCAGGCGAGTGTTCAGCGCGGGCATCAATCTCAAGGAGCTGGGAAACGGCGGCATCCGGCTCGTCGAATTCCTGCTCGGCAGGGAGCTGGGTTACATCAACAAGATATATCGCGGCCTCCTCACCGGTTCGGCGGCCGAGGTCCACCCGCGGTACTCCGTACACAAACCCTGGGTGGGCGCGGTCGACTCCTTCGCCATCGGGGGTGGTATGCAACTGCTGCTTGTGCTGGATCGTGTGATCGCCGAGGAGGACGCATATTTCAGCCTCCCGGCCGCCGAGGAAGGCATCATTCCCGGACTGGGCAATCTCCGGCTTTCCCGGCTGATCGGCGCCCGGCCGGCTCGCCGGGTGATCCTGTCCGGCCACCGAATCCGCATGACCGATCCGGAAGCGGGGCTCGTGTGCGACGAAGTGGTGCCCGCCAAGGAAATGGAGGACGCGATCGAGCGCGCGGTGGAGGAACTCGCCGGCCCGGCCGTGTCCGCCAACCGGCGCATGCTGGCGTTGTGCGAGGAGCCGCTTGACCTATTCCGCGAGTATCTCGCTGAATTCGCGGTCGGCCAGGCGGTCAGGGCCTACAGCGACGACGTACTGGCCAAGCTGGAGCGCTGGCGGCGTCCGCGGCCGGAGAGGTGAGGCGGCATGGTGCGGTTGGACCATTCGACGCTGCACGGCTCTCTGCAGGATCCGGTGCTCGGCTCGATCGGCTTCCTCAATGTGGTGATGAGCCGCTATCCGGACGCCGTCTCGTTCGCGCCCGGCGCACCTCACCCCGTCTTCTTCGAAGAGCTCGACACCAACCGGTATACCGGCCGCTTTCTGCGTTATCTGGTGGAGGAGGAAGGCCACAAGCCGGAGAAGGCGCGCCGGATGTTGTACGAATACGGGCCGAGCAGGGGACTCATCACACGCCTGGTCGCGGACGCGCTGCGCCGCGACCAGGGCATCGCCGCGGACGAAAACGCGGTGGTCGTCACCGTCGGCGCCCAGGAAGCCATGTTCCTCGTGCTGCGTGCGCTGTTCCGGTCCCCCGAGGATGTGCTGGCGGTGGCCAATCCTTCATATGTGGGCATCACCGGTGCCGCGCGACTGCTCGACATCGATCTGGTGGCGGTGGATGAAACACCGCACGGGATCGACCTGGACGCTCTCGAAGCGGAGTGCCAGGCCGCCCGGCGGGCCGGTCGCCGGGTCCGTGCCTGCTATGTCGCGCCGGACTTCTCCAATCCCGGTGGCAGCCGCATGACGCTGGACATCCGTCGCCGTCTCCTCCGGCTCGCCGAACTCGAGGACTTCCTGGTGGTGGAGGACAACGCCTACGGTTTCACCGCGGCGGCCGACGCCGCACGGCCATCCTTGAAAGCGCTCGACCGTGACCGGCGGGTGGTCTACATCGGCACCTTCGCCAAGGTGTGTTTCCCGGGAGCACGCGTCGGCTATGTGGTCGCCGACCAGGTGGTGGGCTCCCCGGGAGCCGGTGACAGACCGTTTGCCGAGGAACTGGCCGCTGTCAAGAACATGGTGACGGTGAACACGTCCCCGCTCTGTCAGGCGGTCATCGGCGGGATGTTGCTCGAACACGCGTGTTCCCTCGCCGACCTGAGCCGCCGGAAGGCCGACCTCTACCAGCGCAACCTCGCCTGCCTGGCAGACGCGCTGGACCGGCGGCTCGGGCGTGAACTTCCAGGCGGCATCGCCTGGAACCGGCCGGAGGGCGGTTTCTTCATTCGTGTGACCCTGCCCGTTCCGGTGGACGATGCGCTGCTGGAGACGTCGGCGGCGAAGTACGGCGTGTTGTGGACTCCCATGTCGCACTTCTACCTCGGTAACGCCGGCGACTTTCAATTACGCCTCTCGTGCAGTTATCTGGATCCCGAGCAGATCGAGACCGGGGTAAGGCGGCTGGCCGCGTTCCTGCGCCACGAGACCGGAGGATGGAACGGCTCAGCCGCCGGGTGAACAAACTCCGCCTCAGATCGCGAGCCTGATGGAGAACTGCTCCAGCCATCGGTTGACCTGAAGCGCCATCTCCATGTTCGTCACGTCGATCCACGTGCGTGCCGTGACGATCGGCTCCTTGATCAGGCGCCGTGCGGCGGTCACGTCGAGCAGAGGCAGGACCGGTGACCCCGGGTCGGCGAGCACGTCGGCGAGCCGGCGGCGGAGGAAGACGCCATAGCCGGGGTGCCGTCCGATCGGGAAGGGGCTGGGCGGGCGTTCCATGATGGAGTCGGGGAGCAGGTCGCACACCGCGGCGCGAAGGAGGGTCTGGGGGCGGCCGTCGAATCGTTTCATCGCCCACGGCACATTGAAGACATATTCCACCAGCCGGTGGTCGCTGAACGGTGACCGCAGGTCGACGCCCTCGATCGAACTGGCCCCGTCGTCCAGCATGGTCGCCAGTTCGTGCCGCCCCTGCAAGGTGCTGTAGGTGATCTCTCGCATGCGCCGCTCCAGCGGGCTCTCCCCGGACAGGCGAGGGGCCGCCGCCACATCGGTGAGGTGGGTGTCGGCTCGGTAGGCCGCCAGATCGAGCTCGTCCAGCAGGCCGGGGGAGAAGAGGCCGGTGCCGAGGCCGCGTGACGACATCCGGCCGCCCGGCATGGCGCTCCACATGTGGGAGCCGGTGGGCGGGGCGCCGGCGTCGCCGGTCACCGGGCCGAACGCTGTGTTGGCGAACACGATGTTCGCCCGGTGGCCACCCAGCACCGTGCGTGTGTGCCGCGACACCTGGCGGCAGAGCATGCGCAACGAGGCGGGGAACTGGGGGGCGGCGACCGGGGTGTCCTGCTGTGCGGCCACCGCGCTGCCGCGTGCCGTCGGGTCGGTGTGCGCACTCGGGCAGAGCGGCAGATACAGATGCTCGGTGCCGAGGTGCTCGGCCACCGCCGCCGCGTGCGGCCTGTCCTCCAGCCCGCGCATCGGGCCGGGCAGCACCGGCCCGACCTCGGGGAATCCCGCGGTGAAGGTGCGCAGCGGGCGGGCCCGCCACCGATCGAGTACGGCTGCCGCCAGCGCGGCCGTGGCCGAGGAGGCGAGGCCGCCCGACAACAGCACGCCGGGGGTGTCGTCGCCGATCTGCTTCTCGACCGACGCCTCCAGCAGCTCGCGGACCATGCCCACCGTCGTGTGGAGGGCGTGGTGGTGCGGTGCCGCCGCGAGCCGCCAGTAGCGGTGCTCGCGCATGCCGTCCCGGTCGAACGTGAGCTGCCCGCCGGGGAACACCCGGTGCAGGCCGCGCAGGATGCCGCTGCCCGGGGTGGCGGTCGAGGCGAGCAGCTCACGCAGGCTCGCCGTGTTGGCGACCGCCTCCACCTGGGGGTGGGCCATGACGGCCTTCGGCTCGGAGCCGAACACCAGGCCCTCGTCGGTGCGGTGGTAGTAGAGCGGGCGGGTGCCGAAACGGTCCCGCACCAGGATGAGGCGTTTGACCCGGGGATGCCACAACACGGTGGCGAACGCACCCTCCAGGTGGTCGGCGAAGCGGTCGCCCCAGTGGAGGTAGGCGTGTCCGACGAGGTCGGTGTCGTCGCCGATGCGGGTGTACCTGCCATATCCCGAGAGTTCGGTCCGCAGGGAGGCGGCGTTGACGATGCGGCCGTCCAACGCCACCACGACGGCGTCGCCGTACGCCACCACCAGCCGCGGGCCGCCGCCGACGAAACCGTGCCGGCAGCCGAGCACCGCGTGCGGGCTCGACCAGAGGTCCTCGCCGTCGGGACCGCGCGCCGCGAGTGTGCCGAGCTGGGCCAGGACGACGCCGCGTTCGGTGGTGAGATCGCGCTGGAAGTCGGCCCAGCCGGCCAGGCCGCTCATCCTGCGGGCCCTTCCTGTTCGGCGGCGGGGCCTTCCTGGCTCCCGGGGCGCTTGCTCCCCGGGCGGGCGGCGCCGTTTCGAGGGGTGGCGCAGCAGGGCGCGGGAAGCGCGAAGTGGAGCCGCGTCGGCGGTCCGGGCTCGCGGTGTGACCTTGGTGGCGCAGTCGGCATGAAACCCTCCCAGGGCATGGTGAAGTCCTTCGCTGCCGCATGGTCGCGGCTCGGTTTGGAGGCGGTGTGCAGGCGCCTCGGAGAAGGCGGGCGTGTCGTGCCGCGGCGTGGGGGTTCGACAGGCCCGCCACCAACCCGGCTCCAAGCGTGTGCGGAGGCGGAGTCCGCGGGCTACGAGGCGTGGGTCAGGGGAGGGGCGCCCGGTGTGCCCGGTGTGGGGGGCTGCCCGATGAGGATCTGGTGCTGGAGTTGGCGGAGCTCCAGGGAGAGGTCGACGCCGAGTTCCCGCCGGAGGGTGTCGCTGAGGCTCAGGCATGCCTCCAGGGCCTCGCCCCGGCGGCCGACGGCGTACAACGCGGTGATGAGCCGCCCGTGCAGCCACTCGTTGAGCGGGTGGGCGGCGACGAGCGAACGCAGCTCGCCGACCAGGTCGTGGTGGCGGCCGAGGGCCATGTCGGCCTGGATGCGCAGGGCGAGCACCCGCATCCACTCCTCGGAAAGCACGGTGAGGTGGGCGTGGAGCAGCGGGCCGCAGCGCACTCCGGAGAGGGGGGAGGAGCCGCGCCAGAGGGACATCGCCTGCCGCAGGAGTACGGCGGCGGCCTGCGTGTCGCCGCGATCGAGGAGGGCGCGGCCTTCGCCGGCGAGGCGGGTGAAGTCGTCGAGGTCGAGTTGTCCTTCTCGTTTTAGCAGGATATATCCGGGAGAGCGGGTGAGAAGGGTGACACCGTCCTCTGTGTCAGCTTGTTGGGTAAATTGGGAGCGGATGCGGGATTTTTTCTCTTTCGGGTGGATGCATCGGCGGATTTGGTAAATGTAGGACTGTGCGGTAATCACCGCGCTGGCCGGTGGATTGTCGGCCCAGAGCTCGTCGACCAAGGCGCTGATCGAGACGATGTGATTGGCTCGCAGCAGCAAGAGGGAGAGGGCCTGCTGGGCCTTGGGGGCGGTAGGTGTGCAGGTGACGTCCCCCTGCGTCACTTCCAACGGCCCAAGGATCCGAAATTTAATCAATTGTCCTCCCATTCTCTGACACCGAGGATTTGTCGGCGCAGCCCCCGGTGAAGTTCCATGTGTGGTCAGGCATGGCGCTGGGTGGGCTTGATTGTTCTCCGGCGTCTCCTTCTTCATATCGGTTGGATAAATTATGCATCCTTGTGCGGCGCACGCCACTGACGCCGGGAGTTGTCCGTTGTAAACTCTGGCCTTTTTCGGTGTGACATGAACTGTATTTACGGCTTTGCCGTACGGTGTGTGTCTCTGTGAAACGCGAAAAACCCGGAGAAGGCATGCCTCTCCGGGCCTTTCGTGAAAGGGGTTAGTCCTTGACCGCTCCGCCCAGGCCGCCGATCAGCCGCCGCTGCACCGCGACGAAGAAGATCAGCACCGGGATCGTCATCAGCGTCGAGGCCGCCATGATGCCGCCCCAGTCGTTCTCGTCGGGTTTGAAGAAGACGAGCAGGGCCGCCGGCAGCGTCTGGTTGTCCTTCGCGCTGATGATGAAGGTGCGCGCGAAGACGAAGTCGTTCCACGCCACGATGAAGGAGAACACGCTGGTGGCCACCAGGCCGGGCGCCACCAGGGGGAAAAGGATGCGCCACAGGATCACCGGCCGGCTCGCTCCGTCGATCATCGCCGCCTCCTCCAGCGCGTCGGGGACGGCGGCCACGAAGCCGCGCATCATCCAGATGGCGAAGGGCAGCGAGAACGCCAGGTGCACCATCACCAGCGAGCCGAGGGTGTTGAGTCCCACACCGGGCACCGTGGCGCCGATGTCGCGCACCAGGAAGAACAGCGGGATCGTGAGCGCCTCGATCGGCACCATCTGGGCGATCAGGAACATGATCAGCACCGTGGTGCGCATGCGGAAATGGAACCGCGTCACCGCGACGGCCGCCAGGAAGGCCACGAACGCGGAGAGGACCACGACGCTCAGCGCGACACCGAGGCTGTTGACGAAGTAGCGGCCGAAGTTCTCCCCGCCCAGCACGCGCTGGAAGTGCTCCAGCGTGGGGGCGAGGGTCCAGGGGCGCACGTCGAGCGACTGGATCTCACCAGCCGGCTTCAGCGCGGACAGGACCATCCAGTAAATCGGGAAGAACGTCACGACGGCGGCGGTCACCGCCACGACGTTGGCGATCCAGCGTGCTCTGGTCACAGCTTCTCCCCGGAGCGGTGCAGGGCGCGGATGTAGAACAGGGTGACAATCAGCAGGATCACCGTCATGACCACGCCGATCGCCGATCCAAGCCCGTATTCCGACGAACCGAAGGCGGTCTGGTAGGCGTACACGTTGAGGACGAGGTTCTGCCCGGCGATGCCGCCGCCGTTCGTCATCACGTAGATCTGGGTGAAGATCTTGAAGTCCCAGATGATCGACTGGATGACGACGATGGTGATCAAGGGCCGCAACATCGGCACGATGACCCGCCAGAACGTCTGCCAGGCGGACGCCCCGTCAAGGGAGGCCGCCTCCAGCACGCCGCTGGGAATCGCCTGGATGCCGGCATAGAGCGTGACCATGACAAACGGGAACGAGTGCCACACCACGGTCGCGCCCACGATGGCGAACGCCATCCACTTGTCGTAGAACCAGTTGTAACCGTCGATGCCCAGCACCTGGTTCACAAGCCCCAGATCGGCATCGAACAGGAACATCCACACCGTGGCCCCGGTCATCGCGGGCGCCGCCCACGCCGCCATCGCCGCCAGTGAGAGCAGCAACCGGGGGATGCGCCCGGCCCGGGTCAGCACGATGGCCAGCGTCGCACCCACCGCCAGCGTCGCCACGACCAGCGCCGCCGCGAACACCACGGTCGTGACCAGCACCGACCAGAACCGTTCGTCGCCGAACAGCTTGGCGTAGTTGTCGAAGCCGATGAAGCTCGTCGGCTCGCCACCACTGACCTGGGCCTGCCGGTAGTCGAAGACCGACAGCAGGCCCAGCATGTAAATCGGATAGCCGAACAGCGGAAGCAGTACGGCGGCCGCCGGCAAAAGGTAGATCCACGGCCGGAGCGCGCCACGCGCGCGGCGCGGCTTCGCCGTACCGGACCGGTGGACCCGCTTCTGCGGGTCCACCGGGGACTTAACGGCAGTCGTCATGAAACCATCTGCTTCCGGCCTTGAGCGGTGCTCACTGCCCGAACGCCGCCTTCACCGCCGCCGCGGCCTCATCGGTGGCCTCGTCGACGCTGGCCTGCTTGGTGGCGATCTTCTGCAGCATGGTCGGGATGACCTTTTGGTTGTCGATCTTCACCCACGCCGGCGAGATCGGGACGAACTTCGTGCCCGCCGCCACGACGTCCATGAACGGCTTGAGGAACGGCTCCTTGGCCGCGAGCTCCTCCCGGGCGGAGGTCAGCGTCGGCAGGTTGCCCATCGCCTCGAACATCTTGACCTGATACTTCTTGCTCGTGAGCAGCTGCGTGAACTTCACGGCCAGCGTGCGGTGCTTCGAGCTGCGCATGACGCCGATGTTGTTGCCGCCGGCGAAAGCGGGTGCGATCGAGTCCTTCTTCGCGCCCGGCAGCGGGACCACCTCATACTTCCCGGCAGCCGCCCCGGCGTCCACCGCCGAGCGGTTGAAGTTGCCGAGGATGCCCATGGCCGCCTTGCCGCTCGTGAAGAGCTCGGCCGTCTTGCCGCCGGTGAGGCTGGCACACGCCTGTGGCGGGCAGACATCGTCGCTCAGCAGGTCGGTGTAGGCCTTCACGCCCTTGCGCGCCTCGGGACCGTTCAGCGTCTGCACGTCGCCGCCGGCGTCCCACACGAAGGGCAGGGCCGCGAAGGTGTACTCGCCTCCGACGGCTATGCCGTACATCTCGGGCTTCTTCTTGCGGATCTCCCGGGCGGTCTTGGTGAGCTCCTCGGTCGACTTCGGCGGCTTGAGGCCGAGCTCGTCGAAGACGTCCTTGCGGTAGTAGAGCGCCCGGACGCCGATGAACCACGGCACACCGTAGATCTGGCCGTCCACCGTGGCGGACTTGAGCAGATCCTCAGTGAAGTCCGAACCCTCCGGCGAAGCCTTCAGATCGGCTGAGAGATCGGCGAAACCCTTGGCCGCGGCATATTCGGCCAGGTCCGTGTTGCCGTATTCCGCCACGTCGGGTGCGCTCGCCGGGTCGTTGAAGGCACCCTTGAACTTCTCGTGTCTGGCGGGCGAGGTGGGGATATACGTCACCTGGACCTTCACGCCGGGATTCGCCGCCGTGAATTCGGTGATGAGCTCACCCACCACTTTTTCCTTCGGCGCACGATTTGGCTCATCGAAGAGCCAGACGTTCAGCGTGCCCGACTTGTCGTCGCCCCCGGTCGCCTGCGGCGCGGTGGACGGCGCGCACGCGGCCAAGGCTAGTACGGCGACGCCCGCCGCGGCCAACGTGAAGACCCTCATTCGACCTCCTCCTATTGGCGGCTGACCATAGGAAACGCTCCCAGGGCACGGGAAGAGGGGATGACGTTTGTTGTGCGATGCACAATCATGTGGCGGGTGACGTACAAACAGGATGTTTCTGGACGTAACCAATCCGCGTCGCTTCGGAGGGGCTTAGCCCTGCTGGAGTACATCCGCGACCATGCCGGAGCTGGGCAAGGACTGTCGCTGACCAGACTCGCCGACGCCACCGGCCTGTCCAAGAGCGCGGTCCTCCGGCTGACCACCCCTCTTGTGGAGTTGAACCTGCTCGCCCGCGACCGCAAGAACGGCGCCTACCGCCTGGGCCACGGCGCATTACACCTGGGCCAGGCATATCTTGCCACTTTCGACCTGCGCACCGTCGCGGCCGAGGAGTCCTATCGGCTGATGTGCGAGGTGCGGGAAACCGTGCATCTCGTGGTGTACGAGGCGCCCCATGTCGTTTACATCGACAAGGTGGAACAGGAGCCCATGGTGCGCATGGGCTCCCGAATCGGGAGCCGTGCCCCCGTGCACTGCACCGCGGTCGGCAAGGCCATCCTGGCCTGGCAGGGCGACGAGGTGATCGGCGACGTCGTCGCCGCCGGGTTGCCCGGCCGCACCGAGTGGACCATCACCGACGGCGACCGGCTCCGGCTGGAGCTCGCCCGCATCCGGCAGCGCGGTTATTCGGTCGACGATCGGGAGAACGAACCCGAGGTGCGCTGCGTGGCAGCGCCGATTTTCGACCACACCGACGCCGCGACCGCGGCGCTGTCCATCTCCGGCCTCACCTCCCGCATCACCGCCGCCCGCGTTCGCGAACTGGGGCCGCTTGTGGCCAACGCCGCCCTGCGCATTTCCCGCGAACACGGCTCAACCCGCTGAGCTTTTACGGCGGGGGCTGAGACCGGAACCCCGATTCCCGGGGCCGGAGTCGCCGGGAACGGGTTTGACGGTTTTGCTTTCCCAGGCGGTTGAGGCCCGGTCTTTCCGGGCTTGCTTTTCCCCGTTAGGCAGTCGGCGGTGCGATTGGGGTTTCACACGTCCGCGCAAGCGCGTCGGGTCCCCCTACTCGGAGTTGCACCGCCGAACGATGCCGCTCGTTTTCCGCCGGCGGTTGCTCAGGCGGGCGGCGGCATGATCTGACGGGGCAGGTAAGGGCCGGGGCGGTGGCGCCATTCGCGGTGGTAGCCCAGGGAGACCTCCTCGAACCGCACGTCGTCCACCAGGTAGGAGCCTCGAATGTGCAGGTGCCCGTAGACCATGGCCTCGGCGTTGTATTTACGGTGCCAATCGGCGGTGAGCACCGTGCCGCACCACAGGGAGAACTGCGGAATGCGGGGGAGAACCACCAGCGAAGGGTGCAGCGGATAATGATTGGCGAATACGACCGGCAGGTCGCCCGGCAATTCGTTCAGCCGCTCCTCGGTAATGCGAATACGCTCGTGGCACCAGGCGGCCCGGTCGGGATGCGGGTCGGGGTGGAGCATGAACTCGTCGGAACAGACGATCCCCGACTCGTAGCACGCCGCGAGAGCCTCCTCCACGGTCTTTCCCGCCGGCCTCAGGCTGTAGTCGTAGCCCAGGAACAGCGGCACGAGCACGAACCTCGACCCCTCGCAGTCGAGCTCCTCGTAGGGATCCTCGGGGGTGAGCACGCCCAGCGATCTGCACAACTCCACGAGGCGTTCGTATCGCTCGACGCCGCGCGCCTGCAGCGTGTCGTCCCGGGTGGTCCACAGCTCGTGGTTGCCGGGCGTCCAGACGACGCGGGCGAACTTGCGCGTGAGTTCGCCCAGGGTGTGCGCTATATCGCTTTCCGTCTCGGCGACGTCGCCCGCGACTATGAGCCAGTCGTTGGGTGAGGGCGGGATGGCCTCGACCACGGGCCTGTTCATCTTGTGCGAGACGTGCAGGTCACTCACCGCGAGCAGTTTCATCGCCGGTCACCTTTCTGGCGACAGTGGGAAGTGGCCATCCATGATAGGAGGCAAGGCTTTTGTGGTTAGGGGCCGGGATCACGGTTGGCGGAAAATTGCATAGGTGGTGGCCAGACCGTTTGACTGCTATGGCCGGGGGATATCAGTGACATTCTCCCCCGTGGTCTCAGCTAACTGGCCGGGTTATGGTGATTTTTGGTGTTCGTGCATGTCAGCGCCACACCCCCAGCTCGACCCCATGTGTGCGGGCACCGCTCCAGATCACGTAACACCATGCTCCAGCTCCACGACCTCACCGCGGGAGGAGACTGCGTGTGACCGTGCCCCACCTAACCCCACAAACCGTCCTGCCTTATCCCTTCAGTGACCGCCCCACCGTGCTCGACCCCCCGAGCACGCTGGCCTGGGTCCACGACGAGCCCGTGTTGCGCATCACGCTGCCCAGCGGCGACGGCGCCTGGCTCGTGACCCGCTACGACGACGTGCGCACCCTGCTCAACGACCGCCGGCTGACCCGGGACCTCTCACGGCCAGGCACCCCGCGCATGTCCAAGGAGAACATCCTCTTCCAGGACCCCAACGTCAAACTCGAACCCCCCGATCACCCGCGCATGCGCCGCCTGGTCGCCAGGGCCTTCACCGCCGCGCGGGTCGAGCGGCTGCGCCCCTACACCCAGGGCGTCGTGGACGAGATCCTCGACGGCGTGGAGGCCGCAGGGCCGCCCGCCGACCTGCAGTCCACGCTCTCCTTCCCGCTCGCCATCCGCATCCTGTGCGAGCTGCTCGGAGTGCCCACCGAGGACCAGAAGGAGTTCACCGCCTGGGCGGAGGTGTATCTCTCGCTCGGGAAATATCCCGCCGCGGAGGTGGCCAAGAACGACGCCCTCCTGACCGCCTACATGACCGACCTTATCGAGGCCAAGCGCGCGAACCCCGGCGACGACCTGCTCAGCGGCCTGATCGCCGCGCGGGACGAGGGCAGCGGCAAACTCAGCGACTATGAGCTGTTCTACTGGGCCAAGGGCCTGCTCATGGGCGGCTACGAGACCACCGCCAACCATCTTGGCGCCTCGATGGTCACTCTCCTGACCAACCCGGGCCTGCTCGCACGCCTCCGTGCGGACCCCGAGCTCGTGCCGCGGGCCGTCGAGGAGATGCTCCGCATCCAGGTGCTCTTCCACTCGATCGCCTCCCTGCGCTATGTCAAGGAGGATGTGGAGGTGGCCGGGACCGTCATCCCGAGAGGGGCGGGCATCATCCTCGCCATGGAGTCGGCCAACTATGACGAGGCCGCCTTCCCGAACCCCTCCGAGGTCGACCTCGACCGCCCGGCCCGCCCCCACCTCGCCTTCAGCTCCGGCCCCCACCACTGCGCCGGGTCCGCCCTCGCCCGCATGGAGCTTCAGGTGGGAATCGGCCGCCTGCTGGCCCGCTTCCCCACCCTCGCCCTGGCTTGCGCTCCTCTCGACCTCAGGCGTGCCGACGGCGTGTTCATCGAGGGTTTCGTGACGGTCCCCGTCACCTGGTGAACCCTTCTCCTCGCCCCGCGGCTCGGGGCGAGGAGGCCGTCACCTTGCTCCCCGGGCTCCTGCAGCGGCGCGTACGGTGACCTTTGCCGCATGCCTCTCCCGCAGTAGGCCATTGCCTCTCGCCTGGTCGGCCGGACACCCTGAATTCAGCGTGGGCCGAGCACGTCACCGGCGGCTTCGGCCGGTAAGGGAAGCGATCTCGTTTTCCCTTACAAAGAGCAAGGTAAAAGCTCCTGGAACGCCGTATGATCCTGGAGTCCCTGACCGGCCGCCGACTGGGCGCCGAGCAGCCGCCGAGCGGCTGTTGGCCGGGCACCGAGCGTTGCCCGCCAGGCGCCGACACTCTGGTCCGCCACGAGATCCACACCCCGACCCGGCATCACGGCCGACACGTCGAACACACCCCCGCACCACTCGTCCACCTGCACCAACCAACCGCATCTGGACCAGCCGACTGCCGCGATCTCTCCGCCTGACCGTCCCTAGCGGGAACCGCCGGCGGAACACGGCCTTTCCATCACCGAGAAACATCTCTCTTCGTGACCCCGCCGCCTGCCCGGCCCGGGGACCTGGCACCGCCGTATCCCAAACAAACCGCGCAAACGGGGGCCCGCGGGGCCGGACGAACGCCACACCGCCCGGCCCCGCGGCCATACCCGCCCGCGCACCGCCCGGCCTGCCCTGCGGCCACACCCACTCGCGCATTGGGCGGACCCCTTGGCGCTGCGGCAGACACCCGCCCGTGCACCCGCCTGGCCCTGCGGCCACACCCGCCCTTGTATCGGCCCCACCGCCGGCCTGCCGCGGTCGACAACCATCCGCATCCCGCCCGGCCGTGCGGCCCCACCCACTTGAACATCGGCCCCACCTCCGGCTCCGCGCGCACTCAACTCACACACTCAGCTCAGTGCCTTCCGCAGCAACCGATCTCATCTGCTCGCACATCGGTGCACACTCGGGAGTGCCGTGCGACCGACAGGTCGGTCACGACAGCGCAGACGGTGACGGCGCACATCGGTGCACGCTCGGGGAGGGCCGTGCGACCGGCGAGCATCCAGTCGGTCGTAGCCGACCCTGCTAGCCGCTCGGCC
>NZ_BOOW01000019.1 GCF_016863435.1 Sinosporangium siamense
TACAGATGGTCACAGCCGGCACGGGGAAGGCGCTCAGGTTGTCGTGGCCGACCCTGTAAGCCGCTCTGAGGGTCGCAGCCGGCACCGAGAAGCCGCTCACGTGGTCACGGTCGACACCTGGAAGCTCCGGCCCAAGATGGTGCCGAGGCGGTCGGCCTCGTGGGCGAGGGACTCGCGGGGGAGGGGGCCGCGCTCCTGCCACCAGGTGACGGTTAAGGTGTCGTCCTTCGCCTCCCACGTGCCGCAGACGCGGCCGTCGACTAGGACCACAGGGGAGATCCACCCGGCGGCCCGGCTGATCTCGGATCGGCGGTCGGCTGGGATGAGTTCGGTGTCGCCGGTGCCGGGGCCGAGGACGGACTGGTCGAAGGCGGGGAGCAGGCGGAGTGAGCCCGAGGGGGTGGCGGTCGCGAGGTCGTCGAGGTCTTGGGTGCGGGCTAGGGCGGGGCGGCCCTCGATCTCGACCGGCGTCAAGGTGTCGCCCAGGGCGGCCACCCATGACCGAAGGGCGGGCTTGCGGAGGGTGCCGCGCAGCAGCCACTGGTCGAACGCTTCGATCGGGGCGGGTCCGTAAGCCCCGAGGTAGGCGGGCACGGCCACGGCGGCGGCCTCCTCCGGGGCGGGCAGTCCCTTCCACCCCGGGAGGAAGGTGTCGGGGCGGGTGAAGGTGACCCTCCCGCCGGTGCTGTCGCCGTTGGCGCGGCTCGGGCCGTGGCAGAGCAGGCCCTGGAAGGCGAGGGGCTTGAGGACCGAGCCCCAGCCGGAGCGCAGGTGCTCGGCCAGACCGGGGTCGCCGGTCCGGTCGAGCACCTCGGCGACCAGCTCCTCGCGGGTGAGGACGCGGGAGTCGAGGGCGTGGGCGACGGCCTCGGCGATCGCCTCAAGCTGCGTGAGCGTCACGAACGTGCGCTGCCAGGACCCCTTCTCCCACGTGCGCCCCGAGGCGAGCAGTGACAGGAACGCCCCGGCGTCCTCGACCGTGAGGAGGTGCAGTGTGCCGCGCATGGCCCAGGTCTTGACCAGCCTGCGCTCGGCGAGCGCCCGCTCGACCTCGCCGGGCTCGGGGGCGGCTCGCCGGACCGCCACCGCGGTCGCGGCCGAGGACGCCACCTGGGCCTGGACACCGCACAAGCGGTGGACGATCTCCTCGACGCCGCCCCCGGCGCCGAGCAGTTGGCGCCCGGCACGCCAGGCGAGCACGTTGTCCCAGGTCAGCTTGATCATCACGCCTTCTCCCCCCGCAGGAGACGTCATCGGGCGCACAGCGTACCGACCCTCACCGACAGTTTCCGCCCGGCCACCTTTTCGTGCTGTGCCGTACATGCAGCGATATGCGACGCTGGGAGGCGAACTCTGCCGACACCGCCGCCCGGCGGGCGGGCCCCGACCTCGTGAGCGTGCCGCACGTAAGCGTCGGCGCCGGTACGGTGACCCAGGGGCGCCATCCGAGCGGCGCGGGGGAACCCGGGAGCCGGCAGGGCGCTCCCCCTGGACCATTGGTGAGAAGGCGGATCTTTCATCGTGACGACCTCGATTCATGAGCGCATCGCCGGCGAGCTCGGCGTGCGGGAGCAGCAGGTGGCGGCGGCGGTCGAGCTGCTCGACGGCGGGGCCACCGTGCCGTTCATCGCGCGTTACCGCAAGGAGGTGACCGGCACGCTCGACGACGCTCAACTGCGCACGCTCGAAGAGCGGCTGCGCTATCTGCGCGAGCTTGAGGAGCGGCGCGCGGCGGTGCTCGAGTCGATCCGATCCCAGGGCAAGCTGGACGACGCGCTTGAGGCGCAGATCATGGCGGCCGACTCCAAGGCCCGGCTGGAGGACATCTACCTCCCCTACAAGCCGAAGCGCCGCACCAAAGCCCAGATCGCCAGGGAGGCCGGGCTTGAGCCTCTGGCCGATCTGCTCCTCGGCGATCCCTCCCACGACCCGCAGACGGCGGCGGCCACGTTCGTGGACGGCGACAAGGGTGTGGCGGACGCCGCCGCGGCGCTTGAGGGCGCGCGGGCCATCCTGGTCGAGCGTTTCGCCGAGGACGCCGACCTCATCGGCGGGCTGCGCGAGGAGATGTGGACCAAGGGCCGCCTCGTCGCGGCCGTGAAGGAGGGCAAGGAGGAGGCGGGGGCGAAGTTCTCCGACTACTTCGAGTTCCACGAGCCCTTCACCAAGCTGCCCTCGCACCGCATCCTCGCGATGTTCCGCGGTGAGAAGGAGGACGTGCTCACCCTCACGCTCGACCCGGAGGAGAACGGCGAGGCCGCCCCCGCCGGGCCGAGCGGCTATGAGCGGCGCATCGCCGCGAGGTTCGACATCGGCGACCGCGGCCGCCCCGCCGACAAGTGGCTGCTCGACACCGTGCGGTGGGCCTGGCGCACCCGTGTCCTCGTGCATCTCGGCATCGACCTGCGCTCCCGCCTGTGGCAGGCGGCCGAGGAGGAGGCGGTGGCGGTGTTCGCCGCCAACCTCCGCGACCTGCTGCTCGCCGCCCCCGCCGGCAGCCGCCCCACGATGGGGCTGGACCCGGGGCTCCGCACGGGGGTGAAGGTCGCGATCGTCGACGCGACCGGCAAGGTCGTCGACACCGAGACGATCTATCCGCACGAGCCGCGCCGCCGCTGGGAGGAGTCGATCGCCACCCTGGCCGCGCTGGCCGGCAAACACGGCGTCGAGCTGATCGCGATCGGCAACGGCACCGCCTCGCGCGAGACCGACAAACTCGCCGCCGAGCTGATCAAGCTCTATCCGCAGCTCGGGCTCACCAAGATCGTGGTCTCGGAGGCGGGCGCGTCGGTCTACTCCGCGTCGGCCTACGCCTCCCAGGAGCTGCCCGGCCTCGACGTGTCGCTGCGCGGCGCGGTCTCCATCGCCCGCAGGCTGCAGGACCCGCTCGCCGAGCTCGTGAAGATCGATCCCAAGTCCATCGGCGTCGGGCAATATCAGCACGACCTGGCGGAGACCAAGTTGTCCCGCTCGCTCGACGCCGTGGTCGAAGACTGCGTCAACGGCGTCGGCGTCGACGTCAACACCGCCTCCGCGCCGCTGCTGACCAGGGTGTCGGGCATCGGCGCCGGTCTCGCCGAGAACATCGTGCAACACCGCGACGCCAACGGCCCCTTCCGCTCGCGCCAGGCGCTCAAGGAGGTCCCGCGCCTCGGGCCGAAGGCGTTCGAGCAGTGCGCGGGCTTCCTGCGCATCCCGGGCGGCGACGACCCGCTCGACGCCTCCAGCGTGCACCCCGAGGCATATCCCGTGGTCCGCCGCATCCTCGGCGCCACCGGCGGCGACCTGCGCGCGCTCATCGGCAACGGCGCGGTGCTGAGGAAGCTGAAGCCGGTCGACTTCGTCGACGACACTTTCGGCCTGCCGACCGTCACCGACATCCTGAAGGAGCTCGACAAGCCCGGCCGCGACCCCCGGCCCGCGTTCAAGACCGCCACCTTCAAAGAGGGTGTCGACAAGCTGTCCGATCTCAACAAGGGCATGCTGCTTGAGGGCGTGGTCACCAATGTCGCCGCCTTCGGGGCTTTCGTCGATATCGGTGTGCACCAGGATGGTCTGGTGCACGTGTCGGCGATGTCCAAGTCGTTCGTCAAAGACCCGCGCGACGTCGTCAAGCCCGGCGACATCGTCCGCGTCAAGGTCCTCGACGTCGACATCCCGCGCAAGCGCATCTCGCTGACCCTGCGCCTCGAAGACGAGGCCCCGCAGGGCGGCGGCCGCCCCGAGCGCGAGGACCGCCGCTCCGCCCAGGGCAACCGCCGCGGCGGCCGCCCCGGCGGAGGCCAGGGCAACCGCGGCGGTTCCACCCCGCCCCCACCCAGCGGCGCCATGGCCGACGCCCTCCGCCGCGCCGGCCTCGGCCAGGACAGCCAGCCCCAAAACCGCCAGAACCGCCGAGGCCGCTAGCCAAACGGATTTTCCGTACGGCACACGCCCCGGTTCGTTTGCTCCGAGCCGGGGCGTGTGTTCGTGTGTGCGGCGTTCGGTGGGTAAAAACGCACTCGCTCATATGCCTACCCGCTTCCCGACGGGAACTGCGGCTACGCCGCCCTGCGTCCAGGCGGCGCGAACCCGTCCGCCGGCGGCGCCAGACACCCACCGGCCCCACGTCTGGGCGGGCGCAACGACGGTCAGACCACCCGGGTGTACGGCACAGCCATGCACGACCAGGAGTCCCTCGCGGCCATCGCCTGGAGCAGGGACACGCGCGACGAGGTCCGGACATCGAGCAAGGCGCCGACTCACGAGCGCGAGCAGTACGCTACTTCGGGGCCAGAGGCCAGAGGCCAGAGGCCAGAGGCCAGAGGCCAGAGGGCAAGGGGCGACCCACGCAATGCGGACCTGCGGCGCGTCTGTTGCGAGATCAGACCGCGTATGTCTGCCGCCGCGGATCTTGTCATCACGGCGTACGGCACAGCCATGGGCGACCGAAGTGTCTCTCGCGACCGTCGTCTGGGGGTCACCTGGGGCGAGAGTGTGTACGAGGCCCAGGCCATCAAACACGGCGTCACCTGGCTGGCACGAGCCGTACGCTCCTCCGGGCCGGCGCCGGCGCCGGGGGCTGCGGCATCGGCCCGCCCGTGTGAAGTGGACTTGCGGCGCGTCTGTTGCGCGATCGGACCGGGCATGTCGTCGTCTGGGGTCGCCTGGGGCGAGAGTGTGAACGAGGCCCAGGCCATCAAACACGGCGCCGCCTCGCAGGCGCGAGCCGTACGCTCCCCGGGGCCGGGGCCGGGGGCAGGCATTCCCGCGTGAAGCGGACCGGCGGTGCGTCTGTTCTGCGGTCAGCCGATGTCGGGTTCGCTCGCCGGGGAGAGGAGCGGGGGTGGACAAGATGCAGAGGGGCCGGCCGAACACGTGGTTGGCGAGGTCTGGCTCATCGAACTCCGAGGAGCGGGGTTAGCGGTCGCGGGGGAGGAGGGGGCCGAGGGGGCCGAGGTCGATGTTCAGGTCGGAGGGTGACAGCTCGAAGCGTTCGCACAGGTCTTTCATCGCCTCGTCCAGCCGCATCAAGGTCAGGCCCAGGGTCTCGATCTGTTCGTCGCTCAGCTCCCCCTGCTCCATGCGCCGCAGGGACTGTCGTTCGACGAGCTGGCGGAGGAGTTCGACCAGGGTGAGGACGAGGCGTGACAGGTCGCGTTCGACCGCGGACTTGTTTGCGTCCAGTCGTAGCCGGTTCGGTTGGGTTTTCAGGGTGCTTTCCACGTCTGTTCACCTCCGGTCGGAAGGGTTTCGAGAGCTGTTCCCTCGCGTACGGAGGTGATCAGCGCGTGCAGCGAGATGCGGACGAGGTCGATGTCCGCGACGGAGAGCACCAGGTCTCCGCTGATGACGACGCCTCCCGCGAGGAGCCGGTCGAGGAGGTCCACCAGCGCTATCTGCTCCGCCGCCAGATCTTCGCGTACGGCGACGCCCCGCTCACCCGCTGCCATCCGGCCCTCCCGCGGCGTCGGCGGTCACGGTGAAGGAGTACGGCACCCAGGGGCCGGTGAGTTCCGCCTGGATCCCCGGTTTGCGTAGACCGTCGAGGATCCGGGTGAACTCTTCTCCGTTGTCGCCGTCGATCAAATAGGCCCCGTTGAGGACCATCCACTCTTGGCGTCCTGAGAGTTGCGGATCCTGGGTGCGGTGGCGCCTGGCGGCCACCGCATAGGCGCTGAGCGTCTCGTGGATCTCGTCGGCCGCGGCGACGGCGTGGCGCCGGTCCTTCTCACGGTCGCGCAGGCTCGCCTGGCGCCGTTTGAGGTAGGCGGTGCCGGGGTTGGTCTCCTCACCCCCGCCTGGCGCCGTCTCCGGGGACGAGGGCGGGCCCACGGCCTCCGCGTAGACCTTCACCCCCCACTCCCACCGCCCCGCGATCCGCGCCAGGACTTCGGAGAAGTCCTCACGCCGCCGGCGCAGCAGATCCTCGACCTGCTCGTCACCGGAATAGACCGTTATCAGTCGCACAGGGGCGGTGGGGGCGGACACGGCGACCGTCTCGACAACCTGATGGTGTGTCCGCGCGGTCCGGCTGAGCCAGTCGAGGTCCTCCATCGAGGTGCGCAGCGGCTCCTCGCCGAACTCGTCGAGGGAAACGGTGCTCACGTAGGCCACGAGGCCGGAATGCGAGATCACCCGCACGGCCCCCCCGCTCACTCCCGTCAAATCGGTGGGAGCGGGCTTGTCCAGGTCCGTCGCGACTGCGTAGAGATAGGTGCCCGCCTCACTCGCCATGTTCCGTCACCTCCGCCTGGGACTCCCGTCCGGATTCCGCGTCCCGCGCCTCAAGCGTCGGACGGTCCTCCTCGAGTACGGCGAGGCGCTCGCGTAGCCGCTTGTTCTCCTCGGCGAGATGGCGGCCTCCGCCGTTCAGCCACGGGTCGTGCTCCCACCAGTCGATGCCCATCTCCTTCGCCGTGTCGACCGAGGCGATGACCAGCCGCAGCTTGATCGTGAGGAGTTCGATGTCCAGCAGGTTCACCCGGATGTCGCCCGCGATGACGACGCCTCGATCGAGGACACGCTCCAGGATGTCGCCGAGGTTGCTGGCTCCGCCCCCGGACAACGAGGCGGAGCCGCCTCTGCCGGTGCCCGGGGTGGACCGCTTGGATTCGATCATCGTGACATCCCGTTCGTGTCACCGCTGCCGCGCCGATAACGCCGGAGGCGGCGGTAGGAGAGCAGGTCGCCCTCATCGTCGAGTTCGGCCTCGTAAACCGCGAGGATGTCTCCTGAGGAGGGGATGCGGCGGTCCTCGACGACCTCGATGTTCACCACCCAGCCGTCCTCCGCCGGCCGGACG
Source organism: Sinosporangium siamense (assembly GCF_016863435.1). GTDB lineage: Bacteria > Actinomycetota > Actinomycetes > Streptosporangiales > Streptosporangiaceae > Sinosporangium > Sinosporangium siamense. The sequence goes on from NZ_BOOW01000019.1 coordinate 6,785, forward strand.
AGAGTGACTCCCTCGGTCTCCCGCCCTGTCAAGTCGGCGATGTGCCGGAGCCCCACGGCTCCGGCCGCGGAGGCCGACAGGCTCCGCGCACGCCTTTTCGGTTGTTCCTCCTCCGCGGGTTCACGGTCTTCCTCTACGGGGTCGGCGGAGTTCGCACGAGTCCGCCCTGATCGGCGGGTCCTCGAGGTCTCCTCGCTCTTGGCGGTGCGCCTCACCGGCACGGTGTCACCTCCTCCAATCGTCTGGTTCCTGATCGGGTGCGCGCGCGGATCCGGGGCCGCCGATCATCCCCCGGAGGACCAGTTCGGTGGCCTCCTTCTCCTCTTCCTCGGAGATGAGACCGGCGGCTCTGGCCTCCTCGATCTCCTCCAGGCGGCGCCGGATGCTCGCCGGGTCCTTGGTCTCGCGTTCGACCTGCTCCTGTATCAGCTCTCCCAGCTTGACGACGCCTTTGATCGGCGCGAAGGGCAGGCCGGCGATGAAGGTGATCAATCCCATCTCTCGGTGTCCTGTCGTGCCGTCATGACGAAGTCGTAGGAGGCCATGGGGCCGCGGAGGGTTACCTCCATCAGATCCGCGTTCTGTTCGGCGAGGTCCTTGACCGCCTTTTCCAGTTCGGATTGCCGGTCGAGGTCCACCAGCAGGGCCACATACGCGGCGTCGCGTTCGTGGGTCGGCTCTCGCACGGAAACGTGCACGGACAGCGGCTCCAGGGTCTCGACGAAACTCTCGGTGTCGGCTTCCCGTCGTGCGGCGACAGCCTGGTTGATGAGCTCCCCGAGCTGTATGCGCTCGTTCCTGGTCGTCTCCTCAGGAAGATCTCTGATCTCGTCCGCGAGTTGTGCGACCTCGGGGTTCTCCTCCAAGATCGCAAACAGCATCGGCTGTTCGGCGTAGCGTCCCCGCACGACGAACTGCGCGTGCCCGTCCAGTTCCTCCAGCGCGGCGTGGAACTGGTCGTGATAGGGGGTGAGCAGTTCGTCGACGACCGCCTCTCGTGTCGTCATCACCGCGCCGAAACGCAGGGGAAGCACGGGCACCTCGGCGGCGGTGGCGTCGAGGAACTCCTCGTGAGCCATCAGGCTGTCGGGCGTTCCAAGCGTCAGGTCGGCGTCGATCTCGCTGACCAGCGCCGCGATCTCCCCGTGCTCCACGAGGGTGATGCCGTCATCGGTGCCGTCCACCCCTCGCGCGTCCGGCGAGACCTCGACGTCCGCCGGCACGATGCCGTAGATGTAGATCGCGCCGTTCTGCTTCTTCGATGCGGAGGTCATGGAGTCGACCTTCTCCTTTCTCGCCGTGGACTTCGCCATCTCATTCCTCCTCTTTGCCCCGTCGCCGCGCGGGTTCCTCTTTCTCCGACCGGTCGCCGCCGATGCCGCGCAGCTTTTCCCCCGCGGCGTCGAGCACGCCTTGGACCGCTCCCTTGGCCTTGCCGGAGGCCGTGTCCTTGGTCATGTTCTGCATGATCTCCGGGAGTCCCTGCTGCTTGCCCGTCTGCGTCAGGTCCAGGCGGTTCACCGCCTCCGCGAAGCGCAGATAGGTGTCCACACTGGCCACGACGATTCGGACGTCGATGGTCAGGATCTCGATGCCGACGAGCGACACCCTCACGTAGGCGTCGATGACGAGGCCCTTGTCGAGAATCGAGTCGATGACGTCGGCCAGGCTGCTCGACGACGAACGCTGGGTCACTCCGCCCGACGCGGATTGCACAGTCATGTCTTTTCGCCCCTCCTAGGCACGCGTATTCGCGCATGGAAAACCTCTCTCATCCCGCTGACTTGACTTCGGTATCCGGGATCGGACGGCAGGTATGGCCGTGCTACGTCCCTGCTGCGGAGTCCGGGATCGGGGGCCTTTTCTCCGCGCGAGATGGAGATGAAACGACGCGAGATTTACGCGCTCTGTTTGCTCGCCGTCCTGCGGCGAACCGGTCGTGCGGCGCGCTCTTCGCCGGAATCCGATTCCGATTTGGTCGTCCGGCGACGAGGGCGCGGTTTCGCGGCACGTTCCGGCGCGCTCTTCTTCTTATCCGTATCTGTTTGCCGCTCTTCGGCCTGAGGCGTGTCCTCCTCCTGCTCCTTCGCGCGTTCCTTCTTTTGGGTCCTGCGGCGAGAGCCGCTCTCCTCGCGCTCGTCGTTCTTCTCGGCGGGCTCTTTCGAGGTGTCTTCCTCTCCGGGACGGCTGGTCACGTGGCCGTCCTGGATCTCGCCGCGCCATCCGCCGTCGGGAGACCCGTCGGGGCGGAGCAGGGTCCGCGTCATGACGTGACGCCTGAACTGTTTGAGTTCCAGGCGCACCCGCCGCTCCTGCGCCCGCCAGAGACGCCCCACATGCTCGACGAGGCCCTTGGGGTGATATTCGAGGACCAGCACGATCCGCGTGAGCTCAGGGGTGAGCTCGTGGAAGGCGACGGCGCCGTCCACATAGCCCTTGTCGCCCTGCGAGCGCCAGACGATCCGCCGATCGGGCACCTGTTCGATGATCTTGGAGTCCCAGGTGCGGTGCGACCAGAGGACCCGCACCCGCCACCGCAGCCGTTCGTCCGACTCCTGATCGACGCGCTGGACCTTCTTGGTGAAGCCCGGAAAATCCTCGAACTCCGTCCACTGGTTGTACACGGCGCTCAACGGCGCCCCGATGTCGAGCGACTCGACCACGGTCATGACTTTCTCGTTGTCCCCGCCGCCGCGTCTTTTCTTGCTTCGCCGGCCCACGTGGAGGATTCTGCCGCCGGCTCTGGCCGCCTTCCTCACCAAGCCGGGTTTCCGGGAACCGCCACCCTCCTTGGCGTTGGACTTGTCCTTTGATTCCTTCGCACCCATGAAAATGTGCCGCTCCCTTCGGATAATCACTCGGTTGTTCCCTGAGGCCGGTTGTTCCCTGAGGCGCGTCACCCTGAAGGGCGCGCTCTGCCCGAGCCGGGTGGGGCCCCGAGGTTGATGCTCGGGCAGAGCATTCACTCACGTCGCCCTCAGGTGGCAACCGGCCAACATATGAACACGGCCACCTCTACCCGGGAGATGAGCAAGGAAACGTAAATGCGGATAAGGCGGACATGGGGGCATTTTTGATCACGGTGCGGGATGAAAGAGTGATCACGGTGCGGGATGAAAGAGTGCGGCCTACGCCTGCGCAGGTCATGCATGACGTCACTGGTCGCGGGGAAGGAGCGGTCCAAGAGGGCCGAGGTCGATGTTCAGGTCGGAGGGTGACAGCTCGAATCGCTCGCAGAGTTCTTTCATCGCCTCGTCCAACCGCATCAAGGTCAGGCCGAGGGTCTCCACCTGCTCGTCGCTCAGATCCCCCTGCTCCATACGCCGCAGCGACTGCCGCTCGACGAGCTGGCGGATGAGCTCGACCAGGGTGAGGACCAACCGCGACAGGTCGCGTTCGACGGCTTCCCGGTCGGCTTCGAAGCGCAGGCGGTTCGTCTGGTTTCTCCGTACCGGTTGGGGGTCGCTCATGGCAGCTCAGCTCCCGACGAGAGGCTCGCCGTCGTCCGCGGTCTCCTTCTCCCGCACGGACATGATCAACGCACGCACCGAGATCTGCACGAGGTCGATGTCGGCGATGGACAGCACCAGGTCGCCGCTGAGGACCACGCCGCCGGCGAGGAGCCGGTCGAGGAGGTCGACGAGCGCTATCCGCTCCGAGGGGAGGTGCCCTTGAGCGGCGAGCGCGGCGCCGCGCGGCTCAGAGACGCTCATCGGCGGTCCCCTCGCCGCCTGCCGGATCCTCCAGCATCGTGAAGGAGTAGGGCACCCAGGGGCCGGTCAGCTCCAGCTCCACGCCGGGCCCGCGCAGCCCGTCGACCACCCGGGCGAACTCCTCGCCGCGCTCCTCGTCGACGAGGTAGGCCCCGTTGAGCAGCATCGTCTCCCGTCGCCCCGACAGTTGCGGGTCCTGCGTGCGGTGCCTGCGGCCGGCTACGGCGAAGGCCGTCAGAGCGTCGTGGATCTCCTCGGCGACGGCTGCCGCCCGGCGCCTGTCCTGCTCTTGGCCCTGCAGACTCGCCTGGCGCCGTTTCAGGTAGGCGGTGCCAGGACTTTCGCCCCCGTGCCGGGCGCCGGCCGGTTCCTCCACCGGTTTCCGCGCCTCCGCGTAAGCCTTGACGCCCCACTCACGCCGCCCGGCGACCCGGGTCAGGACGTCCAGGAACTCCTCGCCCCGGCGGTCCAGGAGGTCTTTGACCTGCTCGTCGCCGCTGTAGACGGTGACGAGCCGCACCGGGGCCGCGGGGCCGGTCTCGGCCACCGCGTCGACCACATGGTGGTGGGCCCGCGCCGTCCGGCCGAGCCAGTCCAGGTTCTCCAGCGACGTCCGCAGCGGTCCCTCACCGAACTTGTCCATGGGGACCGTGCTCACATACGCGATCAGTCCCCCTTGCGCGATACCGCGCACGGCTCCGCCGTTCACACCGGTCAAACCCGTGGGGACGGGGATACCGAGATCGGCCGCCACCGCGTACAGATATGTGCCCGTCTCATTCGTCATAGTCGTCCTCGTCGGCCTCCCGGGCGTGGAAGTCCGCGTCCCGCCGCGGTCGTCCGGTATGCCTGTCCTCTTCACTCCATCTGTCGACTTCGATCCGCTCCCCGGGTTCCGCACGCCCTTCGAGAGTGGGGTGCCGATCTTCGAGTACGGCGAGACGTCTCTTGAGGCTCCGGTTCTCCTCGACGAGGCGGCGCCTGTCCCCGGACAACCACGGGTCGTGCTCCCACCAGTCGATGCCCATCTCCCGCGCCGTGTCGACCGAGGCGATGATGAGCCGCAGTTTGATGGTCAGCAGCTCGATGTCCAGGAGGTTCACCCGGATGTCGCCCGCGATGACGATGCCCCGGTCGAGGACCCGCTCCAGGATGTCGCCGAGGTTGGCCGACTGCGGACGGGAGAGAGAACTGGAGGAGGCCCTCCGGGCCGGAACCCCCGAGTATGTGGGGTCGCTCATCGTCCATACCCATCGCTATCGCCGCTGCCGCGCCGATAGCGGCGCAACCTGCGGTAAGAGACGAGTTCGCCTTCCTCGTCCAACTCGGCCTCGTATATCGCGAGCACATCACCGGAAGAGGGAATACGGCGGTCCTCCACGACCTCCACATCCACCACCCACCCGTGCTCCGCCGGTTTGACGAGGGTGACGCCTTCGGCCTCCCGGTTGGTCAGTTCGATGATGTGGCGGAGCCCGGCTCCGCCCGCCGCTGCTGCCGTCAGGGAGTGCGTGGGCCGCCGCGGACGTGCCTCCCGCTCGTCGCGGACGGCTTCCCGGCCCTCCCTCGCTCTGCGCCTTTCGACGGCCTCCTCATGAGTGTCGCGTCTGTCGGACACGGTGTCGTCACCCCCCGGCCCCTACTCTTCCATCGGCGTATCGGTGGGTTCCGGCTGCGGGATCAACCGCTGAAGCAGCCGCTCGGTGGCCTCCCGGGCCTCCTCCTCGGAGATCCGGCCGGCCTCCGCGTCTCGTTCGATCTCCTCCAGGCGGCGCCGGATCGCCGCCGGATCGGCGGTCTCACGCTCGATCTGCTCCTGAATGAGCTCGCCCAGCTTGATCACGCCCTTCACCGGGGCGACGGGCCAGCTGAAGATAAGGCTGATCAGTCCCATTCCCCTTCGCCCTGCTCATACTGGTCGCTCTGTTCGCCCGGACGCGGGGCGACGACGAAGTCGTACGGTGCCAGCGGTCCGCGCAGGCGCATCCTGATTCGCCCCTCGCTTCGCCTGGCGAAATCGTCGACCACGCGGGCCACTTCGTCCTCGCGGTCGTTGTCCACCAGCAACGCGAGGTAGACGGCGTCCCACTCGTGAGTCGGCTCACGGACGGCCATGTCTGCGCATATCGGCTCCAGCTCATCGCTCAGATCGGCGGTGTCCTCCTCCCGCCTCTCCTCGACCTCCCGGCCCACCAGTTCCCCGAGCTGGATGCGCACGTCACGGGTGAGCTCCTCCGGCCGGTCCCTGATCTCGTCTTGCAGGCGCGCCGCGTCCGGATTCTCCTCCAAGATCTCCTGGAGAACTGCCTCCTCGATGTAGCGGCCCTTGACGATGAACTCCGCACGCCCCTCCAACGCCGCGAGGGCGTCCCGGAACGCGTCGTGGTGGGGCTTGAGGAGCTCCTCCACGACCTGCTCGCGTGTGCTCATCACCGCGCCGAACCTGACGGGAATCACCGGCACCTCGGCGGCGGTGTCGTCCAGGAGTTGCTCGTGGGCGAGCAGGCTGTCGGGTGTGCCGAGGGGCCGGTCGAGCCTGACGTCGCTCACCAGCGCCGCGATCTCACCGTGGCTGATGAGGTTCACCCGCGCGGGTGGGTCGCCGACGCCACGTGCGTCCGGGGACACTTCAACGTCCTCCTGAACGAGGCCGTATATATAGGTGCCCCGGCCGCGCTGCTGTGGAACCGCGGTCGTGTCGGCCTTCTCCTTGCCTGAGGTGCCCGAGGCGGATCTCGCCATCTCACTCCCTCTCCCTGCGCCGCCGTGCGGGTTCCTCGGAACGCTCCGAGTAGCCGGACCCGACGTCGCGCAGTTTGTCCCCGGCGGCCTCCAGCACGCCCTGCACGACCCCCTTGGCCTTGCCGGAGGCCGTGTCCTTGGTCATGTTCTGCATGAGCTCGGGGAGCCCTTGCTGCTTGCCCGTCTGTGTCAGGTCCAGGCGGTTCACCGCCTCGGCGAAGCGGAGGTAGGTGTCCACACTGGCTACGACGATCCGCGCGTCGATGGTCAGGATCTCGATGCCGACGAGCGAGACGCGCACGAAGGCGTCGATCACGAGGCCCTTGTCGAGAATCGAGTCGATCACATCGGCCAGGCTGCTCGACGACGGACGCGCGGCCGCCCCGGTCGACGTGGGTTGTATGGTCATGTCGTTTCGCCCCTCATCGACGCGTGCAAGCGATCGGCGCTCACACGCTCAGGTCGCGGGCGGCGGCACCCTTGTCTACACGGGTGGGCGAAGCCTTGCCGGCTTGTCTCCGCCGCCGTGCGGGGAGGGCCTGTCGGTCCCCCATAGTGGCCACGAGGGGGGAGTCGGGCGGTTTATCCTCGGGGCGTCCCTGCGGTCCGGCGGCGAACCGGCCGTGACGCACGCTCGCGGGGACCGGGCACGGTTTCCTTCTCCCGTCGGCGCGGACGTGCCCTTCCGGCCCGCTCGGATCTCTCCTCCGCTTCCTCCTCCTCGGGTTCCCCCTCCTCGGCTTCTTCCTCGGCGTGTTCCTCGGCCCGCGGAGCCTTTTCCCGCCTGCCCCTGCGGCCCTTGCCGGTCTCTTCCTCTTCTTCGGGTTCCTCTTCAGCCCGCTCGGCTCTCTCCTCCGCTTCTTCTTCCTCGGGCTCCTCGCCCTCGGCGCGCGGGCCCTTCTCCTCTTCCTCTTCGCCGGGTTCCTTCGTCACCTGACCGTCGTGGATCTCGCCGCGCCACCCTTCGGGGGCGTCGTCCGGACGAAGCATGGTGTGGGACATGACGTGCCGTCCGAAGTGCTTGAACTCCAGACGCGCCCGTCGGCCGGGCGCACGCCAGAGGTTGCCGACGTGCTCCATGAAGCCCTTCGGGTGATATTCCAGCACCAGGATGATCCTGGTGAGATCCGGAGCGAGTTCATGGAAGGACACCGAGCCGTCCACATGGCCCTTGGGCCCGTCGGAGCGCCAGATGATCCGCTCGTCGGGGATCTGCTCCTTGATCGTCGACACCCAGTTCCGGTGCGACCAGAACACTTGGGCCCGCCACTTGAGCTTCTCGTCGGATTCCTGTTCGACGCTCTCGACCTTCTTCATGAAGCTCGGGAAGTCCTCGAACTCGGTCCACGTGTTGTAGACGATGCCGATCGGCGCGCCGACGTCCATCGACTCGACGATGTTGGTGACCTTGATCTTCTCTCCCTTGCCTCGTCCGCCCTTGCGGCCCAGGCCGGTCACTACATCCTTCACCTTCCCAAACAGGCCGCCGATGCCTTTGCCGCGAGCCTTGCCCGTCTTGTCGGTCTTGTCCGCCTTATTGGCCTTGTTTGAGCCGGTGACCGCGCTGATCAGGCCGCCCTCGCTGTCGCCCGCGACGTAGTCCGACAGGCGTTCGGTCACATCTTCGATCTTGCCGCTGAGCGAGGTCAGGCTGCGTTCGACGAAAGCCTGGGACACACTTTGGATCTCGCGCTTGAGGAGGTTCGCGGCCGGCTTCCGTATAACTTTCTTGAGCGTCTCGGTCATCCGAGCTCACCTCCCCGACCTGGTCGCGGACTGCGAGCGTCCGGCACCCGATCTCTCCCGGCGCGGCTCCTCCTCGTAGTCCTCCTCGGTGTATTCGTCGTATTCCTCACCCACAGGTTCCTCCTCGGCCTCGGCGCGGACGGCCGCCTTCCGGACCTTGCCGACGGCTTCGCCGGGGCGTCGAAGCGCCTCGGCCCGGTCGTGCAGCTTGGACGTCAGCGAATCGAGTTGCCTGCCCGTCGCGGCCACGGCGGCCGCCTTGCCGACCTCGGTGAGATCGGACCGCAGTTGGCCGGTGATCTTTTCGAGCTCCGGGGACGAACCAAGGATCTTGGCGCCTTGTTTCAGCAGACCGCCCTTACGGCTGAGCCCGCCGAGCGCTCCAGCCACCGCGAGCCCGGCCGCCAGCTTGAGCTTGTGGCGTCGGCCGAGGTAGTAGCCCGCGGCGACGGCCAGTGCCATTCGCGCTTTGCCGCTCATTCTCAGCGCTCCTCACCTTCCGGGCCGTCGCCGTCGCTTCGTCGTCCAGCGGCCTTTGGTGAGGGTGGCGGGTGCCCGGAATCTTCCTTCGGTTGCCCCCGCTGGCGGCAACCCTCCAGCATTTCTCGAACACGCCCCCTCTACCCGAGAAAGGGATGAGGAAACACGTATCAGGAGAAACTGGACATGCTTAAGGTTTCATGGGTTTTAGTTGGTGACGGGCTGGGGGAGCGCGGCAGAGCAGGGGCGCTTCGCCGTACAAGCCGAGTTCGCTTCGCCGTACCGGGCCGTACGGCGAAAGCCCCCGGCGCCGTCACGCGGACGCCGGGGGCGGGAACGGCTTCGTCAAGCGCGCAGCTTGGACGAGATCCGCTTGAAGACGCGGTCCCACTCCGAGCCGAACGGGTTGTCCTGCACGAGATAGGTCCACGTGCTGCTCGGCCGCTTCATCTCCGCCGGCATCGTGAACCCCTCGGCGTTGATCTCGGCCTCGGCGAAGGTCTTCAGCGAGTTGCTCTCCACCTCCGCCATGAACGTGGCGTAGGCCGGCACCGCCTCGCGGTGGAACTCGTCGATGGGGCTCATCCGGCCGAGCGCGCGCAGGTGGATGCCCTCACGCAGGTCGTTGAGGAACGCCAGGTGGTCGGCCCACCCGCGGTCCAGGTGATAGAGCACGATCATGCGGGCGGCCTCGTGCAGCACCTCCTCCGGCGCCGTCTCGCGCAGCTCCGCCCAGCGTGCCGGATCGGCCTCGGCGAGCCCCTCGCCCGCGGAGTTCTCCCGCAGCACCTTGTCCCTGCGCGCAAGGACAAGGTCGCGCTGCCGTTCGAGCAGGCGGGTGTAGCGCCAGGTGTTGCGGTGGATCTCCAGGTTGACGCCCTCGGCGACACGCTGGGCGTGGCCGACGAGATAGGCCGCGCGGCGGTGCCGCACGACACCGTCGGCGTCGGGGGCGGGCGGCCGCTCCTCAGGCGCGTATTGCGTGATGAGGTCGTCGTCGAGGGCCACGAAGAACACCGAGCCGCCCGGGTCGCCCTGGCGGCCGGCGCGGCCGCGCAACTGGTCGTCGAGGCGGCTGCTGGTGTGGCGGCCCGAGCCGATGACGTAAAGGCCGCCGAGTTCGGCGACGCCGTCGCCTAGGCGGATGTCGGTGCCTCGCCCCGCCATCTGCGTGGACACCGTGATCGCGCCGGGCTCGCCGGCGCGGGCCACGATGGTCGCCTCCTCGGCGTCGTTCTTGGCGTTGAGCACGACACACTCAAGCCCCTCGGCGCGAAGCAGGCCGGCCAGGTCCTCGGACTCGGCTACGTCGAGCGTGCCGATCAGAATGGGACGGCCCGTGGCGTGATGGGTGGAGATCTCCTCCACCAGGGCGCGGCGCTTGTCGGCGAGGGTGGCGTAAAGCCGGTCGTCGGCGTCGACCCGCACACACGGCCGGTTGGGCGGGATGACCGCGACGTGCAGGTTGTAGAACTCGCGGAGTTGCTCACCCACCGCCACCGCCGTGCCCGTCATGCCGCACACCTGCGGATAACGCGTCAGCATGCCCTGCACGGTGATCGAGTCGAGGATCTCGCCCGTCTCGCTCGGGGGCAGGGCCTCCTTGGCCTCCACGGCGGCCTGCAGCCCGTCCGGCCACCGCTGGAGCAGCGCGACCCGCCCCCGCGAGGGGTTGATCAGGTGGACCTTGCCCTCGCGCACGATGTAGTCGACGTCCTTGGTCAGCAGGGCGTGCGCGTGCAGGGCGAGGTTGATGTCGGTGATCTGCGCCGGGTCCTCGTAGAGGTCGGTCACGTCGAGGGCCTGCTCGACGGCGTCGATGCCCTTGGGGGTGAGATAGACGTTGCGCGCCTGATCGTCGATCTCGTAGTGGTAGCCCCGCACGAGACGCCGCACCAGCGCCGCCGTCTCGGGGACGGCGTTGCCGCGGTCGGCCGCGCCCGCCATCACGAGCGGCACCTTGGCCTCGTCCACCAGCACCGAGTCGGCCTCGTCGACCAGCGCCACCTCGGGCTCGGTCATCACGAGAGCGTCCACGTCGGTGCAGAGCCGGTCGCGCAGGACGTCGAACCCGATCTCGCTGACCGAGCCGTATGTCACATCCTTCGCATAAGCCGCCTTGCGCTCCTCACGCGTGGAGTTCTGGTCGATCCATCCCACACTCACGCCGAGCGACTCGTAGAACGGACCCATCCACTCGGCGTCGCGCCGGGCGAGGTAGTCGTTCACCGAGATCACGTGCACGCGCCTGCCCTGCAACGCGTAACCCGCAGCGGCGATCGCGCCAGAGAGGGTCTTGCCCTCGCCGGTCGCCATCTCCGCGACGTTGCCGGCGAGCAAGGCCAGCGCGCCGGTGAGCTGCACGTCGTAGGGCCTGAGTCCGAGCGTGCGGTCGGCGGCCTCGCGGGCGATCGCACAGAACTCGGCCAGGTCGTCGGCGGGCGGCGGGGGCAGTGCGTCGAGTGCCTTGACTCGTTCCTCACGCTTGCCCGCCTCGGCGACCACCTTCAGGAAGGGGGTGAGATTTACTGAACCCGGCCGATCCAGAAATCGCCTGAACAGATCAGATATCGAGGCCATAGTTCCTCCAACGACTCGCCTGTTCGAGCCGTTCCCTTGGTCAGGTTGCGTGGGTGGACGGCGGCGCCGCCGCGCTCGGACCAGGATCCCAGGTCTCGGCCCGGCCGTACATGATCGCTCAGTTCTTATTTCCCGCCCGGCCACGATGTGCGGGCCGGTTCTGTACGGCTTGCGCCGTACCGGCCGGGGCTCTTGCCTTGGCGTGGGAAGACCGGTCTTCGCCGGGGGCAGGCCTGCCGGCCCAGGTCCAGGGCCGCCTGCACGGCGAAGGGGGATCCGTGACATCCGCACGGATCCCCCTTTTTTCCGCCTTCCCGCCCGGTCAGCCGTGGAGCCTCACCCCGCGCAGAAGCTGCGCGTTGAGCGCGACCACGATCGTGGACAGGCTCATCAGCACCGCACCGACCGCCGGGGCGAGCGTGATGCCCCATCCGGCGAGGACACCCGCGGCCAGCGGGATGGCGGCCAGGTTGTAACCCGTGGCCCAGGCGAGGTTCTGCAGCATCTTGCGATAGCTCGCCTTCGACAGGCGGAGGATGCCGAGCACCCCGCGGGGGTCGTCGCTCGCGAGCACCACACCCGCCGACTCGATGGCCACGTCGGTGCCGGCGCCGATCGCGATGCCGACGTCGGCCCTGGCCAGCGCGGGGGCGTCGTTGACACCGTCGCCGACCATGGCCACCGTGAGACCGCGCTGCTTGAGCTCGGCCACCTTGGCGTCCTTGTCCTCGGGGAGCACCTCGGCGAAGGTCTCGTCCACGCCGAGCTCGGCCGCCACCGCCTCGGCCACCTGACGGGCGTCACCGGTGATCATTACGACCCGTTTGCCGAGCGCGTGCAGCTCGCGGATCGCCTCCCGCGACTCGGGCCTGATCGCGTCCTCCAGTGCGAGCGCTCCCACGACCCGGCCGTCGGCCACCACGTGGAGCACGGCGGCGCCGCGCGCCCGCCACTCCTGCGCGGGTAGCTCGGCCAGACCCAGCTCGCGCAGGAGGGCGGGGCCGCCGATGGCCACCGTGCGGCCGTCCACCTCGGCCTGGACGCCGCGGCCGGTCATCGAGCGGAAGCCCGAGGCGATCGGGAGCGCTCCCGTCTCCTTGGCCGCCGCCACGATCGCCCGCGCGAGCGGGTGCTCGCTGTCGGCCTCGACCGCCCCCGCCAGCTTGAGCAGCGAGGTCTCGTCGCCGTCGACCGCGTGGACGCCGGTCACCTCGGGCTCGCCCTTGGTCAGGGTGCCGGTCTTGTCGAACAGCACCGCGTCGACCGTGCGCATGCGCTCAAGGGCCAGGCGGTCCTTGACGAGGATGCCGCTGCGGGCGCTCATCGCCGTCGAGATCGCGATCACCAGGGGAATGGCCAGCCCGAGGGCGTGGGGGCAGGCGATGACGAGGACCGTGACGGTGCGCTCGACCGCCTCGCCCAGCTCGCCGAGGAGCGCCCAGACCACGAAGGTGAGCACACCGGCTCCCGCCGCCACATAGAAGAGGAGCGCCGCCGCCCGGTCGGCCAGCGCCTGGGCGCGCGACCTCGACGCCTGAGCCTGCTCGACGAGCCTGCGGATGCCCGCGAGTGTCGTGCCCTCGCCGACGGCCTCGATGCGCACCCGCACCGCGGAGTCGGTGGCCACGGTGCCCGCCACGGCCCGGTCGCCCACGCCCTTGGTGACGGGACGCGACTCACCGGTCAGCATCGACTCGTCGAACGCCGCCTCACCGTCGATGATCAGCCCGTCCGCCGGCACCCTGCCGCCCGAACGCACGAGCACCACGTCGCCCTCGCGCAGGTCCGACACCGGCACGCTCTCGGTGCCGTCGGGGGTCACCCGGTCGGCCTCGTCGGGGAGCAGCGCCGCCAGCGCGTCGAGTGCGCTCGACGCCTGTCCCAGCGCTCGCATCTCCAGCCAGTGGCCGAGCAGCATGATGTCGATCAGCAGCGCCAGCTCCCACCAGAAGTCGAGCTGGAAGTAGCCGAACGCGGTCGCGAGGCTCGCCGCGAAGGCGACGGCGATCGCGAGGCTGATCAGCAGCATCATGCCGGGGCGGCGGTCCTTCGCCTCCTGGAATCCGCCGGTGAGGAAGGGCTGCCCGCCGTAGAAGAACACGATGGTGCCGAGCACCGGGGCCAGCCACGCAGAGCCGGGGAAGTGCGGCGGGGTGAAGCCGAACCACTCCTGGATCATGTGGCTGTAGATGATGATCGGCACTGTCAGGATCAGGCTGATCCACAGACGGTCCCGGAACTGCGCGGCGTGGTCACCGTGCCCTCCGTGCGCGCCATGTCCGCCGTGACCCCCGTGCCCGCCCTGCTCGTGTGTGCCGTGCGCGGCGGCATCGTGCGCGGCGTGCTTGGCGTGCCTGCCTTCCCGTCCCGTGGACACGGCGGCGGCGGGTGCGGCATGGGCGGCGTGGTCACCGTGACCTTCGCCGTGTGCTCCATGGCCGCCCTCTCCACCGCGGTGATGGCGACCACCGGGTGTGGCGTTCGTCACGTCTGTCTCTCCGGCGTGGTGGGTGTCCCGGTGGGCGCCGGATTCGTGGGCGTCCGGCTGCTGGGGTCGCATTCTGCCTCCTCAATCCGCTGCCAGTGATATACCCCCAGGGGGTATCTTCGCAAACAACGACTCCTACCAGCACTATTCCCGGGGCCCTGAGCTCAATCCTGAGATGGCGATCGAGGTCACCCAAAGTCCTTAAGCTGTGGGGGTGACCCTTGACACCTGTCCTTATAGCCCCCTGCGCAGATCCGGTGCTCGCCCATGACATGGGTGGGGGTGTCCATCGCCCTCGTCGGCGCTCTCGGATATGCGCTCGGCGCGGCATTGCAGCAATACGAAGCGGTTGAGCTCGGAGCCTCGCTCAAGCTTATGAGACGCCCGAGATGGTGGATCGGCGGCATCATCGGTTTCACCGGCGCCTGCCTCCACGCCGTCGCGCTGAGCTTCGCCCCCCTGGTCGCGGTTCAGCCCGTGAGCGTCGCGACCCTGGTGTTCGCGGTGCCGCTGGCGGCGATGCTCCACGGCAGGAAGCCCCACCGCGCGGAGATCCTCGGCTCGGTCGCCGTGACGGTCGGCCTGATCGGCATCATGCTGCTCGTGCCCGAGCACGACGCCAAGCCTGTGCTGTCCGACCGGTCCGCGCTCGCGTTCCTCGCCACGATCCTGGTCATCGCCGTGCTGAGCAACCTCGTCGCCCGCAAGGCGCAAGGCCCCACCAAGGCCCTGCTCCTCGCCATCGGCGCGGGCGCGGTCACCGCGACGGTCTCGACCTTCGTGCGGGTCGTCGGCGGTGGTTTCGAGGGGGACTTCGGCCACTTCATCCACTGGTTCAGCCTGGTCATCCCGATCATGTTGATGGTCGCGGTGGTGCTGCTCCAGCATTCGTACGCCGTGGGCTACTTCGGCATCGCCTACGCGGGTGTGCAGGTCGTCGACCCGATCACCTCCGTGCTCGCCGGCGCGATCCTCCTCGGCGAGCCCCTCCCGTCAGGCGTCGGCAACGTGGTCCCCGCCATGCTCGCCGCCGCTCTGCTCATCGGCGGCACGGTCACCCTCGGCCGCCTCACCCCCGACCGCTCACACAAGGTGGCCGTGACCGAACCGGTCAAAGCCTCCGTGAGCTAAACACACTCCACGACACGAGCGACGGGCCCCGGCGGCTCGACAGGTGTCACACGGTTTCCAGGAAAAGCGCCCCTGCCTGGCACGGCCGCGGTACGGCGGGAGCCCAGGCGGAGGCGGGCGGAACCCGTGGCGGCGTCCCAGAACCTGGCTTAGGTGTGTTAATTCCATCACCTTTGCCGCGAGGGTGATGCGAGGCGGGTGCCTGTGGGTATTTCATTGCCGGTGGATCTTCATCGTGGCAGATCCGTGACCTATTCGACCCTTATTCTCGGGGGTTCGCTGTGCCCGGCGGATCAATCTATGTGCCCCGCGACGACAAATTCACCGGTCAGTCGCCTCCGCAGATGTACGAGAAGTTCTGGGTCGAGGCCAGCCAGGCGCGCCAGCGGTCCAGGGCCGTCAAGGCGGGCTTCGGGGCCGTCGCCGGATTTCTGCTGGCGCTGAGGTTCTCCATCCCGGCGCCGGTGATCGTCGCGCTTCTCGTCGCGGCGGGTACGGCTGCGGTCGACCTGTTCCTGGTGTGGCACGCCCACCGTGCGACCGCCGTGTGGCGCGGCGCGCGCAGGGGCGAGGTCATCAGTGCGCGGCGCCTGCGCCGCGGTCTCACCAAGCACGGCTACCGCGTGCTGAACGGCCGCGCCATCCGCGGCAAGACCTCGATCGACCACCTGGTCATCGGTCCCGCCGGCGTGTGGATCGTCGACAACGAGGCATGGGGTCCCGACATCGACATCGCGACCTACAACGGGCGGCTGTTCCTCGGCGAAAAGTACGGCTCGAAGGAGGCCAAGGGCCTGGTCGACGCGGCCGAGGCGTTCTCCGAGGTGCTGGTGCGCGAGGCGGGGATGCCGGTGACCATCGAGCCGCTGCTCGCCGTGCACGGCGGTGTGCTGCCGCGCGGCGGCATGGTGAGCGCCGAAGGGCTCACCCTGCTCAAGCCGCGGCTGCTCGCGCGCTACATCCTCTCCCGCGAAGACGAGGTGCTCACCGAAGAGCAGGTCGAGCTGCTCGCGCGCACGGCGGCACGGGAGCTCCAGAAGCTCAGCTGATCCCGGCCCGGACGACGCCGGCCCCGTGACCTCACCCCGGTTCGAAGCGAGGCGCCCGGTGCGGTGCCACTCCTTTCGCGATGCTCAAATCCCGGCAGTGGGGTGGCACAAGTGCACTGTCGTGAGCCAAGGTATACGAGTGGTCGCCGGGTCTCGCCTTCTCCTGCCGGGGGTGGGCCATGCCCGGCCACATTCCCCGGCACTACCATCTCCGGAGCACCAAGATCCTGTTGACCGGCACCGGAACGACCAAATGGATGATCATGAAGAGGGTGAGCGCCCCGACCCCGCGGGTGATCTGTGCCACCTGTTCGCCGATGAGCAGCCGGGACGGACGTTATCGGTCGAGCTTCCACAGGGCTCCCTCGTCTGGCCCGATCCCGACTATCTCGAACGGGTGCCGGCGCGGCCCGCGTTCTGGCTCAGCGACGAGCCGGTCACGGGCGAGCTGTGGAGCCGTCTGAGAGCCGACCATCCCCGTTCGGGGCTCTGGCCGCTGCTGCTTGACGACTCCGCGCAGCCGTGGTGGGCGGGGCAGGTGGCCCCCGAGTCCGCCGCTGAGATCGACAACTACAGCGCTTCGGCGTTCATGTATGAAGTCTGGTCCGACATGCTGGACCCGCTCCGCACGGGCCCTGATTACGATCTGGGGGACCTCTCGCCCTTCGAGGGATTGTGCCCCGGGTTAGCGGCCCCCGGCCGTGTCATGTACGACCCCGACGCCCTGGCCGACGCCTGCGCCCGCGCCCTTGACGGAGGCGGCACCCCGCTCGGCCTCGTGGCCGCCTCGCGCGGCGCCGACAGCCTGGCCGTCATGGGCTGGCAGGGGGCGCTCAACCACAACAAGTGGACGGCTCCGCTGGCCGCCGTGGTGCGCAGTTGGGAGGAGCGCTTCGGCGCCCGCATCGTACGGCTGGGCTTCAACACCATGGACTTGAGCGTGGCCGCCCCTCCGGTCACCACACGCCATGCTCTGCATGTGGCGGCCGAGCACTGGACTTTCTGTCCGGACAACGTCTACCAGGGGCCCGGCACGCTGGAGGACTACGCCGAGGTGATCCGCGGCCGTACGGTCTGGTCATTCTGGTGGGATTAGCGGAGATGATCGTGAATCTCTTTTTTTTCTGCCCAAACCACTGCCGTATCGGCAACATCTCCAGTAACTCTGGTCACAGAGGTATGGGCTTTGAGAATCGTGCGATCGATCTTGGGGGAGTCCGGTAGGCGGCGCGTTTTTCCGGGTTTTGCGGTGATGCCAAGTCCTCCAGACCCTGATCTACCCGAGGTTTTTGCCTTCGGCCCGCAGAAGGTAGATCTTCTGCCCCTTTCATGGCGTTCCGTTTGCTTTGTCCGGTTTTCTCTGTAGAGTCCATAACCAACGTAAGCGGTCGGTGAGCTCGACCTTCAAGAGAAGGCGGCCGACCGGCGCCGAGTCCCGAAAGGGAGCCGGGGACCCAAGATCCTTTGGGGTGAATCCGCGTCAGCGGTAGGGCTAAACCTCCAGCCCGAACCCGTCAGCTAACCCGGTAGGCGTGATGAGAGGAGACACCCCCATGCGTCAACTTCCACCCTCACCGGCAGGGTCAGGCTCGTAAGCCTCCCAGTCCCATCGCGAGCCACATGCCCGATGGGACCCCGTGAGCCCCATTGCTCCAAGGTGGGCTGCGCCTGACCAGGTAGATCCACCTGAGTTCCGAGTCGGTCACTCCGGCCGGTGTGGCGCATGAGGCGGCTCCCCGCTACATCTACATCCCCCAAATCGTTATCAAGCCCCCCGTAGGCGTGTTTCGCACTGTCTTGGTGCCTTTTGCCCGGTGGTCCTTGGTTCGCAGCTCCCGTGAACGCGGCCCCGTGAACGCGCCCGGCCACGCGTCGTCCCCCTCGACGTCCTGGCTCGTCCTGTTCCCTCATGAAAGTGCCCCCATCGTGGTGTTCAGTCTGCGCAAAAACCGTGTCCTGCTGTCCTCCTTCCTCGGCATCGCCCTCACGGGCGCGGTGCTCACGGGCAGCGCCACCGCCTCCCACGCCGACTCCGACCAGGTACTCCTTCAGGGCTCGACCAAGGCCTCCTACTTCTGGGACGACGCCTCGGGCCGCTTCGGCGACACCGGCCTCCCCGCCAGCGGCAAGCCCATGCAGAAGGGCATGTTCGCCAGCCCGAGCTGGCCCCTCGGCACCGAGGGCTACGTTGTCTACAAGGGCAAGAAGGCCCCCTTCTTCATCGGTGACCGCGGTCCCGGCATCCCCTCCAACAACGGGGTCATGCTCGACATCGACGCCAAGACCTTCGCCGACCTGACCGGCGGCCGGTTCAACACCAGCACCCTGATGGTGAACGGCAACGGCGGCCTCGGCCACATCAACGTCGACTACGTCGTGACCAAGTGGGGCAAGGGCTACGGCAAGAAGAACCACCCCGTGGCCTTCTCCACCGGCTGGTACAAGCGCTTCGACCGCAACCCGGCGACCCCGCCGAAGGTCGACACCGTGCCGCTGAGCGCCGAGGTCGAGAAGTCCGCCGCCAAGAAGGCCGAGAAGGCCGAGAGGGCCGGGAGGGCCGAGAAGGCCGAGGAGCAGGCGGTCGCCGCCGAGTCCACCCCCGTGACTCCTGCCGCCGAAGGGGCCGCCCCGGCCCCCGCCCAGGACAGTGTGAACCTGAGCAACGCGGTGGCGGCGGCTGTGAAGACCCCGGCCGACCATTCGAACGGCATCCTGAGCCTCGCCGTCCTCGCGGCCTTCACGGCCCTGGCCGTGGCCCTGTTCCTCACGCGCGAGCGCCTGAGGGTTCTCCTGGGCCGCCGAGGCGGCAGCGAGAACTGACACGCCGAGGGCTCCACGCCCACCGGGACCACACAGCGGGTCCGCTGCGAATCGCAGCGGACCCGCTGCGGTTCGTTATAGCCCCCAAGCCGCCGCCGTGTGCCCGCTGGGCAGTGGATTTTGGGGGTGCCACTTCTGCGTGTCTGGTGCGGGTTGGTCTTGCTTTGCCGTATAACCGAATGAGATTCTGTCCGGGCGAAGGGATGGGACAGGGGAGGGCTATGAGCAAGCGTGCGCCTGTCAACGGCATTGAGATCGTTTATGAGACGTTCGGGCCGTCCCACGGGCGCCCGCTGCTGCTGATCATGGGGCTCGGCTCGCAGATGATCCACTGGGATGAGGACTTCTGCGAGGCCCTGGTGGATCTCGGGCATTATGTGGTGCGGTTCGACAACCGGGACGCGGGGGAGTCGACCCACCTCGGCGACGCGGGCGCACCGGACATCCTCTCGGCGGTGACCGGCCACGGCCAGGCGGCCTACCTGCTGGACGACATGGCGGACGACACCCTGGGCCTGCTGGACGTCCTCGGTCTGCCGAGTGCGCACCTCGCGGGCGTGTCGATGGGGGGCATGATCGCCCAGACCCTCGCCATCCGCGCTCCCCGGCGGGTGCGCAGTCTGACCTCCATCATGTCCACCCCCGATCCGAAGGTCGGCTGGCCCACGCCTGCGGCCATGGGGGCACTGATGTCACCGCCCTCGCCGAACCGGGAGGCCGCGATCGAGCGGGCGCTCGGCACCTGGTCGCTGATCGGTTCGCAGGGCTATCCGATGGATCGGGAGCGGATCGCGCGGGTGACCGGTCTGGCCTACGACCGCTGCTACGACCCGGAGGGCGGGGCCAGGCAGCTCATGGCGGTGCTCTGCTCGGATGACCGTACGGCGGGCCTGCGCGGTCTCGACGTGCCCGCGTTGGTGATCCATGGTGAGGACGACCCGCTCATCCAGATCGCCGGGGGGCGTGCCACGGCGGAGGCGATCGCCGGGGCGAGGCTGATGACCTTTCCAGGGATGGCCCACGACCTGCCCCGGGCGCTCTGGCCCGCGATCGCCGGCGCGATCGCCGAGCTGACCGCCGCGGCCGAGCGCGAGACGGTCGCCTGAGGCTTGCCGGAACTCGTTAACGATGTACGGCCCGCGCCCCGCCCGTGCGCGGGCCGTACATCCCCCTCCGGTTGGCCGGGGGTGGTCACCTCAGGGAGCGCAGCGCGTTCCGCAGCCGGATGAGCAGGGCCATGTCGGTCGGGTCACCGCTGATCTGGGGCCAGTCCGCACTTTCGGGCGCGTAGGTGAAGGCGCAGCGGGGAGCGGGGACATGCCGGGGGCCCGCCTGCTCCGTGCGTCGGGGCAGGTCCTTCATGGCGGCGTGCATGGTGGGCTCCCTCTGGGGTCTTCCGGGCATGGCCGACAGTCCGGGTTCGTGATTCAGCACCGAAACTCCCTCGCCATGGACACGGACCGTCTCACACTTCCGACCCGACAGCGTAGGTGCCGTTGATGAAAGACGCCCTGTCAGCTTTCCGGGGGAGTTATCAGGAGAAGAAAGGATCGATTACTCGGTGGAAAGAACCACACCCGCATGGGTCCGGACCGCCGAATCGCCTCGGTACCCTCCGCGGGAGTATGTAGGAATTTCAATATTTATGTCTATTGATGGCAGTGTGTCCGGTTTAGGGGGTGGAGATGGCTAGACGTGAGGATCACTCGTATTCGTTGTCGGGGAGGAGTGCCTGCTCGTCGGGCTTATAGACCAGCACGTTCGCGACATACGACTTGACCGAAGGCTCCAGCCCGACATCGCGCCCCGCCGACTCCGACAGAAACCAGCGGTGGTCCAGCAGCTCGTGGAAAAGCTGGGCCGGAGTGAGCTTCCGCCGCAATTCTCCCGGCACGCTGTCCACCGCGGGGTGAAACACCTCGGCCAGCCATCGGTGCGCGACGATGGCCTCGTCCTCGTGCCGCAGGTTATTCGCCACCCTGAACGAGTCAAGGTCGTTGAGGAGCCTTCTCGCCTGATTCTCCTCGACGTCGAGGCCGGTGAGGCGCAGCAGTCTGCGCTGGTGGTGCCCGGCGTCGACCACCTTCGGGCGCACGACGAGCCGGCCGGTGCCCACCTTGCGCCGCACCATCATCTCGGCCACGTCGAACCCGAGGGAGTTGAGCCGGCGGACCCGCTGCTCGACACGGTGCCAGTCGACCTCCTCGATGATCTCGTCCTGGGTGATCTCCGCCCACAGCCGCTGGTAGCGGTCGCAGATCTGCTCGGCGATCTCCATCGGGTCGATCGAGGGGTCGAGGAGCCCGCCCGCTTCAAGGTCGAGGAGTTCGCCGAAGATGTTCGTGTGCGCCACGTCGATGTCGTGGGCCCGCTGCCCCTCGCTGATCATCGGGTGGAGTTCACCCGTCTCGGCGTCGACGAGATAGGCGGCGAAGGCGCCCGCGTCGCGGCGGAACAACGTGTTCGACAGTGAGCAGTCACCCCAGTAGAACCCGTTCAGGTGCAGCCTGACCAGGAGGACGACCAGGGCGTCGACCAGGCGGGTGAGCGTGTCGGGGCGCAGTGTGCCCGACATCACCGCCCGGTAGGGCAGGGAGAACTGCAGATGCCTGGTGATCAACGCCGAGTCGAGGGGTTCGCCGGCGGCGTCGGTGCGGCCGGTGATGACGGCGACGGGCTCCACCGACGGGGCGTCCAGCCGGGCCAGGTCCCAGAGCAGGCGGTATTCCCGCTTGGCGTAGCGTTCGCTGATCTCCTTGATCGCGTACACCTTGCCGCTCAGCCGGGCGAACCTCACCACGTGCCGGGAGATGCCGCGAGGCAGCGCGACGAGGTGGTGGTCGGGCCACTGCTCGAGGGGGATGTCCCAGGGGAGGCGGATGAGGTCGGGATCGCTGGGGGCGCCGGTCATCTGCAGGGAGGCCGCGTTCGGTGCGGCTCCGGGGGTGAGAGCCGGGGGGCGGGGGACGCCGCCGCCGGTTCCGCCGGCCGGCTGAGAATGGCTCACCTTCACTCCATCTTTGGGCTTCGTCAGGGTTTGGGGCCTATGGGGTGACTGTCGACGTAAATGGTGGCATGGGAGTCAACGACGGTATCGGTGTGGGCGCGCCTGGCGTGGCTGGGGCGCGCGAGGGGGCGCTCCGGGGGTGGGTAAGGGAGCGATGCCGTACATCACTCCTGTCTATCCCTGCATCAGCTTTAACGGTCTAGACCAGCACGTGCCGCCTTTTTAGCGGACAAAAGTCTCATGAGAGGACAAAAGCATGTCCGATTGCGGGTGATTATCGACTTTCGGTCCCCGACTCTGGGGCTTTCCGCTTGTATGAGGGAGGGAGTGCCAGGTCGGTCACAGCTCGGTCTAGACCGCACTGTTCCTCTTGACGGGGCTTAGTTGGGATCCGTACTTTCAGGCCAACGTTTAGGAAACTTTCCTATTTGATCCTGTTCTCAGGAGGGCTGCTGCATGTCTCACTCCGCCGGAACGCCCAACGAAATCAACCGGCGGCAAGCGCTCCGCCGCATCGGCCTCACCGCGTTCATGGCCGGCCCCGGGGCCGGCCTGCTGGCCGCTTGCGCCACGACCGGTGGCACCTCCGCGCCCCCCTCCGCGGCACCGAGCGCCGCCGCCACCTCGGCGGCCAACCCCTTCGGCGCCGGCGCCTCGACCCCGCTTGAGGTCGTCATCTTCAGCGGCGGTTACGGCGACGCCTATGCGACCGAGGTCCACCAGCCGCTCTACAAGAAGGCGTTCCCCCAGGCCGCGATCAAGCACGTGCCGACGCAGCGCATCGGCGGCCAGCTCCGCCCCCGCTTCGTCAGCGGCGACGTGCCCGACGTGGTCAACAGCTCCGGACCCGAGCCCCTCGACACCTCAGCCTTGCAGCAGGCGGGTCACCTGGCTGACCTGACCGTCCTCTTCGACGCGCCCTCCGTGCACGACCCGAGCAAGAAGATCAGGGACACGCTGGTCACCGGCACCATCGAGGAGGGGCTGATCAACAACACGCCCCACATCCTCAATTACACGGTGTCCCAGCGCGGCCTCTGGTACAACGGGAAGCTCTTCGCCGAGAAGGGCTACCAGGTGCCGACCACCTGGGACGCGTTCCTCGCGCTCTGCGAGCAGCTCAAGGGCGCGGGCATCACGCCCTTCGCCTACCCCGGCCAGGTCGGGCCTTACTACCAGACCTGGAACCTCCTCTACACCGCCGCCAAGATCGGTGGCAACCAGGTCCTCATCGACATCGACAACCTGGTCGACGGGGCCTGGCAGAACCCCGCCGTGCTCCAGGCGGTGAAGGCGTGGGCGGACCTGCAGACAAAATATGGCGACAAGGCCTACTTCGGCCTCAACCACACGCAGACCCAGATCAAGCATCTGCAGGACAAGGTCGCGTTCTACCCGACCGGGTCCTGGCTCGAGAACGAGATGGCCAAGGAGATCCCCGAGGGCAAGTTCGAATACGCCGTCATGCCGATCCCGAGCGTCACCGCGGCCGACAAGATGCCCGCCGAGGCCCTTTTCGTGGGCACCGGTGAGAACTTCTTCGTCTCGGAGAAGAGCAAGAACAAGGCCGGCGGGCTTGAATATCTCCGGCAGATGTTGTCCCTCGAAGGCGCCAAGGGCTTCACCGAGAGGACCAAGAGCCTCACCGTCGTGATGGGGTCCTCCGAAGGGGTCGAGTTGCCTCCGGGCATCCGGAGCGCCGCCAAGGTGCAGGAGGCCGCGGGCAAGAACATCATCACCTCCGCACGCTTCGAGGGGTGGTACCGCAAGCTGTGGGATGCCTCCCAGACCCAGACCAACTCCGTCATGGCCGGACGGATCACGCCGGAGCAGTTCTGCGAGAACATGCAGAAGAAGGCCGACGAGACCAAGAAGGACAGCAAGATCGCTAAGCAGTCGCGGAGCGTCTGATCCCATGACGAGGCGACTGCGCGAGTACGGATTCATCACCGGTTTCCTCGCCGTCCCGGTGATCCTCTACGTGGGTTTTGTGATCAGCCCATACATTCAGGCGTTCTACATCTCGTTAACCGACTGGCGGGGAGTCTCGGAGATCCCGAGTTTTGCGGGCTTCGGCAACTACGTTCGGTTACTCGATGATGAGGTGTTCTGGCAGGCCGTTCGCAACCACGGGTTACTCCTGATCGCGCTGCCGCTTCTCGTGCTCTCCATCGCGCTCTTCTTCTCCTTCCTCCTCAACCTGGGCGGGGGAAGCAAGGGGGGCCAGATGCAAGGCGTCTGGGGGTCGAAGTTCTACCGTGTGGTGTTCTTCTTCCCCCAGGTGCTGGCCGTCGCCATCGTTGGCGTGCTCTTCCAGTCGGCCTACCGCCCCGACGAGGGCGGCATCATCAACGGTGCGCTGATCGCCCTCGGCTTCGAACCGGTCGGATGGCTGACCGAGCCCTCCATCGCCTTCTGGTCGATCATCGGGGTCATGGTCTGGCAGGCCGTCGGGTTCTACGTCGTGCTCTTCTCCGCGGGCATGGCGGCGATCCCGAAGGACGTGTTCGAGGCCGCCGCGCTTGACGGCGCGGGAAGGTTCCGGCTGTTCTTCAACATCACGCTGCCGCTCCTGTGGGACACGCTGCAGGTGGGTTGGATCTACCTCAGCATCGCCGCCTTCGATGGATTCGCCCTCGTCCAGGTCCTCTCCATCGACCGCGGCGGACCGGACAACTCGACCGCGGTGCTGCCGCTCGAAATCTGGAAGACGGCCTTCAACTACTCCGAGTTCGGTTACGCCTCGGCGATGGGTGTCGCGCTGTTCTTCATGACGATCACCTTCGCGGTTCTGGCCCTGCGTGTGTCGCGCCGAGAGAAGATCGAGTTCTGACCCATGGCGATCAAAACTGAGAACGCGAAAAGCGCCAAGACGCCCACGCGCGCCGCACATGCGGCTCCGCGGCGCCGCGCCAAGCCCAACCCCCTGACGGGGCTCGCGCACGCGGCGCTGGCGCTCTGGGGCATCATCACGGTCGGTCCGCTGCTGTGGACCTTCCTCTCCTCCTTCAAGACCAATACGGAGATCTTCGGAAACTCCTGGTCGATGCCTCAGGAGTGGCGTGCGGAGAGCTGGGGGAGAGCCTGGGAGACCGCTCAGGTCGGTAAATATCTCCTCAACACCGTCATCGTGGTCAGCGCAGGCACGTTCCTTACGATGCTGTTCGGCTCGATGGCCGCCTATGTCCTGGCGAGATATACCTTCCCCGGCAGCCGGCTCGTGTACGTCATCTTCGTCTCGGGTCTGGCCTTCCCGGTCTTCCTCGCGCTTGTGCCGCTGTTCTTCGTGGTGCGCAACCTTGGGCTGCTCAACACCCACACGGGACTCGTCCTGGTCTATGTCGCCTATTCCATGCCGTTCACCGTGCTCTTCATGACGGCCTTCTTCAGGAACCTTCCCACCTCCGTGGGGGAGGCGGCGATGATCGACGGGGCGTCGCACACGCGGACGTTCTTCCAGATCATGCTGCCGATGGCCAGGCCCGGCGTGATCAGCATCACGATCTTCAACGTACTCGGCCAGTGGAACCAGTACCTCCTGCCTCTGGTCCTGCTCGCCGACAACAAGGAGAAATGGGTGATCACCCAGGGCATCGCCGACATCTCCGTGATCGCGGGATACGAGGCCGACTGGCCGTCCCTGTTCGCGGCGCTGAGCATGGCGATCATCCCGATGATCATCGTCTACGTGGCGTTCCAGCGCCAGATCCAGTCCGGGCTCACCTCGGGCGCGGTCAAGTAGCGGCTGCCGCACGCCGACCGGGCTTCCGCCGTACGGCACGAGCCCGGTTGGCGTCGCCCTTGTGCTCCGTGATGTCCTAATGCGATGAAGCTGCTAGACGACGACACGGTGAACGAGCGCCTCACCGCACTGCCCGAGTGGCGCCGCGAGGGCGACGAGATCCGCCGCACGGTGACCGCACCCGACTTCCCCGCCGCGATCCGCATCGTGGACGACATCGCGGTGCGCGCCGAGGAGGCCAACCACCACCCGGACATCGACATCCGGTGGCGCAAACTCCACCTCGCCCTCACGACCCACGACGCGGGCGGCCTCACCGACAAGGACTTCGACCTCGCCGGGGTCATCGACCGGATCGCCGCCGGCCACGGCGCCTGACCACCACTCGCGACCGGGCCGGTGACGCGCGGAGCACCGGCCCGTGTCCAGGGGCTTTCCACGCCCCCGATCGTGACTGTGGGTGACAATGTGATTACTCTAGGGGTGATCGTGTCGTACGCACGCCCACGGAGGAGATCGAATGCGCCGCCTGTCCATGCTGCTGCTGGTCATGTCGACTGCCGCCTGCGGAGCAACGCAGACCTCCACACAAGGAGCCCATGACCCCACCCCGGCACCGACGAGCATCCGCCTCGTCGGCGGTGGCGTCTTCGTGCCCTACACCGAGGGCGTCGACGCCGTCGTCTACGACCCCAAACTCGCGCCCAAGGGATCAAACGCCACGGTGACCGTAGAGTCTGTCGACTCCACCACCGTCTCGACACTCACCGTCAAGAAGTTCAAGCCGATGCGCACCTACGGCGCACACCTGCACACCAAGCCCTGCGGGGCGAAGCCCGACGACTCCGGGCCGCACTTCCAGCACGACCACTCGCACACGCCCGGCATGCCGTCCGAGCACCTCGCCAACCCGCGCAACGAGGTCTGGCTCGACTTCACCACCGACGGCACCGGCTCGGCCACCGCCACGGCCCGCCAGGACTGGTCGTTCCCCCCCGACCGGCTGCCCGGCTCGCTGATCATCCACGAGCGCGCCACGACCAGCCAGGGCCCAGAGGCCGGTACGGCGGGAGCCAGAATCGCCTGTCTCACGCTGAAGAGGCAGTGAGGTCCTGCCGTTGATGTCCTGGTGACCTATCGTCTGCCTGGTAAGCGAAGGTTACTGAAGGGCACTCAAGGGTGAAGCTCAAGGACAAGGTGGCCATCGTCACCGGCGGCGCGTCCGGCATCGGGCGTGCGACGGCGATCCTCTTCGCGCGGGAAGGCGCGGCCGTCGTGGTGGCCGACATCGACGCCGCGGGGGCGGCCTC
Source organism: Sinosporangium siamense (assembly GCF_016863435.1). Classification (GTDB taxonomy): domain Bacteria; phylum Actinomycetota; class Actinomycetes; order Streptosporangiales; family Streptosporangiaceae; genus Sinosporangium; species Sinosporangium siamense. The sequence goes on from NZ_BOOW01000019.1 coordinate 33,593, forward strand.
GGCCGCCGAGGAGATCGTCGCCTCCGGCGGCCGGGCGGTTCCCGTGACGGCCGATGTGTCAGACGACGACGACTGCGCCCGCATTGTCGCGACCGCGACGGACACCTTCGGCCATTTGCATGTGTTGTTTAACAACGCCGGGATCATCCGCCGGGCGGACGCCCTCGGCATCACCGTGGCCGAGTGGGACCTGGTGATGGCGGTCAATGTGCGGTCGGTGTTCTTGATGTGCCGCCACGCCATTCCCGCCATGACCTCCGGCGGGGCGATCGTCAACACGGGCTCCGGCTGGGGCCTCAAGGGCGGGGGCAACGCCCTGTCCTACTGCGCCTCCAAGGCGGCGGTCGTCAACATGACCCGCGCCCTGGCCATCGACCATGCCAAGGCCGGCATCCGGGTCAACTCCGTCAACCCCGGCGACACCGACACACCCATGTTGCGGGAGGAGGCGCGGCAGCTCTCCGAGAAGTGGACCGCCTTCGCCGCCGACGCCGCCGACCGCCCCATGGGCCGCGCCGGCTCACCCGACGAGATCGCCCGCGCCGTGCTCTTCCTCGCCAGTGAGGACGCGAGCTACATCACCGGCAGCGCCCTCGTGGTCGACGGCGGCGGCCTCGCCTGACCGCAAGGCTCCGCCGTACGCGCTATAGGCGGCGGGCAGGCGACGGCCTGCTTCGGCAGCCGGACCGCCACATTGTCATCTGCGGCGCGCCGTCGGCGGCCGGGCTCTTCAGTTGCCGAAGATCGTGGATGGGGGGACGGGGGCCAGGACGGGCTGGCCTTCGTGGATGGGGGCGGCGCCGGCGGCCTTGCTCGCGGTGCGCCTCCACGGGCCGTTCTGTGAGCACCGCGGTGCCCAGGAAGGTTACGGGAAAGGCCACCACCGCCCCGCATGACGGGCGACCCGCCCCGGCCCGGCGGGCGGATCGCCCTGGAGCGGGCGGAGGTGCCGGGGCGGCAGGTCGGCCCCATCGGGGGAAGGCCGATCACCTGCTGGACGTGCGCCCTACCTCAGCCGCCGGACCTGCGGCTTCTCACCCGCGGCTGGAGGGCCGCCTCGGTTGCACCTTCCTCCGCCTGCTCCTAGTGGGCCGGGGCGGTGGTGGCGCCGCCGGCCGTCCACTCCTCAGTGGTGTCCACTGCAGGATGGGCGCCAGGTCGGTGATCCCCGCCCGCATCGTCGGAGTACCGGGCGGGTCTTCCCAGGAGGTCAGTTGCCGAAGATCGTGGATGGGGGGACGGGGGCCAGGACGGGCTGGCCTTCGTGGATGGGGGCGGCGCCGGCGATGAAGTTGGTCAGGGCTTCGCCGTAGGTGCAGCGGGCCTGGTTAAGGCCGCCGGCGGCCTGGCGGGTGAGGGTTTCGAGGGGGAGTTCGCGGGTGGAGGCCGCGACGATGAGGTTGCCGAAGCGGCGGCCCCGCATGATGCCGGGCTCGGCCAGCAGCACCGCGTGGGGGAAGACGCGGCGGACGGTCGCGAGGACCCGCCGGGTGAAGGGGAGGCCCTTGCCGTCGGCCACGTTGATCAGGAGGGTGCCGCCGTCGCGCACCACCCGCGACACGCCGGTCATGAACTCGACGGTGGCGAGTTCCACCGGCATGACCGCGCCGCTGAACGCGTCGAGGACGAACAGGTCGGCGGAGTCGTCGTGGAGGCCCCCGACGGCGCTGCGGCCGTCGAGCACGCGCACCTTGAGCCGGGGCACCGACTTCAGCCGCAGCTGTTCGCGGACGAGTCGCACCAGGCCCTCGTCCGGCTCCACGACGATGTGCCGGGAGCCGGGGCGGGTCGCCGCGAGGTAGCGCGGCAGGGTGCAGGCTCCGCCACCGACGTGCACGACGTCGAGTGCCCCGGGGGGCAGGGCGTCGATCACGACCGCCATGAGCCGCACGTATTCGAAGTCGAGGTAGGTGGGGTCGTCGAGGTCGACGTATGACTGCGGCACGCCGTCCTTGCTGAGCACCCAACCGCCCGGCCGGTCGAGATCCTGCAGCAATTCGATCTCGCCGAAGGTCACGGTGTAACGACCGGGCATCGGTTCGCGGGTGTCACGCCTGGCGGCCAACTTAGGCCCCCCAATCGAGTGGTTCGTTCTGGTATACCCCAGGAGGAATCATCCTCTGGGGGAAACCGTATGCGCAGACGAGGGTTTTACGTGCTCCTCGTGACGGTGCTCGTCATGATCGGCGCGGGCGCGGTGGCGCTGATCAGCACCTTCACACAGGTGCACGGCAGCCCTGAGGAGACCGCGAGAGCCTACCTCCTGGCCTGGGAGTCCAGTGATTTCGCGAAAATGCAGCGTTTAGTGGTTGACCCCCCCAAAGACTTTCTCGACCGGCACACCGCCTTCGGCGCGAAAATGGCGGTTACGGAGCTGACCCTAATGCCGGGCACGCTCAAACGCCTCGGTGAGGAGAACGCCGAGCTCCCCTTTGAGGGGGAACGCCTCTTACGTGACATCGGCTCGTGGATGTTCTCGTCCACGCTCCAGCTCGTCGTCGCGGACAGGACGTGGAAGGTGCGATGGGGGCCGGAGGTCCTCCACCCCGCGCTCAAGAACGGCGGCAGGGTCACCCTCACCCCGGTCGACGCCCCGGGCGTCGAGGTCGTCACCAGGACGGGCGATCCGCTGCCCACCGACAGCGCGGCCGACTTCTACACCCACATGCTGGCGGACATGCAGGACGCCGAGACCAAGCGGGGATGGGTGATCGACGCGGTCGGCGCCGACGGGCGGACCACGAGGCTCGCGGAGTTCAAGGCGCCGGCCGCGGACAAGGTGAAGACCACGCTCGACCGCCGGGTCCAGGCCGCCGCGGCGCGGGCGCTGGACGGGATGGACAAACCCGCGGCGATCGTGGCGGTCAACCTCAAGAAGGGTGAGGTCCTCGCCATCGCCGACCGGCTCGGCGAACAGCGCAACGTGGTCGCCTCGAAGTTCGCCCCCGGCTCGACCTTCAAGGTCGTGACGACCTTCGCCCTGCTGTCGGCGGGCCTGAGCCCAGACACGCAGGTCGCCTGCCCGGGGAGCTATACCATCCCGCAGCACCGGTCCTTCCGCAACGACGGCGAGGTCGATCGGGGGACGATCAGCCTGCGCTCCGCCTTCGCGCACTCGTGCAACACCACCATGGTCGAGCAGATCACCAAGCTGCCTATGGAGTCGCTCCGGGAGGCCGCCGGGCGGCTGGGCTTCGGGCGTTCCGTGACCCTCGGCGGGGTCGGCGGCGAATGCGGGCAGATCCGGCCGCCCACGGATCTCAACTGGCTGGGGGAGGACGCGATCGGGCAGGGCTCGGTCACGGCCACGCCGCTGTGCATGGCCCTCGTCGCCGCCGCTGTGGGCGACGGCACGTGGCGTGCGCCGACCCTGCTGCTGGACACGCCCTCGCCGGCCCAGGGCGACGAGCCTACGGTGCGGCTGCCCGAGGGGCCGGTCGAGGCGCTCAGGTCGATGATGCGGGCCGTCGTGAGCGAGGGGACGGCGGCCTCGGCGGGCCTTCCCCCGGGCACGGCGGGCAAGACCGGCACGGCGGAGACGGGGCAGGGCATGCCCAACGCCTGGTTTATCGGATATCGGGATGAGCTGGCCTTCGCCGTACTCGTCCTGGGCGGGGGATCGGGCGGGCAGTCGGCAGCCCCGCTGGCCGCGAGGTTCCTTTCGGGTATCTGAGGTGACTTGTGTAACGAGGGTCACAACCTACGCCTCCGTAACTTACGCTACCGTAAGTTTGGGAGGTTTCGATGACCACGCTCGGGCTCTACAAACCCCGACTACGAGGATGGTTGCACGCCGGCACCCTGCCTGCGGCGCTTGTCGCCGGCTTTGTCCTGGTCGCCCTCGGGCCGACGCTGCAATCGCGCATCGCGGCGGCGATCTACGCGGTGACCTCCGGCCTGCTCTTCGGGGTGTCGGCCACTTATCACCGGGGCACACTCTCACCCCGGCTCGCGGAGGCGTTCCGCCGCGTCGACCACGCCAACATCTACCTGATCATCGCGGGCACCTACACGCCTTTCGCCCTGCTCGCGCTCGACGGTGTGGCGCGTCTCACCCTGCTGATAGTCATTTGGACGGGAGCCATCGCAGGGGTGTTCTTCCGGGTGGTGTGGATCGGCGCCCCCCGATGGTTGTACACCGCGCTTTACATCGCCCTCGGCTGGACCGCGATCTTCGTCGTCCCCCAGCTCCTCGACGGAGCCGGCATCGCCGCCGTCGTACTGGTGATCATCGGCGGCATCCTCTACAGCGCGGGCGGCGTGATCTACGGTTTGCGCAGGCCGGACCCCTCGCCGCTCTGGTTCGGCTACCACGAGGTGTTCCACTCCTTCACCGTCGCGGCCTACGTGATCCAATACATCGCCGTGTCGCTTGTGGTGTATTCCGCCGCGTAGTCTGCCTTCCATGGCGATCGTCGACGTGCTCGGCGCCGAGCAATATGTGTCCGTCACGACCTACCGTCGTGACGGCCGCGCCGTGCCCACCCCGCTGTGGGTCGCGTTCGACGACGGCGCGCTGGTCGCCTGGACCATCCAAGGGTCCGGCAAGGTCAAGCGCATCCGCAACAACCCGAGGGTGCTGATCGCGCCCTGCGATGTGCGCGGCAAGGTGCTCGGGGAGAGCGTGCCCGGCACCGCCGAGGTGCTGCCCGCGTCGGAGACCGAGCGAGTGCGCAGGTTGATCGTCAAAAAGTACGGCATGGCGGCGCGTGTCCTGGTGCTCAGCAGCCGGCTGCGGCGCGGCCGCAACGGCACGGTGGCACTGCGGATCTTGCTCGACTGAGCCTCGCGGTTCTCGCTGATATTTGACCTGCGCTTGGTGTGCCGCCTTCCTTTCCCCGGAAACGAATCCGGTCAGGGGAGGTGACGGCATGCGTCGCCATTTTGCGAGTTCGTGGTGGGCCATCCTGGTCCGGGGCATAGCCGCGATCGTCTTCGGGGTACTGGCGCTCATTTGGCCCGCCATCACGATTCTGACGCTGGTGTTCCTGTTCGGCGTGTTCGTGCTGGTGAACGGGGTGTTCGCGATATTGGGCGCGATCCGTGGGGTTTCGGGGGACTCGCGTGCCTGGCTCGCCCTGTCGGGCGTGGTGGGCGTCCTGGTCGGCATCGCCGTGCTCGTCTGGCCGGGGATCACCACAGTGGTGCTGCTGTTCCTGATCGCCCTGTGGGCCATCGTCACCGGAGTGCTGGAGATCATCAGTGCCATCCGGCTGCGGGAGGCCATCCAGCAGGTGCCGCTGCTGATCCTCGCCGGGATCGTCTCGATCGTCTTCGGAATTCTGATGTTCGTGTGGCCGGCCACGGGGGCGCTTGCGCTGGTCTGGCTGATCGGCATCTTCGCCATCGTCTGGGGCGTCATCCTGGTGGTGCTCTCATCCCGGGTGAAGAAGCTCCGCACTCCTCCGGCCGCCCCTCCGCGAGGTTCCCCCGATCCCTACGAGGGTCCCATGTGAGCTGGACCGTAGGGGTTCGGGAGAAGATTCACAGAATGGGTGTCGATGACGGAAAGTTTCCACATAAGTACCGGAAATTCGGGGGATATCTAACGTGTGTGTCCGACTCAACGTGGAGGGGACATGGACGTGCACGACCGTCTCGCCCGCCATCTGCTCGTCGATGGTTATCGGCTGGTGCTCGACCTCGAACGCAGCCGGGGCTCCTGGCTCGTCGACGAGCCCACCGGTCGCCGCTATCTGGACTTCTACACCTTCTTCGCCTCCGCCCCCCTGGGCGTGAACCCCTTCGACGACGACCCCGAGTTCCTCGCCCTCCTGGGCCGGGTCGCCGCCAACAAGCCCGCGAACTCCGATCTTTACAGCAGCCATCTAGCCGATTTCGCCGATACGTTCGCCCGGGTGCTGGGCGACCCCGAGCTTCCCCACCTGTTCTTTGTCGAGGGCGGGGCGCTCGCCGTGGAGAACGCGCTGAAGGCCGCCTTCGACTGGAAAGTTCGCCACAACGAGGCCCACGGCCGATCACCCGAACTAGGCACCAAGGTGCTCCACCTGACCAGGGCCTTCCACGGGAGAAGCGGCTACACCCTGTCGCTCACCAACACCGAGCCGGTTAAGACCGCGGGATTCCCGAAGTTCGACTGGCCCCGTATCGACGTGCCCGCCATCCACCTCGGCGACGTCGAGACCGCCGAGGACCGTGCCCTCGAACAGGCGAGAGCCGCCTTCGAACGCCACCCGCACGACATCGCCTGCTTCATCGCCGAGCCCATCCAGGGTGAAGGCGGCGACAACCACATGCGCCCCGAGTTCCTCCAGGCGATGCAGCGACTATGCCACGAACACGACGCTCTCTTCATCGTGGACGAGGTGCAGACCGGCGTCGGCATCACCGGCACCCCCTGGGCCTACCAGCAGCTCGGCCTCCAGCCGGACCTGGTGGCCTTCGCCAAGAAGACCCAGGTCGGCGGGGTCATGGCAGGCCGCAGGATCAACGAGATCGAGGACAACGTGTTCCGGGTGAGCGGACGCATCAACTCCACCTGGGGCGGCGGGCTCGTCGACATGGTCCGGTCGCGGCGCATGCTGGAGATCATCGAGCGTGATGCCCTGATCCCCCGGGCGGGTCTCCTCGGCGAGGTGCTGCTCGCCGGGCTGGCCGAGCTCGAGGCCGACGCCCCAGACCTCGTCTCCTCCGTCCGCGGTCGCGGCCTGATGTGCGCCTTCGACCTGCCCGACACCGCGACCCGGGACGAGATGCTCACGGTGCTCCGCGAGCGCGAAGGTGTGCTCGTGCTGCCCTGCGGCCCCCGGTCGGTACGGCTCAGGCCCGCGCTCAGCGTCACTCAGGAAGAGCTGGCCCAGGGACTCGCCGCCTTCGCCCGTGCGATACCGGCGCTGCGCCCCAGCACACTTTCGGTCTCGGTATGACCGTGGTAATTCGGGGTGATCGTGCCCGCTTGCGACCGGGGGAGTGGCCAAAGCAGTAGAGGCTAGCCGACCCGGTGTGACCGCGGGAGGCGGCGAGGGCGGGGCGGCGGCCGGCCGCGCCGCACTCAAGCACGCTTCAGTTCGGACAAACAACGTCCACTAGCTGGGGAGAGGGCTTCCCGCGGCAACAGGAAGCCCTCTCGGACACTCTCCAGCATTCGTCCGGACCACCAGACTGCGCATGGACGGCGGCCTCATGACCGCGCTTCCCTCAAGCGAAGCGTGTCCGGCGGTTGTCCGGTACGAAGGTACGGCCGGACGCCGGGCATATGCCCCGGGGGAGCGCTGTGACCTGTAGTGATCGCGGGGGTACGCGCGGCCGGTTTGATGATCGACTCGGACGTTCCGGACGGTTTGCGCAGAATAATCGCCTGCATGTGGTGAGGTGCCTGGTACAGGTGAAACGTCGCCATTGTTGGGATCATGGAGACTTCCTCCTGAAGCGTCCCCGGTAGGGCCAAGATTGGTCTTGAGCGTCTGATCGTGATCCCTGAGGCGGCAACCCGGGGGAGGCCACGGCAGGCGTGGGCCGGACCAAAGGACCTTGTTGACCCTCCACTAAGGACGAGGCATGGACAATCACGGGCTTGACCTATCTCATGTCGGGCGCTGGAGCGTTCTCGCCTCGCGGCCCTGCCGCTGAGATTCGTTGATCCCCAGCAAACTCACCGGTGACGACGAGTGCCACGACGTGAATCCCCCATCACCGGAAACGGGCCGCTGGCGAAGTTCGCCGAGGCCCTCCGGGAACTCCGCAGGACTGCGGGCAACCCCACTTACGACCAGCTCGCCAAAGAGGGCTTCTTCTCGAAGTCGGTGCTCTCCCAGGCCGCGGCGGGCCATCGGCTGCCGACGCTGGCCGTCACCCACGCCTATGTGCTCGCCTGTGGTGGCGACCGGGCCGAATGGCAGCAGCGCTGGGAGGACACGCGCAGATCGCTGGCCGAGATCAAAGAGGTGGAGCCACCTCGCCGGGGCGCCGCCGTACCCCGCCCGCCCGCGCCCGATCTGGCGCGAACGGTCAGCCCCGCGGCCTTCGTCGAGCATCTGCGGCAACTCCGCAACCAGTCCGGGCTCTCGCTCCGCCAGCTGGTCGAACGATCGGGGGGCAAACTAGTCAGAAGCACCCTTAGCGACGCTCTGAATCGCAATACGCTGCCCCGGTGGCCGGTCGTAGAGGAGATCGTCAAGGCGTGCGGGGCGGCCGATCAGCTTCCCTCCTGGCAGAAGACCTGGAACAAGATCCACTCTTCCCGGCGCAACGCCGTGTCCGCCCTGCGCGGCTCCCGGTCGTCCTCCTCCCGGTCACGGCAGGCCGGGCCGCCGCCGCTGCCCATGCGCCGCCCGCTGGTCGACGGCGAAGGAGTCGCGGTTGACGTCTCCGTGCTGAAGTCCGCCCTCAAGACGGCGCTCAAGCACATCGAGCGGCTCAACGAGGAGCTTGAGCGCCGCGATGAGATGATCAGGCATCTCCAGATCTGGTCGAGCCTCGACCGCGGGGGCGTTCTCCACGGCAAGGTCGCCGAGCCGCCGTGGCGCTTCATCGGCCACGTCACCCCCGACCACCTCAGCGGCAGCCCGGTGACGGTGCCCGAGGAGTATGCGACCCAGCTCGGCATGCGGCCTCGCACCCTCAGGCCGCTCACGGGGCCGGAGTATCACATGGTGATGCTCATTTGGGGCGATCGACAGCCGATGTTCGAGTCGCTTCAGCCGGTTTTGCGGCATATGAACGCTCGTGCTGGAGACCCGCTGTTCGTTGTGGTGGATGGATATCGGCTGAAGGCGCGCATCACCCCTCCCTAGGGAACCTCTGACGCGCCGGACGGCGTCCCTGATGACAAGCCGAAACGGTCGGGAGACTCGGCTCAGGGGGGCGCCGGTCGGCGGGTGAGCGCGGTCTGCGGACCTCGCCTGCGTCCGCTCCAGCCGCCTCTGTGGTTGGGGCGGACGCCGCCTCAGAGCCCGGCCGAGGTGGCGCGGTCGGCGAAGCGGACCAGGAGGGCGGCGAAGGTCTCGCGATCCTCCGCCGGCCAGTCGGCGGTGAGGGCGGCGAAGACGTCGCCCTGCCAGGTACGGGCGTGAGCGAGGAGGTCGTGGCCGCTCTCGGTCAGGGCCAGATCGGCGTTACGGGCGTCGCGCTCCATGGTGCGGCGCTCGATGAGCCCCGCGGCCACGGTGTCCGCGACCATGCGGCTGGCGACGGAGGGGTCGACGCCGAGGGCGTCGGCGATGGAGCGCACATTGGGCCGTCCCGGGGTCGTGCCCACGATGTCGACGACCACGACGCGTGACACGTGCTTGGTCTCGGTCTCCGCGCCGGCGGCCCGCTGGGGCCAGCGCCGGGCCCAGTAGCGGATCATCCTGAACAGCGCGGGCCCCGCCTGCGCCAGCGCGGCGTCATGGCCCTTCGAGTCGACCTGGCCTTCCCGGCTCGCGTGGCCGGCCCGGTCGCCGGCGGGATCGGACGGTGCGCCGGTCGCCTGCCGATGGCTCTGCTCCATCCCCGAAGGATGACACCCTCCCACATGACGTGCAAATTGCACACAACTCATTGACGCGTGCAAGTTGCATCCATATCGTGTGCAAAACGCATGGACTTCTGGAAGGTGGAGCGTATGGCCGATCCGATGATCGAAGCTGTGGCGGTGACCAAGGTGTACGGCGAGGTCACCGCCCTTGACGGCGTCACCGTACGCGTCTCCGAGGGCACCGTCGCGGGGCTGCTCGGGCACAACGGGGCAGGCAAGACCACGCTCGTCAACGTCTTGACCACCATGGTGCCGCCGAGCGGTGGCACCGCCCGGGTCGCCGGCCTCGACGTGGTGGCCGACGCGCACAAGGTACGTGGTCGCATCGGCCTGACCGGGCAGTTCGCCTCCGTCGACGACCAGCTGACGGGTCTCGACAACCTGGTGACCGTCGCCCGGTTGCTGGGGGCGGGGCGGCGCGCGGCTCACGTGAGGGCGGGTGAGCTGATCGACCTGTTCGGGCTCGGGGAGGCGGCGACCCGCCCCGCCCGCACCTACTCGGGCGGCATGCGCCGCCGTCTCGACCTCGCGACGAGCCTGGTCGGGCAGCCGGACGTGCTCTTCCTCGATGAGCCGACCACCGGGCTCGACCCCGTCGCCCGGCTCGGGGTATGGGAGATCGTCGAGGCGCTAGTGCACGACGGCACCACCGTCCTGCTCACCACGCAATATCTAGAGGAGGCCGATCGGCTGGCCGGCTCGATCGCCGTGCTGTCCGCCGGGCGTGTCGTCGCCTCCGGCACCCCCGCCGAGTTGAAGGCGGGCGTCGGTCGGCGCTCGGTGCACATCACGCTCGCCGACGCGCCCGAGGCGGTGGCGGCGCTGGAGCGAGCGGGGCTGGCCGCCGCCTACGACGAGAAGAATGGGGGGATAAGTGCTCAATTGCCCGATTCTCGGCAGTTGGCACTCGTGGTGCGCGCACTGGAGGAATTCGACATCGGTGAGTTGACGCTGACCGAGCCCACCCTGGACGACGTTTATCTGGCCCTGTCGCGAAACACCCCGTCGCGAAACACCTTGTCCCGAAACGCCGGGTCCCGAAACCGCTAGTGCGGAAACCCCGAGGAGAAATATCCGATGACCACACTCGCCCCCCGCAACTGGCGCGGCAGCGGATTCGCCACCCAGGTGCTCGTGCTGACGGAACGCTCACTGCGGGCGACGACACGAAATCCCAAGCTCATGGTGGCCGCGCTGGTGCAGCCGCTCGTCATGGTGGTGCTGTTCACCCAGGTGTTCAGCAGCATGGCCGACACACGGAACTTCCCCGCCGGTGTGGGATATGTCGACTTCCTGATGCCCGCGTTCATGGCGGTCTCGGGCTTGTCGGCGGCCTCCGAGGCGGGCGTCGGCCTCACCACCGAGATGCGCAACGGTGTCCTGGCGAGGTTCCGCTCCATGCCGATCAGCCGGGTCTCCGTGTTGTTCGCCCGCAGCCTCTCCGACCTGATCAAGAACGCGGTGCAGCTCGCCCTGCTGCTCGCCTTCTCCGCCCTGGTGTTCGGCTTCCGGGCGCCCGGGGGAGTGCCGGGCCTGCTCGGTGCCTTCCTGCTGGCGTTGCTCGTGAGCTGGGCGATGATCTGGGTCTTCCTCGCCCTAGGCGCCTGGCTGGGCAACGCCGAGACCATGCAGGCGGTGGGGTTCCTGGCGTTGTTCCCCCTGATGTTCTTCTCCAGCATGTTCGTGCCGGTGGCGAACCTGCCGACGTGGCTTCAGGTGATTGCCCACGCCAACCCGCTGACCTATGCGATCGACGCCACCCGCGACCTCGCCCTGGGGGCCCCGGCCGGAGGGATCGTGCTCACCTCGGTCGCCGCCTGCGCCGTGCTCGCCCTCGCCGGCGCGACCGCCGCCACGGCGAGGTTCAGGCGCCCGCTATAGGGCAGCGCTCCTGGTCGCGCGAGGTCAGGCCGCGCCTGATCAGGCACCGCTCTCGCTCGGCGAGGCCCGTGCCTTCGCGCCGCGGCACGAGACCCGCGTCCGTCCAACCGGGCGACGCCGTCCGAGCGGTCCGTACGGCACCGCCCGCGGCACGCCTCGCGCACACGCAGACGAGAGCGGGGTCCGGGCGGCCGTCGCGGCTCCGAGTCGCCGCGACAGGGGGCCGGCCCGTTGCCCTTGGGCCGGATTTCAGGCCCCGTGGCTCTGGATCTGCTGTTCTCGAGGCGAGAGCGTCGACCATAAGCCGATCGCGGTCACCCGGGAGTCCACGCCGAGCTTGGAGTAGATGCGGTTCACGTGATTCTTGACAGTCTTCTCGCTGAGGAAGAGGCGCTGGGCGATCTCGCCGTTCGAGTGCCCGATCGCGATCAGATCCATTACCTCTGTCTCGCGTTTACTTAGGCCGCTTGCGATACGGACGTCGGTTTGTCCGCCTTCGAATGCGGGGTCGTCGACTCTCATCCGGCCTCCGTGGCACGAACACGGGTCAGTTTTACCGTGGCCCCCCATCCATCGGTCGTTGTGGTTGACAGCGAGCATAACTCGCAATATCCAGTTTTGGGGGAAAGTCAGCCAATCAACGGACGCAGAGTGGCGAACATGTACGAAGTCCCTGGTAGATCGCCACTACTCGGCGACCGGAACTCCGACGTGATCACCACACTCTCCCGGGGCCCTTTGGCGCTGCCGGCATGCGACGGTGGACGCGCCGACCGCGGTTCGGCGCCGATCGATCAGCCGATTGGGCCCATGCGGGTCAAGGGATGAGCGATGGGAGTGTGCTTCGCCGTACGGGAAGGCACGGCGAATGCAGGATCGCGGAAGGCGTACTTCCTCGGGCGGATCGCCGGACCGCATGGGTGCCGGTCGAGCGCGCCGGGACGGGGCCGCGCACAAGCGGGTCGCGCGTGGACGCGCCGGCCGGGAACCGGAAGCCGCCATACGGGGCGGGTCGGCGAGAGCGGGGGCGATCTTGTGGAGTGGCCTTACCGGGCTCTGGAGGCTTCCCGGGGGCCACTCCGCCGCGTCCGGGACTCCGGGCCGAGGAACCGGCTGACGAAGCGACGCATGGCCCCTGGCGCGAAGCCGGTTCACGGCGTAGGTGCGGGGAACGGGAGCCCCGCGCGATGAGTCGTACCAACGGCGGCGGCGAGGTCGGAATATTCGGGGATGAGGCATCTCGGCGCTCGCGCGATCTGCCGATTAGCTGAAGATCAAAACGGAGTTTCCGCGATGGCCAGGGTTCGCCGGAAGACGCGGCAGGCAACTGGACTGGCCAAGTGGCTTTAGAGCGGACCGGTTGAGCGAGTGGTGCCCGACCTAGCGTGAGGAATCCATTACCACATCGGTAGGGAGCGAGCGTGGGTGCAGCACAAGCGAGCGCCAAACAGGCGGATACGACGGTGATCCAATCGGACGATCAACGTCGCGGCAATCAGGGTGTAGCGATCGTGACCGGAGGAGCGGGCGGGATCGGACAGTCGATTGCACGGCGGTTGATGGCCGAGGGATTCGATGTGGTCGTCGGAGACCTGTCGGCGGGTGACGGCGATGAGAAGCATCCTTCAAGCGAGCGCGGGGCGCCGCCTGTGCGTGCCCTTGACGTAACCTCCGTCGAGTCGGTGAACACGTTCTTTGACCGAGTTTCGGCGGAGCACGGCACAGTGGACGTCTTGGTCAATGCGGCCGGCGTAATTGCTGTCCAGCGGATCGAACAGATAAAGCTCGCCGACTGGACGCGGATTCTTGGCGTGAACCTGACGGGAACCTTCCTCTGTACCCAGAGAATGCTGGGAGGACTGCCGCAAGGACAGAGCGGGCGGATTGTCAACATCTCCAGTCAGTCCGGCAAGATGGGCTCCGCCAATGTCTCGCACTATTGTGCGGCCAAGTTTGGCGTTGTCGGGTTTACGCAGGCCATTGCGATGGAAGTTGCGGCGCGTGGTGTGACGGTCAACGCCGTCTGCCCCACCATGGTGGAGACCGACATGATGGCGGATGTTCTGGCAGGGCACCAAGCACTCGGCGCACCGGCTCCAGAAGTTCAAGTCACGCAGCTCAAGGCAATGATCCCGGTCGGCCGGTTGGCTCAACCTGCTGATGTTGCATCCGTTGTCTCATTCCTCTGCAGCAGAGAAGCCGACTTCATCACAGGGCAGGCGATCAACGTCACGGGCGGGGCGTGGATGAGTTGAACGCGCAAAGATCACCCGATAGATCGCGGAGCGGGCTATGAAAAAGCCGGATCTGGTCATCCTTAACGGAACGATCGAGACTCTTGTCCCCGGGATTGGGCAGGTAGAGGCCCTTGCCATCCGAGACGGAAGGGTGGTCGGTCACGGCCGGCAGGCGGCTGCAGCTGCTGACAGATCCAATGTACTTGACCTAGGCGGATCCTTCGCCATGCCCGGTCTGATCGATATTCACAATCATCACGGGCTGGCTGGATTTTCCGAACTCTTCGAGATCACCTTGCCCCGCGGCTCATCCCTGAACCAGATCCTTGCCCTGATTGCCGACCGTGCATCGACCGCTGGGCCGGATGATTGGATCGTGGGTGGATGCTGGGAGAGCAACCTCATGCCTTCACTCGACTCCACCGCCTCGCTTCGCCTTCTTGATGAAGCAAGCCGTGGTAGGCCGGTGCTCCTGCGCGACGACACTCTGCATAATCGCTGGGCAAATTCCCGTGCGATGCGGTTGGCGGGGATCGATCAATATTCGAGGGACCCTGTCGGCGGGGTAGTCAGACGAAATGACACAGGGGATCCTAACGGCGTTTTGCTAGAGTCGGCGGGCCTGCTTGTGGAACGTTCCATGACGCGGTTGCGGACACAGGCGAACGATGCCAACAAGCAGGCATCGAGGCATGCCATCCAAACCCTCAACTCCTTCGGGATCACGGCCTTTCAGGATGCTGCGACATCGCTCGCTCAGATGCAGGCTCTGAAGGAACTCGATGACGCGGGTGAGCTGGACGCATGGGTCGTCTCCAGCATGCTCTGCAATGACTTCATTTTCGGCCACGAGCCACTCGGTGAGGGGATTATCCGGGAACGTCACGCAACGGCGAGCGAACACCACCGCCCTACTTTCATCAAGCTGTTCCTTGATGGTGTTCCAGCTTCACGAACGGCTGCATTCCTGGAGCCCTACCTGCCGGACAGGGTGCACGGTTCCTGCTTCTGCGGCCAGACGACGATGGATGGGCCGGAACTAGAGGCATGGCTCCTCTCTACGGCCGGTCGAGGAATCTCAGCCAAGGTTCACTGCACGGGGGACGCGACGGTCAGGATGTTTCTCGACGCAGTCGAGAAGGTTCGTGGTGCCGGGCACCACGATGTGATCTATCACCTGGCGCATGGGCAACTGATCGATCACGAAGACATTCCGCGACTCGCGGAGTTGCGTGTTGTAGCCGACGCCTCACCTCCGCTCTGGTATCCCACGGCCATTTCTGAGGCAACCAACGAAGTCCTTCCTAACAATCGGGCGATGTTCATGGCTCCCAACCGGACCATTCTGGATAGCGGCGCGGTGCTGACCGGCGGGTCGGATTGGCCGGTCTGCGATGAGCCGAACGTCTGGAACGCAGTCTACGGATTGATCACTAGACGCGATCCAAAGAAGCTCATAGATGGGGAATTGTGGGCAGAACAGGCGATTACGCGCGCAGAAGCGGTGGCGGCGTACACGACGGCCAGCGCGGATGCCATGGGCCTAGGTGATCTGATCGGGCGTCTCGGGACCGACTACTCAGCCGATTTCATCGTGATGTCGGACGATCCTTTCATGATCGATGTGGAGAAACTGCCTCAGGTCGAAATTATGCAGACCTGGTTCAACGGACGCCTGGTTTTCGAACGTTAAACAAGGAGCTCTTATGTACACGTCATCTCAACGGCTGGGGTCGGGTATATACGCCACAGTCGGGTCCTATGCAGCGATCATCTATTCAGTCCTCTTAATCTTCCCGGCTATCACCGGTCAACTAATCGACAAGTACGGCATTAACGCCGAATCGCTCGGCCTGCTCGCTTCGGTCGAGATGGGTGGGCTCAGCCTCGCGACGGTGCCGGCCTACCTCTGGCTGACCAAAGTCGATCCCAGGCGCATCGTCGTGGCGCTAAGTCTCGTCATGATTCTCGGGAATGTCTACTCGGCCTTTGCCCCGTCCTTCAGCCACCTCTGTGTCGCCCGCGTCGTCACCGGAGCGGCTGCCGGCTCGATCGCGGTGGTGCTGCTAGCACTTTCCCGTCGCGCTCCAGACAGCGGAAAGTCCCTTGGAGTGTTCGTCACCGCGCAGTTGGTGATGGCAGCAGCCATGCTTGCGGTCTATCCGTACGTCTTTGGAAAGCTCGGTCTCACCGGGTTATACCTGGCTTTGGCGGGTCTCACGGCTCTGGCCATGCTCACCACCCGTGCGATCTGCCGCAATCGACTGACGCCGATAAAGACAGGCCAATCGGAAACTGCAGGCCGGCGGGCACCGAGGCACCGAGTGGTTGCCGGCCTGGCGGCGATCACGCTCTTCTATGTTTGCCTAGGAGGTGTGTGGGCGTTTGTGGGGGTCGTTGCCGAGGAGGGAGGAATCTCTGCGACAAATTCTAGCACCATCCTAGCTGTCGCAACTGCGGCAGGCATTGCTTCTGCGGCCTTGGCAACGGCCATCGGTGAAACGCGACGCAGAACCCTGTACATGACCCTTGGGTTGGTATTCATGGTCGTATCAGTCGTGGCATTCGTGGGAACACCCGAAACCTGGCGATACAGTCTGGCTGCCGTGTTGTTCAAGTTTGCTTGGACGTTCACACTCCCATTCATGCTGGCCGGCCTGGCGGCTCTGCCGGGGGGCGACAACGTGATGAATACCACGAACCTCATGCTGGGCATCGGTTCGACCGCGGGTCCGTATCTCGCTGGGTTCTGGATCAGCCGTATGGGGGGCATGGATTCGATGCTTCTCGCAGCAGCAGTCGGCTTGATAGTCACGATCGGGTGCGCTCTGGTGCTGGAGTCGCGATCGCGCCAGAGCTCGTTGCCCGTCGCTCAAGAGGAGGCGGCATGAGGATCGATCCGGAGCTCGACGCCCTGGCTGATGGTCTGCCCACGTTCGATTTCAGCGATGTCCGGACGGCAAGGGAAACCTTCGCAGGGTTGGTGACGGAAGCAGAGCCCTCGGCCACCATGATGGTCCGAGACGACATTGCAAAGGCAGGTCGAAATAGTGAGGTCCCGGTACGTCTCTACTACGGGGCTAAGAGAGATGGACCTCATCCATGTCTGATCTATCTCCACGGCGGTGGGTTCGTACTCGGCGGCCTCGACTCTGAGGACGCTGCGGCACGGGAGATCGCCCAAGATGTGGGGTGTGTCGTCGTGAGTGTCGACTACAGGCTGGCGCCGGAACACCCCTTCCCCGCGGCACTGGACGACCTCAGGACCGTCCTGGATTGGGTGGTGGAGCGCAGAGAAGATCTCAAGATCGATCCGAGCAGGATCGCCGTCGGCGGGGAGAGCGCGGGGGCGTGCCTCGCTGCCGCCGCCACTCTCCGAGCACGAGATGAGGGCGGGCCGGCGATCTGCTTCCAGTATCTGGGGATTCCACCGCTTGATGACCGGCTGCAGAGCGGTTCGATGACAACGTTGGCGTTCGCTCCCGGGTGGACTCGAACCAACGCGACTTGGAGTTGGCGCCATTATCTCGGCGGTCATTCTCCGGACGATTCGGGGTATGCGGTCCCGGCTCGTGCGAGATCGCTGAGGAATCTACCTCCAGCATACGTGGCTATCTGTGAGATCGATCCTCTGCGCGATGAGGGCCTTGAGTACGCGCGTCGTCTCCTGGCATCCGGTGTGTCGACAGAGCTGGTTGTCTATCCAGGAACCTTCCACGGATCGTCGTTGATCGCGCCGAGCGCCTGGGTGTCTCGCCGGATGCATCGAACCAAAGTGGAGGCCCTGCGGCGTGGCATGGGAGTCGATCCAGATATCGCGGACGATGAACGAAATGTCGGCGAGGGAGTCTATGACAGCTCCGGGATCAGTGGAGAGGGGGCGAGCGCGTGATGGTGGATGAGCGGCACGATGTCGTTGTCATCGGTGCGGGATTCGCCGGACTGTACGCCACGCACATGCTTAGGCAGAAAGGGTTCACCAGCGTCACTCTGGAGCGTGGGTCTGATGTCGGCGGGACGTGGTACTGGAACCGGTATCCGGGGGCTAGATGCGATATCGAAAGCCTGTTCTACACCTACTCGTGGTGCGAAGAGCTTAATGAGGAGTGGAACTGGAGCGAACGTTATCCAGCCCAAGCCGAGCTTCTCTCGTACGCCCGTGCAGTTGCCGACAGGTACGGGCTCTGGGACAACATTCGCCTGGATACCGAGGTCGTTTCCGCTGTCTATCAACCGGACAAGGCCGAGTGGGTGACGAGAACATCCTCTGGAAGCGTCATCCGAAGTAAGTATCTGGTGGCCGCCACGGGATGTTTGTCAGCCGCGCGTCCGGTCGAATGGCCAGGAATGCAGCACTTTGACGGCAAGGTGGTGCGGACGAGCGACTGGCCGGAAGACGGCGTGGATGTATCCGGCATGAATGTGGCTGTGGTCGGTACAGGGTCCTCTGGAATTCAGGTGATCCCTGAGCTGGCACGTTCGGCGTCGCGCTTAACGGTCCTCCAAAGAACTCCGAACTTTTCTATGCCCGCCCGGAATCGGCCTTTGCTGCCTGCCGAAGTAGCGGCGTTCCGTGTGGAATCGGCCAGAATTCGCGAGTCGGCTAAGCATCACCCGTCGGGTTATGACACGAACGTGACGGGGCTGAATCTGGTCGACCAGCGCCCCGAGGATGTCCAGAAGGAGCTGACGCGTCGATGGGAATCCGGCGGCTCAGCCCTGGTGTGGGCCTACGCCGATGTACTGGTCGACAAGCGTGCGAATGAGATCGCCGCCAAGTTCATTCGAGACAAGATCCGCGCAATAGTAGACGATCCCGCTGTCGCCGACAGGTTGACGCCTTGGGACCATGCTCTCGGAACGAAGAGGCCCTGCGTCGACACCAACTACTATCAGACCTTCAATCGCCCTAATGTAGAGGTGGTGGATCTTCGTCAAGAGCCGATCTCGGGGTTCGGTGCTCGGTCGGTCGAGCTTGCCGGTCGTTCGATCGATCTCGACGTGCTGGTCCTTGCGACTGGATTCCAGGCGTTCACTGGTTCATTGGACCGAATGCAGATAGTCGGTGCCGACCGTATCTCGCTCAGAGAAAAGTGGGAGGACGGGCCGAAGACGTTTCTTGGCGTAGCGGTCTCCGGATTCCCGAACTTCTTCATGATCACCGGCCCTGGCAGTCCATCCGTCTTCAGCAACATGATGGTCTCGATCGAACAACATGTCGAGTGGATTGTCGACATGATTGAATCGCTGCGCGACGAGGGGGCGTCCGCGGTCATGGTGAGCGAGGAGGAGGAGGCCAAGTGGGTGGCGCACGTGGACGCCGTGGCCTCTCAGACCCTGTTCGCGCAGCATGACTCGTGGTATGTGCGATATGGACGATCGGGAAATCGAGTATTCATGCCGTATCTAGGCGGAGTGGGAGAGTTCCGTCGGCTGTCCGATGAGGTCGCCGGCCGGGGCTACAAGGAGTTCATCCGCCTGAGGGCACCGGAATCGATTTCTGATCTGTCGGTCAGGAGCTAAGCGATGCCGGTTCCGGCGCCGTCGTAGCCGCTGTCGGCGAGGAGGGCAGGCCGCAGGCAGCCGCGGCCTGCAGCGCGCCCAAGTGGTCGCGGCCCAGTTGAATATCACATGCAGGTGCTGAGAATTCTGATTCCTTCCTGGATGGCCGGCATCGTTGCGCGCGCATATCCGAGGACCAAACCACGTTGACGGCTGACACCCATGTCGTACCGTTCGAGGCCGAAGACCTTGACCCCATGTCGTGCTGCGACCGCGGTGATCCGTCGCTCGTCGCTTCCGGCCGGCAGCCGTGCAAGCAGGTGAAGGCCGGCGGCGATACCCACGACCTGAAGGTGGGGAAGGTGGGTGGACAGTGCATCGAGCATGCATGCGCGCTTTGCCCTGTAGAGACGCCGGGACCGGTTGAGGTGGCGCTCGAGTTGTCCATTACCGGCGAGATCGGCAAAGGTGAGCTGAATGAGGGCTGATACTCCGAGATCGTGGCCTTCCCGCGCGGCTGCGACAAGCGGGCTCCACTGAGGCGGGGCAACCAGCCAACCCAAGCGCAGGCTGGGCGCCAGCAGCTTGGTGGTGGAGCCGACGAAGGCGACTCGGTCTGGCGCCATGCTCTGAAGGCAGCCCAGCGGTCGCTTGTCATACCTGAACTCGGAGTCGTAACTGTCCTCAATGATCAGACCGTCCACGGCGACCGACCATTGGAGTAGGGCGTTTCGGCGTTCGGGAGACATCACCACGCCGGTGGGGAACTGGTGTGCGGGCGTGACAAGGGCCAGGCGAACGTGAGGGCTCTGTTCCAGCAAATCGACACGAAGTCCATGCTGGTCGACCGGGATCGGGACGAGCTTCAAGCCGGCAGCTTCGGAAAATGCGCGGAGCGGTGGCCAACCGGGCTCCTCGACGGCGATGTGGGTATGCCCGTGGCGGGCGGCCGCGCGGCAGATCAAGCCGATCGCATGGGAGGCGCCGGCCGTCGCGTGGATCTGCTGAGCTTGGGCCACGACTCCGCGTCCGCGGCCCAGAACCTCGCTCATCGTGGACTTGAAGTGCGGATGACCGGAGGGGTCCACATAGTTCAGTGAGTCCCACTCCATGCTGGCGAGCACGTGCTGTGTCGAGCGCAACCATGCGCTGGCGGGGAATGCGGAGAGATCGGGTTGGCCCGGCGTAAGGTCGATCCGGTATCGAAGAGTAGAGGCTGGAGGCTCGATGGCCTGGGGCCGGCTCTGGCCGGGAAGGTCGTAGACCCGCGTCGCGCCGCCGGGCGTCGCGGTGAGAAAGCCCTCGGCAACGAGCTGTTCATAGACCTGTACCACGACCCAGCGAGAGCAGCCGAGTTGGTTCGCCAACGCGCGTGAGGACGGCACCGGCGCTCCAGGGCGAAGCCGTCGACTCCGGATGGCGTCTTGGAGCGATCCAGCCAAGCGCCCAGTGAGCGTCCGCTCGGGGCGCCGAGGTAAGTCGGGGAGAGCGAGGTCGGCGGCATAACTGGACTGGTTTGCCAACATGGAACTGGACCTTACTGCGAACCAGTGCTGCTTTCTAGAGTTCCTTACATGGCTTCACGGCAGCAGGCGCAGATTCTCATTCGGGCAACCATCCGGACATCGAACCCTGCCCAGCCTGGGGCGACAGCGATGTTGTGCAACGACGGACGCACTGCCATGGTCAAGGAGTGGGCCGACGTAAGCCAGGCGTTCGGGCCATTCGGCATCGGTCAACTCCCTCGGTTTGCTGCTCGCCGGACTGCACGCCGACAGTCCAGACGTCGACGATGGTCACTTGCATCCGATTGGCGCATGGGGCCGGCGACTCAGCCACAGGTGCACAGCTGGATCACGCCACGCATCGCGGATCTGTGGGGAACGGCCGCGGCGGACGCCGCGACGCCGCTGCAGTCGTGGATTAGGGCGGGCGTCAGGGTCGCTTGTGGGTCTGACTCGCCATTTACGGAGGCCGACCCCCTTGTAGGTATCGGTGACTCGGCTTGACTCCAGCGGACGCGTGGTACTTCGGACGCGCCGGCGATGTATATCACTGCCGCCGCCTCACTTGCTTTCGCTGACCACGATCGCGGCGCTCTGATCACCGGTCAGCCGGCCGATCGGTTTGCCCTCGCGGAGACCCCCCGACCCCAGCACCTGAAACCGCCGTCGCTTCGCGTTCTTGGGACGCGCCTAGGAAGCCGTTCAGTACACAGCATTCGCTGATCATCGAGGAGAGGAAACACTGTGGGGTACAAACAGGAGTACGACGGCATCATTATCGGTGCCGGACATAACGGCCTGATTACTCAGGCATATCTCGCCCGCGCCGGCTTGAGCACCCTCTCGATCGACAGAGGGCAGCACGCGGGTGGTGGACTGCAAACGCCCGAGGACAACTCACTCGCCGGGTTCTTCCACGGAACTCATGCGGTCTCGCTCAAGGGGGTTTCCTCGTCCGCGTGGTTCAACGACCTGGGACTTGCGGACTGGGGGGTACGGTTCGTCGTGCCCGATCCGTCGATCGCGAGCATTCAGCGCGATGGTCGAGCCATCGTTTGGTACGAGTCAGTGGAGAAGACAGCGGAATCAATCGCTCAGTTCTCCAAGCGGGATGCGGAGGCATGGCGAACGATCGCGATCGAGCATCGCGATGTTGTGCGTGAGATCGTGGGCCCGGAGATGTCGTCGCCGGCCGTCACCTTCGAGGAGCGTGACCGGATCCTGAAAAAATCAGATGTCGGTCGACGCTACCTGAAGTACGCGGCGCTGTCCCCGCGACAGTTTATCGACGACACCTTCGAGAACGATGCAGTCAAGGCCATGCTGCTCTACTACTGCATCATCCGCGAAGTTGACGTGAACGTACAAGATCAGGGGAATGTGATCCCGACATTCCTGGCGTCTCAGCTTCCGGGTGAGATTGCTGTGGGGGGTTCCTACTCCCTGGCCCGAGCCTTGAAGCACGATGTGTACGCCCACGGGGGCCACATCATGGAGCAGACGACGCCTCGAAGGATCCTCATCGAGGCCGGCCGTGCAGTGGGAGTTGAATTGGAGGATGGAAGCGTCATCCGGGCTCGCCGCTTTGTGGCCAGCAGCCTGAACCCCCACCAGACCTTCCTGCAGCTCCTCGGTGACGACTCCACGGCCGAGCTCACGACGAAGACCAATGATTTCAAGTACCAGAAGGTCGGTCAGATCTTCGGAGTCAACGTCTCGCTCAAGGATGCTCCTGATTACACAGCCGCCGAGACGAATCCAGACATCAATCAGGCCCGGTTGACCTTCCTGGGGCTTGAGGATCCAGCCGCCGTCCTTCGCCTCTACGACAATGCCGACCGAGGCGTGGTCTCTGATGAGGTGATGCTCATCGGTGGCTGTCCGACCGTGCACGACCCCTCCCAAGCGCCACCGGGGCACCACGCGGCCTACATGTGGCAGAAGACGCCGTACGCGCTTGGGGGTGACGCCTCGAACTGGGATTCCTACAAGGATCGCCAGCTTCAGATCGTGCTGGACTTCTGGCGGAGTTACGCACCCAACCTTGGCGGAGCGAATCTGCTGGGAGCCTTCGCAGGCTCACCGCTGGACACCGAGCGTCGCTTCCCCAGCATGCAAAGAGGCGATCTGTATCACGGCTGGTTCGGGCCTGGGCAGCGCGGGGTCGACCGTCCATTCCCTGGAATGCGCGGCCACGCCGTTCCTGGGATTGAGGGCCTGTATCTGGCGGGGTCAAGTGCGCACCCCGGTGGCAACATCACTGGCTTCCCCGGGTATCTCGCGGCAGCCCAGATCGCCGAGGATACTCACGCGCCTCGATGGTGGACACCCCGAAACGTCTGGACCGACCTGGACTTGGAGGGGCAGGCATGACGCGGCGGGCGATCACCCCCAAAGTCCTTCCGTCCGAGCTGCCCGTGAAGTTTGCGTACTCCTATGCCGTTCGGCAGGGAAATGAGCTAGTGATCTCGGGGCTCGTATCGGTGGACGCTGAAGGGCGCGTCAAGGGCGTGAACGACGCTCGTCAACAGGCGGATCAGATCTTTGCCAATCTGGCAGCGGTGTGCGAGGCCGCCGACGTCGGGATCGACGATGTAATCGAGACCACGACCTATTGCACAGACCGCAGTTACCTAGCTGCGATCAACGATGCGCGAGTCCAGTTCTTCACCGGGCCCGTCAAGCCGACAAGCACGCTTGTGGTGGTGGCGGGTCTGGCCCGTCCCGAGTTCCTTGTCGAGATCTCGGCGCGGGCAGTTGTCCTACCGTGAGCGATAAGACGGTCACTGACGTCCTCATCGTTGGCCGAGGACCTGTCGGGATGACGTTGGCTTTGCTGCTCGCCCGCTATGGCGTGAACAGTGTTGTCGTCGACCCTGCGGGCACCGAGATCAGGCTGAGTTCCAAGGCCGTCCTGATGCACGGTGAGTCACTCGAGATCCTTAACCGAGTCGAGGTGGGGCGAACGGTCGCTGAGCAGGGGATCCGGCTTCGGGGTTCACGTGTGTTCGTGCGTGACCGTGAGCTTAGGTTCGATGAGTTTGACCAGCCGGATCCGTATGGGTATCCCACCGCGGTGAATTTTCCCCAGAGTGAGACCGAGCGCCTGCTGCTCCAGCAGGTCGAGCGGGAGCAGAGAGTGGATCTGCGGCTTGGGGTGGCGTTTGAGGGGCTTCGTCAGCGCGACGACCACGTCGTCGCAGAGCTTTCGGATGGCAGCCAGGTCGTCGCACAGTACGTGGCGGGTTGTGATGGTGCTCGTTCTGCCGTACGGAAAGCGTTAGGGCTTCGATTCGAAGGTCATGCACACGACGATCACTACCTAATCGTCGATATCCGCGCAGACCTACCATTCGCCGACGAGCGCCGCTTCATCTTCCATCCTCCCGGCGGCGCCGGACGAACAGCGCTCATCCATCCTCAGCCGTTCTCGCTCTGGCATCTCGACTTTCAGGTCGGGAAGCCCCCGGACCTGGAGGCTGAGACACGTGACGGAACGCTGGATCAACGCATCCGCTCCATGGTGGGTAAGCACGACTACGAGGTGACGTGGTCGACCTCGTACGTGTTCAAGCAATTGATGGCCTCACGCTTCTCAGTCGGGCGCTGCTTCTTGGTGGGAGACGCTGCACATCTGTACGCGCCGTATGGCGCGCGCGGACTCAATTCGGGTCTGGCAGATGCAGACAACCTCGCATGGAAACTAGGAATGGTGCTCACGGGGCAGGCATCGCCGGCGCTCCTGGAGACGTATCACGAGGAGCGGCGATCAGTCGCTTCGCGGCACTTCGGCGTCACATCCAAGACCGCAGCCTTCATGGCGCCGACGACTCGAATGGGCAGGTGGCGCAGAGACGTCACCCTGGCAGTCGGTGTGCGTATACCTGCCGCCCGAAGCCTGGTGGATGCCGGTCATTTTTATCGTCCAGAGGGAGTTCCGGAGTCGAGGCTCACGATGCTCGGCCTGTCGGGGCTTGAGGATCTCGCGGTCATGCCAGGCGAACTCATGCCCGATCTCCCGGTTGCCGAGGGGAGCGCGCGTGGCATCCGCCGGTTGCGAGACTCCTACGGCACTCACCCAATGGTGGTCACGATCCAGCAGCCGGTCGGCGACCGCGTCGTTGTCAACGTGCGTCATCTTGGCGGCGATTCGATCGATCAGGAGTTCACGACAGCGGCAATCACGGCCCGGACACGAGTGCTCGGCGAGGCGACATCGGGGGTTGCGCTTCTCCTGCGGCCTGACGGGTTCATTTCACGCTGTTTGCCGCTGAGTCAGCTAGCCGACGGCCACGGCGACATCGTCGGGAGCCTGGCAGAGACGGCCAACAGAATTTACGGGGACGCTTGACGAGGCACGTCCTTTCGGCAGATGCGCGAGGGCGTCGATACGATCGGAGTATGCGGTGACGGTTTATTTCCAGGCGAAGGATGCCTTTGAGGCGGATCTCCCAACTCGTCCATTGGAGCCGCCGATGGCTACGCCGCTGGGCGGCTCGCCAATCGATACCCGGAGCCGGGTGATATTCAATTCTGAGGATGATGCCATCAAGGTTGGCCTCTGGGAGTGCCAGCCCGGAGAATCACGCTGGGAGTTCGACCGGCATGGAGAGTTCGTGCATATCCTAGCCGGAAAAATGACCGTCCGGCGCGATGGTGAACCCCCAGTGGTTCTGGCCTCAGGTGACTCTGCAGTGTTCCCCCCAGGTTGGACTGGAGTTTGGGAAGTACACGAGCAACTCAGAAAGATCTTCCTTGTTTTCGGACCGCGCTGACATTTCACGACGTCACGGCGAGGAGTTCCGAGCTTGCCGCCGGAATGTTTCTCGTCACCATCGGCTCTAACGGCAGAAGGGAATCACCCGTATGGCTACCAAGCCTTTCGCGTCGTCCGCGGATCTGGGTGCGAAGGACGAGACTCTGGAGGTGCTGGCTGAGGGAGTTTATGCGTTGACGGCGGAGGGCGACCCCAATGTCGGCGCGATCGAGGGCGAGGACTTTGTTGTCGCTTTTGAAGCACGCGCGACGCCCGCCGCTGCGCGGGACTGGCTGGCGAAGTTGCGTGAGCACACGGACAAGCCGGTCAGGTACCTGGTGTTGTCGCACTACCACGCCGTCCGCGTGCTGGGTGCGTCTGCCTTTGACGCCGACGTGGTCGTCGCGCACGACAACACGCGCAAGCTGATTGAGGAGCGTGGACTGCAGGACTGGGACAGCGAGTTCGGTCGAATGCCCCGACTGTTCCGCGAGCCCGAATCGGTGCCGGGGTTGACCTGGCCAGACGTCACGTTCTCCGATCGTATGCGGATCGATCTCGGTGGCGACCGAGGCGAGCTGATCTTGCAGTATTGCGGTCGCGGCCACACTGCGGGTGACATCGTCGCTTGGCTGCCACGGCAGAAGGTGCTCTTCGCCGGTGATCTGGTAGAGGCCGAGGCGGCGCTCTACACGGGTGACGCCTTCCACAAGGACTGGTCTACGTCCACACTCGACCGTGTCAAGGAGTTCGGAGCGGAGACGCTCGTGGGTGGCCGCGGGGTGGTGCCCAAGGGGCGTGAGGCCGTCGATGCTGCGATCGAGCAGACCCGCAAGTTCCTACTCGTGATGCGCGACGAGGTGGGTGCAGTGCACGCGCGCGGTGGGACGCTGAAGGAGGCGTTCACAGCTACTCACGACAAGCTGGCACCGCAGTTCGGCGCCTGGCCGATCTTTGAACATTGCCTTCCGTTCGACGTCTCGCGGCTGTGGGACGAACTCGATGGGATCGACTGGCCACGCATCTGGACGGCGGACCGGGACCGCGAGGTCTGGGCAGAGCTCCAAGGGTGACGCTGGTGCCTCCTCCTCGCTACTCGGGTCGACCAGTCGCCGTCATCGGCAACGGTCCTGTCGGACAAACTACGGCCCTGCTGCTCGCCCGCTGGGGTATTCCGGTCGTCTTGCTCGACGCCCGTAGTAAACGGGACGCGATCGGCTCCAAAGCGATTTGCCAGCAGCGCGATGTGCTCGACATCTGGTCCGCCGTCGGTGCCCAGCAGATAGCCGATGACGGTCTGACCTGGACCACGGCACGGACGTTCTATCGCGACCATGTGCTCAGCCAGTGGTCGTTCGTCGACCGGGTGCACTCGCCGTTGCCGCCATTCGTCAACGTCTCGCAGTGCCGTACCGAGCAGGTTCTTGATGAGCAGATCCGTAGGCAGTCACTGATCGAGGTCCGATGGGGGCACGACGTTGTGGCGCTGGACCAGTTCGATGACGAAGTGCTGCTGACCTGCGCCTCGGCAGATGGCGAGGTGCGCTTCCGCGCACCGTATGCGGTGGCGGCTGCCGGTGCCCGCGGCGATCGCATCCGGGAGATGCTGAGCGTCTCCTTCGGGGGGCAAAGCTTTGATGACCGTTTTTTGATCTGCGACATTCGCAGCGATTTGCCCGGGTGGGAGAGCGAGCGCCGCTTCTACTTCGACCCCGATTGGAACCCAGGCCGCCAGGTGCTGATCCACCCGTGCCCGGACTCGATCTTCAGGATCGACTGGCAGGTTCCGGCGGACTTCGACCTGGAGTCGGAAGTAGCCGACGGCCGCCTTGATTCTCGGATCCGGGCGATCACCGGTGACCGACCCTACGAGATCGTATGGAAGTCGGTCTACCAGTTCCATGCTCGCTGCGTGGACCGGATGCGGGTCGGTCGGGTGTTGCTGGCAGGTGACTGTGCTCATCTGGTGGCGCCCTTCGGTGCTCGAGGTTTGAACTCGGGTATCGCGGACGCGGAAAACGCCGCCTGGAAGCTCGCGTTCGTCCTGCGAGGCTGGTCTCCTGATGAGTTGCTCGACAGTTACGACGCCGAGCGGCTGGCGGCGGCTCGCGAGAACCTTGAGGTCACCAGCGCAACCATGCGTTTCCTGGTTCCCCGCGACCAGCGGGAGCGGGCCCGCCGAGCGCGACTCCTGGCTGATGCCATGACAGATCCCGACGCGCAGGTCCAGGTCGACTCGGGTCGTTTCGCCGAGCCGTACTGGTACATCGCCTCGCCACTCACCACCTTGCACCCGGATCGGCGGTTCACTGGGCGACCGCTCCGTGGCGAGCCGGCTGCAGCCGTTCCTGGCGTCCTCGTGCCGGACGCACCGGTGGCGGTGGCGGGCCGTCCTGCTGTCACGCGGCTACGCCAACTGGTGCGTGACGGGCTACTGCTTCTCACCACCGACGGCGTCGACACCGCAAGGGTCACCGCCGCCGTGACCGCGGTCACGGACGCGCCTACTTCGGTGCTCCGACTAAGCGACATCGACCCAGGCGGTGGCTTGGTGGCTGCGCTTAACGCCCGACCGGGTGAGATGTGGTTGATCCGACCCGATGGCCACATCGCCGCCGTGCTCACGACCGGCGACCTAGATCACCTCCCCCTCGCCATCCGCCGATCCATCGGCGAGGTCCTGCCTGTCCCTCATCGGCATCCCTGAGATGGAGAGCCGCTCGTGACGTAGAGAAGCCCCTGGTAGGTGGGTCGATCGACCAAGATTGAACCAGCAGAACCAGAGGCTTCGAGTGCTTTGCCACCGTGCCGCCGTCGATTTGTCTCCTCAGCCGCTTAAGTACGTCGCCGGTCTGACCGCCGCCACCGCAGGGCCACCGGATACGTCTGGCGTCGGCTCAATCCCGTTCAGCAGGCCGTGCTCGTGCTGGTCCATCTGCGCGAAGGCGAGACGGCCCGCGAGCTCGGGGTCGGCCAGGGTGTGGAGGATTCTTGGCCGTCTGGACGCCGGCGAGTCGGTGCCGGACGGCTCGGGCGGCTTCCAGGTCGTGACCAAGCCGTGGCCGGCGATGCTGCGCACCCCGTGGGGCGACTACCAGCGGTTCATCGACACGTATGGGTCGCGCTTCGCCGACCAGGGCTACTACTTCGCCGGCGACGGCTCTCGAGAGATCGTTGGCGCGACTGGTCTGGAGGATGGGGCGGGGCCTGGACTGGGCCGTGCGGCTGTCGGGCTACTTAGAGTAATAGCACATCAGGTGATCGCAGATCCAATGAGCCGACCGTCAGGGGTCGCAGCGGCGTTCAGGGCCGGAAGAAACCCACCGTTTCCGGGTTTAGCACTCTCCCATTGCTGTCCACGCAACGAAAGCGAGAACTGACAGGTGCTGACATTAGACGACCTTTTGCGGCAGATCACCGACCCGTCGGGCAGAGAGATTTTCGACCCCGCCACTGGTGCGACCGTTGGCAGGGCGCCCATGGGTTCAACCGCCGACGTCGACTCGGCAGTTGCACGTGCTCGGCTTGCTCAAGTGGCCTGGGCCGCTCGGACCGACGAAGACCGTGCGGACCTCTTGGTCCGTGCGGCTGCCGCCGTCGAGTCCGCAGCCGAGCCACTTGCCGAACTGCTCACGCGGGAGCAAGGCAAGCCCCTGAACGGAGCAAATGCGAGATTCGAAGTAGCCGGGTCCGTCGCCTGGCTACGGGCGACAGCCGGCACCGCATTGCCAGACGAGACCGTCTTCGATGACGGCGTAATTCACGCACAATTGAACTATCGCCCGATCGGAGTGGTGGGCGCCATCGGGCCTTGGAACTGGCCCATGATGATCACGGTCTGGCAGATCGCTCCAGCGCTTCGAATGGGCAACTCGGTGGTGGTGAAGCCCTCTGAGTATACGCCGCTGAGCGTGCTCGCCCTGGTGAAGATCATCAATGGTGTCCTGCCCGAGGATGTCCTTGTGCCGATCACCGGAAACGGTGAGGTGGGTTCTCGTCTTGCTCGGCATGCCGATGTCGGGAAGATCATGTTTACCGGATCCACTGCGACCGGACGCAATGTCATCCATGATTCGGCCGATTCGGTGAAGCGACTTACGCTCGAATTGGGGGGCAATGACGCCGGAATTGTTCTTCCGGACGTGGATCCTTCTGCCGTAGCCAATGAGATCTTCTGGGGGGCGTTCATCAACGCAGGGCAGACCTGCGCGGCGCTGAAGCGACTGTACGTACACGACGATGTATACGAAGCCGTGTGCACTGAACTGATCCGGGTTGCCAAGGAAACCCCAATGGGCAATGGCCTGGAGGAAGCAAGCCTCCTTGGCCCTGTGCAGAACCGAAGGCAGTTCGATAAGGTCCGGAGTCTAGTCGACTCGGCGCGCGCAGCCGGCGCAAGAGTGCTGGTCGGAGGGAACCCAGACCTGGAGGCTCCCGGGAACTTCTACCCCGTGACCCTCGTGGCCGATGTCGACAATGACAATCCTCTCGTTTCAGAAGAGCAGTTCGGCCCCGCGCTTCCGATCGTGCGGTATCGCCACCTGGACGACGCGATCGAGATGGCGAACGCCCTCGACGTCGGTCTCGGTGCCTCGGTATGGGGTTCCGATGTGGATGCCGCCCGCCGAGTCGCTGCGCGTCTGGAGGCTGGAACGGTATGGATCAACGCACACGGCAGTGTCCATCCCATGATTCCTTTCGGTGGGATCAAGCAATCCGGATATGGATTGGAGTTCGGGGTCGAGGGTCTCAAGAGCGTGTCGGTGCCGCAGGTGATCAGCGCTCGGCACTGATCCATAGGTCAGGGCTTCTGATCCAAGCTCGAACCATCGAGTATGGCGGCACATCTTAGTCGGGAACCGCCCGGCGACGCGGGTGCATCATTGCATGAAAGGTTCGTCGACATGACATCCGGGATGCGCGACGAGGTAGTGGGGAAACTGTCGGGGAAGACCGCCGTCATCACCGGCGGAGCGTCTGGTATCGGGTTGGCATCGGCGGAACGCTTTGCAGCCGAAGGTGCAAGGGTAATTCTGTGGGATATCGATATCCGATCTCTTGACCTGGCGGCCTCGCGGCTGAGCGACGCGGGCGCGGAAGTGCTGGGGGTCCAGGTTGATGTGTCGAGGCGAACCGCCGTGGAGCAGGCGGTTGAGCGCAGCATGGAGTTCGCCGGGGGACCGATAACCGTCCTGATGAACAACGCGGGACTGCCCGGCACTTATGTGCCGGTGCTGGAAACAGAAGAAGATCTATGGGACCGGGTCATCGGAGTAAACCTCACAGGGCCTTATCAAGTGTCTCGGGCGCTACTTCCTTCGATGTTGGAAGTCGGAGGTGGCGTAATTGTGAATACCTGCTCAATTGCCAGCTTCGTGGCAGGATTCGGTGCCGCGTATGCGGCGTCCAAGGCAGGACTCCTCGCTCTAACGCGGGAACTGGCATCCGACTATGGTTCCAAGGGTATCCGGGTCAATGCCATCTGCCCGGGGGCAGTGGAGACCGGGATGACTCGAGAGCTGTTCTCCGTGGGAGACGAAGAACTCATGAAGCCGATCAACAGCGTTCCGGCGGGACGTCATGGCCGGCCTGAAGAAATCGCGGCGCTCGCGCTTTTCCTAGCGAGCGAGGAGTCATCGTTCATCCACGGCGCCGCCGTGGTGGCCGACGGCGGCTGGACCATTCGCTGATTGCATCGACGAACTCGGCTACCTGGAACTCGACCGGCACGGCGCCAAGCTCCTCTTCCAGGTCCTCACCGAACGCGAAGCGAAGAACAGCGTCGCCATCGCCGCAACTAGTCCTCCTGGCGCGATGGTGGGGAACGGCCGGGCCGGACGCCCGCCCCGGCGGCACCTCCCAGGTTGCGATGCACGAGGGCCCGCGCCCGGTGACGCGCGGACGGTTCGTGGAGCTCGTGCCGTACGAACGTCTCGTCTTCACCTTCGGCTGGGAGGCCACACCAGGAGCGCCCGGCATGGCACCAGAGGCATCCCGGGTCGAAGTCACCCTGACCCCGGACAGTGACGGCACCAAGCTCACCCCGCGCCACAGTGATCTGCCGGCCGTACTCGAAGAGGAGACCGGCGATGGCTGGGCGCACCTGCTCCATCGTCTGGGCGAAACGGCAGAACGCCAGGAACTCCGCTGAACCTGGTGGAGCACGCTGCGGACGATCTACGCCAGATGCGAGGAGGACAACCGGCGCGATCTACCTGGGTGTGGACAACGAGATCGGAGTCGGCTACGCACGCCCCTTCGCCGTACGGCAAGGCATGGAAGAGCGTGGAAACGACTGAGGGCCTGATCGCTAAGCGGCGATCAGGCCCTCCATGGGGTGAGTGATGGGACTTGAACCCACGACATCCAGGACCACAACCTGGCGCTCTGCCAACTGAGCTACACCCACCATGTGCCCGCCTGAGCAGGTACAAGAAAAGTGTAGCGGTCTTTGGGACCTCTTACGCCATTGATTTCCCCGGCGTGGCGACCGTCTCCGCGAGGTCCCGGGCGGTGGCCGAGTCGGGGCCGGGCTGCGCGACGAAGATCGCGGCGCGGTAGTAGCGGAGCTCGCGGATGCTCTCCGTGATGTCGGCGAGGGCCCGGTGTCCGCCCTGCTTGCCGGGTGCGGCGAAGTAGACCCGGGGGTACCACCGGCGGACGAGCTCCTTGATGGAGGACACGTCGATCATCCGGTAGTGCAGGTGGCCGTCCACGGAGAGCATGTCGCGGGCGAGGAAGGAGCGGTCTGTGGCGATGGAGTTGCCGCAGAGCGGGGCCTTCTTCGGCTCGGGGATGTGGCGTCTGATGTAGTCGAGGATCAGGCTCTCGGCCTCCGCCAGGGTGACGCCCTCACCCAGGGCGCGCAGAAGGCCGGAGGAGGTGTGCATCTCACGCACGACCTCCGACATCTGGTCCAGTGCTTCGGAGGGCGGCTTGATGACCACGTCAACCCCCTCGTCCAACTGGTTGAGCTCGCCGTCGGTGACCACGCAGGCCACCTCCACGAGCGCGTCACGGCCGAGATCGAGCCCGGTCATCTCACAGTCGATCCAGACCAGCAGGTCACTCATGCCTCCCAGCGTAGTGCTCCCCTCACGAGCTCTTGAGAGAGTTCAGCACCTGCTGAAGCGTGGCAGGCTTGAGATTGTCCGGGACGGACATGTAGAAGAGCGCCGGCTGCTGCCCCGATCCCCGGTCGACCAGGACGATCGCGCCCTTCTCCATGCGCCAGTTCCAGCCGTTGTCCTCGGCCTTCTTACCGAAATCGAGCTCGAATTCGATCACGTGGGCGTCCCGCCCGCCGACCTTCATCTCCTTGTCCCGCAGCACGCGGTAGTCGTGCTCGATGGTGTAGAAGACCTGGTTGAACAGCGTGAAGACCTGCGCGCTCGTCGCCTTGAGACTGCTCGGCCCGGTGTAGGGGTAGGCCTCCGGCAGCAGCGCGGTGTAGACGTTGCCGATCCAGATACCGCCCTGGCCGTCGTAGTTGTCGTGGGAGACGGCCTGGATGGCGCTGGTCCAGACGGGCAGCAAGGGATTACGCGGCTGCTGCTCCTGGCCGGGGGGCGGGGCCGGGTTGACCCTGGCGGCCTCGGGCACGGTCCAGGGAGTGCCGGGGAAGGCGTAGGACAGGCCGGTGGCGGGGTCGGTGATGCGGCTGTCCTGGGGCTGCGGGAAGGCCGAGGGCCCCTGGGTGGCGGGAGGCTCGGTGGGGGGCTCGGTCGACGGCGGGGGCAGGCTGGGCTCGACCGGCGCGGGGGTGACCGCGCTCGCGGACGGGCCGCCGTCGTTGTTGGTCGCGAAGATCACGGCGGCCACGATGACCGCGATCACGACGGCGATCGCGGCCGCGCCGCCGAGCAGCCACGGCCACAGGGTGGGGCGCTTGGACGGCGGGGGCCCGCCGTACTGGAACTCCGGGAGCGGCATCTGCGCGGTCTGCCCGGGGCCGCCGGGCAGGGCATAGGGCCCGCTGTGTTGTCCGCCGGGGAGCGGTTGCCCACCCGCGGGGGGCCCGCTCCATGCGGGTGGGTTCCACTGCTGCCTGAGTTGCCCGCTGTCGCTGGGCTGCGTGGGGGGCTGGGGGGGGAGCGGATTCGCGATGGTGGGGGTGGAGCCCGCTGTGGGATGGTCCCCCCCGGGGGTCGCCTCCAGTGGATGCGTGGCGTCGGTCCACTGGTTCCCGTCCCACCAGCGGAGTTGTGGTGAGCCATACGGGTCGGGATACCAACCTGCGGGGGTCTGCGTGGTCATGGCGCCAGACTAGTAACTATGGGATTGTCATGCATTGCACGACCCGGAACGCCCGTTTAGCCGTGCCGGGTCGCCGCAGAGATCGAACTAGCACTTATAGGTGAAGCTGGCCTTGTCCTGAATGGGTTTGTCGTCGGTGACGGGCGACAGCACCTTCAGTGTGGCGATGCCGCGAAAGTCCCCCTGGCCGTCGACGGTCCACCGGAGGCTGACCTCATGGGAGGTGGCCCCCGAGGTGACCGTCTCGGTGCCGCGGATCGGCGCCTTCTTATCGCTTCTATGCCACTCGTAGTCGACCGTGCCGCCCGCGCCGTTGGTCTTGATCGTCCCGGTGACCATGATCGTCGCCCCGCAGCCGTGGGTCTTCTTCGGGGTCCGCACGTCCACCGACGACACCGCGAGCGCTGGCCCCCGGTTGAACAGCACGAAGATCACGGCGATCACGACGGCCGCGGCCACGAGCGCCGCTCCGATCGCACGGCCGCGCCGCCATCGGGCGGCTCTCGGCCGGTCGTTCTGGGCGTGCACCGTCTGGAGCTGCTCACGCCCGGTCCGCCAGATGTCCTCGGCCGCCGTCGGCCCCGGCACACCGGGCCCGAACCGAATCTCCTCCCCCGTTTCGCGATCGCGATCGCCGTTGTGGCCGGTCGGGCCGTTCGTGCCGTTTGTGCTGTTGAACGCTCCGGTGCTCATCGGCCCCGGCGTCCCCAGCAGCGTGACGATCTCCCCTTCGTCCACCACATCCGTGGTGTCCGGCATGCCCGCCGTCACCGCGGGTGAGGGCCCCGTCGGCTCGATCCGCTGCTGGGCGAGCGCCGCGAGTACGGCACGGCCCGGCCGTCCGGCGGCCGACAGGACGCCGAGGGCCTCGGCCAGCCCCCTGCCGGTCGCGGTCCGCCCGGCGTCGGCGAGGATCTTCGCCGCCTCCGGAGACCCCGCGGCCCACGTGCCGGCGAGGCTGCGGGCGAGGGACGACCACGAGGACAGGTCGCGTTCTGGGGCGGGCGCCCGGCCGCGCAGCGCGTCGGCGAGGCCGCGTTCGGCGAGGAGCGCCGACCCGTCCTCGCCGATCACCACGGTGCCGGCGTGCACCGCCCCGTGCGTAAGCCCGGCCTCATGCACGGCGATCAGCGTGTGCGCTGTGTCGGTCAGCACCGAGACCGCCTCGGCCACGCCGGGCGCCGGGCCGCTCCCCGCGGGGGCGAGCAGATGCGCCACGACGGGGGTGACCGCGCGGCCGGTCAGCAGCCACGTCTCACTCCCGCCGCCGACGAGGTCGGCGACGGGGACCAGCCCCGCGACGCCCCGCCGCTGGAGATCGCGGTCGGCGAGCACCGCGGCGACCAGCCGCTCCCGCGCGGCCGGCTCGGCCAGCAGCCGTTCGTCGAACAGCAGCGCTCCGGAGAGCACTCCGTCCGGTCCCCGCGCGTCCGTCCAGGTGCCGAGTTCCGCCGCGCGTGACTTCAGCGTGAGCTGAAATCCCGCGACAACCCCCCGCTCCGCCATTCTCTACCGCCGTTTCCGATTATTCCGATGTCGACCAGTCGCTCGCCGGATCGCGAACGTGATCGGAAGGGTCACCGTCGTGATCAGCGCCGTCCCGGCGAGGGCAGCGGACGAACCCGTCGTGCTCTCGGAAGGGGTCTCGGGCTCGCCACTGGGTTCGGACTGGGTCTCCGACGGCGTCGGTTCGCCGGTGGGGGTCGGATCACTCGTGGGTGTGCTGCGCGTCGGGGCCGGGGTGGGCCTGGGCGGCGGAGGCGTGGGGGCCGGAGGCTCGGGCCGCGGCGGGTCGTCCCTCCGGTTCGGGGCGAGGTCGCCCGCCGCGTTGGGCTCCTCCTCGGCCGTGGGGGTGGGCGAGGCCGAAGGGGACGGAGGCCGTGGCGGGCGAGGGGGCGGCGCGGCGCGGCTCGGGGCGGGCTTCGCCGAGGGCGGCGGGCGCCGGGTCGGCGGCGCCGGGGCTGAGAACACCGACGACGTGCCGGGGTCGGAGTCGACCTCGGCGGGCGCCGCGCTCGGCGGCTCTTCGGGTGCGACCTCGAGGTCGAGCGGCGGCGTCTCGGTGGCCGGCGCCGGACTCTCCGGTGAGGGACTCGGCGACAGAGTACGGATTTGCGCCTGCAAGGACGTGGGCCCGTTGGTGTTCGCCACCACCGTCATCGAGACACCGGCGATCAGCGCGGCGCAGCCCAGTCCGACCGCGACCTTCATCGCCGTGCCGCCCATGCGGGCCCCGCCGCGCAGCGTGGTGTGGGCGAGGCCGGTCGCGGCGTCGGGCACTGCGGCGGGGGTGGGGAAGAGCAGCGCGAGCAGCCCGGCGAGCGCACCGAGCCGGTCCCGCCCCCGCTCCTCCCAGCCGGGGCCGTAGGCCGCGAGCGCCGCGTCGCTCAACTCCGCCAGGAAAGCCTCCGCCGACGGAGGCCGGTCCGCGGGATGTTTGGCCATGCCGCGCTCGACGAGGCCGCGCAGCGGCGCCGGAACCTCGTCGAGCGGCGGCGGGGTGCTCTGGTGCTGGCGGGCCAGCGCGGCGACGTTCTGCCCGCGGAACGGGCGTTCGCCGGTCAGGCACTCGAAGAACACGATGGTGGCCGCGTAGACGTCGGTCGCCGGCCCGGCCGGGGCGCCCGCCCACTGCTCGGGCGCCATGTAGGGCGGGGTGCCCGCCGGATTGTTGCCGTCTCCGGCGCGTACGGCGATGCCGAAGTCGACCAGCTTGCTCGTGCCGCCGCCCTCGACGATGACGTTTTCCGGTTTGAAGTCCCGGTGGACCAGCCCCGCGCTGTGCGCGGCGGCCAGGCCGAGAAGCGAACCCTTGAGGATGACGAGTGCCGCCTCCGGTCCTGTGGGTCCCTCGGCGCTGAGGACGCGCCGGAGTGATACGCCCTCGACGAGCTCCATGATGATGGCCGCGCCCTCGCCGGTCTCCCGGTATTCGTAGAAGCGGGCCGCGTGAGGCGTGTCCAGGGAGGCGAGCAGCCGGGCCTCGTGGCGGAATCTCGCGACGAATCCGACGTCGCCTCTGAGCTGTTCCGATAGATACTTGATGGCCACCTCGGTGCCATCGTGGTCGCGCGTGGCCATCACCACTCGCCCCGCGGCTCCCGTTCCGAGCTCGCGGACCTCGGTGTAGCCAGGAATCCGCCAATTTGTCGGCATGCCGTACAAAGCGGTCTCCCTCTGGTTGTGGGGCCCACCGGTAGATAGATGGATCGTAGTTTAGTGAGCCGGGTCGCTTTTGCGTCTATCGATCGTGACTAGACGTTGAATGACCGGTCATCGAGCACTTTCAAGCTCTACGAGCGACCCGTAGTGCGAGGCCGGATTCGAGCAGGTTAGCCCGCTCCACGCATCGGCGACAGACCTGGTGAGGGAAGCGGGGAAAAAGAGTGGTCTAGCGTGGGCTGTCGGTTCCCGGCCCGTCCGGCGCGGGAGATCGTCCCTGCGACGGGGTGGGCGGCTCCGCAGGCGCGGGTGGCGACGGAATGTCACGCGGGCACTCGGGAGTGGTTCCGGTGTAGGAGTCGCCGCCGCCCTCGGCGGCGGGCACGGTGGACGCGACGGCGGTCCAGGTCGTGCCGCATTTGAGCGAGGGGAGTGCGGCGCGCACGGTGGTGTTGTAGGAGGTGTCGCCCGACAGGGTGCGAGCCGCGGTCGCGAGGGTCTGCCCGTTCACCTTGAAGGCGACGCGCAGGGTCACGGCCTGGGTGCCGCCGGTGGTCACCGCGACGGAGGCCGTGCCGAGGTTCCGCGGGACGGCGGCACGGGTGATGCGCACGCCGGTCACCGAGGCCGGGCACGTCACGCGGGCCTGCGCGGTCTCGGTCGCGGAGTTCGACTCGCTCTTCGCGCGCACGGTGACGCTCACGATGCTGCCGCACATCCGCTCGCGGAAGGTGTGGGTGAAGACGCGGGCATACGAACGTTGCCCGCCGAGCTCCAGCGCCCGCGAGGCGACGGTGTCGCCCCCCGCCCGGAAGTCGGCCGTCAGCGCGACATCGCCCGGCCCGCTGGTGTCGACGTCGACGGCGGCGCGCACGCCGCTCGCCGGCGGGTCGGCCACGTCCAGGGACAGACGCAGCCCGGTGACCTCCGTCGGGCACGCCGGCACGGCATATTGCGCGCTCGCGGTGCCGCCCGCCGCCGCGGGCGAGCTCTCGGCGGTCATGCCGACCGTCTGGCCGCAGGGCCGCACCTTCAGATCGTGGCGGAAGGCGCGGGTGTAGGACGTCGCCCCGTCGAGCGTGATCCGGCGCGTGTGCACGACGCGGTTCGCGACGGTCATGCGCACGGTGAGGGTGACCGTACCCGTGCCGGTCGTGCTCACGTGCACGGTGCCGGCGGCGGTCGTGCCGTCGACCGCGAGACCGGCGAGGCGCAGGGAGGAGACCTCGGGAGTGGGAGGCGCGGTGGTCGGGGGCGCTGTCGTGGGGGGTGCCGTCGCAGGCGGCGGCGAGGTGGGAGGCGCGGACGCCGGGGGTGTGCCCGGCACCTCGATGCCCGAGGGCTCGGGCGACGGATCCGGCGCGTCGGGCACGGAGCCGCCGAGGGGGTCCGTGGGCGAGACGGTGCTGCTCGCCTCCGGCGAGGGCGAGGCCGGGGGCGCCTGCGGGTCGTCCTGCGGCGTTGGTACGGCGGGAGCCGAGGAGGCCGGAGGAGAGGCCGACACGATGTCGAACGTGGTCGACGCCGGATTGGCGTTGACCAGCACATAGGCCGCGGCCCCCGCCGCGACCACGGCGACGCTCAACCCGGTGACGAGCCTCGGCCCGTTCCGCCGCGCCGCGCGCAGCAGCGTGCGGAACAACGTCGTGCCCGTATCGGGGACGGCGGGCCCGAGCGGCAGCAGCGCCGTGAGCAGCCCGGCGAGCGCCGCCAGGCGGTGGCGTCCGCGCTCCTCCCAATCCTCGCCGTAGGCCGCGAGCGCGACCTGCTCGAGCTCGGCGACGAAGGCGGCGGCGCTGTCCGGCCGCGCGAGCGCCTCCTTGGCGAGCCCCCGCGCGACGAGCCCCCGCACGGGCTCCGGCACCTGCTCGACCGGGATCGGGGCACTCTGGTGCTGGCGCATCAGCACCGTGTGCACGGTGGCCTGATACGGCCGGTGCCCGGTGAGGCATTCGAAGAACACCGCGGTGGCGGCGTAGACATCGGTCGCGGGTGAGGCGGCCAGGCCCCTCCACTGCTCCGGCGACATATAGGGCGGAGTGCCCGCGACCGGCGCGGCGTCGCCGCGGCGTACGGCGATGCCGAAGTCGACCAGTTTGCTCGCGCCGTCGGCCTGGACGAGCACGTTCTCCGGCTTGTAGTCGCGGTGCACCACGCCGAGGGCGTGCGCCGTGGCCAGGCCGAGCAGGGAGCCCTTGAGCACGACCAGCGCCGCCTCAGGGCCGGTCCCGCCGTGCTCACGCAGCAGGGCGCGGAGTGACACGCCCCGCACGGCCTCCATGACGATGGCCGCGCCGCGGTCGTTCTGGACGAACTCGTAGAGTCGCGCGATGTTCGGGTCGTTCACCTCGGCGAGGACCCTGGCCTCGCGGCCGAACATGTCGGCGAAACGTGGGTCGCGGCGCAGGTCGGAGGGCAGATACTTGATCGCTACGGTGCTGCCGGACTCGTCGTGGACGGCCAGGACGACGCGGCCGCCGCCGCCCGCGCCGAGCTCGCTCACCTCGGTGTAACCGGGCACTCTCCATTCACCGCTGGCCGACATACCGCTCTCCAGTCCGGCTGGTGGTGCACGTTTCGCTTTTCACGCCACATGTATGACGTGCAGCTACTCGATCTGGTTTGC
The DNA here is from genome assembly GCF_016863435.1 of Sinosporangium siamense. Taxonomy (GTDB): domain Bacteria; phylum Actinomycetota; class Actinomycetes; order Streptosporangiales; family Streptosporangiaceae; genus Sinosporangium; species Sinosporangium siamense. The sequence continues at coordinate 72,996 of NZ_BOOW01000019.1, forward strand.
GAGCCGGATGAATTCTCGGTATTTGGACGTCTTTCTTCAGTTACTAGGGGTACGGCGGGGCCTGGCGTTTTCGGTACTTTTCGCGGTGGCCTGCCGCTGCTAACGCCGTCCGGCGATGTGGTCGGGCACGGGCATGTCCCCGGTGAGCCTCGGGTCGGGCTCGGGGGTGCCGAAGGACGTCACGATCGGCAGCACACCCGCCCAGACGGGCAGGGCGTAGTCCTCCTCCTCGTCCTCCGGCGGCCCCTGGCGCACCTTGACCGACGCCTCGGCCAGGGACAGCGCGAGCACCGCGGTCGCGGCGAGCTCCTTGCGGTTCGGCCGGCGCGCGGCGTCCCACTGGCCGGGGGAGAGCTGCTCGGTCAGCGCGTACAGCCCCGTGATCACCTCGTCCGGGTCGGTGACGCGGCGGGCGGTGCCGTAGATCATCGCCGAGCGGTAGTTCATCGAGTGGTTGAAGGTCGACCGCGCGAGGACGATGCCGTCGAGGTGGGTCACCGTCACGCACACCTCGGTCCCCTCGGCGGCTCGCAGCGAGCGGGCACCGGTCGAGCCGTGCACATAGAGGGTGTCGCCGACCCTCCCGTAGCCTGTGGGGACCACCATGGGCGTGCCGTCCACGACGACTCCGAGGTGGCAGATAAGGCCGGAGTCGAGCACGTCGTAGAGCGCCTGGCGGTCGCTCTGGCCACGCTCCTTGGAGCGGCCGAGCGCGGTGCGGGGTGTCGCTGAGAGCATGAGGCTCACCATAGGTAATAGTGGACCTATGAAATATGTCCACTATTAGCCCTTTTCGGGGGACCACTGGGCACCGTGGTGACCACCGTGCTCTCCGCACCCGACACTGTCCGAGCCGGGTCGCGAGCCGGGGTGACCCGTGTGCGCGCCGCAGAGGTCGCCACAGTGAGGGCCAAAAGGGCATGGGATCGACGACGCCGGAAGAGGAGACCACCGTGCCGCAGCGCCGCCACATCGATCTGCCGGTCTCACTCGACCGCGCCGCGGGCACACCGCTCGCCACGCAACTCGGCGACACCCTGCGCGCGGCCATGCGCCAAGGCACACTGAAACACGGCGAGCGGCTCCCCTCCAGCCGCGGCCTGGCCAAGCAGCTCGGCGTCAGTCGCACCGTCGTCACCGAGGCCTTTCAGCAGCTCTACGCCGAAGGCTGGCTGGAGGGGCGGCACGGCTCCGGCACCTACGTCGCCGGATTCGGCGAGACGCCGCCCCCCGACCCCGGCCCGGGCGCCGCAGGGCCGCCGGGACAGCGTACGGCGCCCGCCATGATCGACCTGCGACCGGGCATCCCGTGGGTGCGCGACTACGACGACGCGGCGTGGCGGCGCGCCTGGCGCCGCGCCGCCGACGTGCCACCCCGTGAGGAACCCGACCCCTACGGCCTGCCCCGGCTGCGCGAGGCCGTCGCCGCCTATCTGCGGCGGGCCCGGGCGGTGCCGGCCGGGGCCGCCGACGTGCTCGTCACCCGCGGCACGGGCAACGGGCTCGACCTCGTCGCGGCCACCCTGCTCCGCCCCGGCGACCTCGCCGGCGTCGAGGACCCGGGATACGGCGTGGCCCGCAACGTCTTCGCCGCGCGCGGCGCCCACGTCGTGCCGTGCCCCGTGGACGAGGACGGCGTGATCGTCGAACGGCTGCCCGGCGGGCTGCGTGTGCTCTACACCACTCCGGCCCACCAATATCCGCTCGGCGGGCGGCTTCCCATCCCGCGGCGGGAGAAACTGCTCGCCTGGGCCCGCCGCACCGGGGCGATCGTCGTCGAGGACGACTACGACGCGGAGTTCCGCTACGACGTGGCGCCCCTTCCCGCGCTCTACGGCCTGGACCCGGCGCGTGTGGTGCTGCTCGGCACCCTGTCCAAGTCCCTCGGGCCCGACGTCGGCGTCGGCTGGCTCGTCGCCGGAGCCGAACTGCTCGAAGCCGTGGCCCGCACCCGGGACAAGCTGGCCGACCGCACCTGCGGCCCCGCCCAGGCCGCCGTCGCCCACCTCCTCGAACGCGGCGACCTGGAACGCCACCTGCGCCGGATGCGCCTCGAATACGCCAGACGCCGCGCCGTCGTGGTCGACGCCCTCCGCGGCCTGTGCCCGCTACGCGGCGAAACCGCCGGCCTCCACGTCGTGGCCGAACTCCCCGCGCCAGCCGTACCCCACGTAGTGGAGGCCGCCCACGAACGCGGCGTACTCCTGGAAGCCCTCCCCCGCTACCACCAGGGCCCCGCCCACGCCCACGGCCTCGTCATCGGCTACGGCGCAGCCTCCTCAGCCGACCTCCGCCGCGCCATGTCGGTCGTCGCAACCTTGATCGCGGACCTCTGACCCCCACACCCCGGCACGGTGGCCGGGGCTGTGGAGCAGGGGGCAGGATCGTGGGGGCGGCCCTCAACCCGCCACCACTGGAGCCCCGCCCACGCCGCCGAGCACGGCGCGGCCTCGTCGGCAATCTCCGCCACCCCGCGTCGGTGGTCGCGGGCCTGACCGCGGACCTCTGACACCCGCGACCCGGCGTGGTGGCCGGGGCTGTGGGGCAGGGGTGGGATCGTGGGGGTGGGCCCTCGAGCCGCCACCACTGGAGTCCCGCCCGCGTCGTCGGGTACGGCGCGGCCTCGTCGGCCGGTCTCCCGCACACCCCGCGTCGGTGGTCGCGGGTTTGATCGCGGACCTCTGGCATCCGCGCCTTGGCGCGTTAGCCGGGTGCGCCTCCACGCTCCGGTGTGATGGCCGGGGGCGCGGGCTGGGGCGCTTTCTGCCGGCCACGGCCGGTCTCCGCCGCGT